>NZ_WVZN01000051.1:1840-2006 GCF_011772445.1 Hydrogenophaga sp. | reverse complement strand
TAGCTCTGCGGCATGGGCCGGGTCACTCTCCGCATACAGTAACCCCAAGTTCCAGCAATGGAAGGCCTCGCCGCGCCGGTCGCCGATCTCGCGCGCTATGGCCAGCGCCTGCTCGTAGTACTCGATGGCCCGCCCCACCTCCCCCAGGTCGCTGTAGGCATTGCCG
>NZ_WVZN01000051.1:1456-1684 GCF_011772445.1 Hydrogenophaga sp. | reverse complement strand
TTCCCCGCGCCGGTCGCCCAGCGCACGGGATGCCTCGGCCGCCCAGGTCAGCAGTCGCACGGCCTCACGCGCGTGGCCCTGCAGGTCCAGGAATTCTCCACCGCCAACATAGAGCCATTGTGCCAGATCCAGCACGCCGTTGTTCTCACCGCTCTGCCACGACCACTCTGCCGCCGCCATCAGGTTCGCCAGTTCCGCCTCCAGCGCCGCGTAGTCGCGGGTATACCG
>NZ_WVZN01000051.1:1147-1372 GCF_011772445.1 Hydrogenophaga sp. | reverse complement strand
TACCGCTGGACGTAGGCCACATAGTGGGCCAGGTGTGCGCTCCGCAGCATCTCCCACTCACCCGCCTCCCGCGCCAGCGCGCGGCTGTAGTCGGCCAGTAAGGGGTGCAGTTCGTACCGGCCTTCCAGTTCACCGGGCCGCACCAATGATAGAAATGCCAGTTCCTCCAGCCCCCGCTCGACCTTGGCCAGCTCCTCCCCCAGCACCCCGGCAACGGACGGTGGG
>NZ_WVZN01000051.1:820-1013 GCF_011772445.1 Hydrogenophaga sp. | reverse complement strand
GCCGGTCCGCCAGGGGCAGGTTTAGTTCAGCGACTAGGCTGGGGACATTCTCCAGGCGGGCGACGTATTCGACAGCGCTCCAGCCCCGCTCCACCATGCGCTGCGCGGCGACATCGAGCGCGAGGGGCAGGCAGCCCAGCCGCTCGACCAACTTACCCCGCGCCGCCTCATCGGCCTCATCCGCCGCCGGGCT
>NZ_WVZN01000051.1:496-667 GCF_011772445.1 Hydrogenophaga sp. | reverse complement strand
GTGCCTTGGCCTCGTCCTCCGGCATCTGCCCCACGCGCAGCATCTGCCCGTGACGGATCAGTTCGGAGAAGGCACGGCGGCTGGTCACCAGGGTCACGCAGCCGGTTGCACCAGGAAGGAGCAGCGGGAACTGGTCCGCTGGCACGTCCTCGGCGTTGTCCAGAATGATGA
>NZ_WVZN01000051.1:0-389 GCF_011772445.1 Hydrogenophaga sp. | reverse complement strand
AGGTGGCGGCGATGTGGCGCAGTGCGGTGGCCACGTCTCGCTGGCGCAGGTCGACCCAGACGACGCCGTCGCGGAAGCGGTCACCCCAGCGGTGGGCGGCGTGCACCGCCAGCGCCGACTTGCCCACGCCAGCCATCCCGCGCAGCCCCACCAGGCTTACGGTGCGCCCAGCACCAGGATGCAACAGCGTGTCCAAGTCTTTCAGGTAGCTCTCGCGACCGGTGAAGGTGGGCAGGTCGGGCGGGAGTTGAAAGGGGCGGCGGGCCGCCTGAGGACTGGGGGCATAGTCCCAGCCGACAGTCGGCACGACGCGCGCCCACCAAGCTTGTACGGCATCGGCAATCGCGGGGACGCTTTGAGGGCTGAGGCAGTTGGTGCGGGAGATGCGG
>NZ_WVZN01000026.1:58959-290032 GCF_011772445.1 Hydrogenophaga sp. | reverse complement strand
GGGCCGGCTCAATGCACGGAGCCTGCTTTATCTCACCTGTTCAGATTTGCGGGGCCACTTCTAAACAAAGATCGTAATTGGTGGTGAACACCTTGGTGCGCAGCTTCCTGGTTGAACGTCTGACCAGTCTTCGAAGAAAGTCCGCATGCAAACCAACATCATCATCCACCTTCAGGAATCGCACTTGGTCTCTGACGACCTCCTCTGCGACTTTGATGAAACTAGCAACTATGGCCTTTTCAGCAGCGCTGTCGATAAAGTCTTCGGCCAGCTTGCAATAGGAGAGCAACGACTCGATGTTCTCGCCTTTGTCCCCGACTGGGTAACGTGCCAACTTAAGCGCCTCCTCGAACTTCTTCGCATCCATCGCCTTGCAAGCGCTCCAGAGGTCGCGCATCATCGGGGCAATCGCCTTTCCTTCCAGCGGCGTCCGTTTCAACGGATTGTCTAAGGGTGCCGGCGCGCGGTTCACATGCAACGATGTGCCGAGACCCGTGAGGACCACCAGATTGCTGCAGCGGAAGCAGTCCGATAGGTTCCTTGATATCTCAGAGAGAGCCTCGTCAGGAATCTCGCGTCCGTTGGCGTCCCGCTTTGGTTCCTCAACGGCTCTCCAGCCACGCCCACCGCGAGAAGTCAAAACCTGCATGCATTCCTCCTGAACATGGTCTTTTGCTGCTTCGTCTTCATCCGTGCACGGATCTACGCACGCAAGATTGCCTTGGCGCAGCCAACTGGATGTGCGGAAAAGTGTACTAGCTGGTCGAGGCACAGCCACGAAGCCCGAATCAACCGAGGTCCGCAGCAGGTACCGAGGTCCTGACCATTCGTCCTGGAACCTCGATGTTGCCGCTCAGGCCTTTCATGGCGTTGAGTGTCTCTTCGCTGTACATGCGCCACGGCTTGTAGTGCGGTCCGGTGGAGTCCATGTGCACCTGGCAGCCAATCATGTAGTCGTCTAGGTCTTCACCTGTCAGGTGGTGCCTGGTATCGACAGCCCAGTCACTGCCGATAAAGACTACGCGGATGGTGCACTGGCGCTCGCTGATTCGCAGGCAGCCCGAACTCCAAAGCGGGACGTAGATGCCCGTCTCTTTTGCTCCCATGAGCACGAACGACTGCTTGTGCTCAAGGTTTTCAGACTCCCAGTTGATTTGTCGAAGGTGCTGGGAGCACGTCGCCACGAGTGCATCGCGCTCAAACTCGGCCGCGCGGACGAAAAGCACGTAATGCGGATGCGGGTCGGCGTCGCTGCACCCTGGGAGCCAGACCTCAGTGCCTGACAGAGTTCCGGGCTCGTTCTCTGGAAGAGTCTTCTGAAGGTCGATGAATCCTTGGAAGCGCTGCTGAGCCTCTGGCATGGATAGGACTTGAGTGGTTACTGAGTACATAAGTGATGGTCTGTCGGCGCCACGACGGCGTCTTGTCGTGTAGTCACCGGCTCTCAACTCCGCGTTGTTTTAGAGAATGCGCGGACTGACATGCGCTCTAAAGCGCCAGATCTGACACATCACCAAAACGCGCATGCTGTCGGGGGCCCGACTCAGGCAAGGGCTTCCCGCTGCGAGAACACATGGGGAACCAGTCCTTGGCGCAGACCCGGCCGGAACGAAACGCCTACGCGGTCCACCTACCTCCAGGCGACTGGACTAGATAAAACGGAGGCGCTATAGCTGTGAAAGGAGCTTTTCCCCGTGTCCTGGGTCACCCACCTCTCACCAACCGCCGCCGACGGCGCCTTCCTCTGCAACACTCTGAGCGTCGACGGCGTTCGAAAGACGCTGCCAGTGCATGAGATGCCTTTCGTTCTCAGCGACCGCCAAGAAAGTCTGAAGGTGGTACTGCGCTCGAAGTTGCACGGCGTCGACGACATCTCCCAGTACTTGGACCTGATGAGATGGAACAGCCTCCCAACTGGTGGTCAAACGCTACACACATTTGATACGAGTAAAGGCGACGTCTGGATTCCGAGCCAACTGCTGGTGCAAGCTCTCTTCGCCTTCAACGTCCCGCTGGCGAAGCTTCTCTTCCGACCAATCCCCGTCGAGTGCTTTTGCGCTCCAGTCCTAGAAGACTCGGACAACCAAATCACCTTCCCCGACAGAGCGCTCTTTCGGCAAAACTACAAGCGAGACTCCAGCGTCTTGCAGCGACTTGCTTGGATGGCGCACAGTAGATCGGCCCAACGAGCCTGGGGAAGCGTGTTCCGCAACGCACTAGATGGCCGGCTCGACTGCACAATGCCAGAGGGAGAGTTCGAGGTGTCAGTGCGGGGCAAGCGCGTGCACGGGATTTTTTGCGTCGCAAGAATGACCATCTTCAAGGTGACGTGTGACGACATCTACACACGCGAGCACAACACCACTCAGACCTTCGCCTTCCGCAAGCGCGCAGAGCCGTTTGACCGGAACTCAGTGCCAATCCGTGAGGTGTTGGATTCGACCTTCATTGAGGTACGCGAGCACTTGCTCAAGAACCAGGCACTTCCGGAACATGGCAAAGCCACTGGCGACGATGCCCGCCTGCGACGGAACCTGAACTTGATTCGGACCAAGCTGGTCCACCCCTGCAAGTGGCCTCAGTTGCCAGGACACCACCGGGATGTGGCGAGCGCGTTTTCGCTTTACACGCGGCTTCGGCGCGCAAATCACCTGGAGGACGTCAAGCGCCTTCTGCTTGAAGCACAGCCAGGCTGAGACTTCTGACCTACTGGTTCGCTGGCTTTTGAAGGTGTCCTTTAACTCGTCCAGAACGGATGGCGCTCATCGTCACCTGTTCGAAGATCTTGTCCCATACATGCTTGGAAACGAGGCTAGACCGCGTCGTGGAAGAGTCACCGTGGCTGCGTATCTGGCGGGAGCGGAACGAATAGCTCCGGCGAAGCGCGCAGCGGTCCCGTATCTAAAGAATGTGGACACGGAACAGCCCTTCAACCCGTTCTTGGTTCGCATCTGTTACGGGGCGGTCTAGGGGGGCCGTCCGTACATGTTGCGGCTAAAAGTGTTCGGCCCGCTTGTGTTCTTCATACTGCTTTTCGACGAGGGCACTCTGCCTGGGCATGCGTCTGCCGAAATCAGACGGTTTTTAAAGAAGTTTGCAGGGGCTGTAGAACTGACACCTCAGCACAAGAGGGTGGAGCTTCGCGCTGGAGAAACAACGTGGGCAGACCTTTACGCTGCCCAAGTCGCGCGAGTACAGGCACTCAACCTCAGTTGACTTCTCACCTGTTGATTTCAGCCGAAGACCAAGGAAGTCAAGAGACGAGGAGTAAGCCGTCTACCAGGCAACACCAGACCTACACGGCGACGAGCTCGGCAATCTTGGCGGCGACCACTTCCATGGAGTCTTCCGCAGTGTCCAAGCCGGTTCGGGAGGCGAGCAGCGGACTGACGTTTCGTAGAGCCGCGTACGTCGTGTTGTGCACGATGGGAACAAGCTGGTTACCCGCCAGGAGCGCAGAAAGCTCCTTCTCAGCAACGCCTTCGTTTGGGAGCCGGGCTATCAGAGCAGGCGTCACCAACACGAGCCCAATTCGAGAGTTTGCCAACCCCTTGTCAATCGCCCGCATCAGGGGTTGGCCGAGTTGCACATCCTTTTCACTGAACCACACCTTGACGCCAGCCACCACAAGCAAGTCATGCAGTTGCTTGGCTATCCCCTGTCGGTCGTCCCACGCGTGGCACAGAAACACGTCACGAAGATCTGGCAGCGTCACTGCCCGCGTCTCAACGGTTTCACGGATTGGGGTGAGAGAGAGAACCTGGGCCGACGTATACGAAATGGGCGAACCCGCCTTCGACCATCTCGGCCTTGAGGTGCCTCCAGAGCGGCCAAAACTCCCGCTTCCACCGCTGTAGCTACCTCCACTCGACGTGGGATACGAAGGGCTGTAACCGCTATAGCGGTAGCTGCTTCTGTAGCGGCATGCGGGACAAGCTGCCGCTGCGGCGGCGGAACTGTGTCCACGAACTGGTGCTGTGCATCGAGCCAAGTAGAACTCCCTCAGTGGATGTTGCTTGAATATGTCTACGTCGGAAGATCCAGCCCGCCCAGGCTATCGCCTCGTGAAAATTGCCCGCGAACATGACTGCCCAAACGGGGATTGAACGCGCCACCCTCGGTCGGTCCCTACACTGCTCGTCGCCCCCAATACGCCTTGCAACAAGCAATGAGAGGCACTCAGGCTTGAAAGCGAACGACTCTTTTACCTAGTTAGCAGAACAGGTCTTTCTCGAAAGCGAACGACTTAATTACCTAGCTAGTGGCCGGGCTTGAGCAAGAGCGTTGATTTTCCTCACTTTCTTAGCGAACGACTCTTTTACCCAAACCCACGATGGCCGATTGCTCGCCCACCGCGAGCGCCGCCAGCACGCCCGCGGCGCGCGAATCGCCCAGGCGCTCGCCCATGGCCTCGGCCACGCGCTGGCGCGCCCGGTCCACCGGATGGCGCCAGGTCTGCGCCAGCCGTTCGGGCGCCGGGTCGCGCGGGCCCGCGCGCACGTAGCCGGTGGCCAGAATGCCGCGCTCCCACAGCCAGCGCTCGCGGTCGAAGCCGTGCGGGTTGAGGCTGCCGTGCGCGCGCTTCAAGCGCACCTCGAACGCCCAGCGTTCGCCCGCCACCAGACCCGGGCTGCGGTGGGCCACCGCCCAGCCGCCGGGCCGATCAGCGTCGCGCTGCGGCCCGCCATACCAGCCCAGCAGCAGGCGCGCCGGCAGGCGCACGGCCTGGCCGGCCAGGCTCGCGCGCTCGACCAGGAACTCGAAGCGCTCGCCCTGCAAGCCCATCACCGGCAAGGACGCGACGCGTCCGACCACCGCGATGTCCCGGCCTTCCAGCGCCGGCGCCAGGCCTTGCCCGGCCAGGGCCACCGCGCGCAGGCCCGTTCCGCTGAAGGCCAGCGCCACGCCCGCCACCAACCACGGCACGCGCCGGCGCCAGCCCAAGGCCAACCCGCCCGCGAGGCCAATGCCGAGGTACAGGCCCCAGGCCCACAGACCCGATTGCTGAAGCTGAAAGGCGGTGCCCAGCACCACGCCGGCCAGCGCCCAGCCCACGAGCCAGGCGCGCGGCGCTTTGGTGTCCGAACCGTCATCGCGCAATGGCGCAAGACTTGCTAGCATGGTTTTTCAACCGCGAGAGCGCTGGCGCGGTCCCGCGTCCTCCCTGTCCTGAAAGCCCGTCGCATGGCCATCCACGTTGCCCTGAGCCACATCACCCACTACCGGTACGACCGCCTGGTGCGCCTGGGCCCTCAGGTGGTCCGCCTGCGACCGGCGCCGCACAGCCGCACCCGGGTGCTCTCGTATTCGCAGCGCATCGAGCCCGCCACGCATTTCATCAACTGGCAGCAGGACCCGTTCGCCAACTACCAGGCCCGCCTGGTGTTTCCCGAGCCCACCACCGAGTTCAAGATCACCATCGACCTGGTGGTCGAGATGGCGGTGCACAACCCCTTCGACTTCTTCCTCGAACCGCAGGCCGAGCAGTTCCCGTTCGAGTATGCCGAGGCGCAGCGGCGCGAACTGGCACCGTATCTGGCCACCGAGCCGCTCACCCCGCTGCTCACGTCCTATCTCGACGGCATCGACCGCGCCAAGCGCCGCACCATCGACTTCCTGGTGGACATCAATCAGCGCCTGCAGCGCGACATCGCCTACACCATCCGCATGGAGCCCGGCGTGCAGACGCCCGAGCAGACACTGCAGCTCCAGCGCGGCTCCTGCCGCGACAGCGGCTGGCTGCTGGTTCAGTTGCTGCGCCACATGGGCCTGGCCGCGCGCTTCGTCTCGGGCTACCTCATCCAGCTGGCGCCCGACGTGAAATCCGTGGACGGCCCCAGCGGCCCCGAGCGCGACTTCACCGACCTGCACGCCTGGTGCGAGGTCTACCTGCCCGGCGCCGGCTGGATCGGCCTCGACCCCACCTCGGGTCTGCTCGCGGGCGAGGGCCACATCCCGCTGGCCTGCACGCCCCAACCCGGCAGCGCCGCGCCGGTGGAAGGCGGTGTGGACAAGAGCGAGGTGGCCTTCGAGCACCACATGTCCGTCACGCGCGTGCACGAATCGCCGCGCGTGACGCGGCCGTACACCGACGAGCAATGGGCCGCCGTGCTCGCCCTGGGCGACCAGGTGGACGCCGACCTCGTGAAGCACGACGTGCGCCTCACGCAGGGCGGCGAACCCACCTACGTGGCCATCAGCGACCGCGACGCCGCCGAGTGGAACACCGACGCCCTGGGCCCGACCAAGCGCGGCTACGCCACCGAGCTGCTGGGCCGCTTGCGCGAGCAATACGGCCAGGGCGGCTTCGTGCACATGGGCCAGGGCAAGTGGTACCCGGGCGAGCAGTTGCCGCGCTGGGCGCTGTCGGTGTTCTGGCGCGCCGACGGCGAACCCTGCTGGAACAACCCCGCGTTGCTGGCCGACGAGCGCGACGAGGCCCGCTACAGCAGCGACGACGCGCGCCGCTTCGCCCAGGCGCTGGCGCGCCGCCTGGGCCTGTCCACGCAATACATCACCGCGGGCTACGAGGACACCTGGTACTACCTGTGGCGCGAGCGCCGCCTGCCGGTGAACGTGGACCCGTTCGACAGCCGCCTCGACGACGAGCTGGAACGCATCCGCTTGCGCCGCGTGTTCGACCAGGGCCTGTCCAGCGTGGTGGGCTATGTGCTGCCGCTGCAGGCCAATGCCGGCAACCCCGCCCTCGGCGGCGCCGTGTGGTCCACCGGCCCCTGGTTCTTCCGCGACGAGCGCATGTACCTCATCCCCGGCGATTCGCCCATGGGCTACCGGCTGCCACTGGACTCGCTGCCCTGGGCGAGCGCGGGCGATCGGCCACAACACATCGAACAGGACCCTTTCGCGCCGCGGCAGGCGCTGCCGCGGGCCACGCCCTTGCGCACGCAGGCCGTGTCCCACGCGAGCGCGGCGCGACCGGCACACGGCTGGCCCGCCGGCGCGGCGGCGAAGAGTCCTTCCTCGCACTTCCCCCAGCGCGGCGAGTCGGCGGGCTGGCTCACGCGAACCGCCCTGTGCGTGGAGGCGCGCGACCCGCAGCGCGCCAATGGCCCGAAGGCGGAAAAGGACAAGGGCGGCAAGAGCCAGCACCTCTACATCTTCATGCCCCCCATGGAACGGCTGGAGGACTACCTCGAGCTGCTCGCCGCCGTCGAGGCCACGGCCGAGCGCCTGGGCGTGCAGGTGGTGCTCGAAGGCTACCCACCGCCGCGCGATGCGCGCCTGAAGATGCTCCAGGTCACGCCCGATCCGGGTGTGATCGAGGTCAACATCCACCCCGCGCACAACTGGAACGAACTGGTGGCCAACACCGAATTCCTGTACGAGGCCGCGCACCAGACGCGCCTGTGCGCCGAGAAGTTCATGACCGACGGCCGCCACACCGGCACCGGGGGCGGCAACCACTTCGTTCTGGGCGGCGCCACGCCCGCCGACTCGCCCTTCCTGCGCAAGCCCGAGCTGCTGGGCAGCCTGCTCACCTTCTGGCACAACCACCCCTCGCTGAGCTATCTCTTCAGCGGCCTGTTCATCGGGCCCACCAGCCAGTCGCCGCGCGTGGACGAGGCGCGCAACGACCAACTGGTCGAGCTGGAGATCGCGCTCGAGCAGATCGAGCGGGCGCGCGAGCGCCACGGGGAACACATGCCGCCCTGGCTGGTCGACCGGACCTTGCGCAACCTCCTGATCGACGTCACCGGCAACACGCACCGCAGCGAGTTCTGCATCGACAAGCTCTACTCGCCCGACGGCTCCACCGGCCGCCTGGGTCTGCTGGAGCTGCGCGCCTTCGAGATGCCGCCGCACGCGCGCATGAGCCTGGCCCAGCAGCTGCTGCTGCGCGCGCTGGTGGCGCGCTTCTGGCAACAGCCCTGCCGCACGCCGCTGGCCCGCTGGGGCACCGAGCTGCACGACCGCTGGCTGCTGCCCACCTACCTGCGACTGGATTTCGAGGACGTGCTGGCCGAGCTGCGCGAGGCCGGCTACGCCTTCGACATGGCCTGGTTCGAGCCGCACTTCGAGTTCCGCTTCCCCCTGATCGGCGAGATCGCGGCACGCGGCATCGAACTGACGCTGCGCGGCGCGCTGGAGCCCTGGCACGTGATGGGCGAAGAAGGCGCGGCCGGCGGCACCGTGCGTTACGTGGACTCGTCCCTGGAGCGCCTGGAGGTGCGGGTGCGCGGCTGGACCGACCGGCGCTACCTCATCACCTGCAACGGGCGCGCCCTGCCGCTGCACAACACCGGCACCGCGGGCGAGTACGTGGCCGGCGTGCGCTACAAGGCCTGGGCGCCGCCCTCGGCGCTGCACCCCGCCATCGGCGTGCACGCCCCGCTCACCTTCGACGTCGTCGACACCTGGATGGAGCGCTCCCTGGGCGGCGGCCAGTACCACGTGAGCCACCCGGGCGGACGCAACTACGACAGCTTCCCCGTCAACGCCTACGAGGCCGAAAGCCGGCGCCTGTCGCGCTTCTTCCAGACGGGCCACACGCCCGGGCGCCTGCGCGTGTCGCCCGCCGAGGTGAACCGTGAATTCCCGTGCACGCTCGACCTGAGGACCTGAGCCCGAGAGCAAGGCCCGGCGCGGGCGCGCGGGCATACTTCCCGCCGTGAACGCCGATCCTCACGATTCCCTTTTCGACCCCTTGCAACCCGAGCACCCGGGCGAGTGGGCGATGTCGCTGGCCGTGCCGGCCGACGCTGGCCACCTCGACGAACTGCAGGGCGAAGGCCCGCACGGCCTGGCGCCCACCTGGGGCGACTTCTTCGACCACACCGGCACCGAAGGGCTGGCCGACCTGAACCGCCGCGCCGAGGCGCTGCAGCGCCAGATCCGCGACAACGGCGTCACCTACAACGTCTACGCCGACGAGAGCGGCCTGCAGCGCCCCTGGGCGCTCGACCTCTTCCCCATGATCCTGGGCCCGCGGGACTGGGCGCAGATCGAGGCCGGCGTGCTTCAGCGCGCGCGCCTGCTCAACGCCATGATGGCCGACCTCTACGGTCCGCGCGAACTGCTCAAGCGCGCCCTGCTGCCGGCCGCCCTGGTGCAAGGCCACCCAGGCTACCTGCGCGCCATGCAGGGCATGCAGCCGCGTGGCGGCACCTGGCTGCACATCGTCGGCTTCGACCTCGCCCACGGCCCCGACGGGCGCTGGTGGGTGGTGGGCCAGCGCACGCAGGCGCCGTCCGGCCTGGGCTACCTGCTCGAAAACCGCATCGCCATCAGCCGCCAGTTTCCCAAGGCGTTCGCAGGGATGAAGGTGCAGCGGCTGGCAGCCAGCTACCGCGCGCTCGTCAACGGCATCCAGGCCATGGCGCCCGAGGGCGAGAACGCGCGCATCGCGTTGCTCACGCCCGGCCCCTACAACGAAACCTATTTCGAGCACGCCTACCTGGCCCGCTACCTGGGCCTCACGCTGGTGGAGGGCAACGACCTCACCGTGCGCGACGAGCGCCTGTTTCTCAAGACCCTGGCCGGGCTGGAGCCCGTGCATGCCCTGATCAAGCGCGTGGATGACCAGTGGCTCGACCCGCTGGAGCTGCGCACCGATTCCACGCTGGGCGTGCCCGGGCTGCTGCAGGTGCTGCGCGCCGGCAACCTGCTGCTGGCCAACGCGCCGGGCTCGGCCCCGCTCGAATCGAGCGCCTTGCTGGGCTTCCTGCCCGCGATCAGCGAGCACCTGCTGGGCGAACCGCTGCAACTGCCTTCGCTGGCCACCTGGTGGTGCGGCGAGGACGCCGCGCTGCGCAGCGTGCTGCCGCTGCTCAAGGACGGCGTGATCAAGGCCACCTACCCGCAGGGTGGGCCGCAGACCGTGATCGGTCAGGGCCTGGGCGCGCGCGCGCTGGACGAATGGACCGGCCGCTTGGTGCGCCAGCCCGAGCAGTACACCGTGCAGTCCTGGTTGCCGCTGTCGCAGACGCCCACCTGGACAGGCGACCGCCTCATGCCCCGTTCGGCCATGCTGCGCGTATTTGCCCTTGCCGACGGCGCCGGCTCCTGGCGCGTGCTGCCCGGCGGCCTAGTCCGCCTGGCGCCGCGTGGCCAATTGATGGCCACCATGCAGCGCGGCGGCAGCAGCGCCGACTGCTGGGTGCTCACCGAGGGCGCGGTCGACCACACCAGCCTGCTGCAAAGCCAGCCCAGCTCCTTCGCCATCGCGCAGCAGAAGCAGCCGGTGACCAGCCGCGCGGCCGAGAACCTGTTCTGGCTCGGCCGCTACACCGAACGCGCCGAGAACAGCGTGCGCCTGGCCGAAATCGTGCTCGACGAACTCGATGGCGAGGAACCCGGCACGCGGGCCCTGCTGAGCTGGCTCACCGAGGTCTCGCGCGAGAACGCGCTGGTGCTGGCCGACGTGCCGGAGGCCCACCAGTCCCCGCGCGTGTTCGCGCGAAGCCTCATGGCCAACCTGGCGCCGCACCCGCGGGACCCGGCGGCCGCCAGTTCCTTCAGTGCCGGCTTCAACCTGCGCGCCATCGCCGGCGCGGCGGCGCAGGTGCGCGAGCGGCTCTCGCGCGAGCACTGGAACCTCATCGAACGCGCGCAGGCGGGCTTCGCCAGCAGCGCCGCTCGCCTGCTCCATGGCGGGGACTTCACCACCGGCGAAGCGCAGTTGCTGCTGCAGGAGGCGAGCCAGCAGCTCGCCGCCATCACCGGCTCGCAGACCGACCGGATGGTGCGCGACGACGGCTGGCGCCTGCTCTCCATCGGCCGCCACATCGAGCGCCTGGCCACGCTGTCGCGCGCGCTGGCCCTAGGCCTTGAAACGGGCAGCGTGCACGAACCCGCGGGCTTCGAAGCCATGGTGGCCCTGTTCGACAGCACCATCACCTTCCACGCCCAGTACCAGCAGCGCCGCGACCTGGTCGCCCTGATCGACCTGCTGGTGCTCGACCGCGACAACCCGCGCTCGCTGGCCTGGGTGGTGCAAACCCTGCGCGCGCGGCTGGCCCGCCTCGGCCAGAGCGTGGCGCCGCAGGACGCCGAGCTGGCGCGCGACCTGCCCGACCCGGCCACCTGGCAACTGGCCGAGCTGAGCAACTGGCAGCGCGGGCCCGATGGCCGACGCGTGTGGAGCGCACTCACCCGGCTGCTGGAGGACTGCGAAGCCGCCGCGATCGATCTTTCCGACGAGATCACGCGCCTGCACTTCAGCCACGCCGACCGGCGCAGCCAGACCCTGTCCATCTGAACCGCCATGAAACTGCGCGTCCTGCACCGCACCACCTACCGCTACCAGAGCGCGGTGGACATGGCGCAGCACATGCTGCACCTGAGCCCGCGCGCCACCGCGCTGCAACAGGTCCTGTCCCACCAGTTGGCGATCGATCCGCAACCAGCCGCGCTGCACCAGAGCACCGACGCCTTCGGCAACCAGCGCACCTTCTTCGCCCAGCAGGCACCGCACGACAGCCTGAGCGTGCTGGCCGACAGCACCGTCGCCACCACCGCGCCGGGCCCTCTGCCCGAAAGCGGCCCCTGGCACGCCCTGGACTGGGAGCGCGTGCGCGAGCACTTCCGCTACCGCGTCAAAGCCCCCTACGACCCGGCGGCCGAATTTCTCTTCGCCTCGCCCCAGGTGCCGCGCGACGAGGCCTTCGTCGCCTGGGCGCGCCCGGTCTTCGCGCCGGGCCTGCCGGTGCTGCAAGCGGTGCGCGCGCTCATGGAACACATCCACAGCGAACTGCAGTACGAAACCGACAGCACCGAAGTGAGCACACCGCCGCTGCAGGCGCTCGCGCAGGGCAAGGGCGTCTGCCAGGACTTCGCGCACATCATGATCGGCTGCCTGCGCAGCCTGGGTCTGCCCGCGCGCTACGTCAGCGGCTACCTGCTCACCCGGCCGCCGCCGGGCCAGCCGCGTCTCATCGGCGCCGACGCCTCGCACGCCTGGGCCGCCGTCTACGTGCCTGGCGAACACGGCGCCGAGGGCGAGTGGTTCGACTTCGACCCCACCAACAACCGCTGCGGCCGCGGCAGCCCGGGCGAGGACTACGTGACGCTCGCCATCGGCCGCGACTTCAGCGACGTCTCGCCCATGCGCGGCGTCATCCAGGGCGGCGCCCAGCACACGCTGGAAGTGGCCGTGACCGTGGCCCCGCCGGATGAGCTGGAAGGCCGCGACCTCCACCCCGCCATCGAGCCAGCGCCCGCCAGCGGCCGACCGATCGAGAGGGGCGCTCGATAGAATGCCCCGCTCCTTTTGGCCATTCACCTGGAGCGACCGATGAGCGCACTCGCCAAACTCAAACAACTGGGCATCACCCTGCCCCCCGTGGCCACGCCGGCCGCCGCCTATGTGCCCTTCGTGCAGACCGGCAACCTGGTCTTCATCAGCGGCAACATCGCCCGCAAGGACGGCAAGGCCTGGGTCGGGCAACTGGGCCTGACCATGGAAACCGAAGAAGGCAAGGAAGCCGCGCGCAGCATCGCCATCGCCCTCATGGGCACCTTGCAGGCCGCCTGCGAGGCCTCGGGCAAGACGCTCGACGACGTCAAGCGCATCGTCAAGGTGCTGAGCCTGGTCAACAGCACGCCCACCTACACCGAACAGCACCTCGTCACCAATGGCTGCAGCGAACTGCTGGGTGAAGTCTTCGGCGACGCCGGCCAGCATGCGCGCAGCGCTTTCGGCGTGGCGCAACTGCCCATGGGGGCGTGTGTGGAGATCGAGCTGATCGCGGAACTGCGCTAACGCCAGCCTGAATTGGCATCAAATTTGACATCCAATTGGGCGCCAATCAGAATGCATGACTTCTGGAGCCATGCATGGACACCATCCTCTCCCGACGCAGCGTCAGCGTCACCGAACTCAAGCGCGACTTCGCGAATGTGCTCAAGGCAGCCGACGACGAGCCCGTGGCCGTGCTGAACCACAACCGGCCCGAGGCCTATCTGGTACCCGCTGCCCACTATGAGCGGCTGCTGACTCAACTCGAGGACCTGCAGGATTTGCAACTGGCGCGCGAGCGTGCCGATGGCCCATTCGTGAAAGTGGCGCTTGATGAGCTATGAGTTGCGCTTTCACGAGTTGGCGCTCAAGGAATGGCGCCAGCTCGATGGCAGCGTACGAGAGCCGCTAAAGCGCAAACTCGCGCAACGGTTGGAACAGCCTCGAGTCCCGGCGGCCGCGCTGCATGGCATGCGCGATTGCTACAAGATCAAGTTGAAGCAGGTGGGTTACCGCCTGATCTACCGTGTGGACGACACGATCGTCACGGTGATGGTCTTGGCGGTGGGCCGTAGAGACGGCGAAGCGGCGTATCGCCATGCTCAAGAGCGACTGCCTTGAACACCACGGCAAGACAGTCGCGACTTTTTTTCAGTCACCTTCGTTTTGGTCGAGGGTCGGTTTTCAGTCACAGGTAGCGTCCGGGCCCGCTGCGCGTGCCCCAGCCTGCACGTATCCCGACAGAAATACCTCGAAGCGCGCCAACTCCTCGTCCAGCGCGCGCCGAAACGCCGGCTCGCGCGGCGCGCGGCCGGCGATGAAGCCCAGTTCGTGCCGCAACTGCGCGCGCTCCCAGCGCAAGTTGGCCCAGCCCAACATCTGCTCGCCCCACAGCAAAGGCAACGCGTAGTGGCCCATGGTGCGGCGCGCCGCGGGCACGTAGGCCTCGAAGCGGTAGGCCCAGCCCCACAGCATCTCGAAGCGGCGCCGGTCCCAGGCCACGGGGTCGAAGGGCGCCAGCAGGCGCAGGCCCTCGTGCGGCTTGTGGCGGCGCGAGGCGGGGTTCTCGTCCGCCGGCCAGAACCAGGTGGTGCCGTCCACCACGGCGTGGCCGTAACGCGTGCGCGCCGCCTGCACAACGGCACGCGTTTCCACCGCCAGGTGCGGCGCGCCGTAGCGCAGCAGCGTGACGAGGTAGCCCAGGCTGGCCGAGGGCAGCGGTGCGTACAGGGCCACGATGGTGTCCACCAGCGCCTGGGCCCGCGCCAGGCGAGCGGCGGGACTGTCGTCCTGCTCGTCATGGACCATGGCCTCGTACACACGCGTGCCACCCTCGCGCCGGCGCACGCGCAACCAGCCGTGGTAGTGCATGTGGTCCAGCAGGCGCGTGCTGGCGTTCAGGTCGCCGCCCCAGTAGCCAGCCACGCGGCCATGGTGGGCAAAGGCCTCACCCACCTCGCGCGGGTGCGCCAGGCCGCGCTCGCGCACGAAATCGAGCACGGCCCTGGCGCGTTGCATGGTGTCCTCGTCCCAGGCCTGGCGAGGCGTGCGCGGGTGCAGCAGGGCCAGCATGTCGCGCGGCACGAAGCCGTAGTTGACGAAGGCGTCTTCCTCCAGCCCCAGACGCTCGTAGCGGCGCTCCAGGTCGCCGGCGCGGTAGCCCTGCACGCGCTGGAACAGGATGAGGTCCTGCGCGCGCGCCGGGGCGCGCATCGGATCGGCCTGAACGAAGCCCAGCCGGCGCACCGCGGCAGGCAGCGTCAGCGGATTGAACAGGCTGCGCGCGATGGCGTGGCGGCGCAGGTCGTCGAGCGTGAGTGGCCTGGCCATCGGAAGCGCTGAGCCTTGCCGGTGCAGCCGCGCGACTTACTCGACCCGCACGATCCGCGAGGGCTTGAAGCCCAGGTCCGCCGCCTTGCCCTTGCGGCCGCGCGCCGCGCGGGCGTTGTTCAGGCTGCGGATCTCCAGCGTCTCGTCGCGCTCCTTGCCCCCGCGGCCGATGCCTTCGATCCGCACGCTGCGCGTGTAAGCGGCCGCGCCGGCCAGCGTGTCCTTGGGCTCCAGATCGATCAGCATCAGGCCACGGCCGCCCTTGTCCATCTGCTTGAGCTCGGCGATCTCGAAGGTGAGGATGCGACCGCCCGTGGACGCGCAGCAGACGTGCGTGGCCGGCACCAGGGGCTGGGCGCCCGAGGAGAAGGCCGCGTGCGAGGGCGCGCAAGGCGTCTCGCCGTCGCCCAGGCTGAGGAATGTCTTGCCGCCGCGCTGCCGCGACACCATCGACTCCACCGTCGCGATGAAGCCATAGCCGCCGCTGCTGGACAGCAGCAGCGCCGCGTTGGCCGGCCCCGCGAAGTAGTGCAGCGGCTGCGTGCCGCTTTCCAGGTCGATCAGCGTGGTGACGGGCTGCCCGTCGCCACGCGCGCCGGGCAGGCTGGCCACGGGCACCGAGTACACGCGGCCGTTGCTGCCGATGACGATGAGCGTGTCCACCGTGCGGCACTCGAAGGTGCCGTACAGGCCATCGCCGGCTTTGAAGGCGAAGACCGAGGCCTCGTGGCCGTGGCCAGTGCGCGCGCGCACCCAGCCCTTGCTCGACACCACCACCGTCACCGGCTCGTCGACCACCTTGATCTCGGCCACGGCCTTCTTCTCGGCCTGGATCAGCGTGCGGCGCTCGTCCGCGAAGGCCTTGGTGTCGGCCTCGATCTCGCGGACCATCAGCCGCTTGAGGCTCGCGGGGTTGGCGAGGATGTCCTCCAGCTTGGCCTGCTCTTCGCGCAGGTTCTTCAGTTCCTGCTCGATCTTGATCGCCTCCAGCCGCGCCAGTTGGCGCAGGCGGATCTCGAGGATGTCCTCGGCCTGGCGGTCGCTGAGCCTGAAGCGCTCGATCAGCGCGGCCTTGGGCTCGTCGCTGTGGCGGATGATGCGGATCACCTCGTCGATGTTGAGCAGCACGAGCTGCCGGCCTTCGAGGATGTGGATGCGGTCCAGCACCTTGTTCAGGCGGTGCTGCGAGCGCCGCGTGATCGTGGTCTGGCGGAATTCGATCCACTCCACCAGCATCTGCCGCAGCGACTTCTGCACCGGCCGGCCATCGAGCCCGATCACGGTGAGGTTGATCGGCGCGGACGTTTCCAGGCTGGTGTGCGCCAGCAGTTGCGTGATGAGCTCCTGCTGCTCGATGCGGCTGCTCTTGGGCTCGAACACCAGGCGCACCGGCGCGTCCTTGCTGGACTCGTCGCGCACGCCATCGAGCACCGCGAGGATGCTGGCCTTGAGCTGGTTCTGGTCCTGCGTGAGCGCCTTCTTGCCGGCCTTGACCTTGGGGTTGGTGAGCTCCTCGATCTCCTCCAGCACCTTCTGCGAGCTGGTGCCCGGCGGCAGCTCGGTCACCACCATCTGCCACTGGCCGCGCGCCAGGTCCTCGATCTTCCAGCGCGCGCGCACCTTCAGGCTGCCGCGGCCCGTGCGGTAGGCGTCGGCGATGTCGCCTGCGGGGCTGATGATCTGGCCGCCGCCCGGGTAGTCGGGGCCGGGGATGAGCGCGGCGAGTTCCTCGTCGCTCAGCTTGGGGCTCTTGATCAGCGCCACGCAGGCCTCGGCCACCTCGCGCAGGTTGTGGCTGGGCACCTCGGTGGCCAGGCCCACGGCGATGCCGCTGGCGCCATTGAGCAGGTTGAAGGGCAGGCGCGCGGGCAACTGCTTTGGCTCGGTGGTGGAGCCGTCGTAGTTGGGCACGAAGTCCACCGTGCCCTCGTCGATCTCGTCGAGCAGCAGACCGCTGATCCTGGCGAGCCGCGCCTCGGTGTAGCGCATGGCCGCCGCGCCGTCGCCGTCGAGCGAGCCGAAATTGCCCTGGCCGTCGATCAGCGGGTAGCGCAGGGCGAAATCCTGCGCCATGCGCACCAGCGCGTCGTAGACGGCCTGGTCGCCGTGCGGGTGGAAGCGGCCCAGCACGTCGCCCACCACGCGCGCGCTCTTGACCGGGCGCGCGGCGGCGTTGCCGCTGTAGCCCAGTCCCATGCGCTCCATGCTGTAGAGGATGCGCCGCTGCACGGGCTTCTGGCCATCGCACACATCGGGCAGCGCGCGGCCCTTGACGACAGACAGCGCGTACTCGAGGTAGGCGCGCTGGGCGTAGGCCGCGAGGGAGTCGTCGGGTTCGGCCGGCGGTGTCAGCGGCAGTTCGGGGTTGTTCACATCAGCCATCAGATATCCACCTCCACGGCATCGCCGTGAAGCTCCATGAGTTCACGCCGCGCCGCGGCTTCGCCCTTGCCCATGAGTTGGGTGATGCGGGCCTCGGTGGTGGCGAAGTCGTGCGCGCCCAGGGTAACGGGCAGCAGGCGGCGCGTGTCGGGGTTGAGCGTGGTGTCCCACAACTGCTCGGCGCTCATCTCGCCCAGGCCTTTGAAGCGGCTCACCTGGCACTTCTCGGCCGGTACGCCTTCCTTGGACGCCTTGTCCAGGGTGGCGTGCAGCTCGCCCTCGTCGAGCGCGTAGACCTTGGCCGCCGGCTTCTTGCCACGCGCGGGGATGTCCACGCGAAACAGCGGCGGGCGCGCCACGTACACATGGCCGGCCTCGATGAGCTTCGGGAAATGCCGGAAGAACAGCGTCAGCAGCAGCACCTGGATGTGCGAACCATCCACGTCGGCGTCCGACAGGATGCAGACCTTGCCATAGCGCAGGCCGCCCAGATCGGGCGCGTCGTTGGGGCCGTGCGGATCGACACCGATCGCCACCGCGATGTCGTGGATCTCGTTGTTGGCGAAGAGTCGGTCGCGCTCGACCTCCCAGGTGTTGAGCACCTTGCCGCGCAAGGGCAGGATGGCCTGGCATTCCTTGTCGCGGCCCATCTTGGCGCTGCCGCCGGCCGAGTCGCCCTCGACCAGAAAGATCTCGTTGTGGCTGAGGTCGCGGCTCTCGCAATCGGTGAGCTTGCCCGGCAGCACGGCCACGCCGCTGCCCTTGCGCTTTTCCACTTTCTGGCCCGCGCGCTGGCGCGTCTGCGCGGCCTTGATGGCGAGTTCGGCGAGCTTCTTGCCGTAGTCCACGTGCTGGTTCAGCCAGAGCTCCAGCGCGGGCCGCACGTAGTTCGACACGAGGCGCACCGCGTCGCGCGAGTTCAGGCGCTCCTTGATCTGGCCCTGGAACTGCGGGTCGAGCACCTTGGCGCTGAGCACGTAGCTGGCGCGCGCGAACACGTCCTCGGGCAGCAGCTTCACACCCTTGGGCAGCAGGGCGTGCAGCTCGATGAAACCCTTGACCGCCTGGAACAGGCCATCGCGCAGGCCGCTGTCGTGCGTGCCGCCCGCGCTGGTGGGGATGAGGTTGACGTAGCTCTCGCGCACCGGGGCGCCGTCCTCGGTGAAGGCCACGCACCAGGACGCGCCCTCGCCCTCGGCGAAGCTGTCATGCCCGGCCTCGGCGAAGCCCTCGCCCTCGAACATGGGGATCACCGGGTCGGCGGTGAGCGTCTGCTGCAGGTAGTCGCGCAGGCCGCCCTTGTACTGCCAGGTCTGCGTCTCCTTCGTCTTCTCGACCACCAGCTGCATGGTCACGCCGGGCATCAGCACGGCCTTGCTGCGCAGCAGGTGCACCAGCTCGTTCATGGGCAGCGCGGCCGATTCGAAGTACTTCGCGTCGGGCCAGGCACGCACGGTGGTGCCCTGCTTGCGCTCGCCCTCGCCGCGGGCCGCCACGGCCAGCGGCTCGATCACGTCGCCGCCCGAGAACACCAGGCGCGCGGCCTGGCCCTCGCGGTAGCTGACCACCTCCAGGCGTTTGGACAGCGCGTTGGTCACGCTCACGCCCACGCCGTGCAGGCCGCCCGAGAAGCTGTACGCGCCGCCTTTGCCCTTGTCGAACTTGCCGCCGGCGTGCAGGCGGGTGAACACCAGTTCGACCACCGGGGCGTTTTCTTCGGGGTGCAGGCCGAAGGGAATGCCCCGGCCTTCGTCTTCCACGCTGACCGAACCGTCGGTGTGCAGCGTGACCCGGATCTTCTTGCCGAAGCCCGCCAGGGCCTCGTCGGCCGCGTTGTCCAGCACTTCCTGAATGATGTGCAGCGGGTTGTCGGTGCGGGTGTACATGCCCGGCCGCTGCTTGACCGGCTCCAGCCCCTTGAGGACGCGGATGGAGCCTTCGGAATAGGTGGAGGGGGTACTTGCCATGGGCGCGGATTGTAGGGGCGGCCGGGACAAACCACTGGATGAATTCCCAGGTTTTGCGCCACGGCATCGAACCGATGCTCCGGGCGCAACAAAAACACGCAGAAATTTCAATCGGGGGAGCCGCCCGCGCGACGCCTGGGGCGAACGGGCCTTCGGCACAATCCGCCGATGACCACCGCCACCCCCGGCGCTCCGCGCCTCTCCGCCACCCAGGTCCTGCTTTGCGGGGCCATGATCGTCACCCTGTCCATGGGCATCCGCCACGGCTTCGGCCTGTGGCTGCAGCCCATCACCCAGGCCCAGGGCTGGACGCGCGAGACCTTCGCTTTCGCGCTCGCGGTGCAGAACCTGGCCTGGGGCGTGTTCGGCATCTTCGCCGGCATGGCGGCCGACCGCTTCGGCGCGTTCCGCGTGCTGCTGGTGTGCGCGGGGCTGTACGCCCTGGGACTGGCGGGCATGGCGCTGTCCACCTCCACCCTGTCGTTTGCGCTCACCACCGGCGTGCTGATCGGCGCGGCCCAGGCAGGCACGACCTACGCGGTCATCTACGGCGTCATCGGGCGCAACATCCCGGCCGAGCGCCGCTCCTGGGCCATGGGCGTGGCCGCGGCCGCGGGCTCCTTCGGCCAGTTCCTCATGGTGCCGGTCGAAGGCTGGCTGATCCAGGGCCTGGGCTGGCAGAACGCGCTGCTGGTGCTGGCCGTGGCGGTGCTGCTGATCGCGCCGCTGGCCATGGGCCTGCGCGAACCCGGCTTTTCCGGCAGCGCACCGGTCAAGCGCGAGCAGACCATCGCCCAGGCGCTGCGCGAGGCCTTCCAGTACCGCAGCTTCCAGTTGCTGATGGCGGGCTACTTCGTCTGCGGCTTCCAGGTGGTGTTCATCGGGGTGCACATGCCCAGCTACCTCAAGGACAACGGCCTGTCGCCGCAGGTGGCCAGCTACGCGCTCGCGCTCATCGGCCTGTTCAACGTCATCGGAACCTACGCGGCCGGCGTGCTGGGGCAGCGCATGGCCAAGCGCCACATCCTGGCCTTCATCTACCTGGCGCGCGCGGTCGCCATTGCCCTGTTCCTGTGGGCGCCGCTCACACCCATGAGCGTGTACGTGTTCTCGTCGGTGATGGGCCTGCTGTGGCTGTCCACCATCCCGCCCACCAACGCCACGGTGGCGCAGATCTTCGGTGTGGCCCACCTGTCCATGCTGGGCGGCTTCGTGTTCTTCAGCCACCAGATCGGCAGTTTCCTGGGCGTGTGGCTGGGCGGCCTGCTCTACGACCAGACCGGCAGCTACGACATCGTCTGGTACATCGCCATTGCCCTGGGCGTGTTCGCGGCCATCGTGAACCTGCCGGTGCGCGAGGCGCCGATCGTGCGCGCGCCGCAGCGCGTCGGGGCCCCCGCATGAGCCTGATGGGACGTGCCGCCGCGTGGGTCGCCGCCGTGGCGGCCCTGCTGGTCACGTTCGCGCTGTACCAGCGCCCGGATTTCCTCGTGGACCTCGCCGACCGGGTCTGGAGTTGCTTCTGATGCACGGCAGCGAAGCGGCCTCGGCCTGGGTGAGGCGCTGGTCCCACCTGGTGCCCGAGGGCGGCGCGGTGCTCGACGTGGCCTGCGGGCGCGGGCGGCACCTGCGCTGGTTCGCCGGGCGCGGCCACTCCGTCACCGGCGTGGACCGGGACCCCGAGGCCATCGCCGCCATCCAGGGCCTGGGCCGCGCCGTGACGGCCGACATCGAGAACGGCCCCTGGCCCTTCGAAGGCCAGCGCTTCGCGGGCGTGGTGGTCACGAACTACCTGTGGCGCCCGCTGCTGCCCGCCATCGTGGACAGCGTGGCCGAGGGCGGCGCGCTGATCTACGAGACCTTCGCCATCGACCACGCCACCATCGGCAAGCCCTCGCGGCCCGACTTTCTGCTCAAGCCCGGGGAACTGCTGACGGCCGCCAGCGGTCTTCGCACCGTGGCCTACGAGGACGGCTTCTGCGGCGACCCCGACCGCTTCGTGCAGCGCCTGGTGGCGGTGCGCGAACCCCGCTCCGACGGCGCATCGCCGCCCCGGCATCGGCTCGATGCCGCTGGGTAGAATGCTCCGCTTATCCGCCCCCGGAGGGCGCCCAGCGCGCGCATGAGGCCGCTGACACAACGATCCGCCATGCAAATGATCACCGGCAGCATCGTGGCCCTGGCCACCCCCTTCAATCCCGACGGCAGTGTCGACTACCCAGGCCTGCGAAAGCTGGTGGATTGGCACATCGCCGAAGGCACCGACTGCATCGGCGTGGTGGGCACCACGGGCGAATCGCCCACCGTCACGGTGGAAGAGCACTGCGAGATCATCCGCGTCTCGGTCGAGCAGGCCAACAAGCGCGTGCCCATCATGGCCGGCTGCGGCGCCAACTCCACGGCCGAGGCCATCAACCTCGCGAAGTTCGCGCGCGGCGTCGGCGCCGACTGCCAGCTGCAGGTGGTGCCCTACTACAACAAGCCCACGCAAGAGGGCCAGTACCAGCATTTCAAGGCCATCGCCGAAGCCACGGGCGATCTGCCCATCGTGCTCTACAACGTGCCCGGCCGCACCGTGGCCGACATGCAGCTCGACACCGTCCTGCGCCTGACCCAGGTCAAGGGCATCGTGGGCATCAAGGAAGCCACCGGCAACATCGAGCGCGCGCAGTGGCTCATCCGCGAGGCGCCGGCCGATTTCGCCATCTACTCCGGCGACGACCCCACCGCCGTGGCCCTCATGCTCTGCGGCGGCCACGGCAACGTGAGTGTCACCGCCAACATCGCCCCGCGCGCCATGCACGAACTGTGCGTGGCCGCTGTCGCGGGCGATGCGAAGGCGGCCATGGCCATCCAGAAGCGCCTGCTGCCGCTGCACAAGCAGCTGTTCTGCGAATCCAACCCCATTCCACTCAAGTGGGCCATGGCCCGCCTGGGCCTGTGCGGCGAGACCATGCGCCTGCCGCTCACGCCCATGTCTCGCCACTTCGTGCCGCAGGTCGAGTCCGCGCTGCGCGAGTCCGGCCTGCTGAGCTGATCCCCGTCCACTCCTGATGCCCCGTCCCTCCATGAGCCCATTTCCTCGCCTGGCCCTGATCGCCTGCGCCGCGCTGCTCGCCACCGGTTGTTCCATCCTGAAAGAGGACAAGATCGACTACAAGACCGCGCAGGAAGGCAAGCGCCTGGACGTGCCGCCGGACCTCACGCAGCTCAGCCGCGAGTCGCGCTACGTGGTGCCGGGCTCGGCCGTCACGGCCAGCGGCTACCAGGCCGGTCAGGCCAATGCAGCCGCCGCGCAAGGCAGCGGCACCGCCACGGTGGAGGTGGGCGATGTGCGCATCGAACGTGCCGGCGGGCAGCGCTGGCTGGTGGTCAACCGCCCGGCCGGCCAGCTCTGGGGGCCCATCCGCGACTTCTGGCAGGAGAACGGCTTCCTGCTCGAGACCGACCAGGAAACCCTGGGCATCATGGAAACCGACTGGGCCGAGAACCGCGCCAAGCTGCCGCAGGACATCATCCGCCGCACCATCGGCCGCCTGTTCGACAGCCTCTACTCCACCGGCGAGTACGACAAGTTCCGCACCCGCCTGGAGCGCAACGCCAGCGGCGGCACCGAGATCTACATCACCCACCGCGGCATGGTCGAGGTCTACGCCAACCAGCGTGAGAACCAGACCGCGTGGCAGCCGCGCCCGTCCGACCCGGAGCTCGAAGCCGAATTCCTGCGCCGCCTGATGGTCAAGCTCGGCGTGAGCGAAACCCAGGCCCAGGCGGTGGCCGCCTCCGCGCCCGCGCAGTCGCAGGCCGCGCGCGTGACCACGGTGAACAACCGCCCCGCCCTGCAGCTCAACGACAACTTCGACCGTGCCTGGCGCCGCGTGGGCCTGTCGCTTGACCGCAGCGGCTTCACGGTGGAAGACCGCAACCGCAGCGAAGGCACCTACTTCGTGCGCTACGTGGAGCCGGCCAAGCCCGGCGAGAAGCCCGGCTTCTTCGCCCGCATGTTCGGCGCCGACGACAAGCAGCCCACGCCGCAGCGCTACCGCATCCTCGTCAAGAGCGAGGCCGACGTGACCACGGTGTCGGTGCTCGACGCTCAGGGCCAGCCCGACGGTTCGGCCAACGCTCAGCGCATCGTCCAGTTGCTCGCCGCGGATCTCTGATCAGAGCCCCAGGGTGGTCGGCGCGAAAGCCGGCCGCCCTTTCATCCACCACTCGTCCAAGCGCTCATGCAGCGCCACGCGGCGCTCCGCGGCGTGGCTGGCCACCAGGCTGCTGCGCACCGGGTCCAGCCGCTCCAGCGTCCAGCTCGAGGTCCAGATCACACTGGGCAGTTCGTGCGGCGATGCGTGGGAGACGCCGTGGGCTTCGACGATGTGGGCCCAGGTGGTGCGCCAGGCCGCGAAGCGCGGGTGCAGGGCACGCAGCGCGGTGAAGTCGCGCGCCAGCAGACGCATCTGCCGCCCGCGCCGGGCCCAGGCGTTCAAGCCGGCAATCACCGATCGCTCGCCGAGCGGCCAGTCCGCAAAATCGTCGTCCACCAGCCAGAGCATGGGCCAGCCCTGCGAGGCCGCCGCGCCGATCGCCTGGCGCACCGCGTCGGTGAACGCCACGCGACCGACCAGCCGGCCCTCGGGCAAGGCCAGCGGTACGGGCTCGGCGCTGTCGGTGGCTTCGGCGTCGGACATGGGCTCCCCTGTGATTTCACTCCGCTTCCAGGTGCAGCCAACCGGCCTCGAACCAGTCGGCCAGCACGGCCAAGGCGTCGGCGCTGGCGCGCCTCACATCGCCCGCGTTCAGGTGGCGCTGGTCGGCCAGGCGGCGCATGAGGCGTGCGTCGGCGCCACCGGCACGCAGGCCTTCGCCATTGATGAACACGTGGCGCTCGTCATACATCATGCGCGTGCGCCGGTCGAGCCGCAAGGCGCCGGGTGCCCAGGCCCCGGATGGTTCGTCGAACCAGGTGTTCGGCTTGGGCTCGGTCATCACCTCGCCCAATGCCAGCGCCAGCGCGTCGCGTTCACCCAGCAGGCGCTGCAACGCATCCGCGGCAAAAGCCTGCAGGCCATCCGGCAGGCGCGCGGGCTGCGCGGTGGCGGCCTGCTGCGGGTCGCGGTAGAGCGTGTCGTCCTCCAGCGCATCGGCCATGCGCTGCAGCAGCTCACCGGCCAGGCCGCCGCGCTGCGGGGCGCGAAAGCCGATGGAGCAGGTCATGCAGTCACCGCCCACGGCCTCGCCGTCGTGTGCCCAGCGCGGCGGCAGGTAGAGCATGTCGCCGGGCTCCAGCACGAACTCTTCTTCGGGTTCGAAGCGCTGCAGGATCTTGAGCGGCACATCGGGCCGCAGGCTGAAGTCCTTCTGGCGCCCGATGCGCCAGCGCCGCCGCCCCGTGGCCTGCAGCAGGAAGACGTCGTAGCTGTCGAAGTGAGGCCCGACGCCGCCGCCCTCACTGGCCCAGGAGACCATGAGGTCGTCCAGGCGCGCGTCGGGCACGAAGCGGAAGCGCTGCAACAGCGCGTGGGCGGCGTCGTGGTGCAGGTCCACGCCCTGCACCAGCAGGGTCCAGCGCGGGCGGCTTTGCGGCGGCAGCGCGCGCCGCGCGAACGGGCCTTGCCGCAGAGACCAGCCCGCGCGCGCGTGTTCGATGAGCCGAGACTCGACGCCCTCCTGCCCGGCCAGATCGAACAGGGCACCGCGGTCCAGCGGCGGCTGGAAATCCGCGATGGCCTGGCGGATCAGCAGGGGCTTCTTCTGCCAGTGGCGGCGCATGAAACGCGCCGGGCTGAGGCCGCCCAGCAAGGCCAGCGGTTCGTCGGACAAGAGGCCTGGCAAGGGGCTGTTCATGGGGCTCATGGGAGAATTGTCCGATGAAATCCGATGCCGCTTCCCCCATGGCCGTGACGCCCCAGTGCGTCGTGGCGCTGACCTGGACCCTGAAGGACACGCTGGGCGACGAGCTCGACACGCTCGACGAGCCCGTGGAATTCCTGGTCGGTGGCAGCGACCTGCTCGGCAAGATCGAGGAGGCCCTGCAAGGCCACGTGCCGGGCGACACACTCGAGTTGCACCTGGAGCCGCTCGACGCCTTCGGCGACTACGACGACCAGTTGCTGTTCCTCGAGCCGCGCGGGCGCTTCCCCGAAGCACTCGAGGAGGGCATGGGCTTCGAGGGTCTGCCGCCCGGCTGCAACCCGGCTGCGCCCCGCGACCGGCTGTTCTTCGTCAGCGACATCTACCCCGACCACGTCGTGCTCGACGGCAACCACCCACTGGCGGGCATCGCGATCCGCATCAAGCTCAAGCTGCACGCGGTGCGCGAGGCCACGGAAGACGAAATCGGTCGCGGCACGCTGGGCACGGGCTTCTTCCGCACCCAGCTCGACGTGACGGACCCGGCGCAGTCACCGCCGGTGCCCCCCACGCTTCATTGATCAGCCTCGTCCAGTGGAACCGTAGCCGCCGGCTCCGCGCGCGCTCTCGGCCGCGAAGTCCTCGACGACATTGAAGCGCGCCTGCACCACGGGCACGATGACCATCTGCGCCAGGCGCTCCATGGGCTCGATGGTGAAGGCCACGTCGCTGCGGTTCCAGGCGCTCACCATGAGCTGGCCCTGGTAGTCGCTGTCGATCAGGCCCACCAGATTGCCCAGCACGATGCCGTGCTTGTGGCCCAGGCCAGAGCGCGGCAGGATCAGCGCGGCATAGCCCGGGTCGGCCAGGTGAATGGCCAGGCCGGTGGGCACCAGTTGCCAGGCATTGGGCTCCAGCCGCAGCGGGGCATCGAGGCAGGCGCGCAGGTCCAGCCCGGCGCTGCCCGGCGTGGCGTAGGCCGGCAGTTGCTCGGCCATGCGCGGGTCCAGGATCTTGACGTCGATCTGCATGTGGCGGTCGGTCTCAGTTCTTGGGTTTGAGCGCTTCTTCCAGCGCCTTGTTCGGATCGACCTCGGCCGGAGCTGCCCCCTCGGCCTCGGGCTTGAGTTCATCGGCCGACGGCTCTTCGGCCGGCGCTTCTTCCTCTTCGGTGGTGCCGTAGCCGCCCCCTTCGGTCGGTGGCGCCATGTCGCGCAGCAGGTCCTGCACGGCCTCGTTGTCCACCTTCACGGGTGCGCCCAGGCTGCCTGTCACGATGCCCGGGTTGAGCATGACCACCGCCACCATGATGAGCTGCAACACGATGAAGGCGATCGAGCCCTTGTAGATCTGGGCCGTGGTGACGGCAGGGATCAGCTTGCCCGTGACCTTGTCGGTGTAGTCCTGGCGCGCGGCCACGCTGCGCAGGTAGAACAGCGCGAAGCCGAAGGGCGGCGTGAGGAAGGAGGTCTGCATGTTCATCGCCAGGATCACGCCGAACCAGATGAGGTTGATGTCCAGGCTCTGCGCCACGGGCACCAGCAGCGGCACGACGATGAAGGCGATCTCGAAGAAGTCGATGAAGAAGCCCAGGATGAACACGAGGAAGTTCACGACCAGCAGGAAGCCCATCTGCCCGCCGGGCAGTTTGTCGAACAGGTGCTCGACCCAGACATGGCCGTCAGCCGCGTTGAAGGTGAAGCTGAACACCGTGGAGCCGATCAGGATGAACAGCACGAAGATCGACAGTTTGGTGGTGCTCTCCAGGGCTTCGTGCATCAGCTTGAGGCTCAGCGTGCGGCGGCTCGCGGCCATGATCAGCGCGCCGAGCGCGCCCATGGCGCCGCCTTCGGTGGGGGTGGCCACACCCAGGAAGATGGTGCCGAGCACCAGGAAGATCAGCACCAGCGGCGGGATCAGCACGAAGGTGACCTGCTCGGCCAGGCGCGAGAGCAGGCGCAGGCGGAACAGGCGGTTGAGCAGCGCCAACACCAGCGCGAGCACCGAGGCCACGCTGATGGACATGATGACCACCTCGTCGCCACCGGGCGCCATCTGGCGCTCGATGAGCGGGTTGATGATGGCCTCGTGGTTCTGGCTCCAGAGCCAACCGGCCACCGCGCTGATGGCCAGCAGCACCAGCAGCGATCGATGGCCCGAGGCGCCGCTGGGCTCCACGTAGATGCGCGCTTCCTTGGGCAGCGCGGGCACCCAGCGGGGCAGCACGATGGCCACCGCGGCGATGAACAAGAGGTACAGGCCCACCAGCATCAGGCCCGGAATGAGCGCGCCGGCGTACATGTCGCCCACCGAACGGCCCATCTGGTCGGCCAGCACGATCAGCACCAGCGAGGGCGGAATGGCCTGAGCCAAGGTGCCCGAGGCGGTGATCGTGCCCATGGCGATGGTGCGGTTGTAGCCATAGCGCAGCATGATGGGCAGCGAGATCAGGCCCATGGAGATGACCGCGGCAGCGACCACGCCCGTGGTGGCCGCGAGCAGGGCGCCCACCAGGATCACCGCGACCGCCAGGCCGCCGCGCACGGGACCGAAGACCTGGGCCACGGTGGACAGCAGCGCCTCGGCCATGCGGCTGCGCTCGAGGATGATGCCCATCAAGGTGAAGAACGGGATCGCCAGCAGCGTCTCGTTCTGCATGATGCCGAACACGCGCAGCGGCAAGGCCTGGAACAGGTTCGGGGGAAAGAGCCCGATCTCCATGCCGATGTAGCCGAAGAACAGTCCGGTGGCGGCCAGCGCAAAGGCCACGGGGAAGCCCGACAGCAGGAAGGCGAGCAAACCGCCGAACAGCAGCGGCACGAAGTTGTTGGTGAGGAATTCGATCATGGGGCGCTCGCTCAGGCCTTGTTCGCGGAAGCGGTGTGGTCGTCGGCCATTTCGCGCACCAGGAAGTCGGCCTCTTCAGGCTCCTTGTGGGCCAGCACGTCGGGGCCCTGTCCCGAGAGGAAGGCCGCTCGCTTGATGATTTCGGAGACGCCCTGCAGCAGCAGGATCGCGAAGCCCAACGGAATGAGCAGGTACACCGGCCAGCGGATCAGACCGCCGGCGTTGGACGACATCTCGCCCGATGCCCAGGCCCGCGCAAACACCGGCCAGCCCTCGATGATGAGCAGCAGGCACAGAGGCGCCAGGAACACCACGACACCCACGATGTCCACCCAGTTGCGCGTGCGCGCGCTGAACTTCGACGACAGGAAGTCGATGCGCACGTGCGCATTGCGCAGGAAGGCATAGCCACCGCCCAGCAGGAACACCGCGGCGAACAGGTACCACTGCACCTCGAGCCACGCATTGGAACTGGTGCCGAACACCTTGCGGATGATGGCGTTGACGGCGCTGATGAGGGTGGCCGCGAGGACGAACCACATCATGAGGCGGCCGATGCGGTCGTTGATGGCGTCGATGAGTCGGGAGATCGAGAGTAGAGCTTGCATGTGGACCCCATGGGTATGGGTGTGGCCGTGCGCTGCCCGGCCGGGGGGTGTCGCGCGGACGGGTCGTCCGCGCGACACGGGCACGAAGGCCCGCGAAAAAAACCCCGCCGCGGCGGGGTGCCGGCTCAAGGCCAGCGGGCCTCAGAGCTTAGCCGATTGCATGTAGCGGTCGAACTGCGCCTCGGTGAAGCGGAACCAGAGGTTCTGGTCGCGACGGAAATTGGAATAGTCCGCGTAGATCTTCTTCCAGTTCGGGTTGCTGGCCGACAGGTCGCTGTACAGCGCCATGGATTCCTTGTACGCGAGGTCCATGATCGCCTTGGGAAAGGCCAGCACCTTGGCGCCGCCCGCCACCAGACGCTTGAGGGCCGCCGGGTTGCGCGCGTCGTAGCGGGCCTGCATCACCGTGTGGGCGTGCGAGGACGCGGCTTCGACGATGGCCTTGTTCTCGGCCGACAGGGCGTTGTACGCGGCCTTGTTGATGTAGAACTCGAGCTGCGCGCCGCCTTCCCACCAGCCGGGGTAGTAGTAGTTCTTGGCGACCTTGTGGAAGCCGAGCTTCTCGTCGTCGTACGGGCCCACCCATTCGGTGGCGTCGATGGTGCCCTTCTCCAGCGCCTGGTAGATCTCGCCACCGGGGATGTTCTGCGGCACACCGCCCATGCGCGTGAGCACCTGGCCGGCGAAGCCGCCGATGCGCATCTTCAGGCCCTTCATGTCGGCCGCGGTCTTGATCTCCTTGCGGTACCAGCCGCCCATTTGCGCGCCGGTGTTGCCGCCAGGGAAGTTGACCATGTTGTACTGGTCGTAGAACTCGCGGAACAGCTTGAGGCCGCTGCCGTCGTACATCCAGGCCGTGAGCTGGCGGCTGTTCAGGCCGAAGGGAATGGCCGTGGCCATGGCGAAGGTCGGGTCCTTGCCGAAGAAGTAATACGGCGCCGTGTGGCCCATCTCGACCGTGCCGGCCTGCACGGCGTCAACGACCCCCAGCGCGGGCACCAGTTCGCCCGGCGCATGCACGCTGACCTCGAACTTGCCGCCCGACATCGCCTTCACGCCGGCGGCGAAGACGTCGGAAGCACCGTAGATGGTGTCCAGGGCCTTGGGGAAGCTGGAGGTCAGGCGCCAGCGGATGGCGGCCTGGGCGTGCACCGAGGGTGCAACGCCGGCGGCGAGCACGCCGGCGATTCCGGCATGCCGGATGAGAGAGCGACGGTCCATGTGTTTCAACTCCGTGGTGGTTATGTCAGCCCGCCACTGCGTGCGGGCGCCCCTGAAGGCCACGAAATTCTAGGAACGGGTGCGGGGGCACCCTCGGGGGTTTTCCCTTGAAGCCAGGGCTTGCCCTAGGGTGCGTTCAGCCTCGCGTCAGGCTCGGCCGCCAGGGATCAGGCGACGACCTTGAGGCCCGATGCACCATCCAGGAGCGCGCCGAAGCGCTCGCGCACGCTGCGTTCGATGCCCGCCGCGTCCAGGCCCTGCAGGGCCAGCAGCTTCGCGGGATCGCCATGTTCGATGAAGTCGTCGGGCAGACCCAGCGCCAGCACGGGCAGTTGCAGGCCTTCGGCCTGCAGGGCTTCCATCACGGCGCTGCCGGCGCCGCCCATGGTGCACCCCTCTTCCACGGTGACGATGGCCGCGTGCGTGCGCGCGAGTTCGCGCAGCAGCTCGAGGTCGAGCGGTTTGACCCAGCGCATGTTGGCCACGCTCGCGCCCAGGCGCTCGGCCGCCGCCAGGGCGGGGTACAGCAGCGTGCCGAAGGCGAGGATGGCGACGCCGCGCCCCTTGCGGCGCAGCTCGCCCTTGCCGAAGGGCAAGCCCTCCAATCCAGCCGGCTGGGCCGCGCCAACGCCCGAGCCGCGCGGGTAACGCACGGCCACGGGGTGGTCCTGTGCGAAGGCGGTGGACAGCAGCTGCCGGCATTCGCCCTCGTCGGCCGGGCAGGCCACGGACACCTGGGGAATGCAGCGCAGGTAGGCGATGTCGTAGGCGCCCGCATGCGTGGCGCCGTCGGCGCCCACCAGGCCCGCCCGATCGAGCGCGAACACCACGGGCAGGTTCTGCAGCGCCACGTCGTGGATGACCTGGTCGTAGGCGCGCTGCAGGAAGGTGGAGTAGATCGCCACCACGGGCTTCATGCCCTCGCAGGCCAGGCCGGCGGCGAAGGTCACCGCGTGCTGCTCGGCGATGCCGACGTCGAAGAAGCGGTCGGGGAAGCGGCGCTCGAATTCGACCATGCCCGAGCCTTCGCGCATGGCCGGCGTGATGCCCACCAGGCGCTGGTCGGCCGCGGCCATGTCGCACAGCCACTGGCCAAAGACCTGGGTGAAGGTGGTCTTGGGCGGCGTGGCGGGCTTGGTCAGGCCCACGGCGGGGTCGAACTTGCCGGGGCCGTGGTAGGCCACGGGGTCGGCCTCGGCGAGCTTGTAGCCCTGGCCCTTCCTGGTCACCACATGCAGGAACTGCGGGCCCTCGTGCGCGTCCATGAGCTGGCGGATGTTCTCCAGCGTGGGGATGAGCGAATCGAGGTCGTGGCCGTCGATGGGGCCGATGTAGTTGAAGCCGAACTTCTCGAACAGCGTGGCGGGCACCACCATGCCCTTGGCCTGCTGCTCGAAGCGCTTGGCCAGCTCGAACAGCGGCGGCGCGCCCTTGAGCACCTGCTTGCCCACGTGTTTGGCGGCGGCGTAGAACTGCCCGCTCATGAGCTGCGCGAGGTAGCGGTTGAGCGCGCCCACCGGGGGCGAGATCGACATGTCGTTGTCGTTCAGGATGACCAGCAGCTTGCCGTCGGCCACGCCGGCGTTGTTCAGGGCCTCGAAGGCCATGCCGGCGGTCATGGCGCCGTCGCCGATGATGGCCACGGCGCGGCGGTCCTCGCCCTTGGCCCTGGCGGCCATGGCCATGCCCAGCGCGGCCGAGATGCTGGTGGACGAGTGCGCGGTGCCGAAGGTGTCGAAGGGGCTCTCGTCGCGGCGCGGGAATCCGCTGATGCCGCCGAGCTGGCGCAGCGTGTCCATGCGGTCGCGCCGGCCGGTGAGGATCTTGTGCGGGTACGTCTGGTGGCCCACGTCCCACACCAGCCGGTCCTCGGGCGTGTTGAAGACGTAGTGCAGCGCGATGGTGAGCTCGACCGTGCCCAGGTTGGAGCTGAGGTGCCCGCCCGTGCGTGCCACGCTGTTCAGCAGGAACTGGCGCAGTTCGTCGGCCAGGGGCTTGAGCTGCGGGCGCGCCAGGTGGCGCAGGTCCGCGGGCGACTGGATGGTGTGGAGCAAGGCGGTGATCGGTACGGTCATGGGGCGTCGTCGTTCACGAACGGTGCTTGCGCATCAGGAAGCGCGCTGGGCCACCCAGTCGGCCAGGGCATGCAGCGTGCCCGGCCGCTCGAGCCCGCTGCGCCCGAGGGCGGCGTGGGCGCGCGCCAGCACATTGTCGGCATAGGCCTGGGCCGGGCCCAGACCCATGAGCGACACGAAGGTGGGCTTGTCGGCGGCGGCGTCCTTGCCCGCGGTCTTGCCCAGGGTAGCCGAATCGGCGGTGACGTCGAGGATGTCGTCCACCACCTGGAAGGCCAGGCCCACGCAGGCGCCGTACTCGGTGAGCGCGGCCAGGGTGTCGCGCGCCACCACGCCGGTGGCGGCGCCCATGGTGACGCTGGCCTGCAGCAGCGCGCCGGTCTTGCGGCGGTGCATGGCCTCCAGCGCCGGCAGGTCCAGGGCGACGCCCACGCTGGCCAGGTCCACGGCCTGGCCGCCGGCCATGCCGTCGGCACCAGCGGCCAGGGCCAGCAGGCGGCACAGGCGCGCGCTCATGGCGTCGGCCAGGCTGCCATCGCCGGGCACCAGCAGCTCGAAGGCCAGGGCCTGCAGGGCGTCCCCGGCCAGCAGGGCCTGGGCCTCGCCGAATTTCACGTGCACCGTGGGCTTGCCCCGGCGCAGCACGTCGTCGTCCATGCAGGGCATGTCGTCGTGCACCAGGGAATAGGCGTGGATGAGTTCCACCGAACAGGCCGCGCGCAGGGCGGCGTCGGCCTGGCCGCCCACGGCCTCGCAGGTGGCCAGCACCAGCAGGGGACGCAGGCGCTTGCCGCCGTCGAGCACGGCGTAGCGCATGGCATCGCCCAGGCCCGCGGGCGCGTCGCCGGGCACCCAGCGCGAGAGGGCCTGCTCCACCGCGGCCTGTTGCGCCGCGCGCCACTGCACGAAGGTCTGGTCCTGCAGTGCCAGGCTCATTCGTCGTTCCACGGCTTGCTCTGGCCGGCCTCGAACACCTGGATCTGTTGCTCAACGGCCTGCAGCCGCTCGCGGCAGAAGGCCAGCAGTTCGGCCCCGCGCCGGTAGCGCGAGAGCAACTGATCCAGGGGCAGCTGGCCGGCGTCGAGTTGAGCGACGAGCTGCTCGAGTTCCTGCAGGGCGGCCTCGTAGCTGGGGGCCACGGGCGGTGTGTCGGCGGCGGCCGAACGGGCGGGCGGTGGCGTCATGGGCCTCGTGAGGGAAATGCCGGCGGCCAAGGGAACCCCCCGGGGGCATTCCGGCCAAATGGGGCATTTTAGCGATGGGGCATTTCCGCTGACCCGTGCGTGATGCACCCCGGGGGTACAATCCGCGCTCTTTTTTTCCTCAACGACGGGCCCTGCGGGCCCGGAGGGACGCACCACTTCACCCATCCCGCGCGAATTCGTCTGACGAGCACAGCGCTAGGGGTCTACGGACCCCGCCCTGCCCCTTCATAGGGGGAGTCTTTAGGTCAGGACAAGCATGTCTGATTTGAGTCTTCAACTGCAGCAGGCCAAAAGCCAATTCCCGGTGTCGAGCTACTTCGACCAGGCGCTGTTCCAGCGCGAGCTGGAGACGATCTTTCAGCGCGGGCCCCGCTACGTGGGGCACGCTCTTTCGGTTCCGAACATCGGCGACTACCACGCCCTGCCGCAGGAGGGCGAGGGCCGCGCGCTGGTGCGCACGCCCTCGGGTGTCGAACTGATTTCCAACGTCTGCCGCCACCGCCAGGCCGTGATGCTCAAGGGCCGCGGCAACCTGCAAGGCCACAGCCCCGGCCACGCGGGCGGCAACATCGTGTGCCCCCTGCACCGCTGGACCTACAGCGGCACCAACACGCCCGCTGGCGGCGGCCCGGCAGGCCAGTTGCTGGGCGCGCCGCACTTCCAGCAGGACCCCTGCCTGAACCTCAACAACTACAGGTTGCGCGAGTGGAACGGCCTGCTGTTCGAGGACAACGGCCGCGACATCGCCGCCGATCTGGCCGGCATGGGCCCGCGCGAGATCCTCAGCTTCGAGGGCATGGTGCTCGACCACGTCGAGATGCACGAGTGCAACTACAACTGGAAGACCTTCATCGAGGTCTACCTCGAGGACTACCACGTGGGCCCCTTCCACCCGGGGCTGGGCAACTTCGTCACCTGCGAGGACCTGCGCTGGGAATTCCGGCCCGAGTACTCGGTGCAGACCGTGGGCGCGCAGAACCTGCTGGAGAAGGCCGGCAGCCCCACCTACCAGCGCTGGCACGAGGTGCTGATGGCCTACCGCCAGGGCGAGCTGCCCGCGCACGGCGCGGTCTGGCTCACCTACTACCCGCACATCATGGTGGAGTGGTACCCGCACGTGCTGACCGTCTCCACACTGCACCCGATCAGCGTGGACAAGACGCTGAACATGGTGGAGTTCTACTACCCCGAGGAGATCGCCGCCTTCGAACGCGAGTTCGTCGAGGCGCAGCGCGCCGCGTATATGGAGACCTGCATCGAGGACGACGAGATCGCCGAGCGCATGGACGCGGGCCGCAAGGCCCTGCTGGCCCGTGGCGACAACGAGGTCGGGCCCTACCAGAGCCCCATGGAAGACGGCATGCAGCATTTCCACGAGTGGTACCGCCAGAAGATGGGCGCGGCCTTCACTGACTGATATGCGCGCCAACGCGAAAGGGTTTCGCCGCCGGGCCGCCCCAAGGCGAAACGCGCCCCCCCGGGGGGCAGCGACCCGCGCAGCGGCGGAGCGTGGGGGCTGACGGATGCAGGCTCTCTGGATGCTGCTCGCATCGTTCTTCTTCGCGAGCATGGGCGTGTGCATCAAGTTCGCCGCCGCCCACTTCAACAGCTTCGAGACCGTGTTCTACCGTGGTGTCGTCGGCCTGCTCTTCCTGTGGGGGCTGACGCGCTGGCAGGGCGTGTCGCTCGCCACCCGCGTGCCCATGATGCACGCCTGGCGCAGCCTGGTGGGCACCATCTCGCTCACGGCCTGGTTCTACGCCATCGCCCTGCTGCCCCTGGCCACGGCCATGACGCTCAACTACATGAGCAGCGTGTGGATCGCCACCTTCCTGCTGGGCGGCGCGGTGCTCACGCAGGCGCGCGGCACACCGGTGCGCGAGCAGGCCCCGCTGTTCATGACCGTCATCGTGGGCTTCGTCGGCGTGGCCTTGCTGCTGCGACCCAGCTTCAACCACGAACAGGCCTTCGCGGGCCTGGTGGGGCTGCTGTCGGGCGTGTTCGCGGCCCTGGCCTACCTGCAGGTGGCCGCACTGGCCAAGGTGGGTGAGCCCGAGAGCCGCACGGTCTTCTACTTCTCGCTGGGCTCGGCGCTGGCGGGGCTGATCGGCATGCTGTTCGTCGGCGTGAGTCCGCTGCGCTGGCCCGGCGCCTTGTGGCTGCTGCCGATCGGCCTGCTCGCCGTGGGTGGCCAGCTGTGTCTCACGCGCGCCTACGCCCAGGGCGCGACCATGGTCGTGGCCAATCTGCACTACTCGGGCATCGTCTTCGCCGCGCTGTTCGGCCTCACCGTGTTCGGCGACCGCATTCCCCTCATCGGCTGGGTCGGCATGGGGCTGATCATCGTCAGCGGCATCGCGGCCACGGTGCTGCGCTCGCGCACGGTGCCGCCAGTGCCTGCGGAAGAACCCTAGTACCGGCGATCCCGGAAAGGCATGCGATCTGCTCCACAATGTGTGCATGCTTAACTTGTTGATACAAGTCCGCGAGCTGCAGGCCCTGCTCGACGCGGGCTCCCCGGTCCTGGTGATGGACTGCAGCTTCGATCTGATGAACCCTGGCGCCGGCCGCGCGCAGTTCGAGGCCGAGCACCTGCCCGGCGCGGTGTACGTGGACCTGGACCATGACCTCAGCGAGAAGGGTCGCCCGGCCAGCGAAGGCCGCCACCCCCTGCCCCAGCGCGAGCGCTTCGCCGCGCGCATGGCCGAACTGGGCCTGAACCCGGGCACGCAAGTGGTGGTGATGGACCGCCAGGGCGTCAACTTCTGCGGCCGCCTGTGGTGGATGCTGCGCTGGTGCGGTCACGAGGCGGTGGCCGTGCTCGACGGCGGCCTGGCCGCCTGGAAGGCCGCTGGCGGCCCGCTGGAGAGCGGCCCCGCCCGGCCCCATGTGGCCGGCGGCTTCCGCGCCGGTCCCTCGCTCGCACCCACGCTGGACACCGCCGGTCTGCTGGCCCGCCTGGGCCGCGCCGACACGACGGTGATCGATGCCCGCGCGGGTGCGCGTTTTCGCGGCGAGGTCGAGCCCCTGGATCCGGTGGCCGGCCACGTGCCCGGCGCGCTCAACCGGCCGTTCAACGACAACCTGCAGGCCGACGGCCGGTTCAAACCTGCCGCGCAATTGCGCCAGGAATTCGACGCCCTGCTCGGCGGGCGCGATCCCGGTGGCGTCGTGCACCAATGCGGCAGCGGCGTCAGCGCCGTGCCCAACGTGCTGGCCATGGCCATCGCCGGCCTGGGCACCACCACCCTGTACCCGGGCAGCTGGAGCGCCTGGTGCAACACCGAAGGAACGCCGCGTGCGAGAGGCTGATGCAAGGCCCTGACTCGGTCGGCCTGTCGGCGCAGGCGGACACCCCCGACGCCGCGGACCTGCGCAAGACCCTGTTGTGGGTCTGCCTGCTGGTCGGCTTCGCGGCGCTGGGCATCGCGGCGATGGACCTGCTGCTCGCGCCGCCCGAGCGCAGCGAAGCCCTGATCGCCGGTGCGCTGTCCGCGGTGAGCTGGGCCTGCTGGCTGACGCTGCGCACGCGCAAGCTCTCGCCCGAACCGGTGGCCGCCCTGGTGATCCTGGGCGTGCTGGCCACGGCCACCTTCTCGGTGGTGAGCTACGGCTCGGTGCGCACGGCGGTCAACTTCCTGTTCGTGGGGGCGGTGGTTGGCGCAGGCATCTTCCTGGGCCGGCGCGCGCTGGTGCTGGCCGTGGTGGCGACGGTGGCGCTGCTGGGCCTGCTGAACGGGATCGAGGCGCGCGGCGGCTTCGGACCCACGCCCGATTTTTCCGTCAACGTGCGGGTGTGGCTCACCCAGGCCACCACCATCGTGGTGGTCGGCCTGGTCGTCATGCACAGCCGCGCCGTCGCCCACCGCGCGCTGCAGCGCCTGCGGCACGAACTGGAACGGCGCCGCCAGACCGAACAGGAGCGCGACCGCAGCCTGGAGCGCTTCACGCGCATCTTCCGATCCAGCCCGAGCCCCATGGTGGCGCAGTCCGCGCGCACCGGCGCCATCCTCGACGTCAACGCCGCCTTCGAGCGCTGCTACGGCTACCGCCGCAGCCAGGTGCTGGGCCGCCAGGACACCTTCCTCTGGGCCGACCCGATGGAGCGCGAGCGCTACATGGAGCGCCTCATCGTCGAGCGCCACATCGCCCAGCACCGCGCCCGGGGCCGCCGCGCCGACGGCAGCGAGTTCGACGCCATGGTGTCCAGCGAAATGGGCAACGACGACGAGGACCGCCTGATCATCACCACGGTGAGCGACATGACGGGCCGCGAAGAGCTCATCCGCCGCCTGCAGCGCTCCGAAGCGCTGTTCGCCAAGGCCTTCCACTTCGCCCCGCTCAATCTCACCCTCACGCGCCTGTCCGACGGCCGCTTCCTGGAAGTGAACCGCGCCGAGGACAAGGCCCAGGGCTTCGAGGCCGATGAACTGCTCGGCCGCACCTCGGTGGAGGTCGGCTCCTGGCTCACGCCCGAAGACCGCGAACGCTTCGTCGAGCGCATCCGGCGCGACGGACGCGTGGATGGCTACGACACGCAGATGCGGCACAAGGACGGCTCCATCGTCGACTCGCGCATCTGGGCCGAGGTGATCGACATCGATGGCGAGCCCTGCATCCTGTCCTCCAGCTTCAACGTCAGCGAGGAAAAACGCCGCGAGGCCCTGCTGCTCGACGTGGCCAAGGGCGTGGCCGCCGAGACGGGCGAGGCCTTCTTCGCCGCGCTCGCCGAAACCCTGAGCAACGCCATCGGCGCCAACCTGGTGGCCCTGGCAGAAACCACCGGCGAGGACGAGCTGCAGACCCTGGGCGTGTGGCGCGACGGGCGCGCCGCGCGCAACTTCCGGTTCAGTGTGGCCGGCACGCCTTGCGCCGACACGCTGCGCCAGCACGGGCTCATGACCTGCACGTCGAACCTGGCCGAAAACTACCCCCATGCGCCGCAACTGCGCGCCCAGGGCTTCCAGGCCTACCTGGGCCAGGCCCTGCGCGACGCCGACGGCCAGGCCACCGGCATGCTGATCGCCATGTGGCGCACGCCGGTGGAGGTGAAGGCCGACATCCAGGCGCTCATTTCCATCTTCGCCAGCCGCGCCAACGCCGAGCTGCTGCGCCTGCGCCGCGAGCGTGAGATCGTGAGCCTGAACGAAACCCTGGAGCAGCGCGTGCGCGAACGCACCGCCGAGCTGCAGAAGCTCAACGCCGAACTCGACGCCTTCGCCTACTCCGTCTCGCACGACCTCAAGTCGCCGCTGCGCGCCATCGACGGCTTCACGCGCCTCATGCAGGAGCAGCTCGAAGGCAAGCTCGACGAGGACACGCAGCAGCTGTTCGACCGCGTGCTGCAGTCCTCGCAGCGCATGGGCGCCATCATCAACGACCTGCTGGCGCTGGCGCGCGTGAGCCAGGGCGTGCTGCAGCGCGGCCCCATCGACCTGAGCGAGCTGGCGCGCAGCGTGCTGGAGCACGAGCTGGCGCGCGCCCCGCAGCGCCGCGTGCGCGCTGAACTGGCACAGGGCCTGGAGGCCGACTGCGACCCGCACCTCGCGCGCATCGTGCTGGAAAACCTCATCGGCAATGCCTTGAAGTACACGCGCGACCGCGAGGAGGCGCACGTCGTGTTCGGCCTGGATGGCGTCGACGACGACGGCGTGCCCAGCTTCTTCGTGCGCGACAACGGCGTGGGCTTCGACATGAAGTACGTCGACCAGCTCTTCAAGCCCTTCCAGCGCCTGCACCGGCCGAGCGAGTTCGAAGGGACGGGCATCGGCCTGGCCACGGTGCGCCGCATCATCGAACGGCACGATGGCCACATCTCGGCCGAGGGCGCCGTGGGCGAAGGCGCCACCTTCCGCTTCAGCTTCGGCAGCCCGCCGCGCTGGAGCGAGAGCGAGTCGCAGAAGCTGTGAGCGCAGGCGCGCGCCCGCGCCGGCTCAATGCGCGTGCGCCAGCCCGCTCACCAGGGTGACCATGCCAATGCCCACGGCCAGCCACACGATCTGCGCCACGGTCTCGCGCAGGCTCAGGCGCTTCTGCAGTTGCGGGATCAGGTCGGCCAGGGCCACGTAGACGAAGCTGCTGGACGCCGCCACCAGGAAGTACGGCAGCCAGTCGTCCAGCGAAGCCAGCAGCAGATAGCCCACGATGCCACCCAAGGCGGTGACCGTGCCCGCCAGCGACACCTTGAGCAGCGCCGCACGGGGCGTGCGGGAGGTCTGGCGCAGCACCACCAGATCGCCCATGTGGTGCGGCACCTCGTGCGCCAGCACCGCCAGCGAGGCCACCACACCCAGGCGCACATCCGCCACAAAGGCCGAGGCGATGAGGATGCCGTCGCCGAAGGCGTGCACGCTGTCACCCAGCAGCACGGCCCAGCCGCCGGCGCGCGGTTCGTGGGCGTGGTGATGGTGGTGGTGGCCATGGCCGTGGTGGTGAGGGTGGGCGTGCCCGCCGTCGGCTTCCTGTCCGTGCTCATGGCCGTGGTGCCACAGCTCCGCCTTGTCGAGCAGGAAGAAGAACACCAGGCCGCCCAGCAGCAGCGCGAACAGCTCGTGCGCGCCGGCGGCGCTCTCGAAGGCCTCGGGCAGCAGGTGCATGAAGGCCGTGGCCATCAGCGCGCCGGCGGCCAGGCTGAGCATGTGCTGCGTGTAGCGCGCCATCATGGCGTAGCCCAGCAGCGCCGCCACCCAGACGCTGCCCACGCCGGCCGCGACGGTGCCGAGAAGAATGGCCAGAAGAGTCATGTTCCTGTCACCACGAAAAAAGGCCGCCCCGAGGCGGCCTTCGTTGAACGGCGGACCTGGGTCTCAGGCCACGCCATGCTGTTTGAACCACGCCAATGCGCGCTTCCAGCCGTCTTCGGCCGGCTCCTTGCGGAAGCTCGGCCGGTAGTCGGCGTGGAAGGCGTGGGGCGCGTCCGGGTACACCACGAAGGTCGATGCCCTGGCCGCCGCATTCCCGGCCGCCAAAGCTGATTTCATCTTATCAACAGTGTCAAGCGGGATGCCCGTGTCGGCCGCGCCGTAGAGGCCCAGCACCGGGCCGTGCAGCTGGCCAGCGATGTCGATCGGGTTCTTCGGCGTCAGCTCGTTCTGCTGACCCACCAGCCGGCCATACCAGGCCACGCCGGCCTTCACCGCCGGGTTGTGCGCGGTGTAGAGCCAGACCTGGCGCCCGCCCCAGCAGAAGCCGGTGATGCCCAGCTTGCTGGTGTCGCCGCCGTTGGCGGCCGCCCACTTCACCGTGGCGTCCAGGTCGCCCAGCACCTGCGCGTCGGGCACCTTGCTGACCACTTCCGAGATGAGCTTGGCCACCTCGCCGTAGCTCTGGGCGTCGCCCTGGCGCACGAACAGCTCGGGCGCGATGGCGAGGTAGCCCGCCTTGGCGAAGCGGCGCGCGGTGTCGGCGATGTACTCGTGCACGCCGAAGATCTCGGACAGCACCAGCACCACCGGAAGGCCCGTCCTGCCGGCGGGCGCGGCGCGGTAGGCCGGCATCCGGAAGCCGTTCACGTCGATCATGACCTCACCGACCGTCAGACCGTCGGACGGCGTGCGGATGGCGGTCTGGGCCATCAGCGGCACCGCGGCGGCGGCGTAGCCCACGCCCAGCGCGGCCTTGAGGGCCGTTCGGCGGGTGGCGCCGGATTGGTCGGTGCTGCCTCCCAGCAGGGCCTCGGCGTCGCGGGTCATGTCGTGTTCGAGCATCGCGGATCTCCTCAGGTGGTGGGTTGAAAGTGATGCAGATTCCGTTCGGGGCGTGAAGTTCTGGCGATCAGTGGGCCTTGTCCCAGTTCGGCCCGACGCCGATCTCGGCCAGCAGCGGCACCTTGAGCTCGGCCACGGCCGCCATCAGGCGCGGCACCTCGCTGCGCACCCACTCGACCTCTTCGGCGGGCACCTCGAACACCAGTTCGTCGTGCACCTGCATGATCATCTTCGTGCGCCGCTCCTGGTCGTCCAGCGCGGCCTGCACGGCCACCATGCTCATCTTGATGAGGTCGGCGGCCGTGCCCTGCATCGGTGCGTTGATGGCCGCGCGCTCGGCACCACCCCGGCGCGGGCCGTTGGGGCTGTTGATCTCGGGCAGGTACAGGCGGCGACCGAACACGGTTTCCACGTAGCCCTTGCTCTTGGCGCTCTGGCGGGTGTCGTCCATGTAGCGCTTCACGCCCTCGAAGCGCTCGAAGTAGCGCTGGATGTAGTTCTTCGCCGCCGTGTTGTCGATGCCCAGGGCCTTGGCCAGGCCGAAGGCGCTCATGCCGTAGATCAGGCCGAAGTTGATCACCTTGGCGTAGCGGCGCTGCTCGCTGCTGACCTGCGCCACCTCCACGCCGAACACCTCGGCCGCCGTGGCGCGGTGCACGTCCTGGCCCTCCTGGAAGGCGCGCGTGAGGGCCTCGTCGCCGCTGATGTGGGCCATGATGCGCAGCTCGATCTGCGAATAATCGGCGCTGGCGATCACGCTGCCCGCCGGCGCCACGAAGGCCTCGCGCACGCGCCGGCCCTCGGGCGTGCGGATGGGGATGTTCTGCAGGTTCGGGTCGTTGCTGGACAGCCGCCCCGTGACGGCCACGGCCTGCGCGTAGTGCGTGTGCACGCGCCCGGTGCGCGGGTTGGCCATCTGCGCCAGCTTGTCGGTGTAGGTGCCCTTGAGCTTGGACAGGCTGCGGTGCTCGAGGATCTTCGCCGGCAGCGGGTAGTCCTCGGCGAGCTTTTCCAGCACCTCCTCGTCGGTGCTGCGCGCGCCGGTCGCGGTCTTCTTGATGACGGGCAGGCCCAGCTTGTCGAAGAAGATCTCGCCGAGCTGCTTGGGGCTGCCCAGGTTGAAGGGCTGGCCGGCGATGGCGAAGGCCTCCTGCTCCAGCGCCACGATGCGCTGGCCCAGCTCGTGGCTCTGCGCGGCCAGCGTGGGCGCGTCGATCAGCACGCCGTTGCGCTCGATGCGGTAGAGGGTTTCGCTGCTGGCCATCTCCAGTTCGTAGATGAACTTCAGTTTCTCGTCGGCCTGCAGGCGGGGCCACAGCACGCGGTGCACGTCCAGGGTCTGGTCGCTGTCTTCGCAGGAGTACTCGGCCGCCTTGGCCACGTCCACCTGCGCGAAGGGGATCTGGTGCGCGCCCTTGCCGCAGATGTCCTCGTAGCTGATGCCCTTGCGGCCGGTGTGGCGCTCCGCCAGGCTTTCCAGGCCGTGCGGCTTGTGCACCTCCAGCACGTAGCTCTGCAGCATGGTGTCGTGCTCGTAGCCGCGCACCTCGATGCCGTGGTTGGCGAAGACGTGGCGGTCGTACTTGACGTGCTGGCCCAGCTTGGGTTTCGTGGGGTCTTCCAGCCAGGGCTTCAGCTTTGCCAGCACCTCGTCGAAGGGCAATTGCTCGGGCGCGTCGGGGCCTGTGTGGCGCAGCGGCACGTAGGCCGCCTCGCCGGGCGTCACGCTGAAGGAGATGCCCACGATCTCGGCGACCATCTCGTCGAGCGAGGTGGTCTCGGTGTCCAGCGCCACCAGGTCCGCGGCGTGCAGGCGTTCGAGCCAGGTGTCGAACAGGTCCCAGCTGAGGATGGTGTCGTACTTCAACGCCGCGCGCGGCTCGGCCGGCGCTGCCGCATCGTCGAACAGGCCTTCGGTCAGGCCAGGCGCCACCGCGGTGGCGTTCGGCGCCACTGGCGCTTCCTTGCCCACCGACGCCTTGGCCGCGAGTGTCTTGAAGCCGTACTTCTCGTAGAAGCCCTGCAGGGCTTCGTTGTCGGGCTCTTTCATGCGCACCGCGTCCAGCGCCGGCAGGCCGGGCACGAAGCCATCGAGGTCGCAGTCGGTCTTGATGGTGACGAGCTGGCGGCCCGTGGGCAGCCAGTCCAGCGCCTTGCGCAGGTTCTCGCCGGCCACACCCTTGACCTCGCCCGCGCGCGCCACCAGGGCGTCGAGAGAGCCGTATTCCAGCAGCCACTTGGCGGCCGTCTTGGGCCCGACCTTGTCCACGCCTGGCACGTTGTCCACCGCGTCGCCCACCAGGGTCTGGTAATCCACCATCAGGTGCGCGGGCACGCCGAACTCGGCCTGCACCCCGGCCATGTCGCGGCGCTTGCCGCTCATGGTGTCGATGATGGCGATGCGCTCGTTGACGAGCTGGGCCAGGTCCTTGTCGCCGCTGCTGACGATCACATCGAAGCCCTGCCCGGCCGCCGCATGCGCCAGCGTGCCGATCACGTCGTCGGCCTCCACGCCGGGCACGTCGATCACGGGAAAGCCCAGCAGCCGCACCACCTCGTGGATGGGCGGGATCTGCGCGCGCAGGTCATCCGGCATGGGGCTGCGGTTGGCCTTGTACTGCGCGTAAAGCGCGTCGCGAAAGGTAGGCCCCGAGGCGTCGAAGACGCAGGCCGCGAACACCGCGGGCACCTCCTTGCGAAGGCTCTGCATCATGTTGATCATTCCGCGGATGGCCCCGGTCGCGGGGCTCGTCGGGTCGCCCGGCACGGCCCGCAGGTCGGGCATGGCGTGGTAGGCGCGGTACAGGTAGCTGGATCCGTCGATCAGCAGCAGGGTTCGGGCGGCGTCCTGGGTCATCCCGCCATTGTGTAGGAAGGCGTGAGGCCGGGGCGTCGGCCGACACCGGGCATGGCCCGGCGGCAGCGCCGCCGCCACCCCGGTGCCTACAATGCGCGAATGGCCTCCACCCCCTCCCTCTTCGGCGCCGCCCTGCTGGCCGCGCTGGCCGCGCCGGCCCTGGCCCAACAGCCGCCGGCCGACCCCGCGCCCCTGCAGCGCGCACCGGGCGACCGCATCGAGCGCATCACGCACGAGGACGCGCTGACCCGCATCGACGAGCTGCGCGTGGACGGCCAGACGCAATCCATCCAGGTGCAACCCAAGAACGGCGCGCCGGCCTACCAGATCCAGCCGCGCGGCGCCACCAACCCGCCGGGTGAAACCGCGGGGCGCCCCTCGGGCAATGCAGGCCGCAGCAGCTGGCGCCTCTTCGATTTCTAACCCCGACATGGCCGTCTACACCGAGGTCCCGTTCGCCGACGCCGCCGCCCTCATCGAACGACTGAACCTGGGCACCCTCACCGAGCTGCGCGGCATCCAGGGCGGCATCGAGAACACCAACTACTTCGTCACCAGCGAGCGCGACGGCCAGACCCTGGAGCACGTGCTCACGGTGTTCGAGCGCCTGAGCGCCGAGCAGTTGCCCTTCTACCTGCACCTGATGAAGCACCTGGCCACGCACGGCGTGCCCGTGCCCGAGCCGGCGGCCGACGCGAAGGGCGAGATCCTGCACACGCTGCAAGGCAAGCCCGCCGCCGTGGTCGACAAGCTGCGTGGCGCCAGCGAGCTCTCGCCCACGGCCGCGCACTGCGCCGCGGTGGGCGCGCTGCTGGCGCGCCTGCACCTGGTGGGCCGAGACTTCGACCGCCGCCAGCCCAACCTGCGCGGCCTGGCCTGGTGGAACGAGACCGTGCCCGTGGTGCTGCCCTTCATCGACGAGTCGCAGGCGGCGCTGCTGCGCGCCGAGCTGGCCTATCAGAACCACGTGGCCGAGAGCAGCGCCTACCGGGCCCTGCCGCGCGGCCCCATCCACGCCGACCTGTTCCGCGACAACGTCATGTTCGAGGACGGCGCCGTCAGCGGCTTCTTCGATTTCTACTTCGCTGGCGTGGACACCTGGCTGTTCGACATCGCCGTGTGCCTGAATGACTGGTGCGTGCGCCACGGCGGCGCGGCCGACGGCCGGCCCGACCCGGCGCTGGAGCGGGCCTTCCTGCAAGCCTATGAAAGCGTGCGCCCGCTGAGCCCTGCCGAGCGCCGCCTGCTGCCTGCCATGCAGCGCGCGGGCGCGCTTCGCTTCTGGCTCTCGCGCCTGTGGGACCTGCATCTGCCGCGCGAGGCCGCCATGCTGCAGGCGCACGACCCCAGCCATTTCGAGCGCGTGCTGCGCGCGCGCCTGCCGAATGCCCGCCCGGAACCGGTACCGGCCGACGCGGAGGCCGTGGCGGCATGAGGGTTCAGATCAACAAGGCCGGCACCGGCTGGCAGTGGGTCAAGCGGGGCATGCGCACCTTCCTGCGCCAGCCGCTGGCCATGTCGGGCCTGTTCTTCATGTTCATGGCCCTGGTGTCGGTGCTGTCCATCGTGCCCGTGCTGGGCACGGCGGTGGCGGTGGCCCTGGTGCCCGCGGCCACACTGGGCCTCATGGCCGCCACGCGCGAGGCCGAGCAGGGGCGCTTTCCCATGCCCTCGCTGCTGATCACCGCCTTTCGCGGCGGCAGCGCGCGCACCCGCAACATGCTGGTGCTGGGCGCGTTGTACGCGGCGGGCCTGTTCCTGGTGATGGGCATCGCCGCGCTGTTCGCCGGCGCCGTGCCGGCGGCGGCCCCCATCGCCGACAACACCGAGGTCACGCCCGAAGCGATGAGCGCGGCCATCGGCCGCCCCGGCATGGGCGTGGCCCTGCTCGCCTACCTGCCCGTGCTCATGGCCTTCTGGCACGCGCCGGCGCTGGTGTTCTGGCACGGCGTGTCGCCGGTCAAGAGCCTCTTCTTCAGCCTGGTGGCCTGCTGGAACAACAAGGGCGCCATGCTGCTGTTCACCCTGGGCTGGGCGGGGGTGTTCATCATCACCGGCCTCTTGCTCGGCGTGCTGGGCTCCATCGTCGGCGGGCCTCAGGTGATGCAGATCGTGGTCTACCCGATCGTGCTGTTCATGGCCTCGATGTTCCACACCTCGCTGTGGTTCACCTTCCGCGACAGCTTCCGGTTCGATGGGGCGGACGGCGCTGACCAGCCGGCCTCCGCGGCGGACCCCTTCTGAGGATCCCCGCGCGCGCCGCCCGCGCGGCCCATCAGGTCCCGATCACACCGCCATCGTCCTTGGTGATGACGATGGTGGCCGAGCGCGGCAATGCGCTGCCGCCTTCAGGCCAGTGGCTGTTGCCGCCTTCACCCGGGTGCTGGATGTTGATGAACAGGGTCTTCGAATCCGGTGTGAACGTCAGGCCGGTCACCTCGCACTCCACCGGACCGACGAAGAAGCGGCGGATCTCCCGGGTCACCGGGTTGGCGCACAGCATCTGGTTGTTGCCCTGGTTGGCGTAGCGGCCCGCGTTGCTGTAGTTGCCATCGGTCTGGATCCAGAGGCGGCCCGCGCCGTCAAAGCCCAGCCCGTCCGGGCTGTTGAAGGTGTTGTCCACGGTCACGTTGGACGTGCCCAGATCCAGTGGATTGACCTGGGCGATGGTGGGGTTGCCGGCGAGCACGAAGATGTCCCACTCGAAAGTGAGCGCCGCGGCATCGCCGCCGGCCTCACGCCAGCGGACGATCTGCCCGTAGATGTTGGCCGGGCGGGGGTTGGCGTCGTCGGTGGCTGCGCGGCCCGAGTTGTTCGTCAGCGTCACATAGACCTCGTTGGTCTGCGGATGCACCGTCACCCACTCGGGGCGGTCCATCGGCGTCGCGCCCAGGGCGTCGGCGGCCTGGCGGGTGTGCACCAGGATGTCGGCCAGGGAAGCGAAGCCCGCCAGCGCGGGGTTGGCCGTGGTCATGGGCAGCCATTCGCCGGTACCCATCATGTCGCCCGTGGCGGCGCCGTCGTTGAAGCGCGCCACGTAGAGGGTGCCACTGTCCAGCAGGTTGCGGTTGTTGACGGTATCGCCGGCGATGTAGCGGCCACTGGTCACGAACTTGTAGATGTAGTCGTTGGCCTGGTCGTCGCCCATGTAGATCACCACACGGCCATCGGCGGCGATGGCGTAGGCGGCGTTCTCGTGCTTGATGCGGCCCAGGGCGGTGCGCTTCTTCGGGGTGGAAGAGGCATCGAAGGGATCGATCTCGACGATCCAGCCGAAGCGGTTGGATTCGTTGGGTTCCTTCTGCCAGTCGAAGCGGTCGTGGTAGGTCTCGTAGCGGCGCGCGGTGGTGCCAGCGGAAAGGCCATAGCGAAGCATGTTGGCGTCGCGCAACTGGCCGGGGTTGGCGGTGTTGGTGGTGCCGAAGTACTGGTTGAAGTTCTCTTCGCAGGTGAGGTAGGTGCCCCAAGGCGTCCAGCCGTTGCCGCAGTTGTTGAGCGTGCCGAACACCGCCGTGCCGGTCGGGTCGGCCGAGGTCTGCAGCAGGGCGTCGCCGGCCGCGGGGCCGGTCAGTTGCATGAGCGTGCTGCCCGTGATGCGCCGGTTGAACAGCGAGTCGCGCACGATGCTCCACGCGCCGCCGCTGCGCTTGATGTGAACCACCGACACGCCGTGCGCGTTGAGGTCCTTGTTGGCGTCGTCCAGGCTGTCGACCATGCCGTTGGTGAACAGGTACTGCACATTGGTGTACTCGTGGTTCATCACCAGCAGGCCTTCGTCGCTCTTGCCGCCGATGGCGAAGTAGTGGATGCCATCGTGGTTGTCGCCCATCTGGCGCGCCTGCGCAGCGGCGTCTTCGCTGCCGTCACCCGCCCAGTTCGACCCCGGGCCGGTGGTGAACAGCGGCGTGCCCCAGGGGGCCAGCACGCTGGCGGTGTAGCCGGGTGCCACGGTGACGCGATCGGCGGTGTCGGTGGGAATGGCGGTGAAGCCCAGCAGCTCGCCGGGCGGGGTGGGCGCAGGCGTGCCGGGGGTGGCGGGCTCGCCACCATCACCACCGCCGCCGCAGCCGGTGAGGCCGGCCGAGAGGAAGCCCACGGCGGCCGCGCCGACACCCGTTTTGAGCAGAAAGCCGCGACGGCTCACCGCGCGGTTCACGACCGCCTGGAAGTGCTCGTTGTGGCTGGTATTGGTGGGCAGGTCTTCGCTGTCGATCTCGTGTTTCATCGAATGATTCCAGGATAGGGAACGTGGGAGCCCGCAAGGCTATGCAGGCGAGATGACCAAGCCATGAACCCGGTGTGACGCGGCGGTGTCAGTGCCCGCCCGCCGCCGCGGTTCAGACGGCAAGCGATGTCTGCGGCGATGCGGCCGGCGCGGGGCTCGACCAGCCGGCGGTGCGCAAGAAGATTTCTTCCACCTGGCGAGCGATCTGTTGCCAGTCGAGTTGCGCGACCTGAGCGCGCGCATGGGCGGCGGCGGCGCGCACCTGGGCAGGGTCGCGGGCCAGCGCGAGCGCCTGTTGTGCCAGGCCCCGCGCGTCGTCCACCGGCAGGAGCCAGCCGTTGTGTCCCGGTCTCACCCAATCACCCGCCGCCGCGGTGTCGAAGGCGAGGACCGGCAGGCCGCTGGCCAGCGCCTCGATGGTGACGTTGCCGAAGGTCTCCGTCAGGCTCGGGAAGACGAACAGATCGGCGCTGGCGTAGTGCGCGGCCAGGTCTTCGCCACGGCGCATGCCGGCGAAGTGCGCGGCCGGACATCGCTGCTGCAGCGCGGCCCGCATCGGGCCGTCGCCCACGAAGACCAGGCGCACGTCCTCGCGCGCACTGCGCATCGCTTCGTAGGCCTGGATGACCACCTCCAGGTTCTTTTCGGCCGCGAGGCGCCCCACCGCCACCATCACCAGGGCATCGGGGCCGGCACCCCATGACTGGCGCAAGGCCTCGTCGCGGCGCTCGGGGCTGAAGAGCTGCGTGTCCACGCCGCGCGCGACGACCTGCACGTTCTGGAACCCGATGGCTTGCAGTTCCGCCCGCAGACCTTGCGTGGGCACCATGGTGCAGCGCGTGAGGTTGTGGAACTTGCGCAGGTAGGCCACGATGGGCGTCTTGAGCCAGCCGACACCGTAGTGCCGGCTGTAGGCGTGGAAGTTGGTGCGAAAGTCGGAGGTGACGGGCAGGCGCAGGCGCCGCGCGGCTTGCAAGGCCGACCAGCCCAGCGGACCTTCGGTCGCGATGTGCACGAGATCGGGCCGGTGCAGCGTCCAGGCGCGCACCAGCGATCCCTTGCTTGGCAGGCCGAGCTTGAGGTCGGGGTAGCGCGGGATGGGCATGCCGCGCATCAGGAGTTCCTGGAAGCCCGGGTCCTGGCGGGCCGCCTCTTCGCGCGCCTGGCGCGGCCGAATCAACTGCACCTGATGGTTGCGCGCGCAAAGGCCCTGCACGAGCCGCGAGAGCGTGAGCGCGACGCCATTGATCTCGGGCGGCCAGGTTTCCGTCACCACGGACAGCCGAAGCGACGGCCTTGCCGCCGGAAATTCCTCGACCAGGATGGGTTCGGCGTTCGAGCTGCTCATGGGCGCATGCTCATGCCGCTTCGCGGCAGTTTCATGACAGAGCGACGACGCGGTGACAGGCCCGTGCCACGCCGATGACGGCGCGCTGCTGTCACCGCGATTTCACAGACCCGTCCGACCATGCGCGGGTTTTCTGCCCGATTCCCTTCACTTCGACGATGGAGCGTCTGCCTTGAACGACTTTTTCAAGACCCTGGAAATCCAGCGCTGGGACGACCACCGCTATTACCACCACAGCCGCATCAACCAGACGCTGCACCTGATCAGCGCGATCAGCTTCGTGGTCGCGTATGTGATGCTGTGGTTCGATCCGATCATCTCGGCGCTGATCGCGTGGCTGGTGTCGATGACCTCGCGCCAGGCGGGGCACTTCTTTTTCGAGCCCAAGGGTTACGACCACGTGAACCAGGCGACGCACGAGTACAAGGAAGAGATCAAGGTAGGCTACAACCTGCGCCGCAAGGTGGTGCTGATGAGCCTGTGGGCGCTGGCGCCGGTGCTGGTGTGGATCGATCCCGCGGTGCTGGGGCTGTTCGAGCCGCACCACGACAACTGGGGCTACATCCGCCACGTGGGCACGCTGTGGCTGGGGCTGGGCATCGGCGGGCTGCTGTTCCGCACCATTCACCTGTTTTTCCTGCAGGACATCCAGACGGGACTGGTGTGGGCGACGAAGATCCTGACCGACCCGTTCCACGACATCAAGCTGTACCACAAGGCGCCGTTGTTCCTGTTGCGTGGTCAGCTCATCGACCCGGGTGTGGGGCATCGCTGACGTGTGTTGTTGGTGTTCGATGCGATTCGCTCGAACACCTCGCGAAGCTCGCGGCCACTGGGTGCACTGCTCCGCGAATGTCCCCCGGACGGCTGCGCCGTCCTCCTCCTTTATTTCGCTACGCAGTGCACCCCAGCGTCCGCGAGCCGAAGAAGCGGTGGCGCGCCCACAGACCGAGTGCCAACGAGGTCGTNNGGAGCGCGCCAGCGCTCCGTTCCGGGGGACAGTCGCGGAGCCGGACACCCGAGCGCCGACGACCGGCCCCGCCGGAGAAAGCCGCTGGAACGTCAAGCCAGCAGCTGGAGAAAGACTCAGTGCCTCCCGAAAAACGCCGACAAGGTCTCCTTGCGCAACTGCTTGCCGATGACCTTGGCGTCCACGCCCTCAGGCAGCGTCCACCAGCCAGCCGCCTGCATGTCCTTGCCAGCCGCCACGCAGCGTTGCACCACCTCATCGAACGCCGCATCGTCAAAGTTCAGCGCGAAGATGAAGCGCCCCGTGCCCACCCAGCTCAAGGCCAGGCCATGCCAACGCAGGTAGTACTGGAACATCCAGTGATACCGCCCCGGTTGCGTGTAGCCCAGCGTCCACACGCTGTGCAGGTTCTCCGCGCGCACCGGCAGGCCCGCTTCGGCCATGGCGGCGTTGAAGCGCTCGCGGCGCGCGTTCCAGCGCTCGTCGCTGCCGGCGTACATCGCCTGCACCTCCGGCCTGTCCAGGCGCTTGAAGAAGGCGTGCATGCCGCCCATCACGTGCGGGTGGGAGTTGAAGGTGCCGCGCGCGAAGCAGAGGTCGGCGGGGCGGTCGGCGCGGAAGCGCTTCATCAGCTCGGCGCGGCCACACACCACGCCCACCGGGTACCCACCGGCCACCGACTTGCCATAGGTCACCATGTCGGCCTTCACGCCGAAGTATTCCTGCGCACCACCTGGCGCCAGGCGAAAGCCCAGGAAGACCTCGTCGAAGATCAGTACGATGCCGCGCTCGGTGCACACCTCGCGCAAGCGCTTGAGCCACTGCGTGTAGGCCGCGCGGTCGTAGCCGGCGCTGCGCAGGCCGTTCATGAGCGTGGAGTCCCCCGGCGCGTTGCGGTTGGGGTGCAGGGCCTGCAAGGGGTTGATGAGCACGCAGGCGATGTCGCGGCGCGTGCGCAGCACCTGCAGGCTCCGCTCGTCCATGTCTTTGAGGGTGTAGGTCTCGCGTGGGGGCATGGGGTTGCCGGGGCCGGGCTGCACGTCTTCCCACCAGCCGTGGTACGCGCCGCAGAAGCGCACCAGGTTCTTCTTCTTCGTGTGGTATCGCGCCAGGCGCACGGCCTGCATCACGGCCTCGGTGCCGCTCATGTGGAAGGACACCTGGTCCTGGCCGGAGATGGCCTTCAAGCGCGCGATGTTGCTGGCCACCACCGGGTGGTAGGCGCCCAGCACGGGGCCGAGTTCGAGGCCGATGGCCGCACCCTCTTCCATGCAGGCCTTGTAGAAGTCCACGCCGAAGACGTTGACGCCGTAGGAGCCGGTGAGGTCGAGGAAGCGGTTGCCGTCGAGGTCTTCCACTTCCACGCCACTGGCCGATTGAACGAAGGCGCCGACCTTGAGGCGCTCGCGCAAGTAGGGGCTGAAGGGAAAGGGCACGCGGTAGGCGCCGGTGAGCTGCAGATCGGCCAGGCCCTCGCGCGCCTCGGCGGTCAGCGCCAGGGACTTGGCATAGCGCTCGGCGTAGCCGGCGCACAGCGTGTCGAAGGCCGCGCGGCGCTGCGCGGCGAGGGCCTCGTGGGCGCCATCGGCCCGGAAGAAGTGCGCGTCGTCAAAGGCGTAGCCCGGCAGCCAGCCCGCCAGGCGTTTGGCCATGCGCGAGTGCCCCGCGAGCGAGCGGTGCTTGGCGCGCGACAGCGCCAGGCGCTGCTTCAGGTAAGGCAGGGCCAGCAGAAGCGAACCGGCTGGCAAGGCATAAGGCAGAAGGGACATGGCGTTGGGGGCGTCGTGGTGTTCCCGCACTTGTATGGCCCCCGGATGACCCAACGATGAAAACATTGCGACAGAACGATCACGGCTTCGTGCAACGCCAGTTGCGCCGGCTGGCGCTGAGCGAAGACCTGAACTTCCTGCTCACCAACCGCGTGCCGCGCCTGGCGCTCACGCGCTTCATGGGCTGGTTCAGCGGCATCCGCCAACCGCTGGTGCGCGACGCGTCCATGGCCGTGTGGAAGGCCTTCACCGACCTCGACCTGAGCGACGCGAAAAAGCAGCGCTTCGACAGCCTGCACGATTGCTTCACACGCGAACTGCGGGAGGGCGCGCGGCCGGTGGACGCCAACCCGTCGGTGCTGGTGAGCCCCTGCGACGCGATCGTGGGCGCGAGCGGGCGCATCGGCGACGACCCGCAGGCCCAGGTGTTCCAGGCCAAGGGCTTCCCGTACGCGCTCACCGAGCTGCTCGGCACCTCGCCGCGCAGCCAGGCGGCCATCGACACCCTGCGCGGCGGCCAGTTCGTGACGCTGCGGCTGACCTCGGCCATGTACCACCGCTTCCACGCGCCCGAGGCGCTCACCCTGGAGCACGTGACGCACTTCAGCGGCGACACCTGGAACGTGAACCCCATCGCGCTCAAGCGCGTGGAGCGCCTGTTCTGCCGCAACGAGCGCGCCGCACTGTTCACGCGGCTGCACGACGGCACGCCGCTGGTGCTGGTGCCGGTGGCCGCCATTCTGGTGGCCAGCCTGCGCCTGCGCGCCCTGCCCCTGCCGTTGAACACGCGCTACCGCGGACCCGACGAACTGCCCTGCGACGCGGCCTACGCGCGCGGGCAGGAGATGGGTCACTTCGAGCACGGCTCCACCGTCATCGTGCTGGCGCCGCCGGGCTTCGCGCTGGCCCCGGGCGCCATGGCCGGCGAGCCCATCCGCATGGGTCGGCCGCTGCTGCAACGACAGCGTGGGTTGAATGCGGCATTTATTCCGCAATAGCGGAACAATATTGCACAACCAGGCCAATGTTCCGATAATTTCGCGATACACGGAAAAATTGTGTGCCACCTCCGTTGGCCTCGATAATTTCGGTTTAGCGAAACTATGGCAAGAAAACTCCCCCCTGTCGATCCCGGGCTGTCGCCGCTGGCCCAGGGCTTGCCTGAACTGGGCCTCATCGCGCGCAACGCCCGCGCCCGGGGCGGCTTCCGCATCGACGACGCCGCCCAACTGGCGGGCGTGTCCAGCGACCTTGTCTCCCGGCTCGAAAACGGCAAGCCGGTGACCACCGACAAGCTGCTCAAGCTGCTCGACACCATGGGCCTGGCCCTGCTGGTGATGCCGCACGCACAAGCGTCGCGGGCGCTGCGCGCCGTGCAGGCAGAAGCCGCCGCGAACATCACGGAGGCGCGCGATGGCAACCAGGGCGAGTGAAGCACCCGCCTATCGCCAGGCCGACTACACGCTGCAGGTGTTTGCGGGCAAAACGCCCGTGGGCGAACTGACGCAAAACCCGCTGGAAGGCAGCTTCAGTCTGAGCTACTCACTGGACTGGGTGGCATCCGGCCCTGGCTTTCCCTTGGCACCCGCTCTGCCCCTCCACACGCCGCCGGGCTCGGCCGCCATCCGCCGTTTCCTGGAAAACCTGCTGCCCGAGGGCGATGCGCTCGACGACCTCTCGCGCGTGGAGGCCATTTCAAAAAGCAACGTCTTCGGCCTGATCCGCCACCTGGGCCGCGAAACCACCGGCGCCCTGAGCTTCCTGCCGCCGGGACAGACGCCCGACAACATTCCCCCCAGCGCGCGTGAGATCACGGCAGAAGAACTGCACGAGCGCATCGCCAACCGCGACAGCCTTCCCTTCACCGTATGGGACGGGAAGGTGCGCCTGTCGGTGGCGGGCCAGCAGGACAAGCTCCTGGTGCAGAAAGCCGGCGAACGCCTGTTCCTGGTGGATGGCTCGCTGTCGTCGACGCACATCCTCAAACCCGAGCCCCGCCGCTCCCATCTCAAGCACATGGTGGCCAACGAGCACTACTGCATGCGATTGGCTGCCCGCTTGGGACACCTCGCGTATCGGCAGACCATGGTGGCCCACGTGGACATTGTTCGCGTACCCGATCCGGTGTTGTGCATCCGCCGTTTCGATCGCGTCGAACTGCCCGGGCCGGCGGTGCCCGGCGTGGCCGATGGCGCACTGCCGCGCGTGCGCCGCCTGCACGTCATCGACGGCTGCCAGGCGCTGGATCTGCCGGTGTCCATGAAATACGAACGCAACATCGGCAGCGGCCGGGACGTGGCCCACATCCGCGACGGGGCGAGCTTTGCCCGCCTGAATGCCTTGCGCCCCCGGCTCGAACACCCGGCCGTCGGCCTGCGGCAAATGGGTTTCTGGTCCATCCTCACGCTGCTGTTGGGCAACAGCGATGCGCACGGCAAGAACCTCTCGTTCCAAGTCGGGCCCGGTGGCTTGAGCGTGTGTCCGCTGTACGACCTGGTCAGCGTCCTGCACTTCGACGCAGACCAGATCGACCACGAATTCGCGATGGCCTTCGGCGATGCGTTCCATTTCCAGGACGTGGCGCCGTTCCCGCTGGCAGACCACTGCGAACGGTGCGGCATCGACAGGCGCTTCTTTGCCCGGGAACTCCGGCAGCTGTGCCGGCTGGCGCAGAAGGAAGCCCTCGCGGTGGCACAGGACCCGGTCTACACCGACGCCGAGCGCGGCACCGTGACCACGATCGCGCACGCGGTGATCGCGCGCGCGCAGCGGCTCGACGCGATGGTCGATGCGATCCCGCGATTCGACAAGGACTTGTTCTAGGCCTGTGCCTTCGCGACAAGCCTGAGTTCGCCACATGACTGTCACGCGATCGTCACGCCACGTGTGAACGATCCGGGGAGTCACACAACACCCCACGAGGACAGGTATGCGCGAACAGAACACCCGCCGGCCCGGCGAGGTCTTCAACGACGAAGACTCCAACCGCAGCGGCAACGCCAGTTTCGACAGCGTGCTGGCCACGCGCCTGAGCCGCCGCCACCTGCTGCGCGGCGGTGCCGGCGCGGCCGTGGTGGGCAGCGCGGTGCTGGCCGGTTGTGCCACGCCGGCTTCGCCCGCCGGCCCCCAGCCCGTCAACCAGCTCGGCTTCACGCCCGTGGCCCGCACCACGGCCGACGCGGTGACCGTGCCGCCCGGCTACACCGCGCAGGTGCTCTACGCCGGTGGCGACCCGCTGGGCGCCGATGTGCCCGCCTTCAGGAACGACGGCACCGACGAGCAATGGGGCAAGCGCGCCGGCGACCACCACGACGGCATCGAATGGTTCGGCCTGGACGCGCAGAACCAGCCCTCGGGCAGCTTCACCTCGCGCGGCCTGCTGGCCATGAACCACGAGGCCACCACCGACGAGAAGCTCTCCTCCTTCTTCATCCACGCCAACGGCGGCACGGCCACGCTGCCGCGCCCGGCGGCCGAGATCGACAAGGAACTGATGGTCCACGGCATCTCCGTGGTGGAGGTGCGCCGCGACGGCCGCCGCTGGGCCACGCAGCCGGGCTCGCCCTACAACCGCCGCATCACCACCCTGAGCGAGGCCATCTTCACCGGCCCGGCCGCCGGCAGCGCGCACCTGGTCACGAAGTACAGCCCCAACGGCACCAAGGCGCGCGGCACGGTCAACAACTGCGGCACCGGCAAGACGCCGTGGGGCACGCTGGTCTCGGGTGAGGAGAACTGGTTCGGCTACTTCTTCCGCGACGCGCAGGACGACGCGCGCCGCAACGACCCGAAGATCACCGCCGCCTTCAAGCGCTACGGCCGCCAAGCGGGCGCGGCCACCCGCCACGGGTGGGAGTCCGGTGGCAGCGACGACCGCTTCCAGCGCTGGAACACCGGCGCCACCGGCGCGAGCGCGCGCGAGGACTACCGCAACGAGTTCCACACCTTCGGCTACGTGGTCGAGCTCGACCCCTACAACCCCAACACCCTGCTGACCAAGCGCACCGCGCTGGGCCGCTTCGCGCACGAGAACGTGAGCTTCGCCAAGCCGGTGGACGGCCAGCCGGTGGTGGCCTACATGGGCTGCGACGCGCGCGGCGAGTACATCTACAAGTTCGTCTCCGCCGAAAAGTGGGACCCGGCCGACGCCAAGCCGCGCAACCGCCTGGCCGCGGGCGACAAGTACCTGGACGCGGGCACGCTGTACGTGGCGCGCTTCAACGCCGACGGCAGCGGCGACTGGCTGGAACTCTCGCCAAGGAACCCCGCCATCAGCGGCTTCAAGGGCTTCGACTTCAAGACCCAGGCCGACGTCTGCGTGTTCACGCGCCTGGCCGCCGACGCGGCGGGCGCCACGAAGATGGACCGGCCCGAGTGGACCGGCGTGAACCCGAAGAACGGCGAGGTCTACATCACGCTGACCAACAACAGCCAGCGCACCGAGGCCACGGTGGACGCCGCCAACCCGCGCGCGTACAGCGACATGAAGGCCGGCAAGGAGCAGAAGGGCAACGTGCACGGCCACATCGTGCGACTGGCCGAGGCCACGCCCGCCGAGGCGAAGTTCCGCTGGGACATCTACCTCTTCGCCTCCGAAGCCGACGCCGACAAGGCCAGCATCAACCTCTCCAACCTGAGCGACGAGAACGACCTCTCTTCGCCCGACGGCCTGGTGTTCAGCGCCGCCACCGGCATCTGCTGGATCGAGACCGACGACGGCGCCTACACCGACAAGACCAACTGCATGCTGCTGGCCGCGCTGCCCGGCCAGGTGGGCGACGGCGGTGCGCGCCCGGTGAAATCCGGCAACCGNNCATCACCGAGACGCCCGATGGCCGCGCGATCTTCGTGAACATCCAGCACGCGGGCGAAAACACGAAGATGGCTGACATCGGCGACCCGGCGAAGTACGAGAGCCGCTGGCCGAGCAGCGCGGGTTATGGCGCGGGCCAGCGCCCGCGCTCGGCCACGGTCGTGATCACCAAGAACGATGGCGGGGTGATCGGCAGCTGATCGCACACCGGGGCCGAACCAAGAGACACCACGGATCCGGCTTCGCCGGTCCGTCGGTGTCGCCCCCGGCCGGGGGGAGCGGGCCGCAGGCCCGCGCGGGGGCGGACCTATTCGATGGGGGTCAGCTTGGCCACGCTGAGCGCCAGCCACTTGGTGCCGTGGCGCGAGAAGCTCACCTGCGCGCGCGCGTCGTCGCCCGCGCCCTCCACGGCCAGCACCTTGCCTTCGCCGAACTTGTTGTGGAACACGGCCATGCCGCTCTTGATGGGCGTGCCACGGTCGGGCTCGGGCGCGGGCGCGCTGGCGGCCTTCCAGGCCGGCGACCACGCGGGCTGCGGCACCGGCGCGCCCATCGCGCGGTGCCCGCCCCAGCCCGCGCTGCCCATGCCGCCCCAGCCAGAGGCCTGCGGCGGCGTCAGCCACTTCAGGCAGTGCTCGGGCAGTTCGTCGAAGAAGCGGCTCTTGAGGTTGTAGCGCGTCTGCCCGTGCAGCAGGCGCGTCTGCGAATGGCTCAGGTACAGGCGCTTGCGCGCGCGCGTGATGGCCACGTACATCAGTCGGCGCTCTTCCTCCAGGCCGTCGCGGTCGCTCATGGCGTTCTCGTGCGGGAACAGGCCTTCTTCCAGGCCGCCGATGAACACGCAGTCGAACTCCAGGCCCTTGGCGGCGTGCACGGTCATGAGCTGCACCGCGTCCTGTCCGGCCTGGGCCTGGTTGTCGCCCGATTCCAGCGCGGCGTGCGAGAGAAAGGCCGCGAGCGGGCTCAGGGTCTCGCCGGTCTCGGCGTCGGGCGCCAGCGCCTCATCGATCAGCGGTGCGTTCGGGTCCAGGCCCTGGCTCGCCGGGCTCTGCGTCAGCGCCACCGCCTCGCGGCCGAAGCCTTCCTGCATCACGAAGCTCTCGGCCGCGTTGACCAGTTCCTCCAGGTTCTCCACGCGCTCCTGGCCCTCGCGTTCCTGGCGGTAGTGCTCCACCAGGCCGCTGTGTTCCAGCACCAGTTCGACGATGTCCTTGAGGGTGCTGCCCTCGCTGCGCTCGCGCATCACGTCCACCTTGGCGACGAAGCCGGCGATGGCCGTGCCCGCGCGGCCCGTGACCGCGCTCACCGCGTCGTGCAGCGAGCAGCCGGCCGCACGCGCCACGTCCTGGAGCTGCTCGACGCTGCGCGCGCCGATGCCGCGCGGCGGGAAGTTGAGCACGCGCAGGAAGCTGGTGTCGTCGCGCGGGTTCTCGATCAGGCGCAGGTAGGCCAGCGCGTGCTTGACCTCGGCGCGCTCGAAGAAGCGCAGGCCGCCGTACACGCGGTAGGGCAGGCCGGCGTTGAACAGCGCGGTCTCCACCACGCGGCTCTGCGCGTTGCTGCGGTAGAGGATGGCGATCTCGCTGCGGGGAACCTCTTCCCGCACCAGCGCCTTGATCTCGTCCACGATCCACTGCGCCTCGGCGAAGTCGCTCACCGACTCGTTGATGCGCACCAGCTCGCCCGCGCCCGCCTCGGTGCGCAGGTTCTTGCCCAGGCGGCGCTGGTTGTGGCCGATGAGGTGGTTCGCCGCGTCGAGGATGTTGCTCACGCTGCGGTAGTTCTGCTCCAGCTTGATCTGGTGCTGCACGCGGTACTCGCGCACGAAGTCGGCCATGTTGCCCACGCGCGCGCCGCGAAAGGCGTAGATGCTCTGGTCGTCGTCGCCCACCGCGAACACGGCGTTGCCCTGTACGTCCAGGCCCTCCATGGGTGGTGGCGAGAACAGCTTGATCCAGGCGTACTGCAGCTTGTTCGTGTCCTGGAACTCGTCGATCAGGATGTGGCGGAAGCGCCGCTGGTAGTGTGCGCGGATGGCATCCTGGTCGCGCAGCAGCTCGTAGCTGCGCAGCATCAGTTCGCCGAAATCGACCACGCCCTCGCGCTGGCACTGTTCCTCGTACAGCGCGTACAGCTCGACCTTCCTGCGTGCGTCCTCGTCGCGCGCAGGCACGTCGCGCGGGCGCATGCCGTCCTCCTTGCAGCCGGCGATGAAGTACTGCAGCTGCTTGGGCGGAAAGCGCTCGTCGTCCACGTTGAACTGCTTGCACAGGCGCTTGATGGCCGAGAGCTGGTCCTGCGTGTCCAGGATCTGGAAGGTGGCGGGCAGGCCCGCGAGCTGGTGGTGCGCGCGCAGCAGGCGGTTGCACAGGCCGTGGAAGGTGCCGATCCACATGCCGCGCACGTTGACGGGCAGCAGCGCCGACAGGCGCGTGACCATTTCCTTGGCGGCCTTGTTGGTGAAGGTCACGGCCAGCACGCCCCCGGGGCCGATCTGGCCGGTCTGCAGCAGCCAGGCGATGCGCGTGGTGAGCACGCGCGTCTTGCCCGAGCCGGCGCCGGCGAGGATGAGCGCGTGTTCGGCGGGCAAGGTGACGGCGGCCGCCTGCTCGGGGTTGAGGCCGGCGACCAGCGGCGAGGCGTTCGGGGGGGTGTCCAGGGGCATCACGGGATTGTAGGAAGCGCCCGCGTGCCAACCGCGCCATACGTGGGGGCATATGGGAGCCATAAGCATCGGCCACCGGACCATCGGTCTAGAATCGCGCACCGGGCCCAAGATTCTTGCGCCCGGTTTTCTTTTTGCCCCTCGCGCGGCAAAGGAACCGGCCAGGCCAAGCGCTCATCTGTTCAACAACAGCCCTCAGGAGCCTGGTTCATGGAGATCTTTGACTACGACAACATCCTGCTGCTGCCGCGCAAGTGCCGCGTGGACAGCCGCTCGGAATGCGACGCGGGTGTGGAACTCGGCGGGCGGCGTTTCCGCCTGCCCGTGGTGCCCGCCAACATGAAGACGGTGGTGGACGAGGCCATCTGCACCTGGCTGGCGCAGAACGGCTACTTCTACGTCATGCACCGCTTCGACCTGGACAACGTGCAGTTCGTGCGCGACATGCACGCCAAGGGCTGCTTCGCCTCCATCTCGCTGGGCGTGAAAGCGCCCGACTACGCGACGGTGGACACGCTGGCGGCCGAGGGCCTGAGCCCCGAGTACATCACCATCGACATCGCGCACGGCCACGCCGACAGCGTGAAGAACATGATCGGTTACCTCAAGGACAAGCTGCCCAAGGCCTTCGTGATCGCGGGCAACGTGGCCACGCCCGAGGCCGTGATCGACCTGGAGAATTGGGGCGCCGACGCGACCAAGGTGGGCGTGGGGCCGGGCAAGGTCTGCATCACCAAGCTCAAGACCGGCTTCGGCACCGGCGGCTGGCAGCTCAGCGCGCTCAAGTGGTGCGCGCGCGTGGCCACCAAACCCATCATCGCGGACGGTGGCATCCGCTGCCACGGCGACATCGCCAAGAGCGTGCGCTTCGGCGCCAGCATGGTGATGATCGGCTCCCTGTTCGCAGGCCACGAGGAATCGCCCGGCCAGACGGTGGAAGAGAACGGCGTGCTCTACAAGGAGTACTACGGCTCGGCCAGCGACTTCAACAAGGGCGAGTACAAGCACGTGGAAGGCAAGCGCATCCTGGAGCCGATCAAGGGCCCGCTGGCGCACACGCTGACCGAGATGGAGCAGGACGTGCAGAGCTCCATCAGCTATGCCGGCGGCACGAAGCTGCTGGACATCCGCAAGGTGAACTACGTGATCCTGGGCGGGGACAACGCGGGCGAACACCTGCTGATGTAAGGCGCCGCAGGCGCCTTACATCACACGCCGAGCAGGCCGCGCGCCAGCGTGTGCAGGCGGTGCCCGGGTTCCACCAGGGCGTCCAGCACGCTGAAGTGGTTCAGGCCCGGCAGGTCTTCGCACACCGGCACCACCTCGGCCCCCCAGGCCTCGCGGATCAGCCGGTTCTGGCGGCGGAACTCACCGCTCTCGTCGCCACCAGCCACGGCCACCAGTTCACCGCGCCCCTGGCGCAGACCCGGTGAGGGCAGTCGCGCCGGGCTGGCCTTGCGCACCTGATCGGGCGTGAGCTGGAGCGAGGGTTGCACGAAGGGCGCCCGGCGCACCGGCTCCAGATCGAACACCCCCGAGATCGACAGCGCGTTGCGCACCAGCGAGGCCGGCAGATCGGCGCCCACCTCGGGCCAGCGGCAGGCCAGCATCATGGCCGCCAGGTGCCCGCCCGCCGAATGGCCCGCCACGGTGATGCGGCTCGGGTCGCCGCCGTGTGCGGCGATGTGGCGGTGCGTCCAGGCCAGTGCCTGCACCATCTGCAGCGTGATGCCCGGGATGGTGATGGCCGGCGCCAGCGCGTAGTTGGCCACCACCACGCACACCCCCAGGCGCTGGAACAGCGGCGCCAGGAAGGAATGGTCGGACTTGTCGAGCGCGCGCCAGTAGCCGCCATGGATGAAGAACAGCACCGGCGCGGCGCCCGCCCCACCCCGGGCCGGGAAGATGTCGAGCTGCTCCAGCGGCCCGTGACCGTAGCGCACGTCGACCAGCGCCCCACCCTGCTGGCGCGCCTGCTGCGAGGCCTGGGCCCAGCGCTGAAAGTACGACGGGTGGTCGGGCACCAGGGCGCGGTTGTTGTACTCGCGGTCGAGCCAGGCGGGGTCTTGGTTGAAGCTCAGGTCCATGGGCGGCGATTGTGTCATCGACAACCCCCTGGGGTTTCCCCCTGAAACCACCGGCATCCGGGGAAATCCGGGGCATCTGGGGTATGCTGCGTGAATTCCGTATACAGAATTCGCACCGCCGGCATGACCGCCCAACTGCTCCGCCTCGAATCGACGCCCGACCTGGCCGACCAGGTCTACCGGGCGCTGCTCGACGCCATCAGCTCGGGCGTGCTGCGGCCGGGTCAGCGCATCCGCCAGGAGGAACTGGCCGAGCGCTTCGCGGTGTCGCGTCAGCCGGTGATGCAGGCGCTGCGCCTGCTGCGCAAGGACGGCTTCGTGCAGGACGCGCCGCAGAACAACGGCGAACGCGTGCGCGGCCTGCAGGTGGCCTCGCTGGATGGCCAGTGGATCGCCCAGGTCTACCAGGTGCGCGTGGCGCTGGACCGGCTGGCCGTGCGACTGGCCGCTCAGCGGCGCGTGCGCATCGACCCGGCCGTGCTCGCCGCCGGCCGAGCCGCCGAACGCGAAGGCGACGTCAAGACCCTGATCGACTGCGACCTGGCCTTTCACACCGCGGTCTACCGCGCCGCCGGCAACCCGCTGATCGAGCAAAGTGCGCTGCTGCACTGGCACCACATCCGCCGCGCCATGGGCCTGGCGCTGCAACTCGAGCACCTGCGCGCGCCCGTGTGGGACGAGCACGAGGCGATCGCCAGAGCCATCGCGCAGGGCAACGCCGCCCTGGCCGAGGCGCTCATCACCGATCACTCGGAAAAGGCCAGCGGCACACTGGCCGAACAGATTGCCTTTGCATCGACGGAGCCCGCCCCCGATGCCACCGTTCAACTCCGTGGTCCCCAGCTATTTCGATAGCCGGTCCACTTGCGCGGTCCCTGGTGAAAGCCGGGGGCCGCGATTTTTTTTGCCCGCACACCTGCCCCCGCGCCCCGCCCTGAAGGGATCCGCACCATGACCGACACCCCCTCCTCCCTGCCATCCCACGCCGTCGCCGTGCTCGGCATCGGCCTGATGGGCTTTCCCATGGGCCGGCGCCTGTGCGAAGCCGGCTGCGCGGTGAGCGCGTGGAACCGCTCGCGCACCAAGGCCGATCGGCTCGCGCCCTTCGGCGCGCGCGTGGCCGACACCGCCGCCGACGCGGTGAGCGGCGCCGACATCGTCATCACCATGCTGGAGAACGGCGAGGTGGTGGAGGACGTGCTGTTCCGACAAGGCGTCGCCGAAGCCTTGCGCCGTGGCGCCCTGGTAGTCGACATGTCCTCGATCCAGCCGCGCCAGGCGCGCGACCACGCGGCACGCCTGGCGGCCCTGGGTGTGCACCACCTGGACGCGCCCGTCTCGGGCGGCACCGTGGGCGCCGAGGCCGGCACCCTGGCCATCATGGCCGGCGGCAAGCCCGCCGACGTGGAGCGCGCCCGCGCCGTGCTGGAGGTGCTGGGGCGCGTGACGCACGTGGGGCCGCACGGCTCGGGCCAGCTCGCCAAGCTGGCCAACCAGATGATCGTGGGCATCACCATCGGCGCCGTGGCCGAGGCCCTGTTGCTGTGCGAGAAGGGCGGCGCCGACATGGCCAAGGTGCGCCAGGCCATCTCGGGCGGCTTCGCCGACAGCCGCATCCTGCAGGTGCACGGCCAGCGCATGGTCGAGCGCGACTTCGCCAAGCGCGCCGCCATGACGGTGCAATTGAAGGACATGCGCAACGCGCTCAACACCGCTGAAGAGATCGGCTTCGAGGCGCCGATCACCGCGCTGTTCGAGCGCCTGTTCGCCGAGGCGACGGACCACGGCCTGTCCGACCTCGACCATTCCGCGCTGTTCGTGGAGCTGGCCAGCCGCAACGGCATGGCCTGAACAAAGATTCGCTAGAATCCGCGATTCGTGGGGACGTAGCTCAGCTGGGAGAGCGTCGCGTTCGCAATGCGANNGGGGCCGTAGCTCAGCTGGGAGAGCGTCGCGTTCGCAATGCGAAGGTCGGGAGTTCGATCCTCCTCGGCTCCACCAATCTGCAAAAAAAAGGGCCTTGTTCCACAAGGCCCTTTTTCTTTGCCGGTGGCTTACAGCGCGGCGTCCTTGACCTTCTTGAAGAAGCGCGCCTTGACCTTCACCGACGCCGGCTTGGCCGCGAACATGCGCTCGACCTTGGTGAAGGGGTCGATGCCCTTGCGGGCCTTCTTGGCCGGCACCTGCAGCGCGGTGATCTTGATCACGCCGGGCCAGGTGAAGGCGCCAGCGCCCTTTTTGGACAGCGACGCATGGATCGTGGCTTCGAGCGAGCCCAGCACGGCCTTGACGGTCTTGGCGTCGGCGCCGGAGGCCTGCACCAGGTGGTTGACCAGGGTGGTCTTGTTGAAGGTGTCCTTGATCGGTTTCAGCGCGCCGGTGGCTTTTGGTGCGGCTTTCGCGGCTGCCTTGGGGGCGGCTTTCACGGCCTTGGTCTTGGCCACGGGTTTCTTGGCGGCGGCTTTCGGTGCCGCCTTCTTTGCAGTTGCCATGCTTGGAGGACTCCAGTTGTCATTGACGAAACGCCGCGCAGGCCGCGCGGCGCGTGGAGTCTACAGGCCACGATGCGCCCGGGCGTTTCTGCCCGGCGTTTTCAGGAGCCGCGCTTGACGGGTCTGGGCGGCGGCGTCTCGTCGTCGTCTTCGGACGCCAGTCCTTCATCCTCCGCGGGATCGCCTGCCTGCGCTTCGTCGATGAACGCCAGGTCGGGGTCCTCGTCGGTGTCGACATCGCCCCCGCCCGGGGTGAACACCTGGTCCGTGCCCACGTCCCAACCGTCGCCCCTGCCACCGTCGTCGCTCGCGCTGCGGCTCTCGCCGGTGCCGGCGGCATCCGTCGAGGACGCCAGGGCGTCAGGCGGCAGCAGCGTGGGGTTCTGCGCGTCGGGCGATGAAGCGACGTCGGCGGGCACGCCGGGATCGCCCCCGCTGTCGTCGGCAATGCCCATCATGTCGCTGCCGCTGTCGGAGGAGTCTCCGGGGCCGAGGGACGCGGTGTCGCGTCCTCCGGGTTGTGAAGGTGCGGGGCTGGTGCCCTGAATGCTGCTGCGTGCCATGGGGTGTCCTTTCCTGGAACGGCGGTCCACGCCGTGTCGACCGCCCGTCCCTGTCGGGGGCAGTCGGCGTGCCCGGCCCCGGGGTGATCGCGCTCCCTCAAACGGGCTCGGTTCATCTCACTTGGGCCGCGGCCGCCGCAGCGCGGGCGTGACGCGCTGCAGCGTGCCCGCGCGCAGCGCCCGCACCGCATGCGCCACCGCCAGGCCCACATGGCGCGCCTCCTGCTGCAAGCATTCGTCCGCGTCGAGGGCCTCGTGGCTGTCCGCGTAGGGCTGGTAGTAGCCGATGTAGCGGTCCAGCCGGGCCTGCATGCCGGCGTCGATCAGGCCCATCCAGTCGAGCCAGTCCGACAGCAGGCGCCGCGTGTCTTCGATGCCACCGACGTCACCGTGCACCAGCACGCCGTAGACCCGGCCGGCCAGGTGCTGCGGGTAGTCCCACCCCGCCAGTTCCACCGCCTTGGCCTTGGCCGGGTCCTTGCCCTGCGTGCGCGTCGGGTCCGGGTTGCCGCCGTCGGCGCAGACGAGCCGGTCCATCATCAGCTTCAAGGGGCTGGGGCTCTGGTACCAGTACACCGGCGTGACGATGGCCACCGCATGCGCCGACACCCAGCGCTCGTAGATCTCGGCCATCCAGTCCCCCGTCTGACGCATGGCGTGGTTCGGGTAGCAGCTGCAGGGCCAGTGGCACAGGGGCATGGCGGTGGACAGGCAGCCCTTGCATGGGTGGATGTGGCGGCCATAGCCCGAGGTGAGTTCGCTGAGGTCCAGCACATCGGTGCCGATCCCTTCGGACGCCAGCGCGTCGCGCACGATGCGCGTGAGACGGAAGGTCTTCGACATCTCGCCCGGGCAACTGCCGTCGTTGCGCGCCGACCCGCAAATCACCAGCGCACGCGACGGCGTGGCCTCATCGAGCCAGCGCGCCTGGGCCGCCGCCAGCCGCTCCTTCGTCTCGCGCCACTCGTCCGACAGCTCGTACGTGGGATCGGCATAGGCCGGGCCGGCCGGGTGCGTCCGGGGCGCCTTGCGGCCGTCCTGGTAGGCCTGCCAGGCGATCGCCTCCAGGCGCGCCAGCGCGGGCGCCTCGGCCTCGAAGGCCGGGTCGTGGAAGTCGGCGCGGAAGCGGCGGCTGAAGGTCTCGCGGTCGAGCGGGGGCGCGGCCTGGCCCTTGCGGACGGTGGTCATGGCGTCATCGGCGTCGAGGGAAAGGTGTTACCACCGGCAACCGCCATGCCCGGGGGCCGGCCGGGCGCCGCCGGTGGTGGAAAATGCCGGGTTCCCCGCCGCCGTCCCCGCATTTTTCTTGCACCGCCCTTTCCACCGCACCGCCCTCGTGCGCCAGCTTGCCGGCTACCTGCCGGCCCAGCCCGACACCCCGCGCCAGGACCTCGCCGAGCGCCTGGGCGGCTGGCTGGACGTGCGCGACGCCATTGCCTTGCACGCGGCGCACCAGGCGCCGCCGGGCTTTTCAGCGCACCAGGCGCCGCCGGACTTGGCAGCGCACCAGGCGCCGCCGGCCCTGGCCCCACGCCGCGCGGCCAACGGAGCCGGCGTGGCCGACCTGCAGGCGGCGCTGCAGCGCCTGCGCGCCACGCTGCGCCAGGGCATTTCGGCCCCGCCCGCGCTGCCGGTCGAGCCGGGGGACAGCGCCTTCGCCCCGCACCACCAGCGCTGCCTCGACCTGCAACGCCGCATGGAAACCGCCATCGAAGCCTTTCGCGCCCACGTGCGCCAAGCGCTGGCCAAGGCCTCGCCGCGGCTGGCGCGGCTTGCCGCACTGGACGCCACGCTGGACCGACTGTTGGCCGGGCGTGAACAGCGGCTGCTGTCCGGCGTGCCGGCCTTCCTCAAGGCGCGCTTCGAGCAACTGCGCCAGACCCACCCCGACGACTGGCCCGAGCCCTTCGAGCAGGAGCTGCAGCAGGCCCTGGCGGCCGAGCTCGAGCTGCGCCTGCAGCCCGTGACCGGCCTCATCGAAGCCCTGGCCCAGGCCAGCGCCTCGCACTGAACAGACACCCATGAACCGCCCCCTCCTGAACCGCACGTTCGTCGCCGCCGCCTTCGCCCTCGGCCTGCTGGCCGTCTTCTGGGTCGGTGCCGGTTTCATCGGCACCAGCGCCACCGCGCTCGTCATGACCGCGCTCATCGGCGGCGTGTTCCTGCTGGGCGCGCTCGAGATCCACCGCTACCGCCACGACACCGCCGGACTCGCCACCGCGCTGCAGCAAGCGCCCCTGCCCGGCGCCACGCTGGGCGACTGGCTGGCCCGCGTGCCCGCCGGGCTGCGCCACGGCGTGCGCCAGCGCATCGAAAACGAGCGCGGCGCCCTGCCCGGCCTGGCGCTCACGCCCTACCTCATCGGCCTGCTGGTGATGCTGGGCATGCTCGGCACCTTCCTTGGCATGGTGCTCACCTTCAAAGGCGTGGTCTTCACGCTCGAAGGCTCGGCCGACCTGCAGGCGATCCGCGCGGCGCTGGCCGCGCCGATCAAGGGCCTGGGCCTGGCCTTCGGCACCTCGGTCGTGGGCGTGGCCACCTCGGCCATGCTCGGCCTGATGTCCGCCATCGCGCGGCGCGAGCGCGCCGAGGTGTCGCGCCAGCTCGACGCGCGCGTGGCCGACGCCTTGCGGCCCTTCTCCCTCGCGTACCAGCGCCAGGCCACCGTCGACGCCCTGCAGCAACAGGCCAATGCCCTGCCCGCCGTGGTGACGCAACTGCAGGCCCTGGTGGAACAGATCGAGCGCCGCGGTCAGCAGCTCGACGAACAACTGCTCGCGCGCCAGACGCGTTTCCTGGACAGCTCGGGCGAGGCCTACCGGCAGCTCGCGCGCTCGGTCGAACAATCGCTCAAGGACAGCCTGGACGCCAGCGCCCGCAGCGCCGCGCAGAACCTGCAGGGCGCCGTGGCGCAGGCCATGGGCGCCATCGTCGAGCAGACCACGCGCCACCACGAACGCGTGGACGCCTCGCTGCAATCGCTGATGCAGGCCGTCGGCAGCGGCTTCGAGCAGCGCAGCGGCGCGCTCATGCAGGGCGTGCAGGAGACCCTGAACCGATCGCAGGCCGAACACCGCGAGCGCCTGACCGAGCTGCAGAACGCGATGAGCGAACAACAGAGCCGACAGAGCGAGCAGCACACCCGCCAACTCGCCGCGCTGGGCACGGCTTTCGAAGCGCCGATGGCGCGCCTGATCGCCACCGCCGGCGAAGCGCCCCGGGCCGCGGCCGAGCTGGTCGCGCAGCGGCGCGAGGAAATGGCCCAGCTCGCCGAGCGCGACCAGCAGGCGCTGCAGGAACGCGGCGCGCTGCTGCAGCACATCGACTCGCTGCTGCAGCGCGTGCAGCAGGGCACGGGCGAGCAGGCGGCCGCCATCGAGTCGCTCGTTGCCTCGGCCGGCGCGGTGCTCGACCAGGTGGGCCGCCAGTTCGCCGACACCGTGGGCGTGCAGGCCGTGCGCGCCGAGGACGTGGCCGCGCAGGTCAAGGCCAGCGCGATCGAACTGGCCAGTCTGGGTCAGGCCTTCGGCCAAGGCATGGAGCAGTTCAGCGCCACGAACGACAAGCTCATTGAGAGCCTGCGCGGCGTGGAGAGCGCCGTCACACAGTCCATCGCGCGCAGCGACGAACAACTCGCCTACTACGTGGCGCAGGCCCGCGAGGTGATCGACCTGAGCATCAGCTCGCAGCAGGGCATCGTGGAAGACCTGCGCCGCCTGCGCGCGCAGCCCGTGGGGAGGCAGGCCGCATGATGGCCGGCCTGGACGAGCGCCCCGACGACGGCGGCGACGAGCACCACGCCCCCGTGTGGGCCGTGTTCGGCGACCTGATGTCCGGCCTGGTGGGCGCCTTCGTGCTCATCCTGGTGGGCGTGCTGGTGGTGCAGATGGACCTGGTGAACAGCCTGCAGGCCGAGGTGCGCAAGCGCGAGCAGGAAGAGCAGCGCCGCATGGCGCTGGAAAAGGCCCTGGCCATTCCCCTGCAGAACGGCCGCGTGACCCTGGACAACGGCCGCATCGGCATCAGCGGCAGCGTGCTGTTCGCGCTCAACTCCGACGAGCTGCGGCCCGAGGGCCGGCAGATCCTGCGCAGCCTGGTGCCGCCGCTGCAGGTGTACCTGGGCGAGCGCGACGAGATGCTCATGGTCAGCGGCTTCACCGACGACCGCCCGGTGCAGGCCGGCAACCAGCGCTTCGCCGACAACCTGGAGCTGTCGGCCCAGCGCGCGCTCACCGTCACGCGCGCCCTCATCGAAGAAGGCATGCCGCGCCAGCGCGTGTTCAGCGCCGCCTTCGGTGCCGAACAACCCGTGGCCTCCAACGACGACGAGAAGGGCCGCGCGCTCAACCGCCGCGTGGAGATGGCCCCCGTACCCAAGGCCGCCAGCGATAGCCGGAAAGCCGCACGTGACTGAGCGCGACGAGGTCCCTGCGTCCCGCCCCGGCTCGGCCACCGCCACCCAGGCCAGCGTCCTGGCCCAGCTCAACCGGCACATCGCCACCGTCAGCGGACAGCCCCTCGCCGCGCGCACCGAACTGCGCAGCGCGCAGGCCTTTCGCGACACCTGGGAGCGCCTGCACGCCGAGGACGAGGTGCAGCAGGCCGTGCAACGCGGGCCCGAGAACCCCGGGCCGCTCAACCCGCACCGCTTGGTGCTGCGCACCCTGGGCCTGCTGAGCGAGCTCTCACCCGACTACCTGCGCCGCTTCATGGCGCACACCGACGCGCTGCTGTGGCTGGACGAGGCGAGTGCCCGGCTCAAGCCGGCGCCGGCCGTCAAGGCCCGGAAAGCCAGGCCCAAGCCCTGAGGGGCCCGGGTTCGGGCGATGGCCCGTTCAGGCAAGCGGTGCCTGCGCCGCCAGCGCCTCGCGCAAGCGCTCGATGGGCGCGAGCTTCGCCTCGTCCACCGGCCCGTTGCGCGTCACGAAGTAAGTGCTCCAGCCCGCGCTGGTCTTGAGCAGTGGGGCCACGCAAAAGCTCTGTGACTCCAGGTGGCGCGTGGCGTACATCGGCAGCACGGCCACGCCCAGTCGGGCGCGCACCAGCTCCAGCGCGGTGGAAAGCAACTGCACCTCGTGGCCGATGGCCAGGCCCTCGTGTTCGGCGAGCTGGTCCTGCAGCAACAGGTTCCACTGACCACCGGTGCGTCCCACCAGCACCAGCTCGGTGTGGTGCAGGTCGCTCCAGCCCAGCCCGCCCGCCTGTTCGGCCTGCTCGCTCAGCGCCGAGTCGCGCGCGCACACCAGGGCGATGCGATCCTCGAACAACAGGGTGGAGCGCAGCTCGCCCGACAGGCGCAGCGGCGAGTCGATCGAGCCCACGGCGACGTCGGCCTCGCCGTGCAGCAGCATGTCGCCCAGCATGCCCACGGGACGATCGAAGAGCGCGATCTTCAGTTGCGGCTCGCTGGCCTGCAGGCTGGCGATGGCCGGCGGCAGCAGCGCAGCCGAGGAAAGCGAGCCGGCCGCCACGCGCAGCACGATGCGCTCGGCGGTCTTGCCGTGGCGCAGGTCCTTGAGGGCGCGCTCGATTTCCAGGTCGGCACGCAGGCCCGCGCGCTGCAGGTGCTCGCCGGCCTCGGTCAGGCCGATGACCCGGCCGCGCTGCACCAGCGGCATGCCGACCTCTTCCTCGAGCTCGCGGATCAGCGAGCTCACGGCCGACTGCGTGATGAACAGTTTCTCGGCGGCGCGCGTGAAGCTGCCGGTCTGGCCGATGAGGGCCAGGGCCTTGAGCTGGCGGAGGGTGGGCATGGGGAATTATGGTGTCCCCTGTGCCCCTCGCAGGGGCACCCCTCAGGCCTCGACGCGCTCTTTCACCCGATGGGCCGCGAGTTCGATCAGGCAGGCGCCCTCAAGCACCTTTGCCGCATCGGGGTCCGCGTCGGGCCAGGTCCGGTCCTCCCCGCTCGCCAGGTCCAGCCAGCGCTTCACGCGCAGGCCCTGCGTGTCCAGCCAGTCGGGCAACTGCATCAGCGCACCACCACCCGCAGGCAGCACCAGCAAGAGCGTGGATGAGCCCACATGCGCCGTGCCCACCAGGAACTGCGGGTCGCGCACCCAGCGCGGCGCCTGTGGCGCAGGCAGCTCGCTCAGCGCGCCATGCAGGTTGCGCAGGGCCTGGCCTTCGCGCTTGGGGTTGAAGCGGCGGTCCACCAGGCCCGCGCGCGGGAAGTAACCGCGGTCGACGTCGCTGAGCGTGTCGAGGAACACGTCCACCTGCGGGAAGCAGCGGCTGGCGAAGGCCGCGCCCAGTGCGCGCACGCCATTGGCCTGCGCGTCGTGACGCGCCTGGGCCGGGCTGTCGGACGCCAGGCGCACGTGCACCTGCGCGCGCACGCGGTGGCGTTTGGCGAACTCGGCTGCCTCGGCGATGCCTTCGTCAAACAGGGTGTCGGCGGCGACGCGAAACACCAGGGCATCGACGCCCCGCCCGCCCGTCGCGTCGAGCAACTCGCGCGCCGCCGGGTCGGCCGCGCCCGCGAAGCCGTGGTCCACCAGCAGCTTGATCTGCTTGCCGTCGCGCGACTGGCCGGAGGCGCTCCAGAAACGCGAAAGGTGCAGGGGCACACCCACGCGCTCGCGCAGCGCGTCGAGCCGATCGCCCAGGTCCGGCGCCAGCGGCCACTTCACGATGAGTTCCAGCGCGCGCAGCAGGTGCCGGTGCTCGCGCAACAGCGCAAGCTGTTCGTCCGTGGGCCAGCCGAAGAGGAAGACCGTGAAGCGGCTGCCCAGCGCGGCCAGGGCCGCCATGCGCGCGCGCGAGGCCGGGTCGATCAGGTCGTCCAGCGGCACGCGCAGCGTGCGGATGCCCATCTCCCACAGCGCGAGGATGGGGTAGTCGTTGCGCGCCTGCTTGCGGCGGAACTCGTCGAGCATGCTGCTGTAGGGAATCTGGTGCAGCTCGCCCCAGTGGTAGCGCAGGTCCAGGCCGAGGCCGGGGCCCGATGCACCCGCGGCAGGCGGCAGTTGCGGCCAGTCGCGCTGCACGCTCGGCGCGGCGCCCTCGGGCCGGTCGTGCGTGCGGATGAACTGCGGCACCAGGCGGTCCTCGTACACGTCGACCACCAGCACGCCGAGCTTGGACACGTCGTTGCGGCCGTTCTCGTGCTCGGGCGGCTGGCCCACGGCGAACAGCTCCGAGTAGTCGCCGCGCACGAAGGCCGTGGACGGCAGCGAGAAGATCGGCGTGCCCGCGTGTGTGTTGAAGAAGAAGTTGTGCACGTGGCCGGTGAACACCGCCGCCAGTTGGTGCCGCGCCACCAGGCCCAGCAGCCAGGAACGGCCGGGCTCGTCGATGTTGTCGTAGTGGCCGTGCTCATCGGCGCTGGCAATGAAGGGCGGGTAATGGACGAAGAGCAGCGTGCGCCGCCCGGCGTTGGCGCGCAGATCGTCTTCCAGCCAACGCGCCTGCCGCGCCTCGGCGGCCAGGCCCGAGTTGATGAGCGAGGTGTTGATCACCACGAAGTGGCAGTCGCCGTGGTCGAAGGCGTAGAAGTGCTCGCCGAAGTGGCGCTGGTAGAGCTCGACGTAGGGCTGGCAGATCTCGCCGGCGGGCACGTAGTCGGCGTGCTTGTCGCCCACGTCGTGGTTGCCGGGCACCAGGTGCAGGGGCGCGTCGAGGCGGCCCACCGCGGCCTTGAAGCGCGCCACCGCATCGGGGTAGGACACGGCCTCGGGCACGGGGTGGATCATGTCGCCCACGTGCACGGTGAAGTCGGGCGCCAGGGCGTTGAGCACGTCCACCGTGTGCGCGAGGCGCGTGTTGGTGAGCCGGTGCGACTCGTAGGGCGAGATCCGGTCCTCGTCGGACGGGTTGACGTGGCTGTCGGCGATGACGGCGAAGCGGAATAGTCGGGGGGACATGCGCACCTTCTCAGCTCGCGGCGGCGCCCGAGTACTTGACGGCGGCCTGCCAGAGCTTCTGCTCGCTGGCCATGGTGGCGGCGTAGGCGCGGGCGTCCTGGTAGGCCACGTCCACGCCCACCGCGCTCAGTTGCTCGGCCACGGCCGGCGTGGCCAGCACGCGCTTCATCGCGGCGCTCCACTGCGCGAGGATCGGCGCCGGTGTGCCGGCGGGCATCATGAAGCCGAGGTTGGTGCCGCTGGGAATGCCGCGCACGCCCAGTTCGTCGAGCGTGGGCACCTCGGGCAGCGAGGCGGAGCGCTTCGCACCGGTCTGGGCCAGCGGCACGATCTTGCCGGACCGGATGTGGCTGAGGGTGGGGCCGATGGCGTCGATGCCGATGTCGAGCTCGCCCGAGAGCACCGAGGTGATGGCCGCCGGGCTGCCCCGGAAGGGCACGTGCACGATGAACAGCTTGCGTTGCGCCTTGAGGCTTTCGAAGGCCAGGTGCGCGGTGGTGCCGCTGCCGGGCGAGGCGTAGTTGAGCCGGCCCGGCGAAGCCGCGATGCGCTTGAGCAGCGCGTTCAGGTCGCGCAGGCCCGAGGAGGCCGAGCAGTAGATGAGGCTCTGCGCCACGCCGAACTGCGCCACGGGCACGAGTTCCTTGTCCGCGTCATAGGGCAGCCTGGCGTACAGGTAGGGCGCGATGCCGAGGTTGGCCGAGGTGGACAGCAATGCGGTGTAGCCGTCGTTGGCCGAACGCGCCACCTGACCGGTGGCGATGGTGGCGGACGCGCCGGGCTTGTTGATGATGGCCACGGGCTTGATGCCCTCGTCGGCCAGGGCGTTGGTGACGATGCGGGCCGCCACGTCCATGGCGCCACCGCCGGGGAAGCCCACCAGCACCTGCACGGCGCGCGAAGGATAGGTGTCCTGGGCGAAGGACGGCCGTGCGCCCAGCAGGGCGGCGGCGCCGAGGGTGTGGATGAGTTGTCGTCTTTGCATGGGGCGGCCTCGTTGAAGTGCGGCCCATTGTGGGCGGCGAGGCCGATCGACTGAAGCGCGAATTTCTAATGCGCGGATAAGCAGAACTTCTGCGGCGCACCAGGGTGCGGATCACGCACCGGTGGCGTGCACGCCCAGGGGCCGGAAGCGCTCGTCGACGCGCGCCGGCGAGGGCGGATCGATCATCGAGCCAGTTCTCAGAGCGGCCGGCTCGCGGCGATCCAGGCCTGCGTGGCGGACAGCGTCAAACGGTAGCGCGCGCAGTTGAAGACCTCCAGCTTCTTCAACTCGTCCATCAGCAGCTCGCGAAAGCCCGGGGCCGACGCCTCGCCGAGGCCCAGTTCGTCCAGCGCCGCCTGCAAGGACCTTCGCTCGCGGACCACCAGGCCAATCGCGTCGGTCAGGGCTTCGCGGTAGCGCAGGCGCAGCGGGTCCGGCGAACCCAGCGAATCCCTCACCGCGGCGTATTGCCTGAGCGAGCGCCGGTACGCCCAGGTGAAGAGGTCCACGGCCAGCGCGAGGTCGCGCTGTTCGTACACACCCAGCATGGCGAACGCGTGGTCGTTCACGTCCACGTCGAGGAAGGACAGCGGCGAACAGTTGTAGAGCATCAGCGGAATGTTGGCCGACAGGCGGCTCGTGCGCTTGTTGCCGTCCTCGAAGGGCTGCAGGTACGCGAGGTTCACCCACAGGAAGAAGGCGGCCTCGATCGGGTTCTTGATCAGCCGGGCTTTCTCGACGACGCTGTCCAGCATCTCTTCCAGCGTGGCGGGCACCTGGTTGGGCACATAGACGGACCCGCTGATGTTGACCACCTTCTGGCGGATGGCGCCCAGTGCCTCGCTGTCGGGCAACAGGTCCTGCATCAGCACGGCGTGCAGGTTCCTCACCAGCGCGGTGGACAGCCCTTGCAACGGCGCGGCATCGACCAGGAACTCGATGGCCGCCTTGTGGTTGAGCAGCATCACCGCATCGGTGTCGTTGCCCGCGGTGCCGCGCTTGAAGAGCTCCTGCGTGTCGAGCAAGGAGTAGCGGTTGCCTTCCAGGCGAGAGGACGACCAGGAGAGGTCGATGAGCAATTGCTCCAGCACCTTGCGGGCGTAGGTTCCGGCGGGCTGTTGGTCTCGCATCCGGCCGGCGCGGTACAGCTCGTCCGCCAGCGCGGGCGGCATCAGCCAACTGGCGTTGGGCACGTAGCGGTCGACGAAGTCGCGCTGGTACGAGACCGGGTCCCTCGCCGCCAAAGGGACTTCGAGCCGGCGACGCAACTGGAGTGCCGCGAGCGACCACGCCGGCCCGCCCCGGGCCTCGCCCGGCTCGCGCACCGCCAGCACGGGTGGGACGGACGGCACGGAGTCCACTTCACGCCGGGCCAGTCGATAACGTGTGGCGCGGGCCTTGCCGTCCCGCACGAGCTCGCCACTGGCGCACAGCGCGTCCAGGTGGCGGCGCACGGTCGCGGAGCTGCCACCGGTGGCCCGGATGAGTTCGGTCGACGACACCCGGTGCTGGCCGCCGTCGGCCAGGCGCCTCAGCGCCTGGAGCACCATTTCACGTGATTGACCCATGGTATCTGCTCATATTCACTCAATTTGAGCAAATAATACCTTGATATTGAGCAAATAAGGGGTGATTTGAGCAGATGTCGAGCGGATCAGTGGCCGTGCAACAGGTGCACCGCGCGCGCACCCCATTCGTAGCCGGCCTCGCGCGCCGCGCGCAGCGGCACGGCTTGCACAGGCGTCACCGGCAAGGCCATGTCCGCCTCGCTGCACTGCCCCAGCACCAGTCGCGCGAACTCGCGGCCGAACACCGTGCCCGGCGCGATGCCGCGGCCGTTGTAGCCGCTGAAGGACCAGGTGTTGCGCGCCAGGCGGTGCAGCCGCGGCAGGGCGTCGCGGGTCATGCCGATGTGGCCGTACCACTCGTGGTCGAAGTGAATGCCGCGCAGCGACGGGAACAGGCGCGCGAGGGCGCGCCGGCCCCAGTCGCGGTGGATGGCGCGGCCCGCGCCGCGCAGCGCGCCCACGCTGCCGAACACCAGGCGGCCCGCCGCGTCGAGCCGGAACGAGGAGAGCACCAGGGCCGTGTCCCAGGCGCCCTGGCGCTGCGGCAGGATGGTGGCGCGCTCGCGCTCGCTCAAGGGCCGCGTGGCGAGGTTGAAGTAGGGGAAGCGCACCAGCTCCTCGTCGAGCCCCGGCCAGGGGCCGGCGGGCGCGCTGTAGGCGTTGGTGGCCACCAGCACCCAGCGCGCGTCCACCGTGGCGCCCTGCGCGGTGGTGAGGCGCCAGTGCGTGCCTTCGTCGCGCACGGCCGCGAGCGGGGAATGCGCGTGCAGCGTGGCGCCGGCCGCTTGCGCGGCGCGCGCCAGGCCGCGCGCGTAGGCCAGGGGCTGCAGGGTGCCGGCGCGGCGGTCGAGCAAGGCGCCGCTGTAGGCGGTGGTGCCGGTCAGCCGCGCGGCGGCGGACGCGTCCAGCAACTCCACCGGCGCGCCGAGGGCCTGCCATTGCCGCGCGCGTTCGCCGAGTCCGCGAAACCCCGACGCGCCCACCGCACAGTGCAGCGTGCCCTGGCGCACCGCTTCGCAGGGGATGCCGTGGCGGTCGATCAGACCGAACACCACCGAGGGGCCTTCGCCCAGACGTTCCAGCAGGCGCGGCCCGTGCACCGGACCCAAGCGCTCGGGCAGCGCGGCGGGCATGACCCACAGGCCCGCGTTGACCAGGCCCACGTTGCGGCCCGAGCCGCCGAAGCCGATGTCCATGGCCTCCAGCACCAGCGCGGACGCTCCGCCTTCGGCCAGGTGCAGCGCGGCCGACAGGCCGGTGTAGCCGGCGCCAACGATGGCCACGTCCACCGAGCGGGGGGCTTGCAAGGGCGGTGCCTCGGGCGCGGGCGGGGCCGAGGCCTCCCAGAGGCCGTGCGTGAGGGGATCGGCGCGCGTGCTCAGGACGTGGCGTTCCATCAGCCGCAGGAGCCCACGTAGCCGCAGGCTGTGCAGTGGTCGCAGCCGTCCTTGCGGATCATGGCGTGCGCGCCGCACTCGGGGCACTTGCGCCCGGCCATCTGGCCGGGCACGGACAAGGCCACCGCCGACGGGGGCGCGACAGGCGTGGCAACGGACACGGTGCCTGTCACGCCCTGGCGGCGCTCCAGGATGTTCTGCACCGCGAAAGCCAGCGCCGCGACCTCGGAGTCGTGCCACATGGGAATCACCGCGCCGTCCTCGCGCGTGCGTGTGCCCAGGCGCACGGGGCCGCGGTCCCAGGCCACCTTGCGCATGTCGCGCAACGCGCGCGCGAGGAAGCCGCCGCGCGCGGCCAGCGACAGCAGGCGCATGCTGGCGGTGATCCACTGCTGCGACTCGGCGCGTTGCCCCACGGGCATGAAGAACTCGATGGCGCGCGACTGCGTGCCCTGCCCATCGGTCGTCGGCACGGGCAGGAAGGACACCACGATGTAGGTGGTGTGGTGACCTTCCTGCGTCCAGTACTCGATCTTCTCGGCCACCGCGTCGAGCGCGCCCAACGGGCGTTGCTCGATCACGCTGCGCATGGGGTCGCCGGGCAGGGGCGCGGCGGGTTCGTCGGCCACCGCGGCACCCTGCACCGACAGCACCGCGCCCAGGATGTCGTTGGGCCGGTAGGTGGCCAGGCCCTTCAGTCCGCCGCGCCAGGCCTTGAGGTACAGGTCCTTGAATTCCTCGAAGGGGTACTCGGCGGGCACGTTCACCGTCTTGGAGATCGAGGTGTCGATGAAGGGCTGCACCGCGGCCATCATGCCCAGGTGGCCGTCCACGCCCATCTCCAGCGCGGAGACGAAGTACGGCGGCAGGTTCTGCACGTCGCCGCCGAGCGCGCGCCACAGGCGCCAGGCGTGGTCGCTCACCTCGTGTTCACGCGTGCTGCCATCGGCCTCGCGCTTCTTGCGCGTGTACGTCCAGGAGAAGGCGGGCTCGATGCCGTTGGAGGCGTTGTCGGCGAAGGCCAGGCTCACCGTGCCCGTGGGCGCGATGGACAGCAGGTGGCTGTTGCGGATGCCGTGTTCGCGGATGGCCCGCCGGATGTCGGCCGGCAGGCGGCTGGCGAAGGTGCCGTCGGCCAGGTAGCTCTCGACGTCCAGCTTGGGGAAGGCGCCCTTCTCCTTCGCGAGCTCGACCGAGGCGCGGTAGGCCGCGTCGCGCAGGCGCTCGGCGATGCGCGCGGCCATGGCCACGCCGGCCTCGCTGTCGTAGCGCAGCTTGAGCAGGATGAGCGCATCGCCCAGGCCGGTGAAGCCCACGCCGATGCGCCGCTTGGCCTGTGCCTCGGCGCGCTGCTCGGGCAGCGGCCAATATGTGAGGTCGAGCACGTTGTCGAGCGCGCGCACCTGCAGGGCCACGGTGCGCTCGAAGGCCTCGAAGTCGAAGGCCGCGTCGCCGCCCACGCCGAAGGGGTGGCGCACGAAGCGCGTGAGGATGATGGGGCCGAGGTCGCAGCAGCCGTAAGGGGGCAAGGGCTGTTCGCCGCAGTTGTGCACCACGAGGCCGTTGGCATCGAAGGCGTGCACGTCGTCCACCGTCACGTCGTAGACGGTCTCTTCGCCGTCGGGCAGCAGCGATTCGACGGTGGCAAGGAAGCGCTCGCGGTTGGGGGTGCGGCGGTAGTCGCCCAGCGCCTGCTCCAGCCGGGCCGCCTTGTCGGTGTCCTGGAAGCCGATGCGTTCGGCAAACAGTTGCAGGTTGTCCTTGCAGATCACCAACTCGTGCTGGGCCTGCGTCGGATAGTCGGCCGCACCGCCTCGGCCATCGGGCAGGCGGCGCGCGCCTGCGGGCCGGCGTTCACGGTAGAGCGTCGAAGCAACGCCCAGGCGCAGCAGCATGCGCTGCACCGCTTGCAGCAGCACCTCGTCGCTTTGCGACAGGCGAACGCTCACGCCCTTGTCCTGAGCGCCTTGCACGCTGCCGTCGGCATCGAACAGGCCACCGAGCAAGCCTTCGCAGAAATCGGAGGACCGCTGCTCCATCGCCGGCGTGATGCCCTTTCGGCCCGGCGCCATGCCCAGTGAGAACGCCAGATCGCGCAGCGCCGCGCTGCTCAGGCGCGCCTCGCCACGGCCGGCGATCGGGCGCTGGAAACCGCGGAAATCGGCTCGGTGCGTGAGCGTGGCGGCGGCGGCCTCGGCGGCTTCCACGACCCCGGCCGCGCCCGACGCGGCGAAGGCCACGGTGTCCTGCCCGACGACGCGCAACTCGGGCGCCCATACCGACAGCGTGGCCTTGTCGGCCTTGAGCGTGCCGTCACCGATCAGCAAGCCGAGCAGGTAGCCCTCCTCGCGCGTGCCCGCACCGGCCCAGCCCTGCAGCGCGCGATGGTTGTTGAGCACGATCTCGTCACCCGGCCGCAGCCGGGCGGCCTCGGTCCAATCCAGTTCCATGCTGTAACGCGTCCTGCGTGCCACGCGGCGCACCCGGTGGTCGGCTGTCAGGCGCAAGGCGTGGCCTTCGCGCGTGCTCAGGCGCCACACGGGTTTGCGGCCGGTTTCGAAGAATCCCTCGCTGCGCACCGCGTAGCTGAGGCCGTCCACGACCGCGTGAAACCGACGCCCGATGAGGTCCTGCACGGTGCGCGGCCCCTCCTCGGTCATCACCCAGGTATCGGCCGTCACGCAAGGATTCGTGGCCTCGATGCTCTCGATGGCCCGCAGGTTGTTGTCGCGCCCGATCGCGTCGATGAACAGGATGCCCGGCTCGGCGAAGTCGTAGGCGGATCGCATGATCACGTCCCACAGCTCGCGCGCGCGAACGGTCTCGTAGACCCATAGGCCGTCGTCGCGCTGGTGCGCGCCACGCGCCACCTGCTCGGGTCCCGGCTGCGCGGCGTGGACGAGGTCCCATGCCGCATCCGCCAGCACCGCGTCCATGAAGGCGTCGGGCACGGCCACCGACACGTTGAAGTTGTTCCAGCGCCCCGGCGTGCGCTTGGCGGTGATGAACTCGCGCACGTCGGGGTGGTCGATGCGCAGCACACCCATCTGCGCGCCGCGCCGCGCGCCCGCGCTCTCCACCGTGGCGCAGGACTGGTCGAACACGTTGATGTAGCTGCACGGCCCGGAGGCAACGGAGGCCGTGACCTTCACGCGCGCGCCGCGCGGTCGGATGCGCGAGAAGTCGTAGCCCACGCCGCCGCCGCGGCGCATGGTTTCGGCGGCTTCGCGCAAGGCCTCGTAGATGCCGGGGTAGCCGGCCTCGTCGCGGCCCTGGATGGAGTCGCCCACCGGTTGCACGAAGCAGTTGATGAGCGTGGCCTGCAGCTCGGTGCCGGCCGCGCTCATGATGCGCCCGGCACCGATGCCGCCCTGGTGCAGCAGGTCCAGGAAGCGGGCCTCGAATGCCGCGCGGCGATCCGGCGCCTCCACGCTGGCCAGGGCGCGCGCCACGCGCGCGAAGAGCTGCTCGCGCGTGGTTTCGCCGTCTTTGAGGTATTTCTCGCGCAACACCTCTTCGCTGATGGGCTGGGGGTCCAGCTCGGGCAAGAGGTCGCGCGCGGCGGGTTCTCGGTTCATGGCGGTGGTCCCGTTCGAAGGCGAGGCCCGGTCCTACAGGGGGGAAGGCCGGGGCGTGGCACCATTGTGGGCCGCCCGGCCGGCCGGCTCAAGAACGGGCCGCTGCTGCCGAGATGTACCCTGAGGGCTTTCGCCCGCTCACCGCCCCACCCAGGAGCGCGCCATGTCGCCATCCACCATCAACCCCGCGCCCCGGCGCCACAAGATCCTCATCGTCGACGACGACCCGGGCATGGTGCACCTGCTCGCGCGCACCCTGCTCGACATCGCGCAGCTGCACTTCGCCGTGCGCGGCGACGACGCCCTGATCAAGCTGGCCCAGCACCAGCCCGACCTGCTGGTCATCGACGCCGAGCTGCCCGACCTGAACGGCTACGAGGTGATCGCGCGCATGCGCGAGAAACCCGCGCTGGCCAACACCAAGGTGGTGATGGTCACCTCGCACAACACCTCCTCGTACCGCCAGCGCGCGTTCGACGCGGGGGTGCTGGACTTCTTCACCAAGCCGATCGACCGCGACCTGATCCGCCTGCGGCTGGAGCAGATCCTCAGTGGCGAGGCGATGGAGTACATCGAGCTCGACGAGCGCCCGCTGCCCGTGCGCAAGGCCGCCGAGCGCCCGGCTCCGCCGGCGCCCGCCCCCGCGCCGCCTCCCGCGCCGCTTGCAGCGCCCGCGGCCGCAGCGGCCCCGATGGACGTTCACGCCATCACCTCCGAGCTGTTCGAGCGCATCTCGGCCATCCTGCTGCAGGCCGAGACGCTGCGCGAGCGCGCCCCGGCGGGTGCCAGTTCGGCCGAGCTCTACCCCGTCCAGCGCATCCAGGAAGAATGCGCCGAGGTGATCCAGTTGCTGGTCACCATGAGCGGCGAGGACTGAGGGAACCCCCACGCTCCGCCGCTGCGCGGGGCGGGCTGATCCGCCTGAGGGCGGCCCGGCGGCCGATCGCGCTCCCGGCCACTCAGGCGGCCACTCAGGCGGCCAGGCGCACGGCCGGCTCGCCGCTCGCGCTCGGCACCAGGGCCAGCGCGCGCCGCAGAAAGGCACGGTTGGCGCTGCTGTCCGGCCGCAGCGCCAAGCGCTCGTGCGCCAGGGCTTCGGCCAGCGCGCGCTGGCCGCCGCGCAGGGCCGCTTCGGTCAGGGTCCAGTCGATCACGTCGCGCTGCGCGTGGCTGCCGCCGAAGCGGTTGGCGATGGGGCGCGCGCGCCAGAGGCAGTCGATCGACCGCTCGAAGTCGCCGTTCCAGAAGGCGGCGAAGCCGGCCACCAGGTCGGCCCCCGTCTCCACCGCCCAGCGCGCCGCTTCACCGCGCTCGCCCGCATGGCGCAGCCGGGCCTCCAGCGCGCGCACCTCGGCCTCGCGGCCCGCGCCCAGCCAGGCCATGGCGGCGTGCCAGTCGTTGAAGGCGTAGCTGCGGCCGTCGGCGTGCGCGTCCCAGGCCGTGGCCAGTTCCTGCCAGCGATCGCCGATCTCATGCCCTTCAAGGTGCAGGCGCCACAGCAGGGCCGAGGCGTCCACCATGTCCACCGCCACCGCGCTGCGGCCAGAGCGGATGGGGCTGTCGTAGAGGGCCAGCGCCTGGTCGGCCTGGCCGACCTCGATGTGGCACAGCGCCCGGTGCCACCAGTTGTGCACCTGGAAGAAGTTGTCGGCGCCGGTCCAGTACGGCTCACGCACGCGCGCCCAGTCGATGCCGTCCTCGTGGCGCGCCTGCATCTCCATCACGTGCGCCACCGCGTGGTGCGCCCAGCAGTCGCGCGGTTCGGCGCTCAGCGCGGCGTGAGCGGCGTCCTCGGCCTCGGCGTACTGGCCGCACTCCTCCAGACCGAAGGCGTGCATGCCCAGCAGCAGGCCACGGCCCGGCCGGTCGGCGGCCCACTGCGGCAGCGTGCGCGCGATGCGGTCGCGCAGGCTGCGCGCGTTCGCGCGGAAGAAGTCCACCAGGTGCCCGACTTGCAGCGCGACGATGTCGAAGGGGTGCTCGATGTGGTGGCGGTCCAGCAGCACGGCCGCGGCCGACCATTCGCCGTCCAGGATGCGCGTGGCCGCCGCCAGGTGCGAGCGCTCGCGCCCGTTGAGCGGCCAGCCGGCCACCGTGGCCAGCAGCCCGCGCGCGGCCTGCGTGGCGGCGGGCTCGGTGGCCACCGCCATCAGATGCGCCTTCAGCAGGGCCGCCATGGCGAAGCGCGGCGCCAGTGCCAGGGCGGCGTCCAGCGCGGCGATGGGGTCGCCCCGGTAGAGGTTGAAGGCGGTGACCGCCTGGTCGAAGTGTTGCGCGGCTTCGCGCGTGGCGCCCGACAGCGCCTGGCCTTGTGCGTCGGTGATCATGGGAAATGCTCCGTGGTTCGATGAAATCCGGCGCACGCGACAGGCAGTCATTGCCCGCGCGGTGCCGGTGCGCTTAATCTAGGCAGCGGCCCCGGCGGCGACCATCTCCGCGCCGCCGGGTTTTGTTGCCGAGCCGCCGCGGCCCTCCCCCATCGATATGAACGACGCCCCCGACCATGCCCTGGACGACGTGCTGCGCGCGCTGCGCCTGCGCGGCGGCGTGTTCGTGGAGGCCGAGTTCGGCGAGCCCTGGTGCGTGCTGTCGCAGGTGGGGCCCGAGGATTGCGCGGAGTTCACGCCGCTGCCGCGCGAGGTGATCGCCTACCACTACGTCTGCGAGGGCACGATGCGCCTGCGCGTGGAGGGCGCGGCGCGCGACATCGAGCTGCGCGCGGGCGACCTGGCGATCCTGCCGCGCAACCAGCGCCACCGCCTGGGCAGCGACCTCGGCGCGCCGCCCCTGCCGGTGGAACAGCTGGACCACCACGCGGGCCAACACGGGGTGCTGCGCCTGGTGCACCCGGGCCAGCGCCTCGGCGCGCGCTTCTTTTGCGGCTACCTGGGCCACGACAACGTGAGCGATCCCCTGCTCATGGCCTTGCCCGAGGTGCTGCACCTGCGCCTGGGCGACCCCGCTTCGGCGCAGTGGGTGGAGAGCTCCTTGCGTTTCGCCGCGCAGCCCGCGGGCGCGCAGCACGGGCTCACGCCCAGTGTGCTGAGTCGGCTGGCCGAACTGCTGTTCGCCGAGGCCGTGCGCCAGTACCTGGCGGGACAACCCGAAGGTGGCAATGGCTGGCTCGCCGGCCTGCGCGACGCCAAGGTGGGCCGCGCACTGGCCTTGCTGCACGGCGAACGCCAGCGCGCCTGGACAACGGAAGAGCTGGCCCGCCTGGTCGGGGCGTCCCGATCGGCCTTCGCGGAGCGCTTCACCGCGCTGGTGGGCGAGCCGCCCATGCGCTACCTGGCCCAGCAGCGCATGCACCTGGCGGCCGAGCGCCTGCGCGAAACCGACGACCCGATCGCGCGCATCGCCGAGGTGGCGGGCTACGAGAGCGAGCCCGCCTTCCACCGCGCGTTCAAGCGCGCCTTCAAGGAATCGCCCGCGGCCTGGCGGCGGCGCCAAGCGGGTGTGACGCTGCTGGCGCCGTGACGCGGCGGGCCGCCGCGATCGCCCCGCCGGGCCTCAGGCCTTCAGCGAGAACCCGGCGATGCGCTTGTAGTTCTCGGAGATCTCGCGCAGCGCGTCCTGGCTGATCAGGTCGTCGATGCGGGTGAAGGGCTGGCCACCGCTGAGTTCGTCGGCCTTCATGATGATGAAGTCCGGCGGCAGCGTGCGGTTGGTCTCCACCACCTTCGCGGTCGCGGGCAGGCGCACGGCTTCGTAGCGGCGCAGCGCGGCCTCGGGGTCGCCCGGCGTGGCGGCGAGTTCATCGGCCAGGGTGCGCGCGTCGATCAGCGCCTGTGCCGAGCCGTTGGATCCGCGCGGGTACATCGGGTGCGCCGCATCGCCCAGCAGCGTCACGCGGCCCTCGCCCCAGTGCGGCAGGGCGTTCCTGTCGACCATGGGGTACTCGAAGATCTGCTGCGCGGCGCCGATGAGCGCGGGCACGTCCAGCCAGTCGTAGCGCCAGTCCTGGAAGATCGGCAGGAAGTCCTCTACGCGGCCGGGCTTGTTCCAGTCGTTCATGGGCGCGCGCGGGTCGCGGATCTCGGCCACCCAGTTGATGAGCTGATGGCCCTGGCCGTCCACGTTGTCGACGATGGGGTAGATCACCATCTTGCCGGTGTCGATGCTGCCGATGCGGAGGTAGCTCTTGCCGTCCAGGATGGGCTTGTGCACCGACACGCCGCGCCAGGTGTTGATGCCGGCGTAGCAGACGCTGTCCTGCGGGTGGAAGTGGCGGCGGATCACCGAGTTCACGCCATCGCAGGCCACCACCACGTCGGCCCGCACGGACGCGCCGTTGTCGAAGCGCAGCGTGGCCCCCTGCGCCCCGGGTTCGATGGCCACACAGCGGTGGCCGGTGTGCAGGCGCGCATCGCCCAGACGTTGCCGCGCGGCGCGCCAGAGCACGCCGTGCAGCTTGCCGCGGTGGATGCCCAGTTCGGGCAGCGGATAGCCCGCGTGGCGGCCGCGCGACTCGCTGTAGACGAACTGGCCCCAGCGATTGAAGAACACGCTCTCGCGGTTCTCGATGGCGATGGCCTCCAGCTCGGCCGTCAGGCCCAGGGCATCGAGCTCGCGCATGGCGTGAGGCAGCAGCGTGATGCCCACGCCCAGTTCCTTCACCTCGGCCACGCCTTCATAGACATCGCAATCCAACCCGCGCTGCTTCAGGCCGAGCGCGAACGCCAGGCCGCCGATGCCGCCTCCCACCACCGCGATCTTCATCGTCGTGCCTTGCTTCATTCGGCCTTGATGCCCTGCGCCTTGATCAGCGCGGCCCAACGGTCCGCGTCCCGGTTCACCAGCTTCGCGAAGCCATCGGGCGTGTCGCTCGCCGGGTCCATGCCCTGGCCCTCGAAGGCCTTCTTCACGTCTTCGCTGCGCAGGATGTCGTTGATCTCGCGGTTGAGCGTGGCCACCTGTGCGGCGGGCATGCCCTTGGGCGCGAAGACGCCGTACCACATGTCCACGTTCACATCGCCCGCCTTGGCCTCGCTCAGCGTGGGCAGATCGGGCAGCAGCGGGTGGCGCTTGTCGCTGCCGATGCCCAGGGCCACCAGGCGGCCGCTGCGCACCTGCGGCAGCGCCACGTGGATGGGCAGGAACATGGCGTCCACCTGGCCGCCGATCATGTCGGTGACGGCCGGGCCCGTGCCGCGGTAAGGAATGTGCGTGAGAAAGACCTTGGCGGTGTTCTTGAACAGCTCCATCGACAGGTGGTGCGGCGTGCCCACGCCGGGCGAGGCGTAGTTGAGCTTGCCGGGCGCCTTCTTCGCGGCGTCGATCAGTTCGGCCGCTGTCTTGAAGCCCGAGCGCGGGTGCGTCACCAGGATGAGCTGGCCCCAACTCGTCAGGCTCACCGGCTGCAGGTCGCGCACCGGGTCGAAGGGCATCTGCGGGTACAGGCTGCGGTTCATCACCAGCGTGTTCACGCTCACCAGCAGGGTGCTGCCATCGGGCGCGGCGCGCACCACGGCCTCGGTGCCGATGTTGCCGGAGGCCCCCGCGCGGTTCTCCACCACCACCGGGCGCTTCAGGCGCTCGGACAGTCTGGGGCCCACGGTGCGGGCGATGAGGTCGATGCCGGTGCCCGGCGTGAAGGGCACGATGAGGCGCAGCGGGCCATCCTGCGCGGCGGCCAGGCCCGCCGTGGCGAGCAGCGCGGCGGCGACGAGGCCGCGGCGGGTGAGCACGAAGCCGGATTTCATGCGGGGTCTCCTATCGTTAGCATGCTTTCAAATATGAAGGAAGTTCGCCTGTCGCACATCCGTAGAATCCCGATCGCCCGACGAACGCCATGACCTTGAACGACCTTTACCAGCGCCCCGGCTTCCTGCTCCGCCGCACGCACCAGATCTCGGCGGCGGTGTTCGAGAACGCCTGCGCCAGTGTGGGCCTCACGCCGGCGCAGTATGGGGTGCTGACCGTGCTGGCGGCCGAACCGGGGCTGGACCAGACACGGCTGTCGCGCGCCCTCGCCTTCGACAAGGTGACGGTGATGCGCGTGCTCAAGGGCCTGGAGGAACGCGGTCTGGTGTCGCGCGAGCGCTCCAGCGTGAGCCGGCGGCAGATGACGGTGAGCCTCACTCCCGAGGGTGAAACCCTGCTGGCCGCCGCGCGCGAGCCAGCCGAGCGGGCCTACCAGCGCCTGCTCTCGCCGCTCACGCCCGTCCAGCGGCGCCAACTGATCGAGCTGTTGCAAACACTTACCGATGGGCTGGCGGACGAGGCGCGTGCCCCCTTCGTCCCGCTGGAAGCCAACGCCGACGCGGCCCCCGCGCCGCGCGCGCGCCCGCGCCGCTCCCCCACCTGAGCGGGCGCCAGCCCGCGGCTGGCCCGACGATTGCTATGGCTTGCGGAAAGGGATTTGTCGATCCCGCCGTCCGCACCGAAGCGGACGATCACCGCACACGGGGACCGCTAGCGTGCAAACGATCGAGTCACATGAACTGGCGACGGCCACGGGCCCGCTCGGCGCGGCCCCGCACGCGCCACTGGCGGTGGCGTCGGCGTACCAGGGCGTGTGGGCCCGCACCCTGCTGGAAACACCGGCGGGTCGCGACACCACGAGTTGGGTGCGCTGGGTACAGACCGGCAACTGGCACGGTGCCCTGAGCGACCCGGACGAGACGCCGGGCCCACGCGGTGGCCCGGGCGCGGAACACAGCGTGTTCCAGACACCCGATCGCATCGTGCAGACCGCGCTGCGCGAACGCCAACTGGCGGTGTGGGAACGCCTGCCGGCTTCGCACGGGCGTCGCATCGCGCTCGCGCGTCGGGACGCGCAGGGCCTGCCCACGCTGGAGCGCTTGCTGATCTGTGGTGACTACCTGCTGCATGTCAGGCCCGCCAGCCAAGGCGCGCAGGAACTGGCCTTCGGCCGACTGGACGAGACGGGCACGCACTGGCGCGTCGAACGCGCGAACCAGGCGCCACCGGACGGGCGCGAGCGCGCCTGGTGCCTGCAGCGCCTCGGCATGGACCTCGCCACCGTGAATGGCGACGAGCCACTCGCGGGCACCTGGGAGGTGCTGGAGTGGCTCGAGATGTGAGCGCCGTCGCGCGGCGCTGATCGGATGGACCGGGCGCCGAGGCTCAGCGGTCGCGGCGGCCGCGCGGACCACCCGCGCGCTCACCGAAGCCGCCGCCACGCGGGCCACCGAAGCCGCCGTCGCGCGAACCGAAACCGCCTTCGCGTGCGCCAAAGCCGCCTTCGCGTGCGCCGCCATTGGGGCGCTGGCCCCAGCCGCGGGACTGGGCCGGGCGGTCCTCGCCGCGCGAGAAGCGCACGTCGCCACGCGGGCCACGGGCGTCGCCGTTGTACGGCGCGCGCGGCTCGTGGTTGTACGGCGCGCGCGCATCCGCACGCGCGGGGCGCGCATCGCCGTGGGGCGCGCGGTTCTCGCCACGGAAAGGACGCGCCTCGCCATAGGGCGCGCGGCCTTCGCCGCGCGCCGGGCCCCAGCCCTCGCCACGGCCGGCGGGACGGCCACCCGGGCGGCCACCACCGCCACGGCGGTCTTGCGACCAGCCCTCGCGGCGCGGCGCCGGCGGGCGCTCGCGCGGCTCCAGGCCAGGGACCACCTCGGCCTTGAAACGCTGCTGCGTGTAGGCCTCGATGTCACTGATGCGGCGGCGGTCGCGGAACTCGGCGAAGGTGACGGCCAGGCCGTCGCGGCCCGCGCGGCCGGTGCGGCCGATGCGGTGCGTGTAGTCCTCGGCCTTCATCGGCAGGCCGAAGTTGAAGACGTGGGTGATGGTGGGCACGTCGATGCCGCGCGCGGCGACGTCGGTGGCCACGAGGATCTGCACCTGGCCGTTGCGCAGTGCCATCAGGCGGCGGTTGCGCAGGCCCTGGCTCAGCGCGCCGTGCAGCGCCACGGCCGCGAAGCCGGCCTGCTGCAGTTCGCCGGCCAGACCGTCGCATTCGATCTGCGTGCTGGCGAACACGATGGCCTGGTTGATCGAGGCATCGCGCAGCCAGTGGTCGAGCAGCTTGCGCTTGTGCTCGGCGTGGTCGGCCCAGAACAGCACCTGCTTGATGTTGGCGTGCTGCTCCTGCGGGCTGTCGATCTGCACCTTCTGCACGTGCTTGCCGTTGTCGTGCATCACGCGCATGGCGAGCTGCTGGATGCGCGGCGCGAAGGTGGCGCTGAACATCATGGTCTGGCGGCGCTGCGCGGTCAGCGCGTTGATCTCGGCGAGGTCGTCGGAGAAGCCCAGGTCGAGCATGCGGTCGGCTTCGTCGACGACGAGGAACTGCACCTGGTCGAGCTTGAGCTGCATGGAGCGCTGCAGGTCCAGCAGGCGGCCCGGCGTGGCCACCACGAGGTCGGCGTTCTGCAGCTTGGCGATCTGCAGCTGGTAGGGCATGCCCCCCACCACGCTGGCGATGCGCAGACCACGGCAGTGGCGCACCAGGTCGATGGCGTCGTGCGCGACCTGTTGCGCGAGTTCGCGCGTGGGGCACAGCACCAGGGCGCCGGGCGTGGCGGGCTTGAAGTGGCGCGGAAGCAGCGGGTTCTTGCGCTTGGGCGCCTTGGGCGGCGCCTCGCCGCGCGCGGCGGCCTCGGCCGCCAGGCGCTCGCGCTCGGCGCGCTCGGCCGCTTCACGCGCGGCCTGCTGCTGGATGAGGGTGTGCAGCACCGGCAGCAGGAACGCCGCCGTTTTGCCGCTGCCGGTCTGGCTGGACACCATCAGGTCGGCGTAGCGCTCGGCGCCTTCGGCCTTGATGGCCAGCGGCATGACCTTGGCCTGCACGGCCGTGGGCTGGGTGTAGCCCAGGTCGGCCACGGCCGACACGAGTTCGGGGGCCAGGCCCAGCGCGGCGAAGGCGCTGGCGTCCGCCGGGGCCTGCTGTTGTTGTTCGGGAGAGATCGCGGGCGAGGTCTCGCCGCGCGCTTCGAAAGCGTCGCTCATGTTCGTTCCTGCGCCCCGCAAAGGAATGGGGCGCCAATGACCGAATGCCGCGCGAAGGGGATTCAAGCCCCGGGGCGTCGGATCCGTTCGTGGTTACACAACATCAACCACAAACGGTCCGCCCGGAAGCGGTGGCCCCTGCTCGCTCGCGCGGGTGGCGGGCGGTGTTCGGGGGCCGGGTGTGTGAGGCCAATGCACAAAGGGCTTCGCCGTTGCCAGCGAAGCCCGCGATTCTCGCACAGATCCGGGAAAACCCCAAGCCCTGATCAGGCCATGACGGCCGCGACCAGGTGGAACAGCAGCGCGGCCAGCACGGCCGTGGCGGGCACGGTGACGATCCAGGCCGCCACGATGCGCATGACCACCGAGCGCTTGACGATTTCCTTCTTGTAGGCCTTCTTGAAGGCCTTGCGCTCACCCTTGTCGAACACCGCGCCATCCAGCCCGCGCACCTTGGCGCGCTGCTTCATGTCGGCCAGCATCTGCTTCTTCTCCTGTACCTCGGCGGACTCGAAGCGCTGCATGTAGGCCTCGACCTCCTCGCGGTCAGCGCCCTGGTGCCCGGCGCGCACCACGGCCTCCATCTTGGCGTAGTTGACCTTGAGCAGTTCGCGCAGGAACCCGACGCCGAAGACCGCGCCGATGGAGATGTGGGTGGTGGACACCGGCATGCCCAGTTGCGAAGCCACGATCACCGTGAGCGTGGCGGCCATGGCGATGGAGTAGGCACGCATCTGGTCGAGTTCGGTGATTTCCTTGCCCACGGTGCGAATGAGCTTGGCGCCGTAGAGCCCCAGCCCCACCGACAGGCCCAGCGCGCCCAGCACCATGATCCACATCGGCGTGCCCGCGGTGGAGGCGATGGCGCCTTCCTTCACGGCCTCGTAGATGGCGGCCAGCGGGCCCACGGCATTGGCCACGTCGTTGGCGCCGTGCGCGAAGCTCAGCAACGCGGCCGAACAGACCAGCGGCCAGGTGAAGAGCTGGTTCACGCCGTCCTTGGAGTTCTCCTGTTGGCGCGCGGCGCGATCGATGGGGCGGCGAACGAGTGCCCAGACCAGCGCTGCCACGGCCAGTCCGGCGATCAGCGCCACCGGGAAGGACACCTTGACGATCTGGCTCAGGCCCTTGAGCAGCATGTAGGTGGTGTAGGACCACACCATCAGCGCGATCAGCACGGGCACGACGCGCGCCGCGGCCTCGGTCTTCTCGGTGCGGTAGGTCACGCTGCGCTTGATGAGGTAGAGGAATGCGGCGGCGAACAGCGCGCCGGCCAGCGGCGAGATGACCCAGCTCGCCACGATGGCGCCGATGGTGGGCCAGTGCACCAGACCCCAGCCGCCCGCGGCGATGCCCGCGCCCATGACGGCACCGATGATGGAGTGCGTGGTGGACACCGGCGCGCCCAGCGCCGTGGCCAGGTTGAGCCACAGGGCCCCAGCCAGCAGTGCGGCAAACATCACCCAGGCGAACAGCGTGGGATCCGCGATGTCGGCCGGGTCGATGATGCCGCCCTTGATGGTGCTGACCACCTCCCCCCCGGCGACGATGGCGCCCAGCGCCTCGAACACCGCGGCGACGATGATCGCCCAGCCCATGGTCATGGCCCCGGATCCGACCGCCGGGCCCATGTTGTTGGCCACGTCGTTGGCGCCGATGTTCATGGCCATGTAGGCGCCCACCGCCGCCGCGATGATGAGCAACCACACGGCGGTGCGGCTCAAGCCGGCGTCGGCCGCCCCGGTCAGCGAGGCGTACAGTCCCACCAGCAAGAGAAAGGCCACCGCGGTGGCCAGTTGCAGCGCCTCGAAGTGGCGTTCGACGAAGGGGCGGGACTTCTTCTTCATGTGAATTTGGCGTGAAAGTCACGCTATTGTCATGCAAGCCTGCGGGCGGCGTACCCGGCAGGCGGCGTGCCAGGGGCGGTTCAACGCAGGAACTGCGCGCGGTAGTGCTCGAGCTCGTCGATGGATTCGTGCACGTCGGCCAGCGCGGTGTGCATCTGGCGCTTCTTGAAGGCGTCGACCACCTCGGGCCGCCAGCGCTTGGCCAGTTCCTTCAGCGTGCTCACGTCGACATTGCGGTAGTGCAGATAGGCCTCGAGACGGGGCATGTACTTCACGAGGAAGCGGCGGTCCTGCCCGATGGTGTTACCGCACAGCGGAGAGGCCTGCTTGGGCACGTAGCGGGCAATGAAGTCGATGAGCTGCTGCTCGGCCTCGGCCTCGCTCACGGTGCTGGCGCGCACCTTGTCGACGAGGCCACTGCGGCCGTGTGTGCCCTTGTTCCAGGCGTCCATGGCATCGAGCACGGCATCGCTCTGGTGGATCACGATCACCGGCCCTTCGATGCGGGGCGTGAGCTGGGGGCCGGTGATCACGACCGCGATCTCCAGCAGCCGCTCCTTCTCGGGGTCCAGCCCGCTCATCTCGCAGTCGATCCAGACCAGGTTCTGGTCGTTCTTGGCGAGCGAGGGCATTTCGGGGGCGGTGATGTCGGCGGGATTCGAACTCATGGCGCGATTCTCCGTCATCGGCCCGAGCCGGCCCCGGCGCTGGCGCATGGGCGCCGGTAGACTGGCGCCTTCATGGACACCGCCTCCCTCGCCTTCACCGCCGTTTTCTGTGCCCTGCTGGTGCTGGGCCTGCTCACGCGCTTCGCGCTGGCCAGCCGGCAGATCCGCCACGTGGCCCGCCACCGCGACCTCGTGCCCGCGCCGTTCGACGCCACCGTCCCGCTGGAGGCGCACCGCAAGGCCGCCGACTACACCATCGCCAAGGCGCGCTTCGGCCTGCTGGGCACTGCCTTCGAAACCGCCGTGCTCATCGGCTGGACGCTGTTGGGCGGCCTGAACGCCCTCAACCTGGCGCTGCTGGACGTCATGGGCCCGGGCCTTTGGCAGCAACTGGCGCTGATCGCCGCCTTTGCGCTCATCGGCGGCCTGCTGGGCCTGCCCTTCTCCTGGTACGCCACGTTCCGGCTCGAGGAACGCTTCGGCTTCAACAAGACCAGCCTCGGCCTGTGGATCGCCGATGGCCTCAAGGGCGGCCTGCTGGGCGCGGCCATCGGCCTGCCGCTGGCCGCGCTGGTGCTCTGGCTCATGGGCGCGGCCGGCGACACCTGGTGGCTGTGGGCCTGGGGCGTGTGGATGGTGTTCAACCTGCTCGCGCTGGTGCTGTACCCCACGCTCATCGCGCCGCTGTTCAACAAGTTCGAGCCGCTGACCGACGAGGCCGTGAAAGACCGCGTGAACGCGCTCATGGCGCGCTGCGGCTTCTCCGCCCAGGGCCTGTTTGTGATGGACGGCAGCAAGCGCAGCGCGCATGCCAATGCCTACTTCACGGGCTTCGGTGCGGCCAAGCGCGTGGTGTTCTTCGACACCCTGCTTCAACAGCTCACGCCCGACGAGATCGACGCCGTGCTGGCACACGAGCTGGGCCACTACCGCCTGCGCCACATCACGCAGCGCGTGGTGATGCTGTTCGGCCTCAGCTTCGTGGGGTTCGCGGCCCTGGGCTGGGCGGCCTCGCAGGCCTGGTTCTACACAGGCCTCGGCGTGGAGCCCGACCTGGCTGCGCCCAACGACGCGCTCGCGCTGATCCTGTTCCTGCTGGCGGTGCCGCTGTTCACCTACTTCCTGTCGCCATTGGCCGCGCAGTTGTCGCGCAAGCACGAGTTCGAGGCCGACGCCTTCGCGAAGGAGAAGACGCGCGGCAACGACCTCGCCAGCGCCCTGCTCAAGCTCTACAAGGACAACGCCAGCACGCTCACGCCCGACCCGCTGTACGCGCGCTTCTACTATTCCCACCCCCCCGCCAGCGAACGCCTGGCGCGATTGCAAACCGCCTGAGAGCGCCCGACCATGAACCCCATCCACCAGAACCGCCGCGCGCTCAACGCCACCGAGATCGTCACCCAGCTCAGCCAGCTCAACGGCAGCGAGCCCGATGGCTGGAAGCTCATCGACGGCGCCATCGAGCGCACCTTCAGGTTCGCCAACTACCACGAGACCCTGGCCTTCGTGAACGCCATGGCCTGGATCGCCCACCGCGAGGACCACCACCCCGACACGGCCTTCGGCTACAACCGCTGCACCCTGCGCTTCAACACGCACGATGTGAACGGCATCTCGGTCAGCGACTTCCACTGCGCGGCGGCGGTCAACGCCTTGCTCGCGACCTGATGGGCGGCACGCAGCTCGCTCGCGTGGTGGCGGCGCACGGCCGCCACTGCCTGGTGGAGGGCGAAGACGGGCAGCGCACCCTGTGCCACCCGCGCGGCAAGAAGAGCGCGGTGGTGGTGGGCGACATCGTCGCCTGGCAGCGCAGCGGCGACGAGGGCAGCATCGAGCGCATCGAGACGCGGCGCAACCTGTTCTACCGACAGGACGACATGCGCACCAAGGCCTTCGCGGCCAACCTCGACCAGGTGCTGATCCTGCTGGCGGCCGAGCCCGTGTTCTCCGAAAGCCAGCTCACGCGCGCCCTGCTCGCGGCCGAGGCCGAGGGCATCAGTGCCTTCATCGTGCTCAACAAGCAGGACCTGGGCGAGGCGTTCGAGCAGGCCTGGGCGCGGCTCGCGGCCTACCGGCGCATGGGCACCCCCGTGTTGCCGCTGGGCCTCCAGCAGGGCCAGGGCCTGGACGCCTTGCGCGAACGCCTGGCGGGCCGCCACACCCTGGTGCTGGGCCCCTCGGGCGTGGGCAAGAGCACGCTGGTGAACCGACTGGTGCCCGAGGCCGGTGCCCAGACCGGCGAGATTTCGCGCGCCCTCAATACCGGGCGCCACACCACCACCAGCACCACCTGGTACTGGCTCGACGCCGCGCGGGAAAGCGCGCTCATCGATTCGCCGGGCTTTCAGGAGTTCGGCCTGCACCACCTGGAAGCCGAGCACCTCGCGCAGCTCATGCCCGACCTGCGCGCCACCCTGGGCGACTGCCGCTTCTACAACTGCACGCACCGGCATGAGCCGGGCTGCGGCGTGCGCTCGCACGTGGGCGCCGATCCCGCGAGCGACCCCCTGGCCATCGACGAAGTCCGCTACCGGCTCTACAACGAACTGTTCGACGAGCTGGCAAACAAGCGGACGTATTGACAGACCACCCCGCCGCGCTTCGCGCGCCCCCTCAAGGGGCACACCAGCGGCCCGGCAAAGCCGGTTCCGCGGTGTCTTGGACCGCGCCTTCCTACACCCGGGCCAGCGTCAACAGCGCCAGCAGCAGCATCCACAGCACCACCGCGCGCCACACCAGACCGACCACACTGCCCAAGTGGGCCAGTTGAGGCTCGGGGCGCGCACCGGGATCGGTGTCGTCCGGCGGCGGGGCGGCCGGGTCCTGCGGGGTCAGCCGCACGTTGATGGCGCCCGAGGTGGCCGCCAGCACCACGCCGTCACTGCCCGGTGCGAACTGCTCGGCATCGGCACGCCAGCTGGCCACCGCCTCCTCGAAGTTGCCCACCACCGCGAAGCCCAGCGCCGTGATGCGCGCGGGCACGTGGTCGATCCAGCGCCAGGCGGTGGCCGCGGCGCGGCGAAGCGCTTCACTGGGTGTGCCGTCCGCACGCGCGCGCCAGTTGCGCGACAGGTATTCGGCCAGCCGGTAGAACACCGCTCCCGCCGGGCCCAGGCCGATCACCCAGAACAGCAGGAAACACACGAACACACCGAACACGTGTCGGTGCGCGGCCAGCACGGAATGCTCGATCACCTGGCGCAGCAGCTCGGTGCGCGGCAGCGCGCTGGCGTCCACGCGCAGCCACTGCGCCAGTTGCTCGCGCGCGGCCCGCTCGTCACCGTCCTCAAGGCTGCGGCGGATCTCGCTGAAATGGTGGCTGAACTGGCGAAAACCCAGCGTCACGTAGAGCACGGCCACCGTCCACACGAAGGACAACACGCCGCTGAGTTCCCAGAGCCCGTGGTAGATCAGCGCCGCCAGCGCCGACGGCACACCCACGGCCAGCAGCCAGGCCAGCCAGCCGTGCGAGGACTGGCCCGCGTCGAGGTTGCGGCGCACGCCACGGCCCCAGGCACGCAGTCCGGCGTGCACGGGGTTGTTGAACGACAGGGGACGGGCCTGCTCGATGAGCAGCGCCAGCAGGATGGCCAGGAAACCCATGGGGCCGATGATAGTGGGCACGCAGGCCCAGGCCTTCGCCGCGCGCGACTCAGGCGGTGAGCAAGCGGTACAGGTTGCGCAGCATGCCGGCCGTGGCACCCCAGATGAAGCGCTCGTGCTGGCCGTCGTGCCAGGGCATGGAGTACCACTCGCGCACGGCACCGCCGAACTCCATGAGGTGGCGTCGGTGGTGGCGCGGGTCCATCAGGAAACGCAGCGGCACCTCGAAGACGTCGTCCACCTCGTGCGGGTTGGGACGCAGCGAGAAGCCCGGCTGAACGAGGCCCACCACCGGGGTCACGTGGAAGGCCGTGCCGGTGATGTAGACCGGCAGGGTGCCCAGCACTTCGACGCTTTGCGGCGGCAGACCGATTTCTTCGTCCGCCTCGCGCAGCGCGGCGGCGATGGCGTCGGCGTCTTCCGGGTCGACCTTGCCACCCGGGAACGCGATCTGGCCCGAATGGGTGGACAAGGTGGCGGTGCGCTGGGTGAGCAGCAGGTGGAGTTCGTCGCGCACCACCAGCGGCAGCAGCACGGCCGCGTCGGCCGGCTCACGGTCGGCGAAGCGCCGTTCGCGCACGAACTCGGGTGTCCAGATCGGGGGTGCCTCGAACAGGGCGCGCAGGCCGTCCGGGGTGAGCCGGTGCGCGGCCGCCGGCAGCAGGCCCTCGCTCGCACCCGTGGCCACCACGGGCACGGTGCGCGGATCGAAGGGCGGGAGGCGGACGACGGGCTCGGTCATGGACGAATGGACGCAGCGGCGACAAAAAAGCCGCTCCGGGGAGCGGCTTGTTGCGGGAGGCCGGATCAGGCGCCCAGCTTTTCCTTGATGCGGGCCGACTTGCCGCTGCGCTCGCGCAGGTAGTACAGCTTGGCGCGGCGCACGTCGCCGCGGCGCTTGACCTCGATCTTGGCGATCAGCGGGCTGTACAGGGGGAAGGTGCGCTCCACGCCTTCGCCGCTGGAGATCTTGCGGACGATGAAGCTGGAGTTCAGGCCGCGGTTGCGACGGGCGATCACGACGCCTTCGTAGGCCTGCACGCGCTTGCGGGTGCCTTCGATGACGTTGACGCTGACGATCACGGTGTCGCCAGGGGCGAAGGGCGGGATGGTCTTGCCGAGGCGGGCAATCTCTTCCTGCTCGAGGGTCTGGATGAGGTTCATGGTTCCTGTTCCACGATCGTGGCCGCGCTGCACTAAAGGCCGCGAATCCGTGAAGTCAGAACTGACTTACCCAACGGTCGCGGCGGCCGGCCAGAGGATCGAAAAGCCCACCATTATAGCCAGACCGGTCCTGCCAGACCAAGCCGGGGCAGACAGGCTCAACCCAGGCCGCGCAGGAAGCGCTCGTCGTCCGGCCCCAGGCGGCCCTCGGCCCGGGCCCTGGCGATCAGGTCGGGCCGCTGGCGGGCGGTCAGGGCCAGGCGCTGCTCGCGCCGGTGGCGCTCGATGCGCTCGTGGTGGCCGCCCAGCAGCACCGGCGGCACGCCCAGGGGACCGTCGGGGCCGTGCCAGACCTCGGGTCGGGTGAAGTGCGGGCTGTCCAGCAGGCCATCCAGCGCGGGGTTGAAGCTGTCCTGCTGGTGGCTGCCTTCGTCGCCCAGCACGCCGGGCTGCAGGCGCGCCACGGCGTCCAGCAGGGCCATGGCCGGGATTTCACCTCCCGAGAGCACGAAGTCGCCCAGGCTGAGCTGCAGGTCCACGCAGGCGTCGATGAAGCGCTGGTCGATGCCTTCGTAGCGCCCGCACACCAGCACGGCACCCTGCGGCGCATCGGCCCACCGCGCGATGCCCGCGTGGTCCAGCCGGTCGCCCACGGGCGAGAACAGCACCACCGGGGCGCGTGCGTCCTCTGGCTCGGCGCGCTCGGCGCGGATCGCCTGCAGGCAGCGCCACAGGGGCTCGGCCATCATCACCATGCCCGGCCCACCACCGAAGGGCCGGTCGTCCACGCGGCGGTAGTTGCCCTCGGCGAAATCGCGCGGGTTCCAAAGGCGCACGTCGACCTGCTTCGACTCGAAGGCGCGGCGGTTGATGCCGTGCGCGAGGAAGGGCTCGAACAGCTCGGGGAACAGGGTGACGACATCGAAGCGCATGGGCGCCCTGGCTCAATAGTCTTTTTGCCAGTCGGCGGTGATGCGACGCGCCGCGCGGTCCACGTCGTCGATGTACGCGGCCACGAAGGGAATCATCCGCTCGGCGCTGCGCTCCTCGCCGTCCACGGTCTCGAGGTATTCAAGCACCAGCACCGAAGTCGGCCCGGTGCTCATGAGGTCGCGCACCACGCCGAGCTCCTCGCCCTCGCGGTTGACCACCGTGAGGCCGATCAGGTCGACCCAGTAGAACTCACCGGCCTCGGGCTCGGGGAATGCGCTGCGCGGCAGGGAGATGCGGCAGCCCTTGAGCGACTCGGCGAGGTTGCGGTCGTCGATGCCTTCGATTCGCGCGACGAGTCCCTCGGCATGCGCCTTGAGCTCGGCCACGCGCAGGACGACGCAGCCCTTGAAAACGGAAAAGCCGCGCGCGAAGCGGGCTTCGGGCGGCTGAAGAAACCAGTCTCGGCTGGCGAACAGCGCGTCGGTGTCGGCGCTGTGGGGCTGGATGCGGACCCAGCCCTTGATGCCCCAGGCGTCCTGGATGCGGCCCAGTTCGACGGCATCGGCCGGCAGGGCCGACGCGACCAGGGCCGCGGACATGGTGGCGATCAGGCGGCCGGGGCGGCGGCCTTGGCTTCCTTGACCAGGCGCGCGACCGTGTCGGACGGGGTGGCGCCGACGCCGAGCCAGTAGTTCAGGCGGTCGCTGGCGATGCGCAGCTTCTCTTCGCCGCCCTTGGCGTTGGGGTTGTAGAAACCCAGGCGTTCGATGAAATTGCCATCGCGACGCGAGCGCTTGTCGGCGGCGACGATGGTGTAGAACGGACGGGCCTTGGCGCCGCCGCGGGAGAGTCGAATGACGACCATGATTTATCCTTCGGGTGGTTGGGCACGATCCGGGACTTCCGGGGTGCCGCCGGATCTTTCGATCCGCTGCTCGATTTCCTGCGGCGCTTGAGACACACGACTGACCACCCGGCCAGCGAAACACCGCAAAGCCGGCGATTATAGCCCGCTGCCCCATCACTCGACACCCCCTCGCCTCCGGCTTCCGCCCATGCCCCTGATCCGCCCCAGCACCGACGACGACCTCGCCGCCATCACCCGCATCTACGCCCACCACGTGCTGCACGGCACCGGCACCTTCGAAACCACCCCGCCCACCGAGGCCGAGATGGCCCAGCGCCGCGCCGACGCGCTGGGCAAGGGCCTGCCCTGGCTGGTGGTGGAGGAAAGCGGCCAGGTGCTCGGCTACGCCTACGGCAACTGGTTCAAGCCGCGCCCGGCCTATCGCTTCTCGGTGGAGGACTCGATCTACCTGGCCCCCGAGGCGGCAGGCAAGGGCCTGGGCCGGCTGCTGCTGGCCGAGCTGCTCGCCGTGCTGCAGCGCGCGGGCATCCGCAAGGTCATGGCGGTGATCGGCGATTCGGCCAATGCCGGCTCCATCGGCGTGCACCGCGCGCTGGGCTTCACGCCGGTGGGCACGGTTCAGGCCTGCGGCTGGAAGTTCGGCCGCTGGCTGGACATCGTGATCATGGAAAAGCCCCTGGGCGAGGCGCACCACGCGCCGCCTCAGGAGGGCTGAGCGTGACGCGACGCAAGAACAAGACCCTGGCCGTGTGGCTGGCGCTCATCGGTGGCGCCCTGGGCCTGCACCGCTTCTACCTGCGCGGCCTGGGCGACTGGGTGGGTTGGTTGCACCCGCTGCCCACCGCGCTGGGCTGGTACGGCGTGGAGCGCGTGCTGGCCCACGGGCAGGACGACAAGCTGTCCTGGGTGCTGATCCCGCTGCTGGGCCTGAGCATCGCGGCGGCCTGCCTCACGGGCATCGTCTACGCGCTGGCCGACGCCGGGAAATGGGACCGCTGGTTCAACCCCGCCAGCCCCGGCGGAACAGCCGGGCACACCAACTGGCTCACCGTCATCGCGCTGGTGCTCTCGCTGCTCGTGGGCACCATCGCCTTCATGGGCAGCCTGGCCTTCGGCTTCCAGCGCTACTTCGAATACCAGGTCGAAGAGGCGCGCAAGATCAGCCAGTGATCAGCCGCCCAGCGGATTGAGCCAGGCCATTGCCGTCATCACCAGGCTCAGTGTGAACAGCGCCATCACCGTGGTGAGGCCGGTGGCGGCGATGGTGAGCGCCTGCGCCGTGTCGTAGCGCTGGGCGAACAGGAAGACGTTGGCCCCCACCGGCAGGGCAGCGGCCACCACCATCACCGTGAGCGGCAGCCCGGTGATGCCCAGGCCCCAGGCCGACAGGCCCACCAGCAGCGGGAGCAGCAGGTTCTTGACCAGCACCACGCCGAAGGCCGGCCGCCAGTGCCCGGCCAGCGGCGTGCGCGCCAGGCTCACGCCCACCAGCACCAGGGCGATCGGACCGAAGGCGCTGCCCAGCAATTGCAGCGGCTTGTCGATCACCACCGGCAAGGACCAGCCCGACTGCGCGAACAGCAGGCCACTCAGGATGGGCAGGGGAATGGGGTGGATGAGCGTGCCCTTGATCACCGAGCCCAGCGTGGCCCACAAGGGCGGCGCGGCCTCACCGCGCTCGCGCGCCTCGCGCGCCACGACCAGTTCCAGCACCACAGAACCCACGCTGAGCAGGATGAGCGCGTGCACCGACACCAGGGTGAGCATGGTCACCAGCGCGGACTTGCCATAGGCCAGCTCGGCCAGGGTGATGCCGATCATCACCATGTTGGAAAACACGCTGGCCATGGCGATCACCACGCTCTCGCGGCTGAAGCCGCGCCAGGCAACGATGGCGAAGAGCACCAGCACCACCACGGGGAAGTAGGCCAGCACGGGGCGCAGGTCCAGCACTTCCAGGTGCACCGAGGCCATGGTGCGGAACAGCAGCGCCGGGATGAGCAGCAGGAACACCAGGTTGGACAGGTCCTTGACCGCCGAGTCGCGTATCCACTCGCGCCGCCCCGCCAGGTAGCCCAGCGCGATGAGCAGGAAGACGGGCGTGAGGGAGACGAAAAGGGGGTGCTGGGCGAGGTTCACCCGGGGATGGTATCGCCCGGGCCCGCGCCACCCGGCCGCTTCAGCGGCTGCCCTCGGCCTCGCTCAGGCGGTAGTACAGGCCGTAGGGATCGTTGTCGAGCACGTGAAACTTCCCCTCGACCACCACCGCCTCGAGCCGGTACTTGACGGGTGTTTTCGTGCGCACCTCCACCAGGCTCTCGGCGCCGCCCGGCGTGCAGAACGAGCAGGTGAGCGGCACCGAGGCCAGCAGGAAATGGCGCTGATTCTCGCCCGGCTCCAGCGGCAGCATGAAGCCATGCAGCTTGAGGCGGCGCTGGTCGAGCGCACGCACCTCGGGCGGGTAGACCGGCACGACGCGCTTGCGTTTGGACACGGTCTTCACTGCGGTCTTCACGTCGGTGAGCAGCGACCAGGCCACCACGTCGTCGCGTTTGGGCAGCGGCGCGATGGGGCTTTGCGGGCTGTGCACACCCGCGCCCTGGCCGTGCGGCAGGCCCAGCGGGCCCGCGCCGGCACCATCGGCGGGCGGTGCGCCCAGCGGCGAACCCAGCACCTGCGCGAAAGCCGGCCCCGAGGCCAGTGCGGCCAAGTTCAGCAGAAGGTGACGTCGGTACGGATGCATGAATGGCGGAGCGAAGAGGTCTGACCGAGGGTGCCGCGGAACCGGCTTTGCCGGGCCGCAGGCGTCGCCCCCTTTCAGGGGGTCGCGCGCAGCGCGGCGGGGGTGGCCCTCAATGCGCGTGTCGCATGCCGCAGTATTTGCCCAAGGCGAGACCCTTGCAAGCGACCGCGAGTTCCGCCATGCAGACCTTTTCGCCCTTGCCCGCCTCCAGGCACTTGGCCGCGCCCTCGTGTGCCGCGGCCATGGCGCGGTGGCGCTGGATGTCCTCCCGGGTTTCCTTGTCGGAGTGTTGAGCGAAGGCGGCGCCGGCGCTCAGCAGGACGGCGAACAGGGTGGTGGTGATGGGTGCTTTCATGGATCAGCTCCGGGGGTTGAGAAGGGTGTGAACGTCGGCGCGGTAGGCGGCGATGGCGGGCAGCACCGCGGCCAGCAAGGCCGCGCCCAGGGCCAGCAGGGGCACCCAGGCCAGGGCGGCGGGCCAGTGGCCGGCCTGCAGCAAAGTGGGGAGGGCCGCGTCGCCCCAGCCGCGGCTGGCGAGGGCGGCCAGGCCCTGCGCGGCCAGCAGGCCCAAGGCCGTGGCGAGCACGGCCAGCCAGGCTGCCTCGGCCAGGAGCAGGGCGGCCACGCGACGCGGCGGTGCACCCAGCAGGCGCAGCAGGGCCAGGTCGGCGCGGCGTTCGCGCACCGCGCTCCAGAGCGCGATGAACACGGAGAGCGCGGCCACCACGAGCAGCACGCCCGCGAGCGCGCGCAGCACCTGCGTGCCCTGCCCGATCAGACTCAGCAGGCGCGTCACCTCCACGGCCGGCGCCGCCGCCTGCAGCGGCGTGTTGCTGTTGACGAAACGCGGAAAGCCCGCGGCGGCCAAGGGGCTGCGGTAGCGAACCAGGCCGATGGTGATTTCCCGCTCGGCGTCCAATGCGGCCTGCAGTTCGGCGCGCTCCTCGGCGCCCTGGTCCTCGTCGGTGTGCATCTCGTCGTGCACGAACCAGACCGATTCGGTGGCCGTGAGCACGAGCCGGTCGAGCACGCAGCCGCAGGGGCGCAGCACACCGGTGACGGCGTAAGGCGTGCTGTCGTGCACCGCGCCGCCCGCGCCCAGGCCGTGCGCACCGACGAAGCGGGCGCCAAGGTCCAGGCCGCTGCCGCGCGCCACCGCGTCGCCCAGCACGGCCTGCATGGGCGCTTGCCACAAGGCGCCGCGCGCCAGCGTGGCACCGTAGAGGGAGAGGTAGTCTGGCGTGGTGCCGACGATGCGCCAGCCCTGCAGGTTGTCGCCCAGGCTCAGCGGGATGAACTGCGCCACCTGGGGGTGTTCGGCGATGCGCCGCGCCTCGGCCAGCGCGATGTTGCCGGGCGGCACGTCCAGGTGGAACACGCCGGCCAGGATGAGCTGCATCGGGCTGCCCTTGGCGCCCACCACCGCGTCGATGCCGGCGAGGTCGCGCTCGAAGGCACGATCGACCTGGTCGCGCGCGAGGACGAGAAAAGCGATCGAGGCCAGCCCCAGGGTGAGCAGCAGCAGGTTCAGCGCGGCGGTGAGCGGTCGCGCCCACAGGTACTGCCAGGCCAGGCGCGGCAGGCCAGTCGTCATGCTGACGCCCCCACCGACTCAAGCGCCAGCACCGCCGCGCCGTGGAACACGGCCAGCGCGCGCGCGTCGTGCGTGGCGACGACCAGCGTGGCGCCGGCGCGGTGAGCGGTCTCGCGCAGCAGGGCCAGCGCCTGGGCGCAGGCCGCGTCGTCCAGGCTCGCGGTGGGCTCGTCGGCCAGCAACAGCGCCGGGCGCCGCAACAGCGCACGCGCCAGCGCCACGCGCTGCGCCTGTCCGCCCGACAGGGCCGAGGGCCGGCGCTCGCGCAGGGCCTCGATGCCCAGGGCGCTCAGCAACCCGTCGATGGCGCGCCGGTCCACCGGCAGGCCGGCGGCGCGGTAGGCCAGGGCCAGGTTGTCGGCCACGCTGAGGTCGGCGCTCAGGTGCAGGCGCTGCGGCAGCACACCCACGGTGGCGCCGCGCCAGGCGTCGCGCGCGGCGCCACGCAGCGCGCCGACCGACTGCCCTGCCACCTCGACCGTGCCTTCGCCGGGCGTCAAGAGCCCCGCCGCCAGCGCCAGCCACGTGGACTTGCCGCTGCCCGAGGCCCCGCGCAGCACCAGCGTGCCGCCCNNGCGCGAAACCGAGCGCGCGCGTGCGGATCACGCGGCGCGCTCCGCCTCGGCGCAGGGCGCGCACACGCCGCGCAAGGCCAGTTCCACGCGCTCCACCACGTCGCCCTGTCGGGCCAGCGCGCGCCGCAGCTCGCGCAGCCAGGCCATGCCGGCGGCGGGTGCCTCGTCGAGCGCGCGGTCCTGTCCGCAGCGCCGGCATTCGAAGCGCGGCTGCCAGCCGGTGGCGGGCGACCGCGCCGCGTCGCCCGCGCCTTGCAGCGTGTAGCGCCAGGTGCCCCGGTCGTCGCTGTGGCGCGCCAGCACCGCGCAGGCGGCCAGGCGGTCCAGCAGGCGATAGAGCGTCACGCGGTTGGGCTCGTGCCCGCGCTGACGCAAGGCCTGCAGCACCTGCGCGTGCGTGAGCCCCTGGCCCGGCCGCGCGAGGAACACCCCCAGCGCCGCGCGCGTGGCCAGGGTGCGGCGCAAACCGGCGGCCTCCAGCCGGGCCTGCAGGTGGTCGGGGACGGCGTCGGCATCGGTGGGGGAGCGGGTCATCGCGGCGGCCTGATATCGCAACTGAGTTGCAAATAATAACCCCATGGAAAGGCACGGCCGCTGGGCCCTCTGCCGCCTGACTACACTGCCCGCTCCCTCACCCCCGGCCCTGCCCTTGCCTGCCTCCCACCTGTTGCTCGCCCTCGCCGTCGTGGCCGTGTGGGGCACCAATTTCGTCGTGATCCGCTGGGGCCTGGACGGCCTGCCGCCCTTCCTGTTCGCCACGCTGCGCTTCGCGCTCTCGGCCCTGCCCTGGCTGCTGTTCGTGCCGCGTCCCGCCGCCACCTGGCGGTCCATGGCGGCCGTGGGCGTGCTGCTGGGCCCGGGCCAGTTCGGCCTGCTGTTCTTCGCCATCGACGGCCGCATCTCGCCCGGCCTGGCGTCNNCGGGTCTGCTGCTGGCGATCGCCGGGCTGGGTCTGATCGCCGCCAACCTGGACGCGACGGTGACGATGGCGGGCCTGGGGCTGGTGATCGGCGCGGCGTTCTTCTGGGCGAGCGCCAACCTGGTGGTGAAGACGCTGGGCGAAGTGAACATGCTGCACTTCATGGTGTGGAGCAGTGTGTTCGCGGTGCCGCCGCTGCTGGTGATCTCGCTGCTGGTGGAAGGGCCGGCGCTGATCGCTCAATCGATGCGCGCGGCCGACGGCGTGGTGTGGGCGAGTGTGCTGTGGCAGGCCATCGGCAACACGCTGTTCGGCTACGGTGCGTGGAACTGGCTGCTGGCGCGGCACCCGGCGGCCACGGTGACGCCGATGGCCCTGCTGGTGCCGGTGTTCGGCCTGAGCGCCTCGGCCTTCAGCCTGGGGGAGGCGATGCCGGGGTGGAAACTGGGCGCCTGTGCGCTGGTGCTGGGGGGCTTGGCGGTGATCGTGTTCTGGCCGCGGTGGCGGCGGGGGCGCTGACGGGGGCTCCCCTTCTCCGGTTGCTCCGGTCGTCGGCGACCGGGTGTCCGGCTCCGCGACTGTCCCCCGGATCGGAGCGCTGGCGCGCTCCGATCCTCCTCCTTTATGTCGCTACGCCGGACACCCGATCACCGACGACCTCGTTGGCACTCGGTCTGTGGGCGCGCCACCGCTTCTTCGGCTCGCGGACGCTGGGTGCCCTGCGTAGCGAAATAAAGGAGGAGCNNAGCCAAGGGCGCAGCCCTTGGCGGGGGACATTCGCGGAGCAGGGCACCCAGTGGCCGCGAGCGCCGCGAGGTCGTGGAGTGAAATCTGCGAATCCCAGACCCAGCCCTACTTCGCCAAACGCGCGAAGGTCTTGCGGAACTTGGCCACCTTCGGCGCCGCCACCGCCATGCAATACCCCTGGTGCGGATTGCGCTCGAAGAAGTCCTGGTGGTAGTCCTCGGCGGGCCAGTAGTTTTCCAGCGGCTTCAGCTCCGTCACGATCGGGCGGCCGAAGGCCTGGTCCTTCGTCAGCTCATCGATGATGGCCCGCGCCTCGGCCTGCTGCTCGGGCGTGGTGAAGTAGATGCCGCTGCGGTACTGCGTGCCCACGTCGTTGCCCTGGCGGTTCAGCGTGGTCGGGTCGTGCACCACGAAGAAGATCTCCAGCAACTCGCGCGTGCTCACCTCATCCGGGTCGTACTCCAACCGCACCACCTCGTTGTGGCCCGTGCTGCCGGTGCACACCTGCTCGTAGCTGGGCTGCTTCACGTGCCCGTTGCTGTAGCCCGACTCCACGTCGCTCACGCCGCGCACTTCCTTGTAGACCGATTCGGTGCACCAGAAGCAGCCGCCACCGAGCACCAGTACCTGCTTGTCGCTCATCCATCTCTCCTGTGATCCTTGCATGCCCTTGAGTCGGCGCAGGCCCGGATTTCTTGCAGCCGCTCATTCTGCGGGAGCAGCGAATCCCCGCACGGCGTCGAGGAATGCCGCCAGGGCGGCACTTTCCGTGCCCGCACGCCAGAGGCAGCGCGTCTCATAGGGCGGCGAATCCCCTTGCAGCGGCACGAAAGCCGCGCCCGGCAACCCCGCCTGCTGCAGCGCCGCCGGCACCAGCGACACCCCCAGCCCCTGCGCCACCACCGACACCACGCTGAGCCAGTGCCGCAGCTCGAAGCGCACGTCGGGCTCGAAGCCGTGGTCGGCGCAGAGCGCGAGCAGGCGGTCATGGTAGTCGGGCGAGACGGCGCGCGAGATGGCCACGAAGGGCTCGCCCGCCAGCAGGGCCGGGGCCAGGCGGCGCTTGCGCGCCAGCGGGTGCTGCGCCGGCACGCAGGCCACGAAGGCCTGGCGCGACACCAGCACCTGCGCGCAGCCCGGCGGCACGCGCGGGGTGTGCACGAAGCCGGCCTCCAGCCGCCCGTGCTGCAGGTCGATGAGCTGGTCGCTGGAGCTCATCTCGCGCAGCACCAGCTTCAGGCGCGGGTGGCGCTGCGCGAAGCCGCGCAGGATCTGCGGCAGGCCCCGGTAGAGCACCGTGCCCGCGAAGCCCACGCGCAACTGGCCGCTCACGCCCTGCGCCACCTCGCGCGCCTCGCGGGCCGCGCCGGCGGCGGCGTCCAGCAGGGCACGGGCGCGCGGCACGAAGGCCAGGCCCGCCGGCGTGAGCGCCACGCCCCGGCTGTTGCGCACGAACAGCGGCGCGCCCACCGAGGCCTCCAGCTGCTGGATGTTGAGCGACAGCGGCGGCTGCGTCATCGCCAGGCGCGCGGCGGCGCGGCCGAAGTGCAGCTCCTCGGCCAGGGCCAGGAAACAGCGCAGGTGGCGAAACTCCATCGATATGCCGTTCGAATCCTTGAATACAGGATCGATATTAGACAGCTATGGCTCATGGGCGGACAATCCCCGGATTGCCCACCGCACACGGAGACACGCCATGCTCTCGCCCCAAAAGGCCAAAGCCAGCTTCAGCTGGGAAGACCCCTTCCACCTCGACGGCCAGCTCAGCGACGACGAACGCGCCGTGCGCGACGCCGCCCACGCCTACTGCCAGGAGCGCCTGCTGCCGCGCGTGACCGAGGCCTTCCGCAAGGAAAACACCGATCCGGCCATCTTCCGCGAGATGGGCGAGCTGGGCCTGCTGGGCGTGACCATTCCCGAAGCCTACGGCGGCGCCGGCCTCAACTACGTCTGCTACGGCCTGGTCGCGCGCGAGGTCGAACGCATCGACTCCGGCTACCGCTCCATGATGAGCGTGCAGAGCTCGCTGGTGATGGTGCCGATCAACGAGTTCGGCACCGAAGCGCAGAAGCAGAAGTACCTGCCGAAGCTCGCCACCGGCGAATGGATCGGCTGCTTCGGCCTGACCGAGCCCGACCACGGCTCCGACCCCGGCAGCATGGTCACCCGCGCGAAGAAGGTGGCCGGCGGCTACAGCCTCTCGGGCGCCAAGATGTGGATCACCAACAGCCCCATCGCCGACGTCTTCGTGGTGTGGGCCAAGGACGACGAAGGCGCGATCCGCGGCTTCATCCTCGACAAGGGCGCCAAGGGTTTGAGCGCCCCCGCCATCCACAGCAAGGTGGGCCTGCGCGCCTCCATCACCGGCGAGATCGTGATGGACAACGTGTTCTGCCCCGAAGAGAACGCCTTCCCCGAGGTGCGCGGTCTCAAGGGCCCCTTCACCTGCCTCAACAGCGCGCGCTACGGCATCGCCTGGGGCGCGCTCGGCGCGGCCGAGGACTGCTACTTCCGCGCCCGCCAGTACGTGCTGGACCGCCAGCAGTTCGGCCGCCCGCTGGCCGCCAACCAGCTGATCCAGAAAAAGCTGGCCGACATGCTCACCGAGATCAGCCTGGGCCTGCAGGGCTGCCTACGCCTGGGCCGGCTCAAGGACGAGGGCACGGCGCCCGTGGAGCTCACCTCCATCCTCAAGCGCAACAGTTGCGGCAAGGCGCTGGACATCGCGCGCCTGGCGCGCGACATGATGGGCGGCAACGGCATCAGCGACGAGTTCGGCGTGGCCCGCCACCTGGTCAACCTCGAGGTGGTGAACACCTACGAAGGCACGCACGACATCCACGCGCTGATCCTGGGCCGCGCGATCACGGGCATCGCGGCGTTCAACTGAGGCCGCTCGTCAGGTGCTGACGAGCGTGCCCTGGTGATAGACGATCTTCCATTGGCCCCTGATCCCTGCGCCAGATGGTGCTGCGGCGCGTGATCCGCGCAGCGCCCTGCACCGATCGGCAGGTCAACAGGCCGGCGTGTGGCGCCAGGGGGGCCCTGGATTCATCGCTCAGGCATCGGGTCTGAGCAAGGCGGCTGAGCCAGTACTCGGGCAACTGCTGATCACCCGCCACGGCATGAATCAGCACGCCCTCGTCGGTCTCGGAATAGAAGATCTTGAAAGGGAAATCGGCAATGAGTCGACGCCTCGTTCCGGCCACCGCCGGCCTACCGTGCGCCGGAAAGCTCAGGGCCAGCTTGGCAGCGACTTCCACTTCGGAGCGAAAGCGCGCGCCCAGACCTCGACGAAGGGTTTCGTAGTAGGCCGTCTGGGCAAGCAACTCGGCCCGCGCCTCCCGAGTGAAGCGCACCCGCTTCACGGCGCGATGCGACGAGCTTCGGCAAAGACGTCCTCAGCGGCGTAGGTGATGACTTCGCCACGCGCATGGGCCGCCACACGGCGCTCGATCTCCCTGGCCCAGGCGGCGTCCACTTCGGCCAGCGGCGCTTCGTGGAGCGATTCCAGCAGCAGCTCCACCAGCCGTGAACGTTCGTCGGCCGGCAAGCTGCGGGCCTGTTCGGCGAGTTCGACAACGGGATCGGTCATGGGGCACCTCCAAACGACGGACACATGATACGAGCATGGCCCCGGTTACCCCGCGGCGCAGCGCGCACGCTTTCTGCTAGCGTGCGCGCACGATGCTCTCGCTCGACTTCCTGTCCCTGCCGCTGCTCGCGGCCGCCGCGCTGGTGTTCATCAGCGTGCTGGCCGGCGTGTTTTCCGCCCGCGTGGGCTTTTCCTTTCTGCTGGTCTTCCTGGTGGTGGGCATGCTGGCCGGACAGGACGGGCCTGGCGGTCTGCGCTTCGACGACTTCCGCCTGGCGTTCTGGGTGGGCAACGTGGCGCTCGCGGTCATCCTGCTCGACGGCGGGCTGCGCACCGAGCTGAGCACCTTTCGCACCGGCCTCAAACCCTCGATCCTGCTGGCCACCCTGGGGGTGCTGATCTCCGCTGCCATCACGGGCGCGGCGGCGCACTGGCTGCTGGACCTGTCCTGGCCGATGGCGCTGCTGGTGGGCGCCATCGTGGGCTCCACCGACGCGGCCGCCGTGTTCGCGCTGCTCAAGTCCTCGGGCGTGCGGCTCAACGAGCGCGTGGCCGCGACGCTGGAGATCGAATCGGGCATGAACGACCCGATGGCCGTGTACCTCACGCTGGCCTTCATCGGCGTGGCGCTGGCGGCTGGCGCGGGCGCGTCGGGCGAGGCCACGCTGGGCGGCATCGCCTGGTCGCTGGTGCAGCAGTTCGGCTGGGGCGCCCTGGCCGGCCTGGCCAGCGGCTGGGGCCTGGCCGAGCTGCTCAAGCGCCTGGGGCGCGGCGCCGACGGCGGCGGCGGCATCCGCGCGCTGCTCATCGTCTCGGGCGGACTGGCCGTGTTCGCGGCCACCACCTGGCTCGGCGGCTCGGGCTTTCTGGCCGTCTACGTGATGGGGGTGGTGGCCGGCAACCGCGCGCGCCGCTTGGTGCGCTCCTCGCTGTCGGCCATGGACGGCTACGCCTGGCTCGCGCAGGCCGGCATGTTCCTGTTGCTGGGCCTGCTGGTGACGCCCAGCGAGATGGTGGACACCCTGCTGCCGGCGCTGGGCGTGTCGATGGTGCTGATGCTGGTCGCCCGGCCGGTGGCGGTCTGGCTGTGTCTGATGCCCTTCCATTTCGCGCCGCGCGAGATCGGCTTCATCGCCTGGGTGGGCCTGCGGGGTGCCGTGCCCATCGTGCTCGCGGTGTTCCCCATGATGGCGGGCGTGCCCGGCGCACGCGAGTTCCTCGACGTGGCCTTCGTGGTGGTGCTGACCTCGCTGCTGCTGCAGGGCTCGACCATCGCCCTGGCGGCGCGCCACACGCACGTGGCCCTGCCCGACCTGGACGACACCGAGGAGGCGCGCCTGGTGTTCGGCGACTTCGAGCTGGACGCCAGCACGCCGCTGGAGGCGCTGTGCGGCTTCTATGGCCTGCCGGTGCCGGGCGAATCGGACCAGAGCGTGGGGCGCTGGCTGCACCAGGAGATCAACCGCCCGCCCGTGGTGGGTGACCTGGCCCATCTCGGCAAGGCCGAGGTGAGCGTGCGTGAGGTCGACGCGAACCGGATCACGCGCGTGGGCATCAAGCTCGGCTGACGTCCGGCCAGCGCCTTCGCGCGGGGTGCGTCTGCCTGGCGGCCGGGAAGCCGTCGCCGCTTTACCAGCCCGACACCGGGGCGCAAGGTGGGTAGGGTATATTAATAACCCACCGGTCAGTAACTTCCACCTGATGCCCTCCCCCGCCCCCACCCTGCCGCCCGAGGCCCCGCGCCGCACCCGCCGCAAGGAGGCGCGCCCGGGCGAGCTGATCGAGGCCGCGCTGAGCCTGTTCGTCGAGAAGGGCTTCGCCGCGACCCGCGTGGAAGAGGTGGCCGCGTGCGCCGGGGTGTCCAAGGGCACCCTGTTCCTGTATTTCCCGAGCAAGGAAGACCTGTTCAAGGCCGTGGTGCGTGAAACCGTGGCCGGGCGCTTCCCGGAATGGGCGGACGAGCTGGCCGAATTCCAGGGCGACAGCGTGGAGCTGGTGCGCTATGCCATGCACACCTGGTGGGAGCGCGTGGGCATGACGCCCGCCTCCGGCATCACCAAGCTGGTGATGGCCGAGGCCAGCACCTTTCCGGAGATCGCCACCTTCTATCAGAACGAGGTGGTGGCACCCGGCCATGAACTGATCCGCCGCATCCTGCAGCGCGGCATCGACCGCGGCGAATTCCGCGACATGCCGCTCGACTACGCCGTCTACAGCCTGGTCGCGCCCATGATCTTCCTGCTGATGTGGAAGCACGCGATGACGCCCTGCGCCCCGCCCTCGCAGCAGATCGACCCGCTCACCTTCATCGACACCCAGGTCGACCTGATCCTGAGCGGCATGCTCAAGCGCCTGTCATGAGCACCGCAGCGCACCGAGCCAAGGTTTCCCAATGACCACCTCGCGCCTTCGCAAGACCCTCTACTGGGCCCTGCCCGTGCTGGCCGTGGCCGCGCTGGCCCTGGGCGTGGTGCGTGCGCTGGACAAACGCAGCACCCAGGCCGAACGGGCGCGCGCCGCCGCCGAGGCGCTGCAGACCACACCGGTCTACGAGATCGCCGCGCGCGACCTGATCACCGTGCGCCGCCTGCCGCTGCAACAGACCGCCGCGGTCTCGGGCTCGCTGGAGGCGCTGCAGACCGTGGCCATCAAGGCCCGGGTGGCCGGCGAGTTGCGCGAGCTGAGCAAGCGCGAGGGCGACAGCGTGGCCGCCAACGAGGTGGTCGCGCGCATCGACCCCACCGAGCCGCAGGCGCGCGTGCGCCAGGCCGAACAGCAGGCCGAATCCGCGCTGGCGCAAGTGCGCATCGCGCAGCGCAACCAGGACAACAACCAGGCCCTGGTGAAACAGGGCTTCATCTCGGCCACCGCGCTGGCAACCTCGCAGGCCAACCTCGCCGCGGCCGAGGCCACGCACCGCGCGGCCGTGGCCGCCCTGGACATCGCGCGCAAGTCGCTCGCCGACACCGTGCTGCGCTCGCCCATCGCGGGCCAGGTCGCCGCGCGGCCGGTGCAGAACGGCGAGCGCGTGGGTGTCGACACGCGCGTGCTCGAGGTGGTGGACCTCTCCGCCTTCGAAATGGAAGCCGCCTTGAGTCCGGCCGACGCCGCGCGCATCCAGACGGGCCTGAGCGCGCGCCTGGTCGTGGAAGGCCTGGCCGAGCCGGTGGCCGCCACCGTGGCGCGCATCAACCCCAGCGTGCAGGCTGGCAGCCGCAGCGTGCTGGTCTACCTGCGCCTGAACGCGGTGCCGGGCATGCGCCAGGGCCTGTTCGCGCGCGGCGAGATCGTGGCCGGCGCCATCGAGGCATCCGTCGTGCCCGTCTCGGCCATCCGCAACGACAAGCCCGAGCCCTACCTGCAGGTGCTGCGCGACGGCGCGGTGAAGCACGTGCCGCTGGCGCCTGCCCCCGCTGGCAGCGTGGACGGCGTGCCGCACCAGGCCGTGCCCATGCTCGCCGAAGGCGACACCGTGCTCGCCGCCACGGCTGGCGCCATCCGCGACGGCACGCGCGTGAACCTGGCCGCCACCAGGCCCTGAGCGCCGCGAGCACGCCCGGCCATGTGGTTCACCCAGGTCTCGCTGCGCAACCCGGTGTTCGCCACCATGGTCATGCTGGCCTTCGTGGTGCTGGGCGCCTTCTCGCTGCAGCGCCTGCAGGTCGACCAGTTCCCCAACATCGACTTCCCCGTGGTGGTGGTGACCACCACCTACCCCGGTGCCTCGCCCGAGATCGTCGAGTCCGAGGTGACGAAGAAGGTCGAGGAAGCCGTCAACGCCATCGCCGGCGTCAACAGCCTCACCTCGCGCAGCTACGAGGGCACCTCGGTGGTGATCATCGAGTTCCAGCTCACGGTGGACGGGCGCAAGGCCGCCGACGACGTGCGCGAGAAGATCGGCATCCTGCGCCCGCTGCTGCGCGACGAGGTGGACGAACCGCGCGTGCTGCGCTTCGATCCGGCCAGCCGCGCCATCTGGTCCGTGGCCGTGGTGCCCGACGCGGTGGACGGCCGCACGCCGTCCGGCGTGGAGCTGTCCACCTGGGCCGACCAGGTCCTCAAGAAGCGCCTGGAGAACGTGCGCGGCGTGGGCTCGGTCACGCTGGTCGGTGCCACGCGGCGCGCCATCAACATCGAGCTCGACCCGGTGGCCATGCAGGCCCTGGGCGTCACCACCGAGCAGGTCAATGCCGCCGTTCGCAGCGAGAACCAGGACCTGCCGGTGGGCACGCTCAAGGCCGGCGAATCCGAGCGCGTCGTGCAGGTGCTGTCCCGCCTGCACAACCCGCGCGACTTCGAGGACATCATCGTCGCGCGCCGCGGCGGCTCTCCCGTGCGCCTGGGCCAGGTGGCGCGCGTGAGCGACGGCACACAGGAGGTGGAAAGCCTCTCGCTCTACAACGGCCAGCGCACCCTGCTGCTGCAGGTGCAGAAGGCGCAGGACGAGAACACCATCGCCGTGGTGGACGGACTCAACGCGGCCCTGAGCGCGGTGAAACCCGAGCTGCCGCCGGGCGTGCGCCTGGAGCCCATCGCGGACGGTGCGCGGCCGATCCGTGTGTCGGTGCAGAACGTGCGCCAGACGCTGATCGAGGGCGCCATCCTCACCGTGCTCATCGTCTTCCTGTTCCTCAACTCCTGGCGCTCCACGGTCATCACCGGGCTCACGCTGCCCATCGCCATCATCGGCACCTTCTTCGTGATGAACGCGCTGGGCTTCACGATCAACATGATGACGCTGATGGCGCTCACGCTCTCGGTCGGCCTGCTGATCGACGACGCCATCGTGGTGCTCGAGAACATCGTGCGCCACGTGCAGATGGGCAAGACGCCCTACCAGGCCGCCATGGAAGGCACGCAGGAGATCGGCCTGGCCGTGCTCGCCACCACCCTGTCCATCGTGGCGGTGTTCCTGCCCATCGGCTTCATGGGCGGCATCATCGGCAAGTTCTTCCACGAGTTCGGCATCACCATGGTCGCGGCGGTGCTGATTTCCATGTTCGTGAGCTTCACGCTGGACCCGATGCTGTCGTCCGTGTGGCACGACCCGGCCATCGACGCGCACGGCAAACCACCGGGGCGATCGCTTTACGACCGCACCCTGGGCCGCGTGACGCACTGGTTCGACCGCTTTCAGGACGACCTGGCCGAGGGCTACCAGGGTGCGCTGCGCTGGTCGCTGCGGCACAAGCTGGCCACGCTGGGTCTGGCCCTGGCCACCTTCATCGGCAGCCTGGCCATGCTGCCGCTGCTGGGCTCCGAATTCGTGCCGCAGGCCGACTTTTCCGAGGCCTCGGTCAGCTACCACACGCCGGTCGGCTCCTCCCTGGTCGCCACCGAGGCCAAGGCGCGCGAGGTGGAGGCCATCCTGCGCGGGTTCCCCGAGGTGCGCTACACGCTCACCACCATCAACACCGGCGCCGCCCAGGGCAGCATGTACGCCAGCACCTACGTGCGGCTGGTGAACCGCGAGGAACGCGCGCTCAGCGCCGTCGCCATGGCGGCCACGCTGCGCGAGCGCCTGCGCGCGGTGCCGGGCGTCACCGTCACGCACGCGGGCCTGCTCGATGCGGTGGGCGGCGGCAAGCAGATCGAGTTCTCGCTGCAGGGCGACGACCTCGACGAGCTGGAGCGCCTGAGCGCGCTCATCACCGAACGCCTGCGTCCCATCGTCGGCCTGGTGGACCTGGACTCCAGTCTCAAGCCCGACAAGCCCACGGTGGACGTGGTGCTCAAGCGCGAACTCGCCTCCGACCTGGGTCTGTCCACGAACGCCATTGGCAACAGCCTGCGCACGCTGGTGGCGGGCACCACGGTGGGCAACTGGCGCGCGCAGAACGGCGAAACCTACGACGTGACGGTGCGCCTGCCGCCGCCGCAGCGGCAGCGCACGCAGGACCTGCTGCAACTGCCGCTGAACCTGGGCGCCGCCGCCGACGGCAGCGCGCGCACCGTGCCGCTGTCCCAGGTGGCCGACGTGGTCGAGGCCACGGGCCCGAACCAGATCAACCGCCGCAACCTCAAGCGCGAGGTGTCCTTCAGCGCCAACGTCTACGGCCGCTCCACCGGCGAGGTCTCGGCCGAGATCCAGCGCGTCGTCAGCGGCATCGCCCTGCCGCCGGGCTACCGCACCGAGTTCAGCGGCTCGACGAAGAACATGCAGGAGTCCTTCGGCTACGCGCTGTCGGCGCTGGCCCTGGCCATCATCTTCATCTACATGATCCTGGCCAGCCAGTTCCAGAGCTTCCTGCAGCCGCTCTCGCTGATGACCTCGCTGCCGCTCACGCTGATCGGCGTGGTGCTGGCGCTGCTGATGTTCGGCTCCACCATGAGCATGTTCTCCATCATCGGCATCGTGCTGCTCATGGGCCTGGTGACCAAGAACGCCATCCTGCTGGTGGACTTCGCCATCCGCGCGCGCGAAGGGCGCGCCGGCGGCCCCCCGCTGCCGCGCGACGAGGCCCTGCTGCTGGCGGCCAAGGTGCGGCTGCGCCCCATCCTCATGACCACGCTGGCCATGGTCTTCGGCATGGTGCCGCTGGCCTTCGCGCTCACCGAAGGCTCGGAGCAGCGCGCCCCCATGGGCCAGGCCGTCATCGGCGGCGTCATCACCTCCTCGCTGCTCACGCTGGTGGTGGTGCCGGTGGTCTACGGCTACCTGGACGACTTCGCCAACTGGCTGCGCCGCAAGGCCGGCCTGCCGCCCGCCGTCACACCCCGACCGGACGGCGCGTCACAGGGCGCCTCCTAAAATCCGCCGGTTGTGCCGACCCCTATGGAGAATTGAAATGACCACCGCGAACCGCCTCGAACAGGCCCGATTCAACATGATCGAGCAGCAGATCCGCCCCTGGGAGGTGCTCGACGGCCGCGTGCTCGATCTGCTGGCCCGCGTGCGGCGCGAGGACTTCGCACCCACCGCGCACCGGGCCCTGGCCTTCACCGACATGGAACTGCCCCTGACGCAGCCCGTGGTGGACGGCCAGTGCATGCTCGCCCCGCGCGTGCAGGCGCGCCTGGTGCAAGACCTCGCCCTGCAGCCCACCGACAAGGTGCTGGAGATCGGCACCGGCAGCGGCTACACCGCCGCCCTCATGGCCAGCCTGGCACAGCGCGTGCTGTCGCTCGAGATCGAGCCCGCGCTGGCTTCTCAGGCGCGCACGCGCCTGATGCAGGCCGGCATCACCAACGTCGAGGTGCGCCAGGCCGACGCCTGCGCGAACGACTTCGCGGCCTGTCGCGCCGACGGCCCGTACGACGCCATCCTGCTCGCCGGCTCGGTGGCCGAGGTGCCGCCCGCGCTGCTGGGCCTGCTGGCCCCGGGCGGCCGGCTCGCGGTCATCACCGGCAGCGAGCCCATGATGCGCGCCACCTTCATCACCCGCGCGGGTGATGCCGACTTCCGCACCGTGCAGCCCTGGGACACCGTCGCGCCGCGCCTGCGCAACTTCCCCGAGCCCTCGCGCTTCCGTTTCTGAAGCGAGCCCGCGCATGCAAGCCATCACCCCCGCCCAACTCGACGACTGGATCCGCCAGGAAACGGCGGACGGCCGCGCCACGCCGGTGCTGCTGGACGTGCGCGAGCCCTGGGAACTGCAGACCGCCAGCGTGGCGAGCGGCCCGGGCTACGAGCTGCTGGCCATGCCCATGCGCAGCGTGCCCGCGCGCCTGGCCGAGCTCGACCACGACCGCCCCATCGCCGTGCTCTGCCACCACGGTGGCCGCAGCGCGCAGGTGGCCCGGTTCCTGCAGGACCAGGGCCGCACACGCGTCGTCAACGTGCACGGCGGCATCGATCTGTGGTCGCAGGAACGCGACCCGTCGATCCCCCGCTACTGATCAACTCCCAAGGATCCTCCCATGCGCTTCGCCACGCCCCTTCGCCCATTGACGCTTGCCGTGCTGATGGCCCTGGGGGCGGCATCCGCCGCGCAGGCGCAAAGCCTGTCGCAGCTGTTCGAGGCCGCGCGCGGTTTCGACGCCACCTACCTGGCCGCGCGCTCGCAGCACGAGGCCAATCTGGCGCAGGCCGATCAGGCGCGCGCCGGCCTGTTGCCCGAGGTGGGCCTGGGCGCAGGCGCCAGTTGGGCGCGCCGCGACAGCGACAACAACCTGCTCGACGGCACCAGCAACAGCCAGAGCGTGACCCTGTCGGCCAGCCAGCCGCTGTACCGGCCCGCCAACCGGCTCGCCAACGACCAGGCCAATCTCTCGCGCGACATCTCGCAGGCCCAGCTGGTGCAGGCCGAGCAGGACCTGATCGTGCGCACCTCGCAGGCCTACTTCGACGTGCTGGCCGCGCAGGACACGCTCGCCTTCGTGCGCGCGCAGAAGACGGCGGTGGAGCAACAGCTCGCCGCCGCGCGACGCAACTTCGAGGTCGGCACGGCGACCGTGACCGACGCGCGCGAGGCCCAGGCCAGCTTCGACCTGGTGACCGCGCAGGAGATCGCCGCCGAAAACGACCTGCGCGTGAAGAAGCTCGCGCTCGACCAATTGGTGGGCCGCAGCGGCGTGACGCCGCTACCCCTGGCCGCTCCCCTGAACCTGCCGCCCCTGGAACCCGCCACGCCACAGGCCTGGGTGGACCGCACGGGCGAGAACCACCCCGCCATCCTGAGCGCGCGGCGCAACCTGGAGATCGCCGAGCTGGAGACGCAGCGCGCCGAGGCCGGCCACAAGCCCACGGTGGACCTGGTGGGTCAGTACCAGGTGGCGCGCGGGCCGGCCGGCATCCAGGGCGTGCCGGGCAACGTGCGCAGCAACAACGCCAGCGTGGGCGTGCAGTTCAACATGCCGCTGTTCGCGGGCTACGCCATCCAGAACCGCGTGAAGCAGACGCTGGCACTGGAGGAAAAGGCCCGCGCCGACCTCGACGCCGCGCGCCGCACCGTGGACCTGCGCACGCGCAGCGCTTTCCTGAGCGTGGTCTCGGGCCAGGGGCAGGTGAAGGCACTGGAGGCGGCCGAGACCTCCAGCCAGAGCGCGCTGGAGGCCAACCAATTGGGCTACCAGGTGGGCGTGCGCATCAACATCGACGTGCTCAACGCGCAGAGCCAGCTCTTCCAGACCAAGCGCGACCTGGCCCAGGCGCGCTACAACGTGCTGCTGGGCAGCCTGCGCCTGCGACAGGCCAGCGGGGAACTGACGCCGGCCGATCTGCAGGCGATCGACGCCTTGCTGGCCCGCTGAGAGCCGATACACTCCCCCGATCCCCCCGTCCGCCCGGCCCCAACCCGGGCGGACCCGTTTTTTCACCCCGCAGGAGACGACGTGCAAGCCGTCAACGTGCTGTGCATCAAATGGGGCCGCAAGTACGGCCCCGACTACGTCAACAAGCTCCACAGCATGGTGTCGCGCCACCTGAGCCGGCCGTTTCGTTTCGTCTGCCTCACCGACGACGGCGCCGGCATCGACCCGGCCATCGAGGTCAAGCCGATCCCCGCGGTCGGCTTCGACGAATTCGACCAGCGCAAGCCCTGGACCTTCGGTCACGGCTGGCTCAAGCTCACCAGCTTCGCCAGCCCGCTCTACGACCTCAGCGGCCGCACCCTGTTCCTGGACCTCGACATCGTCATCGTCGACAGCCTCGACCCCTTCTTCGACCAGCCCGGCGAGTTCATCGTCATCAAGGAATGGGACAAGAAGGACGGCACGGGCAACACCTCGTGCTACCTCTACACCATCGGCGCCCACACCGACGCGCTGGAGCACCTGAAAAACGGCTACCCCCAGTCCATCGCCGACGTGCGCAACGAGCAGGAGTTCATCACCGGCTACCTGGGCCGCCAGGGCAAGGTGAGCTTCTGGCCCGAGGGCTGGTGCGTGAGCTTCAAGCGCCACTGCATGCGCCGCGGCCTCATGGGCTGGTTCCAGCCGCCCGTGATCCCGCCGGGCGCGCGCATCATCGCCTTCCACGGCAAACCCAACCCGCCCGACGCCATCGCCGGCGTGAGCGGCAAGTGGTACCGGCGCGTGCTGCCCACGCAGTGGGTGGCCGAACACTGGCGTTGAACCCGCCACGCGCCACCACCACCCTGCGGGCCTACCGGCTGCTGAGCCGCGCGCTCGCGCCCCTGCTGCTGGGCTGGCTGTGGTGGCGCGGCCGGCGCGAGCCCGGCTACCGCGAGCGGCTCGCCGAACGCCTCGGCCACATCCCCGTCGAGCCCTCACGCTTCGGCGGCTTGTGGCTGCACGCGGCCTCCGTGGGCGAGGTGCAGGCGGCGCGTCCGCTCATCGAGGCGCTGCTGCGCGACTGGCCGGAGCACGCCATCACCGTCACCACGCAGACGCCCACCGGCGCGGCCGCGCTGCGCGCCACCTGGGGCGATCGCATCGCGCACCGCTACGCGCCCATCGACACCCCCGGCGCGGTGCGGCGCTTCCTGGATCGGCTGCAACCGCAGGCCCTGCTGCTGGTGGAGCGCGAACTGTGGCCGCAGTGGCTGTTCGCCTGCGCCGAACGCGCGCTGCCAGTGCTGCTGGTCAACGCGCGCCTGTCCGCGGCGTCGGCGCAAGGCTACCGGCGCTGGCCAGGACTGATGGCGCACGCCTGGCCCAGGCTCGGCGTGGCGGCGGCCGACGCGGAATCGGCCGAGCGGCTGCGCGACCTGGGTGTCGCGACCGAACGCGTCGCGATCACCGGCAACCTCAAATTCGACGTCGCCCCGCCCGAGCAGGCCGAGCCCCTGTCGCCCGAGCTGGCGGCGCGCCGGCTCGTGGTGGCTGGCAGCACGCACGAAGGCGACGAGGCCGCGTGGCTCGACGCCTGGCCCGGCCTGCGCGAGCACCACCCGCAGGTCCTGCTGGTGCTGGTGCCGCGCCACCCGCAGCGCTTCGACGCTGTCGCGGCCGAGCTGCAGCGCCGTGGACTGCCCTTCGCGCGCCGCAGCCGCCGCGACGCGGTGAACGATCGAACCGCCGTGCTGCTGATCGACGCCATGGGCGAGCTGACGCACTGGTACCGCCACGCCAGCGTGTGCTTCGTCGGCGGCACCCTGGCGCCCGTGGGCGGCCACAACCCGCTGGAGCCCATGGCCCTGGGCCAGGCCTTCCTGTTCGGCCCGCACACGGCGAACGCGCAGGCGCTGTTCGACGACGCGCAGGCCGCAGGCGCGGGGCAGGCCGTGCGCGACGCCGCCACGCTGGCACTAGCGGTGGACGAGGTCTTGCGCGACACGAGCGCGTGGAGCGCGCGCGGCGAGGCGGCACGCGCCCTGATCGACGCCAACCGCGGCGCGGCCGAACGCACCTTGGCCACCGTGCGCGCGCGGCTCGGCCCAGCCGATCCGTCGGCTCTGGGGCCGGTGCACATCGGCACGCACGGCGCCGACACGCTGTGGCACGACCCACGCACCGTTGACGCCGCGCGGGCGAGCGGGCTGTTCGACACCGACGCCATCGCCGAGCACCTGGCCACCGGCAGCGGCCGCGGGCAGGCGCGGCTCGTCCAGACCGACGGCCACGGCCTGGTGCTGCGCCACTACCGGCGCGGCGGTCTCATGGCCCGCCTCAGCGACGACCGCTTCTGGCGCGAGCCCGCGCACCTGAGCCGCGCCATGCGCGAGTTCGCGCTGCTGCGCCTCATGCGCTCCTGGCGGCTGCCCGTGCCCGCGCCCGCGCTGGCGCGCCACCGGCCGCACGGCCTGGTCTACAGCGCCGACATCGCCGTCGGCCTGATCGAAGGCAGCCGCAACCTCGTGCAGCGCCTGCAGGCCGCGCCGCCGTCGCCTGACGAATGGGCGGCCCTGGGCCGCGCGATCCGCGCGCTGCACGAGCGCCAGGTCTTCCACGCCGACCTCAACGCCCACAACCTGCTGCTCGACGCGCAAGGCAAGGCCTGGGTGGTCGACTTCGACAAATGCGCCGTGCGCCCGGGCGAGGCCTGGAAGGCGGACAACCTCGCGCGGCTGCTGCGTTCGCTGCGCAAGGAAGCCGGCCGCGTCACACCTTTCCACTGGGACGAAGCCGACTGGGCGCTGCTCACCACGGCCTACGGCATCGCCGATGCCCCGGCGACCGCCACGCCACCGTTCGCGCCAGACGACAGCCAGCCATGAACCTCGCCCACGCCTGCTCCACTGCCGCCCGCGCCACGCTGGTGCTGTGCTTTCTGGCCTTCCCCATGTCGGTGGCGCTGGCCAACGTGGCGCTGCTGCTCACCTTGCTGCTGTGGCTGCTCTCGCTCATTGGCGCGCCCGCGCGCGCCGAGTTGCGCGAGGCCCTGCGCAACCCGCTCGCGGCCCCCGCGCTCGCGCTCTTCGCCTGGGTGGTGATCGCCGTCGCCTGGTCGCCCGCCGACGCCAAGGGCGCCCTGGGCTTCCTGCAGAAGTACCTCAAGTTCCTGCTGGTGCCGATGTTCATCGCACTGCTGCAGGACGCCCGCACGCGCCGGCGCTGCTGGCACGCCTTCATGCTGGCGCTGCTGTTCACGCTGGCCGTCACCTGGCTGAGCGTGTGGGTGGACATTCCCTGGACCAAGGCCAGCCGCATGCAGCTGGAGACCGATCACACGGTGTTCAAGGACCACATCTCGCAAGGCCTGCTGATGACCGTGTTCGCGCTCATCGTGGCGCTGCTGGGCTTCACCACGCGCCGGTCGCGCCTGCGCTGGGCCTGCGCCGTCCTCTGGTTGCTGACCACCGGCGCCATCCTGGCGCTGTCGCAGGGCCGCACCGGCTACCTCACCTGGGTGGCATCCAGTGCCGTGTTCGCGCTCACGCTGGCCGTGGCGCATTCCCGGCGCGCGGTGCTGGGCGCTCTGGCCGGCCTGGGCGCCACGCTGGCGCTGGCCTTCGCGCTGTCGCCCGTGCTGCAGGCCCGCGTCACCGCCGCGTGGGATGAAGCCCGCGCGGCACGGCTCGACACCACGCCCGCCGCCACCGTCACCTCCGCCGGCGCCCGCGTGCAGATGGCCCGCTTCGCGCTTGCCACCACCGGCCAGGCCCCGCTGTTCGGCCACGGCACCGCGTCCTACCCCGTCCTGGCGAAGCAGCACTTCACCACCGGTTCATGGTGTTCCGTGGTCTGCCCGCACCCGCACAACCAGTTCCTCTTCTTCCTGGTTGAACAGGGTGTCGTCGGCCTCCTGCTCTTCCTGTGGTTCATCGCTGCCATCGCGCGCGCGGGCTGGCGCCACGACGCGGCGCGGCGCGCCTTCGCCCTGGGCTTCGTCGCCACCGTGTGCGCGGCCAGCCTCACGCACAGCGCCTTCTGGTTGTCCACCGAAAGCCATTGCCTCATCCTGATGAGCGCGCTCACCATGGCCAGCCTGCGCGCGCGGCGCGCGCCGGTGCTCGAATGACCCGCCTCACGATCGCCTTCCATTCCAACCAGATCTCGCTGCGTGGCACCGAGGTGGCCTTGTACGACTACGCGGCAGGCGCCGAGGCGGTGCTGGGCCACCGCGCCGTGGTCGTGCACGACGCCACCAGCCCGAACAACGACCCACAGGCCATCGCGAAATTCCGCGCACGCTTCGACGTCGCCGCGTACCGCGACCGCGCCGAGCTCGATGGCTTGCTGCGGCAACACGGCGCGCAGCTGCTGTACGCCATCAAGTCGGGCAAGAACGACGGCCTGTACTCGCGCACCGTGCCGACCATGGTTCACGCGGTCTTCCCCACGCACCCGCGCCAGATGCACGGCGCGTCCTACGCCTTCATCTCGGAATGGCTCAGCCGGGGTTGCAGCGCGGGTCGCATACCGGCCGTGCCGCACATCGTGAGCCTGCCCGACGAGGACGGCGACCTGCGCGTGCAGCTCGGCATTCCCACCAGCGCCAAGGTGCTGGGCTGCCACGGCGGCGCCCACAGCTTCGACGTGCCGGCGGCCATCGAGGCGGTCCAGCGCGTGCTCGCCAGCCGCGACGACACCTGGTTCATCTTCCTCAACATCGCGCCTTTCGTGAACCACCCGCGCGCGCGCTTCCTGCCCGGCAGCAGCGACTTGGTTTTCAAGACGCGCTTCATCAACACCTGCGACGCCATGCTGCACGCGCGCCTGCAAGGCGAGTCCTTCGGCCTGGCCTGCGGCGAGTTCTCCATCCGCAACAAGCCCGTGCTCAGCTACGCGCGCAGCAAACACCGCCACCACCTGGACGTGCTGGGCGATGCGGGCTGGCCCTACCAGGACGCCGATGACCTCGTGCGCCGCATCGAAGCGCTGGACCCGGTGGCGATCCGTGCGGCCTCGTGGGACCGCTACACGCCGCTCTACAACCCCGAGCGCGTGATGGGCCTGTTCGATGAACACCTCATCCAGCCCGCGCTGCGCAACCCCTCGCTCGAACGGCCGCCAATGCGGGTGCCCTGGCAGGACACCCTGGCCTACTGGCGGCTCAAGCTCGCCATGCGATTCGGTGCCTGAGGCGCCCGCTCAACGCAGGGCGGGGCCGCTTGCGCTGGTGGCGTCGTAGCGCAGCGCGGCGTAACGGAAGAAGGTTTCCAGGGCAATGAAAAGCGCGTACAGGAAGCCCGGCCCGCCGCACAGGAACGCACGCTGGAACAGGTAGACGCGCAGGAACACCACCCAGCCCATCACCGCGCCGCGCAGCACGCCCCCCTTCTTGCCCTGGGCACCACGCTTGGCCGCGCCCAGTTGCACGTACTGGGCGAGCTTGCGCAGGCTGCCGTACACCGTGGGGCGCGAGTGGTGCAGCAGGCGGGCGCGCAGGGCGTGCGCCGGCACCGCGTGGCGCAGCACCGGTGCTTCGTGCACCAGCCCGTCGAAGCGCTCCAGCGTGGCGCGGCGGAACAGCCGCTGGATGCCGCCACGCGGCTTCATGCGCGTGAGCGCACGGCCGAAGGCCACCTCGTCCCACCACACGCGCCAGGTGGCGTCCTCGTTCGAGGCCACGGCGGACTCGATTTCCGCGCGCAGGGCGGCGGGAATCTCCTCGTCGGCGTCGAGGAAGAAGACGTAGTCGGTGTCCAGGTGCGCGAGGGCGCGCGTGCGCTGCTCAGCGAAGCCTTGCCAATCGGCGTGCACGTGAACCTCGGCATTCAAGGCCTGCGCCCGCTCGCGCGTGCCATCGGTGCTGCCGCTGTCGACGACGACGATCCGGTCGGCGAAGGCGGCGCTGCGCAGGCAGGCCTCGATGCGCTGCGCTTCATTGAGCGTGAGCACAGCCACGCCCAGCGTGGGGCGCTTCAGGGACGCGTCAGCCACGCGGCCTCCAGCGCGCCAGCCCCATCCAGCGCCCTGCCATGCGCGCCAGCAGGCGCGGCGACCAGGCGATGGCGCGCAGCGGCAGTGCCAGCGTGGTGCCCAGCAGCACGCGCCAGCGCTGGCGCTGCGCCTGGGCTGGCGATCGGTGCTTGGCGGTGTAGATCAGCTTGGACTGCGCGTGGTGGTAGCCGCGCAGGTACTCGCTCTTCCAGGGCGTCTTGCCCTTGACCGAACCGCGCGCGCGGTGCACGGCCGCCACGGCGGGCCACAGCAGCAGCGGGCGCTGCTGCTGGAACAGGCGCAGGCAGAGGTCGTCGTCCTCGTAGTAGAGGAAGAAGCGCTCGTCGAAGAAGCCCACGCCCTCGAAGCGCGAGAGGCGAAACAGCATGGCCGCGCCGACCACGAAGCCGACGCAGGCCGGGCCATCGGCCCCGGGGCCGCGCGAGGGCCACAGCGTGCTGGGCCAGCGGTAGTTCACGTCGGGCCGACCGGGCGCGCCTTCGAGCTGCGGCGCGACGATGGCCGCCTCGGGCATCGCCTCGGCGGCGCGCACGAGCTCGCGCAGGCCATCGGGCGTGACCTCGCAATCGGGGTTGAGGAGGAAGGCGAAGGGTGTCTTCACCTGCGCGATGGCGCGGTTGTTCGCCGTGCCGAAGCCCAGGTTGCGGCCGTGCTCCAGCACCACCGCCTGCGGCCAGCGGGCGCGCACCTGCGCGGGCGTGCCGTCGCCGCTGCCGTTGTCGGAGACAACGATGTGCGGGCAGTGAGCAAGCAGGCCGTCGAGGGCATCGAGGCAGTGGGCGCTGTGAAAGGTCACCAGCACCACCGTCACTTCATTGAGCAGATCCTCAGTCAAGCGTGCCTTTGTCGAGAAATGCCACGGAACCGGCTTTGCCGGGCCGTCGGCGTTGCCCCCTTGAGGGGGTGGCGCGCAGCGCCGCGGGGGTGTTCATTCCTCAATGCGCGCTCGCACCGAGGACCGCATCGGGCTTGGCCCGCTTCAGCAAATCGAGCATGGCCGCCTCGATGCGGTGCAGCGCCTCGGGCGTATGGCCCTCGAAGCGCAGCACCAGCACCGGCGTGGTGTTGGAGGCGCGGATCAGGCCGAAACCGTCGGGCCAGTCCACACGCACGCCGTCGATGGTGGAGACCTTGGCCGGCGCGTCGAAGCGCGCCATGTCCACCAGCGCCTTCACCACCGCGTGCGGCTCGCCTTCGGCGCACGCCACGTTGAGTTCCGGCGTGCTGTGGCTGGTGGGCAAGCCGTCGAGCACGGCGTTGGCGTCGGGGTGGCGGCTCAGGATCTCCAGCAGGCGCGCGCCCGCGTAGGTGCCGTCGTCGAAGCCGAACCAGCGTTCCTTGAAGAAGATGTGGCCGCTCATCTCGCCGCCCAGGGGGCTGTCCAGCTCCTTCATGCGCGCCTTGATGAGCGAGTGGCCGGTCTTGTAGATGTGCGGCACGCCGCCGGCCGCCTCGATGGCGGGACCCAGGCGCTGCGAGCACTTCACGTCGTAGATGATGGCGCCGCCCGGCACGCGCGTGAGCACGTCTTGCGCGAAGAGCACCATCTGACGGTCGGGGTAGATGTTGTTGCCGCCCTTGGTGACGATGCCCAGGCGATCGCCGTCGCCGTCGAAGGCCAGGCCCAGCTCGGCGTCGGTTTCGGCCAGGGTGCGGATCACGTCGCGCAGGTTCTCGGGCTTGCTCGGGTCGGGGTGGTGGTTGGGGAAGTTGCCGTCCACCTCGCTGAAGAGTTCGATCACCTCGCAGCCCAGGGCACGGAACAGCGCGGGCGCCGAAGCGCCGGCCACGCCGTTGCCACAGTCCACCACGACCTTCATCGGCCGCGCAAGCTTCACATCGCCCACGATGCGGTCGCGGTACGGGCCGGCCACGTTGACGTGGCGCACGCGCCCGCCCTCGGCGCGCTCGCCGCCATCGCTTTCGATGAGCTGGCGCAGAGCCTGAATGTCCTCGCCGTAGATGGCGCGACCACCCATCACCATCTTGAAGCCGTTGTAGTCCTTGGGGTTGTGGCTGCCCGTGACCTGGATGCCGCTGTTGCACAGCGTGGCGGCGGCGAAGTACAGCATGGGGGTGGTGACCATGCCCACGTCGATCACGTCGATGCCGGCGGCCACCAATCCACGGATCAACGCCTCGGACAAGGCCGGTCCGCTCAGGCGACCGTCGCGGCCCACGGCCACGGTGCGTTCGCCCTGGCGGCGCGCCACGGTACCGAAGGCCAGGCCCAGGGCTTCGGCCACGCGCTCGTCCAGCGTGCTCGGCACGATGCCGCGCACGTCGTAGGCCTTGAAGATGGAGGCGGACACTTGCATGCAGGGGCTCCCGGGAATGGTTGGCAAAAGCGGGCATTGTAGGAAGCGGGGCCGATACCCCTGTTACAGGATCATGTCCGGAAACGGCGAGTTCTCTTGGGGCAAGCGGCCTACGATGCCCCCATGGACACCCGAACCTCCTCCGACGACGACGCCCGCTACCTCGCGCTGTGCGCGCGAGATGCGCGCTTCGACGGCCGCTTCTTCACCGGCGTCAGCACCACCGGCATCTACTGCCGCCCGGTCTGCCCGGTGCGCGCGCCACGGCGCGCCAACTGCCGCTTCTTCGATCACGCGGCACAGGCCGAGCGCGCGGGCTTTCGGCCCTGCCTGCGCTGCCGGCCCGAGCTGGCGCCGCTGTCGCGCGCCTGGTCCACGCAGGACGCGGGCGAGCTGCTGGTGCAGCACGCCACCCGCCTGCTCGACGACCCCGCGCAATGGATCGGCGAGGACGGCCCCGCGATGCAGCGCCTGGCCGCGAAACTGGGCGTGAGCGACCGCCACCTGCGCCGCGTGTTCGAGGCGCACCTGGGCGTGTCGCCGCTGCAGGTGCTGCACACGCGACGACTGCTCGCCGCCAAACAATTGCTCACCGATACGCGACTGAGCGTGGGCGCCGTGGCCGCCGCCAGCGGCTTTTCCAGCCTGCGCCGCTTCAATGCCGCGCTGCTGGAGCGCTACGGCCTGAGCCCCACGGCCATGCGCCGGCGCGGTGTCGACGCATCCGGGAGCCACGCGGTGGCGCTGGGCTGGCGCCCGCCGCTGGACGTGCCCGCGCTGCTGGCCTTCCTGGACGCGCGCCGCCTGCCCGGGGTGGACGCGATCGACCTGGCGCAGCAGCGCTACTGGCGCACCCTGCGCCTGCACACGCCCTCGGGCACGCACACCGGCTGGTTCGGCCTGCGCTTCGAGCCCGCGCGGCACCGCGTCTGGCTGCACGCCAGCGACGGCCTGCTGCCCGCCCTGCCCACGCTGATCTGGCGCGTGCGCGCCCTGTGCGACCTGGACGCCGACCCGCACGCCATCGACGCCGTGCTGGGCACCCACTTCCCCGGCGGCACGGCGCTGCGCGTGCCGGGCGCCATCGATGGCTTCGAACTCGCGGTGCGCGCGGTGCTGGGTCAGCAGGTGACGGTGGCTGCCGCGCGCACGCTGGCGGGGCGGCTGGTGGCGCGCTTCGGCGAACCGCTGGAGACGCCCGACCCCGCGCTCGATCGCCTGTTCCCCACGCCGCAGGCGCTGGCCGCCGCCAGCGCGGACGAGCTGGGGGCGCTGGGCATCGTGCGCCAGCGCCAGGGCGCCATCCGCGCGCTGGCGCGCGGCGTGGCCGAGGGTTCGCTGGACCTGGGCCCGCACGCCGACCTGGCCGCCACCACGGCAGCGCTCACCGCCCTGCCCGGCATCGGCCCCTGGACGGCGCAGTACATCGCCATGCGCGCCCTGCGCTGGCCCGACGCCTGGCCCGCGGCCGACGTCGCCCTGCACCACACCCTGGGCCTGAGCGGCACGCCGCGCGAGCGCGAACGCGCCTGCGAGGCGCTGGCCCGGGCCTGGCAACCCTGGCGCAGCTACGCCGTGCTGCGCGCCTGGGCCGGGCTCTACCGCCCGGCCGCCGTCCCCCCACCTGCGCCCGAAGGGAGCCCCTCATGAAACTGCCCGCCACGCTCATCCGCACCGACATCGACACGCCCCTGGGCCCCATGCGCCTGGCCGCCACCGACGGCGCCCTGGCCGGCGCCTGGTTCCACGACCAGCGCCACGCGCCCGACCCGGCACTGATGGCCCGCTGGCGGCCCGAGCCGGCCCACCCCGTGCTGCGGGAAGCCGCCGCCCAGCTGGCCGACTATTTCGCCGGGCGGCGCCGCGTGTTCGAACTGCCGCTGGAGCTGTCCTTCGGCACGCCGTTCCAGACCGCCGTGTGGCGCGCCCTGTGCGGCATCGCGGCCGGCCGCACGCTGAGCTATGGCGCGCTCGCTCAGCATCTGCAGGCAGCGAGCGCCGTGCGCGCCGTGGGCGCGGCCGTGGGCCGCAACCCCTTGAGCGTCATCGTCCCCTGCCACCGGGTGCTGGGCGCGCGGGGCGAGCTCACCGGCTATGCTGGCGGACTGCCCCGCAAGCAGGCCCTGCTGCAACTCGAGTCGGCCGACTTGCCTCTGCCGACGCCCACCCTGATACCCGCATGACGCCCCTCCTGCTGCTCGAATTCATCGCGCTCGCCGCCCTGTGGGGCGCGTCCTTCCTGTTCATGCGCCTGGGCGCGGCCGAGTTCGGCCCCGTGCCCACGGCCGGTCTGCGCGTCGCCATCGCGGCGCTGTGCCTGCTGCCGGTGTTCCTGAAGGCGGCGGTCTGGGCCGACTTCCGCGCGCGCTGGCGGCCCATCCTCATCGTGGGCATCCTCAATTCGGGCCTGCCCTTCCTGCTGTTTTCCTTCGCCGTTCTGCACATCCCCACGGGCGTCTCCGCCATCCTCAACGCCACGGTGCCGCTCACCGGCGCGCTGGTGGCCTGGGTCTGGCTCAAGGACCGCCCGGGCGGCTCGCGCGTGCTGGGGCTGGTGATCGGCTTTGTCGGCGTCACGCTGCTGGTGTTGGGCAAGTCGGGCGTGGACGCGCAGGGCATGGTGAGCGCGGGCGGCCAGGCCATGTCGCTGGTGGCCATGGGCGCCTGCCTGCTCGCCACGCTGTGTTACGGCATCGCGGCGAGCTTCACCAAGCGCTACCTCACCGGCGTGCACCCGCTGGCCTCGGCCACCGGCAGCCAGATCGGCGCCACGCTGGCCCTGCTGCTGCCCATGGCCTGGCTGTGGCCCGCGCAGACCGTGAGCCCCGGCGCCTGGACGGCTGTGATCGCGCTGGCGGTGCTGTGCACCTCCATCGCCTACATCCTGTACTTCCACCTGATCGAGCGCGCCGGCCCCGCCAGGGCGCTGACGGTGACCTTCCTGATCCCGGTGTTCGCGCTGGTTTATGGCGCGGTGTTCCTGGGTGAAGTGGTCACCGCCTGGATGGTGGGCTGCGGCCTGGTGATCGTCTGCGGGACGGCGCTGTCGACCGGCTTGGTGAAGCTGCGCGCGCTGGAGCGGCAGGCGGGCTGACCACCGGGCCGCGTGGGCTGCCGGCGCCTGCCCGCGGGCAGGCCCCAGCGGGGATTCAGTTCAGGCGTGCCAGCGCGGCGTGCTGCAGGTGCACGTATCGCTCGTCCGCCCGGCCCAGCGCCACGGCGTGCTCGTACGCCTGTTGCGCCGCTTCGTCTTCCCCCAGCGCCGCGCAGCATTCGCCCATGCGGAAGGCCGACGGCGCGTGGGTGGCGTCCTGGCCCAGAGCCAGCAGGTACATCACCGCCGCTTCGCGGTGGCGCTTGAGCTTTTGCAGGCACAGGCCTGCAAGGTAGCTGTAATTGACGGAACGCGCTTCATGGGCCACCAGGGCCAGGCTCACCGGCAAGGCGCGTTCGTAGTCCGCAGCGTCGTACAGCTTGAGCGCGACGGCATAAAGGGCCTCGTAGTCCCGGGTGTTCATGCCACGCAGATCGCCGGCGCTGTGGCCAGCATTCAGTTCGGTCGAGCACTGATCCACAAGGGCACTCATGCCGGCCAGGGACCGGCAGGCGGCGGTGACCACACCGTCGATGACGGGATCGGGGTGAGCGGACACGGAATGGCTCATGGGCTTTTCCCGCTCAACGTCACGCACGGTCCGGTGGGCAGCAGACCTGCCTGAACAGAAAGCCCATCACCCCACGCGCAAGCCCGGCGACCCCACTGAGGGCCGCGACGGCCGCCGCGGGCTCGCGGCCAGGTACCGCCAGCGCGGTCGCCACCGCCGCGCACGCGAAGACAGCCCCCGTGCCAGCGCACACGGCGGACTTCACCGATTCCCGGGGTATCTGCCAAGCCGAGGCGGTGAGTTTGCGCCCGACGTCCTGCGCCGCGTGCGCCGTGACCTCCCCCTTGTCCTCAGGCTCGGTTCCGGGAACTTCCGTGGATGACAAGGAGCCCGTCTGCACCCCCTCCTTCTTCTGGTTGTCGACCGAGCACTGGCTTGCCGCGAGTGACGGTCCCAACACACTGGGTTTGCCGTTTGACTTGTGTATCGCCATGGGATTCCTCCGGAAAGACAAGGCCCCTGGGTGGTCGCGATCGCCGCGACGGTTCGGTCGCCACAAGTCCCGTCAGGCAAACGTAAAAAAAGGGCTCCAGCGCGTGGAGCCCTTTTGCTTGGCCGCGCGAGCGCGCGACCTGAGCGGATGCGACCAGCGCCTCAGGCCGCCACCACCGCTTCCTGCCGCGTGCGCTGCTGCAGGTGAGCCAGCGCGGCCTCCACCTGGTCCACCAGGACGAGGCACAGGTCGCCCGGCTGCAAGCGCTCCAGCGCGGTGTCGATGGCCTTGAACTCGCCCTGGATCTCCAGCACCTCGCGCGTGCGCGTGGCGCCCACCAGACCCTCGCGCAGCAGGCCGACCACCTCGCCGTCGGCGCGGCCGCGCTGGCAGGCGTCCTGGTACAGGATGACCTCGTCGAAGGCCTTGCCCAGGATCTGCGTCTGCTCGCGGATGTCCTGGTCGCGGCGGTCGCCGGCGCCGCTGATGACGACCGAGCGGCGCTGAGCCGGCAAGGCCTCGACGGCCTGCACCAGCGCGCGCATGGCGTCGGGGTTGTGGCCGTAGTCGGCGATCACGGTCGCGCCGCGGTAGTCCATCACGTTGAAGCGGCCCGGCGCGTTGTGGGCGTCGTTGTGGAAACTGGCCAGGCCACGGCGGATGGCGTCCCAGGACAGGCCCGCGCCCCAGGCGGCGGCGATGGCGGCCATGGCGTTCTCGACCTGGAAGCCGATCTGGCCGCCGCGCGTGATGGGGATGCCCGAGAACTCGAAGCGCTCGCCCAGCTCCTGCTGCTCGGCCACGATGGCCCCGCCGTCCACGTAGACCACACGGCGGCCCTGCGCGCGGTGCGTGGCCATCACCGGCTGGTGGCGGTCCTGCGCGAAGTAGATGACTTCGCCGGGGCAGTTGTGGACCATGTCGGCCACGATCGGATCGGCCGCGTTGAGCACCGCGTAGCCGGTGGCGGCCACGTTCTGCACGATCACGCGCTTGAGCACCGCCAGGTCCTCGACCGTGGTGATGTAGTTCAGGCCCAGGTGGTCGCCCGCGCCCACGTTGGTGACGACGGCCACCTGGCAGCGGTCGAAGCCCAGGCCCTCGCGCAGCACGCCGCCGCGCGCGGTCTCGAACACGGCCGCGTCCACGTCGGGGTGGGCCAGCACGTTGCGCGCGCTGCGCGGGCCGGCGCAGTCGCCGCTGTCGGTCTGGTGCCCGTTGACGTAGACGCCGTCGGTGTTGGTCATGCCCACGCGCAGGCCGCTGGCCGCGAACAGGTGGGCGATCAGGCGCACGGTGGTGGTCTTGCCGTTGGTGCCGGTGACGGCCACCACGGGAATGCGGCCATCGTCGCCCTTGGGAAACATGTCGTCGATGACGGCCCTGCCCACGTCGCGCGGGTGGCCGTACGAGGGCGAGAGGTGCATGCGCAGGCCCGGCGCGGCATTCACCTCCACGACGCCACCGGCCTGATCCTCCAGCGGCTTGAGCATGGTTTCGCACACCATGTCCACGCCGCAGATGTCCAGCCCGATCATCTGCGCCGCCGCCACGGCACGGGCGGCCACGTCGGGGTGCACGTCGTCGGTCACGTCGGTGGCGGTGCCGCCGGTGCTCAGGTTGGCGTTGTTGCGCAGCACCACGCGCTGGCCTTTGGCGGGAACGCTGTCGGCCCGCAGGCCCTGCACGGCCAGACTGCCCAGGGCGATGTCGTCGAAGCGGATCCTGGTGAGCGCCGTGGCGTGGCCCTCGCCGCGGCGCGGGTCGGCGTTGACGATGTCCACCAGCTCGCGCACGGTGTGCCGGCCATCACCCACCACCTGCGGCGGGTCGCGGCGCGCGGCCGCCACCAGGCGATCGCCCACTACCAGCAAGCGGTAGTCGCTACCGGGCAGGTAGCGCTCGACCAGCACGTCGCCGTGGTGGGCCGCGGTCTGGAAGGCGGCGTCGAGCTGCTCGCGCGTCGTCACGTTCACCGTGACGCCCTTTCCCTGGTTGCCGTCGCGCGGCTTGAGCACCACCGGCAGGCCCACCTCGAGCGCGGCGGCCCAGGCGTCGTCGGGGTCGCTCACCGGGCGCCCCAGGGGCACGGGCACGCCGGCCGCCTGCAGCAGGCGCTTGGTGAGCTCCTTGTCCTGCGCGATGGACTCGGCCACGGCGCTGGTGCGGTCCATTTCGGCCGCCTGGATGCGGCGAGCGCGGCTGCCCCAGCCGAACTGGATGAGGCTGCCGGCGGTGAGGCGCCGGTAGGGAATGCCGCGCGCCACCGCCGCGTTGACGATGGAGCCGGTGCTCGGGCCCAGGCGCTCGTCCTCGTCGAGCTCGCGCAGTTCGGCAACGGCGGCGGCCAGATCGAAACCCTCGCCGCGCAGCACGGCCTCGATCAGCTGGTGCGCCAGCTCCAGGGCGCGGCGGCCCACGGCCTCCTCGCTGTACTGCACCACCACCTGGTACACACCCGATTCGATGGTGGACGAGGTGCGGCTGAAGCTGACCGGACAGCCCGCCTGCGCCTGCAAGGACAGCGTGGCCACTTCCAGCACATGGGCGAGGGAGAGCGAACCGCCCGCGCTGTGCAGGGCGCCGGGATGCGGAAACTGCTCGCGCAGGCGCGCCTCGAAGCCCGGCAGGCTGGCGAGGGCGCGCTCGTTGTCGCCGCAGTGCACCACGGTTTCGATGGCGGTGTGGCGGGTCCAGAGGTTGGGGCCGCGCAGGGCCCGGATGCGGGTGAGTTCCATCAGACGCTCTTCTCGGCAAGGGAATGGGGGGCGACCGCGGCGGCGGGCATGCGCCGGATCGGCTCATGCGCGATCGGCGCCTCGCGGTCGAAGGTGCGCAGGCCGGCGGCCATCAGGGCGGGCGAAATCTCCAGCGCCCACGCGGCGGCCAGCGAGGCCAGCAGCACGGCGGTCCTGTCCTCGGCGGCCACGCTGTCGCCCAGCGACACATCGTCCAGCGCCACCACCACGTGTTCCTGCTGGCCATCGCTGAGCACGATCTCGCCCTGGCGCAGGAAGACCGCGCGGCGGTACTGCGCCAGGTGCTCCACCAGCACGGGCAGGTCGGGGTCTTCGGCGTAGAAGATCACGTCGCCATCGCACAGCGGCGCCATCTCGGCCACCACCGGGTCGGCGGCGTTGAGCACGGCCGCGCCATCGGGCAGCACCACGTCCACCTGCGTGCGCATGACCTTGAAGAGCTGCTCGACCTCGCGGATGTGGCAGGCCGCCAGTGCGGCGCTGCCCGAGGCATCGGTCACCACGCCCACCTGGCAGCGGTCGTAGGCCAGGCCTTCGGTGACGATGGTCAGCGGGTCGTTCTCGAACACCGCCGTCTGCACGCCTCGGTTCATCAACAGGCGCCGGGCGGCGTTGGCCTTGGAGAAATCGCCGTGCTGCAAGGGGCGCCGCCCCAGGAACAGCCCCGCCTTGCAGGCCAGGCCCACCTGCGGGCCGTTCAGCGTGGCCAGCCAGGCCACGAGCCGTGCAATGGCCGTGGTGCCGCGGCTGCCCGCCACGCCCACCACCGGCACACGGCCGGTGTCACCCGGAACGAAGAGGTGATCGACGATGGCGCGCCCCACGGGACGCGGCTGTCCGACCGCGGGCTTGAGGTGCATGAGCAGGCCCGGGCCGGCGTTGACCTCCACGATGGCGCCGCCCTGTTCCGCCAGGGGGCGCGAGATGTCCTGCGCCACCAGGTCCACGCCGGCGATGTCCAGGCCGATGACGCGCGCGGCCAGCGCCACCTGGTGGGCCACCTGCGGGTGCACGTCGTCGGTGCAGTCGATGGCGAGGTTGCCATTGCGCATGATCAGCACGCGCTGGCCGGCCGCCGGCACGCTGTCGATCGCGTGGCCCTGGCGCTGCAGCTCCACGGCCATCGCGGGGTATTCCTCGAGCCGGATGGCGTTGAGCGGGAAGTCCTCGTTGAGGCCGCGGCGCGGGTCGCTGTTGATCTGGCTGTCGATGAGCTGCAGCACCGTGCTGCGGCCGTCGCCCGTCACCCAGGCCTCGTCGCCGCGCGTGGCGGCCACCACGCGCCCGCCCACCACCAGCAGGCGGTGCTCCAGGCCGCGCACGAAGCGCTCGACCATCACGCCGCTGCCTTCGGCGTCGGCCACGGCAAAGGCAGCCTCCACGTCCTCCTGACGCATCAGCTCCAGCGACACGCCACGGCCGTGGTTGGCGTCGGTGGGCTTGACCACCACCGGCAGGCCGATGTCCTGCGCGGCCGCCCAGGCGGCTTGCGGGCTGTCGACCACCTGGCCTTCAGGCACCGGCACGCCGCAGGCCGCGAGCAGGCCCTTGGACAGGTCCTTGTCGCTGGCGATGCTTTCGGCGATGGCGCTGGTGCGATCGGTCTCGGCCGTCCAGATGCGGCGCTGGCGCGCGCCGTAGCCCAATTGCACCAGGTTGCCGTCGTTCAGGCGGATGTGCGGAATGCGGCGGCCGGTGGCCGCGTCCACGATGCTGGCGGTGCTGGGCCCCAGGCACAGGTCGTCGACGAGGTCGCGCAGCTCGTGCACGGCCGCGTCGACATCGAACGGCCCGTCGTTGATGGCGGCCATCAGCAGTTCGTGGCCGAGGGTCAGGGCGCGCCGCGCCACGCGCTCGTCGCGGGCGCGGAACACCATCTTGTAGACGCCGCGCTGCGGCGTGCTGCGCGTCTGGCCGAAGCCGGTCTGCAGACCGGCAAGGTTCTGCAGCTCGATCACCACGTGTTCCAGGATGTGCCCGGCCCAGGTGCCTTCCTGCAGACGCTGCAGGAAGCCGCCGCGTTCGCCGACGCCGCAATGGTGCTCGACGAGCCCGGGCAGCCACGCCGTGAGGCGCTGATACAGGCCGGGCAGCAGGTGAGAGGGGTGGTCCTCGAGTTCGCCGATGTCGATCCAGCTCTCGAGGACCGGGCGATAGGTCCAGATGTTGGGGCCGCCCAGGTAGCTGACGCGCAGAAATCGTATGGGATTCATCTTGGGTCTCGATTCAGCGACCGTTCGACGCGGGTGCCGCGAACCGGCGTGGGCTGCATCCAGGACAATGCAGGCACGCGCCATCACAGCGGGCACACAACGGACCGATCCGCATTCAATGAACTCAACTACACCCGAACTCAGCTCGGTGCTCGGTAACTTGCCGCAACCATGGTCAGAGAAGTTGCGGGACCGGCTACTGCCCAACGAACGTGTTTCAGGCTGGCTGCAGGTTGACCTCGATTCGAAATTGAATTTCTCGGCCGGCGTGCTGGTGCTGACGACCCAACGGTTGTTGAGCTGGGAGACCGGCGGGGCCGATGCCGGCTGGCGTGAATGGCCCCTGGGGGCGGTATTGTGCTTGAAGCACAGCGATCATGCAGGGGTCGGCCAACTCAGTGTGCACAACGGCCAACAGCGGCTGGGCGTCTGGCGTTTCACCGTGTCGCACAACACGCTGGCCCTGCGTTTCAAGGCCGAATTCGAACGGGCAAAAACCGCTTTCGACCGCGCGCAAACAATTGCTGCAATGCAAGAATCTGTCGCGCAACCGACAGGCGCAATCGATTTGTCGCCAAATCCCGAAAATGATTTGTCGCCGATCAGCGACAAATTGACCGATGAATCCGAATTGCATAACCCGCCATCGACCTGGGTGCTATTGCGTCTGTGGCGATTCGCCCGACCTTATCAGGGCCAATTGGCGCTGGGCTTTCTGTTGACGCTGGCGTCCACCGCGGCGACCTTGGTGCCGCCCTACCTCACCATGCCCCTGATGGACGAGGTGTTGATCCCCTTCCAGAACGGGCAGCGCATCGACCCCGGCCATGTGGCCTGGCTGCTGGGCGGCCTGCTGCTGGCGGCGCTGACCGCCTGGGGCCTGGGCTGGGCGCGCACCTACGTGCTGTCCCTGGTGTCCGAGCGCATCGGCGCCGACCTGCGCACCACCACCTTCGAACACCTGCTCGCGCTCTCGCTCGAGTACTTCGGCGGCAAGCGCACGGGCGACCTCATGGCACGCATCGGATCGGAAACCGACCGTATCTGCGTTTTCCTCTCGTTGCACGCCCTGGACTTCGCCACCGACGTGCTGATGATCCTGATGACCTCGGTGATCCTGTTCAGCATCAACCCCTGGCTGGCTCTCGTCACGCTGCTGCCCCTGCCCTTCATCGCCTGGATGATCCACCTCGTGCGCGACCGGCTGCGCACCGGCTTCGAGAAGATCGACCGCGTGTGGTCCGACGTGACCAACGTGCTGGCCGACACCATCCCCGGCATCCGCGTGGTCAAGGCCTTCGCGCAGGAAAAGCGCGAGGCCGCGCGCTTTCGCGAGGCCAACCGCCACAACCTCGAGGTCAACGACAAACTCAACAGGACCTGGTCGCTGTTCACGCCCACCGTCACGCTGCTGACCGAACTGGGCTTGCTCGTGGTGTGGGCCTTCGGCATCTGGCAAGTCAGCAAGGGCGAGATCACCGTGGGCGTGCTCACGGCCTTTCTGGCCTACATCGGGCGCTTCTACACGCGCCTGGATGCCATGAGCCGCATCGTCTCCGTCACGCAGAAGGCCGCGGCCGGTGCCAAGCGCATCTTCGACATCCTCGACCACGTCTCCAACGTACCGGAGCCAGCGCAGCCCGTGAGCCGCTCCCGCCTCGACGGCGGCATCGAACTGAACGGTGTGCACTTCCGCTATGGCAACCGCTCGGTCATCCGCGGCATGGACCTGCAGATCCGGCCCGGCGAGATGATCGGCCTGGTGGGCCACAGCGGCTCGGGCAAGAGCACCCTGGTCAACCTCATCTGCCGCTTCTACGACGTCAGCAGCGGCAGCATCCGCATCGACGGCACCGACGTGCGCGAGTTCGCCGTGGCCGACTACCGCCGCCACATCGGCCTGGTGCTCCAGGAGCCCTTCCTCTTCTACGGCACCATCGCCGAGAACATCGCCTACGGCAAGCCCGGCGCCACCCGCGCCGAGATCGTGGCCGCGGCGCGCGCCGCGCACGCGCACGAGTTCATCCTGCGCCTGCCACTGGGCTACGACTCGCTGGTGGGCGAGCGTGGCCAAGGCCTGTCAGGCGGTGAGCGCCAGCGCATCTCCATCGCCCGCGCGCTGCTCATCGACCCGCGCATCCTGATCCTCGACGAAGCCACCTCCAGCGTGGATACCGAGACCGAGAAGGAAATCCAGAAGGCGCTCGACAACCTCGTGGCCGGGCGCACCACCATCGCCATCGCGCACCGGCTGTCCACGCTGCGCCGCGCCGACCGGCTGGTGGTGATGGACCGCGGGGAAGTCGTCGAGGTGGGACCGCACGACGAGCTGATGGCGCGCGAAGGCGCCTACTGGCGGCTCTATATGGCGCAGTTGCGCAACGTGGACTCGGAAGACGAGCCCACATTCGTTTCGCCCCATGCCAACCCCACGGCGCACGGCGCCACGGTGGGCACCGCCTGATGGACACTGGAACCAAGCCCATGACCTCGACCGCCTGGACACTCCACCGCGACCCGCAGGGCCCGCTGCGACTCACCACTGCGGACGGGCAGGTGCACACCGACGTCTTGCCCGTTCGCGCCTTTCCGCTGGCCGCACCCGACGAAGGCCTGTCGCTGGTGGGCAGCGACGGGCACGAACTGCTGTGGATCGACCACTTGTCCACACTGGACGCCGCGACGCGCGCACTGATCGAAGAAGAACTGGCGCCGCGCGAGTTCATGCCCCGCATCGCTCGCATCCTGAGCGTGTCGGGCTATGCCACGCCCAGCACCTGGACGGTGGAGACCACGCGCGGGCCCGCGCAGCTGGTGCTCAAGGCCGAGGACGACATCCGCCGCCTCGACGGCGGCCGCCTGCTGATCCAGGACGGCCACGGCGTGCTGTTCGAGATCGCTGACCGCTTTGCACTGGACCGGACGTCCAAGCGGATCCTCAACCGCTTCCTGTGAACCACCGTCGACGAAGCGCCGAAAGCGCTTCGGAAATGAAAAAAGCCTTGCTCAGTGATGAGCAAGGCTTCTGGATCTGGCGGAGTGGACGGGGCTCGAACCCGCGACCCCCGGCGTGACAGGCCGGTATTCTAACCAACTGAACTACCACTCCTGGCAGGCGGCTTTCGTTCTTGCGAACCAAGTGCCACGACTTGTGCCTACTTGCCTTGCGGCTTGTTTGGCGACCCTACGGGGATTCGAACCCCGGTACTCACCGTGAAAGGGTGATGTCCTAGGCCTCTAGACGATAGGGTCATAACCTGGACGGAAGCCTCGCATTGTATCAGCGGCAGTGTCTGCTTTTCCTGCCGTCGCCACCATGCGCGACTTCGAATCTGTGGTGGAGGTAAGCGGGATCGAACCGCTGACCTCTTGCATGCCATGCAAGCGCTCTCCCAGCTGAGCTATACCCCCACAGGGTTCGCTGTTCCGTTTCGCCGATCACTCGGCGTTGCGTCCTAGCGAGCCTCGCATTATATGCCAGAAATTCAGGCTTTCTGCAGACGCGCGACCACGATGTCACGCGATTGCAGTTCCAGCACGGCGTCGAGCGACGGCGTCTGCGCTGTGCCCATCACCAGTACCCGCACCGGCATGGCCAGTTGCGGCATCTTCAGGCCGTGCGCGGCCAGCACCGCCTTGAGCGCGGCAGAGATGGCTGCCTTGTCCCAGCTCGCCAGATCGGCCAGTGCCGAGGCCAGCGCCGCCAGTGCCGGCTTCACGGCCTCGGTGATGTGCTGCGTGCGCTCTTCGGCGCCGGGGTTCACGTCGGCGTAAAAGGCCGCGGCCCAGTCGGCCAGGGCCACGGTGGTGTCGCACCGGTCCTTGAAGAGCGCACAGATGCGCGGCAGGCGTTCATCGGCGGTGATACCGCGCTTCTTGAGTTGCTCGGCCACCAGCGGGGCGAGGGCCTCGTCGGCCATGGCCTTGAGGTGCTGGGCGTTCACCCAGCGGAGCTTGGCTTCGTCGAACTGCGCGGCGCTGCGTCCCAGGTGGTCGAGGTCGAACCACTCGAGGAACTGCGCGCGGCTGAAGATCTCGTCGTCGCCGTGGCTCCAGCCGAGGCGCGCGAGGTAGTTCACCATGGCGTCGGGCAGGTAGCCCTCGTCGCGGTACTGCGTCACGGGTTTGGCGCCATTGCGCTTGCTCATCTTCTCGCCCTGCTCGTTGAGCACGGTGGGCAGGTGGGCGTACACCGGCGGCTCCTTGCCGAGCGCGCGGAAGATGTTGATCTGGCGCGGCGTGTTGTTGACGTGGTCGTCGCCGCGGATCACGTGCGTGATGCGCATGTCGATGTCGTCGACCACGACGCAGAAGTTGTAGGTGGGCGTGCCGTCGGGGCGCGCGATCACGAGGTCGTCGAGTTCGTCGTTGGCGATCTCGATGCGGCCCTTGACCTTGTCGTCCCAGGCGACCACGCCGCCCTGCGGGTTCTTGAAACGCAGCACGGGCTTGCGGCCTTCGGGCACGGGCGGCAGGGTCTTGCCGGGTTCGGGACGCCAGGTACCGTCGTAGCGCGGCTTTTCCCTCGCGGCCATCTGGCGTTCGCGCAGGGCGTCGAGTTCTTCCACGCTCATGTAGCAGGGGTAGACCAGGCCCTGGGCCTGCATCTCGGCCAGCACCTGCTTGTAGCGGTCCATGCGCTGCATCTGATAGAACGGCCCCTCGTCGTGGTCCAGGCCCAGCCAGGCCATGCCTTCGAGGATCACGTCCACCGCGGCCTGCGAGGAGCGCTCGAGGTCGGTGTCCTCGATGCGCAGGATGAAGTCGCCCTTCTGCGAGCGCGCGAAGGCCCAGGGGTACAAGGCCGAGCGGATGTTGCCGAGGTGGATGAAGCCGGTCGGCGACGGGGCGAAGCGGGTGCGGATGGTCACGGCAGGGTGTCGAGGCCGCGCGAGAGGTCGGCCTGCATGTCGTTGAGGTGTTCGAGGCCCACGGCCACGCGGATCAGGCCCTGGCCGATGCCGGCCGCCTGGCGCTGCGCCTCGGTGAGGCGTCCGTGCGAGGTGCTCGCGGGATGCGCGCACAGGGTCTTGGTGTCGCCCAGGTTGGTGGACAGGGAGAGCACGCGCAGCGAGTCGAGCACGTGGAAAGCGCGCTGGCGGGCCTGGTCGGGATCCATGGCCACCACGTCGAAAGACAGCACCGCGCCGCCCACACCCGACTGCTGCTTCATTGCGAGCGCGTGCTGCGGGTGGCTGGCCAGGCCCGGGTGGTACACACGCGAAACCCAGGGATGCGATTCGAGCCAGTGCGCCAGCTCGAGCGCGTTGGCGCTCTGCGCGCGCATGCGGATGTCCAGCGTCTCCAGGCCCTTGAGCACCACCCAGGCGTTGAAGGGGGCCAGCGTCATGCCGGCGCTCTTGAGCACCGGCAGGAATTTCTCGGTGATCATGGCCTGGCTGGCGCACAGCGCCCCGGCCATGACGCGCCCCTGGCCGTCGAGGTACTTGGTGCCCGAGTGCATGACGATGTCGGCGCCGAAGTCCATGGGACGCTGCAGCGCGGGCGTGGCGAAGCAGTTGTCCACGCACAGCAGCGCGCCCACGTTGTGCGCCAGGTCGGCCAGGGCCTGGATGTCGCAGACCTCGGTGAGCGGGTTGGTGGGCGTCTCGGCGAACAGCAGCTTCGTGTTCGGGCGCAGCGCGGCCTTCCACGCGGCCACGTCGTCTTGCGGCACGAAGGTGGACTCCACGCCGAACTTGCCCAGGTCGCTGCCGATGAGCTTGATGGTGGAGCCGAACATGGAGCGCGAGCACACCACGTGGTCGCCGGCCTTGAGCAGGCCCATGCACATCATCAGGATGGCCGACATGCCCGAGGCAGTGCCCATCGCGGCCTCGCTGCCTTCGAGCGCGGCCAGGCGGCGCTCGAAACTGGTGACCGTGGGGTTGCCGTAGCGGCCGTAAGTGAAGCCGTCCTCGTCGCCCGCGAAGCGCCGTGCCGACGATTCGGCCGAGGACTGCACGTAGCCACTGGTGAGGTACAGCGCCTCGGAGTTCTCGCCGTAGGGGCTCCGGTCGACGGCTTCGCGCACCGCGAGCGTGTCGCGGTGCAGTGTCTTGCGCAACTCGTCGTCCAACTCAGGCCTCCTGGGCGTTCGGCAAGGCCAGGCGCGAGGTGTCCTCTTCGCCCTCTTCGCTTTGCGGGCGGCCCTGGTTGAGCCGTTCGATGTCCTGCGGCGTGATGTCGCCGGTGACGTAAACGCCGTCGAAGCACGAGGCATCGAAGCCATCGAGCGCGCCATTGAGCGAGCCCACCGCCTGCTTCATGCCGTCCACGTCCTGATAGATGAGCGCGTCGCAGCCGATGATCTCGCGCACCTCTTCCACCGAACGGCCATGGGCGACGAGTTCGCCGGGTGTCGGCATGTCGATGCCGTAGACGTTGGGGAAGCGCACCGGCGGCGCCGCGCTGGCCAGGTAGACCTTGCGCGCGCCGGCGTCGCGCGCCATCTGCACGATTTCGCGGCTGGTGGTGCCGCGCACGATGGAATCGTCGACCAGCAGCACGTTGCGGCCTTTGAACTCGCTGCCGATGACGTTGAGCTTCTGACGCACCGACTTCTTGCGAACGGCCTGGCCGGGCATGATGAAGGTGCGGCCCACATAGCGGTTCTTCACGAAGCCTTCGCGGTAGGGCAGACCCAGCAGGCGCGCGAGCTCCATCGCGCTCGGGCGGGAGGATTCGGGGATGGGGATCACCACGTCGATCTCGTTCGGCGGCACGGTGGAGATCACGCGCTTGGCCAGCGTGGTGCCCAGGTTCAGGCGCGCCTGATAGACCGAGATGCCGTTCATGACGGAGTCGGGCCGCGCGAGGTAGACGTATTCGAAGATGCAGGGCTTGAGCACCGCGTTCGGGGCGCAGCGCTCGGCGTGCATCTCGCCCTCGAGCGTGACAAACACCGCCTCACCAGGCAACACGTCGCGTTCGAAGTTGAAGCCCGAGCCCTCCAGCGTGACGGACTCGCTGGCCACCATCACGCTGCCCTCGTGCCGGCCGATGCACAGCGGGCGGATGCCGAAGGGGTCGCGAAAGGCCAGCAGGCCATGGCCGGCGATCAGCGCCACCACCGCGTAGGAGCCCTTCACGCGCGCATGCACGCCGCGCACGGCGGCGAACACGTCGGCCGGCTTCAGCGGCTCGCCACGCGTGCACTTTTCCAGTTCGTGCGCCAGCACGTTGAGCAGCACCTCGGAGTCGCTCTCGGTGTTGATGTGGCGGTGGTCGGTCTGGAACAGCTCCTGCTTGAGCGCGTGGGCGTTCGTCAGGTTGCCGTTGTGCACCAGCACCAGGCCGAAGGGCGCGTTCACGTAGAAGGGCTGGGCCTCTTCCTCGCTGTAGGCGTTGCCGGCCGTGGGGTAGCGCGCCTGGCCCAGGCCGCAGTTGCCCGGCAGGGCGCGCATGTTGCGGGTGCGGAAGATGTCGCGCACCATGCCCTTGGCCTTGTGCATGAAGAACTTGCGGCCCTGCTGGGTGACGATGCCCGCCGCGTCCTGGCCGCGGTGCTGCAGCAGCAGCAGCGCGTCGTAGATGAGCTGGTTCACCGGGGTCTGGCTGACGACGCCGACGATTCCACACATGATGGTGTCCTTGGGTAGAGGTTCAGAAGTTCAGGGGATGTAGCGAGCGAGCGGGTCGGGCAACAGCGGTTTGGCCTGTTGCAGCGTGCCGCTGAGCGCGTTGGCGGTGGGTGAGCCCTGCCACCAGGCGGCCGTTTGCATCTGCGTCATGGTGATGACCAGAGCGATGGCCAGCAGGATGACCAGGCCTCGCAGCAGCCCGAAGGCACCGCCGAGCACGCGGTCGACGGGGCGCAGGCCCACGGTGTTGACGAATTTCTGCACCAGCCAGGCGACCAGGCCGCCGAGGAAGGCCACCGCGATGAAGACCAGCGCGAAACCGATCGCCAGTTGCAGCGGTGGGGCGACCTTGTCGATGGGCAAGTAGGGCACGACGTCGGCAGCGAAGGCCTGGGCGCACAGGAAGGCGACCACCCAGCCGAGCACCGACAGCACCTCGAACACGAGGCCACGCCAGATGCCCAGCAGCACCGACAGCACCAGCAGCGTGAGCAGCACCCAGTCGGTCAGCAGCATGGAGCGCCCTCCGCTCAGAGCGTGAGGATGGCGGCCGGCAGGCCCAGCGCCTTGACGCGCGCGGCGGCCTTCTCGGCCTCGGCACGGCTGTCGAAGGGGCCCACGCGCACGCGGGTGCGCTTGCCTTCGGACGTCTGCGCCACGTTCACGTAGGTCTTGAGGCCGGCGCGCTCCAGCTTCTGCCGCGCCTCGCGGGCGCGGGCCTCGTCGGCGAAGGCGCCCACCTGGACGACCACGCGCTCGTTGGCGGTGCTGGCCGCGGGCGGCTGCTGGCCACGCAGAATGGCCTGGGCGCGCGCGGCCTCGGCGGCGTCGCGCTTGGCGGGCTCGGGGGCGGGCGCCGGCGCGGGAGCCACTGGCGCGGGCGCGGGACTGGGCGATGGCACCGGTGCCGGGCTGGGTGATGGCGCCGGTGCCGGGCTGGGCGCGGGTGCCGGGCTGGGCGCTGGCGCGGGAGCAGGCGTTGGCACCGGAGACGGGGCATGTGCCGGCGAGGGCGTGGGCGCCGGGGCTGGCCGGCTCGCGCCCGCCAGCGGCGGCGCGCCGTCGCGGGCGGGGATCTCGATCGGGATATCCACCGAAATCGGGCGCGGCTGGCTGTCGAACAGCAGCGGGAAGCCGATGACGCCGGCGGCGACCAGGATGCTGGCGCCGATGAGGCGGTGCCGCGCCCGGCGGCGCACCGCTTCGATGGTGGGAGGCGGTGCGGATGCGCTGCCCTGGGAGCCGGAGCGTGAGCTGATCATGGGGTCGCGAGGGCCTGGGTCGGCACGGTTCAGGCGGCGAGGTGCGGGGCCGCGAGTTTCGGCAATCCGTCCTGCAGCACACCACCGACGGTGTAGAACGAGCCAAAGACCACGATTCTATCAGCGGGGTCCACCGCGCCCAGGGCCGCGGCCAATGCCTCGCGCGGGCTGGCGTGGGTGCTGGTCTCGCGTGGGATGGCGCCGGGCAGGGCCTCTACCAGGGGCCGCAGATCCGCGGCCCGGCTCGCGCGCGGCAGGGGAAGATCGGTGAGGTACCAACGGTCGATCAGCGGGGCGATGCGGGCGAGCATGGTGTTCAGGTCCTTGTCGGCCATGGCGCCGAACACCGCGTGCGTGCGCGGGTAGAAACCCATGGCGTCCAGGTTGACGGCGAGCGCGGCCACCGAGTGCGGGTTGTGCGCCACGTCGAGCACCAGCGTGGGCCGCCCGGGCACGATCTGGAAACGCCCGGGCAACTCCACCAGCACGAAGCCGGTGCGCACGGCCTGGGCCGTGACGGGCAGGCGAGCGCGCAGGGTTTCGATGGCGGCGAGCACGCCGGCCGCGTTGAGCAGTTGGTTGGCGCCGCGCAGCGCCGGGTAGGCCAGTCCGCTGTAGCGCCGCCCGCCACGCGAGGGGTGCGTGGCCCAGCCCCATTGCTGCTGGTCGCCCGCGACGTGGAAGTCGACGCCCACGCGCCAGAGGTCCGCGTCGATTTCGCGGGCGTGGTCGATCACGCTCTGCGGCACCGCCGGGTCGCTCACCACCACGGGGCGGCCGGTGCGCATGATGCCGGCCTTCTCGCGGCCGATGCTCTCGCGGTCGGGGCCCAGCAGGGCCATGTGGTCGAGGTCGATGCTGGTGATGACGGCGCAGTCGGCGTCGAGGATGTTGACCGCGTCGAGCCGGCCGCCCAGGCCGACTTCGAGGATGGCCACGTCCACCGACGCGCGCGAGATGGTGCGCAGGATGGCCAGCGTGGTGAACTCGAAGTAGGTCAGGCTCACTTCGGCCTCGCCGCCCTGCCCGCGCCGCGCCACGTCCACCTCGGCCATGGCGGGCACGAGTTCCTCGGCCGACACCACCTCGCCCGCGATGCGGCAGCGCTCCTCGAAATGCACCAGGTGCGGCGAGGTGTACACGCCCGTGCGATAGCCCGACTGCGTGTAGACGGACTCCAGCATGGCGCAGGTGCTGCCCTTGCCGTTGGTGCCGGCCACGGTGATCACCGGGCAGTTCAGTTGCAGGCCCATGCGCCGCGCCACGGTCTGCACGCGCTCCAGGCCCATGTCGATGGCCTGCGGGTGCAGGCGCTCGGCGTGGGCGAGCCAGTCGGCCAGCGTCACGGGATGGTCGGGAACGGGGATCTCAAGCATCCCGCGATTGTCCCACCCACCTCCTGGCCCGACAGCGGTGACGGACAATCCCCGACCATGATCACGCTGCATGGCATTCCCAACTGCGACACGGTGAAGAAGGCGCGCGCCTGGCTGGACGCCAACGGCCGCGAACACCGCTTCCACGACTTCAAGAAGCAGGGCGTGCCCGAGGCCGGGCTGGACGCCTGGCTGGCCAGCGCCGGCTGGGAAACCCTGGTGAACCGCAAGGGCACCACCTGGCGCCAGCTCGACGAGGCCACGCGCGCCGCCGTGGTGGACAGCACCAGCGCGCGCCGCCTGTTGCTGGAACGGCCGAGCCTGATCAAGCGGCCCGTGGTGCAGTGGAGCGATGGCGCCATCACCGTGGGCTTCGACTCGGCCGACTGGGCCAGCCGGCGCTGAGCCGCCGCCCCGACCCGCCCGCCCCGGGGCCGCCACCTAAAATCGCGGCTTTGCCTTCACCACGCCCCCATCCCATGACCACCTCCCAGATCAGCGGCGTCACCGTCGCCACCCAGGCCAACGTCTACTTCGACGGCAAATGCGTGAGCCACAGCCTCACCCTGGCCGACGGCACGAAACAATCCGTGGGCGTGGTCCTGCCGGCCGAGCTGACCTTCAAGACCGGCGCGGCCGAGATCATGGAATGCGTGGCCGGCGGCTGCGAATACCGGCTTGCAGGCAGCACCGAATGGAAACGCTCGGGCCCCGGCGAGCGCTTCTCCGTCCCCGCCAACAGCAGCTTCGACATCCGCGTGAGCGAGGCCTACCACTACATCTGCCACTTCGGCTGATCCCTTCAACCCCGTTTGCCCTGAGCCTGTCGAAGGGCCGCCAAACCATGGCCACCATCCTGCAACACCTGCCCACGCAACAGAAGGTCGGCATCGCCTTCTCGGGCGGCCTGGACACCAGCGCCGCCCTGCTGTGGATGAAGAAGAAGGGCGCCCTGCCCTACGCCTACACCGCCAACCTCGGGCAGCCCGACGAGGACGATTACGACGCCATCCCGCGCAAGGCCATGGCCTACGGCGCCGAAAAGGCCCGTCTGATCGACTGCCGCCTGCAACTGGCGCACGAGGGCATCGCCGCCCTGCAGTGCGGCGCCTTTCACATCAGCACCGCCGGCATCACCTACTTCAACACCACGCCGCTGGGCCGCGCCGTCACCGGCACCATGCTGGTGGCCGCCATGAAGGAAGACGACGTCCACATCTGGGGCGACGGATCCACCTTCAAGGGCAACGACATCGAGCGCTTCTACCGCTACGGCCTGCTCACCAACCCGAGCCTGAAGATCTACAAGCCCTGGCTGGACCAGACCTTCATCGACGAGCTCGGCGGCCGCAAGGAGATGAGCGAGTTCCTCATCGCCAACGGCTTCGACTACAAGATGAGCGTGGAGAAGGCCTACAGCACCGACAGCAACATGCTCGGCGCCACGCACGAGGCCAAGGACCTGGAGCACCTGAACTCGGGCATCCGCATCGTCAACCCCATCATGGGTGTGCCCTTCTGGCGCGAGGACTGCGCGGTGAAGCCCGAAGAGGTGACGGTCCGCTTCGAGGACGGCCAGCCCGTCGCCCTCAACGGCCAGACCTTCGCCAGCCCCGTGGACCTGATCCTCAAGGCCAACGAAATTGGCGGCCGCCACGGCCTGGGCATGAGCGACCAGATCGAGAACCGCATCATCGAGGCCAAGAGCCGCGGCATCTACGAGGCCCCCGGCCTGGCGCTGCTGTTCATCGCCTACGAGCGCCTGGTCACCGGCATCCACAACGAAGACACGATCGAGCAGTACCGCATCAACGGCCTCAAGCTCGGCCGCCTGCTGTACCAGGGCCGCTGGTTCGACCCGCAGGCCATCATGCTGCGCGAATCGGCCCAGCGCTGGGTGGCGCGCGCCATCACGGGCGAGGTCACGGTCGAGCTGCGCCGCGGCAACGACTACTCCATCCTCAACACCGAGAGTCCCAACCTCACCTATGCGCCCGAGCGGCTGTCGATGGAGAAGGTGGAGGACGCGCCCTTCACGCCGCTGGACCGCATCGGCCAGCTCACCATGCGCAACCTGGACATCACCGACACGCGCGGCAAGCTGGGTGTGTACACGCGCAGCGGCCTGCTCCAGGGCGGCGACGGCGTGGACATGCTCAAGCTGGGCAAGGACTGAGGCGAATCCACCGCTCCGTTCGAAGGGCTCGCCAGTTGGCGGGCCCTTTTTTGTTGGCCACCATCCGGCCAGCGCCGCGTTCAGACGCGCAGCAGGCCCCGAAACCCGCGCGAGGCGTAGTAGGACTGCACGCCGTTGTGGTACGTGAACACCCGCCCGAAGCGGCGATCACAGAACAGCCCCCCGCCGAGCGCGCGGATCTCCTTCGGCGCGACCACCCAACTCGAGGTCTTCAGGTCGAATTCGCCCAGCTCCTGCAGTTGGCGGTACTGCGCCTCGTCAAGCATCTCGATGCCCATCTCGTCGGCCAGGCCCACGGCGCTGCCCTGCGGCTTGTTCTCCTTGCGCGCGGTCAGGGCCTCGCGGTCGTAGCACAGGCTGCGGCGGCCCGTGGGGGTTTCCGGCGAGCAGTCGCAGAAGAGAAACGGCCCCGAGGATTTCTCGCGACCGATGACGTCCGGCTCGCCGCCCGTGGCCTCCATCTGGCGCAAGGACTCCAGCGCCTTCGGGTTCTTCTCCAGCCGCGCGCGCACCTCTGCCCAATCCAGGCCCTTGTGGCGCTCGGAATGCTTCTCGAAGCGGGTCTTCAGCGTCTGCAGCAGTTGTTCGCGTTCGGTCGTCTTCATGGTGGTGTTGCCCTTCATTGCCTCAGGATCTTTTCCATGGCCTTGCCCTTGGCCAGCTCGTCGATCAGCTTGTCCAGGTAGCGGATCTTGCGCATCAGCGGGTCCTCGACTTCCTCCACCCGGACCCCGCAGACCACGCCCTTGATGAGCGCGGTGTTCGGGTGCATGCGCGGCGCCTCGGCAAAGAAGGTCTCCAGGTCGTTCTCGCCCTCGACCTGCTGGCGCAGACCTGCCGCGTCGTAACCGGTCAGCCAGCAAATGATCTGATCCACCTCTTCGCTGGTGCGTTGCTTTCGCTGGGCCTTCTGCACGTACAGGGCATGGATCTTCGCGAACCTGTACGAGAACACCGGGTGTCTGGCCATCGTCATGCCTCCCTGAAGTGCGTTCAGATCACCACCGGCTCCGGCTCCAGCCGGATGCCGAAGCGCTCGTACACGCTGGTCTGGATCGCCTTGGCCAGCGTGACCACCTCGCCCCCGGTGGCGCCACCGCGGTTCACGAGCACCAGGGCCTGTTTGTCGTACACGCCTGCGTTGCCCACGCCGCGCCCCTTCCAGCCGCAGGCGTCGATCAGCCAGCCCGCGGCCAGCTTCACCGTGCCGTCGGGCATGGGATAGTGCACCACCTTCGGGTCGCGCGCGATGATGTCCGCGCACTGGTCCGGCGTCACCGTGGGGTTCTTGAAGAAGCTGCCGGCATTGCCGATCACCGCCGGGTCCGGCAGCTTGGCGCGGCGGATGGCGCAGATCCAGTCGAAGATCGTCTGCGCGTCCGGGGCCGTGTTGCCCGTCTCGGCGATCTTGCGCTCCAGGTCCGCATAGCCCAGCACCGGTTTCCAGGCCTTGGGCAGCCAGAAGCGCACCCGGGTGATGAGCGCGCGTCCGCCCAGACCGAAATCTCGCGCGTCGGTGGGCACGTGCTTGAACACCGAATCGCGGTAGCCGAAGCCGCATTGCGCGGCGTCGAGCGTGAAGCGCTCGCCCGTGCGCAGGTCGATGGCGTCGAGCGAGTGGAAACGGTCCTGCAGTTCCACGCCATAGGCGCCGATGTTCTGCACCGGCGAAGCACCCACGGTGCCGGGAATGAGCGCCAGGTTTTCGAGCCCGGGCCAGCCCTGCTCCAGCGTCCATTGCACGAAGTCGTGCCAGTTCTCACCCGCGCCGGCCTCCACCAGCCAGCCTCTGGGCGTTTCCTCCATCAGGCGCCGGCCGGCGATCTCCACCTTGAGCACCAAAGGCCTCACATCGCCCGTGATCACCAGGTTGCTGCCGCCGCCCAGCACGAACGGGGCGGCCACGCGGGTGAGCTCGGCCCAGGGCGCGGAGGCGCGCAGCGCGGCCAGGTCGGCCTCGTCGCGGATGCGCACGAGGTGGTGCGCCTTGGCCACAATGCCAAAGCTGTTGTAGCCCTGTAGAGGCACCTGCTTCTCGACTATCATGGCCGCGATTTTCTCACCCACTGCTCCCTCGCCATGCCCTCGTTCGACACCGTCCTCGAAGCCGATCTCGTTGAAGTCAAGAATGCCGTCGATCAGGTCGCGCGCGAGATCGGCACGCGCTTCGACTTCAAGGGCACCAGCGCCGCGATCGAGTTGAAGGACAAGGAGATCACCCTGACAGGCGACGCCGATTTCCAGCTCCAGCAGATCGAGGACGTGCTGCGCAACAAGCTCGCCAAGCGCAACGTGGACGTGCGCTTCCTCGACATGGGCAAGGTCGAGAAGGTGGGCGGCGACAAGGTCAAGCAGGTGGCCAAGGTGCGCAACGGCATCGCCACCGAAGACGGCAAGAAGATCCAGCAGGCCATCAAGGCCAGCAAGCTCAAGGTGCAGGCCGCCATCCAGGGCGACGCGGTGCGCGTGACCGGCGCCAAGCGCGACGACCTGCAGGCCACCATGGCCATCATCAAGAGCGAGATGAAGGACCTCCCACTGTCCTTCAACAACTTCCGAGACTGAACATGCGGCGCGGGCTCGTTGCGGCGGTGCTGTGCAGCGCGGCCGCCATGGGCTTCGCGCAATCGGTGTCGCTCTCGGGCGTGTCGGGCAGCAAGGCCCTGGTCGTCATCGATGGCGGCGCGCCGCGCTTCATGGCGGCGGGCCAGGCGCACCAGGGCGTGCGCCTGGTGTCGGTGCAGGGTGATGCGGCGGTCATCGACATCGGCGGCAAACGCCAGACCCTGCGCCTGGGCGAGGCACCCGTTCATCTGGGTGGCGCGGCCACCGAGGCCTCAGGCAGAAGCCAGCGCGTGGTGCTCACGGCCGACGGCAGCGGCCATTTCATGCCCCAGGGCCAGATCAACGGCCGCGCGGTGCAGTTCATGGTGGACACCGGCGCCACGCAAGTCATCCTCGGCGAGTCCGAGGCCAAACGCATCAACCTCGACTACCAGCGCGGCCAGCGCGTCACCGTGCAGACCGCCAACGGCGCGGCCATCGGTTACCGCCTCAACCTCGACTCGGTGCGCGTGGGCGACGCGCAGCTGCACGCGGTGGGCGCCATCGTGCTACCGCAGCCCATGCCGTATGTGCTGCTGGGCAACAGCTTTCTCTCGCGCTTCCAGATGCAGCGCAGCAACGACCAGATGACACTCGAGCGTCGTTACTGATCGCGCCGTGATCGTTCAGGCCTGCGCAGCGGTGACGACGATTTCGATGCGGTACGCCGGGTTGGCCAGCGCGGCCTGCACGGTGGCGCGCGGCGGCGCGGCGCCGGGCACCACCCAGGCGTCCCAGACCTCGTTCATCGCGGCGATGTCGCGGATGTCGGTGAGGTAGATCTCGACCCGCAGGATGCGCGATTTGTCGCTGCCGCATTCCTGCAGGCGCTGCGCCACCTGCTGCAGCACGTCCTCGGTCTGGCCGCGGATGTCGGTGTCGCCGCGCTCGGGCACCATGCCCGCCAGGAACACGGTGCCGTTGAACACGGCGGCTTCGCTGTAGCGCGCGGCCATGCCGACGCGGGTGATGTCCTTCGGGCTCATGCCTTCTTCGCTCCCAGTTTGCTTTCCTTGCCGGCCAGCAGGCGGTTGATGTTTTCGGCGTGGCGCCACACCAGCAGCACCGCCATCACGGCCAGGCTCAGCACCATCACGCCCGGCGCCTCCCAGGCCACGCCGCCGCCCAGCAGGTAGTAGGCCGGCGCGAACACCGCCGTGACGATGGACGCCAGCGAGGAATAGCGGAAGAAGAAGGCGATGATCAGCCAGGTGAGCAGCGAGGCCAGCCCCAGCCAGGGGTTGAAGCCGAGGATGACGCCGGCCGCCGTGGCCACGCCCTTGCCGCCCTGGAACCTGAAGAACACCGGGAAGAGGTGTCCCAGGAAGGCCGCCAGGCCCACCAGCGCCACCGTGCCCGCGCCCAGGCCGAAGGGCTCGCCCCAGTGCATCACCGCGACCACCGGCAACCAGCCCTTCACCGCATCCAGCAGCAGCGTGACGATGGCCGCCGCCTTGCTGCCCGAGCGCAGCACGTTGGTGGCGCCGGGGTTCTTGCTGCCGTAGGTGCGGGGGTCGGACAGGCCCATCAGGCGGCTCACGATCACCGCGAAGGAGAGGGACCCGATCAGGTAGGCGGCCACCGTGGCCAACGCGGGATAGAGCGCTTGCAAGGGCATCTCCTCGGAGAGTTCTTTTCTATGGGTGCGCGCTGAACGCGCGCGTCATTCTGCCAGCGCGCACTGCACCGGTTTCGCACCCAGCGGACCACTCAGCACGGCGGGCTCGATGCCCACCAGGAAGCCACGCCGACCGCCGTTGATCCAGAGGCGAGGCAGTTCAAGAACCGTCGACTCCACGTACACCGGCATGGCGCGCTTGAGCCCGAACGGCGAGGTGCCGCCCACCAGGTAGCCGCTGTGGCGGTTGGCCACCTCGGGCTTGCAGGGCTCCACCGACTTCGCGCCGATCTGGCGCGCCAGGTTCTTGGTCGACACCGTGCGGTTGCCGTGCATGAGGATGGCCAGCGGTTTCGCCGACTCGTCCTGCATGATCAGCGTCTTGACCACCGCGAAGGGGTCGAAGCCCAGCACCTGAGCGCTGTGTTGGGCGCCACCGTGCTCCACGTACTCGTAGGGATGCTCGGAGAACGGCACGCCATGCGCCTTGAGCCAGGCCGTCGCGGGCGTCTCGGAAATGTGTCGAGGTTTGGGCATGCCAGGCCTTGTCGAGGGATGCCGCGGAACCGGCTTTGCCGGGCCGCTGGCATCGCCCCCTTGAGGGGGTCGCGCGTAGCGCGGCGGGGGTGATCCTTTTACTGCGCGGGGTCGCGGCTGTCCCAGCGGATCTTGTCCACCGCGGCGAGCAGCTCGGGCGTGAGCGTGGTGCCCCAGGCGTCCAGGCACTCGTCGAGTTGGGCCACCGTGGTCACGCCGATGATGGTGCTGGCCACGCGCCAGTTGGTGTAGCAGAAGGCCAGTGCCAGTTGCGAGGGCGTGAGGCCGTGCTCGCGCGCCAGCGCGTTGTAGCGCTTCGCGGTCGCCAGCGCCTCGGGCCGACCCCAGCGCTGCTTGCGCATGCTCTCGAAAATCGCCAGCCGGCCGTGCTCACCCACCAGGCCGGTGTTGTCGTACTTGCCCGTCAACAGGCCAAAGCCCAGCGGCGAGTAGGCCAGCAGCGACACGCCCAGGCGATGGCTCGTCTCGTCCAGCCCGTTCTCATACGACCGGTTGATCAGGCAGTACGGGTTCTGCACCGTGGCCACGCGCGGCAGGCCGTGCTGCTCGGCCAGGCGCACGAACTCGTGCACGCCGTAGGGCGTTTCGTTGGACAGGCCGATGGCGCGCACCTTGCCCGCCTTCACCAGCTCGGCCATGGCTTCCAGTTGTTCGTGGATGGACGCGCAGGGTTTGTCCTTGCTCGGGTCGAACACCAGCGCGCCGAAGGCCGGCAGGTTGCGTGCAGGCCAGTGAATTTGATAGAGGTCAATCACCTCGGTCTGCAGACGGCGCAGACTGCCTTCGCAGGCTTTCACGATCTCGGCCTTGCTCAGGCCCGCGTTGTCGCCGCGGATCCACGGCATGCCGCGCGACGGCCCCGCCACCTTGGTGGCCAGCACCAGCTTCTGGCGCTGGCCGGGGTGCCGGGCGAACCAATTGCCAATGATGGTTTCGGTGGACCCGCAGGTCTCGGCGCGCGCGGGCACCGAGTACATCTCGGCTGCGTCGAGGAAGTCCACGCCACGTTCGACGGCGCGGTCCAGGATGCGGTGCGCGGTGGCTTCATCGACCTGCTCGCCAAAGGTCATGGTGCCAAGGCAGACGGGGGTGACTTGGAGGGCGCTCTGGCCGAGTGAAACGGGTTTCATGCAAGGATTTGTAAATTCAGAAGAGTCCTACGGAGGCGGTATCCGGGCAGGGGTATAAGTTTAGGCGCTGGGCTACAACCCCACGTCGCCGCGCGCCGCGGCGATCTTCCGATCAACAAGAGGAGTCTCATCATGTCCAACACCGTTTCCCGATTCACCCGTGGCTTCACCGTCCTCGCGGCGGCTGCGGCGGTGGCCGTCACCGGCTGCGCCAACATGAGCGAAACGCAGCGCGACAGCGCCAAGGGCGCCGGCATCGGCGCCGCCGCCGGTGTCGTGCTGGGCGGCCTCACGGGCGGCTCCAAGGGCGCGGCGCAGGGCGCCGTGTTGGGCGCGGGCGCGGGTGCACTGGGCGGCTACATCTGGTCCACGCGCATGCAGGAACAGAAGAAGCAGATGGAAGCGGCCACCGCCGGCACCGGCATCGGCGTGAGCCAGACGGCCGACAACCGCCTCAAGCTCGAGGTGCCGGCCGACGCGGGCTTCGCCACCGGCCGCTCGCAGCTCAGCCCTACCCTGGTGGGCGTGCTGAGCCAGTTCAGCACCACGCTGCAGCAGAACCAGGCCACGCAAGTGACCATCATCGGCCACACCGACAGCACGGGCAGCGACGCCGTCAACAACCCGCTGTCCTTCGACCGCGCCAACGCCACGCGCGACTATTTGGTGGGCCGTGGCGTCTCGGCCGCCCGCATCACCACCGACGGCCGCGGCTCGCGCGAGCCCATCGCCGACAACGGCACCCCCCAGGGCCGCGCCATGAACCGCCGCGTGGAGATCTACGTGGCCGAGCCGGCCAACACGGCGGCGCGCTGAGCGACTCCTGCTGTCACCTCCTTCAAGCCCGGCCGCGCGCCGGGCTTTTTTTCGCCCGGCGATTCGATGGCACCTCTTGGTGGTGGCTGGCGAGCACCTCGACGAGCCAGGCGATGCCTGCGTCCATCATCGCCACGCGGGGCGCCACCAGTTGCAGGCCGAAGCTGCCGAGTGCGACGGGTGGTTCGACCGCGACCACCCCGAAGCGCGGCCCCTGCCGCTGCACGAAGCGGCGCGGCAAAGCCGCCACCAGGTCGGACTCGGCCAACATGGCCAGGGCCATCATGAAGTTCGGCACCGTCAAGGCGACGCGTCGACGCCGGCCTTGCCCAGCCAGCACCTCGTCGACGAACCCGTGCGCGTCGCCTTGCAACGACACGACGAGGTGCTGGTTGTCGCAGTAGCGCGCCAGCGTGACACGCCGCGACAGGGGATGCCCGGCGCGCATCGCCAGCACGAAGTCTTCCTCGTACAGCAGCTGCCGATGGAAGCGCGCCGGCACCTCGGCCAACGGAAGAATCGCCAGATCCATCACACGGGACTCCAGTTCGGCGAAAGCGAACTGCCAGGCCCGCTCCGCGCTGGTTTCACCCGGCGTGGGCAGCACCTGCCGCACGCCGATGCCGACACCCGGCGCCTGGTCGCGCAGCGCCGCCATCAAGGGCGGCAGCACGACGGCCGACACGCCGTCTGGCGCCCCCAGGGTGAAGCGCCGGGTGGAGCGCGCGGGCTCGAACGGCTCGGCCACCGCGAACACATTTCTCGCTCGCGCCAGCACGTCGCCGATCGGCTGCGCCAGTTCGGCGGCGCGCGCGGTCGGCACCACGCCCTTGGGGGTGCGCAGGAACAGCGGATCGTTCAACAGGCGGCGCAGGCGACCCAGGCCGTGGCTGACCGCCGATGGCGACAGGTGCAATCGCTCCGCCGCGCGGCCCACATGCCCCTCAGCCATCACCACCTCGAACAGCGTCAACAGGTTCAGGTCCGTCCGATGAAGATCGATCTGATTCAGCATATCGCTGAAATCGTATCACTGGATTCATTCAGTCAATCACCGGACGATGCGGGCCTCGACGGTGCCTGTCGCGCCTAACCTGACCTCAAGGACCTCATCCCATGAACGCATCCCGACGCTCCTTGCTGGCCGCCGCCAGCGCCATCGGCTCTCTCGGCGCCGCCAGCGCGGTGGCGGCCTCCGACGGCACCTCGCCGGAGTCGACCGCCCAACAACTCGCCATCGTGTCCGAGCGCGCCAACGACGCCCTGATGCGTGGCGATTTCGCCCGCTACCTCGAACTGGTCTCCTACACGCCGGACTTCACCCTGATGTCGCCCTTCGGCGGGCCGCCGACCCACGGCGTCCAGCTCACCGAGGAGCGCATGGCTTCCTTCGGACGGTTCTTTCGCAACGGCAGCCTCACGCAGGAGGTGGTGCAGACCTACGCGAGCCAGGACATGGTGGTGCTGGCCGTGATCGAACGTGCCGCTCACGTGGAAGTCGGCGGCTTGCCGGCACAGGACTGGGCGCTGCGCGTCACCCTGGTGTACCGGCGCGTGGGCACGGCCTGGCAACTCGCGCACCGCCACGCCGACCCGCTGGTGGCGGGCATTAGCTTGGCGCAGTCCGCCGCGCTCGCCCGCGGCGCCACCGAGCCGCGCCCTTGATGGTGCCACCCGTGTCGCCGCGAATCAGAGCTTCGCCATCACATGCCGCGCCACGGTGTAGTCCTCCAGCGCAACCATCGACATGTCCTTGCCGTAGCCGCTGTGCTTCAGGCCGCCGTGCGGCATCTCGTTCACCAGCATGAAGTGCGTGTTGATCCAGGTGCAGCCGTACTGCAGCTTGCGCGCCACCTTCAGCGCGCGGCCCACGTCCTGCGTCCACACCGATGAGGCGAGGCCGTAGTCCGAGTCGTTGGCCCAGGTGATGGCCTCGTCGGGGTCGGAGAAGCGTGTCACCGACACCACCGGGCCGAAGACCTCGCGCCGCACGATCTCGTCGTCCTGGCGAGCGCCCGCGATCACCGTGGGCTCGTAGAAGAAGCCATTGCCCGCACGCATCTTGCCGCCCGCGGTGATCTCCATGTGCCCCACCATCTGCGCGCGCTCCACGAAACTGGCCACGCGGTCGCGCTGGCGGTCGCTGATCAGCGGGCCGAGTTCCACGCCGGCCTCGTCCTGCGTGCCCATCCTGATGGTCTTGACCGCGCTGCTGAGGTCGGCCACCAGCCGGTCGTACACACGGCTGCCCGCGTACAGGCGGCAGGCGGCCGTGCAGTCCTGCCCCGCGTTGTAGTAGCCGAAGGTGCGGATGCCCTCCACCACCGCGTCGATGTCGGCGTCGTCGAACACGATCACCGGCGCCTTGCCGCCGAGTTCCAGGTGCGTGCGCTTGAGCGTGCCCGTGGCGGCCTGCAGGATCTTGCGGCCGGTGGCGACGTCGCCCGTGAGCGCAACCATGCGGACCAGGGGGTGCTCCACCAGCGGCTGCCCCACGCTGGCGCCACGCCCGCAGACCACGTTGAACACGCCCTTGGGCAGGATGTCGGCCACCATGCGCGCCAGCAGCAGGCTGCTCAGGGGCGTCTGCTCGCTGGGCTTGAGCACCACCGTGTTGCCCGCCGCCAGCGCGGGCGCGATCTTCCAGGCCGCCATCATCAGCGGGTAGTTCCAGGGCGCGATGGAGCCCACCACGCCGATGGGGTCGCGCCGGATCATACTGGTGTGGCCGGCCAGGTACTCGCCCGCCAGCGGCCCGTGCATGTTGCGCGCCGCACCCGCGAAGAAGCGGAAGCAATCGGCAATGGCGGGGATCTCGTCCTCCAAGGCGCGTGCATAGGGCTTGCCGCAGTTGAGCGATTCGATGCGCGCGAAGGTTTCGGCGTTCGCCTCCACCGCATCGGCGATCTTGAGCAGGGCGCGCGAGCGCTCCTGCGGCGTGGTGTCGCCCCAGCTGTCGAAGGCGCGGTTGGCCGCCAGCACGGCGCGGTGGATCTGCTCGTACGAGGCCTCGGGCACCTCGACCAACAGCTCGCCGGTGGCGGGGTTGAGCACCTTCTCGGCCTCACCTTCGCCACGCACGAACTGGCCGTCGATGAACAGCTCGGTGTGCAGGCTGCTTGCGAAATCGGGGGTCTTGCCCATGGTGCTCTCCGTGTGCATGAGGGTTTGATTCAGCGGCCGGGTTCGTCGGCGCGCGTGAGGTAGTACGCCGCGAAGATCGGCAGGAAGGTCAGCGCGATGATGACCACCGCCACCACGTTGGTGACCGGCCGCTGGCGCGGGCGCACCAGCTCCTGCAGCATCCAGATGGGCAGCGTGGTCTGCTGGCCGGCGGTGAAGGTGGTGACGATGACCTCGTCGAAGCTCAGCGCGAAGGCCAGCAGCCCGCCCGCGAGCAATGCCGAACCCAGTTGCGGCAGGATCACGTGGCGGATGGTCTGGAAGGTGTCGGCGCCCAGGTCCATCGAGGCTTCGATGAGCGAGGGACTGGTGCGCCGCAGCCGCGCCACCGCGTTGTTGTAGACCACCACCACGCAGAACGTGGCGTGGCCGATGACGATGGTCCAGAAGCTGAAGGGAATCTCCAGCGTGCTGTAGGCGCTGCGCAGCGCGATGCCGGTGATGACGCCAGGCAGCGCGATCGGCAGGATCAGCAGCAGCGAGACCGCGTCGCGCCCGAAGAAGCGCGTGCGCGCCAGACCCGCCGCCGCCAGCGTGCCCAGCACCATGGCCACGGCCGTGGCCACCGCCGCCACGCGCAGCGACAGGCCGATGGCGGCCCACACGTCCTCGCGTTCCCAGGCCACGGCGAACCACTGTGTGGTGAGCGCGGGCGGCGGGAAGACGTAGCTCTTGTCCTCGGCGCTGAAGGCGTACAGGATGATCAGCGCCAGCGGGATGTGCAGGAACAGCACCGCGCCCCAGGTCGCGGCGCGCAGGCCCCAGCCGGGCTTCGATGGGTCAGAGCGCATCGAAGGCCCCCAGCTTTTTCGCGAACCACAGGTACGCGCCGATCACCACGATGGGCACCAGCGAGAACGCCGCCGCGAAGGGCACGTTGCCCGCCACGCCCTGCTGCCGGTACACCACCTGGCCGATGAACATCGTGGAGTCGCCGATCACCTGCGGAATGATGTAGTCGCCCAGTGTGAGCGAGAAGGTGAAGATGGAACCCGCCGCGATGCCCGGCATGGCCAGCGGGAAGATCACGCGCCAGAAGGTGGTGGCGCCGCGCGCGCCGAGGTCGCCGGAAGCCTCGATCAGCGAGCCCGGGATGCGCTCGATGGCGGCCTGGATCGGCAGGATCATGAAGGGCAGCCACATGTACACGAACACGACGAAGGTGCCCAGGCGCGAGAACGACAGCGAAGGCCCGCCGATGCCCGGCGTGGCCAGCAGCGCGTCCAGCAGCCAGCCCAGGTGCAGCTCGGCCAGCACCCAGCCGATGGCGCCCTCCTTCGCCAGCAGCAGCTTCCAGGCGTACAGGCGCACGAGGTAGCTGGACCACAGCGGCAGCATCACCGCGATGTAGAGCAGCGCCTTGCGTGGTCCGCGCGCGTAGCGGGCCATGGTGTACGCGATGGGAAAGGCGATCACCGTGCAGGCCAGCGTCACCGCCGTGGCCATCAGCACCGTGCGCCAGACCACGTCGAGGTTGGCGGGATCGAACAGGTCGCGGAAGTTCTGCAGCGTGAGCGTGGAGCGGTCCACCACGCCGGAGAACTCGTCGAGCGCGAAGAAGCTGTTGGCCAGCAGCGCGAACAGCGAGCCCAGGTAGACCACGCCGAACCACAGCAGCGGAGGCACCAGCAGCGCGGCCAATGCAAGACCGCGGTGGCAGTACAGCGCGTCCGACAGGCGCCGCAGCGCGCCCCGGCGGGCCGGCTGCGCGATCGGCAGCGTCGCGGCCATGGTCATGAAACGTCCAGAGGGTGCACCGCGTCCGCCGCCCAGCGCAGCCCCACCCGCGTACCCGGCGCTGGCAGCAAGGGGTGCTGCTCGGGGCTCAGGTCCACCGCCAGCGCCTCACCGCCGCAGTCGACGCGCAGGCGCGAGAAGGCACCGAAGTACATCGCGTCGACCACCGTGCCCTGCACCTGGGCGCCGGCCTCGTCGACCAGGTGGATGCGCTCGGGCCGCAGCATGGCGCTGGACAGACCGGTGAGCGATTGCGCGCGCGGGCCGTCCAGCACGTTGGCCGCGCCCACGAACTCGGCCACGAAGCGCGTGGCCGGCTGGTTGTAGATGGCCGATGGCGCGCCCACCTGCTCCAGGCGGCCGTTGTTGAACACGCCGATGCGGTCGCTCATCGACAAGGCCTCGTGCTGGTCGTGCGTGATGAAGAGGAAGGTGATGCCCAACTGGCGCTGCAGCGCCTTCAACTCGGTCTGCATCTGCTCGCGCAGCTTCAGGTCCAGCGCGCCCAGGGGTTCATCGAGCAGCAGCACCTGCGGCCGGTTGATGAGCGCGCGCGCCAGGGCCACGCGCTGGCGCTGGCCACCCGACAGTTGCCCGGGCCGGCGCGCGCCCACGCCGGGCAGGCGCACCAGGGCCAGCATCTCCTCCGCGCGGCGGTGGCGCTCGGCCTTGTCCACGCCCTGCACCATCAGACCGTAGGCCACGTTGTCGCGGATGCTCATGTGCGGGAACAGCGCGTAGTCCTGGAACACGGTGTTCACCGGGCGCGCGTACGGGGGCTGCAGCGTCACGTCCTGCCCCCCGATGCGGATGCGCCCGGCCGTGGGCAGCGTGAAGCCGCCGATCATGCGCAGACAGGTGGTCTTGCCCGAGCCGGAGGGCCCGAGCAGGGTGAAGAACTCGCCGCCCTCGATGACGAGGTCGACACCATCGACGGCGCGAACCGCCTGCGCGCCGCTGCCGAACTGGCAGCTCACGCCTTCGAGGGCGACGGCAACGGCCATGGGCTCAGCGTCCGCCCAGTACCGCGATGTAGTCGGTGACCCAGCGGTGGTAGGGCACGCAGGCGTTGTTCTGCGTCGCGCACTTCGTCGTGGGCGTTTTCCAGAACGAGATGCGCTCGAAGGACTCGAAGCCCTGGCGCGCGCAGCCGTCGTCGCCCAGCAGCTTGTTGCCCTTGCAGGCCGCGGGCACCGCCGGCACCGAACCGAACCAGGCCGCCAGGTCGCCCTGCAGCTTGGGGTTGAGCGAGTGCTCCATCCACAGGTACGCGCAGTTCTTGTTCTTCGCGTCCACGTGCATCATGGTCGTGTCGGCCCAGCCCGTGGCGCCTTCGGTGGGCACCACCGTGGCCACCGGCCGGTTCTTGCTTTTGAGGATGTTGGCCATGAACTGCCAGCTGCTCGACGCCACCACGCCCTCGTTGGTGAAGTCGTCGATCTGCACGAAGGCGTCGTGCCAGTACTTGCCCACCAGCTTGCGCTGGCCGCGCAGCAGGTCCAGCGCGGCCTTGTATTGCGCCTCGCTCAGTTCGTACGGGTCCTTGATGCCCAAGGCCGGGTTCTTCTTCATCAGGTAGAGCGCGGCGTCGGCGATGTAGATCGGACCGTCGAAGGCCTGGACGCGGCCCTTGTTGGTCTTGCCGTCGGGCAGCGTGGTCTCCTCGAACACCACGCTCCAGCTGGTGGGCGGCTTGTCCTTGAAGACCGTGGTGTTGTACATGAGCACGTTCCAGCCCCACTGGTACGGTGTGCCGTAGTGCGTGTTGCCCACGTAATGCCAGGGCGCCTTCTGCAGCCGCTGGTCCACGTTCTTGAAGCTGGGGATCAGGTTCACGTTGATGGGCTGCACGCGCTTGCCGGCGATCAGGCGCAGCGAGGCGTCGCCCGAGGCGGTGACGAGGTCGAAGCCGCCCTCGTTCATCAGCGCCACCATCTCGTCGGAGGTGCCGGCGGTCTTGACGTTCACCTTGCAGCCGGTCTTCTTCTCGAAGTCGGTCACCCAGTCGAAGTTCTTGTCGGTCTGGCCGCGCTCGATGTAGCCGGGCCAGGCCACGATGTCGACCTGGCCTTCGCCCTTGCCGAGCTTGTCCAGGGCCTTCTGGGCCAGCGCCGCGCTGCTGACGGCGCCCAGCGCGAAGGCGCAGAGCAGCGCGCCGGTGAGGCGGCGGGCGAGGGGGTGGTGTGCGTGTCTCATGGGTCAATCACCTCGGTTGGCTGCGGGTTGAACACGACCACAGGGCCGCAGGCGCCTGGGCTGCGGGGCATGCTAGGCAGGGGCTTGACCGTTTCAAAATACAAAATAAGCTCGGCCAGCGTTCGAAAAAATCGATAGCCCCCGGCAGCGATTCCTTTTTTGCACCGCAACAGGGCGCCCTGCCGCAGGGCGTGCACCGCGATGAACCGGCACCTCACGCTCAAGCAGTTCCGCTACTTCCTGGCGGTGGCCGAATCGGACTCGGTGGCCGCGGCCTCGCGCATGCTCAACATCGCGCAATCGGCCATCACCAAGAGCGTGCTGGAGCTGGAAGACGCGGTGGGCCTCACGCTGTTCGAGCGCAGCACCAAGGGCATGCGCCTCACGCCCGAGGGACACCGTTTCCTGGTGAAGGCGCGCCGTGTGATCGGCGCCGTGGCCGAGGCCACGCGCGGCGCGCGCGAGGGCGCGGCGCCGCTGGCGGGCTCGCTGTCCATCGGCGTGACGAGCCTGGTGGCGGGTTACTACCTGTCGGAAGTGTTCGCCCGCTTTCGGCGCACCTGCCCCGCTGTGGAGGTGCAGGTGGTGGAAGACCAGCCGCCCTTCCTGGAGCACCTGCTCATCAATGGCGAACTGGACATCGCGATCATGGTGTCGAACGCGCTGGGCGAGCCGCAGGCGCTGACGGCGGAGACGCTGACGCGTTCACCGAACCGCGTGTGGATGGCCGCCGACCACCCGCTGGCCGTGCAGGAGGAAGTGGGCCTGGCGGAGATCGCGGCGCAGGACCTGGTGGTGCTGCAGGCGGACCGCATCGAGGTGCTGATGCGCAGCGTATGGGCGCGCCACCAGTTGAAGCCGAGGACCTTGCTGCGCACCTCGTCGCTGGAGGCCGTGCGCTCGCTGGTGGGCGTGGGGGCGGGCCTGGCGGTTCTGCCGGACTTCCTCTACCGCCCCTGGACGCTGGACGCGGAGCACGTGGAGGTGCGCACCCTGCGCGACGCGGTGCCCACGGTGGACGTGGGGCTGGTGTGGCGGCGCGGCTCGCAGCCGCGGGCGCAGGTGCTGGAGTTCATCGAGGTGGCGCGGGATCAGTCGCGATCGCGAAGGCCGGTGGCTTGACTCGCGCAAGCTGTCCTCGCGCCGCCGCAGGACCGACGTCACTGTCCTACAGCTCAAGCTCACCTCGTCCGACACACCGGGCACACCCCTCCCCCTACGATGGATCTGACTGCACGCAAGGAGAACACACCAATGAACACCATCATCTACATCGTCGGTCTGGTCGTCGTCGTCGGCTTCATCCTCAGCTTCATCGGGCTGATCTGAAGCCCTTCCCGCTCCACCGTGACCCTCTGCGGCGCCGATCGCCAAGCGCTCTCCTGGTGGCGAGCGCTTTGTGTTCTGGCCGTCGCGAACGTGTGCCTGTGGCTGGTCGCCTGGTACCTCGGCGCCGGCACCAGCGCCTACGCCAATTGGCACTTGGCGCTGTCGGGCGTCTACGTGCTGGTGTGCGCGTACCGCTCGGTGCTGCCCCGGGTCGACCTGGAGCGGCTGGTGCTGGTGGACTCACCGCTGTCCAGCATCATCCTGGGCCGCACGGCCGCCACGGTGGCGGAGATCTGCTTCGCCATCCAGTTGGGCCTGCTGGTCCACCAGCTGGGTGGGCAGGCCGGCCTGCCGCTCGTCCAGACGGCGGCCTGGGGCATCCCGGTCTTCATGACGCTGGCCCAGGCCTTTTGCTGGCACAGCGTGCTGACGCTCAACCACATCACGCAGGCCGTGGAATCGCTGCTGTGGGCGGCGGGGTTTTTCATGACGGCCGTTCTGCTGGCGGTGGTGGCGCAGCACAGCAGTGGGTGGGTGCAGGCGGCGGCCCTGTTCGGCCTGGTGGGATCGCTGGGCTTCATCGCCTATGTGCTCGCCATCGACACCCCCATGTACCTGCGTCGCTACCGCGAATGCCGGGCGCGGGGCGTGTGCTACCTGGACCTGACCAGCGGCGCCCGCGATGCCATGGTCCGGCGCGTGCCCAGCCGGCAATGGTCGGCATGGAAAGAGGATGCCTTGTGGCTCACGCCTTATTTCAGCCTGGGGGCGTGGGTGAGCATCGGGATGGTCTGGGTGACCCGGCATTGAGAGCCCCGCCCTCGCCATCGGATGCGCGCGTGCTCCGCAGCCACTCGGCCAGACCGCGGATCAGTTGCTGTTGCGTCGCCAGCGTCGTGGCCGTGTGATCGGCCTTCGGCAGGTACTCGCAGCGCACGCGGCCGACGAAGTCGAATGCGCTGAAGGCGTCGCGCAACTGGTTCCGATAGTTGAAGTACCAGCGCATGTTGCCCGAGTACACGAAGCACACCGCCACACCGCGATCGACGAGCGCCTGAATGTCGCGGCCGAAGGCGTCCTGCGAGGGCGCACGGCGCGCGAAGTCCCATACCTCCGGCGTCGTCGACTGGCTGAGCGCGGCCCGGACGGCGCGGGCCGTGCGCTTGCCGAGCTTGCGTGCCCACGACCCAAGCGCGCGGGGCGATGCCTCGACAAGCGGCTGCAGGTAACGATTCCATCGCGTCCTGGCCGTGGGATACGCGTAACCGTCCAGCATCCAGAGGCCGTCCACACGCGCATCCGCCAGCGCAGCGGCCAGGCCGCTGTAGGCACCGGAGCAAATGCCGGCAATGACGAACCGCTCGACGGGACACACGCGCTGAAAGTGGTCCATGGCCGCTTGCAGGTCGGCCACGGCCTGCTGCTCGAACGGCAGGGGTTCGATCGGCACGCCGCTGTCGCCCTGGCCCGAGAGGTCGATGCGGAGTGTGGCCCAACCCTCGCGGGCCAGCGCGCGTGCGAGTTTGGTGTTGAAGCGGTGCGGACCGATGCGATGAATGATGCCGACGTTGAGCAGCACCACGCCCATCCGGGCCGGCGCTCTGTCAGGCGGCAGCGTCAACGTGGCGCTCAAGCGCCGCTGGGGACCGAAGCTGAGACCAAGCTCATTCAAGCCGGCTCTCCGGTCAACACCGATTCGAGGAGCTCCAGCGCATCCTTGGGAACCAGCGCGGTGTTGAAGGCTTCCTCCGACGTCCAGTCGAAATCGAGCGGAAGCGCATGGCGCCTCACCGACACGCCCTCGGCCCGCAGCGCGGCGGTCCAATCGTCGCCGCCCGCCTGCCGATGCGACGTGATCCATGCGATGCAACGGGTCCGCGCGTGCCGGTAGTCGTCGGGCGCGACGGCACGCATCTGCTCCCGCAGGCGCCGGCTGACAGCAAAGCCCAGGATCTCGTCTTCCCCGGCGAGCGCACCACCGTCCGGCAGGTCGGCCATGGTCGCGGCCTGCACCGCCAGCAGGTGCTCGACATACGGGGCGCCCGACACCACCGGCTCCCAGAGCACGAGCTGTCGAGGGCCCGGCAATGCCTGCGCCGATGCCCTCACCGCCACGGCGCCGGCCAGGCGCGGCGCGAGCCAGTCCACCGCTTGCACGCCGGCGCGCTGGCGCAGCAGCGCATCGGCGGCCACCACATCGTGGACCCAGCGTTCGAGATCGGCTTCGTGGTCCTCGCCCAGGGATTCGCCGCTCGCGTGGTAATCGAAGCGAAGGCAGGCCACGCCGGCGCTGGCGAGGCGTTCGGCCAAGACGCGGAACAGGCGGTGGACACGCACCGCTTCCTGCCCAAAGGGGTTGCACAACAGCACGGCGCGGGGGCGGACATCGCGCGAAGCGCCCGGATGAAAGACGCCGTAGAGAGACGAGGCGGGGCCGAAGCGCAAGGGCGTCATGGCGTTGCCGGACCAGCCGTCGTCGGCGTCCGGCTCGGCAGGCGCTCCCTCGATCGCGCCGGTCGCGGCGATCTGGCCAAGGGTCTCGAGGATCAGGCGGTACACCGCGATCTTCTCGCCGGTGATCGCTTGCATCTCCTGGACTGCGCGCAGGGCCAGCAAGGAATGGCCGCCGAGATTGAAGAAGTTGTCGTTCCGCCCGATCCGGGTGACGTTCAGCAGGCGGGCCCAGATGGCGGCGATGGCCTGCTCCCTGGCATTCGCCGGCGCGGCGAAGTCGGCGCGGTCGGGGCCGGCTCCGGGGTCGGCAACCACGCAGACCTCATCGGGCACAGCGGGGCTGGACAAGGGCTCCGGGACCACGGGGGCCGAACTGCCCGCCAGCAGCGCAAGCTGCTGCGCCATCAACTGGACCTGCAACTGGATGATCCGGTGAACCGCGTTGTCCCCCGCCTCCGGAAGTGCGGCGGCGTGCGTGAAAAGCCGTTCCAGTCCGGCTTCGGCGAGGGGGACGTGGGCCATATCCCCGACACGCGGCAAACGGCATGCCCGGCCGGGCCACGGCCCGTCCAGGCCCTCAGACGCCCCGCGCCCGCTCCTCTTCCTTCAGCCGCAGCACCCGCCGCTGCACCTTGCCCGTCGTCGTCATCGGCAGGGCCTCGATGAACTCGATTTCCTTCGGGTACTCATAAGGCGCCAGCCGCCCCTTCACATGCGCCTGCAGGGTGGCGACCAGCGCCGCGTCTCCGATGTGTCCCGGTGACAGCACGACAAACGCCTTCACCACCGCGCCGCGCTCCTTGTCGGGCTTCGGCACCACCGCCGCATTCGCGACGGCCGGGTGCTTCACCAGGCAGTTCTCGATCTCGCTCGGCCCGATGCGGTAGCCCGCGGCCTTGAACACGTCGTCGGCACGGCCCTGATACCAGAGGTAACCGTCCGCGTCGCGCACCGCCAGGTCGCCCGTGCGGCACCAGCTGTTGCTCAGGTTGCCGGTGAACTTGCCCTGCGTGGCGGCGTCGTTCTTCCAATAGCCCAGGAAGAAGATCGGGTCCAGCTCGCCGTGCACGTCGCGCCGGTGCACGGCCACGTCCCCCGGCACGCCCACGGGGCACTCGTTGCCATCGTCGTCGATGACCGCGACACGGTGCCCCGGGTAGCCCTTGCCCATGCTGCCCGGCCGCGCCGGCCACAGGCGCGCGCAGTTGCCCACGATGTAGTTGATCTCGGTCTGGCCGAACATCTCGTTCACGGTGATGCCGAGCTCGTCGCGACACCAGTTGAAGACCGCGTCGCCCACGGCCTCGCCCGCGCTCATCAGGCCCTGCAGCATGAAGCGGAAATGGCGCTTGGGCTGCGGATAGGCCTTCATCATGGCCTTGAGCGCGGTGGGGAAGAGAAAGCTGTGCGTGACGCCGTGCCGCTCGATGAGCTCGAACGCCGTCTGCGGGCTGAAGCGGCCGTTGTGCGCCACGATGGGCCGGCCGAAGTAGAGCGTGGGCAGCAGCGCGTCCATCAGGCCACCGGTCCAGGCCCAGTCGGCGGGGGACCAGAACACGGCCTCGCTGGCGCGGCCCGCGTCGAACGGGTCGAAGCCAAACCAGTTCTGGCTGCAGACAAAGCCGCTGAGGTTGCCGATGAGTGCGCGGTGCGGGATGAGCGCGCCCTTGGGGTTGCCGGTGGTGCCGCTGGTGTAGATGAGCACGGCGGCTTCGTCGGCGCGCGTGTGAGCGGGCTCGAAGCGCGCTTCTTCCTGTGCCAGCAGTTGCGCCCAGTCGAGCGCGCCGCCGCGCGCGGTGCCGTCGGGCGCGTCGACGGCGATCAGTTCGTTCAGCAGCGGGCACGCGGCGCTCACCCCCTGTACCGCCGCCAGGGTGCTCGCGTCGCAGATGGCCAGCACCGCCTCGCTGTCGCGCAGGCGGAACTCCAGCGCCTCGGGACCGAAGAGCTGCGACAGCGGCATGGCCACGGCGCCCATCTGCAGAACGGCCATGTAGGCCACCGCGGTCTCGAAGCGCTGTGGCAGCACGATGGCCACCCGGTCGCCGCGCTGCACGCCAAGGGCTTCCAGCGCGTTGGACAGGCGATTCGCCTGCGCGAACAGTTCGGCGTAGCTGTGTTCGCGATCAGCCATGCCCGGGGCCGTGGCGATGACGGCGGTGCGGCGGGCGCTGGCCGGGCTGCCAGCCCAGCGGCGCATGCAGACCTCGGCCATGTTGAACTCGGCCGGCACCTGCCAGCGGAATGCCGCGTGCAGGGCGGCGTACAGGTCAGGAACGGTGTCGCGGCCTTGACGGCGGGCGGCTGTGGGCATGCCTTTGTCTCCGGGCCCCGCCACCGGAGCCTCTCTATGATCGGGCGAATGTACCAAGCACGACGCCCCTCCCACAGCGAGTTTCTCCCCATCCGTGGCTGGCGCTACCACCTGCGCCACTGGGGCTCGCCCGACCCGGCGCGGGCGCCGCTGGTGCTGGTGCACGGGTGGATGGACGTGGCCGCGTCCTGGCAGTTCGTGATCGACGCGATGAAGGAAGACCGCCACATCGTCGCGCCCGACTGGCGCGGCTATGGCGACACCCGCTTCGACGGCGCCGCGCCCGACAGCTACTGGTTTCCCGACTACCTGGGCGACCTGGATGCGCTGCTCGACGCCATCGCCCCCGATCGGCCGGTGGACCTGGTGGGCCACAGCATGGGCGGGCACGTGGCCACGCTGTACGCGGGCGCGCGGCCCCAGCGCATCCGCCGGCTCGTCAACCTGGAAGGCTTCGGCATGCCGGCCTCGCCGCCGGAGCAGGCGCCCAAACGCTACGCGCAGTGGCTGGACGAGATTCGCGCGCAGCGGCGCGGCGACATGGACCTGAGCACCTACCCCGACGCCGAGGGCGTGGCGCGCCGACTGATGAAGACCAACCCGCGCCTGCCGCGGGACAAGGCCGACTGGCTGGCCCGCCAGTGGGCGCGGCCCGACGCCGAGGGCCGCTGGGCGATCCTCGGCGACCCGGCGCACAAGGTCACCAACGCCGTGCTGTTCCGGCCCGAGGAAGCGATCGAGGTGTACCGCCGCATCAGCGCGCCCACGCTGTGCGTGGTGGCCAGCGACGACAGCCTGGGCCTGTGGTGGAAGGGCCGCTACACGCTGGACGAATTCCGCGAGCGCATCGCGCACGTGCCCGACCTGCGGCACGCCATCGTCGAAGACGCGGGGCACATGATGCACCACGACCGCCCCGAGGAATTGGCCACATTGATCGAGTCATTTCTGTCGGACAAGGCCTGATTCACCGGCTGTTGCACTCGGACGGCGTCCAAGGGGGCGTATTCGGGCAGACTGCACCGATGCCCATCCGACGACACGTTTTCGCCCTCGCCGCGGCGGTCGCCAGCGGTCCCGCCCTCGCCCTCAACCTCTGCCCTGGCTGGGACGACCCCCTGCCCGAGGGCGAGCCGCGCTACGAAGTCTTCGCCTCGCCGTACACCCACCACTGGCGCTTCGACGAGGAACACCGGCAGGTCTATCTGATGAGCCTGAGCCGGCGCCTGCCGAACAACCAGATGTGCGGCCTGGCGCTGTTCAACAACTCCTTCGGGCAGCCATCGGCCTACGCTTACGTGGCCAAGAGCATCCCCGACCTGTTCGTGCGCTGGCCAGAGGTCTACGTCACGGTCAGCGCCGGCATCATCTACGGCTACCGCGGCAAGTACAAGGACAAGGTGCCGCTGAACGTGGGCGGCTTCGCACCGGTGGTCATTCCCTCCGTGGGCTACCGCCTCAACGACCGGTTCTCGCTGGAGGTGCAGTTCCTGGGCACGGCGGCCTTCATGGTGGGCACCACGGTGCGCTTCTAGGCGCCTCGTCCCGGGGCCCTCCCCTGCATGAGAAAATCGCCGTTTTTCGCCGAAGACACGCAGGAACCGCCATGGACGCCGAACAGATCAACGCCATCCGCACGCAACTCGATGACCTGACCACCCGCGTGGCCGAGCTGCGGAGGTATCTTTGACTACGATGCCAAGGCATCGAAGCTGAAGGAAGTCGAGTCCGCGTTGGAAGACCCCACCGTCTGGGACAACCCCAAGCGCGCGCAAGACCTGGGCAAGGAAAAGAAGTCCCTCGAGGACGTGGTGCTGGTGCTGGACCGCCTGGCCGGTGAGCTGGCCGACAACACCGAGCTGCACGAGATGTCCGCCGCCGACGACGACCACGCCGGCCTGCAGACCATTGCCAACGAGGCCGCCAAGATCGCGGCCGACGTGGAAAAGCTCGAGTTCCGCCGCATGTTCAACAACCCGGCGGACCCGCTCAACTGCTTCCTCGACATCCAGGCCGGCGCCGGCGGCACCGAGGCCTGCGACTGGGCCAGCATGCTGCTGCGCCAGTACCTGCGCTACGCCGAGCGCAAGGGCTTCAGCACCACGGTGGAGGACGAAACGCCCGGCGACACGGCCGGCATCAAGAGCGCCACCATCAAGATCGAGGGCGAGTACGCCTTCGGCCTGCTGCGCACCGAAACCGGCGTGCACCGGCTGGTGCGCAAGAGCCCCTTCGACAGCTCGGGCGGTCGCCACACCTCGTTCGCGTCGGTGTTCGTCTACCCCGAGATCGACGACTCGATCCAGATCGACATCAACCCGGCCGACCTGCGCGTGGACACCTACCGCGCCAGCGGCGCCGGCGGCCAGCACGTCAACAAGACCGACTCGGCGGTGCGCCTGACGCACATGCCCACGGGCATCGTGGTGCAGTGCCAGGACAGCCGCAGCCAGCACAGCAACCGCGACCTGGCCTGGCAGCGCCTGCGCAGCCGGCTGTACGACCACGAGATGCGCAAGCGCATGGAGGAGCAGCAGAAACTGGAGGACACCAAGACCGACGTCGGCTGGGGTCACCAGATCCGCTCCTACGTGCTGGACAACAGCCGCATCAAGGACCTGCGCACCAACGTCGAGATCTCCGCCACCCAGAAGGTGCTGGACGGCGACCTCGACCCCTTCATCGAAGCCTCGCTCAAACAAGGGGTCTGATCCATGATGAGTTCTCTGCGTGAAGGCCCCACCACCGTGGTGCGCCGTGAAGACTACGCCCCGCCGGCCTACTGGATCGACACCGTCGAACTCACGTTCGATCTCGACCCGGCCAAGACGCGCGTGCTCAACCGCATGACGCTGCGGCGCAATGCGGCGGCGCCGGCGCAGTCGCTGCGGCTCGATGGCGAGGAGCTCAACCTCGCGCGCGTGCTGGTCAACGGCGCGGGCTGCTCCTTCCGCATGGACGAAGGGCAACTGGTGCTGGACAACCTGCCCGAGGGTGAAGACCCCTTCACGCTGGAGATCTTCACCACCTGCGCGCCCGAGAAGAACAGCCAGCTCATGGGCCTGTACGTGAGCCAGGGCACCTTCTTCACGCAGTGCGAGGCCGAGGGCTTTCGCCGCATCACCTACTTCCTGGACCGGCCCGACGTGATGGCCCGCTACACCGTGACGCTGCGCGCCGACAAGCAGCGCTACCCGGTGCTGCTGTCCAACGGCAACCTGGTCGAGTCGGGTGACCTGCAAGGCCCTGGCAACGAGGGCCGCCACTTCGCCAAGTGGGTCGACCCGCACCGCAAGCCCTGCTACCTGTTCGCGCTGGTGGCCGGCCAATTGGTGGGCCGCGAGCAGCGCATCGTCTCGCGCAGCGGCAAGGAGCACCTGCTGCAGGTCTACGTTCGCCGTGGCGACATGGACAAGACCGAGCACGCCATGAACTCGCTCATGGCCAGCGTCGCCTGGGACGAGGCCCGCTTCGGGCTGCCGCTCGACCTCGAGCGCTTCATGATCGTCGCCGTCAACGACTTCAACATGGGCGCGATGGAGAACAAGGGCCTCAACATCTTCAACACCAAGTACGTGCTGGCCAACGCCGCCACGGCCACCGACACCGACTTCGCCAACATCGAAGCGGTGATCGGCCACGAGTACTTCCACAACTGGACGGGCAACCGCGTCACCTGCCGCGACTGGTTCCAGCTCACGCTCAAGGAGGGCCTCACGGTGTTCCGCGACCAGGAGTTCAGCATGGACCTGTGCGCCGAGGCCTCGGCGCGCGCGGTCAAGCGCATCGAGGACGTGCGCGTGCTGCGCACCGCGCAGTTCCCCGAGGACGCGGGCCCCATGGCCCACCCGGTGCGGCCCGACAGCTACGTCGAGATCAACAACTTCTACACCGTCACCGTCTACGAAAAGGGCGCCGAGGTGGTGCGCATGATGCAGACCCTCGTCGGCCGGGACGGTTTCGCGCGCGGCATGGAGCTCTACTTCGAGCGCCACGACGGCCAGGCCGTCACCTGCGACGACTTCGCGCAGGCGATGGCCGACGCCAACCCCGACAGCGCGCTCGCGCGCCTGCTGGAGCCTTTCAAGCGCTGGTACAGCCAGGCCGGCACGCCGCGCGTGCGCGCCGAGGGCCACTACGACGCCGCGGCGCGCCGCTACACGCTGTCGCTCACGCAGCGCTGCGCGCCCACGCCGGGCCAGGCACTCAAGCAGCCCTTCGTCATTCCGGTGGCGCTGGGTCTGCTCGACGCCTCGGGCCGCGAACTGCCTCTGTCGCCCGAGCAGCGCCTCTTCGTGCTGACCGAGGTCAGCCAGAGCGTGGTCTTCGAGGGCGTCGAGAGCGCACCTGTGCCCTCGCTGCTGCGCGGCTTCTCGGCACCCGTGGTGCTGGAGTGCGACTACAGCGACGAGCAACTGCTGAACCTGCTGGCCCACGACAGCGACCCCTTCAACCGCTGGGAGGCCGGCCAGCGCCTGGCGCTGCGTCGTGCGCTGGCGGCCATCGCCGCGCCCGGCGCGGTGGACGCGCCGCTGGACGCCGCCTTCATCGAGGCCATGCGCGCGGTGCTGCGCCACGACGGCCTCGACGCGGCCTTCAAGGAACTCGCGCTCACCCTGCCCAGCGAGACCTACATCGCCGAGCAACTCGAGGTGGTGGACCCGCAGCGCGTGCACGCCGTGCGCGAAGCCATGCGCGAGCAGCTCGCCGATGCCCTGCAGGCCGACTGGGCCTGGGCCTACGAGGCCCACAAGGACAACGGCGCCTACCGGCCCGACCCGCTGAGCGCCGGCCGCCGCGCCCTGGCCGGCATGGCGCTCACCATGCTGTGCCTGAACGCGCGCCGCACGGGTGACACCGTGTGGCCCGGCAAGGCCTACCAGCGCTTCAAGGACGCCGGCAACATGACCGACCGCTTCAACGCGCTGTCGGCCCTGGTGGTGGCCGACCACGCGCTGGCGCGCGAGGCGCTCACGCGCTTCCACAACCTGTTCCGCGACGAGGCCCTGGTGCTGGACAAGTGGTTCGCCCTGCAGGCCGGTGCGCCCGACCGCGGCGGCAACGTGCTGCCGGCGGTGAAACAGTTGATGGCGCACCGCGACTTCAACCTGCGCAATCCCAACCGGGCCCGCAGCGTCATCTTCAGCTACTGCAATGCCAACCCGGGCGCCTTCCACCGCGCCGACGCCTCGGGCTACGTCTTCTGGAGCGATCGCGTCATCGAGATCGACCGCTTCAACCCGCAGGTGGCCGCCCGACTGGCGCGCGCGCTGGACCGCTGGAAGAAGCTGGCCGAGCCCTACCGCGGCGCCGCGCGCGAGGCCATCGCCCGTGTGGCCGCGCAGGCCGAGCTGAGCAACGACGTGCGCGAGGTCGTGACCCGCGCGCTGTCCGACGACTGAACCGACACATCACCATGAGCCAACGCATCTCCCTCACCCGCTACCTCGTCGAGAAACAGCGCGTCGACGGCCACATCCCTTCGCAGTTGCGCCTGCTGCTGGAAGTGGTGGCGCGCTCCTGCAAGAGCATCAGCCACGCCGTGAACAAGGGCGCGCTGGGCGGCGTGCTGGGCACCGCCGGCAGCGAGAACGTGCAGGGTGAGGTTCAGAAGAAGCTGGACATCATCGCCAACGAGGTCCTGATCGAGGCCAACGAATGGGGCGGCCACCTCGCGGCCATGGCCAGCGAGGAGATGGACAGCATCTACGTCGTGCCCAACCGCTACCCGCAGGGCGAATACCTGCTGCTGTTCGACCCGCTCGACGGTTCCTCCAACATCGACGTCAACGTCAGCATCGGCACCATCTTCAGCGTGCTGAAGATGCCCGAGGACGACCGTGGCGTGGATGAGGCCGACTTCCTGCAGCCTGGCAGCAAGCAGGTGGCGGCCGGCTACTGCGTCTACGGCCCGCAGACCACGCTGGTGCTGACCGTGGGCGACGGCGTGGCCATGTTCACGCTGGACCGCGAGCAGGGCTCCTTCGTGCTCACGCAGGAGGACGTGCAGATCCCCGCCGACACGAAAGAGTTCGCCATCAACATGAGCAACATGCGCCACTGGGACGCCCCGGTGAAGCGCTACATCGACGAGTGCCTGCAGGGCAAGGAAGGCCCGCGCGGCAAGGACTTCAACATGCGCTGGATCGCCAGCATGGTGGCCGACGTGCACCGCATCCTCACGCGCGGCGGCATCTTCATGTACCCCTGGGACAAGCGCGAGCCGGACAAGCCGGGCAAGCTGCGCCTGATGTACGAGGCCAACCCCATGAGCTGGCTGGTGGAGCAGGCCGGTGGCGCCGCCACCAACGGGCGCGAGCGCATCCTCGACATCACGCCCAGCAAGCTGCACGAACGCGTGAGCGTGATCCTGGGCTCGAAGAACGAAGTGGAGCGCGTGACCGCCTACCACCGCGAGGCCTGAACATCGCCGGGTCGACCGCCCCCGGTCGGCCCACGCCTTGGCTATAATGCCGGGCTTCGCCGGTGTAGCTCAGTTGGTAGAGCAGCTCATTCGTAATGAGAAGGTCGGGGGTTCGACTCCTCTCTCCGGCACCAGATGAAAACCCCCGCACGCTGTCGTGGTGTGCGGGGGTTTTGTTTTGGGGCTACGTCGCTTGCGACAGCGCCCTTTCGTACGCGATCGCGCGCAGGGCGCCCGCCACCCAGAACGAGAAGGTCTCGTCCCACTGCGGCATGGCGCCACTCGCCGCGACGACGATGCCGTCGAGGCACACCCCGCCCCACACCAGGTGGTCTTCGGCGCCCAGCCGGTGCGGCTCGAGCAGTTGCAGGCGGCGGCTGTCCATGCCGTGGCGCCAGCTCAGCGCGGCCTTGTCGCGCGCGTAGGTGGCGTAGTCGGCGTCCCAGGTGGTGCGGTCCTGTCGGCCGAGGGTCTGCTCGTACAGCAGCGCCTCCTCGAAGCGGCAGGCGCCCGGCGGCGACGCGGGGTCCAGCACCACCAGGTGCAGCACGTGCTGCCCGCTGACGGCGGCGTCGCGCAGCGCCGCCTCGATGGCGGGGCGCGCGAGCGACACGGCCAGGCGGGCGGCCTCTTCGTCGATGAACCGGCTGCGGCTTTTCATACGGGCTTTCCTTCATGAACAGAGAGGGCGCCTGCGCCGGCGCCGGGGCGGGTCGCGAGGGCGAGCACGGTGGCCACCAGTTCGTCGGGCGCCACGGGTTTGCTCAGGACCATCTGGAAACCCGCCATGAGCGCGCGGATGCGGTGTTCGGGCTGGGCACCGCCGGTCACCGCCACCGCCGAGATGCGCTGATCCAGCGGGGCCTCGTGCCGGGTCTCGATCTGGCGCAGGCGCCGCACGACGGAAAAGCCGTCCTCTTCCTCCAGCGCGATGTCGCACACCAGCACGCGCGGCCACTGCGGCGCGGGGTGGTCCTCGATCCAGCGCAGCGCCGGCTCCCCGCCGCCGAAGCCGACGGTGGCCGCCCCCGCGGCTTTCAGCACGGCCTCCAGCGCCTCGCGCGCCATCGGCTTGTCGTCCACGACCATCACGAGCAGACCGGCCAGGCGGTGGACCTGGTCCTGCCCTGCTTCGGCGGGGGGCCGGTCGTCGGCCGGCGGCGGGGCGGCGAGGGCATGCAGCGGCAGGTCGACGAGGTAGCGCATGCCCTGCACCGAGGTCGCCGCCACGAGGTTGAATTGCCCGCCCTGGCGCTCGATCGCGGAGCGCAGGGCCAGCGGGTCCATGGCCGGGGCCTCGGGGGACACGGTCGGCGTTGCGCCGTTGCCGTCATGGCGGCCATCCGCCACGGTGAGGCGCACGCGCTCCTGATGCCGCTCGAGCCGCAGCTCCACCCGGCCGCCCGGCGGCGTCGACTCCACCGCGTGCTGGCCGAGGTCCCACATCACCTGCGATAGCACGCCGGGATCGCCCAGCACGCGTGCGCCCTCGGGATCGATCACCGTGTAAAGCTGGATGGCGCGCGCGTCCAGGCGCGGCCTCAGGCCATCGATCACGCTCGCCAGCAGCGCGGCGAGGTTGACGGGCTGGCGAGCCAGTTGCCGCTCCAGCCGGTCGAAGGCCTGCTTCTGGCGCTGCAGATCCCACAGTTGCGCGTACAGGCCGCCCAGTTCGATGAGCTGTTCGTGGCGCCCCTGTTCGACGATGCGCCCTCGGTCCATCACGAGGATGCGGTCGGCGTCCACGATGGTGGAGAGCCGGTGCGCGATGACCAGCGTGGTGCGGTCCGCCGACAGGCGATCGAGCTGGCCCTGGATGGCGCGCTCCGAGCGCGTGTCCAGCGCGGAGGTGGCCTCGTCGAGGATGAGGATGGGCGCGTTCTTGAGGAAAGCCCGCGCGATGGCGATCCGCTGCTTCTCGCCTCCCGACAGCTTCATGCCGCGCTCGCCCACCACGGTGTCGTACTGCTGGGGCAGCGAGGCGATGAACTCGTCCACCTGCGCGGCGCGCGCGGCTTCCAGCACCTCGGCCATGGTGGCGCCAGGACGTCCGTAGGCGATGTTGTAGGCGATGGTCTCGTTGAACAGCGTGCTGTCCTGCGGCACGATGCCGACCGCCGCTCGCAGGCTCGCCAGGGTGACCGAGCCGAGGTCTTCGCCATCCACCAGCACCCGCCCTTTCTGCGGGTCATACAGGCGCAGCAGAAGGCGCGCCAGCGTGGACTTGCCGGAGCCGCTGCCGCCGACCACCGCCACGGTCTGGCCGGGTGCGATGCGCAAGCTCACGTCCCAGAGGATCTGGCGACCGGGCTCGTAGGCAAAGTCGACATGATCGAAGACGACCTCGCCGCGCGACACCGACAGCGGACGCGCGCGGGGGCTGTCCTCGATGTCGGGCCGCGCGCGCAACAGGTCCCAGAGCCGTTCCGCGTTGGTCAGGGCGTCACGCGCCTCGCGGAACACCATGCCCAGGGCGTTCAAGGGCAGACAGACCTGCAGCACGTAGGCGTTGACGAGCACCAGATCTCCCACGGTCATCCGGCCCTGCATGGTCTCCTGGCCGGCGAGCAGCATGACGGCCCCCACACCCACCGCGATGATGGCGGCCTGGCCCAGGTGCAGCACCGAGAGCGCGGACTGGTTGTCCACGCTGCGCTCCACCCAGGCGCCACGCGCGCCGCCATAACGCGCCACCTCGTGCGGCGCGCGGGCATGCGCTCGCACCGCCTCCTGGTTGACGAGGCTGTCCATCAGCAGGCCGTTGGCGCGCGAATCCAGGGCATTGACCCGCCGCTGGATCAGCACGCGCCGGCGCGTCATCAGGGCGGTGTGCACGGCGTAGGCCAGGAAGGTGAGCAGCAGGATCGCGATGAACCAGGGGCTGTACGCCGCGGCCATGATCAACATGACGGCCACGATCTCCACCAGCGTGGGCAAGAGCGTGAACAGCAAGGCGCTAAGCAGGAAGCCCAGGGCCACCGCGCCGCGGTCCACGTCGCGCACCAGGCCGCCCATTTGCCGCTGCAGGTGAAAGCGCGGCCCCATGGCGTGCAAGTGGGCCAGCGCCTTCTGCGAGAAGTCGGCGACCGTGGCCAGTGTGACGCGCGCAAAGCACAGGTCGCGCAACTCGGTGAACAAGGTGGCCGAGAAGCGCAAGGCCGCATAGCCGATCAGCAGGAAGACCGGCAGCACCACGAGTTGCGTGCCGGCGGGGAACGCCGCCGAGGCGTCAGCCGACAGGTCGGTGGCCATCGTGGCCGGCGCGCTGAAGCGGTCCACCACCTCCTTGAGCACCAGCGGCACGCAGACACTGGCCAGCTTGGCGAGCACCAGCAGCGCGATCGCCAGCAGCGTGCGGCGGCGGTGGCGCCGGGCGACCGCCCCAAGCGCCGACAGAATGCCTTTCGCGGACCGTGTGGACGCGCCCCGCGTCGTGTCGTGCCCATCCATCCAGAGGCCCGGCAATCGGCGTACCGCGCGCGCCCGCGGTTACCAAAGTTGCGCACACAACGACTACATGGCCGTGAAAGCCCCCATACATCTTGCGGATGCGTGTTGCAAATAGGGCAAACCATTACGAATGTAATCGGACGGTTATCTTCGCGGCGTGGAATACGCCGGTCGTCCCGCACGGTGCGGGAGGCACGGGCCCCACCAGGGCCCGAGACCCCACAACGGAGAAACCATTCCATGAAAAAGAGCCTGATCGCTCTGGCCGCCCTGGCCACCATCAGCGGCGCCGCCATGGCGCAGTCCAGCGTCACCATCTACGGCCGCCTGGACGCTTCCATCGGTTCCGAGAAGGCCGGTGCCGCTGGCGCCGCCCAAAGCACGTCGCAACTGCAAAGCGGCCTGCTGAGCACCAGCCGCCTGGGCTTTCGCGGCACCGAAGACCTCGGTGGCGGCCTGAAAGCCATCTTCCAGCTGGAAGGCGCGCTCAACGTGGACGACGGCACCGCCGCCGGCTACCGCTTCGGCCGCATGTCCATCGTCGGCCTGTCGGGCGGCTTCGGTACCGTCAAGCTCGGCCTGCACGACACGTCCTTCGACGACATCCGCGACATCAGCGTGAGCAGCGCGCTGTGGGACTCGGCCTTCACCCCCAGCACCATTGCCTACAGCAACTCGGTGGGTGGCGTTGCCGTGGGCCACGTGGCCGACTACTCCGCCCGTGCCAGCAACCAGATCCGCTACGAATCGCCGAACTTCGGCGGCTTCACCGCCGGCGTGAGCTACGGTCTGGACGAGCAGGCCTCGCCGATCAAGCGCGACACCACCGCCTTCAACGTGCGCTACCGCGGTGGCCCGCTGGATGTGGGCGTGGGCTACCAGGAGCTGGACAACGAAGTCGGCGCCCTCAAGCGTGAGTACACCACCCTGGCCGGTGCCTACGACTTCGGCGTGGTGCGCGTCTCCGCCGGCTACAACATGGCCGAGCAGGGTTCGCTGGAGTCCAACGGCTTCGTGATCGGCGCCAACGTGCCGATGGGTCCCTGGGACTTCTCGGTGGGCTACGCCTACAACAAGTCCGAGAACTCGGGTGTCGACACCGCCAAGTCCAAGGGCCTGGCTTTCGGTGCCACCTACTCGCTGTCCAAGCGCACGCGCGTGTACGCCGCCTACCTCGATGGCGACGCCGAGAACGGCGCCGGCACCGAGATCGCCGAGCGTCGCCTGTACGCCGTCGGTGTCCGTCACGACTTCTGATCGTGACCGCGGGGCCTGAGCGCCCCGCACCGGGGCCGCAAGGCCCCTCCCTTTCCAAGGTTTGGTTTTGACAGCCATCGCCCTCGCGGGCGGTGGCTTTTTTCTTGCCCGAGCGTGTTCAGGCGGCCCCGGGGTTGCCCTTCATGCCGATCAGGGTGGGCTCGTTCACCTTCACGCCCTTGATCACCTTCTTCGCGCGCAGGTGCGTGGCGACCACGTCCCACACCGGCTCGCCTTTCACGTTCTCCTGCACCGAGGCCCAGCCCGCCACCTTGTACTTCTTGTCGGCCTCGATGGGCTTGCCCTTCAGGCGCATGTTCTGGATGCGCCCGCCCATGCGCTCCTTCGGCGCGATGCTGTACTGCAGCCCACCCACGCGCACCATGTCGCCGCCCTGCTGGTAGTACGGGTCGGGGTTGAAGATGTTGTCGGCCACGTCTTCCAGGATCTCCTTGATCTGCGTGCCGGTGAATTCGTTGAGCGTGGTCGACGGGTAGGTGATGGCCGTCTGGTCCATCAACGCCTCCATGGTGATGGCGTCGCCCGGCAGGAGCGAGGTGCCCCAGCGCACGCCCGGCGAGAAGCACAGGTCCGCGCCTTTCACCTCGATCAGCGCGTCGCAGATGACCTGGTCCCAGGTGCCGTTGAAGTTGCCGCGGCGGTAGAGCAGGTCTTCGGTGACGGCGAGCTTCTCTTCCAGCTTCGCCTTGTGCGGCGCGCGCACGCCGTCGATGTAGGCCTGCATCCCGGCGTCGGCCGGCAGCAGGTTGGCGAAGATGGGCATGAGCTTGTACTGGTAGCCCTGCACCTTGCCGCCGCGCACGTCGAAGTCCAGCACGCCGAGGAACTTGGTGTTGGAGCCGGCGTTGGTGACCAGGGTCTGGCCACCGGGGTTCTTCACCACCGTGGGCGCGGGCATGCCGTCGTGCGTGTGGCCGCCCAGGATGGCGTCGATGCCGCTGACGCGCGAGGCCAGCTTCAGGTCCACGTCCATGCCGTTGTGCGAGAGCAGCACCACCACCTGCGCGCCCTTGCCGCGCACCTCGTCCACCATCTTCTGCAGGTGGTCCTCCTGGATGCCGAAGGTCCAGTCGGGCACCATGTGGCGCGGGTTGGCAATGGGCGTGTAGGGGAAGGCCTGGCCGATCACCGCGACCGGCACACCGTTCATTTCGCGCAGGGTGTAGGGCTTGAAGACCAGGTCCTCGAAGTCGGTGGTCTTGATGTTGTGGGCCAGGAATTCGATGTGGCCCTTGAGGTCCTTCTCGACGATCTCCTGCACGCGCGGGGCGCCGAAGGTGTGCTCCCAGTGCGAGGTCATGATGTCCACGCCCAGGCGCTTGCAGGCGTCGACCATGTCCTGCGCGTTGGTCCACAGCGAAGTGGCCGAGCCCTGCCAGGTGTCGCCACCATCGAGCAGCCAGGCGTGCGGGCGCTCGGCGCGCAGGCGCTTGACCAAGGTGGCCAGGTGCGCGAAGCCGCCGACCTTGCCGTAGGTCCTGGCGGCCTGCGTGAAGTCGAGGTAGCTGAAGGCGTGCGCCTGCGCGGTGCCCGGGCGGATCCTGAAGTGCCTGAGCAGGGCCTCGCCTACCAGGTGCGGCGCCTGGCCGGTGGCATCGCCCACACCCAGGTTCACGCTGGGCTCCCGGAAGTACACCGGCGTGAGCTGCGCGTGGCAGTCGGTGAAATGCAGGAAGCTCACGTTGCCGAAGCGGGGCACGTCGTACAGCCGCTCGCTGGCGCCGGCCGTGGCGGCCAGGGCGTCGCCATGGTCCAGGGCCATGCCGGCGGCGCTGGCGGCGGCCAGCAGTTGCATGAATTCACGGCGGCTCAGGCTCATGGGGCACTCTCTTCAGAAGCAAACACTGATATTCAAAGGCGCAAAAAAGCCCGGAGCCCTCAAGGGGCGCCCGGGCTCATCGGATCACTTGTTGACGGGCGAGTTCGGGTCGAGCAGCAGCGCCATCACGTGCTTGAGCTGCGTCTCGTTGAGGATGCCCTTGTGGCCCACGCGCGGCATCTGCGAGCAGGCGTTGTAGGCACGCGCGTTGTAGAGCTTGCCCCAGGTGTACTCGACGATGGGTTTGGACGCGGCGGCGGCCGGGTCGCTCACGCCGCGCAGCTTGCCGTAGTTGTAGAGGCTGGGGCCCAGGGTGCCGAAGGAGATTTCCTCCTTGCTGATCTGGTGGCAGTTGTAGCAGTTGCCGCCATTGGCCTGCTTGGCGTCGTCCGTCCAGGTCAGGCCGCGACCGCTCTGGGCGATCTTCTCGCCCTCTTTCCAGTCGCCCAGGAACTTGCCGTCCGAAGGCCACTTGATGGTCTTCGTGCTGGCCTCTTCCACGGCCTTGGCGAGCTTCTCGTCCAGGGGCTTGCCTGACAGATCGGCCTGCAGGCAGGTGGCGTTGGCCTGGTCCTGGTCCAGCCGGTCGAGCGTGGCGATGCCCTTGGCCTGGAAGGAGTTCTTCATCGTGTCGGCTGTGGCCTTTTCGACGTCTGCCTGGGACGGGGGCATGGAGCAGGCGGCCAGCAGCGCCGCCAGCAGAAATACGGTCAGGATGGGCTTGTTCATGTCGTCTCCTTTGTCGATTCGCCTCGCGCCACACGCGACCAGAGGTGCCGCGGAACCGGCTTTGCCGGGCCGCAGGCGCCGCCCCCCTTGAGGGGGGACGCGCGAAGCGCGGCGGGGGGTGTTTTCATTTCAGCGCTTGATCGCGGGCACGGCGGACTCGGCGCCCTTGGCGTTGACGCCCATGTAGACGCTCAGCGCGATGGTGGCGTCGCTGCCGAACTTGGGCTCGGGCCAGCGCATCTGGCGGAAGCAGTCGTTCAGGCGCAGTTGCATGCCCCACATCTGCGCGTTGGACACGCGGTAGGCGGGCCAGGCCGCGAAGCCGATGCCATCGCCGGGGTTCTTGGTGAGGTTGGGCAGGTCCTGCAGGCGGATGCGCTTGTCGTCCGAACCGTGGCAGGAGGCACAGGAGAAATCGTGCGTGCCACCGCGCGTGAAGAACAGCCGCTTGCCGGTCTCGTACATGAGCTTTTCCTGCGCATGCGACTGCGGCAGGTCCATCTTCATGCCCTTGGAGGCCGTGGCCACGTAGGTGGCAATGGCCGTCACGTTGGCCATCTCGCCGCGGTTGAACGGGGTCTTGGCGATGTCCTCGGCCTTGAAGCCCTGCAGCGTCTCCATGCAGGTGACGATGCGCGACTCCAGGTCCTGCACGCGGTTGGTGTCCTTGAAGTGGCGCGGCAGCTCCACGAACACGCCCTTGATGACGCCGGGGCCCTTGCCCAGGTCGCACTGCTCGAGCGACACGTTCTTCGGACCGCGCTTCTGTTTCCAGAGCTCCTCGCCCTTCATCTCGAACAGTTCGGCGGGGTTGCCGTCCTGCAGCATCTCGCGGTACTTGGCGATGCCTTCGGCCGTGGACGACTGCGCGTGCGCGGCAGCGACGCCAAGCACCAGCGCCGTGAAGGCAATGGCGCGGGAAACAGGTCGTGTCATGGGGAGATCTCCTCGTCTACTAGTTATAGAAACCCGTCGTGAGCCGGGGCAGTCCATCCAGTGTCACCGCGGAACCGGCTCTGCCGGGCCGCAGGTGACGCCCCCCTTGGGGGGTCGCGCGAAGCGCGGCGGGGGGTTACCAGTTACGCAATATTTGCTTCGTCGGTCCGCGAGTCGCCCTTGTTGTCGCTCCACTTCACCACGATCTTGTCGCCCTTGGCGCCGCCCTTGAACTTGAAGGACAGGAACGGGTTCTGCGCCACGGCGCCGGTGAACTGCGCCTGCAGCACGGTCTTGCCGTTGTGGGTGCAGTCGACGTTCGTGATGAAGTGGCCGGGGATGAGGGCGCCGGCGGCGTCGCGGCGCGTGCCGGGTTCCATGATGTGCGACATGAGCACGCGAACGGTGGTTTCGCCGTCGGCAACGGCGGCGCGGATGCGCATCGGATCAGCCATGGTGGACTCCTGTGTTCGTTGAATCTCGAAAGGGGCGTGTGGCGATCAGCCGCCGCAGCCACCCAGCGTGACCTTGGTTTCTTTCGTGGCCGAGTAGAGCTTGCCGTCGGCCTTGACCACGGCGATGACGTTGGAGCTCTGGCCCATCTTCAGGCGGGTGGAGATCTCGGGCAGCGTGCCGGCCGGGATGGTGAAGGCCGCCGCCAGGGGCATGGGGTTCTTCTCGACGATGAGGAAGATCTCGGTGGTGTTGGGCAGCTTGCTGGCCGCGCCGATGGGCACCACGGCGCCGTTCTCGGCGATGTCAGGGGCCACCACGGTGACCTGGTCGCTGTTGGCCGGCGTGCCGCCCACGGCCTTGAGCGCGTCGGCCAGGGTCTTGCCCTCGAAGCTGGAGCGTTCGAGCGCGGCATTCGCCTGGCTTTGGGTGACGATGCCCATGGAAACGAGGGCAGCAAAGGCCCCGGTGGTCTTCAAGGCGTCTCGACGGGTGCTGTTCATGGGAACTCCTGTGCAAATGCGTGGCGAAGGGCGAGTGTAGCGAGCGAGAAATGGAACGGGTATGGGGTATGCGTGAAGCCCTGGCTCAGCGCGGGCCGGCCGCGATCCAGCGCGCGATGGCCCGGGCCTCGCTGTCCTTGAGCTGCGGCTGCGGCGGCATGGGCACGGCGCCGAACACGCCGCTGCCGCCGGACTTGATCTTGCCGGCCAGGTAGGCCTCCAGGTCGGCCTTGCCCTTGTGTTTGGCCTGGACCTCGGTGAAGCCGGGGCCGACGATCCTGTTGCTGATGCCGTGGCAGGCTGTGCACCCGTTGCCGGTGAGCAGGGCCTTCACGTCCACCGCGCCGGGCGCGGCCGCCGGGGCGGCGGCCACCACCACCGGCGCGGGCGGCGGCGCGCTGCCCACCGGGCCCTTGAGCGGCGGCTTCGTGGTGTCGGCGCCGCGCACCGGACCCACCACGCGGTTCTGTTCCTGGATGTTGCCGTGCGCGTCGCGCGCGAAGTCGGGCAACGACGAACGCACCTCGGCCTCGGTCGGGCAGTCCTTCATGCAGGCCACGTTCTTCGCGTCGCCCTTGCCGGACACCTTCCAGAGCGGCTCGTGGAACACCATGCCGTTGCGGTTGGGCATGCGCTTCTGCACCTCGGCGATGTTCTGGTCCGACAGCGTGAAGTCCGCCGGCACGATGTCGCCCAGGTGCAGGATGTACGCGAGCACGCCGTAGACCTCCTCGGTCTTGAGCGTCTTGGGCGCGTTCCACGGCATGGCGCGGTTGATGTAGTCCCACAGCGTGGAGACGGTGGCCACTTTCATCAGCGTGGTGCGCTGTGGGAAGGTGTTGCCCGGCTCAAGGTTCTTCACGCGGCCGCGTTCGATGTCGGCCTGCGTGGTGCCGCCGACGATGGGCGTGAACACCTCGTTCGATTCACCGAACACGCCGTGGCAGGACGCGCACTGCGCCTCCCAGACCTTCTCGCCCAGCGCGACGCTGCCCGCGCCCTTGGGCAGGCCCTTGAAGTCGGGGCGCACGTCGATGTCCCAGGCCTTGATCTCGGCGGGTGTGGCCTCGCGGCCGAGCTCGTGCCAGGGCTTCGTTTGCGCCATCGCCGCGCCACCGAGCAGCGCGAGGGACAGCAGAATCAGATTTCGCATCGCCATCACTCAGAAGACTTGCACATTGGACACTTCGCCGTTCTCGGACACCTTCCACGACTGGATCGCGTTCTGGTGGTAGATCGAGCGCGTGCCACGCACCGCGCGCAGCTGGTTGATCTTGGGTTGCACGTAGCCGGTGCTGTCGATGGCGCGGCTTTGCAGAATGGCGGGCTTGCCGTCCCACACCCAGTCGATGTTGAAGCGGGTCAGCGCCTTGTCCAGCACGGGGCCTTCGAGGCGCGCGGTGCGCCAGGTGCGCCCGCCGTCCACGCTCACGTCCACGCGCTTGATCGCGCCGCGCCCCGACCAGGCCAGGCCGCTGACGTTGTAGTAGCCCTTGTCGAGCAGCATCTGCCCGCCCGATGGCGTGGTGATCACGCTCTTGCACTCCTGGATGCCGGTGTACTGGCGGTGCGTGCCGTCGGGCATGAGGTCGATGTAGTGCACCGCCTCGTCCTTGCTGGCCCACTTCTGGTCGCCCACCTCCAGGCGGCGCAGGTACTTCACCCAGCTCACGCCCTGGATGCCCGGCACCACCAGGCGCAAGGGGTAGCCGTTCTCGGGGCGCAGCATCTCGCCGTTCATGGCCCAGGCGACGATGCAGTCCTCCATGGCGCGTTCCATGTCGATGGTGCGCGTCATCGACGAGCCGTCGGCGCCCTCGGCCAGCACGTACTTGCCGAGCTTGCTGTCCGCGCCGCACATCTCGAGCAGGGTGGACAGGCGCACGCCGGTGAACTCCGAGCAGCTCACCATGCCGTGCGTGTACTGCACGCTGGGCAGGGCCACGTTGCCCCACTCGGGCGCGGAGTTCGCGCCGCATTCGATGAAGTGGATGCGCGACACGCTGGGCAGGCGCATCAGGTCGTCCATGGTGAACACGCGCGAGCGCTTCACCAGACCGTGCACCATCAGGCGGTGCTGGCTCGGGTCGATGTCCCACCAGCCCTGGTGGTGGCGCTCGAAGTGCAGGCCGCTGGGCGTGATGATGCCGAACAGGCCCTGCAGCGGCGTGAAACTCACCGAGGCCTGCGGCACGCGCGTGAGGCCCGGGCTCTGGCGGCGCTGGAGGTTGGCTTCCCACTTGCTCGGCTGGCCATAGGGGTTCTCGGCCACCGGGCGGCCCAGGCCGCGCGTGTGCTCGGGCATCTTCAGGATGGCGGGATCGCCCTCGCCCTCGCCTTCGCTCGCCAGCGCGCGCGAGGCGTGGCCTGCGGTGACGGCGCCTGCGCCCATCGCCAGGGCCTTGCCCATGAAGCTGCGCCGCGCCTTGCGCGCTTGCTCGAGCTTCTCGGCGTCGAGGTGGTTTTCGGGGGCGGGCAGCACCCGCCCGATCGTGTGTTGCAGTGGGTCAGACACGGCGCGGTCCGTTCAGGAGGAATCTCAGGGGTGCGACTATATCGTTAATTGCTGATATTTGGATGAGCGTAAACCCTTGATGCACTTCCCCACCGGCTGGTCTTCAATCCCAGAGGGCCGCTACGCACCCCAGGCATACCGATATCTGTTTTTCGAGGAAGGCCCGCTGCTACAGTTTTGGGTGCGCTTTCATCCCAACCCGCAATCGGAGACGACGATGCAGAGAACAACAAGGTGGCTGGCGGCGGCGACGCTGCTGGCCCTGAGCGCCGGGGCGCAGGCCCAGGTCAACCAGGTCCGCGTCTGGGCCGCGGCCTGTGCCAACTGCCACGGCACCGAGGGCCGCGCCCAGCCCGGCATGATCGGCTTGGCCGGCCGCAACAAGGACGAGCTGCTGCAGCAGTTGCTGGCCTTCAAGAACGGCCAGCGGCCCGCGACCATCATGCACCAGCTGTCCAAGGGCTACAGCGATGAGCAGCTGGCCCAACTTGCCGCGTACTTCGCGGCCCAGAAGAAGTGAGGAGCCGCACCATGCAACGACGTCAATTCGTACAGACATTGGGCGCGGGCTCCGCGGTGGCGGGCCTGGGCCTGCTGGCGGGCTGCGCCACCGGCGGCAGCGGTGGGCCGAAAGTGGTGGTGGTGGGCGGCGGCTACGGCGGCGCCACGGCCGCCAAGTACGTGCGCCTGTTCTCCGAGGGCCGCGTGGACGTGACGCTGGTGGAGCCGAATGCGAACTTCGTGTCCTGCCCGCTGAGCAACCTGGTGGTGGGCGGCCACAAGACGCTGGCCGACATCACCGTCTCCTACGACCAGTTGCAGCGCAAGCATGGCGTGAAAGTGGTGCGCGACACGGTCGAGAGCATCGACGCGGACAAGCGCACCGTGAAGCTGGCCAGCGGCGCCACCCTGCCCTACGACCGGCTCATCCTCTCGCCGGGCATCGACTTCATGCCCACCATCCCCGGCCTGGCCAAGCCCGGCGCGTCGGACAAGGTCCTTCACGCCTGGAAGGCCGGACCGCAGACCGCGGCGCTGCATGAGCAGCTCAAGGCCATGCCCGACGGCGGCGTGTACGCGCTGTCCATTCCCCTGGCACCGTACCGCTGCCCCCCCGGCCCGTATGAGCGCGCCTGCATGGTGGCGAGCTACTTCAAGGTCGCCAAGCCGAAGAGCAAGGTCATCATCTTCGACGCCAACGACGACATCACCTCCAAGAAGGGCCTGTTCCTCAAGGCCTGGGACGAGCACTACAAGGGCCTCATCGAGTACCGGCCCAAGCACAAGGTGGTGGACGTGGACGCGGCCACGAACACGCTGAAGTTCGAGTTCAACGACGACTTCAAGGCTGGCGTGGCCAACGTGCTGCCCGACATGCGCGCCGGCGCCATCGCCGTCAAGAGCGGCCTGGCCACGGCCAATGGCCGCTGGTGCGAGGTCGACTTCCTCACCTTCGAATCGAAGGCGGCGAAGAACATCCACGTGCTGGGCGACGCGATCCAGATCGCGCCGGCCATGCCCAAGTCGGGCCACATGGCCAACCAGCATGGCAAGACCTGCGCGGCCGCGGTGGTCTCGCTGCTGACGGGCCAGCAGCCACCGCAGAACCCGCTGTACGCCAACACCTGCTACAGCTTCGTCACCGCCAGGGATGTGGTGCACGTGGCCAGCGTGCACCGCTACGACGCGGCGCAGAAGACCATGCTGACGGTGCCCGGCTCGGGCGGCCTGTCCAGCGCGGCGAGCGAGATCGAAGGCGCCTACGCCTTCGGCTGGGCGCGCAACATCTGGGCCGACATGCTGGCCTGATCGGACCGCGCGCTTGCTGGCGACAGACCCCGCTGCGGCGGGGTTTGTCCTTTCTGGCGGTGCGGGCTTGACTCCGTACCCGCTACAGGCCTTGCAATCGGGGCAAGGAGAGATGTCGCCCATGTCCAAGGCCTGCTGCCCGCCCCCCGCCCATCCGCGCCCGCACGATCACCGGCACCCACACGACGAGGGCCATGGCCATGGCCACGATGCCCACGACCATGTCCATGGCCCCGCCACCGCGCGCGACTGGTGGCGCATGGGCGCTGCGCTGTTGCTGGCCCTCGCCGCGGAAGGTCTGCACTTCCTGGCGCCCGAGACCTGGGGCTGGAAGCTCGCGGGCATGGGCATCGCCCTGTCGGCCATTGCGCTGGCGGGCACCGAGGTGTTCCAGCAGGGCCTGGCGGCCCTGCGTCGCGGCCAGCTCAACATCAACGCGCTGATGGCGGTCGCCGTCGCCGGGGCCTTTCTCATCGGCCAGTGGCCCGAGGCGGCCATGGTGATGGCGCTGTACTCGCTGGCCGAGTTGATCGAGGCGCGTTCCGTGGAGCGCGCGCGCAACGCCATCGCAGGGCTGCTGGCCCTGTCGCCGCCGCAGGCCGAGGTGCGCCAGGCCAGCGGCCAATGGGCCGTGGTGGACGCGAAGGCGGTCGCCGTGGGCGCGACCGTGCGCGTGAAGCCCGGCGAACGCTTTGCGCTCGATGGCCGGATCACCAGCGGCCACAGCGCGGCCGACCAGTCGCCCATCACGGGCGAGAGCATCCCCGTGGACAAGGCCCCGGGCGACGAGGTCTTCGCCGGCACCATCAACCAGCACGGCGCGCTGGAGTTCGAGGTGAGCAAGCCCGCGAGCGACACCGTGCTCGCGCGCATCATCCACGCGGTCGAGCAGGCGCAGTCCAGGCGCGCGCCCACGCAGCGTTTCGTCGACCGCTTCGCGGCCATCTACACGCCGGCGGTGTTCGCCATCGCCCTGGCCGTGGCGCTGCTCGGCCCGCTGCTGTTCGGCTGGCCCTGGCTCACGGCTGTGTACAAGGCGCTGGTGCTGCTCGTCATCGCCTGCCCCTGCGCGCTGGTGATCTCCACGCCGGTGACGGTGGTCAGCGGCCTCGCGGCGGCGGCAAGGCGCGGCATCCTCATCAAGGGCGGCGTGTACCTGGAGGACGCGCGCCGCCTGCGCGTGCTGGCGGTGGACAAGACCGGCACCGTGACCGAGGGCAAGCCGCGCCTGGTGGCGCAGGCGGTGCTGTCCAGCGCCCTGCCGGCCGAGCGCGTACTGGGCATCGCACGCAGCTTGGCGGGACGTTCGGACCACCCCGTGTCCAAAGCCATCGCCGCTGGCCTCGACAACGCAGCCCTGGCCATCGATGGCTTCGGTGCCGAAGCCGGCCGCGGTGTGCGCGGCACCGTGGACGGGCAGGCCTACGCGCTCGGCAACCACCGCTGGATGGAAGAACGCCAGCAGTGCTCACCCGAGCTGGAAGCGCTGATGCGCGAGCACGAGGCCCAGGGCCGCACCGTCACCCTGCTCGCGGGCGATCAGGGCGTGCTGGCGCTGTTCGCGGTGGCCGACACCACCAAGGCCACGAGCCGCCAGGCCATCGAGGAACTGAACGCGCTGGGCATCACCACCGTCATGCTCACCGGCGACAACCCCGCCACGGCGCAAGCCATCGCGGCGCAGGTCGGCATCGGCGAGGTGCGCGCCAACCTGCTGCCGCAGGACAAGCTCGACGCCATCGAGGCCCTGCGCGCCCAGGGCGCCGTGGGCATGGTGGGAGACGGCATCAACGACGGCCCCGCGCTCAGCGCGGCCAGCATCGGCTTCGGCATGGGCGGCGCGGGCAGCGACACCGCCATGGAAGCGGCCGACGTGATCGTGATGAACGACGACCTGCGCAAGCTGCCCGAGACCATCCGCCTGTCGCGGCGCACACATGCGGTGCTGTGGCAGAACATCGCGCTGGCGCTGGGCATCAAGTTCGTGTTCCTGCTGCTCGCACTGTTCGACAACGCCACCATGTGGATGGCGGTGTTCGCCGACATGGGCGCGAGCCTGCTGGTGGTGTTCAACGGGCTGCGCCTGCTGCGGGGCAAGGCTCAGTAGCCGAAGAAGATGGCGCTGGACCCGTCGATGTGCTTGCCACTCAGCAACAGCTCGCTGCCGTCCCGCGTCATGGCCGTGGCCTGGCCCAACCACTGGCCTTGCCTGGCGACTGGCGCCTTCAGTCGTGCCTTGGTCACCATCCTCGGCTGGCTGGGATCGGGATCCGGGTTCTCGACAAAGTAGTAGCCTGCGCCGGCTTCCGAGGGTGAGGCGGGGAGGCTGCTGTCCTCGAGCGCGATGTCCGCCGGACGCTTGAGGCCGTTGTGCCGGCTGCCGTCCTCGCGCACACCGACCAGCAATCGCGGCCCGTTGGCGGTCACCAGCGACACGCTGATGCCGAAGCGATCGGCCGCCCGCGGCGCATGCGCCAACAACACCGAGTACTCGCTCCACAAGGTGCTCTGGCGCCGGTACACCACCACCTGGCCCGCGGCCGACCGGATCGCGCTGCCGTCCAGCGGGTCGTGGCCCTTGTCGGGGTAGCCCACGGCCAACCAGTCGCCACCGGCGCTCATGGACAGGGCCCCGCCGAAGCCCTTGTAGGCGGAAGACGATGCGTCCGGATTGGAGGACACCGACGAAGAGCGATTGGCCGACGGCGCGAAACCGGACGCCAACGAGGCGGGTTTCGTTGCATCGGCCCAGAGCCAGGCGAAGTCATAGATCAACACGCCACCGGCCAGCAGGCCGTTGAACGACGCGCGCGGCGCCCCCACGGCGACACGCTGCGCGAACTGGTCCGCCGCGATGGCCGCTCCGAAGAAGACGGCGGTCGAGCCCGTTTGCACGGGCGGCTTCACGTAGGCCTTGAAGCTGTAGAGGTCGCCGCTGGCCGCGTATGCGTACACCGCGCCACGGTCCTCGCTCGAGTTGTCGTCGAACGCACTGGCCTCGGCGGTGCCGTACCGATAGACGTCGCCATTGGCTCCGCCGTCCTCGTTCGGCGCGCCGACGAGAAGCTGTCCTTCGTCTCCGATGGCGACCGCGGAGCCGAACGCGTCCTTCGCGCCCGCATTGGCTGCCTTGATTCGCGCGACCAGCGTCCAACCGTTGCCGCTGGAATACCGGTACACCTGCACCGCGCCCGAGCCGTCCACCAAGGCCGTGCCAGCGGGCGGGTTGGGATTGACGCCGTCCAGTGCGGTGGGTGCATCGTCGCCGGGTATCCCCACCGCGAGCCACAGCCCATTCGGCGACAGCGCCACGCTCGCACCGAAACGATCGGACACGGCGCCATTCGTCCGGGCGAGAGACGTGGGCAAACTCGACCACTGCGCGCCGCCTTCCGCCCGTTCATAGACCAGCACCATGCCGCGTTCGCCGTCGGCACCGGGAACGCCAATGGCGAGCACGTGCGTGCTGCCCCGCTTGCCGGTCGCCATCGCGCGAGCCACGTTGTTGTCATCGACGTCGGCGCTGGCCGAGACGATGGATCGGGCCAGGTCACCCGTGACCGGCGTGGTCCCCACCGCCAGATTGCAACCGCTGAGCCCACAAGCCGTGACACGGTACTTGTGGTTCATTGCGTCCACCAGGCTCAGGTTGGTGAAGGTGCTCGAGGGCACCGTCGATTCGGCAAGCTGCGTGAAGTTGTCGGCGCCATCGGTGGCATCGACATCCCGCTCGATGCGGTAACTGGAGGCGCCGGACACTGCAGGCCAGTCGAGCTTCAGTCCACGTTGCGCCACGGACGTGATCGTCAATGCGATCGCGGGCGTACCCGATCCGTTGCCCGGATCCGTGATCGGTCCCGTGCCCGAGCCCGGCGGCGGGGACGCTGGCGGCGAACCCGAAGGCGGCGGCGCCGAGGGTGGTGGAGGCGACGCAGGCGGAGGCGGCGGCGGCGGCGGAGAACCGCCGGGATCACCCCCCGGGCTTGGACTGGGGCTCGGCGCCGGCGCCGACCCGCCCCCCGATCCACCGCCATCAGCGGGGTCGTCCACCCCACCACCGCAAGCACTCAGATACACCACCGCCATCGCGGCCGCGAACCACCGCATCGAACGACGCACCGTCTGCATTCCCTGTTCCTTCAAAAGAATCCGCTACTCAATAGCCGAAGAAGATCGCCTGCCCCGTGGGCCGTCCCGTGTTGCCCTTGAATTCACCCGTCAGCAGCAGTTCGTTGCCGTCGAGGGTGATGGCGGTGGCCTGGCCAAGGAACTGGTCGATGAGGGGTTCGGGTGACTTCAACCGGGCCTTGAGCACCGGCGGCTGGCTGAGGTCGGCGCGCCCGGCGAAGGCGTAGGCCGCGCCGCTGCCGCGCACCGCCACGAAGCTCTCGGGCACGATGTCCGCGGCCCGCGTCAGGCCCTTCTGCCCGCTGCTGTCTTCAAGCGCCCCGGCCAGCACCTGCAGCCCGTTGTCGCTGTTGACCAGGGACACACTGATGCCGAAGCGGTCGCCACTGACCGGCACCGGCGCCGTGAGCCAGGAGTGGGCGGCCCAGGTGCCGTTCGGGTTGCGGCGGTACAGGGTCACCTGGCCCGCGCGCGAAGGCAGCGTCGCGCCGGTCTGCGCCACCAGGCCGCTCTTGTCGGCGTAACCGGCGGCCAGCCAGTTGCCGTCCTGGCTCATGGACAGGGAGCCGCCCAGGCCGCGGTAGGCGTCCGATGGCGGAATGGGGTTGTCGGTGTTCGACGAGGGAATACGGTCGCCGCCCGGTCCGAAGGTGCTTCGCAACGCCCAGATGGCAACGACCGATTGCAGGAGCGGCGGCGGCGGCAGGGTCCAGGCAATGTCATAGACCACCACGCCGCCAGCGGAAGCGCCGTTGTACGAGGCCCTGGGCGCGCCCACGGCGGCCCGTTGGGCCAGAGGATCGATCGCGATGGCCGCGCCGAAGTGCAGCGAGGTCCCGCCCCCGGTGGTGGGGGGCTTCACGAACCCACCGAACGAGTACGCCGACGCACCGTTCACGTAGTTGTATATGGCTCCCCGGTCATTGCCACTGGGGTCGTCGCGCAACTCCGGCGCGTCGGCGGATGTCGGCAGGAAGAGGCCAGCGGAGGCCGGGCTGTCCTCGTTGGGCGCCCCCACGATCAGGTGGCCCTCGTCGCTGATGGCCACGGCGGTGCCGAAGGCGTCACCGCGCCCCGCGTTGATCGCCTTGAACCAGCCATGCGGGACCCAGGCCGAACCGACGTAGCGGTACACCTGCACGGCGCCCGAATCGTCCACGTCCTCCATGCCGGCGTTCAATTGGGGATTGATGCCCATCCCCTGCGTCGGCCGGTCGTCGCCCGGTATGCCCACCGCCAGGTACTGCCCATTGGGCGAGAGGGACACGCTGGCGCCGAAATGGTCCTGCAGGTTCGGCGACGAGGGCTTCCTCAGCGTCTGGACCTCGGTCCAGGCACCGCCGTGGAAGTCACGCTCATAGATCTTGACGAGGCCTTGGGCCTGCTCCGCCCCGGGCTGGCCCACGGCCAGGACATGGCGGAGGGAAACACCCTCGCGTGTGGCGGTCGCCATGGCGCGTGACATGTTGTCGCTGGAATCGTCCAGCGGCGAGGTGGGGTGCTGGATGTCGATCGATGCGGCCAGGTCGCCGCTGACCGAGGTGGTGGTCGTCGCCAAGACCAGCCCCGAGGCGCTCAGGGCGCGGACCCGGTACTTGTAACTCAGTGCGTCCGCCAGGCGCAGGTCGGTGAAGTTGTGCGAGGTGGCCGGGGAGGGCACGTTGCCGATGTTGAAAAAGAGATCGACGCCGTCGTTGGCATCGAGATCGCGATCGATCCGGTAGCTGAGGGCACCGGCCACCGCCGGCCATTCGAGCTTCAAACCCCGCTGCGGCGCCGACGTGATCGTCACGGTGAACGGCGCGGCCGGTGGGGCGCCGGGATCGGGAATCGGCGCGGTGCCCGAACCCGGTGGCGGCGCGGCGGGCGGCGTGTTGGCTGGCGGCGGAGACGGCGGCGGACTGCCGCCTGGGGCGGGGCTCGGGCTCGGGCTCGGGCCGGGGCTTGAACCCGGGGCAGGACTGGGGCTCGGACTGGCGTTGCGCCCCGAGCCACCGGTGTCGCCGGGCGCATCCCCGCCCCCACCGCCGCACGCACCCAGATACACCACGGCCATCGCGGCCGCGAACCAACGCATCGAACGACGTTCCAGCTTCATGCCCCATCTCTCCAGCGAACTCGGGTCACGGCGCGACCCCAGGGCAAGGTACCGACGCAGCGCGCGCCCGGGTATCCGCAGCCCGTCCGAGGCCGACACGGCAGGACGGCCGATAACCCGATGGCTTTGGAGAGAACCAGGTGAGACGCGGCGCGACGCGACCGCTCACGCACGCCGGGCTCAGAGCCCTTGCTGATCGGGCTCGTCGATTCGCAGCGGAGTGGCCTGGGCCAAGGCCAGCCACACGCCCAGCGGCAGTTGCGGCACCGCGCGGCGCGGTGCCTCGCGGCGCACCTCCCAGCCCATGGCGCCGCTGTCGATCAGCACGCCGCAGTCCTCGGGCACGTCGGTCTCATCGCCCACCGGGCGGCCCTTGGCGTCGCGCCCCAGCACGTACCACACCGCGCCAGCCATGCCGAGGTAGGCCGCGCGCTTGTCGGCCTTGCGCAGGTCGGACAGCAGGTCCGCGCGGCTCACCTTGATCTCGTGCACCACGGGCTCCAGCCAGTCGGCGCGCGAGCTGCGGCGGATCGAGTACACGTCGGGGCAGGCCATCACCCAGTCGTTGGCCAGCGGCTCGTCCGCGCGCGGCAGGGGCGCGCGCAGCGCGAGGCCACACCAGGCCAGGCGGCCCGAGCGCGTCTGCTCCAGCGCCACGCGCTGCACCAGGGCCTCGTGCGCCGACAGCGCGGCGCGGTTGCGCGCGTAGATGCGCGCCAACAGCGCGATGCCCGCGTCGCTCACGCGCAGGTGCTCGCGCCCGGCGCCGTCAAAACAGCGCTGCAGACAGCCCGCCGCGATCAGCTCTACCTCGATCGGATCGTGGCAGGGCCAGCCCGCCGAGCGGTGCATCTGTCGCAGGCGCTGGTGGTGGCGCCGGGTCAGCGGAAGGGAAAGGGAAGGCTCGCTCACCGCGCGATTGTCCTTCCGTATGATCCCCGCTCCGTGTCCGCCGAACCCGTCTCCGAGCCCCTGCGCGTCGCCGTGCGGCGCCTGTGCGACTTCGCGGCGCGCGCGGGCGATCTGGACCACCGCTTCACGCCCGCGCCCAGCGCCTTCGAAGGCATCGCGGGCCACGCCAGCGTGGCCGCGCGCCGCCCCGCGCATTACCAACGGGAGCGCACGCTCTCGGGCCTGTGCGAAGGCCTGCTGCTGCAGGGCCGCGCCGACGGCTACGACCCCCAGGCGCGCCGCCTCGACGAAACCAAGACCCACCGAGGCGACCCGACGCTCATCACGCCCAACCGCCAGGCCCTGCACTGGGCGCAGGCGCAGGTGTACGGCTGGCTGCTGTGCGAGGCGGAGCACCTCGACAGCATCGAACTCGCGCTGATCTACTACGACATCGACAGCGGCCACGAGACGGTGCTCACGCGCCAGGGCACGCGCGACTCGCTGCGCGCCTTCACGCAGGACCTCTGCGCGCGCTACCGCGACTGGGCCCGGCAGGAGACCGAGCACCGCCGCGCGCGCGACGCCGCGCTGGCCGCCACGCCCTTCCCTTTCGATGGCTATCGCGCGGGTCAACGCGAGCTCACCGAGGCCGTGTTCCGATCGCAGCGCGCGGGGCGCCACCTGCTCGCACAGGCGCCCACCGGCATCGGCAAGACCGCGGCCACGCTGTTCGGCGCGCTGCGCGCCATGCCCGTGGTGGGCAGCGACCAGTTGCTGGTGCTCACGCCCAAGACGACGGGCCGCGCGATCGCACTCGACGGCCTGCGCCGACTGAACGCGCGGCCCTTGCGCGTGCTGGAACGCCTGGCGCGCGAGAAGGCCTGCGAGCACCCCGACAAGGCCTGCCACGGCGAGTCCTGCCCACTGGCGCAGGGCTTCTACGACCGCCTGGGCGCCGCGCGTGAGCAGGCCGCGCGCGCGGCATGGCTCGACCGCGATGCCTTGCGCGAGATCGCGCTGGCGCACCGCATCTGCCCGTACTACCTGGCGCAGGAGATGCAGCGCTGGGCCGACGTGGTGGTGGGCGACGTGAACCACTGGTTCGACCTGAACGCGCAGGCCTGGTCGCTCGCTCAGGCCGAGGGCTGGCGCGTGCAACTGCTGCTGGACGAGGCCCACAACCTGGCCGAGCGCGCGCGCCGCATGTACAGCGCCGAGCTGGACCCGCAGCGCTTCGGCGCCTGGCGCGCGCAGGCGCCGCAGGCCCTGAAGGCCACCATGGACGCGGTGCACCGCGCCTGGGGCGCGCTGGCGCTCGACGAGCCCGCGACCCCGGCGCTCGACGACGCCCTCCCGGCCGCCTTCATCGCCACGCTGGGCCGCCACGTCGCCACGCTCACCGACTTCATGGCGCGCCACCCGCAGGCCGCCGCGGGCCTGCAGCCCTGGCTGTTCGAGGCGGTGCACTTCCTGCGCGTGGCCGAGCGCTTCGGCGCGCACTCGGTGCTGGAGCGATCACCCGGCCCTCCCACGCGGCGCGGCAAGCCGCGCCCGCAGCTCGCGCTGCGCTGCCTGCTGCCGGCCGAGCTGCTCGAACCACGCTGGGCCGGCGCGCACGCGGCCACGCTGTTCTCGGCCACGCTCGCGCCCATGGCGCACGCGCAGCGCCTGCTGGGCCTGCCCGAGCCGGTCGCGCGCATCGAAGTGGCCTCGCCCTTCGACCCGGCCCAGTGGTCGGTGCGCGTGGCGCGTGGCCTGTCCACGCGCTGGGCCGACCGCGTGCGCACCCTGCCGCGCCTGGTGGACGAACTCGGCGCGCACTACCGCGCGCACCCGGGCAACCACCTCGCCTTCTTCAGCAGCTTCGACTACCTCACGCAGGCGATGGAGGCGTTCCGTACCGCGCACCCGGACGTGGCGGTGTGGTCGCAGTCGCGCAGCATGGACGAGGCCGCGCGCGAAGCCTTCATCGCGCGCTTCGTGGAAGGCGGCCAGGGCATGGGCTTCGCGGTGCTGGGTGGCGTGTTCGGCGAAGGCATCGACCTGCCCGGCTCGCGCCTGGTGGGCGTGAGCATCGCCACGCTGGGCCTGCCGCCCCCCGACCCGCTGAGCGAGGCACTGCGCGAGCGCCTGCAGGCCACCGGTGCGCAAGGCTGGGCCGACACCTACCTCTATCCCGGCCTGCACAAGGTGGTGCAGGCCGCCGGCCGCCTGATCCGCACGCCGCAGGACCGGGGCACGCTGCTGCTGCTCGACGAGCGCTTCGCCAGCCCCGAGGTGCGTGCGCTGCTGCCGCCCTGGTGGGGCGTGCGCTGATTCAGCCGTCCTCGCGGGGCTCGCCGGCCTCGGGCCGCGGCGGTGGCAGCGGCGTGACCAGCACGCGCGCGATGCGCCGGCCGTCGACCTCCAGCACCTCGAAGCGCCAGCCCGCGCCGTCGACAAACTGCCCCTGGATCAGCAGTTCGCCGGCCATCGAGTGCATCAGCCCCGCCACGGTGGCGTAGCGGCCCTTGTCCTCATCGGGCAGCGCGTCGATCTCCAGGCGCGACTTCAGCTCGGCCACCGGCATCGCGCCGTCGACCTCCCAGCTCCCGTCCTCGAGCTGGCGCGCCCAGGCGTCCACCGGCATCTCGGGCGAGAGTTCTCCGGTGATCGCCTCCAGCATGTCCAGCGGCGTGAGCAGGCCCTGCACCACGCCGTACTCGTCCACCACGAACACCATGCGCGTGGCCCGTGCACGGAACTGCTCCAGCAGTTCCATGCCGGTGAGCGTCTCGGGCACGAACACGGCCGGCTGCGCCTGCGCGCCCACGGCCCCCTGCTCGCCATCGGCCTGCAGCGCCAGCAGGCGCGGCACGTGGATCACGCCCACCACGTCCTCCAGTCCGCCCCGGCACACCGGGTACCACGAGTGGCCCGTGGCCGCGGCCTGGCGCACCGCCTCGTCGATGCCCGCACCGGCGTCCAGCCACTCGATGTCGGAGGCCGGCACCATGATGGAGGTGAGCAGGCGGTCGTCGAGCCCGAACACGTTGCGCACCATGCGGTGCTCCTGCGCCTCGATGATGCCGGCGTCGACGCCCTCGGCGAGGCTGGCCTCGATCTCGGCCTCGGTCACCACCTGCGCGGCCGAGTTGTCCACGCGCAGGGCCTTGAGCACCCACTGCGTGGTGTGCGTGAGCAGCCACACGAAGGGCTTGGCGCCACGCGCCACCGCCGCCATCGGGCGCGAGACCCAGCGCGCCACCGCCTCCGGGTAGAGCTGGCCGATGCGCTTGGGCACCAGCTCGCCGAAGACGATGGTGATGAAGGTGATGACGGTCACCACGATCGCCGTGGCCAACACGCCCGCAACGGTGTCCTCCAGGCCGAAGGACTGGAACCACAGGCCCAGGTCGTCGCTGAAGGCCGCCTCGCCCACGATGCCGTTGAGCATGCCGATGGAGGTGATCCCCACCTGCACCGACGAGAGGAACTGCGTGGGGTTGTCGAGCAGCTCCAGCGCAGTGTGCGCGCCCTTGTCGCCGGCCTCGGCCATGGCCGCCAGGCGGGCCTTGCGGCTGGAGGCGAGCGCGAGTTCGGACATCGCGAATGCGCCGTTGAGCAGCGTGAGGAAGACGATGAGGAGGGTGTCCATGGGGTCCTACCCATAATCGGGCGATGGCAATTTATCTCATCGGCGATGTGCAGGGCTGTGACGAGGCCCTGGGCCGCCTGCTCGACACCGTCGGCTTCTCCCCCAGCCGCGACCGGCTCGTGGTGCTGGGTGACCTGGTCAACCGCGGCCCCGCGTCGCTGGCCGCGCTGCGCCGCCTGATCGCGCTCGGCGCCAGCGGGCAATGCCTGCTGGGCAACCACGACCTGCACCTGCTCGCGGTGTCGCAGGGCGTGCGCAAGCCGCACCGCAGCGACACCATCGGCGACATCCTGGCCGCGCCGGACCGCGCCGACCTGCTCGACTGGCTGCGCCAGCGCCCGCTCGCCCTGATGGAGCGCGGCTGGTTGCTGGTGCACGCGGGGGTGCTGCCGCAGTGGGACGCGGCAGGGGCGCTTCAACTGGCGCACGAGGTGGAGACCGTGCTGCAGGCGCCCGACTGGCGCGACTTCCTTCATCAGATGTACGGCAACCAGCCCGCGCGCTGGGCCGACACGCTGCGCGGCAGCGACCGGCTGCGCGTGATCGTCAATGCCTTCACACGGCTGCGCTTCTGCACGCCCGATGGCGAGATGGAGTTCGAGACCAAGGACGGTGCGGGTGCCGCGCCAGAGGGCCACTTCCCGTGGTTCGAGGTGCCCGGTCGGCGCACGGCGGACACACCCGTGGCCTTCGGTCACTGGTCCACGCTGCGCAGCGTGGACCAGCCGGGCCTGCTGGCGCTGGACACGGGCTGCGTGTGGGGCGGCTGCCTCACGGCCGCCCGGCTGGGCGCGGGGCCGGGCGAGGTGGAGCGTTTCGAGGTGAAGTGCGCCCAGTCGCAGCGCCCGGGCAAGTGATCACGCGGTGATCAGGAATTGGCCGGCGGCGGCGCGCTGGCCTTGAACAGCGCCGGCACCTTGCGGCGCTGCTTGATGTTGGGCGACAGGCTCTTGGGTGCGTTCGCTTTCTGCGCGGTGTCCCACTGCGGCGGCGGGGCGTCGGCGCTGGCGGGCTTGGCTTCGTAGGGCTGGTCGAAGAAGGGATCGGCCGGCGGACGCGACACGCGCGGGGCCGAGGGCGCGCGCGGCGCGCGGGCCTCGCGCGGCTCGCGACCGCCTTCCTCGCGCTGCCAGGCCCGCTGGCCGTCGTTGAAGCGGCCGGCCGGGCGGCGGTCCTGCTCCAGTTCCAGCGCCTCGATCTCCAGCTTCTTGCCCAGCAGCTTTTCCAGCTCGCCCACCAGGCGCGCGTCGCGGCCCGAGACGAAGGAGACCGCCAGGCCCGAGGCGCCCGCGCGGCCGGTGCGGCCGATGCGGTGCACGTAGTCTTCGGCGTTGAACGGGATGTCGAAGTTGAACACCGCCGGCACGTCCTTGATGTCCAGGCCACGCGCGGCCACGTCGGTGCAGACCAGCAGATCGACGCTGCCTTGCTTGAAGGCGTCCAGCGCCTTCAGGCGCTCGTCCTGGCTCTTGTCGCCGTGCAGCGCGGCGGTGTTCAGGCCGTCGCGCTCCAGCGAGCGTGCCAGGCGCGCGCAGCCGAGCTTGCTGTTGACGAACACGAAGGCCTGCTTGATCCCGCGTTCGCGCAGGATCTGGCGCAGCGTGCCGCGCTTGTCGTCGTCGTCCACGCGGTAGAAGTGCTGCTCGACCGTGGAGGCCGTGGCGTTGGAGCGCGCCACCTCCACGGTGATGGGGTCTTGCAGGTAGCTGTTGGCCAGGCGCTTGATCTCGGGCGAGAAGGTGGCCGAGAACAGCAGCGTGGTGCGCTGCTTGGGCAGGTAGCTCAGGATGCGCTGCAGGTCGGGCAGGAAGCCGATGTCGAGCATGCGGTCGGCCTCGTCGAGCACCACGTACTCGACCTGGTTCAACACACAGTTCTTGGCCTCGATGTGGTCGAGCAGGCGGCCCGGCGTGGCCACCAGCACCTCGACGCCCTTCTTCAGCTCCAGGGTCTGCGGCTTCATGTCCATGCCGCCGAACACCACCGTGCTGCGCAACTGCGTGTACTTGGCGTAGAGCTTGACCTGTTCGGCCACCTGGTCGGCCAGTTCGCGCGTGGGCAGCAGCACCAGGGCGCGCACCGGGTGGCGCGCGGGCGAGGTGGAGGCGTTCTCGTGCTTGAGCAGGCGCTGCAGCAGTGGCAGGGAGAAGGCGGCGGTCTTGCCGGTGCCGGTCTGGGCGGCGCCCATCACGTCGCGGCCAGTGAGCACCTGCGGGATGGCCTGCGCCTGGATCGGCGTCATGGTCTCGTAGCCCATTTCGGCCACGGCCTTCGCCAGCGCGGGCGCGAGATTGAGTTCGGAGAAGCTTTGGGTCATGTCGGGAACGCCGGGGTGGCGGTAAGCCCGCTATTGTCGCACCCGCGCTACAACCTCGCCCGTGACCGGGTCCGCCACCTCAGAGTGACGCGGCTTTGAACGTGTCGCAGGCGCGCGCGTCCCCCGTCTCCAGCCCCTTGTGGAACCAGCGCTGGCGCTGCTCGCTCGTGCCGTGGGTGAAGCTGTCGGGCACCACGTGGCCCTGGCTCTTGCGCTGCAGCGCGTCGTCGCCGATGGCCGCCGCCGCGTTCAGCGCCTCCTCCACGTCGCCGGGCTCGATCACCTGGCCCTGCTGGTGGTTGTGGTTCGCCCAGATGCCCGCGAAGCAATCGGCCTGCAACTCAAGCCGGACCGACAGCGCGTTGTACTCGCGCTCGCTCGCGCGGCCGCGCGCCTTCTCCATCTGGTCGGTGATCCCCATGAGGTTCTGCACGTGGTGGCCCACCTCGTGCGCAATCACGTAGGCCTGGGCGAAGTCGCCGGGCGCGCCGAGCTGGCGGCGCAGGGTGTCGTAGAAGCTGAGGTCGATGTAGACCTTCTGATCGCCTGGGCAGTAGAAAGGGCCCATGGCCGACTGGCCCGTTCCGCAGGCCGTTGGCGTGGCGCCGCGGAACAGCACCAGGCGCGGCTTCTGGTACTGCGCACCGGCGGCCTGGAAGATCGCGCCCCAGGCGTCCTCGGTGCCGCCGAGCACGGCGGCCACGAAGCGGCCCATGTCGTCGCTGGGGGCGCCGGTCTGGGCCTGCGGCGCTTCCATGGGCGCCTGCAGGCCCCCGCCGTCCAACGCGCCCAGGATGGTCAGCGGGTTGATGCCGAACACCCAGCCCGCGATCAGCGCGATGGCAATGGTGCCGATGCCGATGCCCCGGCCGCCCCCGATGCGCGGGATGCGGCCCCCGCCGCCCGGGCTGTTGCGCCGGTCCTCGATCTGGTCGGACTGCCGGTTGTTTTCCCATTTCATCGCGAAGCTCCTTCGCCCGGCGCACGGGCACGTTCGCGATGGTAGGCCAGAGATCAGGCCTTGGGCAGCGTCACGCCCACCTGGCCTTGGTACTTGCCGCCACGGTCCTTGTAGGACACGTCGCAGACCTCGTCGCTCTCGAAGAACAGCACCTGGGCGATGCCCTCGCCCGCGTAGATCTTGGCCGGCAGCGGCGTGGTGTTGCTGATCTCCAGCGTCACGTAGCCTTCCCACTCGGGCTCGAAGGGCGTCACGTTGACGATGATCCCGCAGCGGGCGTAGGTGCTCTTGCCCAGGCAGATGGTGAGCACGTTGCGCGGGATGCGGAAGTACTCCACCGTGCGCGCCAGCGCGAAGCTGTTGGGCGGGATGACGCAGACGTCCTTGTTGACGTCGACGAAGCTGTTCTCGTCGAAGTTCTTCGGGTCCACCACCGTGCTGTGGATGTTGGTGAAGACCTTGAATTCGGGCGCGCAGCGGATGTCGTAACCGTAGCTGCTGGTGCCGTAGCTGATGACGCGCTTGCCATCGACCTGGCGGACCTGCCCGGGCTCGAAGGGGTCGATCAGGCCGTGCTGCTCGGCCATGCGGCGGATCCACTTGTCGCTCTTGATGCTCATGGGCGGCGATTGTAGGCAGCGGCCATCGGCGCCTTCTGATCGATTCATTTCGCCACTTGTTTGCGAATAGTTCGCATTTGTGTTTATGATGTCAGGATGCCTTCCGTGAAAACCGCCCCTCCGTCCTCGCCGCCCGCGCCCGCGCCTGTTCAGGTGCCGCCCGTGCAGGTGCAGTTCGGTCAGCTCAGCGGCGGCCGGCGCGACGTGTTCATCGAACACGACGGCCAGCACTACAAGCTGAGCCTGACCGCGCAGAACAAGCTGATCCTCACCAAGTAGTCGGCCCGCGACGTGCGGGTGGGCAATCCCTTGGCGTCATCCTGAAATTTCAGTAATTCCTGAAACTTCAGGCAAATCCGGCTACAGTGCCGGCCATGCCGCTGCAAGACCACCTCCCTCCCCTCAACCGCGAGTTCGTCGCCCACTTCGGGGAGATGGGCAGCCGCTGGGGCATCAACCGCACCGTGGGGCAGATCTACGCCCTGCTCTACATCGCCGACAAGCCGCTGTGCGCCGACGAGATCGCCGAGACGCTGGAGTTCTCGCGCTCCAACGTCAGCATGGGGCTGAAGGAACTGCAGGCCTGGCGACTCGTGCGCCTGCGCCACCAGGCCGGCGACCGCCGTGAGTACTTCGAGGCGCCGTCGGACGTGTGGGAGATCTTCCGCGTGCTGGCCGAGGAGCGCCGCCGCCGCGAGATCGAACCCACGCTGTCCATGCTGCGCACCGCGCTGCTGGAAACCCCCAAGACCGACGCCGAACGCCACGCCCAGCAACGCATGCGCGAGATGCACGACCTCATCGACCGGCTCATGACCTGGTTCGACGACGTGCAGAAGCTCGCGCCCGAGACGGCCTTGCAACTCATGGGCATGGGCGCTACGGTCACGCGTGTGCTCGAACTGAAGGACCGGCTCACCGGCAAGGCCCCCACCGCGCGCAACGACAAGAACGCGGCCTGACCCCACGGACGCAAGGAACGCCCCATGGACCTCGACACCCTGCTGCTCTCGCGCATCCAGTTCGCCGCGAACATCAGCTTTCACATCCTCTTCCCCACCATCACCATCGCCCTGGGCTGGTTCCTGCTGTTCTTCCGCATCCGCTTCGTGCAGACGCGCGAGCAGGCCTGGGAAGAGGCGTACTACTTCTGGACCAAGGTGTTCGCGCTGAGCTTCGCGCTGGGCGTGGTCTCGGGCGTCACCATGAGCTTCCAGTTCGGTACCAACTGGCCGGGCTTCATGGAAAAGGCCGGCAACATCGCCGGCCCCTTGCTGGGCTACGAGGTCATCACCGCGTTCTTCCTCGAGGCCAGCTTCCTCGGCATCATGCTGTTCGGACGGGGGCGCGTGAGCGAGCGCATGCACCTCATCGCCACCTTCCTCGTCGCGCTGGGCACCACCTTCTCGGCCTTCTGGATCCTCAGCCTCAACTCGTGGATGCAGACGCCCGCGGGCGCCGAGATCGTCAACGGCGAATTCATGCCGCTCGACTGGTTCGCCATCGTCTTCAACCCCTCGTTCCCCTACCGCCTGGCGCACAAGCTGCTGGCCTCCGGTCTCACGGCGTCCTTCCTCGTCGCGGGGCTGTGCGCCTGGCAACTCATCAAGGGCAGTGCCACGGGCGGCACGCACAAGGCGCTGCGCACCGCCGTGTTCGCGGCCGTGCTGCTGGCACCGGTGCAGATCTTCGTGGGCGACCTGCACGGCCTGAACACCCTGAAGCACCAGCCCGCCAAGATCGCCGCCCTCGAAGGCATCTGGGAGACCGAGCGCGGCGCACCGCTCACGCTGATCGGCATTCCCGACGAAGCCGCCCGCACCACGCACTACGCATTGAAGGTGCCCAAGCTCGGCAGCCTCATCCTGGCGCACGACTGGGATGGCGAGATCAAGGGCCTGTCGGAATTTCCGGGCGCGCACCCGCCCGTGGCCCCGGTGTTCTATGCCTTTCGCGTGATGGTGGGGATGGGCACGCTCATGCTGCTGGTGGCGCTGTGGAGCGTGTGGAAGGTCTGGCCGCAGCGCAGCGACACGCGCCTGGCGCTGCCGCGACCGCTGTTGTGGACGCTCGCGGCCATGACCTTCTCGGGCTGGGTGGCCACGCTGGCGGGCTGGTACGTCACCGAAATCGGCCGCCAGCCCTTCATCGTCTACGGCCTGTTGCGCACGGCCGACGTGGTCACCCCCATCGCACCGGCCAACGTGGCCGCCACGCTGGTGGGCTATCTGGTCGTCTACGGTCTGCTGCTGATCACCTACGTGGGCGTGCTCAAGTACATGGCCGAGAACCCCGTCAAACATGCGCCCGAGGCCCCCTCCGGCGAAATGGGCAAGGCCGGCGCCTGAGCCGCTGCAAGCGAAGGAAACACGACATGACCTGGGCCGAATTCCTCCCCCTGATCTTCATGGCCGTGATGGGCCTGGCGCTGCTGGCCTACGTGGTGCTCGACGGCTACGACCTCGGTGTGGGCCTGCTGCTGCCGCTGGGCGACGAGGTGCAGAAGGACACCATGGTCAGCAGCATCGGCCCCTTCTGGGACGCCAATGAAACCTGGCTGGTGCTGGGCGTGGGCGTGCTGCTGGTGGCCTTTCCCAAGGCGCACGGCCTGGTGCTGCAGGCCCTGTACTTGCCCGCCGCCATCATGATCGTGGGCCTGATCCTGCGCGGCGTGGCCTTCGACTTCCGCGTGAAGGCGCCCACGAGGTACCTGCCGTTCTGGAACCGCGCCTTCTTCGCCGGCTCGCTGGCCGCCAGCGCCTCGCAGGGCTGGATGCTGGGCAGCTACATCACGGGCTTCGACACCGGCGTGCTGGGCCTGTTGTTCAGCCTCGGCATCGCCATCACGCTGCCCGCGGCCTACCTGCTGCTGGGCGCCGGCTGGCTGATCATGAAGACCGACGGCGAGCTGCAGCAGAAGGCGGTGCGCTGGGCGCGCGGGGCGCTGTGGCCCATGGGCGTGGCGCTGCTGGCCATCTCGGTTGCCACGCCGCTGGTGAGTCCCGCGGTGTTCGAGAAGTGGTTCGGCCTGCCGCAGATCTTCGCGCTGCTGCCCGTGCCACTCATCTGCGCGGCGGCCTTCTTCGCCGTGCAATGGGTGGTGACGCGTCCGAACCTCATCGCCGCGGGCTACGGCTGGCTGGTGTTCGTGAACACGGTGCTGATCTTCGTGCTGGCCTTCTTCGGCCTGGCCTACAGCATCTTCCCGGACATCGTCATCGGCCGGCTCACGCTGTGGGACGCGGCGGCCGCCACCAGCTCGCTCACCATCATCTTCATCGGCGTGGCGATCACGCTGCCGATGATCATCGTCTACACGATCTACCTGTACCGCGTGTTCTGGGGCAAGGCGCACCCGCTGAGCTACGGCTGATCCGAACGGACCACGGTCCGAAGGGACCTCATCCCATCGGATGCCCCTGAAAGGCCTCATCCGGCCGTGCATTCATGTGCATGCAACCGGTCTTCCGCATTGTCGGCGTGCCAGGCATCGACAGCCTGGCCTCACCACAACCAGGAAGACCTCCATGTTCACCAAGAAGAATCCCCGACTCCGGGCCAGCGCGATCGCCCTGGCCGCGGGCCTCATGCTCGTCGCCTGCGGCGGTGGCGGCGGCGGCGCCGCCGACGGCGGCACTGCGCCCACCCCTCCCGCAAGCAGCGCGCCCACCACGCTCAGGATCGGCGTGCTGCCCGACACGCAGGGCAGCAGCTCCGGCGTGGCCCAGCACCCCATGACGGCCGTACTCGACTTCTACGTGCGATCGGGCGTGAAAGTCGTCCTCGCCGTGGGCGACCTGGTCGAAAACGGCACGCCCGAGGAATACGCGCTGTGGCGCGAGGTGGCCGACCAGTACAAGGACAAGCTCAGCATCCTGCCGGTCATGGGCAACCACGAGCCGAAGGGAACGGACCAGGACTGGCACGACGCCGTGGAACCCTTCATCCCCGCCGACGCAGAACACATGCCCGGCACGCGCAACAAGAACTACGCACTGGTGCGCGACAACGTCCTGCTGATCAACATCTCCTACGGCTGGTTCGAGCGCTCGTTCGACTTCGTCGAGGCCATGGTCAACAAGCACGCGGCCAAGGTCGACCACATCATCCTGCAGACGCACAACTCCTTTGCGGGCAGCCGCTACGGCCTGGTGCGAGAGAACATCATCGACGGCAGCATCTCCATCGAGAACGACGTGCAGTTCCGCGACGCGTATGACAAGTACCGCCGGCTGCTGGCCGCGCACGACGTGATCTATGTCAGCGGCCACGAGCACCACTATTCGCGCAGCCTGATCCGGGACAACACCGAGCGCCCCTTCATGCAGATCATCTCGGGCAATGCCGCCTACAAGGGCTACGAGACCCGCTTCAGCGAGCACGAGCGCATTCAGGACTACCTGATGTTGAAGGTGCAGAACGAAGGCACCGGCTTCGTCGACGTGAACGCCTCGGTGTTCGAGGTCACCGGTCCGACGATCGACTACCGCGCCTACTTCATCAAGCATTCGGTGCTTGCCAACAGCGATCCGCTGAAGGAACTGGCCGCCCCCGTCTGGACGCTGATGGACCGCTTCGTGCGCACCAGAGACCGCTGCGCCAAGACCGTGTATCCCTCCAGCGTGCCCAGCGACATCCAGCGCTTCGGCGTCTACGACCCGAGCTACCGCACCAGCACCTGTGTGTCGGCCGGTGGCAGTCGCGCGCGCCTGCTCGATGGCCTGAACCAGACGTTCAACCGCCATGACACCCGCACCCGCAGCATGAACGCCACGCCGGGCTACTCGTTCGCGAACAGCAACCTGGAGATGGAGTCCATGATGTACCGCTACATCTTCCAGCGCCACCAGAGCTTCAGCCCCAACCTGAACAACAGCCAGCGCGCGCGGATCGTCAACGTGGGCACGCCGGACGAAGAGGTGGAGGTGCGCGCGACCACCATCGACCTGAAGAAGCAGGTGCTGCTGAACTGGCAGGCCAGAAGCAGCGAGACCCTCAGCGACGAGCTCATCATCAGCGGCATCAGCGGCCAGGACGGCACCTATATCGACCCGTACGGTGCGGTGAAGGACATCACAGCGGACACCGGCCTGCCGGGCAGCTATGGCAACGGCACCGAGCTCGGCAAGGCGCCCGTGGTGCTGCCGGCGCACGCCACAAAGGGCTGGGCGCTGACGGAGGACAAGGTCGGCGACAGCTACGTGGTGGAGTTCGTGGCGCCCGCCGGCCGCACGGCGGCCAACAGCGCGATCGCACGCTACGACAAGGCCACGCAAGCCTGGGTGCCGCTGGCCAGCGCGGCCTGCGTGAGCGCGCTGGCCTACCAGAGCAACTACCTCACGGCGCTGCCCGCCGACGTGGACGCAGGCTGCGGCAACACCACGGTGGTGGGATTCAACGCCGGCACCGGCGCCTTCTGGGCCCGGCTGAACCGCGACGACCGCCTGGCCATCGTGGCGCGCTGACCGCACCCCGCCCGCGCTGGCCGCGCGGGCTTCAGCGCCCGTTGACCACGGTGCGGGACACCACGCGGTCGTCGCCGAGCACGATCAGCGCGAACAGCAGCTCGTCCAGGCTGTTCGCCTGCGCCGTCTTGCGCGCCAGCAGCGGCGTGGCCCGCGGGTTCAGCACCACGAAGTCCGCTTCGCAGCCGGGCTGCAGGTTGCCCACCACGCCGTCGAGCCCGAGCGCGCGCGCCGCGCCCGCGGTGTGCTGCCACCAAAGCTGCCCGGGCGTGAGGCTCAGGCCGGCTTTGGTCTGGCCTTCGCGGCCCACCACGTAGGCCGCCAGCATGGTGCGAAAGGGCGAGAAGCTGGTGCCGCCACCCACGTCGCTGGCCAGGCCGTAGCGCATGCCGGCGGCGTCAGCGGCCTGGTAGTCGAAGAAGCCGCTGCCCAGGAACAGATTGCTCGTGGGACTTACGGCCGCCACGGCGCCGGTGGCGGCCATGCGCTCGCGGTCGGCCTGGCTCAGGTGGATGCAGTGCGCGTACACCGCGCGCTCGCGCAGAAGGCCGAAGTCCTCGTAGATGCCGAGGTAGCTGCGGCTGTCGGGAAACAGCTCCATCGCCCAGCGCACTTCGTCGCGGTTCTCGGCCACGTGCGACTGGATCCACACGTCCGAGTATTTCGCCGCGAGTTCGCCCGCGCCGCGCAACTGCGCGGGCGTGCTGGTGGGCGCGAAGCGCGGCGTGATGGCGTAGCCCAGGCGATCCACACCATGCCAGCGGCGGATGCCGGCCTCGGTATCGATCAGGCTCTGCTCGGTCTGATCGCGCACGCCGTCAGGGCTGTGGCGATCCTGCAGCACCTTGCCGGTCATGAAGCGCAGGCCGCGTGCGCGCGCCTCTTCGAAGGCCGCGTCCGCCGAGGCCGGGTGCGAGGTGGAAAAGGTGAGCGCGGTGGTGACACCGTTGCGCGCGAGTTCGTCGAAGAAGAAGCGCGCCACCTCGCGCGCATGGGCCGGCTCGTGGAAGCGCGACTCGTGGGGGAAGGTGTACTGCTCCAACCAGGGCAGCAGGCCGGCCGCGGGCGCGCCGATCACATCGGTCTGCGGGTAGTGGATGTGCATGTCCACGAAACCCGGGGCAATGAGCTGGCCACGCAGGTCTTCCACGGCCACGCCGGGAAAACGGCCGATCAGCGCGCCGTGCACGCCCGCGGCGCGCACCACGGCACGGCCGTTGGCATCGGGGCCGATCACCAGCAGGCCATCATCATCGAACAAGGGGGCGCCGCTGTCTTCGTCGAAGCGCAGCAGGCTGGCGCGGTAGGCTTTCATGGGCCGCGAGCCTACACGGCCCGCGGCGCGCTGTCATACGGACGCGCCGATGGCGATCATGCGCGCGTGTGCATCAGGGCGTGAGCGTGCCCTGCACACCATCGACGAACCAGTTCATCTTCAGAATCTGTTCGTCGCTCAGGCGCTGGCCGGCGGCGATCACGGCTTGGCCGTTCTGGCCGAGCACGGGGGCCGAGGCCGGTGCCGCGAACACCGGCAGGCGGCCCGCCGCCATGTCGGCCTGGCGCGCGTTCACTTCCTTCTGCACGGCCTCGGGCACCTTCTTGCCAAAGCCCTCGACGCGGATGAAGCCCTGGCCCACGCCGCCCCACACCTGCTCACTGCGCCAGGTGCCTTCCAGCACGGCCTTCACGCGCCGCGTGTAGTAATCGCCCCAGCGGTGCGTCACGGCCACCACCTGCGCGTCGGGCGCCACCGATCGCATGTCGGAGTGGTAGGCCACGGCCAACTTGCCGCGCTCCTGCGCGGCCACCATCACGGCGTTGCTGCCGGTGTGAAAGGCCAGCACCTCGGCGCCCTGGTTCATCAGCGTCATGGCCGCGTCGCGCTCGCGCGGCGGGTTGAACCACTCGCCCAGCCACACCACCTTGACCGTGGCCCGCGGATTCACCGAGCGCATGCCCAGCGTGAAGGCGTTGATGCCCTGGATCACCTCGGGAATGGGAAAGCCCGCCACGTAGCCGGCCTGCGTGGCCAGCCTGCCCGCCGCCACGCCCGCCAGGTAGCGGCCCTCGTAGTAGCGCGCGTTTGCGGTGGCCACATTGGGCGCGGCCTTGTAGCCGGTGATGGACTCGAACTTCACGTTAGGAAATTCGCGCGCCACCTTCAGCGTGGGCTCCATGTAGCCGAAGCTGGGCGTGAAGATGATGTGGTGGCCCTGCTGCGCGAGGTCGCGGATCACGCGCTCGGCGTCGGCGCCTTCGGCCACGTTCTCGACGTAGCGTGTCTCGACACGATCGCCCAGCGCGGCCTGCACGGCCTGGCGGCCGAGCTCGTGCTGGCGCACCCAGCCGGCCTCGGTGAGCGGCGCCACATAGACGAAGGCGGCCTTCACCGGCGGCTTGACCGCCTGGGCATGGACGACAAGGGGAGAGAAAAACAAGGCGGCCAATGCTGGCGCGAAGGCGCGCCAGGCCGCGAGGTTTTTGTACATGGTGTTCCTCTACATGGCTTCCGATGATGAAAAAACGCGAGCCGGGGAAGCACCGGCTCGCGTCGGGGCGGTATTTTAGGCGCTGGTCAAGGGCGCGATCTCGTAGCTTGTGCTGCGTCCGCCAGCCGGCAGGCGGCGGATCACGCCCAGCTTCAGCAGGACCTGCAGGTCGCGCAAGGCGGTGTCGTTCGAGCAGCGCGTGAGCTTGGCCCAGCGGGCCGTGCTCAGGTGCCCGTCGGGAGCGTCCAGCGCGCGATTGAGCATGAACACCTGCCGCTCGTTGAACGGCACCTGCGCCCAGCGCTGCCAGAAGCGCGCCTTGCCCAGCACCGACACCAGCCCTTCGAGCGCGGCGTCCAGCGCGCGCTGCAGGGCGTCGAGAAACCAGGCGAGCCAGGGCGTCACGTCGAGATCGCCGCGCTGCGTGCATTCCAGGACCTGGTAATAGGCCTTGCGCTCGCGCTGGATCTGCGCCGACAGGCTGTAGTAGCGCTGCGAACCACCGTCGGCCCGCGCCAGGAAAAGGTCGCCCACAGCGCGCGCGATGCGGCCGTTGCCGTCGTCGAACGGGTGCAGCGTGACGAACCACAGGTGCGCCAGGCCGGCCTTGATGAGCAGGGGCTCGCCGGTGTCGGCATTGGCCCAGGCGAGGAAGTTGTCCGTTTCCGACACCAGTCGGGATGCAGGTGGCGCCTGGAAATGCACACGCTCGCGCCCCAGCGCGCCCGACACCACCTGCATCGGTCCACCCGCGTCGTTGCGCCACTGCCCCACGCGGATGCGGTGCAGGCCGTTGAAGTCCGTAGGGAACAGCGCCGCATGCCAGCCCCACAGCCGCCGGGCGCTCAAGGGCTCCTGGCAGCGGGTGGTGGCGTCCAGCACCATGTCCACGACGCCGTCCACGTGGCGGTCGCTCGGTGCCAGCGCGCCGATGTCCACGCCCAGGCGGCGCGCCACCGACGAACGCACCGATGCCGGCTCAAGCGTCTCGCCCTCGATCGCGCTGGTCTTGATCACGTCGTCGGTGAGCGCCTGGAGGCAGGCGCGCTCGCGCTGCTCCAGGCCCACCTCGGCCAGGCGGCCCAGGAGCAGCCCCTGGGAATGACTCACCCGGGCCAACGCGGGAGCCAGCGCTGCCAGGTCGTAGCGCATCGCCGGCCAGGAGTCGTCCTGCCAGATGAAGGTACCGACGCCGTCCCAATCACCGTACTTCATGCGGCGAATATACGCCGCATTCGCCGCATTGACACCTTATTCACCGCACTGTGTGCGGTGAATAGGTCGCGCATTCACCGCACGGCACGCCTCAGCCCAGCGCCGCGTCCACCCGCGCAAGGTAGCGTCGCCGGGTGTCTTCGTCGATAAAACTTGCATCGAAGCTGTTGCGTGCCAGGGTGATGACTTCATCGCGTGACAGGCCCAGGGCCTCCACGGTCTGCGTGAAGTTGGCGTTGAGGTAGCCGCCGAAGTAGGCCGGGTCGTCGCTGTTGACGGTGGCGCACAGGCCGGCGTCCAGCAGTCGTTTCATCGGGTGCTCGCGCAGGTCTTTCACCACGCAGAGCTTGAGGTTGGACAGCGGACACACAGTGAGCGGCGTGCGCCGCCGTGCGAGCTCGGCCACCAGCGCGGGGTCGTCCAGGGAACGAACACCATGGTCGATGCGCTCGGCCTTGAGTTCGTTCAGCGCGCTCCAGACGTAGGCTGGAGGCCCCTCTTCGCCCGCGTGGGCGACGATGCGCAGCCCCAGTTCGCGGCAGCGTGCGAACACGCGCGAGAACTTCTCGGGCGGGTGGCCCACTTCGCTCGAATCGAGGCCCACACCGATGAAGTGCTGGCGGTACGGCAAGGCCGCCTCCAGCGTGGCGAAAGCCTCCTCCTCGCTGAGGTGGCGCAGGAAGCACAGGATGAGCCGGCTGGACATGCCCAGTTCGGCCTGCGCCCATTCGCAGGCGCGCCGCAGCCCGCCGATGACCACGCCGATGTCCACCCCGCGCGCGGTGTGGGTCTGCGGGTCGAAGAAGATCTCGGCGTGGATCACGCGGTCGGCATAGGCGCGCTGGAAGTAGGCCCAGGCCATGTCGAAGAAGTCGTCCTCCCGCAGCAGCACGCTGGCGCCGGCGTAGTAGATGTCGAGGAAGCTCTGCAGGTTGGTGAAGGCGTAGGCTTCGCGCAGGGCCTCCACGCTGGCATAGGGCAACTTCACGTGATTGCGCTGCGCCAGCGCGAAGATCAGCTCGGGCTCCAGCGAGCCTTCGATGTGGATGTGCAGTTCGGCCTTGGGCAGGTGGGCGGCGAGTTCGGCAGGGCTCAGGTCGGCGGGCTTCATGGTGGCTTCAGCAGGTTCCGAGGGCGATGCCCAGGCGTTGAAGGTAGCGGCGGTAGGCGCTGCTCACGCGGTCGGCGGGGCCGTGCACCTCGCTCACGCGCGCGGTGCGGCCGATCGGCAGCGCCTTGGGGCTTTGCGATTCCACCACGGGCCGGTCCTGCGCGAACACCGTGTCCTGGAAGTCGATCAGCGCTTCGTCACTGGACCGGTCGTTCTGCGTGGTCATAACGAACCACGCGGTGCAGGCCTCCTCGCCGTCGGGGCGGATGAAGAGCGCAATGGCGTTGCGCACCGGGTCGCCGTCGCTCGCGTCCTTGCGCAGCAGTGCGGCGTAAGGGTGTGGCACCTCGTAGGCGTAGTCGATCCAGGCGCCGCTCTCGGCCTCGGCGTAGCCGCGCGGCTGCCAGGCGCGTGCCTTGAGCACCTGCACGCCTTCGGGGCTCTCGCTCACCACGCCGCTCATCACCTGCGCGTGGCCCCGTTCGCCCAGCCAGCCCTCGTGCACGAAGCCGAAGTGGCTGAGGTCGAGAAAGTTCTCCACCAGCCGCGGCGCGCTGGTGGCCACCACGTAGGGGCCGCAGACCACGCGGCGCCAGGCGCTGTCCCCGGCTTCGGGGAAGGCCGGCGGCGCCTGCGGGAGCTCGGCGCCGGGCGTGTCCAGCCGCACCCAGACCAGCCCGTGCGCCTCGCGCGCCTCGAATGCCGTGGTGGCGTGGCCGGGGGGTGGTTGGAAGTCGGGCGAGGCCGGCACGTGGCGGCAGCGCCCGCCGGCCTCGAACTGCCAGCCGTGGTACGCGCATTCCAGCCGCGGGCCGTGCACCGTGGTGAGCACCCGCCCCAGCGACAGCCGCGCGCCCCGATGCGGGCAGCGGTCGGCCCAGGCGTGCACGGTGCCGTGGTCGCGCCACAGCACCAGCGACTCACCGAGCAGGCCCAGGGCCATCGGCGCCTCGCGCAGCATGTGCGACGCCACCACGGGATGCCAGAGTTGCCGTTCGATCATGGTGTGCATTCAAACAAAAAGGGCTGCCCTTGGGCAGCCCTTTTCAACCCAGGGCACCGCGGAACCGGCTTTGCCGGGCCGCAGGTGCCGCCCCCTTGAGGGGGTCGCGCGAAGCGCGGCGGGGGTGTCCCCTTAATTCGGGACTTTGCCTTCCACGCCCTTGACGTAGAACTTGATGCCGCCCAGGAAGGCGTCGTCGGCCTTCTGGTCCTTGGCCAGCACTTCCTTGCCGGCCTGGTCCACGATGGGGCCGGTCCAGGGGTGGAAGCTGCCGTCCTTCAGGCCGGCCTTGATGGTGTCGATCCTGGCCTTGGTCTCGGCCGGCACGTCGTCGGCGATGGAAACCATGTCGATCGCGCCTTCCTTGTGGCCCCACCACACGCCACCGGTGCTCCAGGTGCCTTCCAGCGCGTCCTTGGTGGCCTTGATGTAGTACGGGCCCCAGTTGATGACGGCCGAGCCCAGGTGGGCCTTGGGGCCGTAGGCGGTCATGTCCGAATCCCAGCCGAAGGCGCGCTTGCCGGCCTTCTCGGCCGTCTGCAGCACGGCGGAGGAGTCGGTGTTCTGGAACAGCACGTCGGCGCCGCCGTTGAGCAGGGAGGTCGCGGCCTCGGTTTCCTTCGGCGGGTCGAACCAGCCGTTCACCCAGACCACCTTGGTCTTGATCTTGGGGTTCACCGACTGCGCGCCCAGCGTGAAGCTGTTGATGTTGCGGATCACCTCGGGAATAGGGATGGAGGCCACCACGCCCAGGGTGTTGGTCTTGGTCATGGAACCCGCGATCACGCCAGCCATGTAGGCGCCTTCGTAGGTGCGGCTGTCGTAGGTGCGCAGGTTCTCGGCCGTCTTGTAGCCGGTGGCGTGCTCGAACTTCACGTCCTTGAAGTCGGCGGCGACCTTGAGCATGGGCTCCATGTAGCCGAAGGTGGTGCCGAAGATGAGCTTATTGCCGTTGGAGGCCATGTCGCGGATCACGCGCTCGGCGTCGGCGCTTTCGGGCACGCTTTCGACGAAGCTGGTGACGACCTTGTTGCCGAACTCGGCCTCCAGCGCCTTGCGGCCGTTGTCGTGCGCGAAGGTCCAGCCGCCGTCGCCCACCGGGCCGACGTAGGCAAAGGCGATCTTCAGCGGCTCGGGCGCGGCGGGGGCGGCGGCGGGGGCCGCGGGCGCCGGGGCGGGCGCGGGCGCCGCCACCTCTTCTTCCTTCTTGCCGCAGCCGATCAGCACGGCAGCGGCCAGCGCGCTCATCGCGGCGACCTTGAACAGGGAACGCTTGTGGAGGTCGGTCATGGGTGTCCTCGGGTGTCGACGGTTGGGGTGAATCGGGTGGAGAGGAGCGGCTGCAACGCTACCCCCATAGGGTATTCAATGTGACAAGCAAATTATGAACCCGGGTAGAACGGTTTTCCGATCGACGACGGCATGTTCACGCGGATCCAGGTCGGGTTGCGCGAGATGAGCACCAGCACCACGATGGTCGCCACGTAGGGCAGCATGGTCAGGAACTGGCTGGGGATCTGCAAACCGATGGCCTGCAGGTGGAACTGCAGCATGGTGACGCCGCCGAACAGGTAGGCGCCCAACAGAACGCGCGCGGGACGCCAGGTGGCGAAGGTGGTCAGCGCCAGGGCGATCCAGCCCTTGCCGGCGATCATGCCCTCCACCCACAGCGGCGTGTACACGGTGGACACGTAGGCGCCCGCCAGGCCGCACAGCGCGCCGCCGGCCATCACCGCCAGCAGGCGGATGCGGCGGACCGGGTAGCCCAGGGCGTGCGCGGATTCGGGGCTCTCGCCCACGCTGCGCAGCACCAGGCCCGCGCGCGTGCGGTACAGGAACCAGATGAGCCCGATGGCGATGGCCACGCAGCCGTAGACCATGGGGTGGTGGCGGAACAAGGCCGCGCCCAGGAAGGGGATGTCGGCCAGGCCCGGTACGGACCAGCGCACCTGCTCGGGCAGCGTGGCCTGCACATAGCCGGTGCCTGCAAAGGCCGAGAAACCCGCGCCGAACAGGCTGAGCGCCAAGCCCGTGGCGTACTGGTTGGTGTTGAGCCAGATCACCAGCACGCCGAAAACGGCCGCGAGCAGCGCGCCCGCCCCCATGCCCGCGAGGAAGCCGGCCCAGGTGCTGCCGGTGTGCACCACCGTGGCAAATCCGGCCAGCGCGGCGCAGAGCATCATGCCCTCGGCGCCCAGGTTGACGATGCCGGCCTTCTCGTTGATCAGCAGGCCCAGCGAGGCGATGGCCAGCACGGTGCCCGCGTTGAGCGTGGCGGCGATGAGCAGCGCGTAGGACTCCATCACTTGCTCCACTTGATGCGATAGGCGATGAGCGTGTCGCAGGCCAGCAGCGAGAACAGCAGCAGCCCCTGGAACACCCCGGTGATGGACTTGGGCAGGCCCAGGCGCGACTGCGCGAGCTCCCCGCCGATGTAGAACATGCTCATCAACACGGCCGAGAACACGATGCCCACCGGGTGCAGCCGCCCCACGAAGGCCACGATGATGGCCGCGAAGCCGTAGCCGGCCGGCACGTAGGGCGTAAGCTGACCGATGGGGCCGGCCACCTCGAAGGCACCGGCCATGCCCGCCGCACCACCCGACACGAGCAGCGCCACCCACAGCGCCTTGCGCGAGGAGAAGCCCGCGTAACGCGAGGCCATGGGCGCCAGGCCGCCGACGATCTGCGCGTAGCCCGACACTGTGCGGAACAGGAACAGCCACACGCCCGCCACACCCAGCAGCGCGAACAGCAGGCCGATGTTCACGCGCGAGCCGTCCATCAGGCGCGGCATCTGCGCGACGCGCTCGAAGGTCTTGGTCTGCGGAAAGTTGTAGCCGCCCGGGTCTTTCCACGGGCCGTAGACGAGGTAGTTGAGCACCTGCACCGCCACGTACACGAGCATGAGGCTCACCAGGATCTCGTTGGCGTTGAAGCGGTCGCGCAGCAGCGCGGTGATGCCGGCCCACAGCATGCCGCCCAGCGTGCCGGCCAGGATGACCGCCGGCACGATCCACAGGCCCGTGGTCTTGTCGGCCAGCAGCGCCACGCCACCGGCGAACACCGCGCCGATGATGTACTGCCCCTCGGCGCCGATGTTCCACACGTTGGAGCGGAAGCACACCGCCAGCCCCAGCGCGATGATCAGCAGCGGCGTGGCCTTCACCAGCAGCTCGGAAATGGCATAGGTGTTCTTGACGGGTTCCCAGAAAAACACCTGCAGCCCGCGCACCGGGTCCTTGCCCAGCACCTCGAACAGGCCGATGCCGATGAGCACCGTGATGGCCAGCGCCAGCAGCGGCGAGGCGTAGCCCCACAGCTTCGAGGGCTGGGGACGGACTTCAAGCCGCAGCATGCGCGGTCTCCTTCTCGTTGTTCTGCGTGGCCTCCCACAGGCCCGACATCCATTCGCCGATGCGCTCGACCGTGGCGTCGGCGCGGTCCAGGCTGGGCGACAGACGCCCCTTGGCGATTACGTGCAAACGGTCGCTGATCTCGAACAGCTCCTCCAGCTCCTCGCTCACCACCAGCACGGCGCAACCGGCGTCGCGCAGGGCCAGGATCTCGCCACGGATCTGCGCCGAGGCGCCCACGTCAACGCCCCATGTGGGCTGGCTCAGGATCAGCAGCTTCGGCTTCGCCTCGATCTCGCGGCCGACGATGAACTTCTGCAGGTTGCCGCCCGACAGCGATTTGGCTGCCGCGTCCGGGCCGTTGGCCTTGACCTGGTAGCGCGCGATGATGTCCGCCGCCTGCCGCCGCAGCGCGCCCACGCGGACCCAGCCGCCGCGGCCCACCGCGTCGCGCCGCGACAGCAGCAGGTTCTGCGCGAGCGACAGCGTGGGCACGGCGCCGCGGCCCAGGCGTTCCTCGGGCACGAAGTGCAATCCCAGCGCGCGGCGCTTCGCCGGGCCCAGGGCGGAGGCATCCCGATCGCCCAGGCGGACGCTGCCGGCGGGCGCGCGCACGTCCTCGCCCGAGAGGGCGCGCAGCAACTCGCCCTGGCCGTTGCCCGACACACCCGCGATGCCCACCACCTCGCCCGCGCGCACGGTGAGCCCCACCTCGTGCAGCGCAGTGCCGAACGGGTCGTCGCTGGCCAGGGTGAGCGCCCGCACCTGCAGCACCGGCTCACCCGCGTGCAGGGGCCGGTGCGTCAACTCGGGCGGCTCGGCGCCGATCATCAGGCGCGAGAGCGAGGCGTTGCTCTCCTCGCGCGGATCGCACACGCCGGTGACCTTGCCGCCGCGCAGCACCGTGCAGGCGGTGCACAGCTCGCGGATCTCGTGCAGCTTGTGGCTGATGTAGAGGATGCTGCAGCCCTCGGCCGCCAATTGGCGCAGCACCACGAAGAGCTTCTCCACCGCCTGCGGCGTGAGCACCGAGGTAGGCTCGTCCAGGATCAGCAGTTGCGGGTTGGTGAGCAGCGCACGGATGATCTCCACGCGCTGCATCTCGCCCACCGAGAGGGTGTGCACCGGCCGCTCGGGGTCCACGTCCAGGCCGTACTCGCCGGCCTTGGCGCGCACCTGCTCGCGCACCTGCGCCAGCGACACCGAAGCACCTGCCCCCCCCGAAGCGCCGCTGCGCGCCGCCTCCCCCCTAGGGGCAGAGCCGATCTTGGGGCGGCCCGGCGATCGGCTCTCCAACCCCAGCCACACGTTCTCCGCCACGGTAAACGAATCGAACAGGCTGAAGTGCTGGAACACCATGCTGATGCCCAGGGCGCGGGCCTCCTGCGGGTTGCGCACGTGCACGGTCTGGCCGTTGAAGCGCACCGTGCCCTCGTCGGGCTTGGCCGCGCCGTAGATGACCTTCATCAGCGTGGACTTGCCGGCGCCGTTCTCGCCCAGCACGGCGTGGATCTCGCCGGGGCGCACACGGAGCGAGACGCCGTCGTTGGCCACCACGCCGGGGTAGCGCTTGGTGATGCCGGTGAGTTCGAGTCGTAGGTTCTCAGGAGTCATAGTGAAACCTTCGCGCGGCGCGCTGCGGTGCGAGTGCCTTCGGGCGGCCGTGCGGCACTCATAGTGAAACCTTCGCGCGGTGCGCTGCGGTGCGAGTGCCTTCGGGCGGCCGTGCGGCACTCATGCGGCCTCGGCGCGGGTGGATTCGCTCGCGCGCAGCGAGGCGGCGACGGATTTGATCTGCTCGCGCAGCCAGCGCCCCGCATTGGAGGCGTGGGTGCGCTCGTGCCAGAGCTGGTAATACATCATGCGGGGGAACTTCACCGGCGGCATCAGGACGGTCACGGGCAGCGCGCCCACGTAGCGTTCGCAGTACTGGCGCCCGGTGGTCAGCACCAGCAGGCTGCCCGCCACCATGGCCGGGATCAGCCCGAAGTGCGGGCAGCGCGCCGTGATGTGGCGCGTGAGGCCTTGCGCGGCCAGGTGCTCGTCGATGACACCGCGCGCGCCCGGGTGGGTGGGCGTGGGCGCGATGTGCTCGGCGCTGAGCCAGGCCTCGGTGTCCCAGCCGCGGCGCACCGCCGGGTGGTGGCTGGCCACCAGGCTCACCACCTCGTCGCCGAACAGGCGGCCCAGGTGCAGGTCGTCCGGTGGCTGGGCCCAGTTGCCGATCACCACGTCCACCGTGCCCTGGGCGAGGTGGGTGCGGTAGTCGGCGTCGCGCGAGAGCGGGTGGATGTCGATGCTGGCGTGGGGCGCCTGCGCCTTGATCTGCGTGACCAGCGTGGGCAGGAACAGCGGGTCCAGGTAGTCGCTGGCGGCCAGGCTGAAGGTGTGGGTGGCGGTGGCGGGGTCGAAGGCGCGGGCGTCGGAGAACAGCACCTCGGCGCTGCGCAGGATGTCGGCGGCCGGCTCGATCATGCGCAACCCGGCCACGGTGGGCACCATGCCGGCGCCCGAACGCACCAGCAAGGGGTCGCCGGCCAGTTCGCGCAGGCGCTTGAGCGAGGCGCTCACCGCCGGCTGGTACATGCCCAGCTTGATCGCCGCGCGCGAGACGCTGCGCTCCGTCAGCACGGTGTGCAACACGCGGATCAGGTGCAGGTCGATGCGCTCGAACATGGGGCCGTATTTCATGACGGTGTCATCTCGTGTGGCATCGGATATCGGGCATTGGCGGCATACGCCCAAGCATATGACGTGCCGTGGTGGTATGGGTATGCTGGTCCGCATGAACGTCCACGACCGGCCCAGCCAACCCCTGACCTTCCTGCGCCGCGGCCAGCCCGTGACCCTGCCCGCCGTGCCACCCGACCGCACCCTGCTGCAGGTGCTGCGCGAGGACCTGCACTGCACCGGCACCAAGGAAGGCTGCGGCGAGGGCGATTGCGGCGCCTGCACCGTGGTGCTGGGCGAGGCCGTGGACGGGCGGCTGAAGCTGCAGGCCGTCAACGCCTGCATCAAACTGGCGCATTCGGTGCAGGGGCAGGCCGTGTTCACGGTGGAAGACCTGGGCGGCGCGCACCCGGCGCAGGAGGCCATGGTGCAGTGCCACGCCAGCCAGTGCGGCTTCTGCACCCCCGGTTTCGTCATGAGCCTGTTCGCGCTGTACGAGGACACCGGCGGCGGGCAGGGCGTGGACCACGCCCGCGCGCAGGCCGCGCTGTCGGGCAACCTGTGCCGCTGCACCGGCTACCGCCCCATCCTGGACGCCGCCGCCCGCATGGGCGAGCTGCCCTGTCCGGCCGGCGCGCGCGTGGACGAGGCCGCGGTGCTGCGCGGCCTGCGGACCCTGGGTCACCCGGCGCCCGAAGCGCCCTACCAGCGCCCCGCCACGCTCCAGGCCCTGCTCAAGACCCGCGCCGCCCACCCAGACGCCCAGGTGGTGGCCGGCACCACCGACGTGGGCCTGTGGATCACCAAGCAGCACAAGACCTACACCCGCCTGCTCGACGTGACCGGTGCGGCCGAACTGCGCCGCGTCGAGCGCTACCCGCACCACATCGCCATCGGCGCCGCCGTGAACCTGACGGACGCCTACGCCGCCCTGGTGGCGGAGCGGCCCTCGCTCGCCGCCTTCGCCCACCGCTTCGCCGGCCTGCCCGTGCGCAACGCCGGCACCCTGGGCGGCAACGTGGCCAACGGCTCGCCCATCGGCGACAGCATGCCGCTGCTGATCGCCTTGGGTGCCAGCGTGGTGCTGATGCGCTGGGACCCGGTGCGCCGCGCCGTCGCCCACCGCGAGCTGGCGCTGGAAGACCTGTACACCGGCTACCGCCAGAACGTGATGGGGCCTGACGAGTTGCTTTGCTGGATCAAGGTGCCGCGCCCCAGGCCGGGTGAATTCCTGCAGGTCGACAAAGTGAGCAAACGCTTCGAGGACGACATCTCTGCCGTCTGCCTGGCCGTGAAGCTGGGCATCGAGGGCGGCGTCGTCACGCAAGCGAGCATCGGGGCCGGCGGTGTGGCCGCCACGCCGGTGCGCGCGCGGCAGGCCGAGGCCGCCCTCATCGGCCAGCCCTGGAACGAAGACACCGTGATGGCCGCCAGCGCCGTGCTGCGCGACGAGTTCCGTCCCATCAGCGACATGCGCGCCAGCGCCGACTACCGCCGCGCGGTGCTGGGCAACCTGCTGCGCCGCCACTGGCTGGCGCACCAGGGCCAGCGCGGCCTGCGGCTGGAAACGCTCGATCTGGAGGCCCTGGCATGAACGCTCCCGACACCGCCCTGTTGCAACAAGCCGCGCCCAGCGCCGCCGGCAGCTCGCGCTTCCACGAAAGCGCCCGCGCCCAGGTGGCCGGCGCCGCCACCTACATCGACGACATCCCCGAGGTGCGCGGCACCCTGCATGCCGCGCCCGTGTGCTCGCCCGTGGCGCATGGCCGCCTGCGCGGCTTCGACACCGCCGCCGCGCTGGCCCTGCCCGGCGTGCGCGCCTTCGTCAGCGCCGCCGACGTGCCCGGCGACCCCCTGCTGGCCGCCTTCGGCCACGACGAGCCCGTGTTCGCGCAGGACACGGTGCAGTTCCTGGGCCAGGCGATGGGCCTGATCGTGGCCGACGACGCCATGACCGCGCGCCGCGCCGCGCGCCTCGTCAAGCCCCGCATCGACCCCCTGCACCCCGTGCTCACCGTGCACGAGGCGCACGAGCGCCAGAGCTACGTGTTGCCCCCCGTGCACGTGGCCCGTGGCGATGCCGCCGCCGCGCTGGCGCGCGCCCCACACACCCTGGACGGCGAGTTCGAGGTCGGCGGCCAGGAACATTTCTACCTGGAAGGCCAGATTGCCTACGCCCTGCCTCTGGAGCAGGGCCAATGGTGGATCCACAGCAGCACCCAGCACCCCGGCGAGGTGCAGCACTGGGTCGCGCACGCGCTGGGTATCCCCAACCACGCGGTCACCGTGGAATGCCGGCGCATGGGCGGTGGTTTCGGCGGCAAGGAAACGCAGGCCGGCCACCTCGCCGTGTGGGCCGCATTGGCCGCGCGCAAGACCGGGCAGCCCGTGAAGCTGCGCCTGGACCGCGACGACGACTTCATGCTCACCGGCAAGCGCCACCCCTTTGCCTACCGCTACCGCGTGGGCTTCGACGACAGCGGCCGCCTTAGCGGCTTGCGCATCGTCATGCTGGGCAACTGCGGCTTCAGCGCCGACCTCTCCGGCCCTGTGGCCGACCGCGCCATCTTCCACTGCGACAACGCCTACTTTCTGGAAGACGTCGCCATTGATTCCTTCCGCTGCAAGACCAACACGCAAAGCCACACCGCCTTTCGCGGCTTCGGCGGGCCGCAGGGCGTCATCGCCATCGAACGCATCCTGAGCGACATCGCCCGCCACCTGGGGCTGGATCCCTTGCAGGTGCGGCTGCGCAACGTCTACGGCGTGGGCGAGCGCGACCGGACGCACTACGACATGCAGGTGGAGGACAACATCCTCGAGCCGCTCATGGCCACGCTGGCGCGCACCTCGCGCTATGAAGAACGCCGCACCGCCATCGACGCCTTCAACGCCAGGAGCCCGGTCATCAAGAAGGGCATTGCCCTCACGCCGGTGAAGTTCGGCATCAGCTTCACCGCCACCCTGTTCAACCAGGCCGGCGCCCTGGTGCACGTCTACACCGACGGCAGCGTGCTGGTGAACCACGGCGGCACCGAGATGGGCCAGGGCCTGAACACCAAGGTCGCGCAGATCGTGGCCGACGAACTCGGCGTGCCCTTCGAGCGCGTGATCGCCACCGCGGCCGACACCAGCAAGGTGCCCAACGCCAGCGCCACCGCCGCCAGCAGCGGCACCGACCTCAACGGCCGCGCCGCGCAGTTCGCCGCGCGCCACGTGCGCGACAACCTGGCCGCCTTCGTCGCCGGCCTGGACGGCTGCGGTGCGGGCGCGGTGCGCTTTCTTGGGGGCGAAGTCATCACGCCCAGAAGCACGCGCCGCTTCGAGGACGTGGTGCACGCCGCCTACGCCAACCGCATCCAGTTGTGGAGCGACGGCTTCTACCGCACGCCCAAGATCCACTACGACAAGGTGACGATGAAGGGCCGGCCCTTCTACTACTTCGCCTATGGCGCGGCCGTCAGCGAAGTCGCCATCGACACGCTCACCGGCGAGAGCCGCGTGCTGGCCGTGGACATCCTGCACGACGTGGGCCACAGCATCAACCCGGCCATCGACATCGGACAGATCGAGGGCGGCTTCATCCAGGGCATGGGCTGGCTCACCACCGAGCAACTGGTTTGGAGCGACAAGGGCCAGCTGCAGACCCACGCGCCCAGCACCTACAAGATCCCCACGGCCGGCGACCTGCCGCCGCACTGGAACATCGAGCTGTGGCCCGAGGCCAACCGCGAGGACAACGTGCACGGCAGCAAGGCCGTGGGCGAGCCGCCCTTCATGCTGGCGATCAGCGTGTATGAGGCACTGCGCGACGCGGTGGCGCGGGCGCAGGGCGACCCCGAGGCGATGCATGCGCCGGCGACGGCGGAAGAGGTGTTGCGGGCGCTGGGCGGGTAAGCAACGTCAGCACAAGGCATGATCCAACATCCGCCCCCACACACCGGGCGGTTTGAACGGAGGGGTCATGGTTGGTCGCTACGCAGTCGACGGCTCGGAAGGGGAATACGAGCCAGGTTCCGGCGAGCAGGTCCTGCGCAACCTCGTCGGCATTGCGTCGCCAGCCGACATGGATGACCTTGAGCTGGAACTGCTGAACCAGCTCTATCAAGATGTGTTGGTCGACCAGCTGCCCGACCGCACCATCACGACGGATGACCTGATGACATGGCACCGGCGGTGGTTGGGAAACGTTTATGCATGGGCGGGGCAGGTACGTCAGGTCACCATGAGCAAGGATGGCTTCCCTTTTGCGGCCGTTCCTCAGATTCCGCGCCTGCTGGCCGAGTACGAACGCGACCACTTGACGCGGTGGACGCCATGCAGCCGCCTGTCAACCAACGAATTGATCGAAGCCATCGCCATCACGCACGTGGAGTTCATCCTGATCCACCCGTTTCGCGAAGGCAACGGACGGCTGTCGCGCCTGCTGGCGGATGTGATGGCCGTGCAGGCAGGAAACGACCCGCTGGACTACCGCGGATGGACGCACGCAAGCCAGCGTACGTTGGCGCCATCCATGCGGGATTCAATGGCAACTACCAGCCGATGAGGGACTTTGTGGCGGAGGCCCTGGGCGAAAGCCCGAAGGGTGTCAGCGTGCCAGAGTGATGTGCGAGAACCGCCGCGAAGGCTGTCGCAACTTGGATTCCAGCTCAGCGACACTTTGCCCCGTCTCGATGGCCGTCGAGCTGGCCACGGAACGACGCACAGCCTCCGCACTGGGCTTGCGGCGGGGCGCTTGGCCAAGGACTGGTTTGTCGGGCTTGGAGGGCATTGGAGCAGTGTAGCGGCTGAGCGTACGGCGTGGAGCAAGCTCGCAATTCAGCGGTGCTTGTCCCCGTAGCGCGGCGTGGGCTCGGCGATCAGCACCTCAGCCGGAATGCCCAGAGCCTGGTGCAGCCTTCGGATCATCGGCAGAGTCAGCGGCCTCTTGTGCGCGAAAACTTCGTACACCCTGTTGCTGCGCCCGATCAGGGGCTCCAGATCCTTCACGGTCAACCCGGCTTGCTCCATTCGAAAGCGGATCGCCTCCACCGGATCCGGCGGCAACACCGGGTAGTGCTTGCGCTCGTGCGCCTCGATGAGCGTGAGCAGCGCCTCGAAGTGCGCGCCTTCCTCGCTGTCCGGATCGGGCTCCTCGGCGGCATCGAAGAACGCCTCGGCCCGCTTGAGCGCCGCGCGGTAGTCCGCCTCCGTGCGGATGGGGTTCAGGGCCAGCTTGGTCTTGCTCATGGATCGATCTCCACCGTGTTGACGTCGATCGCGTCGTACTGGGCATGCGTGCCCACGAACTTCACATACACCGCCTGAAATCGGTACGCCACCGTGACGATCAAGCGGTAGTCGTTGCCCTTGATGTTGAACACCACGCGCCGGTTCCTGAGCACGCTCGCGCTGCGAAACCGGGCCTTGATGTCGGCCGGCTGCTGCCAGTTCGCGGCCTGCGCTTCCTCCAGCCAGGCTTTCAGAGCCTGCTCCGCATCGCGGTGCTCCGCCTTCTCCCAGAAATTCTTCAGTGTCGAGATGGCGATGACGCGCATGGTGCGGAGTTTAGTCCCAAATTGGGACTATCGCAAAACTTCCCTGACTGCCTTGGGCCGTCATCAGCGTCCTCAGCGCCCTTGGCACAATGCCCGGTCCATGAGACCTTTCCTCCCCGACTGGGCCCACCCCTGGGTCGAAGCCATCTCCATCGCGCTGCAGATCGTCCTGATCATCCTGTTCGCGATGCTGCTGCGCTCGCTGCTGCACCGCTTCATCAACCGCCTCTCGGTCGAAAAGAACCTGCCGCTGGACTTCACCGTGGGCAGCAAGCGCCTCGTCACGCTGCTGCTGAGCGGCGCGGCCCTGCTGTGGATCCTGGACCGCATGGGCGTGTCGGCCGGCGTCATCTGGGCCGGCTTCACCGGCTTCGTCACGGTGGGCGCCATCGCCTTCTTCGCCGCCTGGAGCGTGCTCTCCAACATCTTCTGCTCGGTGCTGATCTTCACCACGCGCCCCTTCGGCCTGCACGACCACATCGAACTGCTGGAAGGGGGCGACAAGCCCGGCCTGGCCGGCGAGGTGCTCGACATCAACCTCGTCTACACCACACTCAAGGAAGACCCGGTGGACGGCAAGGAGCCCACGCACCTGCGCATCCCCAACAGCCTGTTCTTCCAGCGCACCACGCGCCTGCGCAAGAGCCAGCTGCCCGTGCTGGGTTCGTTGCTGGACTGATCGCCCAGTCGGCCGCCCCGTAAAGGGCGTTACCGAGTTGTTTCGATTGCCCGGCCCGAGACACCTGCGGTTACAGGCACGCCCCACCTGCAGACTAGATTTCGCTCACCGACAAACCAGGAGTGAGCGCATGGACAAGTCAATGATCAAAGGCATGGCCCTCGGCGGCCTGGCGATGGTGGTGCTGGGTGCCGGCGCCGTGGGCGGCTACCAGACCCTGGCCAAGCCCAAGGAGGCCCAGGTGCTGTCCGTCAAGGAAGTGATGACCACCGTGAGCACGCCGCGCGAGGTGTGCGAGAACGTGGCCGTGCAGCGGCAGGCGCCCGTGAAGGACGAGCACCGCATCGCCGGCACCGTGGTCGGCGGCCTGGCCGGCGGCCTGCTGGGCAGCACCATCGGCAAGGGCTCGGGCAAGACGGTGGCGACCGTGGCCGGCGCCGCGGCCGGCGGCTACGCGGGCAACCAGGTGCAGAAGAACATGCAGAAGAACGACACCGTGACCACCACGGAGCGCCGCTGCCGCACGGTGAACGAGAAATCGCAGAAGCTCTCCGGCTACGACGTGACCTACCGCCTCGACGGCCAGGACGCCACGGTGCGCACCTCGTTCAAGCCCGGCGCCACGCTGCCGGTGAAAGACGGCAAGGTCGACACGACGGCACCGTCCGGTGCCTGAGGGACCTCAGCGCATCGAGTGCAGGCCGATCATGTTGCCCTCGGTGTCGTTGACCAGGGCAATGAAGCCGTACTCGCCGATGGACATCTTCTCCTTGAAGACCGCGCCGCCGTTTGACGCGGCGCGCGCGGCCTCGACCGCGCAGTCGTCGCAGGCGAAGTACACGATCGTGCTGTTGCCGCCCGAAGGCATGCCTTCCATCTTCACCAGCGCGCCGGGCGCGCCGTAGCTTTCCATGGACGACGGAAAGGCCCACATCTCCATGCCCGAGGGGTCTTTCGGGTCGGGGTTGCCCAGTGGCGCCAGCTTGCCCTGGAACACCGTTTCGTAGAAGGCTTTCGCTCGGGGCACGTCCTGCACGTAGATCTCGAACCAGCCGATGGGATTGGTCTTCATGGCAGTCTCCTGGGCAATCGATGGGTGAATGGCCCGCCACTATGCCCCCGCGGGCCTGCGTCGTACACTCCCCCTTGCTCCGGGGTGCACCGGCCTGCAAAGGCCGGCGCTGAGATGGCTGAAGGCCGAACCCGTGAACTTGATCCGGCTAGTACCGGCGAAAGAAGAGCGCATGCCGAGGTGAACGGCATGCCGGGCCCTCCGCCCCGTGGCGGTTCCGGGCACCCGGCATGAATCCACCAAGGCGGTCCTCCGGAGCAAGCCCCTTTGTGTGATGGCTTGCCCTACAGGAGACCGCCCATGAACGCCCCCGACAAGTTCGCCCCGCTGCTCACGCTCACGCGCGAGCCCTTCCCCGCTTCCACCAAAGTGTTCGTGCCGGGCGCGCTGCCCGGCGTGAGCGTGCCCATGCGCGAGATCGCGCTCACCAACGGCGAGCGCGTGACGGTGTACGACACCTCCGGCCCCTACACCGACCCCACGGTCGCCATCGACGTGAAGAAGGGCCTGGCCCCGGTGCGCGCGGCCTGGATCGAGGCGCGCGGCGACACCGAGACCTACGCGGGCCGCGAGCGCCAGGCATTGGACGACGGCGCGAAGCACGAAGCGCGCGAGGCGGAACGCATCGACGCGCTGCGCCGCGACGCCGCCGCGCTGCAGCGCACGCCGCGCCGCGCCAGGCCGGGGGCCAACGTCACGCAGATGCACTACGCGCGCCAGGGCATCGTCACGCCCGAGATGGAGTACATCGCCATCCGCGAGAACGGCAAGCGCGAGTGGATGCGCGAATACCTGGGCGACGCCGAGCGCGAGGCCCGCCTGCGCGGCAACCCCATGGGCGCACGCATCCCCGAGGTCATCACGCCGGAGTTCGTGCGCGACGAGGTGGCGCGCGGGCGCGCCATCATCCCGGCCAACATCAACCACCCCGAGCTCGAGCCGATGATCATCGGCCGCAACTTCCTCGTGAAGATCAACGCCAACATCGGCAACTCGGCCGTCACCTCCAGCATCGAGGAAGAGGTGGAAAAAATGGTGTGGGCCATCCGCTGGGGCGGCGACACGGTGATGGACCTGTCCACCGGCAAGAACATCCACGCCACGCGCGAGTGGATCCTGCGCAACTCGCCCGTGCCCATCGGCACCGTGCCCATCTACCAGGCGCTGGAGAAGGTGGGCGGCGTGGCCGAAGAGCTCACCTGGGAGATCTTCCGCGACACGCTGATCGAGCAGGCCGAGCAGGGCGTCGACTACTTCACCATCCACGCGGGCGTGCGCCTGCCGTTCATCCCCCTGACGACGAAGCGGCGCACCGGCATCGTCTCGCGCGGCGGCAGCATCCTCGCCAAGTGGTGCCTCGCCCATCACAAGGAGAACTTCCTCTACACGCACTTCGAGGAGATCTGCGAGATCATGAAGGCGTACGACGTGAGCTTCTCGCTCGGCGACGGCCTGCGCCCCGGCAGCGTCGCCGACGCGAACGACGAGGCCCAGTTCGCCGAGCTGCGCACCCTGGGCGAGCTGACGCAGATCGCCTGGAAGCACGATGTGCAGACCATGATCGAAGGCCCCGGCCATGTGCCCATGCACCTGATCCAGGCCAACATGGACGAGCAGTTGAAGCACTGCCACGAAGCGCCGTTCTACACCCTGGGCCCGCTCACCACCGACATCGCGCCCGGCTACGACCACATCACCTCCGCCATCGGCGCGGCCATGATCGGCTGGTTCGGCACGGCCATGCTGTGTTACGTGACGCCCAAGGAACACCTGGGCCTGCCCGACCGCGACGACGTGAAGCAGGGCGTCATCGCCTACAAGATCGCCGCGCACGCGGCCGACCTCGCCAAGGGCCACCCCGGCGCCCGCGCGCGCGACGACGCCATGAGCAAGGCGCGCTTCGAGTTCCGCTGGCGCGACCAGTTCGCGCTCGGCCTGGACCCGGACACCGCCGAGGCCTACCACGACGAGACCCTGCCCAAGGACTCCTCGAAGGAAGCGCACTTCTGCAGCATGTGCGGCCCCAAGTTCTGCTCGATGAAGATCACGCAGGACGTGCGCGACTACGCCGAGCAGAAAGGCCTGGCCGAGGCCGAGGCGCTGCAGCAGGGCATGGCCGAGAAGTCGGCGCAGTTCAAGGCGGCGGGCGGCGAGTTCTACGTGCCGGTCGACGCGTTGAAGAAGGCTTGAGCGTGGCACGCATCGGCATCGCGGGCGCGGGTGTGCTGGGTCGGCTGCTGGCCTGGTGGCTGGCGCGCGATGGGCACGACGTGACCGTGTTCGACCCGGCCGACGGCCCGCTGCCGCCCGTGCAGGGCCGCGTGGCGCCCGCGCTGGGTCGGCCCCACGCCGCGGGCTTCACGGCCGCGGGCATGCTCAGCCCGCTGGCCGAACTGGACGGCGCCGAGCCCGCCGTGGCCCGCCTGGGCTGGCGCTCGTTGCCGCTGTGGCGCGCCATCGGCCAGCGCCTGCGCGAAGGCGGCGCCCCCGAGCTGGTGCGCACCGAGGGCAGCCTGCTGCTGGCGCACGGCAGCGACCGCGGCAGCGCGCAGCGCACGCTCGCGCGCCTGAGCGCCGTGGCCGAAGCGCCCGCGCCGCAACCGCTGGATGCCGCCGCGCTGCGCGAACTGGAGCCCGCGCTGGCCCCCGGCCTGCTGGCCTGGCTGCTGCCCGGCGAAGGCCAACTGCTGCCGCGCGAGTCCTTGCAGGCCCTGGCCGAACAGGCCGACGGCGTGCGCTGGCGCTGGGACACGCGGGTGGAGGCGGTGCACCCGGGCCGCCTGCAACTGGCCGACGGCAGCGGCTTCGCGGCGGACCTCGCCATCGACACGCGCGGCCTGGGCGCGCGGCCTGAGGTGCCGCTGCGCGGCGTGCGCGGCGAGGTGGTGTGGCTGCACGCGCCCGGTGTGCGCCTGCAGCGGCCCGTGCGCCTGCTGCACCCGCGCCACCGCGTGTACCTGGTGCCGCGCCCGGGCGAGCGCATCGTGATCGGCGCCAGCGAGATCGAGAGCGAGGACCGCTCGCCCGTGAGCCTGCGCAGCGCGCTGGAGCTGATGTCGGCCGCGCACAGCGTGTTGCCGGAACTGGCCGAGGCGCGCATCGATCACCTGGAAACCAACCTGCGCCCCGCGTGCGCCGACCACCTGCCCTGCGTCGAACACGCGCCGGGCCTGCTGCGCATCAATGGCCTGTTCCGCCACGGCTGGATGATCGCGCCCGCGCTGGTGCAGGACGCCCTGGCCGCCGCGGGCTGGGCGCGCAACGGAGAATCCCCGCCATGACAGAGCCCACCCCCACCGTTCGCCTGAATGGCCGCGAAACGCCCTGCCCACCCGGCACCACGCTGCAGGCCCTGCTGGAGCGCGAAGGCCTGCGGCCCGAGCGCGTGGCCACCGCGCTCAACGCGCGCTTCGTGCCGCGCGCGGCGCGCGCCGACACCGTCTTGCAAGCCGGCGACGACGTCAGCACTTTCGAGGCCATCGTCGGAGGTTGAACATGAACACCCATGACACGAACGCTTCGACCACCCCGAGCTGGACAGCCTATGGCGAGACCCTCAGCTCGCGCCTGATGCTGGGCACGGCGGGCTACCCCTCGCCAACCGTGCTGCGTGACGCCATCACCGCCAGCGGCGCGGGCGTGGTCACCGTGGGCCTGCGCCGCATGGTCGCGGGCGATGGCGGCGACAACGCCTTCCTGAACGAGCTGCTGCCGCCGCTGCGCGCGCGCGGCATGCGCCTGCTGCCCAACACCGCCGGCTGCCGCAGCGCGCGCGAGGCCGTGGCCCTGGCGCACATGGCGCGCGAGCTGATGGACACGCACTGGATCAAGCTGGAGGTGGTGGGCGACGAGCACACCCTGCAGCCCGACCCCTGGGGCACGGTGGAGGCCGCCGCCGAACTCGTGAAGGCCGGCTTCGCCGTGTTCCCCTACTGCACCGACGACCTCGTCACCTGCCAACGCCTGCTCGACGCCGGCTGCGAGCTGCTGATGCCCTGGGGGGCGCCCATCGGCTCGGGCCAGGGCCTGCTCAACCCCTGGGCGCTGCGCACGCTGCGCGCACGGCTGCCGCAGGTGCCGCTGGTGGTGGACGCCGGCATCGGCGCGCCTTCGCACGCCGCGCTGGCGCTGGAGCTCGGCTTCGACGCCGTGCTGCTCAACTCGGCCGTGGCGCACGCGCGCGATCCCGTGGCCATGGCGCGCGCCTTCGCCGACGCCGTGCGCGCGGGTCGCCTGGCCTTCGAAGCCGGCGTGATGGCGCCGCAGGACATGGCGGTCGCCAGCACCCCCGTGTCGGGAAGGCCTATGCTGCTCGGATGACTGAGATGACGGACACCCCATTCACCGAATCCACCCTCGACGTGTCCCTGCGGCTCGACGCCACCGAAGCCGCGCGGCGCCTGGGCCGCCAGCCCGGCTCGCTGTCCGTGCCCGAACTCGCGCGCGCGCTGCGCGACCTCGGCGCGGCGGCCGTGGTGATCACCGGCAACCCGCACGACTGGCTGGACACGCCACAGGCCACGGGTTGGCTCACGCGGCCGCGCACCGGGCCGGCCGACCACGCCGAGCGCTTCGAGCGCGCGCGGCGCGCGGGCTGGGTGGCGGCCGATGCGGCCGTGCTCGCGCGCCTGCCCGACGGCGCGGGCGCGCTCGACCTGCCCGTGCTGTCGGTGGACGACCAGCCCCTGCCCTGGGTGGCGCCGCTCGGCGTGCCGCGCACCTGGGGCGTCTACGCCATCGTCGACAGCGCCGCGCGCGTGCGCGCCTGCGCCGAGGCCGGCGTGGAGCTGGTGCAACTGCGCATCAAGGCGCGGCGCGACGACCCGTCCGTGGCGCAGGACATCCGCGCCGCGCTGGACGCCGCGCGCGCGGTGCCCGGCACCACGCTGGTGGTGAACGACCACTGGCGCACGGCGCTCAACCTGAATGCGCCCGCGCTGCACCTGGGCCAGGAGGACTGGCTCGCCCTGCGCCCCACCGAGCGCACCACCATCGCCGCCGCGCAGGCGCGCGGTCTCCAACTGGGCATGAGCTCGCACAGCCTCTGGGAACTGTGCCGCGCGCGCGGTGCCGGGGCCGACCTGATCGCCTGCGGCCCGGTGTGGCCCACCACCACCAAGGACATGCCCTGGCACGCGCAGGGCCTGGACAACCTCGCCTGGTGGGTGCGCCTGGCGGGCCGTCCCGTGATCGCCATTGGCGGCGTGCTGGAACCCGAGCAACTCGCGC
>NZ_WVZN01000026.1:0-58937 GCF_011772445.1 Hydrogenophaga sp. | reverse complement strand
GCGTGGCCGCACCCCACGCTGACGATCGAGCCCGCGTGACCGACGACGACCTGCCCCCGCTGATCCCCACGCCGCCCGGCCTGTACCGCCACTACAAGGGCGGCTGGTACGAGGTGATCGACACCGTGCGCTGCAGCGAGACGCTGCAGCCGCTGGTGCTGTACCGCGCGCTCTACGGTGGCTTCGGCCTGTGGGTGCGCCCCTCGGCCATGTTCAACGAAACCGGCGTGTTCGAAGGCCGCGAGCAGAAGCGCTTCCGCCGCATCCGCGCGGCCGACCTGATGCCCGCCGACCTGGCCACCGCGCAGGCCCTCGTCGCGCACCTGCGCGGGCGCGCGATGCGGCAGGGCATCGATCTGGACACGGTGTTGCGCGCCCCGCCACCCGAACCCACCACCTGCTGCGGGCGCGGCTGCAACGGCTGCGTGTGGGAGGGCTACTACAACGCCGTGCGGTACTGGGCCGACGACGCGCTGGAACAACTGGGCTGAGGGGCGGCGCGCCTGCGGCGCGAGACATCAAGCCCCGCCCAGCACCGGCAACGCGCGCAGCCGCTCCACCGCCAGGTCCACGAACACCCGCACCTTGGCCGCCGCCTTGCGCCCGGCCGGGTACACTAGGTGCACGGGAATCGGCGGCGGCTCGTGGTCGGCCATCACCACCCGCAGGCGGCCGTCGGCCACCTCCTCGGCCACCTGGTAAGACAGCGCACGCGTGAGCCCGCGCCCCGCCACGGCCGCCGCGATCGCCATTTCGCCGGTGTTGGCCACCAGCGGGGTGTCGATGGCCACGGCGTCTCGTTCGCCGCGCGGGTGCAGCGTCCAGGGCGTGGCCGTGGCGCCCATGGGCGAGAAGCCGATGCCCACGTGGTCCGTCAGATCGGCGACGGTGCGCGGTTCGCCGCGCGCGGCCAGGTAATCGGGCGCGGCCACCATCACGCGCCGCACCGAGCCCACGCGCACGGCGGTGAGGCCGGAGTCGGGCAGGTGGGCGATGCGCACCGCCACGTCGTAGCCTTCGTCCACCAGGTGCACGATGCGGTCGACGAACAGGGTGCGGACCTGCACGCGCGCGTGCCGTTCCATGAAGGCCAGCACCAGCGGCGCCACGTGCCGCCGCCCGAACATCGACGAGGCGGTGACGCCCAGCACGCCCTGCGGTTCGCGGAAGGACCCGCCGGCCAAAGACTCGGCCTCGTCCAGCTCCCCCAGCAGGCGGCGGCAGTCGGCCACGAAGCGCTCGCCCGCCTCGGTGAAGCGCACGCGGCGCGTGGTGCGCACCAGCAGTTGCGCGCCGATGCGCGCCTCGAGCTGGTCCATGGCGCGTGACACGGCCGGCGGCGAATGGCCCAGGCGCCGCGCGGCGCCCGCGAGGTTGCCGGCCTCGGCCACCGCGACCAGCACGCGAAGGTGTTCGAGCTTGTCCATTCGGTCTTCCATTCAGTGGAAGGCAGAAATGCCTTTGGTGGGGATTCTGTTCGTTCGACGCAATGCCTAAGCTGGCGCCCTGTGATTGACCCGCCCCCAGCCAGGGGGTCTTGCCAGGAGCCCACATGAACACCCCCGCCCCCCGACCCGCCCGCCCGCTGCGCCTGCACCGCTTCGCCCTGTCGGGCCATGCCCACCGCGTCGAGCTGTTTCTCTCCCTGCTCGGCCTGCCGTACGAAAACGTGGACGTGGACCTGCCCGGGGGCGCACACAAGCGCGCGGACTTCCTGCGGCTGAACCCCTTCGGCCAGGTGCCGGTGCTGGAGGACGGCGACGTCGTGCTGCCCGACAGCAACGCCATCCTGGTCTACCTGGCCGGCCGTTACGACCCCAGCGGCCAGTGGTGGCCGCGCGATCCCCTGGCCTGCGCCCAGGTGCAGCGCTGGTTCAGCGTGGCCGCCGGCCCGCTGGCCCACGGGCCCAGCGCGGCGCGAATCGCCCGCCTGTTCGGCCGGCCGCACGACGAGCGCAGCCACCTCGTCGCGCACGAGCTCTTCAAGCGCATGGAGGCGCACCTGGACGGGCGCGACTGGCTGGCCGCGCCCCACGCCACGCTGGCCGACGTGTCCCTGTACACCTACACCGCGCACGCGCCGGAGGGCGGTGTGCCGCTGGACGACTACCCGCGCCTGCGCGCCTGGATCGCGCGAGTGGAGGCGCTGCCGGGCTTCATCGGCATGGTGCGCTCACCTTTGCCGAACGCGCCCGACGCGCGGACCGCCTGAGAGGAGCCCCGCCATGCACGACACCGCCACTTTCCACGAGGGCGAACGCGCGATGCAGGCGCGCGCCGGCGCGCTGGATCGGCTCACCGCGATCGGCCCGCGCGTGGTGCGCGACCACATGCCCGACCAGCACCGCGAGCTGTTCGAGAAACTGCCCACGCTGGTAGTCGGCAGCCTGGACGCGGCGGGCCAGCCCTGGGCCTCGCTGCTGGCCGGGCCGCCGGGCTTCGTGCGCACACCCGACGAGCGCCACCTGCGCGTGAACGCGCGGCCCGACGCCGCCGACCCACTGGCCGACGCGCTCGCCCTGGGCGCGCCCCTGGGCCTGCTGGGCCTGGAACCGCACACGCGGCGGCGCAACCGCATGAACGGGCGCGTGGTGGACGATGGCCTTGAGGGCTTCACCGTGCGCGTGGACCAGAGCTTCGGCAACTGCCCGCAGTACATCCAGGCGCGCGAGCCCGAGTGGGTGCCGCACGCGCCCGGGCCCGTGCAACACCACGGCGCCCGCCTGATCGAGCCGGCGCGCGCCCTGCTCGCGCGGGCCGACACCGTGTTCATCGCCAGCGCCGCGCCGCGCGCGGGCAGCGACACAAGTCCCGTCGAGCCCAGCCAGGGCGTCGATGTGTCGCACCGGGGGGGCCTGCCCGGCTTCATCCACGTACGCGACCACGCCGACGGATCCGTCGGCGGTGAGGGCGCGAGCGTCCTCACCATCCCCGACTACCGCGGCAACTTCTTCTTCAACACCCTGGGCAACCTGCTCGCGCGTCCGCAGGCCGGCCTGCTCTGCGTGGACCCGGACAGCGGTGACGTGCTGCAACTCGCGGCCGAGGCCAGCATCGTGTGGGACAGCCCCGAACTGGCCGCCACGCCCGGCGCCGAGCGCCTGCTGCGGCTGCGGGTGGTGTCGCACCTCTGGCGGCCCCGGGCCCTGCCGCTGCGCTGGTCGGCGCCAGAGTTCGCGCCGCAGTTGGCGGTCGGTTAGAACAACTCCCCCTGCGCCGACAGCGCCGCCGGCTGAAAGCGCGACACGTCCATGGGCTCGCGGTCCTGCGAGTAGCCCAGCCGCGCGCAGGCCTTGCTGAAGCGCTGGCGCAGGAGATCGGCCCAGGGACCGCTGCCTTTCATGCGGGTGGCGAAGTCGCTGTCGTAGTCGCGCCCGCCGCGCATGTCCTGGATGCGCGCCATCACGCGGCCCGCGCGTTCGGGGCAGTGCTGCTGCAGCCACTGGCGGAAGATGGGCGCGAGCTCCCAGGGCAGGCGGATCACCTGGTAGAAGGCGCGCCGCGCGCCGGCCTCGCGCGCGGCCTCCAGCACCTGCTCCATGTCTTCATTCAGGAAGGGAATCTGCGGCGAGACGCTCACGCCCACGGGAATGCCGGCCTCGGCCAGGGTGCGGATGGTGCGCAGCCGCCGGTGCGGTGCGGCGGCGCGCGGCTCCAGGGTGCGAGCCAGCTTGGGGTCGAGCGTGGTGATGGTGACGTAGACCGCTGACAGGCCCAGCGTGGCCAGGGGCGCGAGCAGGTCGATGTCGCGCTCGACGCCGCTGCCCTTGGTGACGATGCCCACCGGGTGGCGGGCGCGAAAGAGCACGTCGAGCGCGGCGCGCGTGAGGCGCAGTTCGCGTTCGATGGGCTGGTAGGCGTCGGTCACGGTGCCCAGGGCGATCATGCTCGGCTGGTAGGACGGGCGCTGCAGCTCGCGCGCCAGCACCTCGGCGAAGCCGCGCTTGGCGATCAGCTTCGTCTCGAAATCGAGCCCCGGCGAGAGGCCGAGGTAGCTGTGGCTGGGCCGCGCGTAGCAGTACACGCAGCCGTGCTCGCAGCCCCGGTAGGGGTTGAGCCCGTGCACGAAGCCGATGTCGGGCGAGGCGTTGGTGGTGATGGCGCTTTTGGCGTCCTCCCAGCTCACGCTGGTGGCCGGCGCGGCGTGTTCCTCGGCCTGCGATTCGTCGAGCGTGCCCCAGCCATCGTCGAAGGCGGCGCGCGCGGCGGACTCGAAACGGTGGGCCTGGCGGAAGGAGACCCCGCGGCCCTTGAGGGCCGCGACGGGGATGTGGACGTCGGACATGACGGCCTCCGATACTGTACAAAACAACAGTATATGAAGCGCCGCCCTGGACCGCCCGGCCGCCCGTCGTCGGCTTCCCCGTACCGGTATCGGGCGAGGTTCCGGGCAAGCCCCGGGCTTTCGTGACTTATGACCGTCGCACCGCCTTGAGACCGCCATCGGCCCGTACTTATACTGCCCGGGGATAGGTAAAAAGACGTCCAGCCCCCCACGCTGAGATCGCCTGGTTTCTCCAGCTTTGAAAAGGGACCCCCGGTTGAGCCAATCGAACATCGGCGGCTTTCGCATCGCCGGCGTGAGCACTTGCTTGCCGCCATCGGTGGTGGACAACCTCGACCCGGCCCTGGGCTTCGCACCCGAGGACGTGCGCAAGGTGGTGGCCATGGCCGGCGTGCGCGAGCGCCGCGTGGTGCGGCCCGACCTCACCTCCGCCGACCTGTGCCAGCGCGCCGCCGAACGCCTGATGGCGCGACTGGGCTGGGCGCCCGAGACGGTGAGCGCGCTGATCTTCGTCACGCAGACGCCCGACCACTTCCTGCCCTCCACCAGTTGCCTGCTGCAGCAGCGCCTGGGCCTGCCCGACACCTGCGCCGCCTTCGATGTGGGCCTGGGCTGCTCGGGCTACCCCTATGGCCTGTACATCGCGGCCACCATGCTGCGCGGCGGCGGCCACCGGCGCGTGCTGATGCTGCACGGCGAAACCCCCAGCCGCTTCGTCAGCCCCGAAGACCAGGCCACCGTGCTGCTGTTCAGCGACGCCGGCTCGGCCACCGCGCTCGAACTCGACGACGACCCCGCAGCGGGCGGCCACTTCGTGCTGCACACCGATGGCAGTGGCGCCGACGGTTTGATCCTGCGCGGTGGCGCCTTCCGCGACCGCGAGCCCGCCAACCCGCGCCACCGTTTCCTGGAAATGGACGGCGCGGCCATCTTCAACTTCACCATCAGGCGCGTGCCCGCGCTCATCGCCGACACCCTCGCCTTCGCCGGCAAGGCCGTGGCCGACGTGGACGCCTTCGTCTTCCACCAGTCCAACCGCTTCATCATGAAGCACCTGATGAAGAAGAGCGGCCTGCCGGAGGACCGCGTGCCCTTCTCCATCGAAGACAGCGGCAACTGCGGCGGCCCCTCGGTGGCGGTGGCCATGACGCGCCGGCTCTCGGCGCCGCCGCCCGGCCAGCGCCAACTGTGGATGCTGCTGGGCTACGGCGTGGGCCTGTCCTGGGCCTCGGCCCTGGTGCCGGTGGACGAGCGCACCGTGCTGTTGCACGACGATGGTGAAGGCCTTTGAACATTGCCGAGGCAACGCCCATGGACGCCAGCACCCGCCCCACCATCACCCCGCCCGAGGCTCTGGCCCTGCTGGCCGAATGTTTCAACGTGCCGGCCGGCAGCCTGCACGCCGACGTGGAGCGCGAGTCCATCGAGGACTGGGACTCCATGGGCGCGCTGATGCTCATCGCGGAGCTCGACGAGCGCTTCGGCCTGGAACTCACCGCCGAAGTGTCGCGCGAGATGACGCGCATCGGCCACGTGCTGGACTTCCTGCGCGCGCACGGGGTGCTGCGTGAGGGTGACTGAGGCCACGCGCCCCGTGTCGCCGGCGCCGCGCGTGCCGGCGCACGACAAGCTTGGTCGCCTGGTGGCGCGCAGCCTGGGGCTGGACGAGCCCGCCTTGCGCGAAGGCCTGCGCCCGGCCACGCTGGACGACCTGCCCGACGTGCTGGCCCTGCGCCGCGAGCACCTGCTGCCCGGCCACCAGTGGGACGACGACGCCTACCTGCGCTGGCGCTACCGCCTCGGGCGGGAGCAGGCGGGCTTCGGCGATCTGTGGTGCCTGCGCGCGCACGGCCGCGTGCTGGCCACCATCGGCGTGGAAGACCTGCCGATCGACGTGGACGGCCAGCACCTCAGCGGCGCGCAGGTGATGGACCTGCTGGTGCGGCCCGAGGCGCAGGAGTCGGGCCTGGGCATCTGGCTCAACCAGGCCATGCTGGCGCGCCACGACTTCACGCTGGCCGTGGGCGCCAACGCCAACTCGGCCGGCATCGTGCGCCGCCTGTTCGAGCCGCTGGCACCGCGCCTGACTTTCACCCACCCGCTGGACCTGGGCCCCTTCGTGCGCCGCCGCTGGCCCACCCTGGCGGCCACGCCACTGGCCATGCGCGTGGCCAACGCGGGCCTGTCGCTGCGGCGCCTGGCGCTGCGCTGGCGCCGGCCGCGCGGCTTTGCGGTCGATGGCGCCACGCGGCTCGATCCCGCGCTCGCCGCGCCGGTGCCGCGCCGCGCGGGCGGCGTGCACCTGCGGCACGACGGCGACTATCTGCAGCGCCGCCTGCTTGCCAACCCGCGCCGGCCGCTGAGCCTGCGCGTGGCGCGGCGCGGCGACACCGTGGCCGGTCTCATCGCCTGGGCCGTGGAAGCCGACGACCTGGGCCGGCCCGAGCTGCACCTGATCGACTGGCACCACGACAGCGACGAGGCCCTGCTGGTGCTGCTGCACGAGGCCTTGCGCGAGGCCGCCGCGCAGGCCTGCACTTGCGTGCGCCTGCTGCTGCAGGACGAGGCCTCGCAGCGCGTGGCCGCGCGCGCGGGCTTCCTGCCGTCCAGCGACGACGACGGCCGCCCCTGCGGCGTGCAGTCGCGCGACGCCGGACTCGCCGCGCGGCTGGCCCGGGCGCCCTGGTCGCTGACCGACCGGCACGACGACGCCGATGGCTTCTGACCGCTCGCGCGAGATCGAGGCCTGAACATGTGCCCCCACGCTCATCACTTCGTGTATTCGCTGCCCCCCGAGGGGGTGCAGACCGCCCTTGGGGCGGCCCGGCGGGCGGTCTAATGCCCGTCACCCTCGACGGCAAACTCGTCGTTGCCATCTCCTCGCGCGCCCTGTTCGACTTCGAAGAAGAAAACCACCTCTTCGAACAGGGCGACGACAAGGCCTACATGCGCCTGCAGCTCGAGCGCCTGGACGCGCCCGCCGCGCCCGGCGTGGCCTTCTCGCTGGTGCACAAGCTGCTCGCCTTCAACGACGCCCACGCCCAGCGCGTGGAGGTGGTGATCCTCTCGCGCAACGACCCGGTCTCGGGCATGCGCGTGTTCCGCTCGGCGCAGCACTACGGCCTGCCCATCCAGCGCGGCAGCTTCACGCGCGGCCAGCCGCCCTGGCGCTACCTGCGCCCGCTGCGCGCCAACCTGTTCCTCTCGGCCCACCTGGCCGACGTGCGCGCCGCGCTCGACGCCGGCGTGCCCGCCGCGCAGGTCTACCCCACCTCGGTGCGCGCCAGCGACGCTCACCCGCACGAGGTGCGCATCGCCTTCGACGGCGACGCCGTGCTCTTCTCCGACGAGGCCGAGCGCGTGTACCAGACACAGGGCCTATCGGCCTTCCAGACGCACGAATCGAGCAAGGCCACCACGCCGCTCGCAGGCGGGCCCTTCAAGCCGCTGCTCGAAGCCCTGCACCGCCTGCAGAGCGAGGGCACACCCCTCATGCGCGTGCGCACCGCGCTGGTCACCGCCCGCAGCGCGCCCGCGCACGAGCGCGCCATCCGCACGCTGATGAACTGGAACATCGAAGTGGATGAGGCCATGTTCCTCGGCGGCCTGCCCAAGGGCGAGTTCCTGCGCGAGTTCGAGCCCGACTTCTTCTTCGACGACCAGACCGGGCACATCGAGTCCGCCGCGCAGCACGTGCCGGCGGGGCACGTGGCCTCGGGCATCTCCAACCCCTGAGCGTCGCCACCGTGCAGCACCCGCAGCGCCCCGCCTCCGCCACGGTGCGCGCCGTGGCCGGCCCGGGGGGACTCCCGATGCTCGAAGTGAACAACCCACTGGCGCGCGCACGCGTGTCGCTGCAGGGTGCGCAGCTGCTGTCCTTCCAGCCGCACGGTCAGCCCGACTGGCTGTTCCTGAGCCCGCGCGCGCGCTTCGAACCCGGCCAGCCGATCCGCGGCGGCGTGCCCGTCTGCTGGCCCTGGTTCGGCCCCGACCCGGACGCCCTTGGCCGCCCGGCGCACGGCTTCGCGCGCCAGCGGCCGTGGTCGCTGCGCCAGAGCGCCGACGACAGCGACGGCACCACGCGGCTCACCCTGGCCCTGAGCGACGACCCGTCCACGCGCGCCCTGTGGCCACACGCCTTCGAGCTGCGGCTGGACATCCGCGTGGGCCGCACGCTGCGGCTGAGCCTGAGCACGCGCAACACCGGCGACACCGCCTTCACCATCACCCAGGCCTTGCACAGCTACTTCGCGGTGGACCACATCGACACCGTGCGCGTGCTGGGCCTGGAGGGCTGCGCCTTCATCGACAAGCTGCCCGGCGCGCCCACGCAGGGCCAGGCCACGGGCGACGCCCTGCGCTTCAGCGGCCGGCTCGACCGCATCTACCAGCCCTTCCCCGCGCGCCTGCAACTGCTCGGCGCGGCCGGCGGCCGGCCCCTGCACCTGCGCAGCGAAGGCAGCCGCACCGCCGTGGTGTGGAACCCGGGCGCCGAGCTCGCCGCCACCATGGCCGACCTGGGCCCCGACACGCACCAGCGCTTCGTCTGCGTCGAGACCGCCAACGCGGGCGACGACACCCTCACGCTGCCACCCGGCGGCCAGCACCGCCTCACCGTCGAGATCGCGGCCCCCGCCGCCGGAGTCCCTTCATGACCGAGCCCCTGACCGAAGCCCCGATCAGCAAGTGGCGCGCCTTCCGCGAATTCGCCGGCAAGGCCTGGCGGCTGTCCACGCCCTACTTCCACTCCGAAGACAAGTGGAAGGCGCGCGGCCTGCTGCTGGCCATCGTGCTGCTCAACCTGGGCGCGGTGTACATGCTGGTGCTCATCAACGAGTGGAACCGCGTGTTCTACGACGCGCTGCAGAACAAGGACGCCGCCGTCTTCTGGCGCGAGCTCGGCCGCTTCACCTACCTCGCCTTCGGCTTCATCGTCATCGCGGTCTACCGCTTCTACCTCACGCAACTGCTGGAGATGCGCTGGCGCGAGTGGATGACCCACCACTACCTGGACCGCTGGCTTCAGCGCCACCGCTTCTACCAGATGGAGCTCGCGCGCTTCTCGCGCAGCGAGAGCGCGCCGCCCGACAACCCGGACCAGCGCATCGCCGAGGACATGAACCTCTTCACCAGCTACACCGTGGGCCTGTCCATGGGCCTGCTCAACGCGGTGGTGACGCTGGTGAGCTTCATCGGCATCCTCTGGACACTGTCGGGCAGCTTCGGCTTCACCTTCCAGGGCCAGTCCTACGACATCCCCGGCTTCATGGTCTGGATGGCGGTGATCTACTGCCTGGCGGGCAGCGTCATCACCCACTACATCGGGCGGCCGCAGATCGCGCTCAACTTCAAGCAACAGCGCTTCGAGGCCGACTTCCGCCACCACCTGGTGCGCGTGCGCGAGTACAGCGAATCCATCGCCCTGGACAAGGGCGAACCGGTGGAGCGCCGCCAGCTCGGCCTGCGCTTCGCCGACGTGCTGCGCAACTACCTGCAGCTCATCCGCGCGCAAAAGCGCCTCATCTGGTTCAGCACCGGCTTCGGCCAGGCCGCCGTGGTGTTCCCCTTCATCGTGGCCGCGCCGCGTTTCTTCAGCGGCGCCATCCAGCTCGGCGAGCTGATGCAGATCGCCTCGGCCTTCGACCGCGTGCAGACCGCGCTGTCCTGGTTCGTGGAGAACTACCAGTCCCTGGCCGCCTGGCGCGCCACCACCGACCGCATCACCAGCTTCGAGGACAGCTTCGCCGCCCTGCAGGCCGACGACCACGCCACCGCCAGCGAGGCCAACACCGAGGACACCATCGCGCTCGACGCCATGGACCTGGCCCTTCCCGGCGGCGCGGCCTTGCTGGCCGTGCAAGGCGCGCGCATCGCGCCCGGGGATTCGGTGCTCGTGCAAGGCCCCTCGGGCAGCGGCAAGTCCACGCTGTTCCGCGGCCTGGCGGGCATCTGGCCCTGGGCGAAGCGCCGCCTGCGCCTGCCGGCCGACTTCAGCGCGCGCGCCATGTTCCTGCCACAGCGGCCCTACTTCCCCAACGGCCGCCTGCGCGACGCCCTGGCCTACCCCGAACCCGCGGAACGCTACCGCGACGAGGAGCTGCAGGCCGCGTTGCGCGACGCCCTGCTGCCCGACCTGGCGGCCCGCCTCGACGAGCACGACGCCTGGGGCCAGAAGCTCTCGGGTGGCGAGCAGCAGCGCCTGGCCATCGCGCGCGCCCTGCTCAAGCAGCCGCGCTGGCTGTTCGTCGACGAGGCCACCAGCGCGCTCGACGAATCGGCCGAGGCCAGGCTCTACGAGCGCCTGCAGGCCCTGGTGAAAGCACAGGACGGCGCCCTGGTGTCGATCGCGCACCGGCCCGGGGTGGCGGCGTACCACGCGCGGCGCTGGGTGCTGGAGCCGGGCGCCGGCAACGGCCCGCGCTACCACGTGGCCACGCGCTGAGGCGCGGCCCCATCGCCGTTCACCAGGCCGCCAGCAGCCGGCCGACGCCGGCCAGCGTGCGCTCGCGCACGGCCGCGCCCGCCGGGCTGTCCGCCAGATAGGCGCTCACCAGCATGGGCGCCGCCCCCGGCGGCCAGACGATGCCCGCGTCGTTCGCGCTCGGGCCGGCGGTGCCGGTCTTCTCGCCGATGCCCCAGCTCGGCGGCACACCTGCGCGCAGGCGCTTGTCGCCCGTGGTGTTGGCCTTGAGCCAGGCCGCGAGTTGCTCGCGCGAGGCCGGCGACAGCGCCTCACCCAGCAACAGCGTTCGCAAGCTGCGCGCCATGGCGCGCGGCGTGGTGGTGTCCAGGTCCTCACCGGGCGAGGGCTCGTTGAGCTCAGGCTCGGTGCGGTCGAGCCGCGTGACCGGGTCACCGATGCGGCGCAGGAAGGCCGTCAGTGCGGCGGGGCCCCCCACCTCGCGCAGGATCAGGTTGGCCGCGGTGTTGTCGCTGGTGGTGATGGTGGCCTCGCAGAGCTGCGCCAGGCTCAGGCCCTGGCCGCCCACGTGCTTCTCGGTCACCGGCGACCACTGCACGAGATCACGCTGGCGGTAGCGCACGCGCTTGCTCAGCGGCGCCTTGCCCTCGTCGGCGCGCTGGAGCACCAGCGCCGAGGCCAGCGTTTTGAAGGTGCTGAGCATGAGAAAGCGCTCGTCGCTGCGGTAGCCCCATTCGCGGCCGTCCGAGGTGTCGATGAAATGCACGCCGAGGCGGCCTTGGGATTGCGCCTCCAGTTCACGCACGGCCGCGTCCAGCTCGGGCATCTCGGTACGACCCCAGACAAACTTCGGGCTCGCAAGGACCGTGAACACGGCCAGGCCAGTGCTGGCGTTGAGAAACTGTCGTCTTTGCATGGATGAATCTCCTTGGGAAAGCGCGAATGCTAGAGAGCGTCCTGGCGCGACTCAAATGGGAATAAGCTGCGGGAGACCAAAGAAAAACTTCCGCCAACCATGGACCTGCCGCTCAACGCCCTGCGCGCCTTCGAAGTCTCGGCCCGCCACCTCAGCTTCACCCGCGCGGCCGAGGAACTCCACCTCACCCAGACCGCCGTCAGCCAGCACGTGCGCAAACTGGAGGACCGCCTGGGCCGCCGGCTGTTCCGCCGCCTGCCGCGTGGCCTGGCGCTCACCGACGAAGGCCAGGCCCTGCTGCCCGTGCTCAGCGACGCCTTCGAACGCATGGGCGCGACGCTGGCCAGCCTGCAGACCCGCCAGCGCCGCGAGGTGCTGTCCATCGGGGTGGTGGGCACCTTCGCGGTGGGCTGGCTGCTGCCGCGCCTGCGCGACTTCCAGGCCCGCCACCCGCTCATCGAACTGCGCCTGTTCACCCACAACAACCGCGTGGACCTGGCGGCCGAGGGCCTGGACGCCGCCATCCGCTTCGGCGACGGCAACTGGCCCGGCTGCGAGGCCGTGCCGCTGATGGACACGCCGCTGGCGCCCGTGTGCGCCCCGGCGCTCGCGCACCGCATCCGCACCCCGGCCGACCTGGGCCGCGAGACCCTGCTGCGCTCCTACCGCGGTGACGAGTGGCCCGCCTGGTTCGAGGCCGCGGGCGTGCGCGCGCCGCTGCTCACCGGGCCGCAGTTCGACTCGTCCCTGCTGCTGGCCGACGCCGCCGCCCAGGGCGCGGGCGTGGCCCTGCTGCCGCTGCGCCTGTTCAGCCGCGACCTGCAGGCCGGCCGGCTGGTGCGCCTGTTCGACGTGGAGGTGGCGGTGGGCCGCTACTGGTTCACCCGCCTGAGCCGGCGGCGCGCCACGCCCGCGCTGCAGGCGCTGAGGCGGTGGCTGGAAGAGCGCTTGGCGGTGGACAAGTAAACCATATTGGAACCATAATGGTTCCTTCCGGAGAGCCGCCATGCCAACAACACTGACACTCAAGGGCATTCCCGACGACATCTATGCCCAACTCAAGGCCGCTGCCGAGCTGCACCATCGCAGCTTGAACAGTGAAGCCATCGCCTGCCTGGAAGGGGTGCTGCTGCCGCGCCGCGTGAGCGCGTCGGAACGCTTGCTGAAGGCCCGCGAATTGCGGGCTGGTCTCAAGATCGGCGCCTTCACACCCGCGGGAATCGACCAAGCCAAACAGCAGGGGCGCAAGTGATCGTCGTCGACACGAACATCATCGCCTACCTCTACCTGCCCGGCCCCTACACCCCCGCGGCCGAGGCCCTCTTCCTGTCAGACCCTGACTGGGCTGCCCCCCTGCTGTGGCGCAGCGAACTGCGCAACATCCTGTCGACGTATGTCCGCAAAGCACTGCTCTCGCTGGAAGACGCGTACCGCATCCAGCGCGAAGCCGAGGCCCTGATGGCGGAGAGGGAGTACGACGTGGACTCCCTCGATGTGCTGAAGCTCGCGAAGGACAGCGGGTGCACCGCTTACGACTGCGAGTTTGTGGCCCTCGCGTACCGACTCGGCGCCACCCTGGTCACTCAGGATGCCAAGCTGCGCCAGGCGTTCGTGAACCACACAAGGGCACTGGCGCGAATCTGAGAGCGCTTACAGATCCAGCCGCATGAACGCGCTGTGCGGGTCTTCGCGGTAATCGGCGAACGGCCCGCAGGGCACGAAGCCGAAGGCCGCGTACAACGTACGCGCTGCAACGAAATGCGCCGTGGAGCCGGTTTCCAGCCACAGCCGCTGCACGCCATCGTTGCGCGCGTAGGTGAGGATGTGCTCAAGCATGGCGCGCGCCACGCCGCGCCGCTGGTGGCGCGTGGCGGTGCGCATGGACTTGATCTCGCCGTCATGTTCGCCCAGGCGCTTGAGCGCGCCGCAGCCCAGCAACTCGGCGCCGTCCCACACGGTCCAGAAGGCAATCGCCGGGTGGCGCAGGCGGTCCAGATCGAGCGCGTGCACGCTGTCGGGCGGCGAGATGGCGCGCATGTGCGCGAGGTGCTCCTCCAGCAGCGCGCGGACCTCGGGTCCACGCAGGTCGTCGCGGCGGATGTTCATGGCGCTCATGCGGTCGATCCTTCACGGTAAGCCGTCCAGCCGCGCGCGCGCAGCGCGCAGGCGGGGCATTGGCCGCAGCCCCAGCCCCAGTCGTGGCGGTGCTCGCGGTCGCCCAGGTAGCAGGTGTGGGTGTGCTCGACGATGAGATCGACCAGCGCCTCGCCGCCCAGGTCGCGCGCCAGGCGCCAGGTGTCGGCCTTGTCGATCCACATCAGCGGCGTGTCGATCAGGAAGCGCTGGTCCATGCCAAGGGAGAGCGCGAGCTGCATGGCCTTCATGGTGTCGTCGCGGCAGTCGGGGTAGCCGGAGAAATCGGTCTCGCACACGCCGGTGACCAGCACCGACAGCCCGCGCCGGTAGGCCAGCGCCGCCGCCAGCGTCAGGAACAGCAGGTTGCGCCCCGGCACGAAGGTATTGGGAAGGCCGCTGGCCTCCATGCGAAAGGCCATGTCGCGCGTGAGCGAGGTCTCGGACACGGCGCCGAGCACCGCGAGGTCGAGCACGTGGTCCTCGCCGAGCTTCGCGGCCCAGTCGGGAAAGGCCGCGCGCAGCTCACGCAGCACGACCCGGCGGGCGTCGAGCTCCACGCGGTGGCGCTGGCCGTAATCGAAGCCGATGGTCTCGACGTGCTCGAAACGCGCGAGCGCGTGCGCGAGGCAGGTGGTGGAATCCTGGCCCCCGGAGAAGAGGACCAGGGCGCGGGTGTGGCGGGTGGGTTCGGGCATGGGCGGGATGGTAGGGCTCAGCGGGAGCCTTGTCGCAGCAGCGCCATGGCGTGGCTATCGAAGGTCTCGCCATCCACCTGGAAGCGGCCGTACTGGCGGCGCACTTCATGGAGACGAGGGAAATGGGCTTCAGCGAGGGGGACGACGAGAGCAGTCATGGTGGGCGGTGGGCGGTCATGGGGTGTCGCGCAAGCGCCGCAGGATAGCGTCGGCCTCGCGTGGGTGGCGCGCCTCGTGCCACTGCAGGTGGGCGAACGCGCCGGCGCCCCGCAAGGCCTCGAACTCGCGCTGGCGCCGGTGAAAGGTGGTGAGGATCCACCAGAGGATGGAGTCGCGCGACAGGAACGACCGGCGAAAGGACTCCCGGTTGCCGTGGAACAGCTCCTCGCCCGACACCACGCGCGCCACGGTGCGCCGCAGGCCGCGCCAGAACACCCGCGGCAAGCCGAAGTTGAGCCACACGATGGTGGTGGCGCGGCCCCAGAGCGCGTCGCGCGCCAGGCCGTAATTGCCCGCGGCCACCCAGTGCTCGCCCTCGGCGGCGCGGGCGACCAGCGTGAGGAATTCGGCCTGTGGCTTGGGCGTCCAGTCCGGGGACCAGTAGAGCTCGTCCAGTTCGATCACCGTGCAGCCGCGGGACGCGGCGAGCGCGCGGGCGAAAGTGGATTTGCCAGCACAACTTGAACCGATGACGACCACGCGATCGGCGACCGTTGGGGCGTTGTTCATCGCGATTCGATCGGGCAAGACATGCGCGGAGTGTGCCCGGATCGTTCTTCGCGTTTATTGACTTTCAAGTCAATAAATGTACGATTGATCCCAATGTCAACATCACAGTCACTCGTCGAGACCGTGTTGCACGCCGCCCAAGCGCAGGGACTGGACCAGTCCCGACTGGCGCGGCGAGCGGGGTTGCGCGCGGAGACAGTCTCCAGGGCCAAGCACCGCGGCACCATCGACCTGGCCAGCCTGCAGGCCCTGGCCCAGGCTGTGGGCCTGGAGTTGACGCTTCAACCCGTGTCAGGCACGGAAGCCCTGCCCGTGCGGCGTGAGCGATCCCCCGCACAGCGCTCCCCCCTGGCCGACCCCAAGTGGGGACTGGCCTGGTCCAACCCCGACGCACCGGCCGACGTCCTGGTCCGCAATGCGCTGGCGCATGGCAACTTCGACCTGCTGCTGCAGGCCGTGCTCGGCCATGGCCTGGCTTTTGTGAAGACGCAGTGGCGGCAGGTATCGCCCACTCTGCCCACTCGCGCGCGCCAGGAGGTCGAGCGCAAGCTGAACAACATCGAACAGGGCTTGAACGATGCTGCGGCCTGACACCCAGGCCCTCTGGAACATCCTTCAGGCCGAGAAGGGGCTGGGGGGGTTCATCCTGATCGGCGGCACCGCGCTCAGCCTGCACCTGAACCACCGCCTCAGCGAAGACCTGAACTTCGCCTTCGACGGACCGAAGCTGCCTCGTCCGCGCATCGAGGCACTCAAGCGCCGGCTCGGCGCCAGGGGCTGGCGCTTCGCACCCAACGACCCCATCGCTGCGTTGCAGGAGTTCGAGGACACGGGACTCGATCTGAACGACTACCAGCAGAACCACATCGTGGGCGAGCGCGTGAAGCTCACGTTCGTGGCCCCCGAGCATGAGGTGCGGGTACAACTGCTGGCCGCCGCGCCCGACCACGTGCGCGTCGCTTCGCTGGAGGAAATTTTCCGCCTCAAGTGCATCGCCTGCGCCAACCGCTCCAAGACCCGCGACTGGCTCGACCTGTACCTGTTGCTGCGCGGCGGGTACTTTCAGCCCATCGACATGCGGGTCCCGTTCGAGGCCGCTGGCGTGATCCAGAAGTTCGACATCGCCATGCAACGCCTGTGCTCGGGCAAACCCGAGGCGGGCGATGAAGGCTACGAAACCCTGCTGGACAAACCACCCTCCGTCGCGCAGATGCGCGACTACTTTCTGGACATCCGCAACCAGATCGAACGAGCGGTGGCTCGGCGCGCAGGGTCGGGCGACACACCCGGCTGACACCCGCTCAGTGCGTCAAGCGCTCCGATCGCTTGTTCGCATGGTCCCGGCTCGTCGCCAGCATGCGAAGCAGCGCGCGGTTCACCTGTTCCAGGGTCAGCTCGTGCCGGCGGCACAGGGTTTCCATGCGGTCCAGGCGCTCGGGGTCGCCCATGGCACGCGAGAGGTCGACCAGAGGGAAGTACGGCCCGTCGTGGCGCAGCACGGCGTCGGTCACGCGGCTGGCCAGGGGCAGGCGGTGCAGCAGGTCGGCCAGGGGCTGGTGCAGCAATTGGTCGAGCTGCGAGAGCAGCGCGGTCATGTAGACCTCGGCGCGCAGCAGGTCGTCCGAGCCGGTGGCCAGCAGGTGGTGGGCCAGGCGCGCGCGCATGACCATGGCGTAGCGCACGGGCTGCAGGTCGATGTCGGGATCGGCCTCGGGCAGTTGCTCGGTGAGCCAGCGGCCCAGCTCGCGAAAGCCCAGCATCATGATGGCGTGGCGCAGTGAGCCGATCTCGCGCCGCAGGCCGTAGGCCGCGGAATTGACGAGCATGAGGATGCGGTAGACCAGCACCGGGTCCTGCCGCACCAGGCGTTCCAGGTATTCCACCGAGCATTCCTCGTCGTCGATGGCCAGCAGCACCTGCTGCACCACGCGCGGGTCGTAACTCAAGGGCTGGCGTTTGTGCGCGCGCAGCACGTCGGCCGCGGGCCAGCCCAGCACGGCGGCGGCCTGTGCCTGGTCCAGCACCTGGCGCACGCGCTCCTGTGTGTCCACGCCCTCCACCATCTGGCCCGGCAGGGGCGCGAGGCGGTCGTCCGGGGCGATGGTGAAGAGGTTGCGATGATCGACGCCGGGCGTGGGGCGCCCGTGCAACGCGCTCCAGTCGCCATGGCGCACCAGCAGGTGGCCGCTGCGCCGCGCCAGCGACAGGCGCGCCAGCGTTTCCTGCGCACCGAACATCGAGGCCGGCACCTCCAGGAAGGTGTTGCGCACTGGCGGGCAGGACAGGGCCTGCTGCAGCAGGCGCGGCGATTGCAGCGACAGCATCAGCGGCGGCGCACCCTCGGGCCAGTCCTCGCCGATGGCCTCCAGCAGGTGGCGGGCGTCCACGCCCTCAGGGTGGATGGCGCGCACGCACAGGCGCACGCCCGCCAGCTCGCGCGCGCGGTTCCACAGCGGCACGTAGGCCATGGCCACGCTGTCGAGAACGGTGTGTGCTGGCATCAACATGTCAAGACAATCTCACAACGTCACGAAGCACCCATGCGCTGCGCATGAGGTGGTCGAACCCAGAGGCGCCGCGGAACCGGCTTTGCCGGGCCGCTGGTGCTGCCCCCTTGAGGGGGTCGCGCGGAGCGCGGCGGGGGTGCTTCATACTTTTATTTGATGTAGTCGAACAGGGACATGCGCTGCACGGAGGCGTAGGCCTGCAGGCCCGCGTTGAGCGCAAGCTCCTTGTTCTTGAAATCGGAGATGCCCTTGACCATGTCCAGGTCCACCAGGCGCGACTCCTCCAGCTCCAGGTCCGTGCTGCGGTTGTTCATCAGCAGGTCCATCGAATCGGCGCGGTTGAGCCATTCGCCCGCGCGGCCGCGCGCCAGCAGCACGCGGTCGTGGCCGGCGTCCACCTCGGTGAGCGCACGCCCCAGGGCCTGGGTGCGTTGGGCCGATTCGCCGTCGCCCTGATAGCGCAGCGCGTCGATGGCGCCCTGCACGACGGAGAAGAGGTCGGTCGTGCCCGTGGTGGGCGCCAGGTCGATCCGGTCGCCCGCGTCGGGCTGGCCGTTCATCTCGAAGGACAGGCCATCGAACGCCACGGTCTTGCCGGCCTCGTAAGGCACGCCCGCGTGACCCGCCACCGGCGTGCCCGTGGTGGTGTTGGTGATGGTGTACTGGATGACGCCGCCCACGTCGGCGAAGTCCACGCGGTAGTCGTCGCCGGTGAGTGCGGTGGCGTCGGTCACCTGGCCCAGGCTGGTGCTCACGCCGCCGGTGTTGGTGGTGGGCAGGCTCATGGTGAATGTGCCGTTGCCCTGCGGAATGCGCATCCAGATGGCGTCGCCGTCCAGGGATTGCGGCAGGGTCGCGTTGCCGGCGGCGGGTTGGCCGCGCTGGCCTTCGAACTGGACGCCGGTGCCGCTGGGGCCATAGATGTCCACGAAGGGCGTGGGCGCGCCGCCCAGTCCGCCGTAGAGCGTGCGGCCGTTGCTGTCGGTGCGGTTGGCCACGGCCAGCAATTGTTCTCGCAGGCCCTCGAGCTGGCGCGCCACGTCCTCGCGCTCGGCGTCGGTGAAGCTGGCGTTGCCGGCGCTCACCAGCAGGTCGCGCACGCGCTGGATGAGTTCGCCCGATTCGGCCAGGCCCGACTCGGCCTGCTGCAGGCTGGTCTTGGAGGCCTCCAGCGCACGCAGGTCGGCCTGCACGCGCGTCATGCGGTTGTGGGCGGACTCGGCCAGCGTGGCGGCCACCGGGTCGTCGCTGGCCTTCATCACGCGTTTGCCGGTGGAGATGCGCTCCTGCTGTTTGGCCAGGTCGTACTGGCGCTGCGCGAGCTGGTCGATCGTGCGGTCGAACTGGTTGGCGGTGGCGATGCGGTAGCTCATGGCGATCAACGTCCCACGGTCTGGAGAAGGCTGTCGAAGGTGCTTTGTGCGATCTGCAGGAACTTGGCGGATGCCTGGTAGGCCTGCTGGTACTGCAGCAGCCGCGCGGCTTCCTCGTCGAGGTTGACGCCGGCCACATTCGCGCGCGCCTGCTCGGCCGCCGTGGCCACGCCGGCCGAAAAGTCGGCCGCGAACTGCGCGCCCTGCACGCGCGTGCCCAGGTCGGAGAACAGGCTGACGTAGCCGTCCGACAGCGGCACGCCGTCGAAGGTGGCCAGGTCGCGCAATGCCAGCATGCCGTTGGCGTTGCCCGCGCTCTGCGCGATGGCGTTGGACGGCGAGGCGCCGATGGAGAAGCTGTCGCCCGCGGTGGGGTTGCCGCGCAGCGTCATGCTCCAGCCGTTGAGCACGATGGGCTGACCGGGCTTGAAGTTGTAGCTGGGGGGCGGCCCGGGGTTGTCGGGCGGCGGGTTGCCGGGGCCCAGGCCGGTGGCGCTGAAGCTGCCGTCGGCGTTGAAGGTGATGGTGACCGGGTCGGTGAGGTTGGCCGAGTTCTCGACGGCGTAGAGCTTCTCCACGCTCAGGCTGCCCGAGTTGGTGGTGGCCGGCGTCACCATGACGGGGCTGGCCACGGCCAGCTGCTCGGGCGCGTCGATGGCCACCTGCAGGTTGCGCGCGGCGGCCTCGAAGGGCCGGATGCGGAAGCGGTCGCCCGGCACCGCGCCGGCGGCGTCCACCTGGAAGGTCAGGCCGTCCACATCGGCGGGCAGCGCGCCCACGCTGGTGGTGTTGCCGTCGCTCAGGCGCACGATGCTGAAGCCACCGGCTTCCACGCGCACCTCGTAGTCGGAGGCGATGAGCGCCTGCGGGTCGCTCACCACGGCGCTCATCTGGCCGGTGCCGCCGTTGGCTGGCGAGGCGATGCCTTTGGCGGTCGCCGGCGGCACGAAGAAGTTCTGGCCCGGGTTGCCGTTGAGGTCCAGGCCCAGCGCGTGCTGCTCGTTCATCAGGCTGGCCGTGGCCAGGGCAATGCGCCCGAGCTGGTTGCTCGCGGCGGCCAGGTCGTCGTTCAGGAAGCGCACCACGCCGGCCAGTTGACCACCGGCCAGCGCCCCATCGGCCAGCGGCGAACTCACGCCACCCTGCACGAAGTTGATGCTGATGCGCGAGTTGTCCATGGGATCGGTCTGCGCCGCGAGCCTGGCGGCCTGCGCGCCCAGCACCAGCGGCTGGCTGCCACCCACGAAGACGTTGACCGCGCCGGCCTCGCCGGGCACGGTGGTGATCTGGATGCGCCCGCTCAACTCGGCCAGCAACTGGTCGCGCTGGTCGTAGAGGTCGTTGGGCGTGTGCGCGGTGCCGGCGGTCTCGACGATGCGCTGGTTGACCTTGGCCAGGTCCTGCGCGAGGCGGTTGATGTCGTCGGTGATGGACTTCACCTGCTGCTGCGTGGAGTTGCGCAGCAGGTCGAGCTGGCCCGCGCTGTCGCGCAGCCGGCTGGCGAATTCGTCGGCGCGCGCGATGACCACGAGGCGCGCCGTGGAGTTGCCTGGCGCCGCGGTCAGGTCGGTCCAGGCGTTGAGCATGTCGTTGAGCGCCACGCCCAGGCCCTTTTCGCCGGTGGGGAACACGGTCTCGAGCTGCTCCAGGCGGGCCAGGCGCGCGGCGTCGGACGCGGCCACCGAGCCGGTCTGGCGCGCCTCGCGCGTGAGGTACTCGTTGTGGGCGCGCTCCACCGTGGTCATCTCCACGCCTTTGCCGAAGTAGCCGCCGCCGGTGAACTGATAACCCGCGCTGGACAGCACCACGTTCTGGCGCGAATAGCCCGGCGTGTTGACGTTGGCGATGTTGTGGCCGATGACCTGCAGCGCCGCGAGGTTAGTGTTGAGCGCGCGGGTGGCGATGTTGAGTGAGGACATGCGTGTTCGCTCCCTTAACCCTGTGCACGCTGCAAGCTGAGGGTGGTGTTGATCGCCCGGCCGAGCTTCTCGGCGTAGGACGGGTCGGTGGCGTAGCCGGCGCGCTGCAGGCCCTGGGCGAAGCCCTTCACGGAGTGCAGCTGATCCATCACGCCCTCATAGCGCGGGCTGTTGCCGATCAGGCGCGCGTAGTCGCGGAACGAGTCCTCGTAGGAGTCGTAGGCGCGGAACTTCGCGGTCACCTTGCGCGGCTCGCCATTGATGTATTCGGTGGTGGTGATCTCGGCGACCTTGCCGGTCCAGCCGCCGGTGGCCTTGATGCCGAACAGGTTGTGCGCGGGCGAGCCGTCGGCGTGGCGGATCTCGCCACGGCCCCAGCCGCTCTCGTGCCCGGCCTGGCCGAGCATGAAGGCGGCCGGAATGCCGGACTCGCGCGCCACGGCCTGCGCGGCGGCACCGTGTTTCGAGACGAAGGCCGTCTGGCGCTCGCCCGCGCTGGCACGGCCCACGGTGCTGGGCGTGGCGCTGTCGGGCAGCGGCTCGGTGCCGGCCATGCGCCCGGCGAGCTGGCGCTCGATGGCCTCGGACAAGCCGCCCGGCAAGCCGGTGAGCTGCTGCGCGAACTGCTGGTCCAGCAGGTCGGTGCCCAGGTTCTCGCCCTGGCTTTCGAACAGGCCGCTCTTGCTCGTGGCCTCGCGCATGCTCTTGATGAGCTCGCGCATGAACAGGGCCTCGAACTGCTTCGCGGCCTCTTTCAGCGCGGCCTTGCTGTCGCCCGCGCCCTTGAGCGCGGCCAGCGCGTTCGGGTCGGCGGCCAGGCCGCTGGGGGACGTGAAGGCGGTGTTGCCGATCATGGCCGTCAGATGATTTCCAGCTCGGCGTTCAGCGCGCCCGATGCCTTGATGGCCTGCAGGATGGCGATCAGGTCCTGCGGCGTGGCGCCCAGGGTATTGAGCGCCTTCACCACGTCGGCGAGCTTGGCGGCCGGGCCCATGTGAATGAGCGCTCCCTTGTCCTGGCTGATCTGGATGCTGGCCTGCTCGCGCACCACGGTCTCGCCGCCGGAGAACGGCGCGGGCTGGCTGATGACGGGCGTGCTGCTCACGCTGACCGAGAGGTTGCCGTGCGCCACGGCCACCGAGCCCAGCGTGACGGCCTGGTTCATGACGATGGAGCCGGTGCGCGCGTTGATCACGACCTTGGCGCTGGGCACGCTCGATTCGATGCGCACCTCCTCCACGCGCGCCAGAAAGGCGACGCGTTGCGAGGGATCGGCGGGTGCGTTCAGGCGCACCACGCGGCCGTCGATGGCGCTGGCGGTGCCGGCGCCCAGGGCCTTGTTGATGGCCTCGGTGACGCGGCTGGCGGTCTGGAAGTCGTTGCTGTTGAGGCCCAGGTCCAGCGTGTCGCCCGCGTGCAGCGGCGTGGGCACGGCACGCTCCACCTGGCCGCCACCGGGGATGCGGCCCGCGCTCAGGTGGTTGATCTGCACCTTGCTGCCGCCGGCCGCTGCGCCCGCGCCACCGACCATGAGGTTGCCCTGCGCGAGCGCGTAGATCTCGCCGTCGGCGCCGCGCAGCGGCGTGACGATGAGCGTGCCGCCGCGCAGCGACTTGGCATTGCCCATGGACGACACGGTGACATCGATGGCCTGGCCCGGCTGCGCGAAGGGCGGCAGCTCGGCCGTGACCATCACGGCGGCCACGTTCTTGAGCTGGGGGTTGGCGCCGGGCGGCAGCACCAGCCCGTACTGCTGCAGGAAGTTGGCCAGGCTCTGCCCGGTGTAGGGCATCTGGGTCGTCTGGTCGCCACTGCCGTCCAGGCCCACCACCAGGCCATAGCCCGTGAGCATGTTGCTGCGCACGCCCTGCACCGCGGCGATCTCCTTCACGCGCACGCTTTGCGCGGCGGCGGAAAAAGTCGCCAACGCGCAGCAGATCAGCATCAAGTTGCGCAGGCAGTGGACGATATTCATATCAAAGGCACCCGGTTCGAACAAGGGAAGGCGGTTCGCCCCGATCTTGGTTGTGTTCAGAACGGCAGAACGCTCAAAAAGAAGCGCGCCAACCAGCCAATTGACATGGCTTCGCCCTGTGCGCCGCGGCTGCGCGATTCGATGCGCGCGTCGGCCACCTGGGTGGACGGCACCACGTTGCCCGGGCGCAGGTGGCGCGGGTCGACCGTGCCGGAGAAGCGCAGCACGTCCACGTTGGCGTTCACGCCGATCTGCTTTTCCCCCACCACGCGCAGGTGGCCGTTGGGCAGCACCTCCTGCACGGTGGCGGTGATGGCGCCGGTGAAGGTGTTGTTGCTCGTGGTGCGCCCGTCGCCCGAGAAGTTGTTGTCGCTCTGGGCGCCGAGGTTGGCCTTGTTCCAGGGCGCCGATCCGCCGAACAGCGGAATGGCGTTGATGCTGGCGGAGGCGTCGGCGCTGCGCTCGATCGACGCCGAATTGCTCTGGCTCGCGGTCACGCGCTCGGTGATCTGGATGGTGACGATGTCGCCGGGCAGGCGCGCGCGCGGGTCCTCGAAAGCGGGCCGGTAGGTGACGGCGCGGAACAGGCTGCCGGTGGGTGGCGCGCTGGCGGTCTGCGCCGCCTGCGCCTGCTGCGCGTACTGCACGGGCTGGGCGGGCGCCAGGTCCACCACGGGCTCGTTGCGCAGCGTCTGGCAACCACTGGCCAGCACGGCCAGGGCCAAAAGGGCCATGAGGGGGGCGATGCGCATCATGGCGGTCCTTACAGCTGCGACAGCTTCTGCAGCATCTGGTCCGAGGTCTGGATCGACTTCGAATTCATCTCGTAGGCGCGCTGGGTCTGGATCATGTCCACCAGCTCCTGCACCACGTTCACGTTGGACTGTTCGGTGTAGCCCTGCATGAGCACGCCCATGCCGGTGGTGCCGGGCATGCCGTTGACCGGCGCGCCCGAGGCCACGCTCTCGCGGAACAGGTTCTGGCCCATGGGCTCCAGGCCGGCCGGGTTGACGAAGTTGGCCAATTCGATCTGACCCACCTGCTGCGGCTGGGTCTGGCCCGGCAGCTTCGCGGTGACGATGCCGTCGCTGGACACGGTGATGCTCTCGGTCTCGGCCGGCAGCGTGATGCCGGCCGTGAGCGGGAAGCCGCTGCTGGTGACCAGGCGGCCCTGCGCGTCGAGCTGGAAACTGCCGTCGCGCGTGTAGGCGGTGGTGCCGTCGGGCATCTCGATCTGGAAGAAGCCCGAACCGTTGACGGCCACGTCCAGCGCATTGCCCGACTGCTGCAGGCTGCCTTGCGTGAAGTTGCGGCTGGTGGCCACGGTGCGCACGCCCAGGCCCACCTGCAGGCCGGTGGGCAGCTCGGCCTGCTCGGCCGCATTGGCGCCCACCTGGCGCAGGTTCTGGTACATGAGGTCTTCGAACACCGCGCGCGAGCGCTTGAAGCCGAAGGTGCTGACGTTGGCCAGGTTGTTCGAGATGACGTCGAGCTGGGTCTGCTGCGCCGTCATGCCGGTCTTGGCGATCATGAGGGAATTGATCATGGCGTTGTCCTTTCAGATCAGCCGTTGGCGCTGAGCAGCTGCGAGGCGCTGCGGTCGTTGCCCTCGCCGTTCTGCAGCATGCGCATCTGGTACTCGAACTGGCGCGAGGCGGCGATCATGCCGACCATGGCCTCGACCGGGTTGACGTTGGAGCCTTCGAGCGCGCCATCGTGCAGGCGCGCCACCTCGCTGTTGGGCAGGGGGTTGCCCTCGGGCCCGCGGAACAGGCCGTCGTCGCCGCGCGCGAGCGGGTTGTCGGCGTCGGGCACGACCATCTTCAGGCGGCCGGCCACCTGGCCGGGCTCGTTGCCCACGCGCGTGCTGACGGTGCCGTCGGCACCGATGTCCACGCGCGCGTTTTCGGGAATCACGATCGGGCCGCCGTCGCCCAGCATGGGCAGGCCGGCGGCGTTCACCAGCGTGCCGTCGGCGTTCACCTGCAGCGCACCCGCGCGCGTGTAGGCCTCGGTGCCGTCCAGGCCCTGCACGGCGAACCAGGCATCGCCCTGCGCGGCAATGTCCAGGTTGCGGCCGGTCTGCTGGATGGACCCCGGCAGGCTGGAATGGCCGGCCGTGGCTTCGAGCGCGAACACGCGCGTGCTGGCGCCGTCACCGCGGATGGGCACGGCGCGAAACGTGGAAAGCTCCGCGCGAAAGCCGGTGGTGGAGACGTTGGCCAGGTTGTTCGACAGCACCTGCTGGCGGTGCGCCGCCGCGCTGGCGCCCGTCATGGCGGTGTAAATGAAGCGGTCCAACCCAAATCCTTTCGCTCGCCGCTCGCGCCAGCAGCGCTGGCCATGAGGGCTTGGAAAGGATTGTGGAAATTCTTGAGGGAGCGCGATGCCCGGAACAGCGGGGGTCGCGCCGTTCAATTCCCCGCTTCAGGGCCGCCGGGAACGGGGCGCAGCAGGACTCAGTCCTGACGGGTGCGGCTCTGCCAGCACAGCGCGGGCAGCGCGATGCGGGTGTCGGCCCGGCCGTTCCAGTCGGTCCTGAGGCCGTGCTGCTGCAAGGTCTGACAGATCAACTGCGCGACGCGCAGGGTCTGGGCCTCATCGTCGGTCTCGACGCCGCTGAAGGCGATGCGCAGGCCCTCGCCCTGGAGCGCGCTGTCCATGTCCTGGCTGTGGAAGAAGCACACACCCCAGTAGTGGTCTTCGGCCACGCCGGCCTCGCAAGCGTCGTCGATCGCGTCCCAGACGGCCTGCTCGCCCTCGGCCATGGTGTTGCCGGCCCATTGCACGGCGCAAATGCCTTGATCGTGCAGGCTGGTGAAGGCTTGATCGAGGCGATCGACGTCGGTGACCTGTGGCCAACCGGCCTCGGCGGCGCGCTTGCGGGCCAGCGCGCGCCCGGCGAAGGCCTTGATCCACGCGAGGTCGAAGCCATCGCCCGCGGCGTGGTTCTCGTCGATCCAGCGGTGGATGCTCTCGGGGCTGCAATAGCCGTACCAGAGCCATTCGCTGACCATGGCGCGCTGCGTGTCCGTGGCGTCGTCGACTTCTTCGTCCATGTCCTCGCCCTCGTACACCGGGTTGACCGGGCGGCCGGGATAGTCCACCTTGTCGCCGGTGCCGATGGTGCCGACCTCGGTGATCGCCTGCTTGTCCTCGAAGTGCTTCTTGCCGTAGCGGCGCACCCCGATCTGGCGCAGCGTCGGGTCGAAGCACAGGAAGCGGTCCTTGCCCCAGGGCAGCAGCTCCGTGCGTTCGTGCACGTCGATGTCATCGCCCGACGCCAGGTAGACACCCCCGCTGATCATGAAGCGGCCATCGTGGGCGGCCGCCAGCGCGAGGCACTCGCGCATCACGCGATCGATGGTGGCGGCATCGGGCGCCTGGCGGATGAAGTACACGTTGACCGTGTACGACTTCTCGTGCGGCAGGAAGTGGAAGTACTCGACCTTGGCGCCCAGGCGCTCGGCGGGCGGGAACGAGAGCTCGACGTCGGAGAGAAACGAGGCGGGTGTGGTGTCGGTCATGGGGCGATGGGCGCAGTGGCGGGGCCGGCCATGCTAGCCACGCCGCGCACGGTGCGCACTCGTCCTGTTGCCGGAGACCAACCGCTACTGCGAATGCGGCATTGCCTCGCCCAAGGCCATGGTGATACCGCTTTCGCCTCCGATCAGCAGGCGCTCAACGCATGTTCAGCAGCGTGCTCAGCACCTGGTCCTGCGTCTTGATGGTCTGCGCGTTGGCCTGGTAGGCGCGCTGCGCGGTCATCATGTTCACCAGCTCGGCGGTGATGTCGACGTTGGAATCTTCCGTGGCGCCGGCGCGCAGCGCGCCGAAGTTGCCGGTGCCGGGCTCGCCGCGCAGCGGGTCGCCGGAGGCGTAGGTGGCCGTCCAGTTGCCGCCGCCCGTGGGCTGCAGGCCCTGCGCGTTGCGGAAGTTCACCAGCGCGATCTGGCCGGCCGCGCGCGTTTCACCGTTGGAGTACTGGCCGGTGATGACGCCGTTCTCGCCGATCTTCAGGCCCAGGAACTGGCCCGGGCGGTAGCCGTCGGGGTCCAGCTCGGTCACGCCGAAGGCGGTGCCGGTCTGCGTGATGTTGACGAAGTCGAGGGTGATCGGGAAGGTGAGCGCCGGGTCGTTCGGCGAGGCCACCGTGAGCGGCGGAATCACCGAGGCGGGGTCCAGCGAGCCATCGTCGTTGAAGGTCAGCGTGAAGGGCGTGGACAGGGCCGGATCGGCGCCGTTCACGCCGGTGTACACCTCCCAGGTGTTGTTGCCCACCTTGCGGAAGGCCATGGACACGGGGATTTCCAGGCCCTGGTCGTCGAAGGCGACGAAGGAGGTGCCGTAGGTGGACAGCGGCGTGGGCGGCGTCACGGAGTTCCACACCGGGGCGCGCGCGTCCAGGTTGAACTCGGCGGTGACGTTGGTGGTGCGCTGCGCGGGAATGGGCGCGCTGGTGGGCAGCGTCAGGGGCACCGTGTCGAAGCTCAGGCGGTTGCCCTCGGGGTCCGTGGGGTAGCCCATCAGCTGCGCCCCCTGGTGGTTGACGATCTGACCCTGGTCGTTGAGCTTGAACATGCCGGCGCGGCTGTAGGCCGTGCTGCCGTTGGGCATGGTGAGTTCGAAGAAGCCGGCGCCGTTGATGGCCACGTCCAGGTCGTTGCCGGTGATGGTGATGTTGCCCTGGGTGAAGCTCTGCGTGACGGCCGCGACCGACACGCCGATGCCCATGTTCACGCCGCCCGCCGCGTTGACCGAGCTGGCGTAGACCTCGGCGAACTCGGCGCGCGAGGACTTCATGCCCACCGTGTTGCCGTTGGCGATGTTGTGGCCGATGACGTCGAGGTTCTTGCTCGCGCTGTTCAGGCCGGAGAGTCCTTGCTGGAATGCCATGGTGTTGTCCTTGCGTCCTTGCTGCGGGGAAGGGGGATTACATGAACGTGGTGATCTTGTCGTAGCCGACCGTGCTGCCGTTCTGCAGCTGCAGTTGCATCTGGCCGTCCTTCATGCCGACGGAGGTCACCGTGAGGCGGCTGTACATGAACGAGCCCACGGGCGTGCCGCCGTTGGAGGCGCGCACGCGGTAGCTGGCCACGTCGTTGGGGTTGAACTCGCTGCCGTCCCAGTTGAAGGAGTGCTGGCCCGCGGTGAGCGCGCCGAAGTCCAGGGTGTCGATCACCTGGCCGGCCTTGTCGAGCACGTCGACCTGCACGCTGTCGGCGGGCGAGTCGATGCGGAACGCGGCCTTGCCGACGGTGCCGTCGAAGCCGAAGGTCTTGCCCTCCACGAGGGCCTCGCGGCCGATGAGGGACAGTCCCTGCAGGTTCTGCATGGCCGTGAACTGCGTGGCCATGCCCTTGAGCGTGGTGTTGAGCGACTCGATGCCCGCGACCGTGTTGATCTGCGTCATCTGCGTCGTCATCTGCGCGTTGTCCATCGGGTTCATCGGGTCCTGGTTGTTCAGCTGCGCGACGAGCAGCTTGAGGAACCGGTCCTGCGTGGCCTCGGCGCCGGTGGCGGTGGTGCCCGACTTGGTGGACGCGCCCGGCGTGTTGCCGAGGGCGGAGAGGTCGAAGGGGTTGGAGAACATCATGGCGAGGCGTCCTTGAACGGAATCACTGGCCCATCTGCAGCGTTTTCTGCAGCAGGTTCTTGGCGGTGTTCATGACCTCGACGTTGTTCTGGTACGAACGCGAGGCCGAAATCATGTTGACCATCTCCTCCACCGGGTTGACGTTGGAGTGCGTCACGTAACCCTCGGCGTCGGCGCTGGGGTGCAGCGGGTCGTGCACGCGGCGCCCGGGCGCGTCGCTTTCGGTGATGGTCTGCACCTTCACGCCCGCGCTGCCGGCGTCGCCCATGGCGACGGTCTGGAAGTGGATGTGGCGCGACTTGTAGGCCTGGCCGTCGGGCCCGGCCACGGCGTCGGCGTTGGCCAGGTTGCTGGCCACCACGTTCAGGCGCTGCTGTTGCGCGCTGATGGCGCTGCCCGAGACGTTGAAGATGTTGAACATCGACATCGTGGAGTTCCTTATTGCCCGGTGATCGCGGACAGCATGGTTTTGACGTGGCCGTTGATGAAGCGCAGCGTGGATTCGTAGCGGATGGTGTTGTCCACGAAGTTGGCGCGCTCGCGGTCGAGGTCGACCGAGTTGCCGTCCTGCGAAGGCTGGGTCTGCACCGTGTAGGCGAGCCTGGGGTCGCCCGCGTGTGCGCCGACGCTGCGGAAATGGCGCGCGTCGGTGGTGACGGCCTGGCCCGTGGCGCTGCCGCTGGCGCTCTTGAGCGCGGCGGCGAAATCGAAGTCGCGCGCCTTGTAGCCCGGCGTGTCGGCGTTGGCGATGTTGCTGGCCAGCACCTGCTGGCGCTGCGAGCGCAGCGTGAGCGCCTGGGCGTGGAAATCCAGCCGGCCGGTCATCTGTTCGAGCATGCGCACCCCCTGGCGTGCGGTTGTCGTGGCCGGCCCGGGAACATGCCCGGACCGGGGCGTGGACGGATTGTCAAAAGACTTGAGGGAGGGATAAGCGCGGAACAGCGGCAGCCGAGGCGGGCATTTCGCGGCTTAGCCCGCCCACCGGGCGGCCTACAGTGGTCGCCGTGAACCTGCCACCGGAGTCCGCCATGAACCGCCCCGCCCTTCGTCTGCTGCTCACCGTCGCCTTCGGCCTCGCGCTGCTGGGCGCGGTCGCGAGCGCACGCGCGAACGACAACAGCGGCCTGGAAAAGCTCGCGCGCGATTTCCTGCAACCGGCCGTGGATCAGGCCCTGGCCGAGCAGGCGGGCATGCCGCTGCGCGCCGAGGTGGTGATGGGCTCGCTGGACAACCGCCTGCGACTGGCGCCGTGCAAGGCCATCGAACCTTTCCTGCCGCCCAACGGTCGACTCTGGGGCCGCAGCCGGGTCGGCCTGCGCTGCGTCGACGGTCCCACGCGCTGGGCCGTCTACCTCCCCGTCACGGTGCAGGCCTTCGGGCCGGCCTGGGTGCTCAAGTCACCGGTGCAATCCGGCGAGACCCTCACTCAAGAACACGCCGAGCGCGCCGAAGTGGACTGGGCGGCCCACCCGTCGATGGTGCTGGCCCTGCCCGAGCGCTGGGTCGGCCAGCAGGCGGCGTACGCGCTCACGCCGGGCCAGGTCATCCGCGAGAACATGGTGCGTCCGCCGCAGGCCTTCGAAGCCGGCACGCCGGTGAAGGTGAGCGCGGGCGGTCCGGGTTTTGCGATCACGGTCATCGGCCAGGCGCTCAACGCCGGCCTGGTGGGCCAGAGCGCCCGGGTGCGCCTGCCCAGCGGCAAGGTGGTCAGCGGCCAGGTGCGGGCCGATCAGGTGGTGGAGGTGCCCCTCTGACGGGCGCCTTGACCGATGAACGGCAGAAAAACCGCCTCAAAACACTAAAGTTCCAGGGATCAAGGTCGATACAACGTGCACAGGACCCTGCCATCAGGGTTTGGAGCGTGACATGAAAGTCGATTCGTCAACGGATTCCTACATCGGCTCGGTGGCCGGTGGCCCCGCCAAGGCGCCCGTCGCCCAGGGCGAGGCCGTGGCCAAGCCCGCCTCCGGCGCGCCGCAGCCCGGCGTGACCGTGACCCTGTCCTCGGCCGCGGCCGTGGGCGGTGCCTCGGACAGCGCGGTGTTCAACGCCGAGAAAGTGGCCGCCGTGAAGAAGTCCATCGAGGACGGCAGCTTCCAGGTCAACCCGGAAGCCATCGCCGACAAGCTCCTGGCCAACGCGGCCGAGATGCTCAACGCCGGCCGCGGCTGAAGCCCATGAGCGAGGCCCGCGTCCCGCACCCCTGGATCGCGCTGCTGCACGAGCGGCTCGACGCCCTGGAGCGCGCGCTGCTGCAGGGCGACGCCCCGGGCGCGGAACTGGCCAGCGGCGCGGTGCAGGCCGCGCTGCAGCAGGCCCCGCGCGCCCTCGAACTGAAACACGGCCACACGCAGGATCTGCACGCGGCCGCCCAGCGCTTCACCCAACTGCGCGCCGCCACGCTGCGCGCCGCCGCGCTCAACGAGCGCGCCCTGGGCAGCCTCTTGCCCGACCACCTGCAAAAGCCCACCTACCAAGGCCTGGGCAAGCCGGGCGCGCGCCGCTACGCGGGCGCCTGAACCCGTCCCCCCCTTTCGCCCTCAGAGCGTCGAAGCCACCGCTTCGCGCGGCCTGGCCGTTTCGCGCGCCAGCGAGAACGGCCGTTCCACCGCCAGGAACAGCGCGGCCGACGGCACCAGGGTGATGGCGAACATCATCGGCATCAGGGCCCAGAAGAACCACGAGTCGAACGCCGCGCGTGGGATCAGCACCGACATCGCCAGGAACGCGGCCTTCAGCGCGAGCCCGTGGATCAGGTAGTACGAGTAGCTCATGTTGCCCAGCCAGCGCATCGGCGCCCAGGAGAACAGGCGCGCCAGCGGACCCAGCGGTGCCCGGAAGCAGGCCAGGCACACCAGGAAGAAGCTCAGGCACAGCATCAGGGTGCTGAACGAGGCGCCCATCGGGCCCTCCCAGGGCAGCAGGGTGCCCAGCAGGCCCGCCGCCAGGGCAAGCCCGCCCACCGCCGCCGAGGGCGTGGGCACGCGCGGCGCGTTCATGGCCTCGTGCAGCAGGATGCCCGCGATGAACAGGGCCAGCCGCACGTGGCCGCCGGCCAGGGCACACCAGGCCAGCAGGGCCACACCGGCGCCGGCGAAGAACACGGCGCGCCAGGCCGCGCTGCGCTCGCGCAGGCCCAGGGCGCCGATCACCAGCGGAATCACCAGGTAGTAGAAGAGCTCGTAACTGAGCGACCAGGCCACGGTGATCATGGGCTCGATGGGGAACAGCCCGGGCAGCAGCAGGAAGTTCTGCAGCAGATAGATCAGCGCCTCACCGGTGCCCGGCGGGATCTTGCTCTCGGCCGGGAACAGGAAGGACAGCGCCACGTAGAGCACGAACACCACCGTGAAAGCCGGGTACAGGCGCTCGATGCGCCGCGCCATGAAGCGCGCGAAGGGCTGGCGCCGCGCGATCAACGAGCCGTAGATGAGGTAGCCGCTGAGCACGAAGAACAGGTCGACCCCGGTGTTCCCCACGGTGTGCAGGGCCTCTGCCAGGTGCAGCACCGCGGCGTCGGTGTCCAGCCAGTGCTCGACCAGCGTGGCGTAGTGCACCAGGAACACCAGGAAGACGGCGAAGCCACGCAGGCCTTCCATGGGCCGCACGTTGTGGGCGCTGCCGCGCGACAGCTCGAAGTACTGGCTCAACCAAGGCATGGGGTCCCGATCGCGTCCGTCAAACAATGGGCGCGATTGCATCAGCATTCGCCCGGCGGCGGCAGGCGCGTCGCCCCCAGGGAAGGGGACACGCCGCCGTCGATCGTGAAATACCTCACGCGCGCGGCGGCCCCTTGAGCTCCACCACGTTGCCCTCCGGATCATCCAGGTAGATCGACGGCCCCTCGCCTTCGGCGCCGTAGCGCTGCTCCACGGGCCCGGCCTCCACGCCGTGGCGGGCCAGTTGCGCGCGGATCAGCACCTCGTCGAAGGGTTCCACGCGCAGGCAGAAGTGGTCGAGGTTGCGCCCCTCACGGCCGGGCGGTGCGCCACCCGCGCGTCCCAGCGGGCCACTCACCGGCACCAGGTCGATCAGCGCGTTGCCCGCGCGCAGTTGCAGCAGGCCGATACCCGCTTGCCGCCGCTCGACCGTGCAGCCCAGCACGTCGCAATAGAAGCGCTGCATGCGATCGAGATCGACGACGCGCAGGACGAGGTGATCGAGGGTGAGGGGGCGGAACATGCGGCCTCCTGGGCGTTGGGGGGCGTGGCCATTGTGTGGCCAGCGCGGGCCTATCACCAAATCCAGGTGACCAGTACAAAAAGGCGTGTGCGCAACGCTCGTGGCGAGAACGCGCACTCAGCGCCGGTGGCCCAAGCCACCCCTGTACCACCGGCCTGTTCTGTCCCTACGCCCATGATCTCGACCCGCCTGCCTCAGCCCCGCACCAAAAACGAACAACTCACGCAATTCCTGGCAACGCCAACGCCCCAAAGCCTGCTGGAGCCCACGCCCGAACGAAATTGCGACCTGCACCACGTGAGCGCGAAGCGCCAGGAGGACGGCACGTTCGTGCTCTTCGCGCGCGCCCCCACGCATCGGTCCGGAAAGTCCGTCCCGAGAGGCGATCTGGACACGTTCCTGGAGCACATGGTCCAGGAGGTGACGCACGACCGAGGCGAGGACGTCGGCGATGCGGTGGACGCTTTCCGCCGATCGATGGGGCGATGGAAACACACCGGCCAGGCGCCGACGGTCTCCGAGTTGCGCACACTGAACGCACGATTGAGCGCTCTGCCCCCGTCGGAATTCCAACTGCGCAATCGCGGAAAGTTCCGGGTCGTCCAGTTCCAACAGGACTTGCGCAAGAGTCTCGACGCGCTGCCCGAGAACGCCCCGCAACGCGACGCCCTGGAAAAGGCAGGAGACCAGCTGGCCGGCATGCTTCTTGAGCCGAAAGACACGCTGTCACTGGAAGGTCTCTCGCACGACACGATCGGTCTGCTGCTGGACACCGGTCTGCTCGGGCGCTTCGCGGATCTGCGCGATGGTGTCAAGCCCGCGCCCAAACGACTGGTCCTGCCCGTCTGCGCACAAAGCCTGCTCGAGCGGCTGCCGCCGCTGTTTCCAGACATGCCGTCCTGGATCGTTCGCTGAGTGGCCGCGCGCTGACGCGCGACGCCGCACCAGCCGAGCCGGAACCGATCACCAAGCCCGGCTCAATGCTCGCGCATCTTCGATCGCAGCCGCGCGATCGACTGGCTGTGCAACTGGCACACGCGCGATTCGGTCACGCCGAGCACGGCGGCGATTTCCTTCAGGTTCATGTCGTGCTCGTAGTACATGCTCATGATGTGCTGCTCGCGCTCCGGCAGGGTCTTGATGGCCTCCACCAGCGCCATGCGCATGCGGTGGTCCATGAGCATGGCGGACGGGTCGGCCTCGTGATCGCCCATGTGGCGGTCCAGGAAACCGTCCTCGTCGTCGCCCGCGCCGCCGCCGATGTCTTCCAGGTACACGAGCTGGGTGCCGCGCACCTTGGCCAGCAGGGCCTGGTAGTCGGTCAGGGTCAGGCCCATCTCGGCCGCGATCTCGCTCTCGCGCGGGGGCCGGTGCAGCTTCTGCTGCAGGCGGTGCACGGCCTGTTCGATGTCCTTCTGGCTCTTGCGCGAGCCGCGGCTCATCCAGTCGCCGTCGCGCAGTTCGTCGATCATCGCGCCGCGAATGCGCTGGCTGGCGAAGGTCTCGAACTGCACGCCCTGCGAGGGCTCGTAGCGCGCGATGGCCTCGGTCAGGCCGATCATGCCGACCTGGATCAGGTCGTCGAGCTCCACGCTCGGGGGCAGCTTGGCGATCATGTGATGCGCCAGGCGACGGACCAGGGGGCTGTACTTGCGCAGCTGGTCCTCGCGGTTGAGCGTGCCTTTGGCGGTGTACATCGTCAGCTCCAGAAGGGAATGGCGGCCCCGGCGTGCGCGCCGCGGGCAGGTGAGCGGTAGGGAACGAAGGCCGGCGCGTCGGCGCAGACCAGGGCGGCGTCGGGCACGCGCTGGCCCCAGGCGGCGCGCGGCCACACCGGCGCCTTGAGTTCGAGGTGGCGCTGCGCGCAGTCGACCACGTTGGCGAGCACCTGCGCGTGGGCGTCCAGCGGCGCCAGCACCGGGTGCAGGCCTGCGCCGTGCAGCCACTTGAGCGCGCCATAGGCGTCGATGCTGGCCTGCGGCTGCGGCACCACGGGCACCAGCACGCGAGCCTTCACGCCATTCAGCAGGCGGGCCAGCAGTTGGGCGGGCGCGTACAGCAGCAGCAGCGCACCCGACGCGAAAGGGGCAAACAGGCGCGTGAGCGCGGTGTCTGAGCCGGCGGCATCGGCCGTGGCCACGAGGCTTTGCAGGCCGTCGGCAGCAGGCATCACCAGCCAATCGGTGCCATCGCCGGGCACCGACTCGGCGCCCAGGTGGGCAACACCGGCGTCGGCCAACGCATGGCTCAGGCCACCGCTGCCTCCACGCTCGGTGGCGCAGGCGTCGATGACGACGACGCGCTGGCCGGCCTCGGTGAGGTCCATGGCCAGGCGGCAGAGCCACTCGAAGCCACGCGAGGGCATCGCGGGGCTGGCCAGCGGCATCAGCGCGGGCCCGCCGTGGCGGGCCTTCGCTTCGAGCCGCAGGCCGGCGGCCTGGTCGACGCCGAAATCAAACATGCAGGCCCCCGAGCGGCATGCCGCGCCCACCGGACTGGGCGAAGTAGAAGCCCATGTCGGCGCTGGCGGGGTCGAAAGCCGACTTGCCGGCCGAACCCATGCTCAGCCGCACCAGCGTGGCGGCGTCGGCGTTCTGCCAGTCCTCGGGCACGCGCTGGCCGTTGGCCACGCCGCGCACCGTCACCTGGTGGCGGATGGCGGCGTCCAGTGCCGGGCCGAGTTTCACGGCCTCGTCCACCTTGGACAACACCACGCCGTGCAGCTTGTCGGCCTTGAAAGCGGCCAGGGTTTCGTCGATGGCATCGCCCTGCGCGCCGGCGTTGAGCACCAGCACCTTCTTGAGCGAGGGCACCTCCAGCACGTCGAGCATGTCCTGCACGCGCTGGTCGCGCTGGCCCAGGCCGGCGGTGTCGATGATGACCAGGCGCTTGCCCGAGAGCAGGCCCAGCAGGTCCTTGAGTGCGGCGCGGTCGTGCGCCAGGTGCGCCACCACGCCCAGCATGCGGCCGTAGGCGCGCAGTTGTTCGTAGCCCGAGACGCGGTAGCTGTCCAGGGTGATGAGGCCCACGCTGCCAGCGCCGAACTGCTTCACGCACTGCGCGGCCAGCTTGGCGGCGGTGGTGGTCTTGCCCACACCGGTGGCGCCCACCAGGGCGATCACACCGCCCTCTTCGGCCAGGCTGGCGCCGGCGGCGGCCACGCGCAGGTTGCGCTGGATCGCGTCCATCACCCAGCGCAGCGATTCACCGGCGCCGGCCTCGGCGGGCAGGCGCTCCAGCAGGGCGCGCGCGAGCTGCGGCGAGTAGCCGGCGCGGATGAGCTTGTGCATCAGGCTCGACTGGATCGGGTTCTGCTTGCTCGAGCCCAGCCAGGCCAGGGTGTTGAAGCGCTCTTCGATCATGTCCTTGAGCGCGTTGAGCTCGACGGCCATGCGGTTGTCTTCCTGCGTGGCGAAGCGCGCGGGCGGCACCGAATCCTCGAAGGCGGTCTCGCGCGTGCGGATGGGGGCCTGCGCGCGGCGCGCGGGCTGGGCCATCTCCGTGGGCTCGTTGTAGCGCTGCACCGGCACCATGATCGGGTCGGCCGGCTCGGCAATGAAGGGCTTGGCCGGCGCCACGGGCGCGGCCTTCGCCACGGGCGCGGCGGCGGCGGGCGATGCGCCCTCGCCCATCTGCTCACGGCGTTTGCGCAGCATGCGCTCGCGCACGTACTCCTGGAACGACAGGGTGCTCATCGCCAGGGCTTCGGTGTCGCTGCCCACCGTGCTGCTGTGCGCCGTCTTCTGCGCTGCCGCCAACTGGCCGGCCGTGGCCACCGCAGCGGCCACCGCGGGCGCGGGCGACAGGGACTGCCCCGCCTGCGCGATGCCCGCCAGGCTTTCCTCGGCGGCGGCCATCACCTCGAAACCGTCCGCCGTCTGGCGCGTCGAGAGGATCACGGCGCTGTCGCCGAACTGGCGGCGCGCTTTGGACATGGCCTCGCGCGAGGTGGGGGCGATGAAGCGTTGGATGTTCATTCGGTCGGTCCTGGAAAGGTGCGGTCAGGCGATCAGGTGGCAAGCTGGCCCAGGATCGGGCCGATGCGGATCAGGTGGGTCTCGGGAATCTCGCTGTGCGCCAGCACCTGCAGGCGCGGCGCGGCGCGGCGCAGCAGGCGCGCCATGGCGCTGCGGATGGCGTCGGGCACCAGCAGGCAAGCGGGCACGCCCTTCTCCTCCTGCTTGTTGGCGATGTCGGTCGCGGACTGGCTCAGCATCTCGGCCACGCCAGGGTCCAGCGCACCGGCGTTCTGGCCGGACAGCGCCTGCATCAGCAGCCGCTCCAGACCGGGCTCGATGGCGATGACCTCGAGCTCCTTCACCGGGCCGTAGATCTGCTGCACGATGGCCGGCGACAGCGCCATGCGCACGCGGCGGGCCAGCTCGTGGGGTTCGGTGACGTGCACGGCGTGCTCGGCGATCGATTCGATGATGGTGCGGATGTCGCGCACGTGCACACCTTCTTCCAGCAGCAGCTGGAGCACTTTCTGGAAGGTGGCAACCGAAACCATCTTGGGCACGACTTCTTCGATCAGCTTGGGGGCCAGGCGGGTCACGTGTTCGACCAGTTCCTGGGTCTCCGTCCGGCTCAGCAACTTGGCCGCCTGGACTTGCATCAAGTGTGAAAGATGGGTCGCCAGCACAGTCTCGGAATCAACGACGGTGAAACCGGCCATTTGCGCCGTTTCCTTCTGGCGCTCGTCGATCCAGTGCGCGGGCAGGCCGAAGGCCGGGTCGGTGGTGGGCGTGCCGATGAGGGGCGTGTTGATGCCGCCGGGGTCGATGGCCAGCCACATGCCGGGGAAGACCTCGCCCTCGCCCACCACCACGCCGCGCAGGGTGATGCGGTAGGCGCTGGGGTGCAGCTCCAGGTTGTCGCGCACGTGCACCGGCGGCGGCAGGAAGCCCACGTCCTGGGCGAACTTCTTGCGCACGCCCTTGATGCGCGTGAGCAGGTCGCCCTGGCGGGTCTTGTCCACCAACGCGATCAGGCGGTAGCCCAGTTCCAGGCCCAGCAGGTCCACGGGTTGCAGGTCGTCCCAGCTCGCCTCGCCGTCGTTGGCGGGCGCGCCCGCGGCGGCGGCGCCGGGTTCGGGCTTGGGCGCCAGTTCCTGCTGACGGCGCCAGTACGCCAGGCCACCCAGCAGGGCCGCGAACAGCAGGAAGAACAGGTGCGGCATGCCGGGGATCACGCCCAGCAGGAACAGCACCGAGGCGGCGATGCCCAGCACGCGCGAGGACAGGAACATCTGCTGCGCCACCATGCCGCCCAGGTCCTCGTCCTTGCCCACGCGCGAGACCACCATGGCCGCGGCCACCGAGATCAGCAGGCCCGGGATCTGCGCCACCAGCGCATCGCCCACGGCCAGCAGGATGTAGTTGTCCGCCGCCTGGCCCGCCGACAGGCCGTGCTGCATCATGCCGATGGCGAAGCCGCCGATGACGTTGATGATCAGGATCAGGATGCCGGCGACCGCATCGCCGCGAACGAACTTGGAGGCGCCGTCCATGGAGCCGAAGAACTCGGCCTCCTCGCCCACCTCGGCGCGGCGGCGCTTGGCTTCCTTCTCGTCGATCAGGCCCGCGCCCAGGTCGGCGTCGATCGCCATCTGCTTGCCGGGCATGGCGTCCAGGGTGAAGCGCGCGGCCACCTCGGCGATGCGCTCCGAGCCCTTGGTGATCACCACGAAGTTGATCACCACCAGGATCACGAAGACGATGAGACCGACCGCGAAGTTGCCGCCGATGAGGAAATGGCCGAAGGCCTCGATCACCTCGCCGGCCGCGCCGGGACCGGTGTGGCCCTCCAGCAGTACCACGCGGGTGGAGGCCACGTTGAGCGACAGGCGCAGCAGCGTGGTGAGCAGCAGCACCGTGGGAAACACCGAGAAGTCCAGCGGGCGCTTCATGTAGGCCGCCACCATCATCACCACCAGCGCCAGCGCGATGTTGAGCGTGAAGAAGGTGTCCAGCATCCAGGGCGGCAGCGGCAACACCATCATCGACAGGATGGTCATCACCAGCATGGGCGCGGCCAGTCCGCCGGCCAGCGCGCCGTTGCGCTTGAACCATTGCTGCAGGGCGTTCATTCTTCAGCCTCCTGGGGCTTTTTCTTGAAGTGCGGATCGAGTTCGGGCGGCACCGTCGGCTGCGGGTCGGCTGGCATGCGGCCCTGGCCGTTCATGGCCGCCTTGAATTGGTAGACCCAGGCCAGCACCTGGGCCACGGCGGTGTAGAGCGCACCCGGGATTTCCTGGTCGATCTCGGCGTGCGCGTACAGCGCACGCGCCAGCATGGGTGACTGCAGCACCGGCACCGCGTTGGCCTTGGCGACGTCGCGGATCTTCATGGCCAGCAGGTCCGTGCCCTTGGCGATCACACGGGGGGCGGCCATGGTGGCCTCGTCGTAGCGCAGCGCCACGGCGTAGTGGGTCGGGTTCATCACCACCAGGTCGGCCTTGGGCACGGCGCGGATGCTCTGGCGCTGCGCGAGCTGGCGCTGGCGCGCGCGGCGCTGGCTCTTCACGTGCGGGTCGCCCTCGGCTTCCTTGTGCTCGCGCTTGATCTCGTCGTGCGACATCTTCAGGCGGTGCTTGTGCAGGAAGCGCTGGGTGGGCACGTCGATGGCCGCCACCACGCCGATCACCAGCAGCAGCAGGCCCACGCCCACGGCCAGCCACTGCGCGAGCTGGCCGATGCCGGCCTCCAGCGGGCGCATGAGCAGGGTGGCAAAGGCCTCCGCGTGGTTGACGATGAACTGGCCGGCCACCAGCAGCACCACGGCGGTGATGCCCACCAGCTTGAAGGTCTCGATGACCTGCTGGCGCGAGAACAGGCGCTTGAAGCCCGACAGCGGGCTGATGTTGCTGAGCTTGGGCTCGATGGGCTTGGTGCTGAAGGCGAAGCTGCCTGCGGCGACGAGGGCCGCGACAGCCAGCGCAAGCACCAGCAGGCCCAGGGGCAGGTAGACGATGAGCGCTTGCGCGGTGTGGTCCGACAGGCGCTGCAGCATGAGCTCGGGCGTGCGCACGCTGGCGCTGTCGAAGCGCAGCTGGCTGGCCAGCGCGTCGCGCAGCTGGGCGAAACCGGTGGGCGCCAGCGCAAACAGCACCAGCATGCCGCCGCCCAGCACGGTGACGTTGGACAAGTCCTTGGAGCGGGCGACCTGGCCGTCGTCGCGCGCCTTCTTCAGGCGCTGCGGGGTGGCTGGCAGGTTTTTGTCTTGGCTCGAGGAATCCATCAGTCAGGCTCGGGGAAGTGAGCCTGATTGTGGAAAGCGACCCGGAAAACTAAAGGGCGATAAGACGGGGGGAAAGGGGCTTATTCGAATCGGTGGACAGGCGGAGGCTGGGACCCTGGCAACTTTCCGTCAACGTCAGCATCGAGCGGCAGAAAGCCTGACGCGACAAGCCGGTTGGTATCCGCCCAGTGACCCGTTCCGCCAAGCGACTCCCTGAGGGCGTCATCCATGCGTAATCAGTTGTTGAGATCCGCGCGTACTTCCCAGGGGTAAGGCTTGGCGACGGCTGCCCCTATCTTTCACGGCGTGCGCAAGAAGCACGCGAAAGAGAAGGGATCGACATGGGCAACACAAGCAAGCGCTCCGTTCGCATGCAGAAGCTGCGACGAGTTGGCGAGGGTAGTGGTTCCGGCCAGCTCGATGGCGGCACTGGCGCAGCCACGCCGCTCGCCGGTGGCACGGGCCTGCGCCGTGGCTTGGCCGAGCGCCGCACCACGGAAGCCGAAGCCATCAGCCTCCTGAGTTTGTTGAGACCGACGGTTCTCCTGCTCACTGCCTGGGTGCTGACCACCCACGCGACAGCCCAAGTCGTGCAGCCAACAGAAGCGGAACGGCTGGCGCGAGTGAAAGAGCTGATCGCACGTCAACCGCCCTTGCGGCTGCACGACGACGGACGAAACCCCGGCGAGACGGCCCTGTGCAAGGCCTTGATGCGCGACCTGATGAAGGGCAAAGGCTTCGTGCCGGTCGAACCAGTGATGGAGTTCAAAACCGACTTTCCGTCGGCGGAGTACCCGGACGAGGTGCACGTAGGTCCGCCCAAACTGATCAAGGACGTCGAGCGTTGCGGGTGGATGGACGAAGGATCGGTGACGGGGTTTCGTGGATTCGATGTGGCCACTGGTGCACCGCCGTTCCGGGTGTATTCCCTCAAACGCTACTTCCCTCGGGTCAAGGGAACCGACCTCATGTATTGGTCGGAATACCTCGCCGAAACCAGCACCGGGCGAGAAGGCTACAGCCGCATCGACCTTAAGACCTGCGAGCACGTCCCGTACGGTCCTGGGGTGTCGACCGATTCCTCATTGCAGGCAACCGAGCCAGATCGCCAACGAGCAGCCTTAGCTGCGTATCGAAGGACTTTGCTGGTCGTATGGGATGTCACCGATGACCTTTGGGTCAGAGCAGAGGTATTTCGGCCAGCCACATGGACGCGCTACGAAGGCTGGTGCCGTTGGACGACACCCCGGTAATCCATTTCAGTCAATCAAAGGAGAGGACATATGGCCATTCAAGTACATGCGAGTGACAACATGGCACAGCTCACGCGCAAGCTCATTCACAACGGAGAAGGAAAGAGTCTCTCAACGCCGACAAACGTGGGAGACCATACGGTCACCTTGGGATTTGGCTACACCTTCATTCGACGAAGAGCCGACAGCAAATGGATGGTCATTGACAATTTGAAATCTGACATGGCGCGCGTGGGCATCGCGCTGACGAACACACAACTGGATCAGTTGAGCGAGATTGCCCAAGCTCTGAGCAACGGATCTACGCAACTGGCCGACGCAGAGATTGCGAAATTCGCAGCTTCCTGGACCGCGCCCCCGTTGAGCGAAGCCCAAGCCGAGAAACTCTACGAGATCGAGCTTCAAGCAAAGCAGGACGCCATCAAGAACCGCTTCAGCCGGATCCTGGGCAAACGCGACGGAGAAGCCCTCTTCGCCACCCTCACCCATACCCGGGAGATGGCCGGCCTGCTCTCCCTCGCCTACAACGCCGAGTCCCTCATCGGCCCAGGCCTGACCCGCGCCCTGTGGCAAGGCGACCGCGCCGAAGCCTGGTTCCAGATCCGCTACGACTCCAACGCCAGCACACAGCCCATGGACCTGCGCCGCGGCCTGGCCGCCACGCTGGGCAGCGGTGTCATCCGCTACCAGGACCGCATGCTCAGCGGCCAACGCGGGAGCGCCCCATGCTCCGCGCTGGTCCAACATAAGGTGGCCGGCGCATGAACAGCACCGTCTACAAGCAGCCCCCAATGATGCGCGCCTACTTTGTGCACGCGTTCGGAACAGCAGCTCTGGGTGTATTGCTGCCATCGGGCCAGCACCTGGTTTGGTTGCACTCCCTCATGCAACCCGTCGTTGCCTTGATTCCCAATGCCCTTCGAGTCACCGAGCGCGCACCTGACCCTGTCTTTGCCCAAACGTTTATCGGCCTTTCCCTGCTAATCGCATCGGCCATCCTGCTGTACTGCATCGTGGCTGTTCGTGGGTATCACACCAAGACGTTTGAGAGTTCAACCAAGCGTTGGCTGGCGTTGACTCATGTGTGGGCAATCGTTCTGGTGATTTTGGGTATCGCATGGTGGATGCCCTACTTAGACCCCATAAGCAAAGGGCGCGCCTATTTCATGCTCAACGCCGCGACATCCAGCAAGGGTGGCGTACTCGTCATCATGAATCAACTGCTGGTGGGCTTCCCATTGTTTTGCTTTCTGGTGCTTTGGCTGGGTCATACGTGCACTACCGCCCGCCAACGCGCGGACTTCATTTGACATTCAAGGAGGAGTTTCATGAGCAATACCAACACCACACAGCATCAGACCTTTGAACAACTAGCCTCTATGTGTGACGACCTCGCAGGATGGTCGGCCAATTTCGCCACAGGCATTGTCGAGGCTCTTGAAAAGGGCGGCTCAAGCGCGCTTGAGCGTCTCACGAAAGTTCGGAAGAACTACGAAGTAGCAATTGCTGCGGCCATTTCTCGACGAGAGATGGCCTTGGTGGCGGCCGACGTGATCGCCGAGGGCGTCTGGCGCCAAGCCGCCGACGAGATGTCACGCATAGCCTTTGTGCTCGCAGACGACACCAAAGACGCCGCCGTTCGATTGGCCAGTTTTCAAGACGCAGTAAACGATGGATTGCGCAATATCGGCCGATTCGCGGGACCGGCATTCGACATCTACGCAGTGGGCGATGCCATCCGAAACGGCGACGGAAACAAGGCTGGCGAAGCAGTGCTCTCCATCGTTCTGGGTGGAGCAATTGGTGCCACGTTCGCAAGCGGTGTAGGAGCGCTTGGAGCAGGAGCCGTGGGCGTGACTTTTGCTGGCGGGGTTGGATCAGTGTTCGGCGCCGTTGGCGCCAAATACATCAACCCCCACACCACTCGCCCCCTCTTCGACTGGATGGGCAGCTACCTGCCCGATGGCCTGTGGCGGAGCTTGGAGAGCGCCACCTTCGGCGCAGGCGCCGCCCGCCTCGACCCCTCGGGCGCGGTGTACACGTCCATGCTGCTGCACCGCATCGACAACAGCATCCAACTGAACGACCTGGGCCGCCTCTTCGATCTGGCGTCCTCCGCCCGAGAGGGCCGAGAAACCATCGCCCTGCTCAATGACCTGGGCCACATCTTCCAGCCCGCCCGACCGCCCCTATCCGACGACGCCACGGACGAACAACTCATCGCCTACGCTGGCCGGGTTGCAGCCGTGACCGACGCCTTCTCCGGTGGCCTTCGGATCAAGACCGCCGTGCCCACCGCCAGCGATGCCCGCCTGGACTTCGGTGCCTTCCTGTGCCTGCAGAACCTCAGCCCGCTGGTGGTGTGCGCCAGCGACCCCGAGGCGCAAGCCAGCCTCAACGCGCTCTGGCAGAACACCCACGGCGATGTGTACCTGGACTGGGCATCGGACCGACAAGCCGTGCTGCGCGGTGACGAGCAACACGAGATGGCCTTCTCCGATCAATGGGTGGCGGATCGGCTGGCGATGCTCAACGCCTTGTTGGACACCCATGTGCGCGACCTCAGCGCCACCGACACGCTCACGCCCAATCCGGTCAGTGGTCTGCTCGCCGCGCAGTACCTTGACCTCACCAGCGACGCCCGGATTCAGGTCGGACTCGACCTGATGTCCACACCCAGGGTGGTCTTCGGCACAGCGGGCGACGATGCCGCCGGTGAGCTGTCGGGCAACGGCGGCAAGGACCACCTCTACGGTGGTGCAGGCAACGACCGCCTCACCGGCCTGGGCGGCGCCGACCACCTCGAAGGCGGCTCGGGCGATGACGTGTTGGACGGCGGAGCCGGCAACGACCGCCTGCTCGGCGGCTCAGGCTCCGACACCTACCTCCTCGATGGCTCCGCCGGCAGCGACGTGCTCATCGACGAGGACGGCGGCGTGATCCGCTACCAAGGCCAAATCCTCAGCGGCGGCAAAGAGAGCGCCCCCGGCTCCGGTGAATGGCAGGACGGTGCGGTTCGCTACCACCTCATGGCCGACGGTGATCGCCAACACCTGCTCATCAGCGCCGGCGCCGGCACCGTGCTGGTTCAGAACTGGCACAACGGCCACCTGGGCATCCAGCTGCAGGACGCCCCGGCCGACATCCCAGCACCCAGCGCCAACCTCGTGCTGCACGGCGACCGCGCCCCACTCGACCACGACCCCGAAGCCGAGGGCGTGCAGAGCAGCACCGACGCCCTGGGCAACCTCATCGTCAAGCCCGACCAGATCGAAGCTGACCGAGTTGACACGCTCTACGACGACACGGGCAACGACCAGCTCTTCGGCCATGGAGGCGATGACACGCTCAACGCCTGGCGCGGCGGCGATGACCTGCTGGACGGTGGCACAGGAAACGACCATCTGCGCGCTGGCGCGGGTGTTGACGTCCTCATCGGCGGCGACGGCCTGGACCGCCTCTTCGGGCACGAAGGCAACGACCGCCTGTATGCCCAGTTCGAGCAGAACGACGACCAGGTCATCGCCGCGCATGACCCCGACACCGAAGACGCCCAGGGCATCGCCGAGCAAGGCGAGCTGCTGGTTGGTGGCAACGGCGACGACTGGCAGGTCGGCCACCAGCGCGCCGACTTGCTCTTGGGCGGCCCGGGCCGCGACCAGCTCTGGGGCGGCGCGGGCGACGACGTGATCTACGGTGACCTTGACGCGAGCACCGCACAGCCCAACTGGGGCCTCCAGCGCTCCGTTCTGAGCGACCCCTCATTCGACATCGACACGCACCGCGTGACCACCCAAGGCATCAGCTATTCCAATGTGGACACCTCAGCCACGGGCGAAGGCGACGTTCTGCACGGCGGCGCTGGCGACGACTGGCTCTTCGGCGAAGGCGGGCAAGACCGGCTTGATGGCGGCAGTGGCGCCGACGTGCTTTTCGGCGGCACCGACAGCGACTGGCTGGAAGGCGGGAGCGGCAACGACCGCCTGATGGGCGACAACGGCGCCGGCAGCAGCGATGGCCACGGCAACGACCACCTGAATGGCGGCGCGGGTGATGACCGGCTTTGGGGCGACGCGGGGCACGACCAGCTCTTCGGCGGCGAGGGCGATGACCGACTGTCAGGCGACAACACCAGCAGCGCGGCCCATCTGCACGGCAACGACTTCCTCGACGGTGGTACCGGCAACGACACGCTCTGGGGCAACGGCGGCGCCGACCAGTTGCTCGGGGGCTCAGGCGCTGACGTGCTCTGGGGCGACGACGACGCCCGCGACGCCATCGACACCGCCTACCACGGCCAGGACCTCCTCATGGGAGAGGACGGTGATGACGCGCTCGTGGGCGGCGGCGGAGCCGACAAGCTCCTGGGTGGCGAGGGTCACGATGTCCTCTACGGCGACGACCTCAGCGATGACCTGTCAACCTACACCGTCGAAGCCAGCGCCCATGGTGATGACTGGCTCGACGGCGGCGCGGGCAACGACGTCCTGTACGGCGGCGGAGGCCGTGACCACCTGCTCGGTGGCGACGGCGACGACGACCTGTTCGGTGGCGACGGCGATGACACCCTGGACGGCGGCAAGGGCTGGAACCGTCTGGAGGGCGGCTCGGGCGATGACCTCTACCTCGTGCGCGGTGCCGACCTCTTGAACCCGGCATCGGCTGACGCCCAGTTCTTCGACGTCAGCACCACCATCAGCGACAAGCTGGGCCGCAACACCATCCGCGTGGACGCGCTTCAACGCGACATCACCCTGCTGCCCATGGACAACAGCGACGGCAGCACCGGCCTGTGCCTGGTCTGGCCCATGGGCACCGACGCCCAGGGCCGGTCCCAGCAGGCCGCGTTGGGCCTGGGCTCGCTGACTGACGTCTCCCACTTCACCATCGAATTCGCCGACGGCCAGCGCGTGGCGCTCGCACGCTGGATGGGCGATGCGCTGCAAGGCTCGATGACCGCCGCCACGCAGACGCCGGGCGAATGGCTCGTGGGCACTGCCGGGCAGGACCGGCTCGGCCTGTACGCCAGCGGCACCGAGGTCATGGGAGGGCGCGGTGACGACACGATCGAACTCAACGCCGACGCGGAGGTGGTGCACTTCGATCGCGGCGACGGCCATGACGTGCTGAGGGGCTGGACCAGCGGCCACCGCATCGCTTTCGGCGCGGGCATCGCTCCCGAAGACCTGCGCCTGACGGTCACGCCGGAGGGCAAGGTGTTGATCTCCATCGCCCCTCCCGACGGCAATGGCAGCGCCGATCGCATCGAGTTACCGTTCTCGCCCTGGAGTCTGTTGAGCAGCACCTTCCTCGCCGACATCGCATTCGCCGACGGTCAGGCGCTGAGCTGGCGAGACCTGCTCGAGCGCGGCGTGCGCATCGAGGCCCCGATGGGCACCAGCCGGATAGACGGCACACCTGCCAAGGACCACTTCTCGGCCATGCCACAGGACGCCACGCTCTCGGGCGGCCAGGGCGACGACCAGTACCACTTCGGCGCCGGTGAGCGCGCCACCGTGCAGGACGCCGAAGGCCGCAACCGCATCGTCTTCAGCGCAGACGCCGCCAGCGACTGGGACGCCGTGCAGGTACAACGCGCCGCGCCCGGCGCCGATGGCCAGGTCTCCAACGACCTGCTGCTGAACGCCGGTGGCGCAAGCATTCGCCTCCTCAACGCACTCGCGCTGGGCGAGCGCTTCGACATCGCCCTGGCCGACGGCCGCACCCGCTCGCTCGCCGATCTCGTGCGCACCCTGCCCGCCATGGGCGTCGATGGCAGCGCGGGCAGTGACCACCTCATCAGCGGCGATGGCCACGATCTGCTCATGGGCCAGGACGGCAACGACACCCTGGACGGACAAGGCGGCGGCGACGCCCTGCTCGGCGGCCTGGGTGACGACGTCTACCGGATCGACCTCACCGCCCCCCAGGCCGGCCACGACCAGGTCGCCGACCCGCAGGGCCGCAACGTGGTGCGCTTCGCACCTGGTGTGCACACCGATGCGCTGCGGGCCGAACGCATCGGCGACAGCAGCGACCTGCGCCTGTGGCTCGATGGGCAGACCGAAGCCAGCCTCACCGTGCGCCGCGCGCTCGAAGGGGCCGTGGTGCGTTATGAGTTCGACGACGGCAGCGGCGGTGTCAGCGTCTGGACACTGGACACCCTGATCGAGCGCCTGGGCCTGTCCGCGGGGCTGAGCCTGGTCGGCTCCTCCAGCCAGGACGACCTGTCGGGCACCGTGCTGGGTGACTTCATCAGTGGTGGGGCGGGTGACGACACCCTCTCAGGCAAAGCCGGCAACGACGAGCTGTTGGGCGGCGATGGCGCCGACCACCTGGAGGGTGGCCGGGGCGGCGACACCTTGAGAGGTGGCGAAGGCGCCGACCGCTACACCTTCCAGATCGGCGACGGCGTGGACCAGCTGATCGACGCCGAGGGTGCCAGCCTGGTGCGCTTCGGCCCTGGCATCACGCCCGACCGGCTTTCCGCCACGCGCGAGACCATCGATGGCGCGGGCTACGTTCGCCTGCGCTACAGCGCCAACGACGCCGTGCTCATCCGCGACGACGCGCCCCTGGACACGCTGAGCTTTGCCTTCGCCAACGGCGAGGTTCGCAGCGCCTTGCCCTTGTACGCCGAGATCCTCGTCGGCAGCGGCGTTTCCGTGGCTGGCAGCGCGGGCGACGACGCGCTGTATGGCACGGCATCGGCCGACACCCTGCAAGGCCTGGACGGCATCGACAACTTGCAGGGCGGCGCGGGCAACGACCGCCTGGACGGTGGCGCGGGCTCGGATTTCCTGCATGGCGGTGCGGGCCTGGACAGCTACACCCTGCGCGCCGACGCCGGCCTGGACCGCCTGTACGAAGTCCCAGGCCAGGTATCGCGTTTGGTGCTCGATGGCATCGCGCCCGAGGCCTTGATGTATGGGCGCGTCGGCAACGACCTGCTCGTCCAGCACAGCGGCTCCAACGCCGCCAGCTTCGTCCAGGGCGCCTACACCGCAGGCACGCGTTGGACACTGGTGGACGCGCAGGGCCGCGAGCACGACCTGCTGGCCCTGGCCTCGCGGGCCATCGCCACACAGACGCCGCAGCAGTCTCAGGCGGCCTTCGCGCAGGCGGCGGATGCGCAGGCCGGGCCGGTGCCGATGGGCGTGACCTGGTGGGGGCACTACGCCGACCGGAGCTTCATGCGGCTCGGCGACCAGCCCGGCAGCTTCACCGTGGGCACCGGCACCACCGAGGAGCGCGTCTACCAGTTGAACAAAGTCACGCAGCACACGCAGAACGACGACGCCCAGGTGGTACTGCGTGGCGAGCGCGACAGCCAGTCCGTCGGCCGCGAACGCTTCGCCAGCGTCGAGCGCACCGAGACGTATCTGGGACAGCGCTTCTCGCACTACGAATACACCACCATCGGAAGCATCCCCGATCGCATCGTTCCCCTGCTTGAGTACATGGGCAATGGCAGCATGGTCTTGCTGCCCGCGGGGGCTAGGATCGTGAGCGGAGACCGCTCCGGGGGACCCAGCGATCGGCCGATCTACGTCTACATCCCCGGAGACATACGAACCTTCAGCACCGAGGTCTACGAGCCCGAATGGAGGACCAGCACCTACTTCGAGGATTACTACCGCACGACCTACGACAACGTGCGCCTCACCGAGGTTTACCAAGGCGGCGACGGTGCGAACCACGTCAGCCTGGACGGCTCGGCGGCCAAGATCGTGAGCACAGGCGGTGGCGACGACCGGGTCGCATCGTCCTTCCAGCCGTACAGCAACTGGGACACCCGCATGGCCCCACCCACCTGTATCGATGGCGGCGCGGGCAACGATCGCATCGTCGCGGGCGAGGGCGACGACGAATTGCACGGCGGCATGGGCAGCGACCACCTCGACGCCGGGGCCGGCGCCGACATCTACGTCATCGATGCCGTGGACGATGGCTGGGATGTGATCGACGAGCGCACCGCGTCGACGGTGTCCGTCTCGATTCACCTGCAGCTGTTTGCCAACCCCGACCGCCCGAAGGAGGAATGGTGGTATCGGGACGCGGACCCAGCCTTGATCGCCGAGGTTCGCGCCCTGGCCGGCACGCTCGATGCTCAGCAGGAGCAAGACCTGCGCGATAGGGACTGGATCGATTTGACCTTGCCGGCCACGGCCGACACGCTCAATGCCTTGATGCGACTGGAGGAGTTTCCCCTGAAACCGCGGCAGTACCTTGAGTGGGCTCGGGACAGTACGGCCGTCAATCCGCACACCGCCGTGCTGTCGGCTGATTTGGATCAGTTGCTGGCCCGCGTGAGCGCCCAGCCCTTGGTGTCTTACTCCGACTTCCACACGGATAGGCATGGACCGCGGCCGCGCATCCGTTTCACCGACGACGTGCTGAGCGCGCTGAGCGCAGACACCGTGCGCCTGAGCCCCGGCATCGACCCAGCCGCGCTGCAGGCGCATTGGTCCACGCTGGACACCGACGAAGGCCCGCGCCGAGCGCTCTCGCTCAGTTGGGGCGGACCCGGTGGCGTGCACGTGCTCATGCCTGAAGACGGTGCCCCGCCCGGCGTCGGCATCGAACGCTTCGAGTTCGCCGATGGCACGGTGTGGACGATGGAGCAGATGGTCTCGCTGGTGCCGCTGCTGCAGCTGCGGCAGCAGGTATTGCCGATGCCCGAACCCGTGGCCATCGAGACAGGGCCCGCCATCACGGCATATGTCGGCCCGAACCCGCTCGCGGCGTCCGCCGCGCCGGGCCTGCCCGATCTGATTCCGTGGGACGACGAGCCATCGCCGGACTGGCCCGCCCCCGTCGACACACAGGAGCGCCGCTGGCTGCAAGACCTCATGTATCGCCAGTACGAGCGGGCATACGCACGCTCATGGGACCTGGATACGCCGCCATCGCCCGAGCCAGTCGCGTTGCAGTCCGATGTCTCGGCAGCGCTTGCACCGAGCACGGCAAACGCCGCCTTCGAAGCCCAGTTCAACAGCCTGATCCAGGCCATGTCCGCCTTCGCGCCGCAGCCCATGGCCAGCTTCTCGCCTTCCAGCGAGAGCCTGACGAGCGCTTACGCGCCGGTACTGGCGGCCCCGCCGTTCTGAGGGCCCCCGCGTCGCGTCGGCCGCGCGCCGGCTGACACCTCAGAAACCCAGGCTGGCCAGCAGATCGTCCACCTGCTGCTGGTTGGTCACCACGTCGGTGCGGCCGTCGGCGTTCACCACCGGCCCCGCCAGCTCGTGCGCCTTGTCCTGGCCCGGCTGCCCGGTCGGCACCGACTCCAGCAGCAGTCCCAGCAACTGCTCTTCGATCGTCCCGGCAAGCCCCACCACCCGCGCGATCACCTGGCCGGTGAGGTCGTGAAAGTCCTGCGCCATCATGATCTCGGTCAGGCGCGCGTCGGTCTTTTCGGCCAGCGCCACCACGTCCGTGGACCACTCCAGCAGCTCGGGCATGGCCTTGGCCAGCGCCGGCACGCGCCGGATGGTGTCGGCCAGTTCCCGGCCGCGCTGCGCGAGCTGCTCCTGCTCCTTCTTGCCCTCTTCCACTTGGCTCAGCACCTTCTCGGCGGCTTCGCCGGTCAGGCGGGCGATGTAGGTCAGGCGGCTCTGCGCGTCGGGCAACTGCTCCACCGTGCCTTGCAGCTTGTCGGCGTAGCCCAGCTCCTTCATCGCGTCGTGCAGTTGGCGCGTGATCGCGCCCAGCTTGCGGAACATGTCGGGGTTGGTGCCCTGGGTATCGGGGGTGTCGTTCATGACCTTGTTCTCCCGATGCCCTTACAGGCCCAGCTTCTTGAAGATGTTGGCGAGCTTCTCTTCCAGCGTGGCCTTGGTGAAGGGCTTGACGATGTAGCCGGCCGCGCCGTTCTGCGCCGCCAGCACGATGTCTTCCTTGCGCGCCTCGGCCGTCACCATCAGCACCGGCAACTGCTTGAGCTTCTCGTCCGCCTTGATGGCGGCCAGCAGCTCGAAGCCGTTCATGTTCGGCATGTTGATGTCGGTGACGACGAAGTTGAAGTTGCCGGCCTTGAGCTTGCCCAGCGCGATCGCGCCGTCCTCGGCCTCGTCGGCATCGGCGTGGCCGATCTCCTTGAGCAGGTTGCGCACGATGCGGCGCATGGTGGAGAAGTCGTCAACGATCAGGAATTTCATCGGCGTGGACATGGCAGCCTCCGCGGAGGTGGGGGTCGGGAAAAGTCGGGCCGCTCAGCGCGTGCTCGTCTCGGGTGTTTTCGTCACTTCGGGGGAAATCTGTAGGGCGGTGGCGGCCACCGCCGTGGCAGGCCCCACGGCCGGCGCCGGCTGCAAGCCCAGCACCGGCGCGGCGGGCAGCGCGGGCGGGAACATGCGCTCCTCGTAGTCGCGCGTCATGATCACGATGCTGATGCGCCGGTTGCTCGGGTCCAGCGGCTGCTCGGGCAGCAGCGGCACGCTGGCGGCCAGGCCTTCCACGCGGCGCAGCTTGTCGTCGGGCAGGCCGCCGGCCACCAGCTCGCGGCGCGAGGCGTTGGCGCGGTCGGCGGACAGTTCCCAGTTGCTGTAGCCGCGCTCGCCGCTGCCATAGGGCTTGGCGTCGGTGTGGCCGGCCAGCGAGATGCGGTTTTCCACACCGCCCAGCGAGCCGCCGATGGCGTGCAGGATGTCGCGCATGTAGGGCTTCACCAGCGCGCTGCCGGTGTCGAACATGGGCCGGTTCTGGTCGTCCACGATGAGGATGTGCAGGCCGTCGGGCGTCTTGACCATGCGGATCTGCGAGCGGTACTCGCCCAGCTTCCCGTCGGTCTCGATCAGCGTGTTGATCTTTCGCTCCAGCGCGTCGATGCGCTCCTGGTCCTGGCGGGCGAGCTCGGCGCGCGCCATCTGGGCGCCGATCTGCTTGACGGTGCGCTCGGTATCGCCCGAATCGCGCTGGCCGGTGGCGGCCGACAGGTCGCGCCCGCCGCCGGGGATGATGCTGCTGCTGTTGCCGGTGCCGTCGCCGCCCATGAAGGACACCTTGACCGGGTTGACGAAGTAGCTGGCGATGCCTTCCAGGTCGCCCTTGGCGGTGGAGCCCAGCAGCCACATCAGCAGAAAGAAGGCCATCATGGCCGTCACGAAGTCGGCGTAGGCAACCTTCCACGCGCCGCCATGCGCCGCGTGGCCCGCCTTCTTCACCCGCTTGATGACGATGGGCTGCAGCTTCTTTCCATCACCCGCCATGGCGCATCCCTCAGGCCTTCTTGCCTTTGACGTGGCCTTCGAGTTCGCTGAACGTCGGGCGCACGTCGCTGAACAGCACCTTGCGGCCGAACTCGATGGCGGTGGCCGGGGCGTAGCCCTGCATGCTGGCCAGCAGCGTGGTCTTCACACACTGGAATTCCTTGCTGCTCTCTTCCATCTTCTGCTCCATCAGGCCACCGATGGGCTCGAACACGCCGTAGGCCAGCAGGATGCCGAGGAAGGTGCCCACCAGGGCGGAGCCGATCATGGCGCCGAGCACGGCGGGCGGCTGGCCCACCGAGCCCATGGTGTTGACCACGCCCAGCACGGCGGCCACGATGCCGAAGGCCGGCAGGCCGCCGGCCAGGCGCGCGATGGCGGCCACGGGCGCGTGCGCTTCCTGGTGGTGGGTCTCGATCTCGCTGTCCATCAGCGACTCGATCTCGTGCGCGTTCAGGTTGCCCGACACCATCATGCGCAGGTAATCGGTGATGAACTCGACGACGTGGTGGTCGGCCGCGATCGTCGGGTACTTCTTGAACACCGCCGATTCGTGCGGGTTGTCCACGTCCTGCTCGATGGCCATCAGGCCTTCCTTGCGCGCCTTCTGCAGCAGGTCGTACAGCAGGGCCATGAGCTGCATGTAGCGCTCCTTGGTGTAGCGGCTTCCCTTGAAGCAGCCGGCCATGCCCTTGAAGGCGGCTTTCACCACCTTCATCTGGTTGTTGATGAGAAAGGCGCCCAGCGCCGCGCCCAGGATGGTGGTCATCTCGAACGGCAGCGCCTTGAGCACCACGCCGATGTTGCCCCCGTGCGCGATGAACACGCCGAAGATGCAGAGCATCGAGACCACGAAGCCGATGATGACGAACATGTTCTTGGTCGAATGAATGGATACAGGACTTATCGACCGACTCTAGGGGCGATGAAGATCGCCAGAAACGCGAAAAGGGCCCCCGCAAGGGCCCTTTTCCGGCTTTGACGGCGCGGGTGTGTTGTTTCTCAGTGCAAGCGCAGCGAACCGGCGGCACTGCCCTTGCCGGCACGCGCCGGGGGCTGGCACAGGCCGCAGACGAAGTGGCGGGCGTTCTCGTAGGGCTCGGTGACGAAGTGGCCGCCGCAGCAGGAGCACTTGGTCAGGGTCAGCATGCCGCTGTCGACGAACTTGATGAGGCGCCAGGCGCGGGTGATGGACAGCAGCGGCTCGATGGCGCTGGCGGTCATCTGTTCGCTGTACAGGCGGAAGGCCTTGATGACGGTGTCGATGTCCTCGAGGGCGCTGGACTTGGACAGGTACTCGTGGATGTTGAGGAACAGCGAGGCGTGGATGTTGGGCTGCCAGGTCAGGAACCAGTCGGTGGAGAACGGCAGCTGGCCCTTGGAGGGGCTCTTGCCTGCAACTTCCTTGTACAGGCGCAGCAGGCGCTCGTAGGACAGGCTGGTTTCGTACTCCAGCACCTGCAGGCGTGCGCCCAGCTGGATCAGGGCCACCGCGCGTTCGATGTCGCGCGACTCGTTGAGGATGCTTTTGCCTGCGGCCATGTTGGTGCTCCTGCGCTTCGTCTGTTACGGATAGTGGGTATCAGTGCGCTGTAGCGGCCATGGACTCGGCGTACTTGCCGGCCATGAGGATGCTGGCGTGCAGCTGGGTGGTGGTGCTGTTGTCGACCTTCTTCACGTTGTGGCTGGTCAGCAGGTTCCACACGAGGTCGTCGTCGACACGGAAGCGGCACAGCAGCATGTTGCTGGAGGCGATCTTGAGCAGTTGAGCGGTGGAGAGCATGCCGAGCAGGTCGGCGGCTTCTTCGGTCAGGCCCAGGCGGAACAAGGCTTCGGCGCGGTCCTTGCGGATCAGGTTCTGCGCCAGCATCAGGTAGGTCAGGTTGGCTTCGCGGATCTCGGCCAGAAGTTGTTCGCTGTCCATCATTCGCTCCTTGAACACATCGTTCGTCGGTTGAGGGCCGTCGCGCTTGCTGTGCTTGACCCGATGTGAGGAATTGTGTCGAGTGGTGAACAAACTTGAATCGGGAAACGTCTGTGCGTGCTGTCGGGAATACCGGTAGGGGGTGTCGGCGCAATGCCTACAACCTAGGTTTTAGTTGTTGCGGTTTTTCACGCTCGTGACCGCTCTGGGGCCGTTGGTCGGTGGTTTGCGCGGGGTTTCTCCGGAGGGGCCGGTCATCGGCGCTTGGGTGTCCGGCTCCGCGACTGTCCCCCGGAACGGATCGCTGGCGCGCTCCGTTCCTCCTCCTTTATGTCGCTACGCCGGACACCCAATCACCGACGACCTCGTTGGCACTCGGTCTGTTGGTGCGCCACCGTGCTGGCAGCTCGCGGACGCTGGGTGCCTTGTGTAGCGAAATAAAGGAGGACGGCGCAGCCGTCCGGGGGACATTCGCGGAACAAGGCACCCAGTGGCCGCGAGCCCGCGAGGTAGTCGAGCGAAATCCCCCCAAAGCCAAGAACAGCCGATGTTCGGCACCGCTTATCCGCCCGTTCCCCATCGGACAAATCTAAAGAATTCGCGGCTATCACCGAAATTGACGGAGCGAGCTTCCCGATGGAGTTCGTCGCCAGGCCAGCCAGGGCGGCGATCAGTGACGGTGAGACCCGGAGTGTGCCGGGTCAACCCTTCCAGTCCATCACAGGAGTGAGTTATGACCACCATCAACACCAACATGATGTCGATGACCGCCCAGCGCAACCTGGCGACGTCGGCGGGGTCGCTCGCGACCTCCATGCAACGCCTCTCGTCGGGCCTGCGCGTCAACTCCGCCAAGGATGATGCCGCCGGCCTGGCCATTTCCGAGCGCATGAACACCCAGGTGCGCGGCCTCAACGTCGCCGCGCGCAACGCCAACGACGGCATCTCCCTCGCCCAGGTCGCCGAAGGCGCCCTCGGCAAGGTTGGCGACATGCTGCAGCGCATGCGCGAACTCGCCGTGCAATCGGCCAACGCCTCCAACAACGCCGACGACCGCAAGGCCCTGCAGGCCGAAGTGACCCAGCTGCGCCAGGAAGTCGAGCGCGTGGCCAAGACCACCGCCTTCAACGGCACCAAGCTGCTCGACGGCACCTTCGCCAACGTCACCTTCCAGGTCGGCGCCAACGCCGGCGAAGGCATCTCCATCGAATCCATCGTCAGCGCCCGCGTCGACGACATCGGCGCCACCGACTTCCACATCACCGCGGCCATCAACAACCTGGCCGACCCCGTGGCGCCTGCCGTGCTGGCCGCCGTGGCCGCCGGCACGCTGGAAATCCTCGACGCCGACGGCAACGCCATCCCGCTGGGCCCCATCGGCGAAGCCACCACCGGCGCACAGCGCACCGGTCAGGTGATCGACGCGATCAACGCCAAATCCTCCGACACCGGCGTCTTCGCGCGCCCCGTGCTCGACGCCACGGGCGCCACAACCGGCTACGAGATCTTCTCGGACCGCGCGCTCGCCACCGGCGCGGGCGAGGCCCTGGAAAGCCTGGCCGGTGCCGCTGCCGACGTCGGCACCGTGGTCGCCACCGCGCCCACCGCCGCGCCCTTCACGCTGGAAGACATCAACATCGAGAACTTCGGCGACAGCCAGCTCGCGATGAAGGTGATCGACAACGCCATCGACGCCATCAACAGCTCGCGCGCCGACCTGGGCGCCCTGCAGAGCCGCTTCGAGAGCGCCGTGGCCAACATCAACATCACGGGCGAGAACCTCTCCGCCGCGCGCGGCCGCATCGTCGACGCCGACTTCGCGAAAGAGACCTCCAACCTCTCGCGCGCCCAGATCCTGCAACAGGCCGGCACCGCCATGGTGGCGCAGGCCAACCAGATCCCGCAGAACGTTCTGTCGCTGCTGGGACGATAAACACCACTGACCCCGAAGGAACCGCATGGCGACCATCACTTCTCCCGGCATGGCATCGGGCCTGCCCATCAAGGAAATGGTCGCGCAGCTCGTGGCGCTGGAACGCGCGCCACTCACCGGCCTGCAGTCGCAAGTCACCAAGGCCCAGAGCAAGCTGTCCATCTACGGCACCATCAGCTCGCTCGTCACCACCCTGGGCGACGCGGGTGCCAAGCTGGCCGAAGCGAACGCCTTCAAGGCCGTCAAGGCCACGTCCTCGCTGCCCGAATCGATCGGTGTGACGGTGGCCGCCGGCACGCCGCCCACGGGCTTTTCCCTTGAAGTGCAGCGCCTGGCGCAGGCGCAGAACACCTCCAGCGCCGTGGTGCCCGCGGGCAGTGGCCTGGGCGCCGGCACGCTCACCATCACCCTGGGCAACTGGGGCAGTGGCAGCTTCGTGGCCGGCACCGAAACGCCGGTGGAGATCACGGTCGAGGAAGGCAAGGACACGCTGGCCGACATCGCGAAGCAGATCAACGACTCCGACGCGGGCGTCACCGCCACCGTGCTCAAGGACGCCACCGGCGAGCGGCTGCTGCTGCGCTCCAAGGCCACGGGCGCGGAGATGGGTTTCCAGGTCGAGGCCGCGGACGCGGACGCGGGCGATGGCAAGGACCTCGGGCGCCTGGCCTACACCGGCGCGGGTTCGCCCAGCACGCTCACGCAAGCGGGCCTCAACGCCCAGCTCACCATCAACGGCGTGGCCATCGAATCGGCCACCAACACGGTCAAGGACAGCGTCGCCGGACTCACGTTCGAGCTCAAGAAGGTGACCACGGGCCCCGTGGACGTGAGCGTGAGCAACGACAAGGACGCCATGAAGAAGACCGTGCAGGGCTTCGTGGACGCGTACAACGCGGTCATGGACCTGCTGGCCACCACCACCAAATACGACCCGGAGACCAAGGTCGCCGGCTCGCTGCAGGGCGACAGCACCGCCACGGGCCTGCGCAACGCCATCCGCAGCATGATGCGATCGAGCACGCCGGGCGGCGAGTTCACGCAGTTGCTGGACGTCGGCATCGAGATCAAGTCCGACGGCAAGATGAGCATCAACAGCACCAAGCTCGACGCCGCGCTGGACAAGCCGGGCGAACTGGGCAAGCTCTTCGGCGCCACCAGCGACGACCCCACGCAGCGCGGCTTCGGGCTCAAGCTCGACGCCTTCGCCGACGGCCTCGTCGAGTCGGGCGGCACCCTCAGCAACCGCACCGAGTCGCTGAACGCCAGCATCAAGCGAACCAACAAGGAAATGGACAAGGTGGTGGACCGCGCCGCACGGGCCGAGACGCGCTACCTGGCCTACTACAACGCGATGGACGCCAACGTGGCGCGCCTGAACTCGCTCAACGCGTACATCACGCAACAGATCACGATGTGGAACAGGAACACCGGGTGACGAGGCGAAGCGCGGCTTGAAAAGCGCGACGGGCGGTGGACATCCACCGCCCGTTTTGTTTTAAGGCCACATGCCTGCGGACTCAAGTAATCGACGGCCTGGCCGAAACACCCAGGCAACGGGCCACGGATCGCGGTTCGTGATCCGGCCGCCGCGCCGGTTGCCTTCAACAAGCCTTTCACAGGAGTCCGTCATGACCACCATCAACACCAACGTGATGTCGATGACCGCTCAGCGCAACCTGAGTGGCTCGGCCAGTTCGCTCGCCACCTCCATGCAGCGCCTGTCCTCGGGCCTGCGCGTGAACTCCGCCAAGGACGACGCCGCCGGCCTGGCGATCTCCGAGCGCATGAACAGCCAGGTGCGCGGCCTCAACGTCGCCGCCCGCAACGCCAACGACGGCATCTCCCTCGCTCAGACCGCCGAAGGCGCGCTGGGCAAGGTGGGCGACATGCTGCAGCGCATGCGTGAACTCGCCGTGCAGGCCGCCAACGCGTCGAACAACAGCGACGACCGCACCGCGCTGCAGTCCGAAGTGACGCAGCTGCGCCAGGAGATCGACCGCGTGGCCAAGACCACCAGCTTCAACGGCACCAAGCTGCTCGACGGCTCCTTTGCCAACGCCACCTTCCAGGTCGGCGCCAACGCGGGCGAGGGCATCGCCATCGAGTCCATCGTCTCGGCCAAGTCCGACACCCTGGGCGACACCGACCTGATCACCGCCGCCGGCACGCTGACCACCACGGCCGGCGCCAACGCCGCGCTCGCCGCCGGCACGCTCACGGTCAAGGGCGTGGAACTGGGCCCGATCGCCGCCGCGGCCGACGCTTCGGAGCGCACCACCCAGGTGGTGGACGCGATCAACGCCAAATCCTCCGACACCGGCGTGTTCGCCCGTGTGGTGACCGACGCCGCCGGCGCCATCACCGGCTGGACGACCTTCTCGGACGACGCCATCGCCACGGCCGACTTCACGGGCTTCACCGCGGCCACCACCGGTGCCTCGCCGGCCGCCGCGGGCGCGGCCGCGGCCTCGCAGCTCGACGACATCTCCATCACCTCGTTCGGCGAAGCCCAGCGCGCGCTCAAGGTGATCGACTCGGCCATCGATGCCATCAACAGCTCACGCGCCGACCTGGGCGCCCTGCAGAGCCGCTTCGAGAACGCCGTGGCCAACATCAACATCACGGGCGAGAACCTCTCCGCCGC
>NZ_WVZN01000043.1 GCF_011772445.1 Hydrogenophaga sp. | reverse complement strand
CCGCGGTTTCCTGCAGGTTCGACGCCGCCTGTTCGGTGCGCGTGCTCAGGTCCTGGTTGCCCGTCGCGATTTCCTGCGACGCGGTGTCGATGCTGTCGCTGGCGCTGCGCACCAGGCCCACCGTGCGCGTGAGCGAGGCCTTCATGTCGCCGAGTGCGCGCAGCAGGTCGCCGAGCTCGTCGGTGAGTTCGGTCTGCACGTCGCGCCGCAGGTCGCCCGAGGCCACCTCGCGCGTCACGCCCACGGCCTGGGCCAGGGGCTTGGTGACCGAGCGCGTGATGCGCCAGGCCAGCACCATGGCCAAGCCGCCAGCGGCCAGGGCCAACAGCACCAGCAGGCCGAGCTGGCGCTGCACCGTGGCGTCGGAGGCCGCCACCGCATCGGCCACGGCCTGGTGCTGCAGGTCCAGCAGTTCGCGCTGCTTGGCGGCGTAGGCATCCGCCGCGGGCATCAGGCCGCCGGTCAGCAGTTGCTGCGCGCCGGCCGCGTCGCCATTCTTCAGCGTGTCGAAGTAGGTCTTGCGCACCGCCATGTAGGCCGCGCGGCGCTCGGCGATCTCCTTGAGCAGCGCCTTGCCCTGCTCGCTCTGGATCTCGGCTTCCAGCGTCTTCTGCACCACGCTGATGCGTTCGCTGATCTGGGTCATCAGCGGTTTGAAGTGGGCGTCGACCGCAGGGTCGTTGCGCGAGGTGGCCACGGCCATCACGCGGTTGATGTTGATCTGCGTGCTCATGAGCCACTCCTGCGTCAGCGCGGCTCGCTGCTCCATCTCGATCACGCGCGCGGTAGCGGCCTGCGAGGTCTTCAGGCCATACCAGGCCACGGCGGTCAGGCCGGCCAGCAGCATCAGCACCAGGGCGAAACCCAGGTACAGGCGCGGGCCGATGCGGAAGCGGTTGACGACGTCCATTTTTCACTCACTCTTGCAACAGGAGAACAACAAACGGAGCGCACGGCCCGAGGGCCGTGCGCGGGAGATCAGAAGCTCTCCCACTCCCCTTCGGCCGAGGCCGGGGTGGCCGCGGCCACCGGGGTGAGCGCACGCGGTGCGGGTTTGGTTTCGGGTTCGGGCTTGCTGGTCGCCAGCACCGGGGCAGCCTTCGCGACAGCGGGTGCCGGGGCCTGGGGCGCCGGCCTCGGCGCGGCCAGGGGTGCCGGCGCCGCGCTCAGCACGGGCTTGGGTGCCACCGGGGCCGGGCTCAAGACCGGCGCGGCCTGCTCGGACCCGATGCGGAACACCTTCACCACCTCGGCCAGTCGGTCGGCCTGGTCGCGCAGGCTCTGCGCGGCGGCTGCGCTCTCTTCCACCAGCGCCGCGTTCTGCTGCGTCATCTGGTCCAGCTGGTTCACCGCCACGTTCACCTG
>NZ_WVZN01000035.1 GCF_011772445.1 Hydrogenophaga sp. | reverse complement strand
CCCGACTGAAACGAACACCAGGACACCACCATGACCACCATCAACACCAACGTGATGTCGATGACCGCTCAGCGCAACCTGAGTGGCTCGGCCAACTCCCTGGCCACCTCCATGCAGCGCCTGTCCTCGGGCCTGCGCGTGAACTCCGCCAAGGACGACGCCGCTGGCCTGGCCATCTCCGAGCGCATGAACAGCCAGGTGCGCGGCCTCAACGTCGCCGCCCGCAACGCCAACGACGGCATCTCCCTCGCTCAGACCGCCGAAGGCGCGCTGGGCAAGGTCGGCGACATGCTGCAACGCATGCGCGAACTGGCCGTGCAGTCGGCCAACGCCTCCAACAACAGCGACGACCGCGCCGCCCTGCAGGCCGAAGTGACCCAGCTGCGCGACGAGATCGATCGCGTGGCCAAGACCACCAGCTTCAACGGCACCAAGCTGCTCGACGGCACGTTCGCCAACGCCACCTTCCAGGTTGGCGCCAACGCCGGCGAAGGCATCGCCATCGAATCCATCGTCTCCGCCAAGTCCGACAGCCTGGGCGAACTCGAGAACACCGAATTCTTCGTCGCCACCGTCGCCGCGCCCAGCACCGCCGCTAACGTCGCCATCGACAAGGGCACCGCGGGCTGGACCATCAAGGACGCCGCCGGCAACGACGTCGAACTCGGTGGCATCGCCGCCTCCACCACGGCCGCCGAGCGCACCACGCAGGTCGTGGCCGCCATCAACGCCAAGTCGGCCGACACCGGCGTGTTCGCCCGCGAACTGGCCGCCGGCGGTTACGAGATCTTCTCGGACCGCGACCTGGCCGCCGCCGACTTCGGCGCCGCCTTCACGGCCGCCGCCACCGGCGACCCCGGCGACACCGCCCCGCCCGCCACGCTGCGCAACCTCAGCGACGTGAGCATCGAGAGCTTCGGCGACGCGCAGATCGCGCTGAAGGTGATCGACAAGGCCATCGACGCCATCAACAGCTCGCGCGCCGACCTGGGCGCCCTGCAGAGCCGCTTCGAGAACGCCGTGGCCAACATCAACATCACGGGCGAGAACCTCTCCGCCGCGCGCGGCCGCATCGTCGACGCCGACTTCGCCAAGGAAACCTCCAACCTGTCGCGCTCGCAGATCCTGCAGCAGGCCGGCAC
>NZ_WVZN01000004.1 GCF_011772445.1 Hydrogenophaga sp. | reverse complement strand
GACGGCATCTCCCTCGCTCAGACCGCCGAAGGCGCGCTGGGCAAGGTCGGCGACATGCTGCAGCGCATGCGCGAACTGGCCGTGCAGTCGGCCAACGCCTCGAACAACGCGGATGACCGCAAGGCCCTGCAGTCCGAAGTGACGCAGCTGCGCCAGGAGATCGACCGCGTGGCCAAGACCACCAGCTTCAACGGCACCAAGCTGCTCGACGGCTCTTTCGCCAACGCCACCTTCCAGGTCGGCGCCAACGCCGGTGAAGGCATCGCCATCGAGTCCATCGTCTCGGCCAAGTCCGACACCCTGGGCACCACCACGGTCAGCTCGTCCGACGTGATCGCCGTGGACGTGGAAACCGACAACGCCACCGATGGCGTGGCACTGGCCGCTGGCGACCTGACCATCGAAGACGCGGCCGGCAACGCCATCGACCTCGGCCCCATCGGCGCCGCCACCACGAACGAGCAGCGCACCTCGCAGATCGTCGACGCGATCAACGCCAAATCGTCCGACACGGACATCTTCGCCAAGATCGAATACGACGCCGCGGGCGCCGTGACCGGCTACTCGGTGTTCTCGTCCTCGCGCACGCTGGACGGCACGGAATTCGGCGGCTCCTTCGCGGCCGACCCCACCGGCGACATCGGTGGCGCCACCTACGCCGACGCCGACTTCGCGCTGACCGACATCGACATCAACAGCTTCGGCGCCGCCCAGCTGGCGATGAAGGTGATCGACACCTCGATCGACTCGATCAACAGCTCGCGCGCCGACCTGGGCGCCCTGCAGAGCCGCTTCGAGAACGCGGTGGCCAACATCAACATCACCGGCGAGAACCTCTCCGCCGCGCGCGGCCGCATCGTCGACGCCGACTTCGCCAAAGAGACCTCCAACCTGTCGCGCGCCCAGATCCTGCAACAGGCGGGCACGGCCATGGTCGCCCAGGCCAACCAGGCACCGCAGAACGTTCTGTCGCTGCTGCGCTGATCGACGACCCCTCATTCAAAGGACACCACCATGACCACCATCAACACCAACGTGATGTCGATGACCGCTCAGCGCAACCTG
>NZ_WVZN01000001.1 GCF_011772445.1 Hydrogenophaga sp. | reverse complement strand
CCGCGGTTTCCTGCAGGTTCGACGCCGCCTGTTCGGTGCGCGTGCTCAGGTCCTGGTTGCCCTTGGCGATCTCCGCGCTGGCCACGTGCATGCCGCCCACGCCGTGGCGGATCTCGCCCACGATGCGCGCCAGGCCGTCCTGCATGCGCGCGATGCCCGCGATCACGCGCGCCGTCTCGTCCCGGCCCTGCGTGCGCAGCCGAGCCGTCAGGTCGCCCGCCGCCACGCGCTCGATGGCGCGCGCTGCCTCATCCAGCGGCCGCGTGATGCGCCCGCTGATGACATACCCCAGGCCCAGCGCCAGGGCCAGCACCACCAGCGCGGCCGTCACGGTCACGCGAACGGCCTGGCGCTGCAAGCGTGCCAGGGCCTCCACCATGCCGTCCACCCGGGCGCTGACCGCACCGCTGATCTCGTTGAAGGCCTCGTCGGCCGCGCGCACATCGGCCTTGGCCGGCTCCATGGCCTGGTTGGCGCGCCAGGGGTCGTTGATCTCGCCGCGCGTGATGCCGGTGTGGATGGCGTTCACGGCGTCGCGGTACTTGCCCAGGCCCGCGGCCATGCGGTCCAGCGCACCCTGCTCGGCGGGCAGCAGCATGGGCCGCAAGCGCGCCAGGCGCTCCAGTCCGGCCGCCACCTGCGCCTGCCAGGCCTTGTGGTACCGCTCGAACGCGGCTTCGTCGGCCAGGTTGAGGAACAGGTCCTTTTCGAAGCGGCGCATGTTGCCGACGTCGGCGCGCACCTCGCCCAAGGCGCGCAGCGCGCTCACCTCGGTCTGCACCATCTGCTGGCTGGCGGAGACCGCGCGGTCGAGGCTGAAGAAGGCCGACGCCGCCACGGCGAAGATGCCCACCGCACACAAGGCGAGCAGCAGCGCCAGCTTGGCGCGAACGGAAATGTGGGATAGCCAGTTCATGGGGGGATACGGATAAGGGAAAACCCGGCACATGGGTGCCACCCCCGCTTCTTCGGACCCGCCTCCCGCATCTTGAGGACCACTGGTCGCGACGCATCCAAGGCCGCACCCTTCACGTCTTGGTCACGCATGGCCTGGATGCTTTTATTTCGATAGCAAACAAGTCATTGGCGTGTCAATTTCATGACAAGCCATGGCCTTGTCCCGCGTGGGGCCGCGCCGCGCGAATGTATAAATCCGCGCTTATGAATCAAAACCTCTGGCTCCTGGCCGCGGCCCAAGGGCTCTTCCTCACCAACAACGTGGTGTTCATCACCATCAACGGCCTGGTGGGCCTGTCGCTGGCACCGCTGGGGTGGATGGCCACCCTGCCGGTCATGGGCTACGTGGTGGGTGGCGCGCTGGCCACGCCGCTCGTGGCGCGCGCTCAGCGCCGCCTGGGGCGCCAGGCCTCGTTCCAGCTCGGGCTGGTGGTGGCGCTGCTGTCGGCGCTGCTGTGCGCCTGGGCGGTGTCCCTGGGCGCCTTCTGGCTGCTCGTCGCGGGCACGGTGGTGGCGGGTTACTACAGCGCCAACGGCCAGCTCTATCGCTTCGCCGCCGCCGAACTGGCGGCACCGGCCTTTCGCGAGAAAGCGGTCTCGCTGGTGCTGGCGGGCGGGCTGATCGGCGCGGTGCTGGGGCCCAACCTGGCGGTGCACACGCGCGACCTCGCCGGTGCGCCGTTCGCAGGGGCGTACCTGGCGCTGGGCGTCGTGGCCTTGCTGTCGATGGCGGTGATGGCCTTCCTGCGCTTTCCACCGGCACCGCAGCGCGCGGCCGACGCGCCCCCGGGGCGCCCATTGGCCGAGATCGTGCGCCAGCCCGTGTTCATCGTCGCCGCGCTGGGCGCGGCCCTCGGCTATGGCGTGATGAACCTGCTGATGGCGGCCACACCGCTGGCCATGCAGGTCTGCGGCCTGCCGTTCGAGGACGTGGCGCTCGTGCTCGAGTGGCACGTGATCGGCATGTTCGCGCCGGGCTTCTTCACCGGGCACCTGATCCGCCGCTTCGGCGTGCTGCCCATCATGGGCGTGGGCGTCGCGCTCAACCTCGCCTGCATCGCCGTTGCGCTGACGGGCGTGGACCTGCACCAGTTCCTCGTCGCGCTGTTCCTGCTGGGCGTGGGCTGGAACTTCCTCTTCACCGGCAGCACCGCGCTGGCGCTGCAGGCCTGGCGCCCCGAGGAGAAGGACCGCGCACAGGCCGCCATCAACTTCGGCGTGTTCGCCACCATGGCGCTGACCTCCTTCGCCTCCGGCGCCTTGGTCACCACGCAGGGCTGGACCTGGCTCAACCTGGGCTCGTTGCTGCCGGTGGCGCTGCTGGCCCTGTCCTTGCTGTGGCTTGCCCGCCAACGCCCTGCCACCCACAATCCCGCCTGACGCGCGGAGCGGTTCCGCGACACCGGAGAGGCACATGGGACTTCTGGACGCCATGCTCGGCGGATCGGGCAACACGTCGAACGCGGGTGGCTTCGACGCGCAACAGGTGATGGCCCTGGTCGCGCAGCTGCTGCAGCAGTCGGGCGGCATTGAAGGCCTGCTGGCCAAGCTGCAGGCCGGCGGTCTGGGCGAGGCCGCGCAGTCCTGGGTGGGCATGGGCGCCAACCAGCCGGTGTCGGGCGATCAGCTCGGCGGTGCGCTGGGCCCGGACCTCATGGGCACGCTGGGTGGCCTGTTCGGCGGCAATGGGCAACAGGCCTCGTCGGTGCTGGCGCAGGTGTTGCCGGGGCTGATCGACCAGCTCACGCCGCAGGGCCGCCTGCCCGCGAGCGGCGAGGCCAACCCTCTGGACGCGCTCGGCGGTCTTCTGGGTGGGGGTTCGGGCGGAGGTGGCCTCGGCGACCTGGGTGGCTTGCTCGGCGGCCTGATGCGCCGCTGAGGCGCTGTTCGGGCGCTCTCAAGCGCACGCCGGATGTCAGGCCGGCGCGGGCGCGCGCCGGTCGAGCCACTGCCGCAGCGTGTCGAACACGGCGGCGTTGTCGCGCTCGTTGAAGATCTCGTGGTACAGGCCGTCGAAGCGGCGGGCCACCACCATTGGCGCCGGTGCGGCACCCGCGAAGGCCGCGCTGCCGGCCGGGTTCACCAGGTGGTCGTCACCGGCGAACATCAGCAGCGTGGGCACCGACCAGCGCGCCGCCGCGGCGCGCACCACGGGGCCGTTGTCGTCGATGAAGCGCGCCAGCCGCGCGCTGATGCGGTCGTGCACGCGCCGGTCGCGCTGGTAGGCCTGCACCACGGCCGGGTCGTGCGAGATCTTCGTCGCGTCGAGCCCGTTGCCCATCGTGCTGTCGGGTGAGAGCCGCATCATCAGGCCGATCAGCCAGCGCTTGAAACCCGACAGCCCCGCGTCCAGCGCGGGCGAGGACAGCACCAGGCCATCCACCCGGGCCATGCCGCGCTGCACGAAGGTGGCGCTGACCAGGCCGCCCATGCTGTGGCCCAGCAGGATCAGCGGGCAGGACCAGGGTTCGGCGATGTGCCGGCGCGTGTCGTCCACCATTTCCGCCAGGTCGTCCAGCAGGGCGTCGTCGTCGGGCAGCACGCCGGGCGCGCCGCCGGAGTCGCCGTGGCCGCGCTGGTCATAGGCGCGCACGAAGAAGCCCCACTCGTTGAGGCGGTGCGCCACCTCGTTGTAGCGCCAGGCGTGCTCGCCCAGGCCGTGCACGATCAGCACCACGCCGCGCGGGCGCACGCGCGAGGGCAGGGGCCAGTCGTAGAGCGCGAGGTTGAGGCCGTCGCGGGCGGTGAACGGGGCTTGCGTGGTGTCGCTCATGCGGCGGCCCCGGTGCTCAAGGCATTTGAGCGATGACCTGCGCCACGCTGGCGGTCAGCCGGCGCGCATAGTCGAGGTGCAGGAACTCGTTGGGCCCGTGCGCGTTGCTCTTGGGGCCCAGCACGCCGCAGACCATCATCTGTGCCGTGGGAAAGCCCTGACTGAGCAGGTTCATGAGCGGGATGGTGCCGCCCTGGCCGATGGTGCCGCAGGCCGCGCCGAAGTGCGCCTGCGAGGCGTCCTGCAGCGCGCGCTCGAACCAGTCGGTGGTGGGCGGCGCGTTCCAGCCGCTGGCCCCACCTTCGGACGAGAAGGTCACCTTGGCCTGGTAGGGCGCGTTGTCCTCCAGCAGGGCCTTGAGCTCCTGCACGGCCGAGGCCGCGTCCACCAGGGGCGGCAGGCGCAGACTGAGCTTGAAGGCGGTGTAGGGACGCAGCACGTTGCCCGCGTCCTTGAGCGCGGGGAAGCCTTCGGCGCCGGTGACGCTCAGCGTGGGGCGCCAGGTGCGGTTGATGAGGGCCTCGACCGGGTCGGTGGTGGTCGGCAGCGCGAACAGGGTGCTGCCGCCGCAGTCGTGGTGGGCCCAGGGAAAGCGCTTGTAGATCTCGTCGCCCAGGATGGCGGCCGTGGCGCGCGCCTGTTCCAGGCGTTCGGCCGGCACCTCGCAGTGAAAACTCGCGGGCAGCAGGCGGCCGGTGGCGCTGTCCTCGAGGCGGTCGAGCACCTGGCGCAGGATGCGAAAGCTCGAGGGCACCAGACCCGAGGCATCACCCGAGTGGATGCCCTCGGTGAGCACCTCGACCTTGAGCACGCCGGCGGCCATGCCGCGCAGGCTGGTGGTGAGCCAGAGCTGGTCGTAGTTGCCGGCGCCGCTGTCCAGGCAGATCACCAGGCCCACCTCGCCCAGCCGGGGGCGCAGGGCGTCGACATAAGGCAGCAGGTCGCCCGAGCCGCTTTCCTCGCAGGTTTCGATCAGGCCCACGATGCGCGGGTGCGCCACGCCCTGCGCCTTGAGCGCCTGGATGGCCGCGATGCTGGCGTATACCGCGTAGCCGTCGTCGGCGCCGCCCCGGCCATAGAGCTTGCCGTCGTCGATCTTGGGCATCCATGGGCCCAGGTCGCTGCGCCAGCCGGTGAACTCGGGCTGCTTGTCCAGGTGGCCGTACATCAGCGCGGTCTGGCCCGAGGCGGGCGCGGGCGAGCCGTCCTTGCCCGCGCTGGCGGGCACTTCGAAGAACAGCACAGGGGTGCGCGGGCGGCCGTGCGCGTCGTTCAGGCGCACGATCTCGAGCGTGAGGCCAGGCACGCGCTGCGCGGCCACCCAGTCGGCGGCCGACTGCAGCACGCGCTCGAGCAGGCCGTGGACGGCCCAGTCGGCGTCGAAGGCGGGGGATTTGGCCGGGACGGCCACGTAGTCGATCAGCGCGGGCACGATGCGATCGCGCCAGCTGGCATCGACATGGGATTGCAGGGCCGCGGCGTCGAGCAGCGCTTGGGGCAGGCGGGCGTTCATGGCGATCTCCGTCGTCGGGACCGCCCGGCGTGGGCACTGCGCCCCTCTCAGGTGAACCCTGGGGGGAGTATAGGCAGGACCGGGCCCCCGCCATGCGGGCCGCCCGGCCGTTTCCTCAAACGGTGGTACGGAAGCGCCCCACCACCTGGGCGAGTTGCTCGGCCTGCTCCTTCAGGCTCTGCGCGGCGGCTGCGCTCTCTTCCACCAGCGCCGCGTTCTGCTGCGTCATCTGGTCCAGCTGGTTCACCGCCACGTTCACCTG
>NZ_WVZN01000029.1 GCF_011772445.1 Hydrogenophaga sp. | reverse complement strand
GCCGTCCGGGTTGAACCAGCCCGCGGCGAGTTCACCGAGCAGCGCGCCCGCGCCGCCGGCCGCGCAGCCTTCACGGCCTGCCTGCACCGCGCCTGAGGCACACCCCAGCAGCGCGTGCAGCAGGTGCCGCCCCGCCGCGTTGAGCGTGACGCCGCCGTTGCCATCGGGCACGCCCAGGTCGCCGATGGCGTCCGCCCCGAAGGCCGTGCCCGTGCTCAGCAGGCTGCTCACCAGCGCGCCTTCGAGCGCCTTGTCCAGCGGCGTGCCCAGCAGCAGGGCGTTGGCGCTGGCGCGGCCCGCGTGTTCGATGAACTGCTTGCCGAAGTAGGCGCCCATGCCGTCGTTCAGGCCGATGTCCTTGAGGGCCTTGCCGGAGAACTGCAGGTTGTCGCTCAGGCCCTGCACCAGCCCGGCGCCCACCATGCCCACGAGCACCTGCTTGACGGTGTCGCTGGAGCCCAGGTCCTTGAAGACGGCGCTGAGGTCGCCGCCGTTGTTGACGAAGCTCACGGCGGCCGAGCCGGCCAGGGTGGTGAAGCCGGCGTTGATGGCCGCGCCCGCCGCCGTGTAGGCGGTGGCGCCCGTGGCCGTGGTGGTGGTGAGGGCTGCGGCGGTGGCGCTGCTGGTGCCGCCGGCGGCGGCAATGGCCAGATCGGTGCCCATGCCCATGGTGAAGTACGCCACGACCGCCATGAGCAAGGCCGCGCCCACGCCGGTGAGCCCCTGGGCCTCGTGGTCCCATTCGCGCCGTGCCAGTTCGATGGCGCGCCAGTCGACCTCGGGGCGCTGGCTCAGCTCGGCCAGGTACTGCAGGCCGGGCTGGGTGGACAGTTGCCGGATCTTTCGCTGAAGGTCATCGCCCGGGCGATCCACCCCCACATCCACCCCGACACGCAGCGTCTCGTCGATGCTCAGCTTGCCGTGCAGCTCGGTGGCGTTGAGCGTCTCGTGCTCGTGGCCCTGGCTGCGCATCCGCTGCCAGACGCGGTCGCTCTCGTTGTGGCGCTCCACGCTGGCGAGGTCGCGGTCCACGGTGGCGCCCAGGATCAGCTCGCCGGGTGCGGACTGGGCGTCCTCTGGTGCGTCCTCGGCCAGGGCGCTGCGCTCGAAGCGGATGGCCTCGGCCTGCAGCCGCGCGCCCTGCAGCTCGGTGCGCTCGCCCACGCCCACGCGGATCTCGCCGCCGGCACGGATGTCGGTGCCGTGCGCGCGGCTTCGGGCGTGCAGGGCGTCGATCTCGGTGTCGCTGCGGTGGGCGTCGCCATTGAGGCCGCCCAGGCGACGTTCGACCTCGATGTGGCGCTCGCTGACGCGCTGGTCCTGCGCGGCGCCCAGCACGGTGGTGCCGGCCCCGTCGATGTCCACGTTCTCTTCGGCGCGAATGCGCGTGCCTTCGGTGTAGACGCCCGCGCCACCGAGCAGGCTCACGTTGCGTCCGCCCAGTTCGCTGGGGATCGCCTGGCTCTGGCGCAGGGTGAGGTCTTCGGTGACGGTCTTGCGCTTGAAGCTGTCGCCGTGGCGCACGCGGTGGTGCTCGTCCACGCTCAGGCGGCGCTCGCCGGCTTCGAGCAGCAGGGCGGCGGCGGCGCGCGCGTCGACGTCGCCCTGGGCGTCGATGTCCACGGCGCGCCCGAGCAGGTGGCGCCCGGCCAGCATCGTCAGGTCGCCATGGGCCTGGATCGTGGTGCCCTTGTCCTCGCGCCGCTCGCTCCTTTGGCGGTGGTCGGCGCTCCAGTGGATGTCGTCCGTGGCCCCGGTGCTCACCGTGGGCAGCAGCAGGTCGCGGCCGGCGACGAGGACGCTGGGGCCGCTGCCCTGGTTCACCACCTCGGCCGCCTGCAGGCTCATGTCCTGAGCGGCCTGGGCGATCAATACGCCGGCCTCGCCGGTGACCACCAGGCGGGCCTTGCGATCAAGCACGGTGCGCTCATAAGTGCTGTCGCCTGCCGCGGTGGTGGTGCTGCGGGTGGTGCTGGCCACGACGATGTCGCGCCCGGCGTCCAGCAACAGGGCGTCGCGCGCGGCCACTTCCCCGCCTCGCACGTCGATGTCCTGCCGGGCCTTGAGCGCCGTGGTGCCTTCGCTGCCGATGCGCCCGCTGCTGCGGATGCCGTTGGCATCGATGAGCACCAGCTCTCGCCCGGCGACGCTGCCGCCATTGAGGAAGTCGCCGCTGAGGTCGAGATGGACTTGCCGGCCGGCGATCAGGGAGCCATCGGGCGCCAGCTCGCCTTCTCTGGGCATCAGGTAGACCCGGGGCACGAGCGCGGTCACGGTTCGTCCGTCGGGCAGGGTGAGCGCCTGCGCCTCGAGCCAGACGATGTCGCTGGTGAGAGCGGCCACCTGCTCGGCCGTGAGGGTGATGCCCGGCCTGAGTGGGTGGGCCTGGGCGAAGGTGGCGCCGGCCTGCAGCAGGGCCAGGTACTGGGCGTCGTCGTCCGTGTGGTCGCCCAGGAAGCGCTGACCAGTGAGCTGGGCGATCTGCTCGCGCACGAGGCGCTGTTCGAGGAAGCCGTCGCCCAGGCGTTTCTGGAGGGTGTTGGGGTCCAGGTTGAGCAGGGCGAGCTGGGCGCCCGAGTCGGTCCAAGTCCGGGAGGCGGTGAAGCGCGGGTCGGTCTGGAAGAGGACGCCGGACGCCGGGTCGGCCACGGGCTGAAACAGCGCCGAGCGCAGGTTCACGGGCAAGGCCGTGGGCGCATCGGGCGCGTGCTGGCGCGCGCTGGCCACGCTCAGCTGGACTTCGTGCTCACGGGTGCCGCTGTAGGGGGCGTACTCGTGGCGCCGGTCGTCGTTGCACGCCCAGCAGTCTTCCTCGAAGTAGGAGTAGACGGCCTGGCCGCTGATGTCGCTGCGCGCGAGCACGCTGGCGTCGCGGTTGTCCAGGGTGGTGCCCAGCACGCCGAGGGCGCCACCGGCGAGGATCTGGCTCTTGTCGTTGATGGCCGCGCTGGCCTGAATGCGCAGATCGCCGCCAGCGGCGATCTGGCCCGGCTCGCTGTGCAGCACGCGCGGCTCCTGGCGGGTCTCGCTGGCGTCGATCACCGTCCAGTCGCGCAGGGTGCGCGCGGCCACGCTGGCGTTGTAGGCCTCGATCTTGACGTCCAGGGCGTCCTGGCGCTCGCTCTTGTGGATGGCGTACTGCTGGCTCTGCGCCAGCCAGGCCTGGTGGGCCTGCCGCTCGGTGGGGGTGCAGTGGGTGAACTCGGCGGCGCAGTCGGGGCCCGCGAAGCTGGGGGCGGGCCCGGGTGGGGCGACGCCCAGGCGGGCCCAGATGGGGTGATCGCTGGCGTAGGTGTCCACCATGACCGTGGGCTCGTTGCAGTCGTGGCAGAGCACCTGCAGGTGGCGGCTGAGTTCGATCTGGAAGCCGCGATGGCCCCCGCTGGCCGGCACGGCCCACGAGGCGGCCAGGGCGGGGTAGTCGGCGAAGGGGTAGTCCTCGCTGGGCAGCAGCACGCGCGCGCCGGGGTCGTCGGCGTACTCGGTCAGCGAGCCGAAGTTCAGGCCGAGTTCGTCGCTGGCGTAGTCCACGCCCTCGTGGCGCAGGCGCACGTAGGGGGTAGGGCTGCCGGCGACGGGTTCGGTCTCGAAGTGATCGTTGGCGTTGATGAGCACCCGGGCGTCGATGTCCAGATCGCCCAGGGCCTCGATGCGCGCGGAGCGGTTCTCGATGCGATCGGCTGAGAGCGCCATGTCGCCTGCGCTCAGGATCAGGCCTGCGCGCTGGTTGCTGATCGTGTCCCGGGCCTGGATGGACAGATCGCCTCGCGCGGCGATGACGGCGTTCTCGGCATTGACCACGCGCTCGGCGCTGATGGCGAGCTGGT
>NZ_WVZN01000030.1 GCF_011772445.1 Hydrogenophaga sp. | reverse complement strand
GCACACAAGGGCAATGCCGTACTCGTTTGTGGCTCTACTACGGTGAAATATCCGGGCTAGCGCTTACCCAGCAAGCGCTGGCAGCTATCATTTTTGCAAGTTCATCACAGGTCGATGGCCGCCGCCGAGCCCGCCTGCTTGCGCAGCTCGAACTTCTGGATCTTGCCGGTGCTGGTCTTGGGCAGCTCGCCAAACACCACCGCGCGGGGCACCTTGAACCCGGCCAAGTGCTTTTTGCAGTGCGCCACGATGTCTTCGGGCGTGGTTTGCGCACCGGCTTTGAGCTCCACAAACGCGCAGGGTGTTTCGCCCCACTTGGCATCGGGCTTGGCCACCACGGCGGCGGCCAGCACGTCGGGGTGGCGATAGAGCACGTCTTCGACCTCGATGGACGAGATGTTCTCGCCGCCCGAGATGATGATGTCCTTGGTGCGGTCCTTGATCTCGATGTAGCCGTCGGGGTGCTGCACGGCCAGGTCGCCGCTGTGGAACCAGCCGCCCGCAAAGGCTTCGTCGGTGGCCTTGGGGTTCTTGAGGTAGCCCTTCATGGCAATGTTGCCCTTGAACATGATTTCGCCCATGGTTTCGCCGTCCTGCGGCACCGGCAGCATGGTCTCGGGGTCGAGCACGCGTACGTCGCGCTCCAGGTGGTAGCGCACACCCTGGCGGGCGTTGAGGCGGGCGCGCTCGCCAATGTCCAGGGCATCCCAGGCCTCATGTTTGGCGCACACGGTGGCGGGGCCGTACACCTCGGTCAGTCCGTACACGTGGGTCAGGTCAAACCCCATCTTTTCCATGCCCTCGATCATCGAGGCCGGCGGCGCGGCGCCCGCCACCATGGCCTTGACGCCTGCGGGCACACCTACTTTCATCGCGGCCGGGGCGTTGACCAGAAGGCCGTGCACGATGGGCGCGCCGCAGTAGTGCGTAACGCCATGGGTGCGGATGGCATCAAAGATGGCTTGTGCGTCCACCCGGCGCAGGCACACGTTGACGCCAGCACGCGCTGCGATGGTCCAGGGAAAGCACCAGCCGTTGCAATGGAACATGGGCAGCGTCCACAAGTACACCGCGTGTTTGGGCATGTCCCACTCCAGCACGTTGCTGATGGCGTTGGTGGCGGCGCCCCGGTGGTGGTAGACCACGCCTTTGGGGTTGCCGGTGGTGCCGCTGGTGTAGTTGAGCGCAATCGCATCCCACTCGTCGGCGGGCAGGCTCCAGACAAAGGCGGCGTCGCCGCTGGCCACAAAGGCGTCGTAGTCGGTGCCGCCCAGGCTTTGCACGGCGGGGCCGTAGAGCGCGTCCTGCACCTCGATCACGCGCAGGGGCGTGGGGGCGGTGCGCAGGGCCAGCGCCTTGGCCAGGGTGCCGGTGAACTCCGGGTCCACGATCACGGCCTTGGCCTCGCCGTGATCCAGCATGAAGGCGATGGCCTCGGGGTCGAGCCGGGTGTTGAGGGTGTTGAGCACGGCGCCCGCCATGGGAACGCCAAAGTGCGCCTCCACCATGGGCGGGGTGTTGGGCAGCATCACGGCCACGGTGTCGTTCTTGCCGATGCCTGCCTTGGTCAGCGCGCTGGCCAGCTGGCGGCAGCGGGCGTAGGTCTGGGCCCAGGTCTGGCGCAGCGTGCCGTGCACGATGGCCAGACGGTCGGGGTAGACCTCGGCCGTGCGTTCGATGAACGACAGGGGCGACAGGGCGGCAAAGTTGGCTTCGGTGCGGGGCAGGTGCTGGTCAAAGATGGAGGTCATGGGTCAGTGCAAGAAGATCAGGCAATAAGGTGAACAAGTGACAGCCTAGCCCGGATATTTCACCGTAGTAGAGCCACAAACGAGTACGGCATTGCCCTTGTGTGC
>NZ_WVZN01000015.1 GCF_011772445.1 Hydrogenophaga sp. | reverse complement strand
GGCACACAAGGGCAATGCCGTACTCGTTTGTGGCTCTACTACGGTGAAATATCCGGGCTAGTTGTTCCCGATGCGGCCGTAGTTGGTGCGCAGCGGATCGACGTTGCCCTCGCCACGCTGACCGCCACCGCCGCCGCCCTTCTTGTTGCGGTTCTTGCCCCGGTTGCCCGTGCGCATGGCGTCGATGCCGGTGCGCAGCGGGTCGGGCTGCCCGTTCGGGTTGGCCTGGCGTGGCCGGGGATCGCGGATGCGCAGGCTGCCCAGGTGGGCGTTGGGGCCGGGTTGGCGCTCGTAGCCGTCCTCGCCCTCGACGCGCGGGGGACGATCGGCGCGCGGCGGACGGTCGCCGCGTGGGGGGCGCTGGCGCTGCTGGCCATTGTTGAACTGGCCGCCGCCGTTGCCCTGGCCCTGGCCGCCGCCTGGCGGGCGCGGGCCCCGTGCCTTCTGGCCCTGGCCGCCGCGCGGCTGGCCATCTCCCTGGCCACGACCCTGGCCCTGGCCTTCGTTGCTCTTCTTCTCGCGGATGCGCTGCACCATCTCCTGGCGCGCGGCCTTGGCGGCAGCGGCCATCACCTCGCGGCTGGGCGGCTTGCCCGCGCCGCCCCAGATGGTCTGGCGGCCCATGGCGATGGGCTCGGCCTTTTCACCCGGTTCGGGCATGTACTCGGCGAACATCTCCACCGGGATCTGCTGCTTCGTGAAGCGCTCGATCTCCATCATGAAGCCTTCTTCGTCCAGGCTCACGAGGTTGACCGCCTGGCCTTCGCGGCCCGCGCGGCCCGTGCGGCCGATGCGGTGCACGTAGTCTTCGCAGATGTTGGGGATGTCGTAGTTGACGACGTGCGGCAGTTCGTCGATGTCGATGCCGCGCGCGGCGATGTCGGTGGCCACCAGGGCGCGGATCTCACCGCTCTTGAAGCCGGCCAGCGCCTGGGTGCGCGCGCCCTGGCTCTTGTTGCCGTGCAGCGCCATGGCCGTGATGCCGTTCTTGTTCAGGTAGTCGGCCACGTTGTTGGCGCCGAACTTGGTGCGCGTGAACACCAGCACCTGGCTCCAGTTGTGCAACTGGATGATGTAGACCAGCAGGGCCTTCTTCTTGCCGCGGCCCACGGGGTGGATCACTTGAGTGATGCGCTGCACCGTGGTGTTGCGCGGCGTCACCTGGATGTGCTGCGGGTCCTTGAGCAGGCCTTGCGCCAGGTCGCGGATCTCGTCGCTGAAGGTGGCGGAGAACAGCAGGCTCTGCTTGCTCTGGGGCAGCAGGGCCAGCACCTTCTTCACGTCGTGGATGAAGCCCATGTCGAGCATGCGGTCGGCCTCGTCGAGCACCAGGATCTGCACGTTCGACAGGTCGAGAAAGCCTTGCTGCTGCAGGTCGAGCAGGCGGCCCGGCGTGGCCACCAGGATGTCCACGCCGCGTTTCATGGCGTCGATCTGCGGGTTCATGCCCACACCGCCGAACACCACGGTGGACGACAGGTCCACGTGCTTGCCGTAGACCCGGACCGATTCCTCCACCTGGGCGGCGAGTTCGCGCGTGGGAGTGAGCACCAGGGCGCGAATGCCGATGCCGCCGAAGCGGTTTTTCGGCCGTTCACCCTGCGACAGGCGCTGCAGCATGGGCAGCGTGAAGGCGGCGGTCTTGCCGGTGCCGGTCTGGGCGCCGGCGAGCAGGTCGCGGCCCGCCAGGACGGCCGGGACGGCCTCGACCTGGATGGGGGTGGGCGTGTGATAGCCGTGGTCATGCACGGCTTGCACGATGGCCGGGGCCAGGTTCAGTTCTTCGAATGTCATGGTGTGAAGCGGCGCCCTTCCAGGGCGCTGGGACATCGGCCACACGGGAGCGCCGCTGGGGGCGCCGCCCCGCTCAGTCAGGGGCCGATGGATTTCAGGGGGAGTTGGTGGCGTCCGCGCGGGAGGCACACCCCAGCAGCTTGCTGGTGCCGGGCCAACTGATGTGCCCGAACGGGGCGTATTGTCGCATGGGTCGATAATCCATGGTTTCGCGCGACGCCCCGCGCTGCAAATTTCCCACAGGACACCATGGCTCAATACGTCTTCAGCATGAACCGGGTCGGCAAGATCGTGCCGCCCAAGCGCCAGATCCTCAAGGACATCTCGCTGTCGTTCTTCCCGGGGGCCAAGATCGGCGTGCTCGGCCTCAACGGCTCCGGCAAGTCCACGCTGCTCAAGATCATGGCCGGCATCGACAAGGAGATCGAAGGCGAGGCGATCCCCATGCCGGGCATCCGCATCGGCTACCTGCCGCAGGAGCCCAGGCTCAACGACGAGCAGACCGTGCGCGAGGCCGTGGAAGACAGCATGGGCGAGGTGCGCCAGGCCCAGAAGCGGCTGGAAGAGGTCTACGCCGCCTACGCCGAGGAAGACGCCGACTTCGACGCGCTCGCGGCCGAGCAGGCCCAGCTCGAGGCCATCATCGCCACCGCCGGCACCGACTCCGAGCACCAGCTCGAGATCGCCGCCGACGCGCTGCGCCTGCCGCCCTGGGACGCCAGGATCGGTCTGCTCTCCGGTGGCGAAAAGCGCCGCGTGGCGCTGTGCCGCCTGCTGCTGAGCAAGCCCGACATGCTGCTGCTCGACGAACCCACCAACCACCTGGACGCCGAGTCCGTGGAGTGGCTGGAGCACTTCCTGCAGCGCTTCCCCGGCACCGTGGTCGCGATCACCCACGACCGCTACTTCCTCGACAACGCGGCCGAGTGGATCCTCGAACTCGACCGCGGCCACGGCATTCCCTACAAGGGCAACTACTCCAGCTGGCTGGAGCAGAAGGAGGCCCGCCTGGAGCAGGAGCAGCGCACCGAAGACGCGCGCCGCAAGGCCATGAAGGAAGAGCTCAAGTGGGTGCGCTCCAACGCCAAGGGCCGCCAGGCCAAGAGCAAGGCGCGCCTGGCCCGCTTCGAGGAACTGAGCGACGTCGACTACCAGAAACGCAACGAGACCAACGAGATCTTCATCCCCGTGGCGGACCGCCTGGGCAACGAGGTCATCGAGTTCAAGAACGTCAGCAAGAGCTACGGCGACCGCCTGCTGATCGACAACCTGAGCTTCACCGTGCCCGCGGGCGCCATCGTGGGCATCATCGGCCCCAACGGCGCGGGCAAGTCCACGCTGTTCAAGCTCATCACCGGCAAGGAACAGCCCGACAGCGGTGAGGTCAAGATCGGCCAGACCGTGAAGATCGCCGCCGTGGACCAGAGCCGCGACGGCCTGGCCGGCGACAAGACCGTGTGGGAGGACATCTCGGGCGGCCTCGACATGATCACCGTGGGCAAGTTCCAGATGCCCAGCCGCGCCTATTGCGGGCGCTTCAACTTCTCGGGCGGCGACCAGCAGAAGCTGGTGAAGAACCTCTCGGGCGGTGAGCGTGGCCGCTTGCACCTGGCCAAGATGCTCAGCGAGGGCGGCAACGTGCTGCTGCTCGACGAACCCTCGAACGACCTCGACGTGGAAACCCTGCGCGCGCTGGAAGAGGCGCTGCTGGAGTTCGCGGGCTCGGCGCTCGTCGTCAGCCACGACCGCTGGTTCCTCGACCGCATCTGCACGCACATCCTGGCCGCGGAAGGCGACAGCCAGTGGTTCTTCTTCAACGGCAACTACCAGGAATACGAGGCCGACAAGAAGCAGCGCCTGGGTGAGGAGGGCGCCGCGCCCAAGCGCCCGCGCTTCAAGAGCCTGGCGTGACCGACGAGCAGGTCATCGCCGCGACGCGGCACTGGATCGAAAAGGCCGTCATCGGCCTGAACCTGTGCCCCTTCGCGCGCGCCGTGTGGGTGAAGAACCAGGTGCGCATCGTCGTGAGCTCCGCGCGCCACATCGACGGCCTGCTCGACGACCTGGACCGTGAACTCGATCTGCTCAAGGACACGCCCCCCGAGCAGATCGACACCACGCTCATCGTGCACCCCACGCTGTTTCCCGACTTCGAGGTCTTCAACGACTTCCTCGGCATCGCCGACGAGGTGGTGGCCGAGCACGACCTGGAAGGCGTGATCCAGGTGGCCAGCTTTCACCCCGACTACCAGTTCGAGGGCACCGAGCCCGACGACATCACCAACGCCACCAACCGCTCACCTTTTCCCACGCTGCACCTGCTGCGCGAGGACAGCGTGGCCCGCGCCGTGGCCAGTGAAGGCGGCGACGCCGAGGCCATCGTGGCCCGCAACATGGACACGCTGCGCCGCCTGGGCCCGCAGGGTTGGCGCGATCTGATGTCGGCATCGGGCGACACCTGAACCTGAATTGCCGGGTCGGGCACACGCTTTCCCCCCTTTTGGGGATATGGTGCCGGGGGCACAATGCCCCCGCCTTTCGACGCTGATGCCCTTGCCATGCCCAATTCCCCGCTCCCGGCCCTCGACCTGTGTTTGAAGGAGGCGCTGGACCAGTGCCGGCAATGGATCCCCGTGTGGATCGACCGCGTGCACGCCCTGCTGCGCGAACGCGAGCTGATCCAGACCCAGCCGCACGAACGCCAGGCCCTGCTGGAGGCCCACCAGTCGGTGCACCGCCAGCGCGAGGTGGTCGCCAGGCACTGGCTCTCGGCCCTGGCCGACCGCCTCGAACAGGCGCCCGCCACGCCAGGCCAGGCGCGCAAGCCCTCGCTCAGTCTCGACGAACTCGAGTTGATGGGCGACGACCAAGTGCACGAGCGCGTCGAAATCGCGCGCGTGCAGCAGACGGCCATGCTGTCGGCCGAAGACGCCTTCAACGAGCTCACCTCGCGCCTGTCCACCGCGCAGGGCTTCAAGGTGGTCAATGCCGAACTCAACCCGCTGCGCGTGCAGGTGTTCGTCGACACACTGCTCTCGGCCCTCAAATCCATTGATGTGACGCCGGCGGCGCGGGCGCGCTGGCTGCAGGTGGGCGCCAAGCCGATGGGCGAATCGCTCGACGTGTTCTACCGCCACCTGGCCGACTGGCTGGGCGCGCAGGGCGTGCAACCGGCGGGCTACGCGGTGGTGATGGCGCCCGAATCGCGCGTCCTGCCGGAGGAGGCCCTCGCAGGACAGGACCTGCTCGAAGGCCCGATGAGCGACCAGGAAGCCCTGCTCACGCTCGACCACCTGCACCAGTTGCTGGTCGGCGACCTGGACGGCGGCGACGCCTCGCGCCGCAGCAACGACGGCATGACCCGTGCGCTGGCCGGCGAGGTGGTGACGCTGATGATGCAGCGCATCGCCGCCGACAAGCGCCTGCTCAAGCCCGTGCGCAACCACCTGCAGGAGATGAAGCCCGCCTTGCTGGAGCTCGCCGCCAGCAACCCGCGCTTTTTCGCCGACCGCAACAACCCCGCCCGGCGCCTGCTCGACGCCGTGACCGCGCGCAGCCTGGCCTTCACCAGCGAGCAGGACGAGGGCTACAGCGGCTTCCTGCAAGAGCTGCGGCACGTGGTGTACGAGCTGCGCCGCTCGAGCAAGACCGACCTGTCCGAACGTTTCCCCACGCTGCTCGACCAGTTGCGCCAGTCCGAAGACCGCGCCGTGCCGCGCGGCGAGCGCGAGGCGCGTGGCCGAGCCGTGCAGACCCTGGTGAAGGTGGAGCAGCGCAAGCTGCTGGCCGAGAAGATCGCCAACGAGTTTCGCGCCCGGCCCGACTACCCCAAGGCGCCCGGCCCCGTTCGCCGCTTCCTCACCGGTGTGTGGGCGCAGGTGGTGGCCAAGGCGCGCATCGACGAGGCCGACAACCCGCCCATGACCTCGGGCGATTCGAACTCCCGGCGCTACGTCGACATCCTGGCCGACCTGCTGTGGTCCAGCCAGCTCGCGCTGGCCAGCCAGAACCGGCCGCGCCTCGTGCGCATCATCCCGCCGGTGCTGCGCACCTTGCGCGAAGGCCTGGACTCGATCGACTACCCGCGTGACAAGGTCGAGGCCTTCTTCCAGACCCTGATGGGCCTGCACGAGGCCGCCTACAAGACCCAGCGCAGCAGCGAGGCCGCCGCACCCGCACCAGCCGAGCCCGAGGCCGACGCCAGCGTGCTCAACCCCGACGACGCCGAGCTCTGGATGCGCCAGCACGAGGCGAAGGAAACCAACTTCTACGACGAGTCACTGCCCGAAACGACCCAGCCCGGCTTCCAGGCCACCCAGCCGATGCAGCGCGACTGGCTCGACATCAAGGCCGAGATGGTGCTGCGCGACGCCACCTCGCTCACCGTGGGCAGCTGGTTCGACCTGCAGCAGGAGGGCCAGGCCCTGCGCGTGCAGCTCACCTGGGCCAGCCCGCACGGCACGCTGTTCCTGTTCGGCACCGCCTCGGGCAAATCCATGTCCATGACGCGCCGCGGCGTGGACCGCCTGATCGAGCAGGACAAGCTGCGCGTCGTGGCCGATCACAGCGTGGTGGACGAGGCGCTGGATGCGGTGGCCCAGCAGGCGCTGAAGAACTCGGGGAAGCGCTGAGGGCGGGCACACAAGGCTGACGGCCGCGCCCGAAGGGTGGCGCGGCGTTTTCTCTCAGGCGGCCACGGGCCGCCTTTTTCGTGCCTGGGCGGCGGCTGCATTCGGTCAATGCCGGGCAATGGTCTTATTTGAACGTTCGATCAATTGCAGCGGCCAACTGCAATTCATCAGAGAAACTTCAAGTCAATTGATGCCAATGATGGCTATGCTTCGCCGCTGATTGCATCCCGCGATCCGCAGAGTGATCGCCATGCGCCGCTACCCGCATCCTTGATTTCTGTCATAACGCTCAAGGCCATGATCTGCAACTGATTCATGGGGTGATGCCCGGCCGCAGCAAAGAAGAGGCGGTCGGCGTGATGATGGAACGCTTGCGGTCGGATTACGCCTCGTATTTGGTGATGTTGACCGTGACGTCGCAGGTGGGCGTGGCGGGGTGCACGTCGTCGGGGCATTCCGCGCAGGCATTGCCAAACGGGGCGGGCCTCGCATGAGTGGCGAATCAGTGGTGGCGAAATCCCGAATCGCGTCGCATGTGCGTCAATGCGGGCCCCGAGTGGGCGAGTGGCCCACGCGCTGAGTTGTTGGTCGCCAGATATTGAACGGACATGCAAATTATGAATTCATGAATTTTGCGGCCGAGGGGGTATTGGTGCTTTTGCACGGGCAAGCGGATCGGCTAAATTTCGCGCCACTGGTTTTGTTTGATCGAGTGGAGTTGATGCCACTCTGCGGACTCGGCTTGAATGAGTGGTGGGAGGATGTTGAAAATGACGAAACCTGTCAATGTGAGCGAAGGCGCAGCTCGTGACGATGGCTTGGGAAATTTTTTTTCCGTGTCGCTCGTTGTGTGGATAGTGTGGCCTGCGGTATTTGTGTTTATTTTTCGTGATGCCACGTATGATTTTCTCGGTGCGGCGTTGAAGGACTATTTATTCTATCCGCCCTCACTAATAAATATCGCGACCTATTGGGGTGGACAAGAGTCGGTGCTGAAGTCGCTATATCTTAGTGCATGGTATGCAAACAGCTTGATGCTTTCCTGTTGTTATCTTCTCTATCTGTTGGGTGAGCTACCGAACAGGAGAGTTGGAGTGCAAGGGGCAGGTCAACGACTGAAGGCAATTGGCCTTGCGCTATTTGGTCTCGTGGCGTCGTTTGTGGTTTATTCGAGTGCTGCATTTGAAACGAAGCTTTCCATTACGCAGTTCGAGCGATTCCTTCTTGAGAGCGGCCTCGGCCAGTTTGTGTTGATTCCCTTGGTATATGTCGGCGCAGCATGTGCGCCTCTTGGTGCGATCGATTTGTTCATTGCTGCATGTCGCAGTTTTGGTTTCAATGAGAAGGGTGGTCGGAAATGAGCGATGGCAATCAGAATCAAGTGGATGGCACGAAACTCATGGATGTGATGTTTACCGTGTCCGGTGGCGTGTATGGGATGTTCAAAGACAAGGTGAATGCGCTATACACAAGCGGGGCATTGCAAGGCTCCCTACCCAAGGGGGCGATCCTGACGGGCGTGGCATTTGATGTTGCAAACGATGCTGTGAAATTGTCGTTCGCCATATCGTCTGGTGATCCACGAGAGGTCGCAAAGGTGGCGGTTGGTGCCGTGGGTGGCGCGACTGGTACGTATGTCGGCGGTGCCATGGGCGCGGGAATTAACGTGCCCGCACGTATAAAGCCGGTTTCAGTTCTGGCAGGTATGGCATTCGGCGCAGCGTTCGGGGACTACATCTCCGAATGGGCCTTCAACACCTACATCTGGCCCGAAGGCGCCGCAACCCCCGGTTCCGGCTCTGCGGGCGGTCTGTCCCTGAGCGTGAGCGTTTCCTCCGAACCCATCGTCTCGCTGCCCGAAGCGATCGACATCGCACCGCCACCAGACGCGCCCACACGCATCAGCACCGACTACCTTCTGATCGAGACGGCCAATGCCCACGCCGTGACGGTCAATGCCGGTGGAACTGTCTGGGACGCATTTGCTGTGCAGAAGGGCCAGCCCGGAGGGTTCAGCGATTGGGGCGACTTCCAGCAAGCCGTGGCGGTGAGCAACCCCGGGATATCCGACCTGAGCCAGATCGCGGCCGGCACGACCTTGTACCTGCCCGAGCGCCATGCCGACGGCAGCATCACCTACCACTACAGCGGTGGTGCGGCCATCACCGCCAACGTCAGTGATGGCACGTACCACATGGTCATCCCCAACGCCGAAGGGGGCCAGACCATCTACAGCCGCAGTTACGTGGGCGACGTGGACGGCGACGATGGCAGCCTGATCGCGCAGTACGACATCCGCCAGATCAGCAGCGACGCCACGGGCGAAGAAACCTACCGCTTCGAAGGCCTGCAAACCGGGTTGCAGGGCGAGATTCGCGCGCAAAGCGAGTGGAGCCTAGCCGACAGCGACAGCGACGGCAACGGCAGCTACGACCTGATGACGCAGACCACGCACCTCAGTGCGGGGTTCTCTCAGGTGCGCATCGACAACGGCATGGACGGGCAGTGGAACCACGAATCGCTGCACACCGGCTTCGCCAGCTACGACCTCTTCGACCAGTACCAGCGCAACCAGGCCGAGTACCAACTCTCGCGGCTGAATTCCAGCGGGCAACTCGACAACAACTACTGGAACCAGTTCACGCAGCAGAGCAGCGCGTGGATGC
>NZ_WVZN01000039.1 GCF_011772445.1 Hydrogenophaga sp. | reverse complement strand
GTGAACGGTCTTGAGCGTGGGCTGGGTCTCGGTGACGCGCTGGTAGATGTCGAAGGGGAGCAGCTCGGCGTTGATGGCACCTCGAAGCACCGTGAGCTTCTGGCCCAGGGCCACCCAGGGGGCGGCCTGCGCCTGCCATTGCTGCAGGGCTTCGCGGTACTGGGGCGTGTCGCCGCTGATCTCGCTGTCGGCGCTGAGGGGGCGCGGCATGGGGCCGGGGGCGTCGCCCGCGGGTGGGGCGATGCCCAGGGCGGCCCAGATCGGGTCGTCTCGGGTGTAGGCGAACTGGGCCTCGGCCCAAACGAGGGTTTCGCTGTCGCCGCTGCCTTGGGTGACCATGCCGGCGGCCACATACGGCTCGGGGCCGTGGTACCAGGTGGCCAGGCGGGGGTCGGCGAACACGGAGTCGGATGCCGCCAGGGCCTGCGCGCTGGCCTGAGTGAACAGCCAGGAGCGGCCGTGGGCGCTGTACTCGTCCCACGCCCCGTCGCCGAAGATAGACCCCACGGGCTTGACGGCCATCCAGGCGACTTCGGTCGCATCGACTGCGCCCGTGGCGGTGAAGTACAGGGTGCGCGTGGTGGTGGCGCCGCCGTCGCGGATGACTTCGGTCTGCAGGTGCTCGTTGGCGTTGAGGAGCACGCGCGCGTCGATGTCCAGATCGCCCAGGGCCTCGATGCGCGCGGAGCGGTTCTCCACCCGGTCGGCCAAGAGGGCCATGTCGCCTGCGCTCAGGAGGAGTGCGCCGCGCTGGTTGCTGATGGATTCACCCGCCTCAATGGCCAGGCGCTCTCTCGCGGCAATGACGGCGTTCTCTTCGTTGACCACCTGCTCGGCGGCGATGGCGACCTGCTCGCCGTAGACGCGACCGCCGTTGTGCAGCGCCTGCACCTTCACGTTCAGGTTCCCGCCCGCGATGAGCGCGCCTTTGTTGATGAGACGCCCGTCGGCGTGCAGCTCCAGGTTGCTCGCCGCGCTGGAGAGCACGCCTTCGTTGTTCACCCCCAGGCCCTTCTCGGTGCCGACCATGAAGATGTGGTTGGCGTACATGCCNNGGCTCGCCCACAGGCGTGGCGGGCCCCGTGGGCGCGTGCGTGGCGGCGTCCACGGTGTTGGCGCCGTTCACCAGCTTCAGGTAGTTGGCCCAGAGCCCGGCGTTGACCTCGGTGGCGCGCGCGAAGATGGCGGTGTAGTCGGCGCCTCTCGTGTCCAGGCCGCCACCGAAGATGCCGACGCTGCCGCGCTGCACGATGTAGGAGTCGAGCGAGCCGCCCTTGTAGACCGGGGTGCCGGTGGTGAGGGTGACGCCCAGGGCGTTGATGAAGGTGGAGCCGTTGACCTGGATGCCCGAGGGGTTGGCGACGATGACCTCGGCGCGCTGGCCGGCGACTTCGATGGGGCCGTGCAGGTAGCTGGGGTTGTTGGAGTTGACCTCGTTGACGATGACGCGCGCGGGGCCGGTGGCGAGCCAGGGGTTGCCCGCGACCCCACCGCCGAGTTGCGTCTGCGTGGCGGTGCGGCTGTTGTTGAGGATGGCGCCGGGGGAGCCGACGTCGAACTGGCGGTAGGTGTTGCGGCTGACACCGGCGGCGCTGGGCGTGGTGATGTTGACCAGGGGCACGCCGTTGGGCGCGGTCAGCACCGTGGGACGCTGGTTGCCGGGGGCGCTGGGGTCCGCCACGATCTGGGCGTTCGCACCGGGCAACCACAGCGCGGCCACCACCATGCGCAGCCCGCGCGCAGCGTTGAACACCACGCGGTGGCGGTTCCTGTTCATCCTCTCCCTCCTTGATGCGGATCACCAACGCCGTGCCACTTGCACGGCGCGCGCGATCACATCAGGAGCGGCGCGAAGCGCCCATACCGCCAAGGCGGTAGTTCAAGCCGGTTTCGTGCATGCTTCAGACATTCATCAGAACCCCGCCGCCCCGCCCGCATGTGCACCCGCTACATCACCCCCCGCCAAGCCGCCATCGAACGCGAATGGCACATTGGCCGCCACAACCAGGACGCCTGGATCCTGCCGGCGTTCGGCGTCGAGTTGTTCCCGCGCCAGGCCGGCCCCTTCATCCGCCGCGCGCGCAATGACGCGGGCTACGACACCGAGCTGGTGGTGGGTCGCTGGGGTCTGATTCCGACCTTCTCCCCGAACGTGGCGACCTGGACCAGTGGCTGGCCGGCACGGTGGAACAGGCCAAGGCCCTGCTCAGGCTGACGCCGCCGGAGGACTTCGATGCCGGGCCCGAAGGCGCGCCCAAGCCCTGACGCCGTCCGAGCGACCCTTCTCCCGCAAGACCTTCGCCAACCCCACACTTGACATGCAGGTATTTGCCTGCATATAGTCCACCCACGCACTCACAACACCGATGGACGCAGACAAGGTTTTCAAGGCACTGGCCGATCCCACACGCAGAAAGCTGCTCGACCTGCTGGTGGAGAACAACGGGCAAACGCTCGGCCAACTGTGCGAGCACCTGGACATGACGCGGCAATCGGCCACGCAACACATCGGGCTGCTGGAAGCGGCCAACCTGGTGAGCACGGTGTGGCGCGGCCGGGAGAAGCTGCACTTCGTCAACCCGGTGCCGCTGCACGAGGTGTACGAGCGGTGGGTGCGCAAATTCGAACGTCAGCGGCTGAGCCTGCTGCACGACCTGAAGCAGCAACTCGAAGGAGAGTGACCTTGAGCCAGGACAAGACCAGCTTCGTCTACGTGACCTACATCCGCTCCACACCCGACAAGGTGTTCGAGGCCATCACCCAACCCGACATCGCGCGCCGCTACTGGGGCCACGAGAACGTGTCCGACTGGGCACCCGGATCGCCCTGGCAGCACGTGCGGGCCGACGAGCAACGCGACGTGAAGCTGGTGGGGAAGGTGATCGAGATCGCGCCACCCAGGCGCCTGGTCATCAGCTGGGCCAACCCCTCGCAAGCCGACGACCCCGCCGCCGCCAGTCGCGTCAGCTTCGACATCGCCGAGTACGACGGCATGGTGCGCCTGACGGTGACCCACGACGAACTGCAGGCGGGCAGCGGCATGGCCACGGGCATCCAGAAGGGTTGGCCCATCGTGCTCTCCAGCCTCAAATCCCTGCTCGAAACCGGGCAAGGCATCGACGTCTTCGCGCAGCCGAAGGCCGCCTGACAACCACCCCCACCGGAGCCCGACATGAGCACCCCCATCTACACCGGCGGATGCGCCTGCGGCGCGATTCGTTATTCCACGCCCCACGCGCCCGTGTTCCAGAACCTGTGCCAGTGCCGCCACTGCCAGCAGCGCAGCGGCAGCGGCCACGGCGCCTGGCTCACCTTCGCCGCGCGCGCCGACATGGCCATCACCGGCGAGGCCAGCGATTGGGACGTGAAGACCGACAGCGGCAACGTGAAAACCCATTCCTTCTGCCCGGTGTGCGGCACGCCGGTCTTCCTGCGCTTTGCTGCGATGCCGGACCTGATCGCCGTGCCTGCGGGCAGCCTGGACGAACCCGCTCGCTTCGCGCCGCAGGCCCTCACCTATGGCGTGCGCGGTCTCCCTTGGGACGTGGTCGATCCTGCGTTGACGGTGTTCGATCGCATGCCACCTCGCTAAAGGCTCGCTGCGCTGCAGCGTGCCTTGCACTGCAGCGCAGCAATCACCGTGAGCCGGCGCGCTGGATTGCTTTGCCGCTTCAACGGGTGTACAAGAACGACCGGCGTTGCTCCGGCGCAAGCCGGGACAGCATGGGGACATCTCTCGACAGAGGGAGGCGCCATGGACACGTTTCTTGGGTTGCGCAGCTGGCAATGGCGCGCGGTGGACTGGGCTGCGGCAGCGGTCGCAGGATTCGCCGCAGGTGCCGTGCTGATGGTCCTGGATCTGCTCTGGTCGGCCATCTTCCACCCCCACGGCCCCTGGCGGACGTCCCACATGATTGCGCTGATCTTCAGCGGCGCATCCCCACCCCCGGCCGACTACCCTTTCAGCGTGGGCGTGGTTTCCATCGCGCTGATCACCCACTACGCGCTGGGCATCGTCTTCGGGCTGGTGATGGCGAGCTTGCTGGTCCAGTTGCGGCTCGACACCGAGCCGCTCAAGGCGCTGGCGGCGGGCGCGGCCATGGGATGGCTGCTGTACCTGTTGAATTTCGGTGTGCTCACCGCGTTCTTCCCCTGGCTGGCTCTCTTGCGCGGCGCAGAAACCCTGGCCGCGCACCTCGTCTTCGGCTGTGTGGCCGCCTTCCTCTACTGGCGGCTGAAACGGACAGCGGCGGAGCCCTAGGATGGCGATCGCCCTTGCACTCGTCGTCCTGGCGCTGGGCTCGGTCCTCTTCCACTTCCTGAGTCCCTGGTACTTCACGCCGATCGCCTCCAACTGGCAGGCCATCGACACCACCATCGGCATCACCTTCTGGGTGACGGGTGCCGTCTTCGTCGCGCTCAGTCTCTTCATGGCCTGGGCGGTGATCCGCTACCGCCACCGCCCCGGCTCACACGCCCAATACCAGCCCGAGAACAAAAAGCTCGAGTGGTGGCTGCTGATCCTCACCGCCGTCGGCGTCGCCGCCATGCTCGCGCCCGGCCTGGTGGTGTGGTCCCAGGTCGTTCACGCGCCACAGGACGCACGGGTGGTGGAGGTGGTGGCGCAGCAATGGCACTGGAGCTATCGCCTGCCCGGCCAGGACGGCAAGCTCGGCAGGACCCACGCCCGCTACATGAGCGACGCCAACCCCTTCGGCATGAGCCCCACCGACCCCGCCGGCCGCGACGACATCCTGCTGAGCACGCCGGAGCTGCGGGTGCCGCTGGGCGAGCCGATCAAGCTGCTGCTGCGCTCCAAGGACGTGCTGCACAACTTCGCCATCGCGGAAATGCGCGTGAAGATGGACCTGGTGCCCGGCCTGGTCACCTACTTCTGGTTCACGCCCACGCGCACCGGCTCCTTCGACCTGCTGTGCGAGGAACTGTGCGGCGTCGGCCACTTCGCCATGCGCGGCCGCCTGGTGGTGGAGGAGCCCGCCGCTTACGCCGCCTGGCTGCAACAGCAGCCCACCTACGCCCAGCTGGGCGACCGGCCAGCCCCCGATGTCACGATCGGCAAGGGCCTCTATGCCGTGTGCGCCGCCTGCCATGGCGCCCATGGCGAAGGCAATCTGGCGTTCAACGCGCCCAAGCTCGCCGGACAGAACGCGTGGTACCTCGAGCGGCAGCTGCACCTGTACAAGAGCGGCGCCCGCGGCACGCACGAGAGGGACCGCTTCGGCAAGACCATGGCGCCCATGGCGGCCACGCTGGCGGATGCCCGCGCCATCGCCGACGTGGTGGCCTACATCGCCACGCTGCCCGACACCCGGCCGGCCAACACCATCATCGGCAACGCCGAGAAAGGGCGCGCGCGCTGGGCCACCTGCGCCTCCTGCCACGGTGCCGAGGGACAGGGCATCGCCGCCACCAACGCGCCGCGGCTGCAAGGCATGAACGACTGGTACCTGGCCAGGCAACTGACGAACTTCCGCGATGGCGTGCGCGGCGTGCACCCGCAGGACATCCACGGCGGGCAGATGGCACTGGTCTCGGGAATGCTCAAGGACGAAGCCGCGGTCGGTGACATCGTTGCCTACATCAACTCGCGTGGAATCCGCACCAAGGGGGAGGCGCAATGAGCACGCATGCGGCGCACGACGAAACCGAAATCGCCCCACCGGCGGAGGTGGCGGAGGTCCACCTCTACCACCCGAAGACCTTCATCGGCAAATACATCTGGAGCCAGGACGCCAAGGTCATCGCCATCCAGTACGGCCTGACGGCCATGGCCATCGGCCTGGTGGCGCTGGTGTTCTCCTGGCTCATGCGACTGCAGCTGGGTTTTCCGGGCCAGGTCTCGTTCATCGACCCGGCCGTCTACCTGCAACTGGTGAGCATGCACGGGATGATCATGGTGATCTACCTGCTGACGGCGCTGTTCCTGGGCGGCTTCGGCAACTACCTCATTCCGCTGATGGTCGGCGCGCGCGACATGGCGTTTCCCTACATCAACATGCTCAGCTACTGGCTGTACCTGGCGGCTGTGCTCATCCTGGTGGCCAGCTTCTTCGTGCCCGGCGGGCCCACCGGCGCGGGCTGGACGCTCTATCCGCCACAGGCCATCCTGGACGGCACCCCAGGCGCCAGCTGGGGCATCCTGCTGATGCTGATCTCGCTGGGCGTGTTCGTCATCGGCTTCACCATGGGCGGCCTCAATTACGTGGTCACCGTGCTGCAGGCCCGCACCCGCGGCATGACCATGATGCGGCTGCCGCTCACCGTGTGGGGCATCTTCATGGCCACCATCCTCGCGCTGCTGGCCTTCCCGGCGCTGCTCGTCAGCGCCATCATGATGTTCCTCGACCAGACCCTGGGCACCAGCTTCTTCATGCCGGCGCTGGTCTCCATGGGCCAGCAGCTCGACCACACCGGCGGCAGCCCGCTGCTGTTCCAGCACCTGTTCTGGTTCTTCGGCCACCCCGAGGTCTACATCGTGGCGCTGCCGGCCTTCGGCATCGTGTCCGATCTCATCAGCGTGCACTCGCGCAAGAACATCTTCGGCTACCGCATGATGGTGTGGGCCATCCTCATCATCGGCGGACTGAGCTTCATCGTGTGGGCGCACCACATGTACGTGAGCGGCATGAACCCGTACTTCGGCTTCTTCTTCGCCACCACCACCCTGATCATCGCGGTGCCCACGGCGATCAAGGTCTACAACTGGGTGCTCACGCTGTGGAGGGGCAACATCCGCCTGAACGTGCCGATGCTGTTCGCCATCGCCTTCATCTTCACCTTCGTCAACGGCGGCATCACGGGCCTGTTCCTCGGCAACGTGGTGGTCGACGTGCCGCTGTCGGACACCATGTTCGTCGTCGCCCACTTCCACATGGTCATGGGCATCGCACCGGTGCTGGTGGTGTTCGGTGCCATCTACCACTGGTACCCCAAGATCACCGGGCGCATGCTCGACGACACCCTGGGCAAGCTGCACTTCTGGGTGACCTTCGTCGGCACCTACGCCATCTTCTACCCCATGCACTACCTGGGCTTCATGGGGATCCCGCGGCGCTACTACGGGGTCGGCGGCACCAGCTTCATCCCGGACTCGGCGCACCTGCTCAATGCCTGGATCTCACTGGCGGCCTTCGTGGTCGGCGCCGCGCAACTGGTTTTTCTCTACAACCTGGCGCACAGCTACTTCAGGGGCAAGCCCGCGGGCGGCAACCCCTGGCAGGCCACCAGCCTGGAATGGATGACGCCAGAAACGCCGCCCGCCCACGGCAACTTCGGCCCGGAGCTGCCCACGGTGCACCGCTGGGCCTACGACTACGGCGTGCCGGGCCTCAGGACCGACTACATCCCGCAGAACGTGCCGCCCTCGGAAGTGGCGGCCGAAGCCTGGGCCAGGGACGACCGGCCACCCGGAGCCTGATGCCATGACCATCGGCCTGAGCTTCTTTGCGCTGATGATGGCCGTCATCGTCTGGTGGCTGGTGCGCCAGACCCTGGTGGAGCCCTGGCGCGCCGAGGTGGTGGTGCCCGAGGTGCGCGTGGGCCTGACGGCCAGGCCCACGGCCAAGGTGGCGCTGTGGGTCTTCCTCGGCGTGGCCAGCTCGCTGTTCGTGCTGTTCGCCAGCGCCTACGCCATGCGGCTGGACCTGGCCGACTGGAGCCCCATTCCGCGCCCGCGCCTGCTGCTGCTCAACACCGCCTTTCTGGCGGGCGCCAGCATCGCCATGGAATGGACCGTGTTCGCCGCGCGCCGGGCCGACACCAGCAAGCTGCGCCGCGGCCTGGCCGCCAGCGGCCTGCTGAGCTTCGCCTTCCTGGCGGGCCAACTCCTCGTGTGGAAGCAGTACCACGAGGCCGGCTTCCTGCTCGCCAGCAGCGCGGCCACGGCCTTCTTCTACCTCTTCACGGCGGTGCACGGCCTGCACGTGCTGGGCGGGCTGGTGGCCTGGGCGCGGGCCTCGCGGCGCGTCTGGCGCGGCACCGACCCCGCGCGCACACGGCTGGCGGCCGAGCTGTGCGCCACCTACTGGCACTTCCTGCTCGCGGTGTGGGTGCTGCTCTACGCCCTCCTGGTGTCGGAAGACCTGGGGCTGGCGATCTGTTCCTCCACGCCCATCTGAGCGGACCATCGGAACGGAGGCGAACCATGACGAACCCGGCGACGGTGGCAGGCGGCGAAGGCTGGCGCGGCGCGGTGCGCGACATCGCCTCGGACCAGCGTGCCTTCAAAGGCGTGCCCTGGGGCAAGCCCATGATGTGGATCTTCCTGCTCTCGGACACCTTCGTCTTCGGCAGCTTCCTCATCGCCTACATGACGGTGCGCATGTCCACCGTCACGCCCTGGCCCAACCCCAGCGAGGTGTTCTCGCTCATGATGTTCGGCGAGAACGTGCCCCTGCTGCTCATCGCCATCATGACCTTCGTGCTGATCTCCAGCAGCGGCACCATGGCCCTGGCGGTCAACTACGGCTACCGGCGCGACCGCAAGACAACCTTCTGGCTGCTGATGGCCACCGCCTTGCTGGGCGCCACCTTCGTCGGCATGCAGGCCTTCGAGTGGTACAAGCTGATCTCCGAAGGCGTGCGGCCCTGGGGCAACCCCTGGGGCGCGGCGCAATTCGGGGCCAGCTTCTTCATGATCACGGGCTTTCACGGCACGCACGTGAGCATCGGCGTGATCTTCCTGCTCATCGTCGCCGCCAAGGTGGCGCGCGGCGACCTCGAACACGAGCGGCCCGGCTTCCTCACCCACCGCAAGGGCAACTACGAGATCGTGGAGATCATGGGCCTGTACTGGCACTTCGTGGACCTCGTGTGGGTGTTCATCTTCGCGTTCTTCTACCTCTGGTAGACCGGGGAGCCCGACATGGACCAGGCACAACACGCACAGCAGACCGGGCACGGCGGCGGCTTGCACGAGCCCGCCCACGACCAGGGCCAGCACCATCCCCTGGGCATCTACTTCAAGATCTGGGGCCTGCTGTTCGTGCTGAGCGCGGCCTCCTACATGGTCGACTACTACCAGCTGCAGGGCCTGTGGCGCTGGTCGCTCATCGTCGTGTTCATGCTGCTGAAGGCGGGCCTCATCGTCGCCGTCTTCATGCACATGGTCTGGGAGCGCCTGGCGCTCATCTACGCCATCCTGGTGCCGCCCTTGCTGTTGATCACGCTCATCGGCATCGGTGCGCTGGAGGCCGACTACACCTTCCTGTCGCGCGGCGAGTTCTTCGCGCCGCTGGAGGATGCCAAGACAAGCGCCCACCATTGAAACCGCCCGAGAGGAGTTGATCATGCGCAAACGCATCTACTGGCTTCTGCCTGACCTGAAAAGCGCCCGCACCACCATGGACGACCTGCTGCTGGCGCGCATCGAGGAGCGCCACATCCACTTCGTCGCCCGCGAAGGCAGCGACATGCGCGGCCTGCACGCGGCCAACGTGCTGCAGACCTCCGACGTGGTGCGCTCGGCCGAGATGGGCCTGATCGTCGGCGCCGGCGTCGGCGGGCTGCTGGGGGCGCTGGTGGCCGTGCTCTACCCCATCGGCGGCCCCGAGACGCAGTGGGGCATCGTCGCCCCCGCACTCGCCATCTTCGGCGCCGTGTTCGGCACCTGGACGTCTTCCATGATCGGCATCTCCACCCCCAGCAAGCGCCTGCAGCGCTTCACCGACCAGATCGAGCGCGGCCGGGTGCTGCTGATGGTGGACGTGCCCATGTGGCGCGTCGAGGCCATCGAGAAACGCCTGCACGAACTGCACCCCGAGGCGCACCTGGAGGGGACGGAGCCGGACATTCCGGCGTTTCCGTGAGGGGGCCAGAATCACCATACTTTTTTGTGTTTCAGGCTGGTATATTTCTCCTGAAAGCATCAAAGTCCAACTACCGTGAAACGCCACGCTGCACCCCTTGCCACCGATGCCCCCCAGGCCGATCAGGTTCTGGCCAAAGCGACGGTGCGTGCCGGTCAACTGCTGGGCTTGACCGGCGCCGACCTTGGCCGCACCTTGGGGCTCAGTGAGCCCACCGTCTCGCGGCTGGTGCGCGGGGACAAGACCCTCAACCCCCAATCCAAGGAAGGCGAGCTCGCCCTGCTGCTGGTGCGCGTGTATCGGTCGCTGGACGCGCTGGTGGGCACGGACGACGGCAAGCGCCGAGTCTGGATGAGCACACCCAACGACGCCCTGGGCGGCGCGCCCATCAAACTGATTCAAAAGGCAGAAGGCCTGGTGGCCACGCTGAACTACCTGGACGGCATGCGGGCGCCTGCGTGAGCGCCTGGAGCCATCAATGGTTCGAGGCGGAGGGATCAACCGCCGTGCGCACCATGCAGGCCTGGCGCGGCGTCGAGGCCCAGCACGTCGTCTCCACGATGCGCTTGGTCGATCGGCCTGAAGAGCAGGCGCTGCTCGAACAACTGCTGGACGCCAGCAAACCGGCCCTGCCGCCCGCAGGCCAAGGGCTTCACTACCTCTTGGCCACGCCCTTCCGCTACGCGCCCGCGCACGCGAGCCGCTTTCGGCCAGCGCATGCCAAAGGACAGTGGTATGGGGCCGAGGATTTATTCGCTGCCTGCGCAGAAGTCGCGTACTGGCGCCAGCGATTCGTCATGGACAGCGAGGGCCTGCGCGAGCGCGAGTTGTTGACCGAACACAGCTTCTTCCAGGGGCTGGTTGAGGGCATGTCCATCGACCTGAGCGCCCTGCCGTGGCGCCAATCGCGCGAGGCGTGGACGAAGGCCAGCGACTACACAGCCACTCACGCGCTGGCCGAGGCGGCGGTGGTGCATGGCGTGCAATGGTTGAGATACGAATCGGTGCGCGCGCCCGGGCACCTGTGTGCGGTGGCCCTGGTGCCCCAATGCCTGCGCGAGCCCTCAGGCGGCCTCGATGGCACCCTGCAGACCTGGCACTGCAAGGCCACGCGACATCGGGTGATGCTCATGCGCGGCGCGCAGCGCTGGGCGTGGGACTTCTGAACAACACATGCCCGCCAAACACCACCTCCCCACCCTCCTCCAACAGATGACCCCCTCGGTCCACCCCGAGGTCTTCGTCTTCTGCTGCTTCCCCGACGGCCAGCTGCCACCGGCGCTCACCCCGGTCTGCACCTTCCATGAGGCCGAGGGCCTGACGGCCATCGTGCCGCTGCTGCAGGCGCAGGCGCTGGGGCTGCCCCACCAATTCGAATCGCACCTGCTCAGCCTGACGGTGCATTCGGCCCTGGACGCCGTGGGCTTCCTGGCCCGCATCAGCGCTGCGCTGGCGGAACAGGGCATCGCGTGCAACGTGGTGTCGGCGTTTCATCACGACCACCTGTTCGTGCCCAGGGACAGGCTGGACGACGCGCTGCGGGTGTTGGGCGACCTGTCCCGATCCGGCTGACGCGGGCGCCGGCGCGCCCGAGGCGTGTTGCCGACGCACATCAGATGGCACCCCATCGCGATGGATGGGGTCAGCAAGGTTCGGTATGGCTTGCCTGACGACGCCTGAGGGTCACCCACCGCCAGGCCGACTCGAAGACGCCTCGAACAGCAGACGCCGGCCTGGGGCCTCGGCCACGGGCAACAGGTCGGTATTGCGCACTTGCGGGTCGGCGCCCAGCTTGAACAGCAAGGGGCCAAGGGCAGGAGACTCGCAAGGCGCAGGCGTCCACAGCGCGCCTATCCACTCCAGGGCCCAGCTCGAGCCCACATCGTGGCGCCGGTCCAGGCGCGCGATGCCGCTGAGGTCCGCCACGGGAATCTGGGCCAGCAGGTCCAGCAGCGTGTGGTCCCAGGCCACCAGGGAGGTCTGCGAGACCTTCTTGCCGTTGTAGGTCACGTCGTGGACGAGCAAGTACCAGGGCCGCTCCAGCGCGAGCGTGATGGCGGGCCAGTGGGTCTGGCTCAGGGCGACCTTTGAGGGATGGAGAAACTGGACAAGGCCGGGGGCGGTGATGAACACGGGTGGGCTCCCAAAAAAACCGACCGCAAATTGTGCACCAAACTAGCACTTCGACCATGTTCGGTGCCAACCTTTTTTGGTGTCTGAACAACCCCCTGCAACCCTGCTGGTTCTCGCCCAGTTGGCGGCGAACCTCCGTGCGCTTCGAGCACAGGGCAACTGGACCTCCAGTGCGCTGGCGGAGCAAGCGCATATCAGCCGGCGGATGCTTCAACTGCTGGAGCAGGGGGATGTCAACGTGTCATTGCGCGCCGTCGACAAGCTGGCGCGGGCCCTCGGCGTCACAACGGATTCGCTGGTGGGGAAAAGGCCCGTGGCCCGACAGGACGGTGCAACCTTGATCGAGGAGGTTCTGGCATCGAACCTCGTCTCGGCGAGAAAGAGGTTGAAGCTGACCCAGGAAACCTTGGCGCAGCAATCAGGTGTCGGCAGAGCCGTCATCGCGCACATCGAACGTCAGGCACGCAACCCGTCGCTGCACACGCTGGCGAGGCTAGCCGTGGCACTCGATCTGTCAATCGAAGCGCTGCTGACCAGGTAGGTTTTGGCCGGCTTGGCCCTGCGGTTACTGGGCCACTCCGAGCGTCTCAGTTGCAGCGTGAGCGGCCGGCTGGCCTCGGGCGGCGAGCGTTCGTTTTGCGCCCCGTTGCGGACGCACAGATCTTTAGACTCGGATCGACCGTTTTCTTCTTGGATCCTCTTGAAATTCGTCCAGCTTCTGGGGATCAGTTTGGGGCCGGGGCAGTTGAAACAGCACTGACGAAGTAGAGCGCTTAAATGGCGCAGGAACTTGACCTATTCGCCCGATAGGCAAAAGGCCGAGGGAGCGCTCAGTCCCAATGTCGTGTCCGGGCAGGTCGCTGCTTTCAAAGCATGAAAGTCAAGAAAAACGGCATTGTTCAAACATGCCTCCATTCGCGAGGATGCGCCTCCGGCCACAACGGAAAAGGAGCGGCACGAGATCCTCGAAATTCGCGAACCCGGAGCAGTAACCGGTACCCCCAAGTCGTCCTGCTCGCGCGCGTGCCTTAGCCAGCGAGCCAGGGTGTTGCACGCCTCGTATGGGCTAGGCGGAGGGGCGGCCGCCATCAAAACAATCATTGGAGACAAAACATGTCAAGCATGCATGCAAAGCGCCATCGCCAATCGGCCCGATTCGGCGCGCTGGCCGTCGCGGCCACCCTAGTCGCCTGCGGGGGTGGCGGGTCCGCCCCACCGGCAGACACCCCGCCCCCGGTGGCGTCTCAACCCGACATTCCCGCTAGTCCAGTCCCGCTCGAACGGGTCGCGGTAACGGTCAACGGCGTGGAGCGCGACTACTTCGTCTACGCACCCGCCAACATCGCCGACCTGAGAGAGTATGACGCCAGGGGCGTACGCATCGTGATCTCCCTGCACGACAACGGACAGGACGGCCAGGCGAATGCCGACCGCACACGTTGGAGCGAAGTGGCGGACGCGTATGGCTTCATCGTCTTGTTTCCCAACGCGAAGGACAAGACCTGGGACATCGGGTCGAACGGTGAGCTGGACTACATCAATGCCGCCTCATCCGCGGTGAAGACCAAGTTTTCACTCGCCTCCAACGCCCAGATGTACCTGACCGGCGTCGGCGCAGGGGCGGCGCATGCTCAGCATCTGGCGATCGTCGCGCCCGAACTCACCGGGGCCGTGGCCGGCGTCGACGGCGTGGCTCCCGACTCAACCTTCGAGCTGCCGGTAAGCGAGCGCCCCACGTCCGCGATGGCCGCGTGGATCATCCGTAGCAGCAGTTCAGCGCTGAACTTGAGCGAGATTAAGCAGGTGGCCTACTGGACCACCGCGAATGGCGTTTCAAGCGCCCCCAGCGCCGATTCGTCCACCGCGCTGGACACCATGACCTATGCGCTCCCCGGCAATGAAGTGCAGGCGGTCAAGGTGTCCAACCTGCGCACAGGCGCGAGGGGTGAGTCCAAGGCGGTGAGCGAACAGATCTGGACGCAGATGTTCGACCGCACCATCCGCTTCCCCGACCACACGGGCACCAATGGCAGCCTGCACCGAAACGAGTCCATCTCGTCGATGAAGCTGATCGAGACCACCAAGGACTTTTCGGGCGGCGCGCGGCGCTGGCTGACCTACCTGCCGTCCAACTACGACGCGTTGGTCGCCGGTGGCCAACGGCTACCTGTGCTGTTCTCGTTCCACGGCCGCAACGGATCGGCACGTTACCAGTCCCTGATCACCGACTGGAACACGGTAGCCGAAGATGAGGGCTTCATCGTCGTGTACCCGCAGGGTATTGGCGCGACCTGGGCTGTTCCCATGGACCCGAACGCGCGCGACTTGCGCTTTTTCCTGGACCTGCTCGCACACATCCAGGCGACCTACGCTGTGGACAACACGCGGCTGTTTCTTAACGGGTCTTCCATGGGCACCGCGATGACCAATCGAATCGCCGTCGAGTACCCGCAGTTGTTCGCGGCCATCGCCCCATGCTATTCAGGGCACCTCAGTCCGGCGAGCTACCAGAACCCCATCGTGAAGACGAACGTGCCGCTGCCAGTCTGGCAGTGCCGCGGCGGCGATGAACCGCCCACCAGCTTCCCGGGCGGCACGGCGGGCGAGACGGCCGCGCGCGACTTCTGGCGAGAGACCGTGAACCTCAACATGGGGCCGCCCGTGTTGCAGGTCGACGGCCGGCGCCGCACCGAGATCTGGAACGACGGTCTGGCCGAGTACCGCTGGCAGGTCACCGACTACGTGCCGCACTTCTGGCACCCGGGCCAGGCGCGAAAGATGTGGGACGAGATGCTGTCCAAGTACAGCCGCGCCCCCGACGGCACGCTGATTCGTCACTGAGGCAATCGCCCTGGGTGCTCTGGTGTTCCTTGGTGATCACATCCCGGCAGGCGCCTCAGGCGCAGCACATGGCGGGGGGTAACCCCGCCTGCGCTTTAGCGGTGGAAACCGGCGTCCGCCACCGTCAGGGCCGTCATGTTCACGATGCGGCGGACAGTGGCGCTGGGGGTGAGGATGTGCACCGGCTGGGCGGCGCCCAGCAGCACGGGGCCGATCGCGATGTTGCCGCCCGCCGCCGTCTTGAGCAGGTTGTAGGCGATGTTGGCGGCGTCGATGTTGGGCAGGACCAGCAGGTTGGCCACGCCCTTGAGGGTGGAATTGGGCATGAGCGCGGCCCGGGCCACCGGGTCCAGCGCCACGTCGCCGTGCATTTCGCCGTCCACTTCCAGCCAGGGCGCCTGCTCGCGCAGCAGGTCCAGGGTGCGGCGCATCTTCACCGCCGAGGGCTCATTGGACGAGCCGAAGCTGGAGTGCGACAGCAGGGCCGCCTTGGGCTGGATGCCGAAGCGCAGCATTTCCTCGGCCGCCATCACCGTGATCTCGCAGAGCTCTTCTGGCGAGGGGTCGTGGTTCACGTGTGTGTCGACCAGAAACACCTGGCGGCCGGGCAGCATGAGGCCGTTCATGCAGGCGTAGACGCGCACGTCCTGCGCGGTGCTGGGGCTGCCGCCGGCGCGCTTGCCGATGACCTGGTCGATGTAGTGCAAGTGGCCCTGGGTGGTGCCCCAGGTGCCGCAGATGAGGCCATCGACCTCGCCCTTGTGCAGCAGCATGGTGCCGATGAGCGTGAGGCGGCGGCGCATCTCGATCTTGGCGAGCTGCTGCGTGACGCCCTTGCGCTCGGTCATGCGGTGGTAGGTCTGCCAGAAGTCGCGGTAGCGGTGGTCCTGCTCGACGTTGACCACGTCGTAGTCGAGGCCCTCCTTCAGGCGCAGGCCGAATTTGTCGACGCGTTGGGCGATGATGGCCGGACGGCCGATCAGCGTGGGCCGGGCGAGGCCTTCGTCCACCACGATCTGGCAGGCACGCAGCACACGCTCTTCCTCGCCCTCGGCGTAGGCCACACGCTTGCGCGTGGCCAGCTTGGCGGCCGAGAAGATGGGCCGCATGACGGTGCCGGACGCGAA
>NZ_WVZN01000018.1 GCF_011772445.1 Hydrogenophaga sp. | reverse complement strand
GTGAACCAGCTGGACCAGATGACGCAGCAGAACGCGGCGCTGGTGGAGCAGAGCGCAGCCGCCGCGCAGAGCCTGAAGGAGCAGGCCGAGCGCCTGAGCGACGCGGTGTCGGTGTTCCGGCTGGCGCCGCAGGCCGCCTGAGCTGCGGTCGCGCCGCGCTCAGGCGAGCGCCAGCGTCAACGCCGCCAGGGCCGCGGTTTCGGCGCGCAGGACCCGCGCACCCAACTGCGTGGGCAAGAAGCCCGCCGAGCGGGCCTGCGCATCTTCGGCGGCGCTCAGGCCACCTTCGGGACCGATCAACACCGTGAGCGGCGCATCGCCCCCGAGCGCCTGGGGAGTGGGCACGCCGCCCTCGGCGAGCGAGAGCACCACGCGCGCGCCCTGCGCCTCGCGCAGGAAATCGGCGATGTCGCGCACCGGTTCGATGGTGGGAATGCGGTTGCGGCCGCACTGCTCGCAAGCGGCCTGCGCAATGGCTCGCCAGTGCGCCTGCTTCTTCGCCGCGCGCTCGCCGGCCAGGCGAAGCACGCCGTGCTGCGTATGCAGCGGCGCGATGCGCGCCACGCCGAGTTCGGTGGCCTTCTCCACCAGCCAGTCCATGCGCTCGTTGGCGGGCATGCCGATGGCCAGCGTCACCTCGCGCGCGGCTTCGCGCTCGATGGCCTCGTGCGCCTCGACCCGGACCGACACGTCGCTGCGGCCCATGCGCTGCACGCGGGCCGTCCACTGGCCGCCCTGGCCATTGAACAGCGTGATCTCGTCACCCGGTTGCAGGCGCAGCACCTGCACATGGCGTGCGGCGCCCGGGGGCAGCGCGAGTTCGGCGCCCGGGCCCAGCGCAGCGTCGCAGAAAAAACGTGGCATGCCCGCGCCGTTCAGTTTCTGCCGAAGGCCCAGCCACTGGCCGACTGCAGGCCTTCCACGTCATCGATCAGGCGCAGCAGCGGCGCCAGTTCGCGGTAGCGGTGCGCGGTGGCGCGGATGTAGGCGATGAAGCGCGGCGCGTCGGCCAGGTACTTGGGCTTGCCGTCGCGCAGCGTGAGGCGCGCGAAGATGCCCGCGACCTTGAGGTGGCGCTGCAGTCCCATCCACTCCACCGCGCGGTAGAAGGCGCCGAAGTCGCTGTGCCAGTCTTCGAAGTCCATCAGGCCCAGCTTTCGGGCCTGTTCCCAGTAACGCACGGTGACATCGATGACGAAGTCTTCTTCCCAACTGAGGAAGGCGTCGCGCATGAGGCTGGCGATGTCGTAGGTGATCGGGCCGTGCAGCGCGTCCTGGAAGTCGAGCACGCCGAGTTGCGTGGCCGGCGTGTCGCCGCGCTCGCGCAGCACCATCAGGTTGCGCGGCATGAAGTCGCGGTGCACGTAGACCGTGGGCATGGCCAGTACGCGCTGCACGATCAGGTCGAATGTCTTCTGCAAGACCTGTTGCTGGCTGTCGTCCAGCACCAGGCCCTTGTGCTGCGCGAGGTACCAGTCGGGAAAGAGCTGCAGCTCGCGGCGCAGCACGGCCTCGTCGTAGGGCGGCAGCACGCCCTGGCGGCTGGCCTGCTGCCAGGGCAGCAGCGCGGCCAGGGCATCCAGGTACAGGCCCGCGTTGGCCTGCGGTTGAGCGGGGTCGATGACGTCGAGCAGGGTCTGCGTGCCCAGGTCGTCCAGCAGCAGGAAGCCCAGCGCCTCGTGCCAGTCCAGCACCTGCGGCACGCGCAGGCCGGCCGCGCGCATCAGCCCCGCGATGCGCACAAAGGGTTCGCTGTTTTCCTTGTCGGGCGGCGCGTCCATCACGATCGCGCTGCCGCCGTCCTCGGCGTCCAGGCGCAGGTAGCGGCGAAAGCTCGCGTCGGCAGAGGCCGGGCGCAGGCTGGAGGGGATCAGGCGGTGTTGCCGCGCCAGCGGCGCGAGCCAGGAATGGAAGGCCGCCTCGCGCTGCGGGTCGGCCCACGCGACGGTGGTCGGCGACGGGGTCATGGCTGAGGGGAATGCGGTGGGCGGCGCGCCGGGTGCGTGGCAGGCCCCGTGGAATAATCCGGCGGATTCTACAAACGCCTTCAACGCCAGTGTGCGCGGCCCGAACGCCGCCGGGCCCGATCTTGAAACGCCGCACCGACCCGACTCGCTCTCCCGCCCGGTTCGCCATCGCACCGGTGGCCGCGGCGGTGCTGGGCGCCTGCTTCGCCAGCACCGGGCAGGCTCAGGCTCAGGCCCAGGACCCGGGACTCGCCTTGCGTCCCAGCCTGCGCCTGCAGGAGCAACTGCCCGCCGAGGTGCGCAGCCAGACCCCCAGTTTCGTTTCGGGCCTTCGCATCGAAGGCCACACGGGCCAGACCACCACCGTCGAAGGCGAAGCCGAGCTGCGCCGCCACGACACCGTGATCCGCGCCGACCGGCTCAGCTTCGACGATCGCACGCGCGAGGCCCACGCCGAAGGCAACGTGCTCATCAACCGCGGTGGCGACCGCTTCAGGGGGCCGGCGCTGCGGCTCAATGTCGACACCTTCAAAGGCTACTTCGAGCAACCCGATTTCGAGCTGCTGAGCAACAACGGGCGCGGCGATGCCACGCGCATGGACTTCCACGACGAAGATCACTCCACCGCGCACCAGGCCCGCTACAGCACCTGCCCGCGCAACCCGGGGGCCGACTGGATGCCCGCCTGGCTGGTGCGCGCCAACCGCATCGAGTTCGACAACGTGGAAGAGGTGGGCGAGGCCTACGGGGGCGTGCTCGAGTTCAAGGGCGTGCCGATTCTCGGCGCGCCCTACTTCACTTTTCCGCTGAGCGACAAGCGCAAGTCGGGTCTGCTGCCGCCGACGATCGGCCTCGACAGCGTGAGCGGTCTCGAACTCACGCTGCCCTACTACTTCAACCTGGCGCCCAACTACGACCTCACGGTCTACCCCACGCTCATGTCCAAGCGCGGGCTCGACATGGGTGCCGAGTTCCGCTACCTGCAACCCGACTACACCGGTCGCGTGCGCGGCTCCTACATGCCCTCGGACCGCCTGCGGGGCGAGGACCGCTGGGGATACACGCTGCAGCACAACCAGTCGCTCACCGACGCCATCAACCGCCTGGGCGGACGGGGTGGCGCGGGGCTGTCGCTCAACCTCAACCGCGTGAGCGACGACGACTACTGGCGCGACTTCCCGCGCGCCGGCGCCACGCTCACGCAGCGCCTGCTGCCCAGCGACGCCGTCGCCACCTGGAGCCAGGGCAACTGGTCCGCGTCGGCCGGGGCCTACACCTGGCAGACGCTGCAGGACATCGACGCGCCGATCACGCCGCCCTATGACCGCGTGCCCTCGCTGGCCCTGACCTACAGCCGCGGCGACCTGGGCCGGCCCGACAAGACCGGTTCGCTCGCCTTGACGCTGTACGGCGAGTACACGCGCTTCGAGTCCAACCCCCTGCTCACCGGGCAGAGCAATGGCGAGCGCGCCTTGGCCGTGGCAACGCTCAGCCGCCGCTTCCAGACGCCGGGCTGGTTCATCGAACCGCGCGCGCGCCTGCACAGCACCCAGTACTCCTTCGATCAGCCCCTGGCCAACGGCCAGCGCAGCGCCTCGCGCGCCGTGCCGTCCCTGAGTCTGGACAGCGGCCTGGTCTTCGAGCGCGACGCCAGCTACTTCGGCCGGGCCTTCCTGCAGACCCTGGAGCCGCGCGCCTTCTTCACCTGGACGCCTTACCGCGACCAGAGCCTCCTGCCGAACTACGACTCGGGCGCGACCGATTTCAACCTCGCGACCATCTACTCCGAGAACGTCTTCACCGGCAACGACCGCATTTCCGATACGCGCGGGGTCACGCTGGGCGTGAGTTCGCGCCTCATCGATCCTGACACCGGCGCCGAGATCGTGCGCCTGGGCGTCGCGCAGCGCTACCTGCTGGAGGACCAGAACGTCACCCTGCCCGGGGGCGTGCCGGTGCAGGAGCGCTTCAGCGACGTGTTGCTGGCCGCGCGCGTGCAATGGACGCCGCGCTGGTTGTTCGACACCACCTTCCAGTACAACCCCACCACCAACGAATCGGTGCGCACCACCGTGAGCGCGCGCTACACGCCCCGGCCCTACCACGTGCTCAGCGCGGCCTGGCGCCTGCAGCGCGGGGCCTCCGAACAATTCGACGTCGGTTGGCAGTGGCCGCTCAGCGGCATCTTCGGCCGCAGCCCGGATCCCGTGCCGGGCTACGGGCTCGGTGCCGGCCAGTGGTACGGTGTGGGGCGCATCAACTACAGCGTGCCTGACCGAAAGGTGGTCGATCTGGTGGCGGGCTTTGAGTACGATGCCGGTTGCTGGATCGGGCGGGTGGTGCTCGAGCGGCTGCAGCGCAGCCAGGCGTCGGCGAACCAGCGCATCCTGTTCCAGCTCGAATTCTCGGGCTTCTCGCGCATCGGCTCCAACCCGCTGCAGACCCTCAGGGACAACGTGCCGCGCTACCAGTACCTGCGCGAAGAGATCAACCCGCCGAGCCGGTTCCAACGTTATGACTGACCGTTCCCTTCCGATTGCCATCGCCCTGGGCCTGGCCCTGCTCTGGCCCGCCGCGCTGCCGGCCCAGACGCTGCGCACGCCTGGCGGCCTGACGCTGCCCTCGGCCACTGCGCCCGCTGCGGGCAACCGCACGGCCGACTACATCGTCGCCCTGGTCAATTCCGAGCCCGTGACCAACCATGAGGTGCGCCAGCGCCTGCGCCAGGTCGAGCAGAACATCGCGCAGCGCAACATCACCAATGCCCCGCCGCGCGCGGTGCTGGTGCGGCAGGTGCTGGAACAACTCATCAACGAACGAGCGCAACTGCACCTGGCCCGCGAATCGGGTCTGCGCGTGAGCGACGCCGAGATCGATCAAGCCGAGCAAAACATCGCCGCCCAGAACAGCCTGAGTCAGGAGGAGTTCCGCCGCCGCCTGCGCTCGGAGGGATACGACCTCAACCGTTTCCGCGACGAGCTGCGCCAGCAACTGCTGCTGCAGCGCCTGCGCGAGCGCGAAGTGGACTCCCGCGTGCGCGTGACCGACGCCGACATCGACGAGTTCCAGCGTGAGCAACGCGGCGCAGGCGGGGTCGACAACCTCGAACTCAACCTCAGTCACGTGCTGGTGCTGGTGCCTGAGAACGCCAGCGAGGCGGTGGTGGCCGAGCGGCAGGCGCGCGCGCAGCGCGTGGCCGAACGCGCGCGCGCGGGTGAGGATTTCGCCGTTCTCGCCCGCGAGTTTTCCGACGCGGCCGAGCGCGTCAACGGCGGAGAGTTCGGCTGGCGCGCGGCCTCCCGCCTGCCCGACCTGTTCGTGGCATCCACACGCAACCTCGCGGCCGGCGCCATCGCAGGCCCGCTGCGCAGCCCCGCGGGCTTTCACGTGCTCAAGGTCAACGACAAGCGCCAGGCCGGCATGCCCTCGATGAACGTCACGCAGACGCGCGCCAGCCACATCCTGCTGCGTCCCAGTGCGCAGCTCACGCCCGAAGCGGCCATCGCACGCCTGAGCGATTTCCGTCAGCGCATCACGGCTGGTACCGCCACCTTCGAGGCGCTGGCGCGTGAAAACAGCCAGGATGGCTCGGCCGCCAACGGAGGCAGCCTGGGCTGGGCCCTGCCCGGGCAGTTCGTGCCCGAATTCGAGGACACCATGAACCGCCTGCGCCCTGGCGAGGTGTCCGAACCCGTTGTCTCGCGCTTCGGCGTCCACCTCATCCGCGTCGACGAACGCCGCACCGTGCAGCTCGACGAGCGCCAGCAGCGAGAGCGCCTGCGCATGGTCGTGCGCGAGCAGAAGCTGCGCGAGGCCACGGAGCTGTGGGCGCGCGACGTGCGCTCACGCGCTTACGTCGAGATGCGCGAAGACCCGCAGCCGTGAAGCACATCGCGCGCAAGCGCTTCGGGCAGCACTTTCTCACCGACCCCGGCGTCATCGACGCCATCGTGCGCGCGATCGATCCTCGCGCGGGCCAGCCCATGGTCGAGATCGGCCCGGGCCTTGCCGCGCTCACGCAGCCCCTGGTGGAGCGGCTCGGCCGGCTGACGGTCATCGAACTCGATCGCGACCTTGCGGCCAAGCTGCGCGCGCATGGCCAACTCGACGTGGTCGAGTCCGATGTGCTCAAGGTCGATTTCGCCGCCTTGCGCGCCACGGCCTCCGGCCCCCTGCGTGTGGTCGGCAACCTGCCCTACAACATCTCCTCGCCCATCCTCTTCCACCTGCTCGACCACGTCGCCGTGGTGCAGGACCAGCATTTCATGCTGCAGAAGGAAGTCATCGACCGCATGGTCGCGGCGCCCGCCACGGCCGACTACGGTCGCCTGTCGGTGATGCTGCAGTGGCGCTACGCGATGGAGAGCGTGCTCTTCGTGCCGCCAGAGGCCTTCGACCCGCCGCCCCGGGTCGACAGCGCGGTGGTGCGCATGGTGCCTCTGACCGATCCGCCCGCCATCGACGTGAAGCACCTGAGCGAGCTTGTGCAGGTCGCCTTCAGCCAGCGCCGCAAGCTGCTGCGGCACACGCTGGGCAAATGGCTTGAGCAACGAAACGCGGTCGGCAACTTCGACCTGCAACGCCGGGCAGAAGAGGTGCCCGTCAGCGAATACGTCAGCCTGGCGCAAACCTCGCAGGCATGAAAAAGCCGCGACAAGTGTCGCGGCTCATCCAGTGACACCACGGATCTGGCTCTGCCAGTCCGTCGGTGTCGCCCCCTTGAGGGGGTGACGCGCCGTCAGGCGCGGCGCGGGGGTGGGCTTGTCAAGCAGCCGCCAGCCAGTAACCCGCGTTGAACGGGCTGCTCATGCGCAACGCCTGCGGGCTCACGTCGAGGATCTTGTCCGTCGGCATGGGCTCTTCGCTCTGCACTTCGATCGGCTCCTCGCCCTTGGGGCTGCGCGCCACAGAGAACGAGTAGAAGCAGCGGAACGGAATCTTGCGGTCGCTCCAGTAGTCGGCGGCGTCGCGGAAGATGTCGAGCAGTTGCTCGCGCGCTTCCTTGTCGAACTTGCTGTGCGCCGGGATGTGCTCGAGCACGACGATGAAGCCGGTTTGCGGGCCGGACTTGTGGACCATGTCGGTCATGCAGTCGTACAGCGCGTCGAAGTTCTTGCCGAAATGCGCGGGCAGCGTGTACTGGGCGGCGATCAGTTCCAGCACGTCCTGCTTGCTCTGCGCCTTGGCCAGGTTGGCGTAGAGAAAGTGGTGGCCGAGGTGCTCGGCCGCCGCTTGCAGATCCTTCACGCCATAGGCGCGAATGGACTGGACGATGTTGGGTCGCACATTACGAAGTGGCGTGTCCATCTCCGCGTCTCTTTCACAGTCAAAGGTTGAAATACCGATCGCTCTTCGGAAGATCACTGCACGATGCGCCTGAAGCTCGAGTAATGGTCTTCCGTGTAATAACAGGCATCAGGCGCCACGGGCCGCACACCGCCACACACGATACGCCGCGCTCCCCGGTGGTTCAAACCCGGGGTGGGTACGGTGTATTCCCGGTAGTACCCCCGCCGTTCCCTGGGCAACAGGCCTTCGCGGTTGAAGAAGACGGTGCCGTCCTTTTCGTAGCGAAAGGGCCCACCCTGATGGATCTGGCCCAGAACCTGCTTGCCCTGCGTTGGCAGGGCCGATACCGACACGGATGCGGGCGGGGCGAGGACAGCGGGTTCGGGACCGCGGGCTTGCACCAGAAAGGTGCCTGCGCTGGCGACCACGGTGGCCACAGCAGTCGCAACGAAGCCGGCTTTGCCCTTGCCCCAGTGCTGGCGAATCCGCCGCAGATCCATGAGGTTGGCTTGCTCCTGATGCGGGTGAACCCTGAGCCTTTGGCCTGGGGTTAACCCTGAAACTCAAGCGCGAGAGTGTGCCCTAACCGGCCCCAAAACGCAAGCGACTGCCTAAAAAACAGGCAATTGACAGCGCAAAAGCGGGTGAAAAAAGTTAGCGCCCGCTTTGACTGAACACCCTATCGGGCAACATTGGCGTCCGCCACCGTCAGGGCCGTCATGTTCACGATGCGGCGGACAGTGGCGCTGGGGGTGAGGATGTGCACCGGCTGGGCGGCGCCCAGCAGCACGGGGCCGATCGCGATGTTGCCGCCCGCCGCCGTCTTGAGCAGGTTGTAGGCAATGTTGGCCGCGTCGATGTTGGGCAGGACCAGCAGGTTGGCCACGCCCTTGAGGGTGGAGTTGGGCATGAGCGCGGCCCGCGCCACCGGGTCCAGTGCCACGTCGCCGTGCATTTCGCCGTCCACTTCCAGCCAGGGCGCCTGCTCGCGCAGCAGGTCCAGGGTGCGGCGCATCTTCACCGCCGAGGGCTCATTGGACGAGCCGAAGCTGGAGTGCGACAGCAGGGCCGCCTTGGGCTGGATGCCGAAGCGCAGCATCTCTTCGGCGGCCATCACGGTGATCTCGCAGAGCTCCTCGGCGGAAGGGTCGTGGTTCACGTGCGTGTCGACCAGGAAGACCTGACGACCGGGCAGCATGAGGCCGTTCATGCAGGCGTAGACGCGCACGTCTTGCGCGGTGCTGGGGCTGCCGCCGGCGCGCTTGCCGATGACCTGGTCGATGTAGTGCAGGTGGCCCTGGGTGGTGCCCCAGGTGCCGCAGATGAGGCCATCGACCTCGCCCTTGTGCAGCAGCATGGTGCCGATGAGCGTCAGTCGGCGGCGCATCTCGATCTTGGCGAGCTGTTGCGTGACGCCTTTGCGCTCGGTCATGCGGTGGTAGGTCTGCCAGAAGTCGCGGTAGCGGTGGTCCTGCTCGACGTTGACGATGTCGTAGTCCAGGCCCTCCTTCAGGCGCAGGCCGAACTTCTCGATGCGCTGGGCGATGATGGCCGGGCGGCCGATCAGCGTGGGCCGCGCCAGGCCTTCGTCCACCACGATCTGGCAGGCGCGCAGCACGCGCTCTTCCTCGCCCTCGGCGTACGCCACGCGCTTGCGCGTGGCCAGCTTGGCGGCCGAGAAGATGGGCCGCATGACGGTGCCGGACGCGAACACGAAGCCCTGCAGCTTCTCGCGGTAGGCGGCCATGTCCTGGATGGGTCGCAGCGCCACACCGCTGTCGGCCGCCGCCTGCGCCACGGCGGGTGCGATCTTCATCATCAGCCGCGGATCGAAAGGCTTGGGGATGAGGTACTCGGGGCCGAAGGCCAGCTTCTCACCCGCGTAGGCGGCGGCCACCACCTCGCTCTGCTCGGCCTGTGCGAGCTCGGCGATGGCGTGCACTGCGGCGATCTCCATCTCGTCGGTGATGGTGGTGGCGCCCGAGTCGAGCGCGCCGCGGAAGATGTACGGGAAGCAGAGGACGTTGTTGACCTGGTTCGGGTAGTCCGAGCGGCCGGTGGCCATGATCGCGTCGTCGCGCACGGCCTGCACGTCTTCCGGCAGAATTTCCGGGTTGGGGTTGGCCAGCGCCAGGATCAGCGGCTTGGCCGCCATGGACTTGACCATTTCCGGCTTGAGCACGCCGCCTGCCGACAGGCCCAGGAAGATGTCCGCACCCGCGACCACCTCGGCCAGGCTGCGCGCGCCGGTCGTCTGGGCGAACTGGATCTTGTCCTCGTCCATCAACTCGGTGCGGCCTTCGTAGACGACGCCTGCCAGGTCGGTCACCCAGATGTTCTCGCGCGGCAGTCCCAACTTGACCAGCAGGCCCAGGCAGGCGAGGGCAGCGGCACCGGCGCCAGAGGTCACGAGCTTGACCTTCTTGAGGTCCTTGCCGACCACCTTCAGGCCGTTGAGGATGGCCGCGCCGACCACGATGGCGGTGCCGTGCTGGTCGTCGTGGAAAACCGGGATCTTCATGCGCTCGCGCAGCTTGCGCTCGACGTAGAAGCAGTCCGGCGCCTTGATGTCTTCCAGGTTGATGCCACCGAAGGTGGGTTCCAGCGCGGCGATGACCTCGACCAGCTTGTCGGGGTCCTTTTCGTTGATTTCGATGTCGAAGACGTCGATGCCCGAGAACTTCTTGAACAGCACCGCCTTGCCTTCCATCACCGGCTTGGCGGCCAGCGGGCCGATGTCGCCCAGACCCAGCACGGCGGTGCCGTTGGTGATGACCGCGACCAGGTTGCCGCGCGCGGTGTACTTGAAGGCATTGACCGGATCGGCGGCGATTTCCTCGCAAGGCGCCGCCACGCCGGGCGAGTAGGCCAGGGCCAGATCGCGCTGGTTCGACAGCGGCTTGGTGGCCGCAATGGCCACTTTTCCGGGCAGGGGCTGCTCGTGGTACTGCAGCGCGGC
>NZ_WVZN01000012.1 GCF_011772445.1 Hydrogenophaga sp. | reverse complement strand
GTGGCGGTGAACCAGCTGGACCAGATGACGCAGCAGAACGCGGCGCTGGTGGAGCAGAGCGCCGCCGCCGCGCAGAGCCTGCGCGACCAGGCCGGACGATTGACGGAAGTGGTGCAGGTGTTCCGCCTCGCGCACTGATACGCACGACATCAAACACAGGAGAGAGAGATGCAAGCATTCATGCGGCAATTCACCGTGCGCCAGCGCATGATCGGCGCCATCGCCGTGGTGCTGACCCTGCTCGGCGCCGTCGGCGGCGCCGGTCTGTGGGGCATGTGGCGGCTGTCGAACGTGGCCAACGAGTTCACCGAACGCGCCTACCAGGAGACGGTGACACTCTCCCAGCTCAAGGCCTCCATGGGTGCGATGACGCGCCATGAGAAGGACATGATCATTGCCTACGAGAAGCCCGACCTCGTGATCGCGGCCAAGGCGCGCTGGAAGGCCGAGGCCGACAAGACCGCCGCCACCATGGCCACCTTGCTGGCCGGCCGCGACGAGTCGCGCGACGCGCTGGTGACCCAGATGCAGGAACGTCTGAAGGCCTACATGGCCGCGATCGAGCCGGTGTCGCACCAGCTCGAGAGCGGTGGCTACGAAACAGCCACCATCGCGAACCGCATGCTCGGGCGTGCGCACGAGCAGCACAAGGGCCTGACGGAACTGCTCGACCAGGTGGAGGCCTCCCTGGGCGAGGACGTGACCGCTCTGAGCGCGCGCAGCGACAGCGCGAGCCAGCAGACCCTGTGGGTCTTCGGCGTTGCCCTGGCGCTGGCCGCGCTCATCGTGGTGCCCACCACCCTGGCCAACATGCAGAGCATCTGCGCGCCGGTGGACCAGGCGCGCCACCTGGCCGACGCCATCGCCGAGGGCGACCTCACGCGCACGGTGCAGGCCACGGGCCGCGACGAGATCGCCGAGCTGCTGCGAGCGCTGGGCCGCATGCAGACCTCGCTTTCGCGCATCGTGGGCGATGTGCGCAACAGCTCCGACAGCATCGGCACCGCGTCGCAGGAGATCGCCACGGGCAACCAGGACCTGAGCTCGCGCACCGAGCAGACCGCGAGCAACCTGCAGCAGACCGCGGCCAGCATGGAGCAGCTCAGCAGCACGGTGCGCCAGAGCGCCGACGCCGCGCGCCAGGCCAGCGCCATGGCCGCGGCCAACGCCGAGGTGGCCGCGCGCGGCGGTGAGGTGGTGGGCCAGGTCGTCACCACCATGCAGGAGATCCAGCACAGCAGCCAGAAGATCGGCGACATCATTGGCGTCATCGACGACATCGCCTTCCAGACCAACATCCTGGCCCTGAACGCCGCGGTGGAAGCCGCGCGCGCCGGTGAGCAGGGCCGCGGCTTCGCCGTGGTGGCGGCCGAGGTGCGCAGCCTGGCGCAGCGCAGCGCCGAGGCGGCCAAGGAAATCAAGGGCCTGATCGGCGACAGCGTGGACAAGGTGCAGACCGGCACGCAGCTCGTGGCGCAGGCCGGCAGCACCATTGGCGAGATCGTGGACAACGCCCAGAAGATTTCGGCCTTCGTCACCGACATCACCACCGCCGCGCAGGAGCAGAGCGACGGCATCGGCCAGGTGAACACCGCCGTGGGCCAGCTCGACCAGATGACGCAGCAGAACGCCGCGCTGGTGGAGCAGAGCGCCGCCGCCGCCGAAAGCCTGCGCGAGCAGGCCGGCCGCCTGGCGACCGCCGTGCAGGTGTTCCGGGTGACTGCCTGAGCCCCCACGCTCCGCCGCTGCGCGGGTCGCTGCCCCCCGAGGGGGCTGATCCGCCTTGGGGCGGCCCGGCGGCGGATCGCTCCCGCCACCCGATCTTCGAGGAGGAACAAGAATGAACTTCAACCAACGCCTCATCCTGGCCTTCGTGGCGCCCGCCGTGCTGTTCGTGGCTGGCCTGGGCGGCAGCATCTGGTCGCTCACGCAGACGCAGTCGCGTTTCGACCAGTACATCAACACCGAGCAGGCCATTGCCAGCGGCGTACAGGAGATGTACGCGCAAGGCCTGCAGATGGGCCAGGCGCTGCGCAACATCGTGCTCGACCCCAACAACCCGCAGGCCTACAAGAACCTGGACGGGGCGCGCGAGGCCTTCGACACGGCGCACAAGGGCACGCTGGAGGTGGCGCGCGGCACGGCGAGCGAAGCCGCACTGGCGCCGCTGGCCGGCCTGCGCGCCGAGCAGGCCAAGGCGCAGGACAAGGTGCTGGAACTGGTCAAGGCCGGCAGCGGTGTCGAGGCCGTGCAGGCGCTCAACGCCCAGGAAACGCCCGCCTGGCGCAAGCTGCGCGGGGCGCTGCTGGAACTGGGCAAGGCCTCGCGCGACCTGTCATCGCGCACGCACGCCTCGGTGAACGCCGAAGCCGATCGCGCGCGCTGGGTGGCGCTGGGGCTGGCAGTGTTGGCCATCGGTGTGGCGCTGGGCCTGGGGTTCATGGTCGTGCGCACGCTGCGCCAGGAACTCGGCGGCGACCCGGCGGTGGCGCGTCAGGCGGTGCGCCGCATCGCCGAGGGTGACCTGACGGGCACCATGCCCGACAGCGCTTACGCACAGAGCCTCGTGGGCGCGCTGACAGCGATGCAGAACGCCATGCGCGCGCTGGTGGGCCAGGTGCACCAGTCCAGCCAGGGCATCGAGGTGGCGAGCACGGAGATCGCCAGGGGCAACCAGGACCTGAGCGCGCGCACGGAGCAGACCGCGAGCAACCTGCAGCAGACGGCGGC
>NZ_WVZN01000020.1 GCF_011772445.1 Hydrogenophaga sp. | reverse complement strand
TCGGCCCCGGCCCCCGCGCCGGCGCGCCAGCCCACCGGCTTCGACGACATGGACGATGACATCCCTTTCTGAAATCACGCAAACCGCGTAACCTGACCCACCCGAGCGGTGGGTTTTTTTTGCGCCGCCGTCGGCTGCCCCGGAAAAAAGCAATGCAAAGGGATTAGTTCCCGGTAAATCTGTTGATCCATTGATTATTCTCGACGGGTTCTCAACGTCACTCACGCGAGGTGCACATGGTCCGGGTTGTCGTCGCAGAAGACCACGCGCTGGTTCGTCAAGGCATCGGCATGTTGCTGCAGTCCGCCGGCGATTTCGAATTGGTGGCTGAAACGGCGAAGGGCAGCGACGTCGAGCTGCTGGTGCAGTTTCACAAGCCCGACCTGCTGTTGCTCGACCTGGCGCTGTCGGACAGTTCGGGCATCGAGGTGGCGCGGCGCGTGCGGCGCGTCGCCCCGAACGTCCGCATCCTGGTCGTCACGGGCAATGTCTACCCCGGCTCGGTCGCCAACGCCTTCGGCGCGGGGGTCAACGGCTTCGTGCTCAAGCACGAACAGGGCGCCGAGTTGCTCGACGCCATCCGCACGGTCATGGATGGGCGTCGCTACATCAGCCCGCAGGTGGCCAAGGGCCTGGACAGCTCCGCCAACAAGCGGCCCAACGCGCAGGGCCTGACGCAGACCCTGACGCAGCGCGAGCAGCAGATCGTGCGCATGATCGCGCGCGGCGGCACCAACCAGGAAATCGCCGATGCGCTGCACATCAGCGTGCTCACCGCGCGCAAGCACCGGCAGAACGTCATGCTCAAACTGGGTCTGCACAACGGCGCGGAGATTGCGGCCTACGCGATGCAGGCGGGGCTGATGGAAGCACCCGATGTGGGCTCGAACCTCTGAGCGCCTGCACCTCGTTTTTCGATGAGAAACAGGGCCCGCGCGGGGCCCTGTTTCACGAGTGAAACCAAAATAGTGCTCGCGCATTATTGAGACGACAACGACGGGTCCGGATACTGAAGTCCATGTTGAACGAGCGTGCAGTCACCACCCGGCGACTGAACGACCGGTCACTCGCCAACGAGGTGGAACCATGAGACAGGCACTGGCCAGCGGCGTGATGCAGCGACTCGGTATCCGGAGCACGACCCGAATGAGCGACGAACAGATGGACTCCGACATCGACTCCGAACTCACACCCACCACCATCGCCGCCGATTACGAGACGCTCATCAACGAATGCTTCCAGGTGCTCGGCCTGACCCCGGACATCGTGCGGATCAGCGTTCGGCCCGTGGGCTTCAGCCCCGCCGGTGTCGAGATCTACGCGGCCTTCATCAAGGTGCTCCGTTGGGAACCGAACGTGATCCAGATGCTGAACCGCCTGCCGTACTTCGAGAAGAAGATCGACAAGCGCATCCGGCTCAGCAACCTCTTGCGCTACAGCGGCTTCGCGGGCCTGTGGTTCCGCACCCCCGCCACTGTCGAAGGATTTGCCACCGCGGTGCACTGAGCCGCCACGCGGCCCGTGCATCGAGCCGTTCACGTCCGCGGGCGTGAACGGCTTTTTTCATGCCGCTGCGCGGCACCACACCGTCACGCCGACGAGGCCTGGTGCAAGAAGTCACCGCTGAGGACACGCAGAACGCCGTGCGCGGCGCCACGCCGCGCCTCGGCCACGAGCATGGCGTCGACCCCGGCCAGTTCGGCCAGCCAGGCATTGGCCACCGACAAGCGACTGCTCTGGCCGATGCGCAGGTCGGACTCGGCATGCTGCCGTGCCGCGCGCACGGTCAATGCCAGGTCGGTGGCATCTTCACAGCGCCGGTGCGCCGCCGCGTACCGCCCGAGCGCGTCGTCGAACTCCCCGGTTTGCGCTGGCGAACCGCCGCGCACGTACGCCTGCATGAGCGCTTGCCGTTCACCCGCATTCAAGGCAGGCGCGTGCGTGATGTCGTGCGACAGCTGAGTGGGCAACAGGCGGGTCGCGCGCGCGAAGTCCTGACCGGCATCGCGCCACTCGACCATGGCCTGCGCGACGCGCTCCCGCGCCTCGCCTTGGTGCGGCCGCAAAGCCTGGCGCTCCCACCGGTGTTGGCCATGGGCCCGCTCCCGCCCGCCGGCCAGTTGAACGAGCCGCTCGATCGCCTGCTGGACGTCGAGCGCGAGGGTCAGGCGCTGACGCGCCGCAATCATGCGCGCGCAGGCCTCGGCCGCCACCACCAGCCGCTGCCGTGCCCCGGCCGGGTCTGGGGACAGTCGGGCCACGTGCGCCAGGACGGCATCGATACGCAAACCGCCGTGTCCGACCCTCACCTGTGGTGCGCTCTGGGCTGGCGAGGCGATACGCTGGACCGTAGGAGCTGCGTGCATGGGCCATCCTCCTTGAACATGACCCGCAGAGTCTTGGCCTCCGAACTGCCCGATTCAATAATGCGCCGGAGCTATATTGGTCGGCTCCCGCACGTCCCTTCGCTTCTCGCTCACCATGCAGTCCGATAGCCGTGTCGACGCGATCTGGGCGCAGGTCCCTGGCATCGGCGCGCTGTTGTCGCCTATTGGCGAGGTGCTCGCCACGTCGCCCGACTGGCGGGCCCGCATGCAGGTTCCGCAGTGGAACGGCGACTGGCGCAACGGGCTGGACCAGGACGACCGCCTGCATCTGCTGCAGGTGTTGTCGCGGGCCCGCGAGTTCAACATCCCCCTGCAGTTGTGGCGCCCCGGCGAAGGCACGGCCCACTACCACTGCGCTGGCTGGTGGGACCCGATTCACCAGGCACATGGCTGCTACCTGGTCGATGTCACGGCGCAGGAAGCCGAACGGCTGAAGCACGAGACACTCAATGGCTGGATGCGGCAGCTCTTCGAGCAATTGCCAGTGCAGCTCGCGTACTTCACACCACCGCCCGAGGCTCGCTGCCTGTTCGCCAACAGCCGCTACGCGCGCGCCATGGGGCACGACGAGAACTCGATACTCGGTCGGTCCGTCGTCGAACTGCTCACACCCCAGGAACTCGATCACCTTCGCGAGGTGGGCAAGACGTACGCGAAGGAGGGCAAGGACCTGAGCTTTCTGCACCACCGGCGCGGCCCGGGCGGCGATGAGGTCCTGGAGGTGTCGCTCGCCGCCGACCGTTGGCCCGACGGTCGCCTGCGCGGCACCTTCGTGCTGATGACCGACGTGACCGAGCAGCACCGCGCCGAGATGGCGCTGCGCACGTCGCGCGAGCGCCTTTCGCGCTTTCTGGAGGCCAGCGCGGAGGGCGTGATCTTCCATCGCGACGGCACCATCACCGACGCCAACCCCGCGGCCTGCCGCCTCTCGGGCTACAGCCACGCCGAGCTGGTCGGGCGCACGGTGTTGTCGATGACGCCGCGGCGCCACCGCGACCGCTCGCGCGTGGTCATCGGCAGCGGTGCCGACGCCTATTTCGAATCCGAAATCCACCACGCCAATGGCGAGGCGATCCCGGTCGAGCTGATCGGCCGCACCATGGAGATCAAGGGCGAGCGCCTGCGCATGACGGTCATCCGCGACATCCGCGACCGCCGCCAGGCGCAGGCGCGCATCCACACCCTCATCGAGGACCTGCGCTCGCAGAAGGACCGCGCCGAGGCCGCCGACCGCGCCAAGTCCGTCTTCCTGGCCGCCGCCAGCCACGACCTGCGCCAGCCCATCCACGCCCTGGGCTTGTTCCTCACCGCCCTGCGCGCCATGGCCCAGGCCCCCAGCATCCCCCGCACCGAACTCGCCCAGATCTGCCGGCGCATGCAGGCCTCCCTGGACGGCCTGGGCCAACTGCTCAACATGCTGCTGGACGTCTCCCGCCTGGACGCCAACGCCGTGCAGGTCGAACTCGCCCCCCTGCCCCTGAGCCAGCTCTTCATCGAGCTCGACCAGGCCTTCGCCGACCTCGCCCACGAGAAGGGCCTGCACCTGCACGTGGCCACCTCTTCGGCCTGGGTGCGCACCGACGCCACCGTGCTGCGCCGCATCCTCTCCAACCTCATGGCCAACGCCATCCGCTACACCCAGCGCGGGCGCGTGCTGCTGGGCGCGCGTGCTCGCGCCCAGCACGTGGAGATCCAGGTCTGGGACCAGGGCATCGGCATCGCCCCCGAGCAGCTCGAGGCCATCTTCGAGGAGTTCTATCAGATCGACCCCGCCCGCACCCGGCGCAACGAGTCCCACGGCCTGGGCCTGGGCCTGTCCATCGTCAAGCGCTCCGCCCGCCTGATCGGCGCCCCGCTGCGCGTGCACTCCACGCCCGGCCAAGGCTCCATGTTCTCCATCACCGTGCCGCGCGCCACACCCCCCGCCGAGCAGGCGCGCCCCGCGCGCGCCGACGACCTCGCCACCGCCGCCACCGCCGCCCTGGCCCCGGGCGCGCGCCGCGTGCTCGTCATCGACGACGAGGAACAGGTGCTCATGGGCATGCAGCAGCTGCTGCAGGTCTGGGGCCACCAGGTCTGGTGCGCCTCCTCCGCCGACGAGGCCGTCGTGCTGGCCATCGCGCACGCCCACGAGATCGACCTGCTGCTCTCCGACTACCGCCTGGGCGGCAACATGACCGCCGTGCAGGCCATCGCCGCCGTGCACGCCTGCCTGCCCGCTCCCGTGCCCACCTACATCCTCACCGGCGACACCTCTCCCCAGCGCATTCAGGAAGCCTCCGAACTCGGCTTCCCGCTCCTGCACAAACCCGTCGAGCCCGGCGCTCTGCGCGTCGTCCTGGAGCGCGCGAAGTGACCACCGCCAACGCCCCCTGCGCACCCTGGTCTGCCCTGCCGGGCCCGGTGCTGCTGCTGGCCACCGACGGCACGGTGCGCCACGCCAGTGCGGCCTGTGAAGCCTGGCTGGGCCCCACGGCGCCGCATGAGGACTGGTTGCAGGGGATCGATGAGCCGCAACGAAGCGCCTTGCGGGAGTACCTGGGCGCCGCGGAGGCGTTCGAGCTCAGCCTCTCGCGGCGCCACCCGAACTCCCCCCAGGGCCGCCCGAGGCACTTGCGCCTGAACGCGCGCTGGCTGCCCGACGTCGACGCCTGGCTGTGCGTGCTCGTGGACCTGGACAGCCACCACGAACAATGCACCGAAGCGCGCGAGGAAACGGCCTTCCTGCGCGCCTTCGCCGATGCCGTGCCGGTGATGATGTCGTTCTACGACCGCGACCGGATGCTGCGCTACGCCAACCGCCACTACATCCGTCAATACGGGCTCGACCCCGAGCGCATGATCGGCCTGCACGTCTCCGAGGTGCTGGGAGAGGCCAATACCCCCGACACGCCCTTCGAGGACCGGGCAGCACGCTTTTCTTCGAACGACCAGGGTACGCGGACGTCGTTCACGCGCAAGGTGGAACGCCACGACGGTTCGCTGCAGTGGATCGACATCACCCTGGCCTCGATTCACGCCGACGGGCTGCGCCACGTCGGGTGGGGTTCGCTGACCCAGGACATCACGCAGAAGCATGAAGCCCAGGACGCGCTGCGCGAATCGGAGGAGCGCCTGCAGAAGTTCCTCAACGCCAACGCCGAAGGCCTGGTGTTCCACGCACAAGGTGTCATCGTCGACGTCAATCCCTCGGCGTGCGCGCTGCTGGGCAGCGACATGCGCGAGTTGCTGGGCACCTCGCTGCTCGATCGCGTGCAGCCGGTCGATCGCTCCGTCGCCGCGGCCGTGCTGCTCGGCGCGGAGGACAGCTCGACCGAGGCTTCGCTGCTCCAGCCAGGCGGCGTCTCGCTGCCCGTGGAGTTCATCGGGCGCACGATCTGGCGCGAGTCGCAGCGCTTGCGCGCCGTGGTCATCCGCGACATCCGCGACCGCCGCCAGGCGCAGGCGCGCATCCACACCCTCATCGAGG
>NZ_WVZN01000037.1 GCF_011772445.1 Hydrogenophaga sp. | reverse complement strand
CCCCAACACCCTCCAGAAACGCCTGGGCGATGGCTTCCTCGAACAGCGCCTCGTGCGCGAGCAGATCGCCCAGCTCACCGGCCAGCGCTTCCTGGGCGACCACACGGACGACGACGCCCAGTACCTGGCCCTGCTGCAGGCCGGCGCCACCTTCGCCCAGGCCCACCCACTCAGGCCGGGCATCACCCTCACGGCCGAGCAGGTGGCCGCCCTCACCAGCGACATCGTCTGGCTTGAGGCAAAGGAAGTGACCCTGCCCGACGGACGAACCGTGACCGCGCTCGTGCCCCGCGTCTACCTGATGCCCAGAGAAGGCGACCTGGCGCCCAACGGGGCCCTGCTCGCCGGCCGGCAAGTCCACCTCGACCTCAGCGGCGACTTCCTCAACAGCGGCAGCGTCGCCGGGCGAGAGCTGGTGCTCATCGATGCCAACGGCATCCGCAGCAGCGGGCGCATCGCCAGCCAGGGCGCCACCGCGCTGCGGGCGCAGCAAGACATCGAGCTCGATGGCGGGGACGTCAGCGCCAAAGACCTGCTCATGCTCGACGCCGCACGCGACCTCAAGGTCGCCAGCACCAGCGCCCGGAGCACCGACGGCCAGGCCGAGGTGCTCGACCGGGTCGCCCGCCTGTACGTGAGCGAGGACGCCGGCGTACTGATCGCCCGCGCCGGGCAGGACATCGAACTGCAGGCCGCGCTCGCCCAGGCCGGCGTGGTCGACATGCACGCCGGGCGCGACCTGCGCCTGACCACCCTGACCACCCGCGAGGCCCTGGACACCACCAGAGACGAGAAGAACTTCGGCCGAGTGCAGCGCAGCGCCGAGGTGGGCTCGGCGATCGGCGGCAATAACGTGAACCTCTCGGCCGGCCGCGACGTGCAGATGCGCGCCGCGCAGGTGCAGGCCAACGAAGACCTGAACCTCCACGCCGGCCGGAACCTCGACATCACCGCCGGTGAGGCGAGCCACCAGGTCGAACACGGTCTCTACGCCAAGAGCAGCGGCCTGCTCGGCTCCTCCAGCACAGAGACCCGAACCCTGGACAGCCACACCCGCGCCCAGGGCAGCTCGCTCGGCGGGCGCCACGTGAGCCTGAGCGCCGACGGCGACATCACCTTCAAGGGCTCCCACGCCATCGCCGACGAAGACCTGAATGTCAACGCGGGCGGCGACGTGCGCGTGCTCAGTGCACGCACCGAACACCGCCAGGAGCGCTTCCGCGAAGAGAAGACCAGCGGCCTGTACGGCAGCGGTGCGGGCATCACATTGGGCAGCCAGCAGCACAGCAGCGAGCAGGAATCCTCGGGCACCGGCGCGGCGGGCAGCACCCTGGGCGCGTTGAAGGGCGACGTGACCATCCGCGCCGGCCAGACCTACGAGCAGGTGGGCTCCGACGTGCTCGCCCCCGAAGGCGACATCGATGTCCGTGCCAAGAACATCCGCGTCACCGAAGCCCGCACCAGCGAACAGCGCTGGCAGGAAGAGAAGATGCGCCAGAGCGGCTTCACCGTGGGCCTGAGCGGTGGGGCCGTGCAGGCCATGCAGGCCTTTGCTGAGACGGTCGAGGCCATCGGCCACACCGACGACAAGCGCATGCAAGCCCTGGGCGCGGCCACGGCGGGCTTGCAGGTCAAGCAGGGCCTGGATGCGGTGGCCAAGGCCCAGGCCCAGGGCGACGCCAGCGGCGGCATGGCCATCAACTTCAGCATCGGCAGCTCCAGCAGCCGCAGCACCAGTGAGGCGAGCTCGGACAGCGCCCAGGGCAGCCGGGTGCTCGCCGGTGGCGACATCGTCTTCATCGCCGAAGGCGCGGACAAGAACGCCGGAGAACGCAGCAACATCCTCGTGCGCGGCAGCGAGCTCACGGCAGGGCGAGAAGCCCGCCTCAAGGCCGAGGGCAAGGTAGACCTGCGCGCCGCCGAGAACACCACGAAGGAGAAGACCGAAAGCGAGAACCACGCGGCCAGCTTTGGCGTGGGCATGCAGATCGGTGGCAGCGGCGCCGGTGTGGGCTTCACCGTCAGCGCGAGTTCGGGCAAGGGCAATGCAGAGGGCGAGTCGCTCACGCACACCAACACCCACATCCGCGCGGGCGAGCGCGTGAGCATCGAATCCGGTGACGACACCGTCCTGGCCGGCGCCGTGGTCAGCGCCGAGCGGGTGGAGGCCGACATCGGTGGCAATCTGCGCATCGAGAGCCTGCAGGACCGCGCCACGTACACAGAGCGCAGCAAGCAGAGCAGCGCCAGCGCCACCTTCGGCGCCGGCGCGGGCGGCTCCTTCAGCGCCAGCAAGACCGACATCGAAAGCGAATACGCCAGCGTCGGCGAACAAAGCGGCATCCGCGCGGGCGACGGTGGCTTCGACGTCAAGGTCAAGGGCAAGACGGTGCTCAAGGGCGGGGCGATCACCAGCACGCAGCTGGCCGTGGACGAGCAGCGCAATGACTTC
>NZ_WVZN01000007.1 GCF_011772445.1 Hydrogenophaga sp. | reverse complement strand
AGCTTCGCGCCATGATGCCCTGGATCGCCAAGAACAAGCTGGTGGATCAGAGCCGCAACTGACGACCCGAAAGGACCCCACGCGCATGGTGCAGGACGGACAGGAACACAAGGTCGCCATCGTCACCGGCGCGGCACGCGGCATCGGCCTGGCCACGGCGCGCTGGTTCCTGGCCCGCCGCTGGCGCGTGGCCATCGTCGACAAGGACGCGCCCGCGCTGAACGCCGCGCGAGAGCAACTGGAATGGGAAGCGCCGGGCCTGTCCATCGCCCTGCCCTGCGACGTCTCCAACCCCGTGCAGGTGGAGGCCATGGTCGCCATGGTGGACACCGAATGGGAGCGCATCGACGCCCTGGTGAACAACGCGGGCGTGGCCGTCTTCAAGCCGCTGGTGCAGACCAGCTTCGACGAATGGCGCCAGGTGATGGCCACCAACCTCGACGGCCCCTTCCTCTGCAGCCAGGCCGTGGTGCCCGTGATGCGCAAGCGCGGCGGCGCCATCGTCAACATCGCCTCCATCTCGGGCCTGCGCGCCAGCACCCTGCGCGTGGCCTACGGCACCAGCAAGGCCGCGCTCATCCACTTCACCAAGCAGCAGGCGGTGGAACTCGCGGGCCTGGGCATCCGCAGCAACGCCATCGCCCCCGGCCCGGTGGAAACGGCCATGGCCAAGCAGGTGCACACACCCGAGATCCGCGCCGACTACCACGCGGCCGTGCCGCTGGCGCGCTACGGCTCCGAAGAAGAAATCGCCAACGGCATCGGCTTCCTGTGCTCGCCCGAGGCGAGCTACATCACCGGGCAGGTGCTGGCGGTGGATGGGGGTTTTGATGCGGCGGGGGTGGGCTTGCCGACGCTGAGAAGGGACTTCGGCGGCGTTTGATGAATGGCTAAAATGGCCAACGCCTCAAGGAGTCCACCATGCGCGTCACCGCCACCGAAGCCAAGAACCGCTTTGGCGCCCTCTGCGCCCAGGCCAAGCGCGAACCGGTGTTCGTGGAAAAGGCCGGCCAGATCGACACCGTGATCCTCTCGGCCGAACAGTACCAGGCCCTGCAGGCCAACCGCGACAAGACCACCCGCGCCGCACGCAAGAAGGCATTCGAAGCCCAGTTCGGCGACTGGATCGATGCGCAGAACGCCCGTGTCGAAGCGCTGGGCATTCCCGGGGCTGATCTGCGCCCATGGTGAAGGGCCCATGCCTCAGTACGACGTTTTCGCCAATCCGAGTCGTAGCGCAGCCGACGGCATTCCCTATGTGGTCGTGATTCAGAGCGACCTGCTCGACGCCCTGGCCACGCGGCTGACCATGCCGCTCGCGGCCTTGGATTCAGGCAGAAAAGTGCCAACAGCACTGTGCCCGGTCATCGTGGTCAAAGGCCGGCGCCTGCATGCGCTGGCGCACTACGCCGCCCCCCTGCCGGCCAAGGACTTGCGCCGACCGGTTGACAACGTGGCCACGCAGGCCAGCGCCCTGGTGTCCGCCATGGACGCCGTGCTGTCGGGCATCTAGATCGCACGGTCTCAGAATTCGACCACCCGCGCCCCACTGCACCGGCTCCAGCGCCACGCTCATGAAAACCCTCTACCAGGCCGCCAACGCCGTCGAAGCCCACATCCTGCAGGGCTACCTGCAGCAGGAGGGCCTGAGCGTGCAGGTGCTGGGGGGCTACCTGCAAGGAGGCATTGGCGAGCTGCCGGCGTCGGGCTTCGTGCGGCTGATGGTGGAGGACGATCAGTACGAGGCCGCGCGCGCGGCCATCGCGCGCTGGGAGGCCGCGCGGCCCGCCAGCGCGGACGACTGAGCGGCCAGCCCCCTCACTTCGGCAAGGCGTACGCGATCACCGAGTCCCCCGCCTTGGTGCCCAGCGAGCCGTGCCCGCCGGCCGCCACCACCACGTACTGCCGGCCGTCGCGGCCGAGGTAGCTGATGGGCGTGGCCTGGCCGCCCGCGGGCAAGCGGCTTTGCCACAGCGTCTCGCCGGTGTCCAGGTCGTAGGCGCGCAGGTAGTAGTCCAGCGTGCCCGACAGGAAAGCCACCCCGCCCTGCGTGATGAGCGGCCCGCCCAGGCTGGGCACGCCCATCTTGAACGGCAGGGGCACCGGCGCCAGATCGCGCACCGTGCCGTTGCGATGCTGCCAGACGACCTCGCCGCTGACGAGGTCCACCCCCGCCACGTAGCCCCACGGCGGGGCCTGGCAGGGAATGCCCAGCGGCGAGGTGAAGGCCGCCAGCTTCACCGCGAAGGGCGCGCCGAAGTTCTCGTTGAGCGCGGGCAGGTCGTCTTCGGGCCGGTTCTCGCCCTGCACCATCAGCGTGGTGTCGTCCGGCCGGGGCACCAGCTTCGAGGTGAAGGCCAGGTAGGCCGGCGTGGTGAAGGCCACCTGGCGCACCGGGTCCACCGCGATGCTGCCCCAGTTGAAGACACCGAAGTTGCCCGGGTAGACCAGCGTGCCCTCGGTGCTGGGCGGCGTGTAGCGGCCCTCATAACGCAGCCGCTTCAGGGCGATGCGGCAGCCCAGTTGGTCGAAGGGCGTGGCGCCCCACATGGACGCGCCGGTCAGGGGCTCGGGGTCGAAGGAAATCGCCGACACCGGCTGCGTGGGTGCGGTGCGGTCTCCCTCGGCCGCGCCCTGCGGCACCGGCACCTCGCGCACGGGGTGCACCGGCTTGCCCGTGCGGCGGTCGAGCACGTACAGCTCGCCCTGCTTGGTGGGCTGCACCAGCGCGGGCACGCTGGCGCCTTGAATGTTCAGGTCCACCAGCGTGGGCTGCGAGGGCACGTCGTAGTCCCACAGGTCGTGGTGCACCGTCTGGAACACCCAGCGCAACTGGCCCGTGGCCAGCTCCAGCGCCACCACCGACGAGCCCACGCGCTCGACCTCGGCGTTGCGCCGCCCGCCCCACTGGTCCGGCGGCGGGTTGCCCAGCGGCAGGTAGACCAGGCCCAGCGCCTCGTCCACGCTCATGATGGACCACACATTGGGCGAACTGGCCGAGTACGTCTGCCCCGGCTGCAGGGGCGCGTTGTCGTCGGGGTGCGCCGGGTCCCAGGCCCACAGCAGCTCGCCGGTGCGCACGTCGTAGCCGCGCACCACGCCCGAGGGTTCGCGGACGGACACGTTGTCCAGCACCGTGCCGCCCACCACCAGCACGCGCTGCGTGGCCACCACGGGCGAGGTGGAGTAGTAGCCGCCCAGGCGCACGTTGGGCATGCCGCGCCACAGGTTGATCTGCCCCGTGCCCCCACCGAAGCGGCGGCACACCGCGCCGCTGCGCGGGTCCAGCGCGATCACACGGCCGTCGGCCGTGGGCATGTACAGCATGGCGGGGCAGTCGTCCGTGGCGGGGCTGTCCTGCGCGGCGACGGGCAGGTCCGGCGCGTCGAGCGCCGGTGCCGCGGGCGCCTCGCCGCCGGCCGCGGGCGCCTGGCCCGGCGTGTCGGGTGCCGCGCTCTCGGGCGCCGAGGCGCCCTGACCCGACCAGTACGACAGCCCCCGGCAGGTGAGGTGCTGCAGCGCCAGTCCCGAGCGGATCTTCGGGTCGAAGCGCCACAGCTCCTCGCCCGTCGTCGCGTCCAGGGCGATGACGTTCTGGTGCGGCGTGCAAATGAAGAGGTGATCGCCCACCTTCAGCGGCGTCACCTCGAAAGTGGTTTCCTCGGGGTCGCCGGGCCGGCCGCGCATGTCCCCCGTGTGGAAGTGCCAGGCCTCCTGCAACTGCCCCACGTTGTCGGGCGTGATCTGCGCCAGCGGCGCGTAACGCTGGCCGTGGCCGGTGCGGCCATAGGCGTGCCACTCGCCCGCCGGCACCCCGTTGCCTTGCGCGAGCGAGCCGCGGGGCCCGGGGAGTTGGCCCTCGGTGGCGAACGGGTCAACCATCCAGGACGCCACCGCCACGCCGAAGTACAGCACCAGCACCCCCGCCAGCGCGCCGCGCCCGCCGCGCCAGCCCATGGACGGTACCGTGCCGCTGCGCGGTGGGTCGTGGCTCAGGCGCCGCGCCACGGCGGGCAGCAACAGCAGCAAGCCCAGCACGAAGAACACGTCACCTCGCGCGGCCAGACCCCACCAGGCCAGGCCCACCTCCCACAACGACCACAGCAGCGTGGCCAGCACGAAGGCCGCGTACACCCACAGCGCCATGGGCTGCGCCTGCACCAGCAACAGCGCCACGAAGCCCAGCGCGGCGCCCGACAGCACGTAATACGGCGTGCCGCCCAGCATCAACAACCAGGCGCCGCCCGCGAACAGCACCAGCGCGACCAGGGCCAAGAGCACCACGATGAACAGGCTGAGCCAGTGCTGCCTCAGCGGCGGGGGTGGCGGTGCGGGCAGGTGGGGTGGCGCAGCGGTGGGCGTGGTGGGCATGGCGGTCTCCCGAAAAGGGAAATCGCGGCAAGGCGTGTTCCCGGCCCCGCGCGGGCGCGGCGATTGCCGTCTCCGGAGCCCGCTTGCGCCCCCGTCTGCCTTACCTTACAGTAAGGCGCCTTGTCGGAGCGCGCCAATGACCACTGCAACCATCACGTCAAAAGGACAGATCACCATCCCCGCCGATGTGCGGCATGCACTTGCCGTTGAGGCCGGGGACCGGGTGGAGTTTGTTCAGATCGAACCCGGCCAATACCTGTTCGTCGCTGCCAATCGTTCGGTGACGGAATTGAAAGGCATGTTCGGAAAGCCCAGGAAGCGCGTTTCCATCGATGACATGAATTCGGCCATTGCCGCACGGGGGGCCTCGGCACGATGATCGGCTTGGACACCAACGTGATCGTCCGCTACATCATGCAAGACGACCCCAAGCAGGCGGCCAGGGCGACGAGCCTCATCGAGGGCCTATCGGCCGAAGCGCCAGGCTTCATTGCCCTGGTTTCAGTGGTTGAACTGGTGTGGGTGCTGTCGTCGTGCTACGAACTGAGCCGCGCGCAGGTGTCTCAGGCACTTGAGGTCATCCTTCGATCCAAACAGCTCGTCGTGGACCGGGCCGAACATGTCGTGCGCGCGCTGCGCGCCTACAGCTCGGGAAGCGCGGACTTTGCCGACTGCCTGATCGAGCGCATTGCGGCATCGGCCGGTTGCACGCAAACGATGACCTTTGACACGGCAGCCGCGAAAACCGCAGGGATGACGCTGCTTCGCTGAGGCCGGGCGACGCCCACGAGGAAACTCGGATTTCCCTCTCAAGCGGATGCGCACTCCATGCAAGGGCGCATCCCAACCCTTTCGGCGAAGGGGATGCGAATTCTCAGAACCCAGCGGACAGGCTTGATGTCACCGATGGCGGCGGTGATTCAATGTTGATGGTTTGGCGCGCTTGTCCACCCTCGGTGGGCTCAGTGGCTTGAGACTGGCAGTTCAATTGTGTCGACAGCGTCGACACAATTCACGCATCAGTGATGCGACTTTCTCCGGCTGGGGGGAAAGGCTTGGGCGAACTGCACCATGCGCCGCCGGTCTTGGTCGCGAATTCGCGCCCAAATTCTTCAGCCAGGTGCCTGAGCATCACTGTTCCCCAGCAGCCGTTGCTTCAAGGCCATACACCGCCAGCCAAGGCGTGCGCTGTTGCACGCGTCGTACACCAAACCGCTGAATCCTTGCCACTGACGCCACGCGAGCGCGCACCAACCCGCCAAGCCGCGTTAGCCTTGCCCCCGATATCCACGAGGGGGTAGAGACATGAAGTGGAACCGCACCAGAAGGGCTTCAGCCCTCATGGCCGCCGGGGCGTTGGCACTGCTCACCGGCTGCGCCACCAACACCATGACCGGCCGCACGCAGATGAGCCTCATCAGCGACGAGGCCGTCAGCAAGCAAAGCCTCTCCTACTACAGCGCCATGGTGGGCGACTACCGCAAGAAGGAGAAGGTGATCGACGCCGGCCCGGTGAAGGAGCGCGTGGAGCGCATCACCAACCGGCTCATCGCCCAGGCCGTGCTGTACCGCCCCGCCGCCGCGCAGTGGGACTGGCGCGTCACCGTCATCGACGACCCCGAGACCGTCAACGCCTTCTGCATGCCCGGTGGCCTCATGGGCATCTACACCGGCTTCATGGAGAAGCTGAACGCCAGCGACGACGAGATTGCGCAGGTGATGGGCCACGAGATCGGGCATGCGCTGGCCGGGCACGGGGCCGAGAAGATGTCGCTGCAATTGACGAGCAACCTGGTGGTGATGGTCTTGTCGGCCGCCACGGCGCAGAACGCCCGCGACATGCAGGGCACCCACGCGGCGCTGAGCGTGGGCGCGCTGGCATTCGTCAACCGCCCCAACGACCGCCTGACCGAACACGAGGCCGACCGCATCGGCATCGAGCTGGCCGCGCGCGCCGGCTACGACCCGGCCGCCGCCGTGACGCTGTGGGACAAGATGGGCAAGCTCAGCGGCAACCAGCGCGCGCACTTCCTGTCCACGCACCCTTCCAGCGAGCAGCGGGCGCAAACGCTGAACGACATGCAGGAGCCGATGCGCAAGTTTCAGACGCGCGCGCTGGAGGCGCAGGCCGGGCAGGCGCCGCGCCAGGGCCATGCCAACCACCATGGGCACGGCCATGAGCACGACTGGCTGAACGCACCGAAAGCCAGCCGGCCCGTCATCGACGAGTCCAAGGCCATCGCGCTCTATTCGCCGCGATGGGAGGACTTCGAGATGGGGCGCATCGAACTCAAGGGCAGCAACACGCCGGGGTTCGTGATGAAGCAGCGGGCGCTGAAGGAGATGCACGACCAGGCGCGCTGGCGGGATCTGGCGTCAACGGTGATGGACCTGGATCACCGGTTGGATTTGAGCTACCACTACCTGGGGGTGGCGGCGAAGGGGATGGGGTTTGAGGGGGCGGGGAGGCGGTACTTGGAGAGGGCGAGGCAGCTGGGTGAGGACAAGACGACTTCCTGTGTGAAGAGTTTTATGATTTCCTGTTGAGGCAGCATACACAATTGAAGCCAGCCAACCAGGACGATTGTGTTCGCATCAGCCGGACAGCCGCCGTGTATTGGACGCCGTTATCTGTATTAACGCGCAGGAGTGCGCGCTATGCTTCGCGCGTGTGCAATCGGTCGTACGGCTCACGAGCCGATGAACTCGGGTCAATTCGCGGCGCGGCGCTCAAGAAATCGAATAGACATATTAGGATGGCCTATGAAGCTACGTTTCGATGGAGTCATTTCTGAGGATGGAGGATTTGCAGACATCTGGCTTGCATATGACGCTACGGAACGCAAAGTAGCCGTGAAGATCGTACGTGAGTCGAGCGTTGAAATCTCCGACGCCCTAGCGCATGCGAGGGCGCTCGTGAGAGCTGCGCACAAGAACATTGTCACTGTATTTGCCGTTACAGACGTAGAAGATCCGGGAAGGCCAGGCACATACGCACCGGCAATCATTATGGAGTATCTGTCTGGGGAGACGCTCTATGATGCAATGTTAAGCAGAAAATTTTCTGACATGGAAGTGCTGAAAATTAGCATCGGATTAATCGATGCCGTGCGCCACATTCATAAGTCTGGACTGGTTCATGGGGATCTGCACGAGAAAAATATTATGCTCGTTGCTGGCGAGGTGAAGGTCATTGACCTTCTCTATCGATACTCTCTGTTATCCGTTGACTCAGCAAAGAACGCGGAGCTCCAACGGAGAGAAGTTGACTCAGTATCTCGACTGATCGCAGAGCTAGCAACGAAATCATCGCTCGATCCTTCTCTCATCGCTACCTTTATGCGAAATGAACAGAAGAGCCAGAGTCTCGACATGCTGGCCAGTGCAGTTTGGCAGCTATGCGGGGCCCCGATCGTGGCTCCCTCACTGACCTCACTGAGCCTGTCAGTAATTTTGTGTGCGAGGCATAGCATGACGATCAGGAGCATCTATGCCAAGC
>NZ_WVZN01000016.1 GCF_011772445.1 Hydrogenophaga sp. | reverse complement strand
GCAGGCCCTCGGGGTGGTGCTTGGTGAGCTCGCCCGAGAGCATGGCGCCCACCGAGCGGTTCACGTTGCGCGCGACCTCGATGAACTGCACGCGCTCGCCCTTCTCGATGGCGGGACGGCACTTCTCGATCAGCACCTTGTCCAGCGCCTTCTCCAGGCCGTGTTCCTGCATCTCGGTGTGCTTGCGCGGCACCTCGGCCGGCACGGCGGGCAAGGCCAGCAGTCGGCTGAAGTCCAGGCCGCGCGCCTTCCAGTGCGCGATGCCGGCGCGCGTGTCGAGCAGGTCGGCGCGGCCGACCAGTTCGTCGAAGGTGCGGATGCCGAGCTGCGCCATGATCTGGCGCGCCTCTTCGGCAACGAAGAAGAAGTAGTTGACGACGTGCTCGGGCTTGCCCGAGAACTTCTTGCGCAGCTCCGGGTCCTGCGTGGCGACGCCCACCGGGCAGGTGTTGAGGTGGCACTTGCGCATCATGATGCAGCCCACCGCGACCAGCGGCGCGGTGGCGAAGCCGAACTCCTCGGCGCCCAGCAGGGCACCGATGACCACGTCGCGGCCCGTCTTCATCTGGCCGTCGGCCTGCACGCGGATGCGGCCGCGCAGGTCGTTGAGCACCAGGGTCTGCTGGGTCTCGGCCAGGCCGATCTCCCAGGGGCTGCCCGCGTGCTTGATGGACGACCAGGGCGAAGCGCCCGTGCCACCGTCGTGGCCCGCGATCACCACGTGGTCGGCCTTGCACTTGGCCACGCCCGCGGCGATGGTGCCCACGCCCACCTCGGACACCAGCTTGACGCTGATGCGGGCGTGCGGCTTCACGTTCTTCAGGTCGTGGATGAGCTGGGCCAGGTCCTCGATGGAGTAGATGTCGTGGTGCGGCGGCGGGCTGATGAGGCCCACGCCGGGCACCGAGTAGCGCAACTTGCCGATGTAGGTGGAGACCTTGCCGCCGGGCAACTGGCCGCCTTCGCCGGGCTTGGCGCCCTGGGCCATCTTGATCTGCACCTCGTCCGCGCTCTGCAGGTACTCGGCCGTGACGCCGAAGCGGCCCGAGGCCACCTGCTTGATCTTCGAACGCAGGCTGTCGCCGTCTTCCAGGGGCAGGTCGACCTCGACCACGTCCTCGCCGATGATGGATTTCAGCGTCTCGCCCTTGGTGATCTTGATGCCCTTGAGCTCGTTGCGGTAGCGGCGTTCGTCCTCGCCGCCCTCGCCCGTGTTGCTCTTGCCGCCGATGCGGTTCATGGCCACGGCCAGGGTCTCGTGCGCCTCGGTGCTGATGGAGCCGAGCGACATGGCGCCGGTGGCGAAGCGCTTGACGATCTCCTTGGCGGGCTCCACCTCGTCGATGGGGATCGCCTTGCTCGGATCGAGCTTGAACTCGAACAGGCCGCGCAGCGTCATCTGGCGGCGGCTCTGGTCGTTGATGATCTGGGCGTACTCCTTGTACGTGTTCCAGTTGTTGGCGCGCGTGCTGTGCTGCAGCTTGGCGATGGCGTCGGGCGACCACATGTGCTCTTCGCCGCGCGTGCGCCAGGCGTATTCGCCGCCGGCGTCGAGCATGCTGGCCAGCACCGGGTCGTCGCCGAAGGCGGCCTTGTGCATGCGGATGGCTTCCTCGGCGATCTCGAAGACGCCGATGCCTTCCACGCGGCTGGCGGTGCCGGTGAAGTACTTGGCCACGGTGTCGCTGTCGAGGCCGATGGCCTCGAACAGCTGGGCGCCGCAGTAGCTCATGTACGTGCTCACGCCCATCTTGGACATGATCTTGGACAGGCCCTTGCCGATCGCCTTGGTGTAGTTGTAGATGGCCTTGTCGGCGCTCAGGTCGCCCGGCAGGTCCTTGTGGATGGCGACCAGGGTCTCCATGGCCAGGTAGGGGTGCACGGCCTCGGCGCCGTAGCCGGCCAGCACGGCGAAGTGGTGCACCTCGCGCGCGGTGCCGGTCTCCACCACCAGGCCGGCGCTGGTGCGCAGGCCCTCACGCACCAGGTGCTGGTGGATGGCCGAGAGCGCCAGCAGCGCGGGAATGGCCACCTGCGCGGGGCCGACGCCGCGGTCGCTGATGATGAGGATGTTCTTGCCACCCTTGATCGCGTCCACGGCGGCTGCGCACAGCGAGGCCAGCTTGGCTTCCACGCCCTCGCGACCCCAGGCCGCGGGGTAGGTGATGTCCAGCGTGACGCTGCGGAACTTGCCCTGTGTCACGGCCTCGATGTTGCGCAGCTTGGCCATGTCGGCGAAGTCCAGCACGGGCTGGCTCACCTCCAAGCGCATCGGCGGGTTCACCTGGTTGATGTCGAGCAGATTGGGCTTGGGGCCGATGAAGGACACCAGCGACATCACGATGGCTTCGCGAATCGGGTCGATCGGCGGGTTCGTGACCTGCGCGAACAGCTGCTTGAAGTAGTTGTAGAGCGGCTTGTTCTTGTCCGACAGCACGGCGAGCGGGCTGTCGTTGCCCATGGAGCCGATGCCCTCTTCGCCGTTGGCGGCCATGGGGCTCATGAGGAACTTGATGTCCTCCTGCGTGTAGCCGAAGGCCTGCTGACGATCCAGCAGCTCGGGCGAGACGCGCTCCACGCCGGCGGCCTGCGGCTCGGTCTGGGCCACGGGCAGTTCCTGCGCGGCCTCCCCGGCCACGGGGTGCTCCACGTCGTCCAGGCGGATGCGCAGGTTGTCGATCCACTGCTTGTAGGGCTTGCTGTTGGCGAGGTTGGCCTTGAGCTCCTCGTCGTCGATCATGCGGCCCTGCTCCAGGTCGATCAGGAACATCTTGCCGGGCTGCAGACGCCACTTGCGCACGATCTTGTTCTCGGGCACCGGCAGCACGCCCGATTCCGAGGCCATGATCACGAGGTCGTCGTCGGTGACGCAGTAGCGCGAGGGGCGCAGGCCGTTGCGGTCCAGCGTGGCGCCGATCTGGCGCCCGTCGGTGAACGCGATGGAGGCCGGACCGTCCCAGGGCTCCAGCATGGCCGCGTGGTATTCATAGAAGGCGCGGCGGCGCGGGTCCATGGTGGTGTGCTGCTCCCAGGGCTCCGGGATCATCATCATCACGGCCTGCGACAGCGGGTAGCCCGCCATGGTGAGCAGCTCGAGGCAGTTGTCGAAGGTGGCGGTATCCGACTGGTGCGCGAAGCTGATCGGGTAGAGCTTCTGCAGGTCGGCGCCCAGCACGGGCGAGCTCATCACGCCCTCGCGCGCCTTCATCCAGTTGTAGTTGCCCTTGACCGTGTTGATCTCGCCGTTGTGCGCGACGTAGCGGTACGGGTGGGCCAGCGGCCACTCGGGGAAGGTGTTGGTGGAGAAGCGCTGGTGCACCAGGCCAAGGGCCGACACGCAGCGCGGGTCCTGCAGGTCCTTGAAGTAGGTGCCCACCTGATCGGCCAGCAGCAGGCCCTTGTAGACCACGGTGCGGCTGCTCATGCTCACCACGTAGTACTCCTTGGAGTGCGTGAGCTTGAGGCGCTGGATGGCCGCGCTGGCGGTCTTGCGGATCACGTAGAGCTTGCGCTCCAGCGCGTCCTGCACGATGACGTCGTTGCCGCGGCCGATGAAGACCTGGCGGATGATGGGCTCCTTGGCGCGCACCGTGGGCGACATGGGCATGTCCATGTTCACCGGCACATCGCGCCAGCCCAGCAGCACCTGGCCCTCGGCGGCGATGGCGCGCTCCATTTCCTGCTCGCAGGCCAGGCGGCTGGCGTGCTCCTTGGGCATGAAGATCATGCCCACGCCGTACTCGCCGGCGGGCGGCAGCGTCACACCCTGCGCGGCCATTTCCTCGCGGTACAGGGCATCGGGCATCTGGATCAGCAGTCCCGCGCCGTCTCCCATCAGCTTGTCCGCGCCCACCGCGCCGCGGTGGTCAAGGTTCTCCAGGATCTTGAGCGCCTGCTCGACGATCGCGTGGCTCTTCTCGCCCTTGATATGGGCAACGAAACCCACGCCGCAGGCGTCGTGCTCGTTCGCCGGGTCGTACAGACCGTGCTGTTGCAGGTGCTCTTTTTCAGCGGCCGTGTTCATGGCGCTCATCCTTCTCGTCTGTGGGGCAAATCCGTCGGGATCGGGAGCTTATTGCATTGCACCATGCGTGCCAAGCATTTTAAATGGGGTCAGATTCCATTTAATTGCTGATTCGTTTGATCAACATTTAAATGGGGACACATCAAAATCGATCGCAGGGCCTCGCAGCACGAGCCCCCCGTTCTCTCAGGTGTCGGTCTTGCTGACAGGGACGGCAGCGGGGCGTCCCCGCGCCGCGCGCGACACCCGCCGATCGGTCTGCTTTTGCAACTCCCCCGCGAAGCCCTCGTCCCCCAGGGCCCAGCCGTGCAGCGCAGCCTCCGTGATGGCCGTCTGCTGTTGCGCGCTGAGGCCCGATCGGACCCACTCGGCGTAGGCGGCTTCGCGCGCGAAGGGGGTGTTGCCCAGAGCCCAGTAGACGGGGTGGACGCTCAGGTAGCGGTCCACGCGCTGGCCAATGTGGTGCAGGTGGCTCGACCAAGGGTACTGGCGCGGCTCGGCCACCATGCCGGCGCGCACCGGATTGAGCTCGATGTAGGCCATGCAGGCCAGGAAATAGCGCTCGGTCTGGATCAGCGTGGACTTGTAGCGCCCTTCCCACAGGGTGCCCGTGCGCTGGTAGCGGTCGTTGAAGCGGCGCACGTAGCTGCGGCCCACGTCCTGCATCCACCTCGGCACACCCTCCGCGGTTTCGGGGGTGGCCAAGAGGTGGAAGTGGTTGTCCATCAGCACCCAGGCGTGCAGCGCCACCCCGTGTTGGCGTGCCCGGGTCGCGATGAGCTCGATCAGGGCCTCCCGGTCGGCGTCGTCGCGGACGATGGCCTGGCGGTTGTTGCCGCGCTGGATGATGTGGTGCGGGTAACCGGCGACGGTCAGGCGCGGCAGTCGGGCCATGGGGCGAACCAGGGAATGGAATCTGACCCCAATTAGAGCAGCATCAGGCCGGCAGGGCGCGCTGGATGCGGTGAGCCACCCAGAGGCCGAGCAGCGAGGCGGCGCCGGTGACCACCCAGGTGAGTTGCCAGCCGCCCATTTGCGTGGCGACCCAGGCCACGAAGGGCGGCCCCGCGAACTGACCCAGGGCCGAGAACTGCTGCATCCAGCCGACGGTGGTGGAAAGGGTGTCCTCCCCCGGGGCCAAGCGGATCGCCAGGCCGAACAGGGTGCCGGGAATGAGCCCGCCCAGGCCGGAGAACGCAAGGACCGCGATGTACTGAACCACCGGGGCGTCCCGCAGGCCGAACGCCAGCATCGCGCCAACACCCATGGAGAGGTAGGCGAACCCCATGACGAACCGGGGCTGCCCACCGCGCGCGATCCAGCGGCCGGCGCCGATGTTGCCAGCCATGTTCACCGCGGCGGCACCCGCGCTGAGTACGCCGGCCGCTGTGCCGCCGAAGCCCGCCTGCGCCAGGATGGTGGGCAGGAACCCCACGACGGCCAGCCACTGCCCCGAGTAGAGAAAGAACGCCAATGCGACCAGCCAGGGGCCGGGTGCCGCCAGCGTGCGGCGCAACCGCGGGCCCAGCGAGGCACCCTGCCCGGCCAGCATCGCGTCGGGCGGCAGGCCCCGCCACAGGCCAACGAGCGCCAGCAGGGAACTTGCGGTGAGGCCCAGCCACACGGCGCGCCACCCCAACCATTCGATGACCGGCGCCCCCAGCAGCAGCGCCAGCGCGGTGCCCAGGGGCATGTAGGCGCCCCACCAACCCAGGGCCTTGGCGAGCAGGCGAGGATCAGCCACGTGGCGCCGGATCAGGCCCGGCGCTGGCAGCACGGCGAGCAGGAAGCCCAGCCCCTCCAGGGCCCGCGATGCCAGCAAGTCGGCGGGCGACACCGCCATCGCGCCCCAGGCGCTGCCCAGGGCCAGGCCCATCAAACCGAACAGCATCACGCGCCGAGGTCCGATGCGGTCAGCCGCCAGACCCACGAAGAGGCCCAGAGCCATGCCCGCCAACTGCACCAGCGAGAGCAGGAACCCCGCCTGGACCAGGCTCACCCCCAGGCCGGACTGCAAGGCCGGAATGGCCACAGGCAGCTTGCCGATGTGCAAGGCGCAGGTGACGCCCACGGCCACCACCAGGGCGGCCGCGCGGACGGCGGCGGAGGAAGACGGCGATTGGAATGTCATGGAAAGAGAACCGCGCCGAACAGGCGCTCGTGCTCGCGGATGGCAAAGCGGTCGGTCATGCCGGCGATGTAGTCGGCCACCGCGCGCTCGAGGTGGCGGCGCTGTCCGTGGGCGTCTGGCATCTCGCCCGGCTCCGCGAGGTAGCGGTCGAACAGGTCCTGGATCACGCGACGGGCGCGGCCGGTGGTTTCGACCACCTGCGGGTGCCGGTAAAGGTTGCGGAAAAGGAATGACTTGAGCGCCTGGCTGCGTTCGCGCATCGAATCCGAGAACGCCACGAGCGCCGGCAAGGCGCGCGCCTCGTCGGCGCTTTGCACGCCCGAGCGCTCCAAACGCTCGCGCGTGGCCGAGATCACGTCGTACACCTGACCGCTCAGCATGCGCCGGATGCTTTCGAACAAGAGCCGCCGCCCGTGCAGGTGAGGGTGTTCCTGCAGAGCCTGGCGCCGGTAGTGGTCGAACAGCTCCACGGATTCCAGCTGCTCCAGGGTGAGAAGGCCCGAGCGAACGCCATCGTCGATGTCGTGCGCGTTGTAGGCGATCTCGTCGGCCAGGTTGCACAACTGCGCTTCCAGCGAAGGCGATCCACCGCGCAAAAAGCGCGCGGCCACGCCATCGGGCTCCAGGCGCTCCAGCCGCTCGGCATTGCGCCGCGAACAATGCTTGAGGATGCCCTCGCGCGTCTCGAAAGAGAGGTTCAAGCCATCGAATGCGGGGTAGCGCTCCTCGAGCTCATCCACCACGCGCAGACTCTGCAGGTTGTGTTCGAAGCCCCAGCCATCGGGCGCTCGGCCATCGGGGCCCAGCGCCTGCAGGGCCGCGTGCAGGGCATCCTGGCCCGCGTGTCCGAAGGGTGTGTGCCCGAGATCGTGCGCCAGCGCCACCGCCTCGACGAGGTCTTCGTTGAGCCGCAATGACCGTGCGACGCTGCGGCCGAGCTGGGCGACCTCCAGCGAATGCGTGAGGCGGGTGCGGAACAGATCGCCCTCGTGGTTGACGAAGACCTGGGTCTTGTAGACCAGCCGGCGGAACGCCGTGGAATGGATGACCCGGTCGCGGTCGCGCTGGTAGTCCGTGCGCGTGGGCGCGGGCGGCTCCGGGTGACGCCGTCCGCGGCTGCGCGAAGGGTCGCTCGCGTACGGCGCGAGGGCGACGTTCATGCCCGCGAGCAGCTGCGCTCGATCACGTCGGCCACCACCGCGTCGCTGGCCGGTTTGAGCGAGGCCTGGCCGGGCGGGTCGATCAGCACGAAACGGATCTCGCCGGCCTCGGCCTTCTTGTCGACGCGCATGAGTTCCAGGTAGCGCTCGGCGTTCCGCGAAGCGTCGAGCACCGGTGCGATCACCGGCAGCCCGGCACGCTGAACGAGTGCGTTCAACCGGTTCACGAAGGCTTCGTCCACCAGTCCCAAGGCCAACGACAGCCGCGCGGCCATCACCATGCCGCAGCCCACGGCCTCGCCGTGCAGCCAGGCGCCATACCCCATGCCGGCCTCGATCGCATGCCCGAAGGTGTGGCCGAAGTTCAGGATGGCGCGCACCCCCGACTCGCGCTCGTCTGCTCCCACCACCTGGGCCTTGATCTCGCAGCTCCGGCGCACGGCGTGTGCCAGACACACGGGATCGCGCGCCATGAGGGCCTCGATGTTGGCTTCGATCCAGTCGAGGAACGCCATGTCGGCGATCGGCCCGTATTTGATGATCTCGGCCATGCCGGCGCTGAATTCGCGGTCGGGCAGCGAACGCAGCACGTCCAGGTCGCACACCACCTTCAAGGGTTGGTGGAAGGCGCCGATCATGTTTTTGCCCAGCGGATGGTTGATGCCCGTCTTGCCCCCCACCGACGAATCCACCTGCGCCAGCAAGGTGGTGGGCACCTGCACGAAGGACACGCCTCGCATGTAGCAGGCGGCCGCGAACCCGGTCATGTCACCCACCACACCACCGCCGAGGGCGTAGAGCACGGTTTTGCGATCGCAGCCGGCCTCCAACAGGTGATCGAAGATGGTTTGCAGCGTCGTCCACTGCTTGTGGGCCTCGCCATCGGGCAGCACCACGTCAAGCACGCGTGCGTGACGCGTTTGCAGTGCACGACGCAGCGTTGACAGGTACAGGGGCGCCACCACCTCGTTGGTGACGATCACACCCGTGCTCGCGCGAGGCAGATCGGCGAAGGTCTCGCTTTGGCCGATCAGGTCGGCGCCAATGTCGATGTCGTAGCTGCGTTCGCCAAGGTCGATGCGAACGCGTTGTGTCTCGGTGGACCGTGTGGCGGGCAACATGCCCCGAGTGTATGCCGGCCTCCGTCGGGCGCCGATGCGCCGCTCAAGGCGCTGGTGGCTGGCCGCTGTCGGGCGCGTTGGACACCCACCCGGCCAGTTCAAGCTGCATGAGGATCATGTTGACCAGTGTCGCCACGGAGGGGCGGCCCGTTTCGATGGCGAAATGCGCCGTCTCGGCGTACAGGGGGTGCCGCTGGACGTACAGATCCTTGAGCCTGACCAAGGGGTCGTCCACCTGCAGCAGCGGGCGGTGGCGATCGTTGCGCAGGCGGCGGAACAGGTCTTCCGGCGTCGAGCGCAAGTAGACAACGCGCCCGCGGTCGTGAAGGCAGGCCCGGTTCTCCGGGCGCAGCACGGCGCCGCCGCCGGTGGCCACCACCGCCAAGGGGCCGCTGGTCACTTCGTCAATGACCTGGGATTCGAGGTCCCGGAACGCCGCCTCCCCTTCGCGATCGAAGAACGCCCGGATGCTTGACCCGATGCGCTGCTCGATCACCTGATCGGAATCGACAAAGGGCAAACCCAGGCGCCGGGCCAACTGGCGCCCGACCGTGGATTTGCCCGATCCAGGCAGCCCGACCAGAAAGACCGACTGCGTGGCGTTCAATTAGTTGATGGCGGTGCGCCCCAGGACGCGCGGCGTGATGAAGATCAGCAACTCGGAGCGCTGATCCAGCTGGTTGCGCGACTTGAACAGGTTGCCCACGCCGGGGAGGTCGCCCAGCAGCGGCACCTTCTGGATCTCGTTGCGCTCGGTGCGTTCGAAGATGCCGCCGATCACCACCGTGCCGCCGTTTTCGACCAGCACCTGCGTTTGCACGTGCTTGGTATCGATCGCGATGCCCTCGGCGGTGGTCTCGCCCCGGGTGTCCTTGTTCACATCGAGATCGAGAATGATGTTGCCTTCGGGGGTGATCTGAGGCGTCACCTCGAGCTTGAGATTGGCCTTGCGGAACGCGATGGCCGTTGCGCCGCTGGACGTGGCGGTCTGGTACGGAAACTCCGTGCCCTGTTCGATGAGCGCCTTGACCTGATCGGCCGTGACCACACGCGGGCTGGACACCACCCGGCCCTTGCCATCGGATTCGAGGGCCGAGATCTCCAAAGCCAGAAAACGTGAGGCATTGGGGCTGAACAACGACAGCGCGTAGGACGCGGCCTGACCAGACGGCGGAAGGGCCGGCAGGTTGACGAAGGGCGACGACGTGAGCGCTGGGCCGGTGGTCACGGCCGAGTAGTTGCTGCCGAAATTGCCGCGCACCGGGTTGCCGTTGGCCGAACCCGCGCTGAAATCCCGGACACCACCACCGAGGCGCACACCGATGGACTTGCTGAAGTCGTCGTCGGCTTCCACGATGCGCGCTTCGATCAGCACCTGGCGAATCGGAATGTCGAGCTTGGTGATCAGTTCCTGCACCTGTTCGAGGCGCGAGGGGATATCCGTGACGAACAACTGGTTGGTGCGCGGCTCCGCGATCACGCTGCCTCGAGGGGACAGGATGCGTGCATTGCCAGAACCGCTCGACGAACCACTGGAGGTACCCGTCCCCGCCGTCAGTTGCGTGGCGATGTCGGCCGCCTTGGCGTAGTTCATCTGGAACGATTGCGTGCGCACCTGCTCCAGGCTTTCCACCGTGGCACGGGCCTCCAGTTCCTGCTTCTCCCGAGCCGCGATTTCATCGCGCGGCGCAATCCACAGCACGTTGCCCGACTTGCGCAAGCCCAGGCCCTTGGCCTGCATGATGATGTCCAGCGCCTGATCCCAGGGGACGTCCTTCAGGCGCAAGGTCACCGAGCCCGACACGGAGTCGGACGTCACGATGTTGAAGTTCGTGAAATCGGCGATGACCTGCAGCAGGGCGCGGACCTCGATGTTCTGGAAGTTCAGGGACAGCTTCTCGCCCGTGTAACCGGGGCCCTGGCTGAGCTTGTTCGGATCAACCCGCTGCTCACGCACCTCGAGCACGAACTGGTTGTCGCTCTGGTACGCGGAATGCTCCCAATTGCCCACTGACGACACCACCATGCGCACGCGGTCACCGGTCTGCGTGGTCGTCACCGATTGCACCGGCGTACCAAAGTCGGTCACGTCCAGTCGCCGACGCAGGCCTTCGGGCAAAGAGCTCTTCAGGAACTCCACGACCAGCCCGGTGCCTTGTTGGCGGATGTCCACGCCAACCTGGTTGTTTGGCAATTCAACCACCACACGGCCCGTGTTGCCTGTGCCGCGGCGGAAGTCGATGTCGCGCAAAGCGCTGACGTCCAGGTTGCGGCTCTCGGCAAAGTGCGTGGGCGGGTTGGTTTGCGCCGTGACCGCCTCGGGCCGCTCCATGATCACCAGCAGGCTGCTGCCTTCCACGCGCGTCTGGAACTGCGCGGGTTGCTTGAGGTTGATCACCACACGCGTCCGGTCACCGGCTTGGATCACCGTGGCGGAGCGCAGGTTTCCTTCGTTGATGTCGACCGTGCTTCGCCCCATGGCGTTGGCCACGCCCGGGAAATCAAGCGCGATACGCGCCGGTGATTGCACCGAGAAACTCGAAGGCGTCGCCTTCAAGGGTTCCGACAGATTGATCCGGATCACTTCGGCACCACTCTGGATGCCACCGGTCACCGACTGGATGGCGGTTTGCGCCTGAGCCCAGCACGCCGACAAGACGAGGCCGAGAGCCAGCCCCCCCTTGACAATCCTCCGCCCCCACGCTGGTCCAGCGGTCGCCTGTTCTGGCTTGTTCATTTAGCGTCCTCTACTAACTGCAGCGCCGTGGGGCGCTCGATCCATTCACCCGATGGGTCTTGAACGATTTCGCGCAAGGCAATCTCGGTCTCGGTGATGCGGGTCACGCGCCCAAAGTTTTGACCCAGGTATTGGCCCTGACGGACCTGGTACAGCAACCGATCCACCTTGATGAGTGCCACCAATTGGCCGGAGCGGTCAAGGCTGCCGACCATGGTCATGGAGTCCAGAGGAAAGGCCTCCAACGGCTGACGCCGGCGGGCCAGTTCCGGCTCGATCAGCGCAGCGTTCGCGGCGGTGGCCGTTTGCGTGCCGCGCAGCAGGCTCGCCAGCTTCTCCGCGCTGAATGGCGGTGTCTCGCGTTCAACGCTGTAGGGTTGAGGTTCGAAGCGCGTGGGCTCGGGAATGGGTTGGACCGAGGGTTTGATCGAATTGCGCTCAGCCTGCATCCAGGACCGGAGTTCGTCCTGACCGGACGACGTGCAGCCAGCAAGAACGATGGCCACCGTGCACAGGAAGTACGGTACGAGGCGCCTCACTTGTTCGCCCCTTTCGCTTTCTGTTGCGCGGCCACTTCTTCGGGATCGAGGTACCGGAAGGTCTTGGCCACGCCATCCATCGTCAGATACCCCTCACGATTGGCGATCGGCGCGAGGCTGAGATTGTTCAATGTGACGATGCGGGACAAATTGGCGATGTCTGCGGCGAAAAGCCCGATGTCGTGGTAGGTCCCCGTGACGCGAATCGAGATGGGCAACTCGGCGTAGTACTCCCGCACCACGATCTGCCCCGGGCGGAACAATTCGAACTGCAGGCTGCGGCCAAGGCCCGCCTGGTTGATGTCGGAGAGCAGGGCGTCCATTTCAGCCTTGCTGGGCAGTTGCTTTTCCAACTGCGTCACGTACTGCTGCACCTGCTCCAATTGCTTGCGCAAAGCGTCCAGGTTGACCGCCTGCACCAGCTTGCTGCGATAGGTGGTGCGCAGTTGCTCTTCCCGAGCCTTCTCCGCGACCAACTCCTCGTCGACCCCTTTGAGCCAGAAAAACCAGAGCGCGGCCACAACGCCCACGCAAACCGCGACGAACAGCAGATTGCGCGGCAGCGCCGGCCACAAAGACGGGTCGTTCGGATCGAGACCGGTGAACTGGGCGCGCAGCTTGTCCTGCACGCCCTTGAGGTCGATGTTGATGTTCGATTTCTTCGCCATCACGCCACCCTGGATCAGACTTTGCCTGCGGCAGGTGCCGCGGCTGGCTTCGCGGGCGCCGCCGGCGTTGCCTCTGGTTTGCGCAAGGTCACGCGCATGGTGAAGTTGGCCACGCGCCGCGCATCAGCACCGCTGATGGCGGCGTTGGCTGACACGATTTCCACCAGTTCGGGACGCGTCAAGGCCGGGCTGTTGTTCGACAGGTTGCGCAAAAGTTCGGACACGCGTTCCTGGGACTGCGCAGTCCCGGTCATGAGCACGCTCATGTTTTCCTGCTTCATGGTGCGCAGGAAAACGCCTTCAGGCAGCTGGTTGACGAGTTCTTCCAGCAGGTACACAGGCAGATTTCGCCCAGCCTGCAGGTCTTCCACCGCGGTCTGGCGCGCACGCAAGGACGCGATCTGCTGCTGCAGGGTCGCGATGTCCTTGATCTCCGCGTCCAGCTTGGCAATCTCCTGCGTCAGAAACAGGTTGCGTTCCTGCTGCGCGGAAATCTGCCCCTGATACCACGTGAAAACGGCGCCACCAATGATGCCGCCCAACATGGCCGAGAGCGCCAACTGCGTGAAGAATTGTTCCTTCTGGCGCTTGCGCGCTGCCTCGCGGTGAGGCAGCAGGTTGATGAGGATCATTGGTAGAACCTCCGCAACGCCAGGCCGGTGGACGTCAGGTAGGCCGGCGCCTCACGGGAGATCTTTCGCGCCTGAATCGAGGACCCCAGTTCCATGGCGTCGAACGGATTGATCAACATGCAGGCGAACGAGGTCTGGTGCGTCACCGCCTCGGTCAAACCCAACAGAGCGGCACTGCCACCTGCGAGCAGGATGTGATCGATTTTGTTGTACGGCGTGCTCGTGAAGAAGAACTGCAGGGCACGTCCGACTTCCTGGGACATGCTCTCGATGAAAGGCTCGAGTACAGCGCTCTGGTAATCCTCAGGCAGGTCACCGGACCGCTTCTTGGCCTCCGCCTCGTCGGGAGAAAAGCCGTACTGACGAATGATGAGCTGGGTCAACTGACCGCCGCCGAAAGCCTGGTCGCGTTCGTAGAGCACCTCGTCGTTGCGTATGACCTGCAGACTGGTGGTCATTGATCCGATCTCGAACAGGGCCACCAACGCATCGACGCCCTGATTCGGCAGGGTCTCGATGACCCGGCCCGCAGCCAGGCGAGACGCATAGGATTCGACGTCCATGACCACCGGCTTGAGACCCGCGGCTTCGGCGAGGCCTTGACGGTCGGACACCTTTTCCTTGCGAGAGGCCGCGATGAGCACCTCGACATCGCCCACGGAAGTGGCGCTAGGCCCCACCACGCAGAAGTCGAGGCTCACCTCGTCGAGCGAGAACGGGATGTACTGGTTCGCCTCGGACTCGACCTGGGCTTCCAGCTCCTTGTCGCTCATGCCACCCGGAAGAACGATTTTTTTCGTGATCACCGCCGAAGCGGGAAGCGCCAGCGCCACATTCTTGGTCTTGCTGCCGCTCTTTCGGACCACGCGCCGCACGGCGTCAGCCACTTCATCGAACTTTTCGATGTTGCCATCGGTGATCCAGCCGCGTTCGAGCGGCTCCATGGCACACCGCTCCAGCACGAATTCGCCCGCGCGGTTGCGACTGAGTTCCACGAGCTTGACGCTCGACGTGCTCACGTCAATGCCCAGCAAGGGTGCTGGTTCTCGGCTGAAAAGCGATCCCATTGAGATCAAGATGGCCCCCAAATCGCGTGGCGCGGTACCACGCCAGACTTAAGAAATCACTTCAATGCTAGCAGTAAGCCCATTGAGCGGCAAAGATTTATTGCCAAACGCACAATTCGAAACGTTGTCAAAAGCCGACGGGACGAGGACTCGGCGTGATGGGCTGAACGCCCTTCGACAAACCGGATCCGAAACCCACATCAACCCGTTCCGGTGATTCAATGTCGGCGTCCTGACCGACTTCTAAAATGCGGGACGTTTCAGTTCCAGTTCGCATGCCCCAAGATTCCAAGTCCCCTCAAGCAGGCACTGCGAAGGCAGTATCTGCGGCCCCTCGCACACTCATCTGGATCGGTCGCTTGGTGGTGGCTGTAGCCGGACTGGCGGCGGCGGGTGTTGCAGCCCTGCTCGTGGCCGTCGGCATCGCACTGGCCGTGGCCTATCCCAACCTGCCCGACGTCACCGGACTGGCCGACTACCGTCCCAAATTGCCCCTGCGAGTGCTCGCGGTGGACGGGCAACTCATCGGTGAGTTCGGCGAAGAGCGACGCAACCTGCTGACGATCGACCAGATCCCCGATGTGATGAAGAACGCGGTGCTGGCCATCGAGGACGCGCGCTTCTTCGAACACAGCGGCGTGGACTACCGCGGCATGGTGCGGGCTGCGTTGGCCAACCTGCGCGAGGCCAAAAGCCAGGGGGCGTCCACCATCACCATGCAGGTGGCGCGCAACGTCTACCTGTCGGCGGAGAAAAGCTACACACGCAAGATCTACGAGGTTCTGCTCACGTTCAAGCTGGAGCACATGCTCACCAAGGAGCAGATCCTCGAGATCTACATGAACCAGATCTTCCTGGGCCGGCGGGCCTACGGCTTCGCCTCGGCGTCGCAGATCTACTTCGGCAAACCGCTGCAGAACGTGACCATCGCCGAAGCCGCCATGCTGGCGGGCCTGCCGCAGGCGCCGTCGGCCTACAACCCGGTGCGCAATCCCAAGCGCGCTCGCGCGCGGCAGCTGTACATCATCGATCGCATGGTGGAGAACGGCTTCATCACGCCCGAGCAGGCCGAACAGGCCAAGGCGCAGGAGATCAAGTTGTACCGCGGCGCCCAGGAGGAAAGCCTGCACGCGGAGTTCGCTTCCGAGATGGTTCGCCAAGCGATCGTGGCGCAGTACGGGGAGGCCGCCTACACGCGAGGGCTCGTGGTGTCCACGACCATTGATCCTCGCGCGCAGGAGGCCGCGTACCGCGCAGTGCGTCAGGGCGTGTTGGACTATGAACGCCGGCAGTTCTACCGCGGCCCCGAGCTGTTCATCGATCTGCCGCAGGACCCGCAGGAGCGCGACGCGGCCATAGACGAGGCGCTCGCGGAACGTCCCGACAACGGCGATCTGCTGTCGGCTGTGGTGCTGGAGGCCAGCGCGCGCAAGGTCGTGGTGATGCGCCAGGATGGCGAGCCGATCGAAATCACCGGTGAAGGCCTCAAGCCGGTGCAAAGCGGCCTGTCCGACAAGGCCGGGCCCAACATCAAGCTGCGCCCGGGCGCGGTGGTGCGCATCGTGAAGGTGGGCGACAAGTCCTGGCGCGTAACGCAATTGCCCGAGGTCGAATCCGCCTTCGTGGCACTGGATCCGCGCAACGGCCGCATCGCAGCGATCATTGGCGGTTTCGACTTCAACAAGAACAAGTTCAACCACGCCACCCAGGCCTGGCGGCAACCGGGATCGAGCTTCAAGCCCTTCGTCTACTCCGCCGCGCTGGAAAAGGGTCTCACGCCGATGACAGTGGTCAATGACGCACCGCTGTTCTATTCCGCGGCGGAAACCGGTGGCAAGCCCTGGGAGCCGAAGAACTACGACGGACAGTTCGATGGCCCGATGTCGGTGCGCCGCGCACTGGCGAAGTCGAAGAACATGGTGTCCATTCGCGTGCTGCAACTGGTGGGCACGCAGAACGCGCAGAGTTGGGTGACGCGCTTCGGCTTCGACGCGGAGAAGCATCCCCCCTTCCTCACCATGGCCCTGGGCGCTGGTGCCGTGACGCCGCTGCAGATGGTCACGGCCTATTCGGTGTTCGCCAACGGCGGGCATCGCGTGTCGCCGGTGCTGATCACGCGCGTGACCGACGCACGCGGCCGCGTCCTGTTCGAGGCGCCACAAACCACGCTGGACAACGCGCCGCGCGCGATCGAGCCGCGCAACGCCTTCATCATGAACAGCCTGCTGCAAGAGATCACCCGCTCAGGCACGGCCGCGCGCGCGCAGGCCACGCTCAAGCGGCCCGATCTGTACGGCAAGACCGGCACCACCAACGACGCGGTGGACGCCTGGTTCGTGGGCTACCAGCCCACGCTGGCCGCCGCGGCCTGGGTGGGCTACGACACGCCGCGCAACCTGGGCAGCCGCGAGACCGGGGGCGGTCTGGCGCTGCCGATGTGGATTTCCTTCATGCAGGAGATGCTCAAGGATGTGCCTGTGACCACCTACAGCGCACCACCCGGCGTGGTCAATATCGGTGGCGAGTGGTACTACGAAGAGTACGGCCCCGGCAATGGGGTGCACGGCCTGGGCCTGGCGGATCCATGGCCGGGCGCGCCCGGTGGCACGCCAGTCGATCCCAACGGTGTGCCGGTGCCGGCGCCACTCCCGCCGGTGGAGAACCGGCGCAGCATCCTCGACCTGTTCAGGAACTGAAGCTCAGCGCTTCACCCGACTGTTCGCTCGCGTAGCGCGAGAGGTTCGCAAAGAATTCGCCGTTGCCCTTGGTGTCCATCCAGGCGCGTCCGTCGTGCTTGTAGTGAAAGCCACCGGCCCGCGCGGCCATCCACACCTCGTGCAAGGGCTTCTGCAGGTTGATGACGATCTGGCTGCGGTTGGCGAAGGTCAGGGTGATCATGCCGCCCACGCGCTGGTTGTCGATGTCGGCGTCGGTGTCTTCGTTGATGCGGTCGCAGTTCAACTCGATGGCGCGCAGCAGGGCCTCGGCGCGATCCTGGTATTCGAGGTCGGTCATTACAATGCGCAGGATGTTTGGGTGGCTGCGCATTCTAGGATCCCGCTCCGGCCCCGCTCGGGTCATGGCCTTGTCGCTGGTGCTGTCGGGCCTGGTGGCGTGCGGACAGCGAGGCCCGCTGTACCTGCCGCCCGCCAAGACCCCCGAGTCCACACCCAAGCCCGCCAATGCCCCTGCCCGCCTACCTGACGCAACGCCACGGTGAATTGCACCTCGAGGGCGTGAGCCTTGACGCCCTGGCCCGGGCCCATGGCACGCCGCTCTTCGTGTACAGCAAGGCCTCCATGCTGCAGGCCCTGGGCGCGTATCAGCGGGGCCTCGCGGGGCGCCCGCACCTCATCTGCTACGCCATGAAGGCCAATTCGTCGCTGGCCATTCTGCAAACGCTGGTGCGCGCAGGCTGTGGGCTGGACATCGTCTCGGGCGGCGAGCTGGAGCGCGCGCTCGCGGCCGGCTGCGCACCCGAACGCATCATCTTCTCGGGCGTGGGCAAGACGCGCGCCGAGATGCGCCGCGCGCTGGAGGCCGGCATCGGCTGCTTCAACGTGGAGAGCCGCGCCGAGCTGGCCGTGCTCGACGAAGTCGCACGCGCCGCTGGCCTGCGCGCCCGCGTGAGCCTCCGCGTCAACCCCGACGTGGATGCGCAAACACACCCCTATATCTCCACCGGGCTGAAAGACAACAAGTTCGGTATCGCGCACGACGAGGTGCTGGACACCTACCGCCAGGCCGCGGCGAGCCCGGGCCTGGATGTGGTTGGCATCGACTGCCACATCGGTTCGCAGATCACGCAGGCCGGGCCCTACCTGGACGCGCTCGAGCGCGTGCTCGACCTGGTGGAGGCCATCGAGCGCACCGGCCTGCGCCTCAAGCACATCGACTTCGGCGGTGGCCTTGGCATCGACTACCACGGCGACGCGCCGCCCGCCGCCGACGAACTCTGGGCGACGCTGCTGCAGCGACTGGACGCCCGCGGCTTCGGCGACCGCCAGATCATGATCGAACCGGGCCGCTCCATCGTGGGCAACGCGGGCGTGTGCCTCACCGAGGTGCTCTACCAGAAGCCCGGCGAGCACAAGAACTTCCTGATCGTGGACGCGGCCATGAACGACCTGCCGCGCCCCGCGATGTACCAGGCCTACCACCGCATCGAACCGGTTCGCCCGCGCGCCGACGCCGCTTCGCTCACCTGGGATGTGGTCGGCCCGGTCTGCGAAAGCGGCGATTGGCTGGGCCGCGACCGCGAACTGGCCGTGGAGCCAGGCGACGTGCTCGCCGTGCTGTCCGCCGGTGCCTACTGCATGAGCATGGCCAGCAACTACAACACGCGCGGGCGCGCGGCCGAGTTCCTGGTGGATGGCGACCAGGTCACGGTGATCCGACAGCGCGAAACGGCCGCCGATCAGATGCGGCTGGAAACGCCCCTGCCCTGAGGCGCCCGCCAGCGCCGCCAGGCGCGCCAGCCCAGCAGCGTGGCCAGGATGGCCGCGTACACGGCCACTTCATTGAAGTCGTTCTTGCCCGCGCGCATCCAGAAGAAGTGCAGCACCGCGAGACCGGCCACCGCGTACACCAGCCGGTGCAGGCGCTGCCAGCGCGCCGCCCCCAGCGCGCGAATGGCGCGGTTGAACGAGGTCGCGGCCAGCGCCAGCAGCATCAGCCAGGCCAGTGTGCCCACCAGGATGAAGGGGCGCTTGGGAATGTCGGCGACCACCTCGGCCCAGTCGAAGCCCATGTCGAACCAGACGTAGGCCAGCCAGTGCAGCGTGGCGTAGAAGAAGACGAACACACCCAGCATGCGCCGAAAGCGCGCCAGCGCGGGCCAACCCAGCGCCACGCGAAGCGGTGTCACCAGCAACACCAGCACCAGGGCGCGCAAGGTCCAGTCGCCCAAGGAACGGATCAGCGCCTCGGCGGGGTTCGCGCCCAGGCGGTCCGCCACCGCCGCCCACACCAGCCAGGCGAAGGGCAGCAGCCACACCGTGAACACCAGGGGTTTGGCCAGCGGGTGCAACAAGGCCCGCTGGACCACGGCTCGGCTCATCGGATTCGGCGCAGCGGCGGAGCGTGCGGACTCATCGTGTTCAGTAGAACTTGCGCAGGTCCATGCCTGCGTAGAGCTGGCCCACCTGCGCCTCGTAGCCGTTGAACATCTGGGTTTCACGGCGCTTGGCGAACAGGCCGCTGCCCTCGCCGATGCGCCGCTCGGTGGCCTGGCTCCAGCGCGGGTGCGCCACCTTGGGGTTGACGTTGGAGAAGAAGCCGTACTCTTGGGGCGCGGCCAGGTTCCACGAGGTGCGGGGCATTTGCTCGACGAAGCGGATCTTCACGATGGACTTGCCGCTTTTGAATCCGTACTTCCACGGCACCACCAGGCGCACGGGCGCGCCGTTCTGGTTGGGCAGCACCTCGCCGTACATGCCGAAGGCCAGCAACGCCAGCGGGTGCTGCGCCTCGTCCAGGCGCAGACCTTCCACGTACGGCCAGTCGAGCACATTGGAGCGCAGACCGGGCATCTGCTGCCGGTCGGCCAGGGTCACGAACTCCACGTACTTGGCGCTGCCCTGCGGTTCCACGCGTTTGATGAGCTCGGCCAGCGAATAGCCCTGCCAGGGAATCACCATGGACCAGCCCTCGACGCAGCGCAGGCGGTAGATGCGCTCTTCCATCGGCGCCAGCTTGAGCAGCGCGTCGATGTCGAAGCGGCCAGGCTTGTTCACCAGGCCTTCGACCTCTACCGTCCAGGGCCGCGGTTTCAGCTTGCCGGCGTAGGCCACCGGGTCGCTCTTGTCGGTGCCGAACTCGTAGAAGTTGTTGTAGCTGGTGGCGTCCTCGTAGCTGGTGGGCTTTTCCATCGTGGCGGCGCCGGCCACCGTGGACACCTTGCCCTGCAGCGGCGCCAGCTTGCCGGGCCGCTGGGCAGACTGTGCCCAGGCATCGCGCGAGGCCCAGGCCACGCCCGCGGCGGCCAGGCCGGCCAGCCACTGCCGGCGCTGCAGGTAGGCGCCGCGCGAGGTGATGTCGCTGCTGCGCGGGTGGACGAAACCGTCCCGGTCGGTTCGGATGATCATGGCCGTGTTCCCCGAAAGAGCGCCGGCGCGAGGGATGCCGCGCCCGCCGAACTGTCAGTCGTGTGATCCGCCGAAACCTTACGCGGTTCCGGAATCAGAGTTCGCCGTAGCTGTGCAAACCCGAGAGGAACATGTTGACGCCCAGGAAGGCGAAAGTGGTGATGGCCAGGCCGACCAGCGCCCACCAGGCGGCCACGGTGCCGCGCAGGCCTTTCATCAAGCGCATGTGCAGCCAGGCCGCGTAGTTCAGCCAGACGATCAGCGCCCAGGTTTCCTTCGGGTCCCAGCTCCAGTAGCCACCCCAGGCCTCGGCGGCCCACAGGGCGCCCAGCACGGTGGCGATGGTGAAGAAGGCGAAGCCGACCGCGATGGCCTTGTACATCACGTCGTCCAGCACCTCGAAGGCGGGCAGGCGCGCCGCGATGCGACCACGCACCGACAGGATGCCGCCCACGATGAGCGCCGACACGCCGAAGTAGATGAACCAGTAGACACCGCCCTTGTCGGTGGCGCCTTGGCGAAACACCAGCGGCTCGAAGCACAACACCACACCCAGCACCCACAGCGGCGCCAGCTTGTACCAGCGCGTCTCGCCCGCGCTCTGTTTGATGAGGTAGGCAAAGGCCAGCATGGCCGCGATGGCGAAGGTGCCGTAGCCGATGAAGTTGGCGGGCACATGCAGCTTCATCCACCAGCTCTGCAGCGCGGGCACCAGGGGCTGGATCTCGTGCGCTTCGCGCACCACCGTGTACCAGAGCAGGAAGCCCACGGCCGCGCTCACGATGAGCATGGCGAAGGCGCCCATGCGGCGCGTGGCGTACTGGTCTTCGTAGTACAGGTAGAAGGCCGCCGTCAGCCAGCAGAACAGAACGAAGACCTCATACAGGTTGCTGACCGGGATGTGGCCGATGCCGGGACCGATCTGGTGGCTTTCGTACCAGCGCACCAACGAACCGATGAGCGCCAGGCCCACCGCCACCCAGGCCAGACGCGAGCCCAGGGCCTCGAAGCTGTCGCCCGCGCGGGTGAACATGCCCAGCCAGTAGAAGGCCGTGCTCATGAAGAACAGCACGCTCATCCACAGGATGGCCGACTGGCTGGAGATGAAGTACTTGAGCAGGAAGACCTGGTCGCCGCGCGCCAGGTCGGCCCCACCGCCGGGCGCCTGATAGAGCCAGATGGCCAGCAGCGCGAAAGCCGCGACCACCACCGACAACAGGCGCAGCGGGCGCCAGAACCACCCCAGGCACACCAGGCTGGGCACCGCGCCTGCGAGGATCCACTTCTCGTAGATGTCCATGGCGCCGCCGTAGCGCTGGAAGGCCAGCAGGCCGCCGGCCAGCACCAGCGCGGCGAACAGCCAGTCCCAGCGGTCACGGCGCGCGAAATAGCCAGGGACCGAATCGGCGCCCGCCTTGGTCTTCTTGAGCTCGATGGTCTGGGAAGCGGTGGTGGTGTTCATGCGGTCACCTGGAGAGCAAACGGGTCTTGAGCTGGTCGAATTCGCGGTCGGCGTCCAGCGTCTTGCGGTTGGTGGACAGGGCCATGCTGGCCTGCGCGCCCTGCCCGGCCGGCGCCAGCCAGACCCACAGGCGGCGCTCGCGGACGTAGAGCATGGCAAAGACACCAATGATGAGCAACAGGCAGCCGAGGTAGACGACGGTCTTGCCCGGCGCACGCGCCACCTGGAACACGCTGGCCTGCACGTGCGTGAAATCCGCGAGCTGGAAGGTCAGGGGTGCAGGGTAGAAGAAGGTGTCGGACAGGCTGATCACGGCCTGGGTCATGAAGCGCTGGGCGGGCTCGTCGCGCGGCAGCGGCGCCAGCCCGGCCTTCTCGCGGCTGAGTTGCAGCAGTTCGAACAGGGTGCCGTTGAGGATGCGCACCAGCACGTCGCCGGCGCGCTCGCGCTCGGCGTCGGGCACATTGGCCTGCAGGAAGGCGGCCACGGCTTGCAAGCCGCCCTTGGGGTCGCCGCCGGCGGCGCCCTTCGATCCGGCCGCGTCATTCACGCGGTTGGGGGCATCGGCGACTGCGGTCGTGGCAGTCACGCGTTCCGCGCCCGCGAACAGCGCCAGTGCCCGCGAGGCCGACGCCACCAGGGCCTGCTCCAGGTCGGCGCGCCCGGGCTCCACCGACTGCGCGGCGTAGCGGCGCACGGCCTCGGCGCGCATGGCCGGGTCGTCGAGCGCGGCGCGCAGCCGCACGAAGCCGTCCAGGCTGTCGTTCTCGTCGGCCGGCACGCGCAGGTAGCGGAAGCTTTCCTGCGGTGTGTCGCGCAAGCCCAGCAGGTACACGCGCTGGCCATCCAGCTCCACCGGCAGCATGTAGTTGTGGTACTCCACGGCCTGTCCCGCCGCGTCGCGCAGCTTGTAGGTCACGCTTGGGCCCACGTTGCGCAGGGTCTTCTCGGTCACGGTCTTGTGCGCGGCGCCCAGGCGGCTTTCGATGGACTCGCGCAGGTCGACCTTGCGCACGTCGGCGCCGCCCCCGGTGGCAGAGAAGTTCTCCACGTTGATGACGCGCAGGCTGGTGAATTCCAGCCCAAGCTTCTCATCGCCGTTGCTGAGCTCGGTGGAGCCGCCGATGTTGCCTTCCACCTCGAACGGCTGCGCATGGCCGTTGATCGGCACCGCCTTGAGCCTCACCCGCGAGCCGCCGTCGTCGAAGCTCGATTGGTAGATGGCGACGCCACGGTGGAAGGCCGGGTGGTTCACCTCCACGCGCGCCTCCTTGCTCTCGCCGGTCTCGCGGTCGTGGATCACGATCTCGCTGGCGAAGAGGCGCGGCATGCCGGTGTCGTAGTACTCGACGATGAACTTCTTGAGCTCCACCGAGAACGGCAGCTCCTGCAGCAGCACGCCGCCGGGCTGCGTGAGGATGGCCGTGCTGGAGGCGGTGCCCTCGGTAACGAGCAGGTTGCCGCGGAAGGTGGGGTTGCTGGTGGACAGCCGGTGCTGCGCCGGCACGTCGGCGATCAGGCCGCCGCCTTCGTAGATCTGCTTGCCGTTGAACCAGGTCTGGGCACGCACCATCAGGTCGCCGTCGAGCAAGCCGCCCACGCACACCAGCACGATGGCGCTGTGCGCCGCGATGTAGCCCCACTTGTTGGCCGCGCCGGTCTTGGCGGCCACCATCCAGCCCGTGCCCTGCGGCGTCTCGCGCGACTGCAGCTTGACCTTCCAGCCCGCACCGAGCAGGACTTGGCCCATCCGGTTCGCGGCGATTTCGGGCGCTTCCGACAGCTCGGCCTGCGCCTTGTGCGGGAAGGCCTTGAGACTTTGCTCGCGAATGTTTTCCTTGTAGGCCTTGAGGTCGACCAGGATCTTGGGTGTGTTGCGCGCGATGCACAGGCTGGTGCTGATCACCAGGAAGGCCAGGATCAGCAGGAACCACCAGGCGCTGTAGACGGTGTACAGGTTCGCCGCCGCGAACACGTCGGCCCAGAACGGCCCGAACTGGTTGACGTAGTTGTTGAAGGGCTCGTTCTGCTTCACCACCGTGCCGATGACCGAGGCGATGCAGATCACCGTCAGCAGCGACACGGCAAAGCGCATCGAGGACAGCAACTCGACCCAGTCACTCAGGCGCCGAGAGGCGGAGCGCAGTTCCAGGCCTTGGGTGGAGACGGTCATGGCGGCAAGCGTGGGAGCGGAAAAAAGGGCGCGTCCCTTGCGGACAGCGCCCTGATCAGATGGCTTTCATGGCCGGCGGTTCAAACATTCACCGAGGGACGGCCCGGATTGTGATCTCAAACATCATTCCGCGCTTATATCCCACGCAGGCCAAAGGGCGCAGCCCGGGCCACGCAGCGCTCAGCGCAGGCCGGCGATGTAGTCGGACACCGCCTTGATTTCACGGTCGGTCATCTTGGAAGCGATGTCCCGCATCTGGGCGCTGTTGGTGCGCGTGCCATCGCGGAAGAGGCGCAACTGCGTGTCGGTGTATTCGGCGTGCTGACCCGCGAGGTGCGGGAACTGCGAGGGAATGCCCGCGCCGTTGGGGCTGTGGCAACCCGCGCAGGCGGCGATGCCCCGGTCGGCCAGTCCGCCGCGGTAGATGCGCTCGCCCAGCTTCACCAGGTCGGCGTCGGAGGCAAAGCCTTCCTTGGCTTTCTGCGAGGCCAGCCAGTACGCGATGTTGCGCATGTCGTCGTCGGACAGAGAGGCCGCCATGCCTTGCATGATGGCGTTCTTGCGCTTGCCGGACTTGTATTCCTGCAGTTGCTTGACGAGGTATTCGGGGTGCTGCTGCGCCAGCTTGGGGTTGGCCGGCGTGGTCGAGTTGCCATCGGCGGCGTGGCAGGCCACGCACACGGCGCCGTAGGTGGCGGCGCCCTTGGCCAGGTCGGGCTTGGCCGACTGCGCGTTCGCGCTCAGGGACAGGACGGCGGCCGCGGCGGCGACCAGGAAGGTGGCATGCAATTTCATGTCGGGCTGTCGTTGCGGTCGACGGGTACGTGGGGGCCGAATCGGTGTTCGGCTGGACAAAACCCGCGGATTTTACAATGCACCCCCAACCTGGTTCCCAATGACCCACGACCCTACTGCCGACCCCGGCCAAGACCCGCGCCTGGCACACGGCTGGCTGCACACCGCCCGCTTCCTCACCACCGCGCCGCAGCTGGAGCATTTGCCGGCCCTGGAGGTGCCAGAGATCGCCTTCGTCGGGCGCTCCAACGCGGGCAAATCCACCGCGATCAACACCCTCACCCAGCAAAAACGCCTGGCCTTCGCTTCCAAGACGCCCGGGCGCACGCAGGCCATCAACCTGTTTTCGCTGGGCAAACAGGGGGTCACCGACGCGGTGCTGGCCGACCTGCCCGGCTACGGCTACGCCGCCGTGCCACGCGAGGCCAAGCTGCGCTGGCAGCGGGTGATGGCCAATTACCTGCTCACGCGGCCCAACCTGGCGGCCGTGGTGCTGCTCGTGGATCCGCGCCTGGGCCTGACCGAACTCGACGAGACCTTGCTGGAAGCCATTCGCCCGCGCGTGGAGCAGGGGCTGAAGTTCCTGCTGCTGCTCACCAAGGCCGACAAGCTCACCCGCACCGAAGCCAACAAGGCACTGGCGATCGCCAAGCTTCAATCGGCCGGAGGCGAAGCGCGGCTGTTCTCGGCACTGAAGAAGCAAGGGCTGGACGAGGTGGCCACGCTGCTGTGGCGCTGGAGCCATGAGCCGGACGCAGATGGTGGCGACGAAAAAGGCAAGGGCCTCGATCCCGGCGAACCCGAGCCCGACGCGCTGGACTGAGGGCCTGAGGGGCTCCCCCCCGCTAGAACAGGTAGAACGGCGGCGCGCCTGGCGGACGCGTCTTGAAGCGCTTGTGCACCCAGTAGTACTGCTCGGGCATGTCGGCGATGAAGGCCTCCAGCCGGCGGTTCATCTCGGCGGTGTCGGCGGTGACGTCCCCCGTCGGGTAATCCGCCCAGGGCGAGTGCACCGTGACCTCATAGCCATCGGGCACCAGTCGCGCCGTCACCGGCACCACCTGCGCGCCGCCCAGTCGCGCCAGGCGCGGCAGCGAGGTGAGCGTGGCCGCCGGCACACCGAAAAAGGGCACGAAGACCGCGTCGCGATCGCCATGGTCCATGTCGGGCAGCAAGTACAGCGGCAAGCCCTCGCGCAGGGCGGTGGCCAGGGCGCGCAAACCCTGGCGCTTGCCCACCACGTGCGGGTTGCCAAAGCGCTGGCGTCCTTCAGCCATCCAGCGGTCCACGTCGGCGTTGAGCTGCTCGGCGTACAGGCCGCAGAAGCGGCGCGAAAGGTGCGCGGTCAATGCCGTCCAACCCGCGTCCATGCCCACGAAATGCGGCGCGAATATCACGGTGGGCGCCTGCCCCTCCAGCACGCCCAGGTCTCCACGCAGCAGCAGGCGGCGCTTGACCACGTGACCTGGCGCCTCCCAGAGCCAGCTGCGGTCCAGCCAGGCCTGGGCGAAATAGACAAAGTGGCGCCGGATGGCGGCGTCGCGCTCGGCCTCCGAGTGATCGGGAAAGCAGGCGGCCCAGTTGGTGCGCGCGATCCTCCGCCGCCGCGTGGCCACCGCGTGCAGCACGCTGCCCAGCGCCCAGCCCAGGGCGCGCACCCAAGACAGGGGCAAGCGGGCCAGCAGGCGCATGACGCCCAATCCCAGCCGGTTGCTCAGGCTGGCCTGCGGCGCGGTGTCGTGCGCGGGGGACGGGGGGGAAGACGGCATCAGCGCGGCTGCTTGTAGCGGTCGTAGGACCACAGGTACTGGGCGGGCGATTCTCGCACCAGGGATTCCATGGCCGCGTTGACGGCACGCGCGGCCGCGAGGGGATCGGCCGGCAGCGGCTCGGCCAGGGGCCGCACGTGCACCACGTAGCCTTGTCCCCGGGGCAGGCGCTCGCCCCAGCTCAGCAGCACCTGGGTGTCGGCCGAGCGCGCCAACCGGGCCGACAGGGTCATGGTGTAGGCATCGCGCCCGAAGAACGGCGCCCAGGCGCCCAGGCCCTTGGGCGGCACCTGATCGGGCAGCAGGCCGACGGCTTCGCCCGACTTCAGCGCCTGCACCAGTTGGCGCACGCCCGAAAGGGTGGTGGGCGCCGTGCGCAGGCCGGGCCGCTCGCGAGAGTGGTCCACCAGCTCGCGCAGCCAGGGCTGGCGGGAGGGGCGAAACAGCACGGTCATGGGGCGCCGGGCGCCGAAGCGCGCGGCGTAGGCCTGGGCGGTGATCTCGAAACAGCCCAGGTGCGGCGTGAGGAACAGCAGCCCCCGCCCGGCGGCCATGGCGGTCTCGATGTGCTCGGCACCTTCCCAGCGCACCGGCACCGGCGCACCCAGCCACAAGCGGGGCAGTTCGGTCACGAGCTTGCCCGCTTCGGCCACCGATCGCCAAGCCACACCGGCTGGCATGTGCGCCTGCCGCGCATTGGCCAGCAGGCGGCGCCGGTAGCGCGGCGACAGCAAGAAGCTCAGCCAGCCCAGCAACACCCCCGCGCCGTGCAACAGGGGCAGCGGCAAACGGCTGCCGAGTGTGAAGAAAAGACGGATCAGCGTGGCCAAGGTGGGGCTGCCAGCGCGGCCGGCTGCACTAGAATCGCCGGATCGCCGAGTTGATGAACTGATTGCGGGGCGATTCACAAATACCGCTAAAGCGTTCGCCGACTTCTGACAGACCGGCAACGCCGATCCGACAAACCTCAGGAGTTTAAATGGCGAGCGATTTCCTCTTCACGTCCGAATCCGTGTCCGAAGGCCACCCCGACAAGGTGGCGGACCAGATTTCCGACGCCATCCTCGATGCGATCTTCGAACAGGACCCGCGCAGCCGCGTGGCCGCGGAAACCCTGACCAACACCGGACTCGTGGTGCTGGCCGGCGAGATCACCACCAACGCCCACGTCGACTACATCCAGGTCGCGCGCGACACCATCAAGCGCATCGGCTACGACAACACCGAGTACGGCATCGACTACAAGGGCTGCGCGGTCATGGTCTGCTACGACAAGCAGTCCAACGACATCGCCCAGGGCGTGGACCACGCCTCCGACGACCACCTGAACACCGGCGCCGGCGACCAGGGCATGATGTTCGGCTACGCCTGCGACGAGACGCCCGAGCTCATGCCGGCGCCCATCTACTACGCGCACCGCCTCGTGGAACGCCAGGCCCAGCTGCGAAAGGACGGCCGCCTGCCCTTCCTGCGCCCCGATGCCAAGAGCCAGGTGACCATGCGCTACGTCGACGGCAAGCCGCACAGCATCGACACCGTGGTGCTCTCCACCCAGCACTCGCCCGACCAGAGCGAGACGCCCACCAAGATGAAGGCCAGCTTCAACGAAGCCATCATCGAGGAGATCATCAAGCCGGTGCTGCCCAAGGAGTGGCTCAAGGACACCAAGTACCTGATCAACCCCACCGGCCGCTTCGTCATCGGCGGCCCGCAGGGCGACTGCGGCCTGACGGGGCGCAAGATCATCGTGGACACCTACGGCGGCGCCGGCCCGCACGGCGGCGGCGCGTTCTCGGGCAAGGACCCGTCCAAGGTCGACCGCTCGGCCGCCTATGCGGCGCGCTACGTGGCCAAGAACATCGTCGCGGCCGGCCTGGCGCGCCAGTGCCAGATCCAGGTCGCCTACGCCATCGGCGTGGCACGGCCCATGAACATCACGGTCTACACCGAGGGCACCGGCGTGATCCCCGACGAGCAGATCGCCAAGCTCGTGCAGGAGCACTTCGACCTGCGCCCGAAAGGCATCATCCAGATGCTGGACCTGCTGCGCCCCATCTACGGCAAGACCGCGGCTTATGGCCACTTCGGCCGCGAAGAGCCCGAGTTCAGCTGGGAAAAGACGGACAAGGCGCAGGCGCTGCGTGCCGCCGCGGGTCTGAAGTAAGTCGAAACACTCCACGCCCAGCCCCGCCGGCGAGAGCCCGCGGGGCTTTTTCGTGCAGAAATGCGCTGGAAACACCCCGCTATTGCTCGGCGGGCTGGCTGAATTTTTCCGTTCGGCGTCCGATATCCACCGCAAGAGCCCTTTTGCCGGCTGTTTGCCCGAACCGTACGGAGCCCCCATGGAGATCGACCTGCCCCTCACCGGACCTGTCTGCGAGAGCGCCAGTGCGCCTGGCCTGTTCGACCATGCACCTTGCGGGCTGCTGGCTCTGGATGCCGAGCTGCAATGCCTGCGCGCCAACGGCACGCTGCTGCGCTGGCTCGGCCACGCCGACGCACCGGCCCACGCCCTGCCGGGCGTGTTCGAGCCCGCCGACCACGGCAGCCAGCAGCAGGTGCGCCTGCACCTGGACCTGCTGCGCCAGACCGGTGAACCCCAGACGCTCGACCTGAGCCTGCGCCGCGCCGATGGCAGCGTGTTCCGTGCGCGCCTGACCTCCTCGGCCGTGCTCGATGCCGACGGCCACTTCCTGCACAGCAGCAGCCTGGTGGTACCCGCACCCGAACCCGTGGCGGTGACGGCCACCGCCGCATCGCCCACCGAAACCCTGCTGCGCGGCGTGACCGACCGCATCCCCGCGCGCCTGGCCTACTACGACAAGGACCTGGTGTGCCGCTTCGCCAACCTGGCGCACGCGGCGCGCTACGGCAAGCGGCCGGAACAGATGGTGGGTTCGCACCTGAGCGAGGTGGTCCGCCCCGACGTTCTGCCCGAAATCCTGCCGCGCGTCGCGGCCGCCCTCAGTGGCCAGCGCCAGACCTTCGAGGCCGAGCGCCTGGACGCCGCGGGCCAGCGCTGCTACTTCGAGATCCACTACATCCCCGACCAGCAGGGGGACGAGGTCAAAGGCCTGTTCATCGAACTGCACGACATCAGCGAGCGCCGCCGCACCGAGGAACTGGTGCTCAACGCCAACCGCGACCTGGAAGAGCGCGTGCAGGAGCGCACCACCGAGCTGTACGAAAGCGAACAGCGCTACCGCCTGATGGTGGACGCGCTGCAGGACTACTGCATCTATTTCGTCGACGATGGCGGCCGCATCACCGAATGGACCGAGAGCGCGCAACGCCTGCATGGCCACGCGCGCCCGCAGATCCTCGGCCAAAGCTTCGCGACGCTGATGAGCAGCGACAACGCCGGCGAGGATGAGGTCGATCCCGCCCAGGTGCTGCGCCTGGCCAAGTCGCACGGCCAGTGGGAATCGCGCGGCTGGCGGCTGCGAGAGGACGGCTCGCGCTTCTGGGCGCACTCCGTGGTGACCGCGCTGCGCAACGAGCGGGGCGAACTGCGCGGGCTCTCATGCATCACGCGCGACATGACTGCGGCCAAAAACCTCGAGGACGTCATGAACGACCTCAACCGCGAACTGGAGAAGCGCGTGGCCGAGCGCACGCGCCAACTCGTGGCCGCGAACAAGGACCTCGACGTCTTCTCGCACATGGTCTCGCACGACCTGCGCGCGCCGCTGCGCCACATCTCGAGCTTCACCGGCCTGCTCAACGAGCAGCTCGGCGAATCCGACGACCCCATGGTCCAGCAGTGCCTGCAGTCGATCGGCAAATCGACCAAGCGCATGAGCCAGATGATCGAGGGATTGCTGGAGTACGCGCGGCTGGGCCGCGTGTCCATCGAGTCGCAGCCCGTGCCGCTGAGCCCGCTGCTGCACGGTGTGGTGGCGCACCTGCGCCAGGAGAACTCGCAACGTCAGATCGAGTGGGTGATCGACCCCGATCTGCCCATGGTGCGCGGTGATGCCATGCTGCTGGCCCAGGCCTGGGGCAACCTGCTCGACAACGCCGTGAAGTACACGCGCAAGCACCCCAAGGCGCGCATCGAGGTGGGCTGCAAGGTCAACCCGGTGGGCGGACACATGTTCTACGTCAGCGACAACGGCGCGGGCTTCGACCTGGAAAAGGCGCACAACCTGTTCGTCATGTTCCAGCGCCAGCACCACTCGATGGACTTCGAGGGCAATGGGACCGGCCTGGCGCTGACGCAGCGCATCATCGAGCGTCACGAAGGCCGCATCTGGTGCGAAACGGCGCCGGGCCGCGGCTGCACCTTCTACTTCACCCTGCCCTTCGACGGCCAGGAACACGCACCCGAGTTCACCGCCTCGGCCATGGCTGCGCTGGCGGCCTGAGCGCTGCAGCGTCCGTCGCGCACGGCCGGGATAATCCCTGGCCATGCCGTCCCCCGCCACCCTGTTCGATCTCGGTGCGCGCACCGCCCTCGTCACCGGCGCCGCGCGGGGACTGGGCCGGGCCATCGCCCAGGCCCTGGCGGCGCACGGCGCGCGCGTCTGGCTCGGTGGCCGCGACGAAGCCGCCCTGCAATCCGTGGCCGAGACCATCGGCCACGCCCGGCCCCTGCCCTTCGACGTGACCGACCACGCCGCCACCCGCGCGGCCATCGCGCGCGTGCTGGCCGTGGACGGCCGGCTCGACATCGTGGTCAACGCCGTGGGCCAGCGCCGCCGCGAGCCGCTGCAGGCCCTGCCCGCGCAGGCCCTGCGCGAGATGCTGGAATCCAACCTGGTGGCCGCCTGGCACCTCTGCCGCGAAGCCAGCGAGCCCATGCGGCGCCAGGGCCACGGCCGCCTGATCAACATCACCTCCATCGCCGGCCCGCTGGCGCGCGCGGGCGACGCGGCCTACACCACCAGCAAAGGCGGCCTGGAGGCCATGACCCGCGCGCTGGCGGCCGAACTGGGGCCGCACGGCATCACGGCCAATGCCATCGCGCCGGGTTACTTCGCCACCGAAACCAATGCGGCCATGGTGGACGACCCCGGCGTGGCCGACTGGCTGCAGCGGCGCACCTCCGTCGGCCGCTGGGGCCGGCCCGAGGAAATCGCCGCCGCCGCGGTCTTCCTGGCCTCGGACGCGGCCAGCTACGTCACCGGGCAGGTGGTGGCGGTGGACGGGGGCTATCTGGCGCATTTTTGAGCGGTGCCCGTGTGGCGCCGCCTTGAAAATCCCGGCGCCTGTCTCCATCATTAGCACTCGCTGGCGCTGAGTGCTAACATCCGCGCCCGTGCCCCGGCTCAGCGCCAGGGCCCCCTTTTTTCCCCTAGCCCTCTTTTCCATTCAGGAGATGCAATGAAACTTCAGCCTCTCGGCGACCGCGTGATCGTCAAGCGCGTGGACAGCGAAACCAAAACCGCCTCGGGCATCGTCATCCCCGATGCCGCTGCCGAGAAACCCGACCAGGGCGAAGTCCTGGCCGTGGGCCCGGGCAAGACCAACGACAAGGGCGAGATCAGGGCACTGACCGTCAAGGTCGGCGACCGCGTCCTGTTCGGCAAGTACAGCGGCCAGACCGTCAAGGTCGACGGCGACGAGCTGCTCGTCATGAAGGAAGACGACCTGTTTGCGGTCGTCGTGAAGTAATCCCCTCCCCCTGATTTGTAGAAGGAGCCAGACATGGCAGCAAAAGACGTGGTTTTCGGCGGCGAAGCGCGCGCCCGCATGGTCGAGGGTGTGAACATCCTGGCCAACGCGGTGAAAGTGACCCTGGGCCCCAAGGGCCGCAACGTGGTGCTCGAGCGTTCGTTCGGCGCCCCCACCGTCACCAAGGACGGTGTCTCGGTCGCGAAAGAGATCGAACTGAAAGACAAGCTCCAGAACATGGGCGCGCAGATGGTCAAGGAAGTCGCTTCCAAGACCACCGACGTCGCCGGTGACGGCACCACCACCGCCACCGTGCTGGCCCAGGCCATCGTGCGCGAAGGCATGAAGTCCGTGGCCGCCGGCATGAACCCCATGGACCTCAAGCGCGGCATCGACAAGGCCGTCGAGGCCCTGGTCACCGAGCTCAAGAAGGCCTCCAAGGCCACCACCACGAGCAAGGAAATCGCCCAGGTCGGCACCATCTCCGCCAACGCCGACGAGTCGATCGGCAAGATCATTGCCGACGCCATGGACAAGGTCGGCAAGGAAGGCGTGATCACCGTCGAAGACGGCAAGAGCCTGGAGAACGAACTCGACGTTGTCGAGGGCATGCAGTTCGACCGCGGCTACCTCTCGCCCTACTTCATCAACAACCCCGAGAAGCAGTCCGCCCTGCTGGAAAACCCCTTCGTGCTGCTGTTCGACAAGAAGATCAGCAACATCCGCGACCTGCTGCCCACGCTGGAGCAAGTCGCCAAGGCCGGCCGTCCGCTGCTGATCATTGCCGAAGACGTCGAGGGCGAAGCCCTGGCCACCCTGGTGGTCAACACCATCCGCGGCATCCTGAAAGTGGTGGCTGTGAAGGCACCTGGCTTTGGCGATCGCCGCAAGGCCATGCTGGAAGACATCGCCATCCTCACCGGCGGCAAGGTCATCGCTGAGGAAGTGGGTCTGACGCTCGAGAAGGTGACCCTGGCCGACCTGGGCCAGGCCAAGCGCATCGAAGTGGGCAAGGAAAACACCACCATCATCGACGGCGCCGGCGCCGCCGCCGACATCGAAGCCCGCGTGAAGCAAGTGCGCGTGCAGATCGAGGAAGCGACCAGCGACTACGACCGCGAGAAGCTGCAAGAGCGCCTGGCCAAGCTGGCCGGTGGCGTGGCCGTGATCAAGGTTGGCGCCGCCACCGAGGTCGAGATGAAAGAGAAGAAGGCCCGCGTGGAAGACGCCCTGCACGCCACGCGCGCTGCGGTGGAAGAAGGCATCGTGGCCGGTGGCGGCGTGGCCCTGCTGCGCGCCCGTCAGGCCGCTGGCGCCATCCAGGGCGACAACCCCGACCAGGACGCCGGCATCAAGCTGGTGCTGAAAGCGATCGAAGCGCCCCTGCGCGAAATCGTGGCCAACGCCGGTGGCGAGCCGAGCGTGGTGGTCAATGCCGTCCTGGCCGGCAAGGGCAACTACGGCTTCAACGCCGCCAACGACACCTACGGCGACATGATCGAGATGGGCATCCTGGACCCCACCAAGGTGACCCGCACCGCGCTGCAGAACGCCGCTTCGGTGGCCAGCCTGATGCTGACGACCGAAGCCATGGTCGCCGAGTCCCCGAAGGACGACGCGCCGGCCATGCCGGGTGGCGGCATGGGAGACATGGGCGGCATGGGCGGCATGGGCATGTAATTGCTCCTTGCCAGAGACGCCATGCCGGCGTTGCAAGGGCTTGCCGTGGCGCTGCCACTGTCTGCGCCCTTGCGCCTTGGCCTGGCGCCTCTGGCGGCGTCGTTGGAGCGTTGTTGGCGCTCCTACAGCTGCAAAGAAAAACCCCGCGAGTGATCGCGGGGTTTTTCTTTTGGGCGCCTGCCTGTCGGCGCTCAGACCATCAGCGCTTCCAGCTTGACGGTATCGGCCGCGAAGGCGCGGATGCCCTCGGCGAGCTTCTCGGTGGCCATCGCGTCCTCGTTCAGCGCGTAGCGGAAACCCGCCTCGTCGTAGCGCACCGGTGCGATGTCGAGGCGCTTCGCCGACTCGGTGTCGAGCGCGCGCGTCAGTGGTGCCTCGCTCGCGGCGAGTTGCGCGAGCAGTTCGGGGCTGATGGTGAGCAAGTCGCAGCCCGCGAGCGCGGTGATCTGCCCGACGTTGCGGAAGCTCGCGCCCATGACCTCGGTGGCGATGCCATGGCGCTTGTAGAACTCGAAGATGCGGCGCACCGAGCGCACGCCCGGATCGTTCGCGCCAGCGTTGGCCGATTCGTCCCACTGCGCGCCGGCCTGCTTCTTGTACCAGTCGTAGATGCGGCCCACGAAGGGTGAGATGAGTCGCACACCCGCCTGGCCGCAGGCCACGGCCTGGGGGAAGGAGAACAGCAGCGTGAGGTTGCAGTGGATGCCCTCGCGCTCGAGTTGCTCGGCCGCGCGGATGCCCTCCCAGGTGGCCGCGATCTTGATCAGCACGCGGTCGCTGTCCACGCCCTCGGCCCGGTACAGGGCGATCAGCCGGCGCGCGCGTTCCAGCGTGGCCTCGGTGTCGAAGCTCAGGCGCGCGTCGACCTCGGTGGACACGCGCCCGGGAATGAGCTTCAGGATCTCGACGCCGAAGCGCACCAGCAGCCGGTTCATCAACTCCACCTTGTCGGTCGCCCCGTGCCGCGCGATTGCCTCGGCCAGCAGCGGCGCGTAGTCGGACTTCTGCACCGCCTTGAGGATGAGCGAAGGGTTGGTGGTGGCGTCCCGGGGAGCGTAGGCCGCCAGTTGCCTGAAGTCGCCGGTGTCGGCGACCACGGTGGTGAACTGTTTGAGGGCGTCGAGCTGGTTCATGGGCGGATTATCGCCCGCGGTGGTAATAAAATTTCAACCCTTCGGACCATTGGGTAACACGCCATGCTCGACCGCATCAAGGCCTCGCTGCCCTCGCTCGCCCCGGCCGAACAGCGCGTGGCCAAGCTGGTGCTGCAAGACCCCCGCAGCTTTGCGAGCCTGCCCGTGAGCGAGCTCGCCGAGCGCGCCCACGTGAGCAAGCCCACCGTGGTGCGTTTCTGCCGCAGCATGGGCTACGACGGCCTGTCGGACTTCAAGCTCAAGCTGGCTGGCACGGTGAGCGAGGGCGTGCCCTTCATCCACCGCAGCGTGGACGCCGACGACAAGACCGGCGACGTGATGGTCAAGCTCATCGACAACACGGTGGCGGCCTTCCTCAAGTACCGCAACGACGCCTCGCACCACGCGATCGAGCGCGCGGTGGACGCGCTCATGGCGACGTGGAAGGGCAAGGGCCGTATCGAGTTCTATGGCGCCGGCAACTCGGGCATCGTGGCGCAGGACGCTCAGCACAAGTTCTTCCGCCTGGGCATCAACGCGGTGGCCTACAGCGACGGCCACATGCAGGTGATGGGTGCGTCGCTGTTGAGCGCGGGCGACTGCCTGGTGATCGTGTCGAATTCGGGCCGCACGCGCGACCTGATGGACGCGGCCGACATCGCGCGCCGCCACGGCGCCACGGTCATCACCATCACCACCAGCGGCTCGCCGCTGGCGCAGGCCGGCCACATCCACCTGGCTGCCGACCACCCCGAAGGCTACGACCGCTACAGCCCCATGACCTCGCGGCTGATGCACCTGATGGTGATCGACATCATGGCCACCTGCCTGGCGCTGCGCATCGGCGGCACGAAACTGCAGCCGCTGTTGCGCGAGATGAAGAACAACCTGCGCAACAAGCGGTACGCCTGAGCCTCGCTCAGATCCGCCCTTCCTCCACCGCGTGGCAGGCGATGCGGATGCCGCCGATGTCCAGCAGCGCGGGGCGCTCGTTGCGGCAGCGGTCGTTGGCGTGCGGGCAGCGCGGATTGAAGGCGCAGCCGCTCGGGGGGTTCAAGGGGTTGGGCACCTCGCCTTGCACCGGCGTTCGCGCCTTGCCGGTGTCGTGCATCTTCGGGATCGCATCGAGCAGCATGCGCGTGTAGGGATGGCGCGGGCTTTCGAACAGGGTTCGCTTGGGCGCCAGTTCCACCAGCCGGCCCAGGTACATCACACCCACCTGGTCGCTCACGTGGCGCACCACGGCCAGGTTGTGGCTGATGAACAGGTAGGTCAGCCCGCGCTGGCGCTGCAGGTCCTTCATGATGTTGAGCACTTGCGCCTGCACCGACACGTCCAGCGCGCTGGTCGGTTCGTCGCAGACGAGGAAGTCCGGCTGCGTGGCCAGGGCGCGCGCGATGGAGATGCGCTGGCGCTGACCGCCGCTGAACTGGTGCGGGTACTTCAGGCTGTCGTGCGGGCTCAGCCCCACCGAGCGCAGCAGGTCTTCCACGCGCTCGCGCAGCTTCAGGGGATCGGTTTCGATCTCGTGCTCGCGCAAGGGCTCGGCGATGATGTCCTCCACGCGCCAGCGCGGGTTCAGGCTCGCGTACGGGTCCTGGAAGATCATCTGGATGCGCCGGCGCAGCACCCGCCCGGCGGGTGTCTTGAAGGCCGCGTGGGCGTCCTGCTGGTCGAACTGGAAGCCGCCACGCGTGGGCTCGTACAGGCCCACCAGCAGCCGCGCCACGGTGCTCTTGCCACAGCCCGACTCGCCCACCAGCGCCAAGGTTTGGCCGCGCGGGATGTCGAAGCTCACGCCGTCCACCGCACGCAGCAACTGGCGCGGCTTGCGTTCGAGCACGCGGTTGAGCCAGGGCGGCGAGACGTCGAAGGTCTTGGCCAGGTCGGTGGCGCGCACCAGGGGCGCGGCGTCCTGTTGCAACACGGCGCTCATGCAGCGGCTCCCTGTTGCAGCCAGCAGGCCGCGCGCGTGGCGCCGGCGTCCATGAGCTCGGGGCGATCCACGTAACAGCGGTCGAACACGCGCTCGCAGCGCGGGTTGTAGGCGCAACCTTTGGGGATCGCGTTGAGGCGCGGCATGGCGCCGTCGATCTGGTGCAGGCGCTCGCGCTCTTGCGTCATGTCGGGGATGCAGGCCATCAGGCCACGGGTGTAAGGGTGGGCCGGGTGGTTGATCACCTCGTGCACGGGGCCGATCTCGGCGATGCGCCCGGCGTACATCACGGCCACGCGGTCGCAGGTCTCGGCGATCACGCCCATGTCGTGCGTGATCAGCATGACGGCCGCGCCGCGCTGTTTGCAGAGGCGCTTGAGCAGCGTGATGATCTGCGCCTGGATGGACACGTCCAGCGCGGTGGTGGGCTCGTCGGCGACGATGAGCTGGGGCTCGGCCGCCAGCGCCAGCGCGATGACCACGCGCTGGCGCATGCCGCCGCTGAACTGGTGCGGGTAGTGGTCGATGCGCTGCTCGGCCGCCGGGATGCCGGTGTCGCGCAGCAACTGGATCGCGCGTTCGCGCGCTTCGGCCGCGCTCACCGGCAGGTGGGTGATGATGGTCTCGGTCAGCTGGCGGCCCACCGAGTAGAGCGGGTTCAGCGAGGTCAGCGGGTCCTGGAAGATCGCGCCGATCTTGCGTCCGCGGATGCGGCGCATCTTCTCGTGTGGCAGGTTGTCGATGCGCTGGCCTTCGAGCAACACCTGCCCGGAGGCGATGCGCCCGGGCGGCTCCAGCAGGCCGATGATGGCGGCGCCCGTGAGCGACTTGCCGGCGCCGGACTCGCCGACCACGCCCAGGATCTCGCCGGGCGCGATGTCGAAGGAGATGTCGTCGAGCGCGCGCAGGGTGCCGCGGCGCGTGGGGAATTCGACGACGAGGTTCTTGACTTGCAGCAGGCTCATGGTCAGCGCAGCCTTGGGTTGAGGGCGTCGCGCAGCCAGTCTCCCAGCAGGTTCACGCTGAGCGCGATGAGGATGAGCATGAGGCCGGGGAAGATGGTGATCCACCACTCGCCGGAGAAGAGGTAGTCGTTGCCCACGCGGATGAGCGTGCCCAGCGAGGGCGAGGTGGGCGGCGCGCCCACGCCCAGGAAGGACAGCGTGGCCTCGGTGATGATGGCCGTGGCGACCTGAATGGTGGCCAGCACCAGCACCGGGCCCATGACGTTGGGCAGCACGTGGCGGCCCATGATGCGCAGTGGCGCCACGCCGGTGACGCGCGCGGCCTGCACGTATTCCTTGCTCCTCTCCACCAGCGTGGAGCCGCGCACGGTGCGCGCGTACTGCACCCAGCCGGCCAGGGTGATGGAGATGATGAGCACGCCGAAGGCGAGCGTCTCATGCGCATTGGGGAACAGCGCACGCCCCACGCCGGCAATCAGCAGCGCGATCAGGATGGGCGGGAACGACAGCATCACGTCGCACAGGCGCATGAGGAAGGCATCGATCCAGCCCCCAAGGAAGCCAGCCAGCAGGCCCAGCGTGACGCCGATGAGCACCGACAGCACCACCGAGGCCAGGCCCACGGCGAGCGAGATGCGCGCGCCGTACATGAGCGCGGAGAGGATGTCGCGGCCCTGGTCGTCCGTGCCCAGCACGAAGGCGGGGTTGCCACCTTCCTGCCACACGGGCGGCAGGCGCGCGTTCATCAGGTCCAGCGTGGCGAGATCAAAGGGATTGTGTGGCGCGATCCAGTTGGCAAAGAGCGCGCAGACCACACAGACGAAGGCGATCACCGCCGCCACGATGGCCGTGGGCGAGGTGCGAAAGCTGTAGCCGACATCGCTGTCAAGCGCGCGGCGAATGAGGGCAATCAAGGAAACATCCTGGCGATTGAAGTGAAGCTGGGCCCAGGGCCAGCGCGGATCCGGCTCCGCCGGTCCGCTGCTGGCGTCCCCCTGGGGGGAAGACGCCGCAGGCGGCGCAGGGGGTACCTCTACTTCACCGACATGTAGCGGAACGGCATGAAGTTGTCCGCGAGCTGGGCCAGCGTGACGTTGTTGGCCACGCCCCAGGCCAGGGCCTGCTGGTGCAGCGGCAGGTGGCCGATGTCATCGGAATGGAGCTTGAAGGCTTCGCGGATCATGGCGTCGCGCTTGGCCTTGTCGGTTTCGGACTGGATCTGCTTGGTCAGCTCATCCACCTTGGGGTTGCAGTACGAACCCAGGTTGAACTGGCCGGAGCCCGAGTCGTCCACGCAGCGCATCAACGCGTTGAGCGCGTTGTGCGAGTCGTAGGTGCCTGGCGTCCAGCCCAGCATGTAGAAGCTGGTGTCGCGGCGCAGGATCTTGGGGAAGTAGGTGCCCTTGGTCTCGGCCTGGAGGTTGATCTTGACGCCCACGCGCGCCAGGTTGGCGGCCACGGCCTGGCAGATGTTGCCGTCATTGACGTAGCGGTCGTTCGGGCAGTTCATGGCTACTTCGAAGCCATTCGGGTAACCGGCCTCGGCCAGCAGCTTCTTCGAGGCTTCGGGGTCGTAGGGCAGGCGGGTGTTCAGGCTGGCATCGAAGCCGTTGATGCCAGGGCCGACCATCAGCGCCGTGGGCGCCGACGCACCGCGCATCACCGTGCGCTGGATGCCCTGGATGTCGATGGCCTGGTAGAAGGCCTGGCGCACGCGCTTGTCCTTGAAGGGGTTCTTGCCTTTCACGTTGGAGTACAGCAATTCGTCCCGCTTCTGGTCCATGCCCAGGAAGATGGTGCGCAACTCGGGGCCCTGCATGACCTTGGACTTGCCACTGCTGTTGATGCGCGCCACGTCCTGCAGCGGCACGGGCTCGATGACGTCGACCTGGCCCGACAGCAGCGCGGCCACGCGCGTGGAATCGTTGCCGATGGGCGTGTACTCCACCGTGCTCACGTTGCCCTCGATCTTGCCCCAGTAGTTGCCGTTGCGCTGGAAGGTCGTCCTCACGTTGGGCTGGCGCTCACGCAGGCGGAACGGGCCGGTGCCGTTGGCGCGGAACGAGGCGGCGTTCTCGATGCCCTTGCGCCGGTCCACCGGGCGTGTGGCCTGGTTGTCCTCGCACCACTTCTTGCTCATGACGTAGAGCAGCGAGAGCACGTCGGGCAGGATGGGGAACGGCCCCTTGGTTTCGACGTCGACGGTGTGCGAATCGACCTTGCGCACGTCCTTCACGTCGTTCACGTAACTCTTCATGTCAGACCCTTCGCCCGCGGCGCGCGCGAAGGTGAACAGCACGTCGTCGGCGGTGAAGGGCGTGCCGTCGTGGAATTCAACACCCTTGCGCAGCTCGAAGCGCCAGACGGTGGGCGAGGTCTGCTTCCAGCTCGTGGCCAGGCCGGGCACCAGCTTGAGGTTGCGGTCGCGTGCCACCAGGGGCTCGTAGACGTTGCCCGTCACGGTGAGCTGCAGCGATTCGTTGAGCGAATGCGGGTCCATCGACAAAGCGTCGCCCTGGTTGCCGATGCGCACGGTCTGGGCGCTGGCGGCACCGGTCGCCAAGGCGGCGGCCACGAGCAGGGCGGCCGAGGATTGCTTGAGTTTCATGCTTCGCTCCTTGCGGGGGTGGGTAAAGGTGTGGCGGAGTTCTGGCGGGGCGCTGCGGCCTGGTCGGCCAGCGGCATGCCTTGCTCGATGAGGCTGGCGTGCAGGGCCGCGCCCAGCGGCAGCACCTCGTCGTTGAAGTCGTAGCGGCTGTTGTGCAGGAAGCAGGCGCCCTGCCCGTTGTCGGCGCCCTGGCCCAGGCGCAGGTAAGCACCAGGCTTGACCTGCAGCATGAAGGAGAAGTCCTCCGCGCCCATGCTCGGGTCCATGTTGCGGTCCACGTGGTCATGGCCCACGAGCTTTTGCGCCACTTCCACGGCGAAGCGGGCTTCGTCGCGCGTGTTGATGGTGGCCGGGTAGATGCGCTCGTAGTTCAGGTGGGCCGAGGCCCCCAGGCCCAGCGCCACGCCGGAACACACTTCGTGCAGGCGCTTTTCCACCATGGCCTGCACCTCGGGGTTGAAGGTGCGCACCGTGCCGATGAGGCGCGCGGTGCCGGGAATGACGCTGAAGGCACCCGGGTCCCCGGCCTGCATGGCACACAGGCTGATGACGGCGCTGTCGATCGCGCGCACGTTGCGCGAGACGATGCTCTGCACGGCCGTGATGATGTGGGCCGCCACCAGCACCGGGTCGACCGCGGCGTAGGGGTGCGCGCCGTGGCCGCCCTTGCCGGTGATCTCGATCGTGATCCGGTCGGCCGAGGCCATCATCGGGCCGGGGTTCACGCCCACCATGCCCGGGCGCATCTGCGGCCAGTTGTGCATCGCGAAGACCGATTGCACGGGGAAGCGGTCGAACAGGCCATCCTCGATCATGGCCTTGGCGCCGGCGAAGCCTTCCTCGCCGGGCTGGAAGATGAGCACGGCCGTGCCATCGAAGTGGCGCGTTTCGGCCAGGTAACGCGCGGCGCCCACCAGCATGGCGGTGTGCCCGTCGTGCCCACAGCCGTGCATCATCCCGGGCTTGGCCGACTTCCAGGCGAAGTCGTTGTGCTCGGTCATGGGCAGCGCATCCATGTCGGCGCGCAGGCCGATCATGCGGCCGCTGCCACTCTGGCGGCCACGGATGATGGCCACCACGCCGGTCTTGCCGATGCCGGTGTGGATCTCGTCCACGCCGCAGACCTTGAGCGACTCCACCACGCGCTTGCTGGTGTAGACCTCTTCGAAGCCGAGTTCTGGGTGGGCGTGCAGGTCGCGCCGCAGAGCGGTGAGTTCGGGGTGAAAGGCGGCAATGTGCGCGAACGCCGCGCCATGGGCCTTGTAGCGTGACTTGTTGACCATGTCAGTGTCCTCCGGACTTTTCCACTCGCAGGCGTGGATCGACCGCAAAGTACAACAGATCGACGATCAGGTTGATCACCACGAAGATCAGCGCGATCAGGCACAGGTAGGCGGCCATGACGGGGATGTCCGCGAAGGTCACGGCCTGGATGAACAGCAGCCCCATGCCCGGCCACTGGAACACCGTCTCGGTGATGATCGCGAAGGCGATGATGCGACCGAGCTGCAGGCCGGTGATGGTGATCACCGGCACCAGCGTGTTCTTGAGCGCATGGCCGAAGTGAACGGCGCGGTTGGTGAGGCCGCGGGCGCGCGCGAACTTGATGTAGTCGGTGCGCAGCACCTCCAGCATCTCGGCGCGCACCAGCCGCATGATCAGCGTGAGCTGGAAGATCGCCAGCGTGACGGCCGGCAGCGTGATGTGGATCCAGCCCTTCGTGGTGAGCAGCCCTGTGCTCCACCAGCCCAGGTTGACCACATCGCCGCGGCCGAAGCTGGGGAACCAGCCCAGGTGCACCGCGAACACCAGAATCAGCAGGATGCCGATCAGGAAAGTGGGCAAGGACACACCCAACAGCGAGATCGTCATGAAGACCTGGCTGAGGAAGGTGCCGCGTTTGAGCGCCGCGTACACACCCATGGGAATGCCGACCAGCAGCGCGAGCACCGCAGCCACCATGGACAGCTCCAGCGTCGCCGGGAAGCGCTCGGCAATCAGGCGCGAGACCTTGGCACCCTGGCGCAGGCTCAGGCCGAATTCACCCTGCGCGGCGTTGACCAGGAAGTGCCAGAACTGCACGAAGAAGGGCTGATCGAGTCCCAGGTCGGCGCGCAGGGCCCGCACCTGTTCCGGTGTGGCGTCCTGACCGAGCAGGAACACCACCGGATCCCCGACGTACTGGAACAGCATGAATGCGATCAGCGCCACGCTGACCATGACGATCACCGCCTGAGCGAGACGTCGGAGAATGAAGGCGAACATCGATGAAAAAGCAAGAGAGGGTCGCGCCCGGGCGGAGGCGACCCTCTTTGGTCAATACCTGGGTCAGTTTACCGTGATGAGCCGCCAATCCAGGCGGTTGTCGGCGCGGTGAACCACGTTGATGTTCTTCTTCATCGCCCAGGGAATGATCTGGTTGTGCAGCGGCAGGTGCGACACGTCGGTGTTCGACAGCTCCAGCGCCTCGGTCAGCAGGCGGTTGCGGATCAGCAGGTCGGTCTCGACCTTCGCGCGATCGATGATCTGGTCCATCTTGGGGTTGCTGTAGCGGCCCACGTTGTAGTTGCCGTCGCCGCCCTGGCCCACGCTGCGCACCAGCGACTGCAGGCTGTACATCGCGTCGAAGGTGGGCACACCCCAGCCGAGCATGTAGATGCTGGCCTCGTAGCGCTGGATCATCGGGAAGTAGGTGGACAGGGGCAGCGTGCGCAGCTTGGCCTTGACGCCGACGCGCGCCCACATGGCCGTCACGGCCTGGCAGATGGCCTCGTCGTTGATGTAGCGGTTGTTCGGGCAGGCGAAGTCGACCTCGAAGCCGTCCTTGTAGCCGGCGTCCGCGAGCAGCTGCTGCGCGGCTGCCACGTCGAACGGGTAGCGCTTGTGCACACCCTCCGTCCAGCCCGTCACTTGCGGCGCGATGATCGCGCCGGTGGGCTGGCCCAGGCCGCGCAGCGTGACGCGCGCGATCGCGTTCATGTCGATCGCCTGGTACAGCGCCTTGCGCACGCGCACGTCCTTCAGCGGGTTCTTGCCTTTGACGTTGCTGCCGACCAGTTCATCGCGGTGCTGGTCCATGCCAAAGAAGATGGTGCGGTTCTCGACACCGTCCATGACCTTGAGGTTGCCGTCCTGGCGCAGGCGCGGCAGGTCCTGCGGACTGGGGTCGAGCACGAAATCGACCTCACCCGACAGCAGCGCGGCCATGCGCGTGGCCGTGGCCTTCACCGGCGTGTAGACGATCTCGGTGACATTGGTCTCTGCACCGCCCTTGCCCCACCAGTTGGGGTTGCGCGCGAGCACCATTTTTTGATCCTGCGACCACTCCTTCAAAACGAAGGGACCGGTGCCCATCGCATTGCGGTGCGCGAAGTTCTCGTCCTGCGTCTTGATGTCCTTGGGCGCGACGGAGTTGTTCTTCTCCGCCCAGGCCTTGCTCATCATGCGCAGCTCGGTGAGCTGGTTCACCAGCACCGGATTGGGGCCCTTGGTGAAGATGTCGATCGTGTTGTTGTTGACCTTGACGATGCGGTCGATGCCCTGGATGTACGGGGTGAAGTTCGAGGTCGGCGCCATCGCGCGCTGGAGCGAGAACACCGCGTCATCGGCCGTGAAGTCTGAACCGTCGTGGAATTTCACGCCGGTGCGCAGCGTCAGGCGCAACTGCGTCGGCGACACCTGATTCCAGCCCGTGGCCAGCAGCGGCTCGGGCTTGAAGGTGCGGCTGTTGTAGTACACCAGCGACTCATAGACCGAGGCATGGATGCCGTTGGCCAAGGCGTTGTTCTGGGAATGGATGTCCCAGGTCGGGATGTCACTGGCACTCGTCCACTTGAAGGTCTTGGCTTGAAGGCCACCGGTCGTGACAGCCAAGGCTGCTCCCAGCACGACCGCCTGCATGGGCACGGAGAACGATTTCATCGTTGACACCTGAAATAAATGAAGGTGCCGCGACTATGCAACAAGCGTTCCTGCACCAGCGACGGGACTTACCCGTACCGGGTATTCGCTTCCCCCGGATGCCACGCATCCCGACGCAGTCACGACCCCTGCACGCCATTTCCGGACTCAAAGCAAAACATCATTCGTTCGTCATTACAAATAATTCTTTATGGCTATATTCGTCTCGCCTATCGAAAAAAAGATAGGTCTTTCAAATCATTTCCACACAGGAAGGTTCATCACCATGAAGAAGTTTCTCGTCGCTGCGCTGTTCTCTCTGCTGGCCGCCACAGGCTTCGCCGCCGTCGATGTCAACAAGGCCTCCGAGGCTGATCTCGACAGCATCAAGGGCATTGGCCCCAGCACCACCAGCAAGATCCTTGAACAGCGCAAGGCCGCACCATTCAAGAGCTGGGGCGACCTGATCGAGCGCGTGCCTGGCATTGGCGACAAGCGCGCCGCGAAGCTGTCGCAAGAAGGCCTGACGGTCAATGGCGAGGCATTCAAAGCGACCAACGCACCCGCAGATACCAAGCCCAAGCAGTAAGCGCAGGCTTGCGGCAGGCCCAATGAAAAAAGCCGCCCGGCATGCCGGGCGGCTTTTTGTTGAGCAGCGCTCGTTCTGAGATCAGAAGATCAGAAGTTGTGCTGGATGCCCAGGCCGAAGAGGGTGCCCTTGACTTCGTCACCAGGGAGCGCTTCGAACTCGGTCTTGGTGCGATTGAACGCTGCGTACAGGAAGGTGCGCTTGGACAGCGTGTACTTGGCACCAACACTGAAGCCGGTGGTGGTGGTCTGATCCACGCCGCCACTCTCGGTCTTGGAGCGGGCCACGCCCACGCCGATGTCGAAACCGGCGCCCACGGGCACGTCAACGCCGAGGTTCCACTCGTTGGCCTTGACTTCAGCGAAGCCGTCCGGCTCAACCTTGACCTGGTTCAGGCCACCGACGAGCTTCAACATGCCGAAGTCGTAAGAACCATTGAGCAGGTTGTAGGTGGTCTTGCCGGTGGTTGCCAGGTTCGTCAGGATGCCGGTGCTGTCGAGACCGTTCAGGCCTTCGACTTTCTGGCTCTGGTGAGCGAAGCCGGCGACGATGGGGCCGTTCGCGTAGTTCACGCTCAACGACACCAGGTTGCTGGCGCTGTTGTTCGGCGAGCTGGCACGGTCTTCACCCAGCGAGTAGGCAAAGGCGCCCGAGAAGCCGCCAAAGTTGGGCGTGTTGTAGCGGATGGTGTTGTTCGGGTTGTCTTCGTAGAAGAGCCAGGTGGTCCACGAAGCAGCGAAGTTGGCATTGAACGTGTCGTTGGCCATCGCGCGCGTGTCGTCGTACGGCGTCCAGGGCTTGCCCAGCTGGATTTCACCGAAGCCGCCCGACAGGCCGACCCACGACTGACGGTCGAAGCGCAGGCCACCGGAAGTACCGGTGTCCATCGCCAGAGCGGCTTCCAGATTGAAGTTGGCCTTCAGACCACCACCCAGGTCCTCAGAACCCTTGAAACCCAGACGGCTGGTGTTGAAGCCGCCGCTCTCGAGCACGGACTCGCTGGCGGAAGCCGACACGCCACCGATGGTGGCTTCGGCCTTGGTGCGGCCAACCCACACGTCGGCCATACCGTAGAGCGTCACGCTCGATTGAGCCATCGCGGCGCCGCAGGTGCCCAGCACAGCGAGAGCGATCAGACTTTTCTTCATGGGGGAGTTTCCTTTTCCTTTGGAACGGTTTGGAAGCGTTTCACACGACTGAAACTGAGCAGATGGTAGCGAGCGCGCATTGGGTTTCCGGGTTACCACCTAGGCTTTTACACGCATGAGGGGCATTTCGTAGCAACTGCGCAACACACCAGCCACGGCCGTCTCAAAGCAATCTGTGCGCCAGGTGCGAGTGCATGAGCACGGACCGAGGGCCAATGAAAAAGCCACCGCGTAGGCGGTGGCTTTTGGCTTCAGATGCTAGCGGGCCAAGCCCGCGATACATCAGAAGGAGTGACGGATACCCACTTCGAAACCACGCGAGCTGTCGCCCGGCGTCACGGCGGCGCCGGTGGCGCCGGCTTCGGCGCTCACGCTGAAGGAGGCACCGGTCTTGTTGGAGATGCGGGCGTAGTTGGCGTAGAGGGCGGTGCGCTTGCTCAGGCCATACTCGTAGCCGATGGCGAACTGGTTCGCGTCGCCGGCGGTGTTGTCATAGCTCGAACGCACGTACGACGCCTTGATCAGGCCAGGACCCACGGGGGCGGTCAGACCGACCAGCAGGTGCTTGACTTCGTTGTCGACGCCACCGTTGGTCTCGAACTTGCCGATCGTGTACTGGATCATCGGCTTGATGAAGCCAAAGTCGTACGACGCGCCAAGGTTGGTACGCTTGAACGAGTTCACGTTGGTCGCGGTGGAGCCTTCCGAGGCAGTGGCCAGGGCCACGCTCAGAGGACCCGAGGCGTACACGAGGCGCAGGCCGGCGTATTCGTTCGGGGCATTGTCAGTCTGGACTTCCTTGAAGGCGTACTGGAACTGGCCTTGGAAGCCGCTCAGGTTGGGCGTGAAGTAGGAAATCGCGTTGTCTGCACGCACGTTGGTACCCGAACCGCTGCCTGCAGCGGTGAAGGTGTTGAGCGAGCTGCCGACGCCGTTCGTGCCGAACGGGTCATACACGGTGTGGTTCCAGAAGGTCGGGGTGTAGTCACGGCCAAGGCGGACTTCACCAAAACCGCCCGACAGGCTCACGGTGCTACGACGCTGGAACGTCAGGCCGCCGGAGTTGCCCGTGTCGGGATCCAGAGCACCTTCGAGCCAGAAGCTGGCGCTCATGCCGCCACCCAGATCTTCCACGCCGCGGAAGCCGATGCGGCTCGAAGCGGTGCCGTCCTGGCTCAGCGAGGACTGGCTCACGCCGCCTTGTTTCACGTTGCGGACGTTGACGTCAACGATACCGAACAGGGTCACCGACGACTGGGCCAGTGCTGCGCTGGAGGCTGCCACGGCAGCCAGAGCGATCAGGGTCTTTTTCATCGAGGAATTCTCCAAGGTTTGGGTTAAGAGGCCGGAAGTCTGTGCCCCCGAGCCGACCTCCATTGAGGAAGCTGGAGGCATTGCATCAGAAACGACTTGCAACCGCCATGTTTGTCGGCCGCAACTCGCCCCAGGGTGGTGCTGATGTTGCAGCCTTGCCACGATTCCCAGGGCTTACCCCTAGTCTTGCGGCGTGGCACCATAGGCCGACGTTTCGATCGAGAGAACGCCATGAACCCTTTCAGTGACGCCCTGGTGGGCGCGGCCGATTCGGCCCTTCGCACCCTGTTCGCCGCACCGCGGGCCAGCCAGGCCTGCCCCACCGTTCCCGAACGTCACGACGATGGTGCGCTGAGCCCCGAGGAACGGCACCTTTCTGGTGCATTGATGCGCGTGAACCACGTCGGCGAGGTGTGCGCCCAGGCCCTGTACACCGCTCAGGCCCTGGCCGCCCGCTGGCCCGGGCCGCGCGGCAAGGCGCCCAACGAGGCCCTGGCCCGCCAATTGGAGGACGCCGGTCGGGAGGAAACCGATCACCTGGCCTGGACCAAAGCGCGCCTCGACGAGTTGGGCAGCCGGCCTTCGCTGCTCAACCCGCTCTGGTATGCGGGCGCCTTCGGACTGGGCTTGATGGCGGGCCGGCTGGGCCAAGGCCCGAGCCTGGGCTTTGTGGTCGAAACCGAGCGGCAGGTGGAGGCCCACCTGGCCAGCCACCTGGACCGGCTGCCGGCCGAGGACCATGCCTCGCGGGCCGTCGTGGCGCAGATGAAGCTCGACGAGGCGCGTCATGCACGCCTCGCCCAGCAGGCCGGCGCGGTCGAACTGCCTGTGCCGGTGAAAGGGCTGATGCGGTTGGCGGCCAAGGTCATGACGACCGTGGCCCATCGGATCTGACCCGGACTCAGGCTTCGAGCAGGTCGAAGCTGGTCGTGATCTCGGCCGTCTTGGCCAGCATGATGCTGGCCGAGCAATACTTTTCGTGGCTCATGGCGATCGCCCGCTCGACCGCACTGGCGGGAATGCCTTTGCCCGTGACGGTGAAGTGCATGTGGATCTTGGTGAACACCTTGGGGTCGACCGGCGCCCGTTCGCTCGTGAGCTTGACCGAACAGCCGCGCACGTCGTGCCGGCCACGCTTCAGGATCAGGACCACGTCATAAGCGGTGCACCCTCCCGTGCCGGCCAGCACGGTCTCCATGGGGCGCGGCGCCAGATTGGCCCCGCCGTTCTCGGGCTTGTTGGCATCGGGCGCGCCATCCATGGCGAGCACATGTCCACTGCCGGTTTCAGCCACGAACCCCATTGCCGAGCGGGTGCCGCTGGCGCCGGTCCAGGTAACGGTGCATTCCATGGGAGCTTCTCCGTGACAAAGCCCGCAGTTTCTAAGGGCTTTGCTCTAAAAATGGGGGCAAGAGAGGCCGGGTTGTTGCATCGCAGCAATCCGGCGATATACTTGCGTCATTGTATTTACGGTTGTCTCCTCTACCCTCCACGGGTGGATTCAAACCCGGACCAGCTACGTTGGTCCGGGTTTTTTTTCGCCGCCGATAATGCGACGTGATGAAAGCCGCCTCCCCTCACCTGACGCCCGCCGACTACCTCAAGAAGATCCTGACAGCCCGGGTGTACGACGTGGCGGTGGAGTCGAGCCTTGAGCCCGCGCGCGCGCTGTCCAGGCGCCTGCACAACACCGTGCTGCTCAAGCGGGAAGACCAGCAGCCCGTTTTCAGCTTCAAGCTGCGTGGGGCCTACAACAAGATCGCGCACCTGAGCCCTGAGCAACTGGCCAAGGGCGTCATTTGCGCGTCGGCGGGCAATCACGCCCAGGGCGTGGCGCTCAGCGCGCGCAAGCTGGGCATTCGCGCGGTGATCGTGATGCCGGTGACCACCCCGCAGTTGAAGATCGACGCGGTGCGGGGCTTCGGGGGCGAGGTGGTGCTGCACGGCGACAGCTACACCGACGCCTACAACCACGCCGTGGGCCTGCAAAAGAAGCAGGGACTCACATTCGTCCACCCCTTCGACGATCCGGATGTGATCGCTGGCCAGGGCACGATCGCGATGGAGATCCTGCGCCAGCTGCAGAGCCTGGGCTCGAGCCAGCTCGACGCGGTGTTCGTCGCCATCGGCGGCGGCGGCCTGGTCAGTGGCGTGGCCAACTACATCAAGGCCGTGCGACCCGAGATCAAGGTCATCGGCGTGCAGATGACCGACTCGGACGCCATGATGCGTTCGGTCAATGGAAAAGAGCGTGTGACCCTGCCCGACGTCGGCCTGTTCGCCGACGGCACGGCGGTCAAGCTGGTGGGCGAGGAAACCTTCCGCATCGCGCGCGAGCTGGTCGACGAGTTCATCGCGGTCGACACCGACGCCGTCTGTGCCGCCATCAAGGATGTGTTCGTCGACACGCGCAGCATCGTCGAACCCTCGGGCGCGATGGCGGTGGCCGCGATCAAGCAGTACGTGGCCACGCACAAGACCAAAGGCCAGACCTACGCGGCCATCCTGTGCGGCGCGAACATGAACTTCGACCGCCTGCGCTTCGTGGCCGAGCGAGCCGAGGTGGGCGAGGAGCGCGAGGCGCTGTTCGCCGTGACGATGCCCGAAGAGCGCGGCAGCTTCCGCCGCTTCTGCGAGGTCATCGGCTCGCTGCCTGGCTCGGCGCGCAACGTGACCGAGTTCAACTACCGCATGCACGACAGCGCCCAGGCGCACGTGTTCGTGGGCCTCACCACGGCGGGCAAAGGCGAGTCCACCAAGATCGCCCAGCAACTCGTGCGCCATGGTTTCGAGACGCTGGACCTCACCCACGACGAACTCGCCAAGGAGCACCTGCGCCACCTCGTCGGCGGGCACTCGATGCACGCCCAGGACGAGCGCCTGATGCGATTCATCTTCCCCGAACGGCCGGGCGCCCTGCTCAAGTTCCTGAGCCTGATGCGCCCCACCTGGAACATCAGCCTGTTCCACTACCGCAACCAGGGTGCCGACTACGGCCGCATCCTGGTGGGCCTGCAGGTGCCGGCCAAGGACGACAAGGCCTTCGCCAAGTTCCTCGATACGCTCGGCTATCCCTACGTCGAGGAAACGCAGAACCCGGCCTACCGGCTGTTCCTGCGCAGCTGAGGGCACCATGGCGCGAGATCCCGCCCTCACGCCGATCAATGCGCCGCGCCCGTTCGCGCCTGTCGAGGGCCTGAAGCTGCCCGCCATCGCCAGCACGGCCGACGCCATGCTGGAGCACGCCCTGCACCGCCGCCTGCAGCCCGAGGGCCAGCCCGCCAACGCCCTGGGCCAGTTGCAGTGGCTGGCGGGTCAGCTCGCGCGCATCCAGCACAGCAGCGCCCTGCCGTTCGACCTGCTGGTGTTCGACGCGCCGCAACTGGTGGTGTTCGCCGCCGACCATGGCCTGGCCGTGGAGGGCATGAGCGACCTGCCGCAGTCCACCACCGCCGAGTTGGTTACCCAGTTGCTGACGGGCCGCGCGCCGGCGAACACCCTGGCCCGCCAGCACGGCTTCGAGGTGACGGTGGTGGACGCCGGCATGGCCACGCCGATCACCCCGCCACCGCCCCCCCGCGGCCGTGCGCCGGCCACGCTGCAGCCGCGCAAGATCGCCTATGGCACGCGCAACTGCCTGCTGGGTCCGGCCATGTCGCTCAAGCAGACGGTGGCGGCCCTGCACGCGGGCATGGACGTGGTGCGCCACCTGCCGGGCACCGTGCTGGCCCTGGGCGAAGTGGGCGTGGCCAACCCCGCCAGCGCCGCGCTGCTGCTCTCGCGCCTGTGCGGCGTGCCCATGGTGGACGCCCTGCCGCGCGACGACGGCCCCGGCTCGGCCTTTGACGACACCGTGCACTTCCAGCGCCTGGACAAGCTCACCGCCGCCGCCCAGCGGCACGCGCAGGCGGTCTCGCCCATCCACGCGCTGGCGGCCTTCGGCGGGTTCGAGATCGCGATGATGGCCGGCGCCATGCTGCAGGCGGCCAGCGAGCGGCGGGTGGTGCTCGTCGATGGCTTCGTGGCCGGCGCCGCGGCGCTGGTGGCGCGCGGCCTGAGCCCGGCCGTGGCGGACTATCTCGTCTACGCCCAGCGCTCGCCGGCCACCGCGCACCGGCTCATGCTGATCCACCTGCAGGCCATGCCCCTGCTCGATCTGGACCTGCACATCAATCAGGGGACGGGCGCGCTGCTGGCCTGGCCGCTGCTGCTGGCCACGCAGAGCCTGCTGGAAACCTGAGCGGCGAGCCGGCCTGGCGCGCCGACCTAGTGTGCCGCCAGCCAGCGGCGACTCGCCGCCAGCCGCCGCACCTGGCGCCAGCTCCGGCACTCCTTGGCCACCGCGGGCCACACGCTCTGCAACAGCTCGCACTCGGCCAGGGTGTCGGCCGCCGCCTGGTGGCGCTTGGGGCAGGTGATGCCGAAGTGCGCCATCCATTCGTCCAGCGAACGCGCGCGCACCCGCGGGTGCGTGGCGGCGCACAGGTGCTCGATGTCCACCCAGGGGTTGGCCAGCCGGTGACCGAGAAGCTGGCGCACATGGCGCCCGATCAGCGCCTCGTCGAAGGCGCTGTGAAAGGCCAGCAGCGGCGCCTCGCCGACGAAGGCCTCGAAGGCCCGCAACGCCTCGGTCGGGTCCAGGCCTTCGCGCTGGCTCTGCACGCCGATGCCGTGCAGCAGGATGTTGTCGCGGCTGGAGGCCTGCTCCTGGCGCAGCACCACCTCGAAGCTGTCGCCCAGGCACACGTCCAGGCGACCGCGCGCCCAGTCCACGCGCAGCCCGATGGCGGCGATCGCCAGCAGGCGGTCGCGCGCCACGTCCAGGCCGCTGGTCTCCACGTCCAGCACCACCCAGCGCTCGGTAGCCGCCTGTGCCGGCGCGAGCGCACGGCCGAACCAGCCCGACCACCAGTCGAACCGAACAAGCCTGCGTGCTGCACGCTGGGGGCCCAAGCGCCTTGGAAACGGCCCGGCGGCGCTCATCGGTCGTAATCCAGCTTGAGCCGCTGCTGCAGCGCGCGCAGCACGCGCAGCGTTTCCTTCAGGATGCGGCGGTCGATGTCGTTGAGCGTGTCCACAGCGATGCGGTTCGGGTTGTCGCCCACCGTGGTGCCGTCGAGCTGGGCGTGCAGCCGCAACAATTGCAGGTAGTCGAAACCGCCGATCCAGGCCTCGGCCTCGTGCGCCGGCACGCCCAGCAGCGGCCCCACGGCCTGCAGGCGCTCGCGTGTGTTGGTGGCCGGCACGCCGTGCGCCAGCGCGTACAGGCGGGCCACGTCCACGAAGATCGCCGTGCCCTGCAGCTTGATGTCGAGCGTGTCGTGGCCACCCACCGTGGCCGTGTCGATGTTGCCCAGCCAGTTCAGCGGCGCCTCGTGCTCCAGGCCGTTGAGCGCGAGCTGCTTCAGGAAGCGCGGCGTGGTGCGCGCGTGCTCCATCACCTCATCGCGCAGCGCCTGCGCCAGGCCTTCGTCGCCCGCCAACGGGCGAAAGTCGAAAAAGATGCTGGCGTTGAGCAGGTCTTTCGGCGAGCCGTGCTCGATCCAGTGAGCAAAGCGCTCGCGCCATTGCGGGAGCGTCAGGCACAGCTCGGGGTTGCCGGCCATCACGCCCCCCTTGCACAGCGGGTAGCCGCAGTCGTCCAGTGCCTGGTTCACCTCACGCGCAAAGGCCAGGTAGCGCGCCGGATCGCTGCCCTCGGGGCGGATCAGGGCGTTGTCCTGGTCGGTGGCGATGGTCTGCTCGCTGCGCCCCTCGGAGCCCAGCGCGAGCCAGCACGCACCCGCGAGCGAGAGGCCATGCCGCTCGGCCAGCAGTTCGATCAGCCGCGTGGTGAGCGCGTCGTTGAGGTGGCTGATCAGCGCCGTGAGCTGGCGGGCCTGAACGCCCTGGCCCAGCAGGGTGCGCGCGAAGCGCCGGATGTCGTGCGCCACCACGCGCAGCGTGTCCACGCTGGAGGCGTTGCGGATGCCGGAGCTCACCTGCTTGAGGCTGAGCCGCTGCAGCGCGAACAGGTCACGCTCGGACACGATGCCCACGAGGCGCCCTGCGCGCGTCACCGGCACATGGCGGATGCCGTGCGTGGACATGGCCAGCGCCGCGTCCTGCGCGGTGGCGTCATGCGGCAGGCTGTGCACGGGTTGCACCATCACGGCCGACACCGGCGCGTCCAGCGGCACCTGCGGCAGGGCCACGCGGCCCAGCACGTCGGAGCGCGTGAGGATGCCTGTCGGCGCCCCCGAGGCATCCACCACCAGCATCGAGCCGATGCGCCGCTCGTGCATCTGACCGAGCGCCTCGCGCAGCGGCGTGTGCGGCGCGCAGCTCACCGGGGCCTTGTGGCCGACCAGTTCGGCCAGCGGCGTCTCCAGCGATTGCTCGGCCAGCGCCTGCGAGGAATACGCCACTTGCAGCGCCGCGCGTGAGAGCTCCAGGAACTTCAGGATGCGCCGGTTGAGGAAATCGCCAAAGGGCGGGCTGCGCTGGGCCAGGTCGCGCATGTCCTCGGCGCTGATCACCAGCACGAAGGTGTCTTCGGTGGCGTGGTACAGCGTGGTTGGCGCACGCTGGGCCAGCACGGCGCTGATGGGGAACAGATCACCGGCCTCGTACTGGAAGGCGCCACCCGAGACCTCGGACAGCCCGCGCTTGCCGGTGACCGCGCCGCGGCGGATGAAGAACAGCTCGCGCACCGGCCCGTCCTCCGGGCGCACCACCGCCTCCCCGGGCGCGTAATAGGCCTGCCGCGAGGCCGCCACGAAGGCGCTCACGTGCGCCGGGTCCATCTCGTCGAACGGGGGGTGGCGCCGCAGCTCGTCGCTCAGGTTGACCAGCAGGCTGCCCGAAGGGCGCAGAGCGTCCGGTATCGTCGGCTCTGTTGTCGTGGCGCCGCGCTGGGCCATGGCCGAGACGCCAATGGCCTCAGGACGACTCGCCCGGTACCTCGGGCAGCGTGAGCTCGAAGCCCTGCTGGCCGCCACCCGACACCGCGAGGCGCACCGAGCGGCGCTGAACCGACTCCAGCACCACACCGCTTTCCAGCTCCGCGCCCACGCGGTAGGGCTTGGGCGGTTGGCCATCGATGGCGATCAGGGCGGCGCCGTCCACCCCGCCCGCCGCCACCACGCCCAGCAACTGGAAGCGAGAGGACAGCGGCGCAGGTGCACTGGCCGGCGCATCCACCGTGGCGACCTGCACGGCGCCCAGCACCCGCGCCACCGACGCCACATCGGGCACCGGCGGCACCACGGCCGGCGCGGCCACTGGCGTGAGTGGCGAACGCCCCAGGGTCTGCAACACCCAGTAACCCACGCTGAGCCCGGCGGCCAGCCACAGGAGCACCGCCAGCACCCCCGGAGCGCGCCGGGGTGCGCCGCCGGACGCCGCCGCGCCTTCGCCGAGGAAGACCGAGTGCCCGAAAGTGGATGGTCGACTCATGCGCGCATTATGATCGACCGACCCCTTCGCGGGGCCCTGAAGACACGGTGCCGGAGACCCCTTTGACACGCCCCCTCCTCCCCCCCTTCGCGCCCGCCCGGCGCGCGCTGCGGCGCGGCTTCACCCTCATCGAACTGATGGTGGTGCTGGTCATCATCGGCGTGCTGGCCGCGCTCATCGTGCCCAACGTGCTCGACCGCACCGACGACGCGCGCGTGACCGCCGCGCGCACCGACGTGAACAACCTGATGCAGGCGCTCAAGCTCTACCGCCTGGACAACCAGCGCTACCCCAGCACCGAGCAGGGCCTGGGCGCGCTGGTCAACAAGCCCACGGTGGGCGCCATACCACCCAACTGGCGCCGCTACCTCGACAAGCTGCCCAACGATCCCTGGGGCCGGCCTTACCAGTACCTCAACCCCGGCGTGCACGGCGAGATCGACGTCCTCTCGCTGGGCGCCGACGGCCAGGCCGGCGGCGAAGGCGCCAACGCCGACGTCGGCAGCTGGCAATAAGCCGGCCGGCCCGCCCTCGGCCCGCCACCACCATGCCGCGCGGCCACTCCAGGGGCTTCACCCTCCTTGAACTGATGGTGGTCGTGGCCATCATCGCCATGGCCACCGCGGCCGTCACCTTCGCCCTGCGCGACGACAGCGGCACCCGGCTCGAGCGCGAGGCGCTGCGCCTGTCGGCCATGCTCGAATCGGCGCGCGCGCAGTCGCTCACCAGCGGCCTTCCCGTGGTCTGGCGCGTGCGGCCCCAAGGCTTCGAATTCATCGGCCTGCCGCGCGCGCGCGCCGGCGACGGGCCCACGCCCTCCGAGGGCGCGCACCAGTGGCTGAACGCCGACACCGCCGCCCTGGTGCTGCAGCCACCCGGCGCCACCGCTCTGGTGCTGGGGCCCGAGCCCCTCATCCCCGCCCAGCGCATCGCCCTCGGCCTGGGCGACCGCCGCCTGGTGCTGGCCACCGACGGCCTGGGCCCCTTCCGCGTGGCCACGGACACCCCATGAAACGCCTCCGCGGCTTCACCCTGATCGAGGTGCTCGTCGCCCTGGGCGTGGTGGCGCTCACGCTCACCACCGGTCTGCAGGCCAGCAGCGCGCTCACGCGCACCGCCGAGCGCCAGACCGAGCAATGGCTGGCGACCCTGTGCGCCGAAAACGCGCTCACCGCCCTGCGTCTGCAGCGCCAGCTGCCGGGCACCGGTGACACCGACGCCGTGTGCGAACAGGCCGGCCGCGCCCTGCGCGTGCGCGTGTCGGTGCTGCCCACGCCCAACCCCAATTTCCGCCGGGTCGACGCCACGGTCATCCGCGGCAACGACGCCTCGGGCGTGCGGCTGCTGACCCTCTCCACCGTCCAGGGCCGGTACTGAGCATGGCAAGGGCGCGCGGCTTCACGCTGATCGAGCTGCTGGTGGCGCTGGCCATCCTGTCCACGATCGCCATCCTGGCCTGGCGCGCCATCGACGGCATGAGCCGCACGCAGTCCATCACCCAGACCCGCGCCGACGACCTGCGGCGCCTGCAGGCCGCACTGGGGCAGTGGACGGCCGACCTCGACGCCATGATCGACACACGCGAGATCGCGCCGATCGATTTCAACGGCCAGTTGCTGCGCCTCACGCGGCGAGACCCGATGGAAACCGGGCTGGACAGCCGCGGCATCCGCGTCGTGGCCTGGGCCATGCTGAACACGCCCGAGGGCCCGCGCTGGTCGCGCTGGCAGTCGGGCCCGCTGCGACAGCGCGACGAACTGGCCCGCGCCTGGCAGCGCGCGGCCGAATGGTCCAGCGGCCGCATGACCCCGCCCGGCGATGGCGGCAACCCCGCCAACGCGCTCACCGCCCCCACGGCCGACAGCGCCATCGCCCTGGTGCCGGCGCTGGGCTGGCAGCTCTACTACCACCGCGGCGAGGCCTGGACCAACCCGCAATCCGCGGCCGACAACCAGCCACCGTCCGGCGGCGACGCCTACGCGCCCAATCTGAACCTGCCCAACGGCGTGCGCGTGCTGCTGGAGCTGCCGGCGTCCGGCGCGGCCCTGCAGGGCGTGCTGCAGCGCGACTGGGTGCGCCCCACACTGGAAGCCGCCCCGTGAACGCCAACAAGCGCCAGCGCGGCGCCGCCCTGCTGCTGGCGATGCTCACCGTCACCCTGGTGGCCGCGCTGGCCGCCAGCGCGCTGTGGCAGCAATGGCGGGCACTGGAGATCGAGCGCGCCGAGCGCCAGCGCGCCCAGGCCGCCTGGATCCTGGCCGGCGCGCTCGACTGGGCCCGGCTCATCCTGCGCGAGGACGCGCGCGGCAACCAGACCAATGGCAACCCCGACCACCTGGGCGAGCCCTGGGCGCTGCCCCTGGAGGAGGCACGCCTGTCCAGCTTTCTCGCGGCCGACCGCGACAACAACGCCGACAGCGCGCTCGAGGCCTTCCTCTCCGGCGAGATGAGCGACCTGCAGTCGCGCCTGAACTTCAACAACGCGGTGCGCCAGACCACGGGACAGGGGACGGGCCCGGGGCAGGGCCCGGGCACGCGCCAGGTGGAGATCTCCGAACCCGACCTGGACATCCTGCGCCGCCTCTACGAACTGCTGGGCCTGCCGGTCAGCGAACTCGACGCCGCCGTGAACGAGCTGCTGGCCAGCACCCGGCTCGCGCTCAGCGACCCCCTGCCCTCGCGCACCGCGCTGCTGCCGGCCAAGCTGTCGCACCTGGCCTGGCTGGGCCTGTCGCCCGAGAGCCTGGCGCGGCTGGAGCCCCACCTCACCGTGCTGCCGCAGCGCACCACGCTCAACCTCAACACCGCCAGCCCCGAGGCCATCGCCGCCTCGCTGCCGGGGCTGGACCTCGCCCAGGCGCGCCAACTCGTCACCGCGCGCGAGCGCAAGCCGTTTCGCGCCATCGCCGAAGCCCAGCGCCTGCTGCCCGAAGGCCCCGTCACCCTGAGCGACCAGTACCACGGTGTGCGCAGCGCCTACTTCGAGGTGCGCGGCCGCCTGCGGCTGGACGACACCATCATCGAAGAGCGCTCGCTGGTGGTGCGCCAGGCCCTGGACGTGCGCATCGTCTGGCGCGAGCGCTTCACGCGCCGCTGAGGCCTCTGCAAGCGCCGCCAGGCACGGCCGCCGCCCCCATTGAAGCCACAGCACAACGCCCTGGAGTACTTGAAGCGTGGTTTTGCCATGCACCCTCTCTAGAATGGCCGGTCCCATCTGCTGAAATCCCCGTCCGTGCTCATCGTCACGCCCATCGACCACCAGGCCACGCCCTCGGCCGCAGCCACGCTCATGCGCTGGGTGCGCAGCACAGACGGCCAGTACCCGGCCGAGGACGGCGAATCCGCCATTTCGCTGCTGCCGCGCGACGAAGAGCTGGTGCTGGCCCTGCCGCCGCGCGCCCTCTCCTGGCACCGCCTCAGCCTGCCGCGCGTGAGCGGCCCGCGCCTGCGCGCGGCGCTCGACGGCATGCTCGAAGACCAGGTGCTCAGCGACGTGGGCACCCTGCACCACGCACTGGAACCGGGCGGGCGCCCCGGCCAGACCGTGTGGGTCGCCAGCACCGACAAGGACCGCCTGCGCGACTGGCTGCGCGCGCTCGAATCCGCCGGCCGCCCGGTCGCGCGCATCGCCCCGCTCATGTGGCCCCTGGTGGCGGCCCGGGTGCCCGGCGCCGCGGGGGCCACGCGCAGCTTCGCCATGGACTCGCCGGGCCAGTTGCACTGGGCCCACATCGACGGCGACCAGGTCTGGCTGGCCAGCGCCAGCCTGCTGGGCGTGAGCTGCGTACCCCTGCGCGAAGACCAGGCCCTGCCGCTGGACGCCCTGCTGCCCGGCACCAACGCCAACGAGCTGCGCGCCACCGACGCCCTGGACGTCTGGCTGGCCGACCCGCTGGTGAGCGAACTCGCCGAGCGCGTCATGCAGCGCCCCTTCGACCCCGTGCCGCCGGCCCAGTGGCTGCTGCGCGCCGGCCAGACCGACTGGAACCTTGCCCAGTTCGACCTCAGCCTGTCCTCGGGCGCGCGGCGCGGCCAACGCTGGCGGCGCGCCTGGCGCCAGTTCCGCAGCGGGCCGCAGTGGCGCGCGGCGCGCTGGGGCCTGGTGGCCCTGCTCGTGGCGCAACTCATCGGCCTGAACCTGGTGGCCTGGCAGGAACGCCAGAGCCTGCAGGCCAAGCAGGACGCGGTGCGCACCACACTCACCACCACCTTCCCCCAGGTGCAGCTGGTGCTCGACGCGCCCGCGCAGATGCAGCGCGAGGTGGCGCAGCTGCAGCAGGCCAGCGGCCAGCTCGCCGCCGGCGACCTGGAAACCCTGCTGGCCGCGGTGGACCGCGCGTCCGGCAGCGAGCCGCTCTCCCCCACCCGCATCGCCTACGAGAACGGCGCGCTGCGCCTGTCCGGCTGGCGCGCCGGTGAAGAACAGGTGCGCGCCCTGCAGCAAGCCCTTCAGGGCGGCGGTTGGCGCGCGCAATTCGACGGCAACGAACTGGTGCTGCAGGCACCGCAACCCTGACCATGGCCGCCGACCGCGCCCCCTCCTCATTGCAGCGCGCCCGCGCCGGCATGGCCGCCTGGTACGGCGCCCTGGCCGAGCGCGAACGCCGCCTGGTGCTGATCGCCGCGCTGATCGTGGGCCTGGCCCTGCTGTGGTGGCTCGCCATCGCCCCGGCCTGGCAGACCTTGCGCGGCGCCCCCGCCCGCCACGCCGCGCTGGACGCGCAACTGGCGCGCATGCAGCAACTCGCGCAGACCACCGAGGGCCTGCGCGCCGGCTCGACCGGCCAACCACCGGGACGCGACGAGGCCTTGCGTGCGCTGGAAGCCGCCACGGGCGCACTCGGCGGCACCGGTCAGATCGCCGTGCTGGCCGACCGCGCCACCCTCACGCTGCGCCAGACCGAAGCCGTGGCCCTGGCCGGCTGGCTGCAGCAGGTGCGCGTGAACGCGCGGCTGCTGCCGCTCGAATCGCAACTCAACCGCGACGGCCCGGGCACCACCTGGAGCGGCACGCTGGTCTTGAGCGGGCCACCGCTCGCGGGCAACTGAGCATGTCCATCACCACCGTGCGCCGCCTGGCCTTCGTCGCTGCCGTGCTGGGCCTGCTGCTGGCCCTCATCCTGTTCGCGCCGGCCCGCTGGCTAGCCGCCGCGCTCGGCCAGGCCAGCGGCGGGCAGGTGCAACTCGTCAACGCGCGCGGCAGCGTCTGGACCGGCCAGGCCGACCTGCTGCTCACCGGCGGCGAGGGCAGCCGCACCCGCAGCGCCCTGCCCCAGGGCCTGCGCTGGCGCCTGCGCCCGGCCTGGCACGACGGCGGCCCCGCCCTGGCCCTGGCCTTGCAGGCCCCGTGCTGCACCCCGCAGCCGCTGAACCTGCACCTGCGCCCCGGCCTGAGCGAAACCGCCCTCGACATCGCCAGCTTCGACAGCCGCTGGCCGGCCGAACTGCTCGCCGGGCTCGGCACGCCCTGGAACACCTTGCGCCTGCAGGGCACGCTCGCCTTGCGCAGCGACGGCTTACGCGTGGCGCTGTCCAGCGGTCGCGCGCGCCTGCAGGGCGGGCTGGACATCGACGCGCTCGACGTCGCCTCGCGCATGTCCAGCATCCGCCCCCTGGGCAGCTACCGCGCCTCGCTGCGCGCCGAGGCCGATGGCGACACCGCCCGCCTGGACGTGCAGACCCTCAGCGGGGCCCTGCTGCTGCAGGGCAACGGGCAATGGATCGGCGGGCGCCTGCGCTTCGCCGGCGACGCCCGGGCCGCGCCGGGCAATGAAGAGGCCCTCGCCAACCTGCTCAACATCGTGGGTCGCCGCCAAGGCGACCGTTCGGTCATCACCATCGGGTGAGGCTTCGACGTAGGATCGCCATCATGTTTGCCTTCTCCCCCCTGGCCGGCCGCCGCAGCGCACTCGCGCTGGCCTGCGCGCTGGCGCTGAGCCTGACCGGCGCGCCCACGGCCACCGCGCAGAACCGGCCGTCCGAGCCCGTCACGCTCAACTTCGTGGGCGCCGAGATCGAGGCCGTGGCGCGCACCATGGCCACCATCACCGGGCGCAGCGTCGTGGTCGACCCGCGCGTGCGCGGCACCATCAACCTCTCCACCGACCGCCCCGTGGCGCCGGCCGCCGCGCTGAATCAGTTCGCCGCCGCGCTGCGGCTGCAGGGCTTCGCGCTGGTGGACACCGGCGGCCTCTACAAGATCGTGCCCGAGGCCGACGCCAAGCTGCAGGGCAACGTGGTGAGCGCGGGCGCCGTGTCGGCGCTGCCCGCGTCCAACACCGTGGTCACCCAGATCTTCCGCCTCAACCACGAGAACGCGAACAACCTGGTGCCGGTGCTGCGTCCGCTGATCCCGCCCAACAACACCATCAACGTCAACCCGGGCAACAACTCGCTGGTCATCACCGACTACGCCGAAAACCTGCAGCGCATCGGCCGCATCGTCGCCGCGCTCGACGTGCCCGGCGCCAGCGACATCGAGATCATTCCCCTGCAGCACGCCGTGGCGGCCGACATCGTGCCGCTGATCCAGCGCCTGATCGACCCCAGCGCCACGGGCGGCGCGGCCGGCGGTGCCGGCGCGGGCGACGCCTCCTTCCGCACCACCATCGTGGCCGAGCCGCGCAGCAACGCCCTGGTGCTGCGCGCGGCCAACCCGGCGCGCCTGGCCCTGGTGAAGTCGCTGGTGGTGCGGCTCGACCAGCCCTCGGCCGCCGTGGCCAGCGGCAACATCCACGTGGTCTACCTGAAGAACGCGGACGCCGCCTCGCTGGCCACCACGCTGCGCGCGGCTATCGCCGCGGGTGAGTCGGGTGGCACGGGCTCGCTGGGCGGTGGCGGGGGGGGCACGGCCAACGGTGGCTCCCTCTCGCGCGCCAGCACCTCGGCCATCAACCTCACCGGCAACAGCACAGGTGGCGGCATGGGCAGCGCCGCCAGCACCCCGGTGGCGGCCAGCGCCCAGCCCTCCACGGGCGGCATGATCCAGGCCGACCCGGCGACCAACTCGCTCATCATCACCGCGCCCGAACCGCTCTACCGCCAATTGCGCGCCGTCATCGACCAGCTCGACTCGCGCCGCGCCCAGGTCTACGTGGAAAGCCTCATCGCCGAGGTCAACGACGACAAGGCCGCCGAGTTCGGCATCCAGTGGCAAGGCGCTTCCGGCAGCTCGGGCGACCGCGTCATCGGCCTGCTCGGCACCAACTTCGGCGAAGGCGGGCGCAACATCTTCAGCCTGGCCCAGGGTGAGACAGCGCCGGCCGCCGGCCTCAACATCGGCCTCGCGCGCCGCACCAACGGCGTCTACGTGCTGGGCTTCCTTGCGCGCTTCCTGCAGGAAAACGGGGCCGGCAACATCCTGTCCACCCCCAACCTGCTCACCCTGGACAACGAAGAGGCCAAGATCGTCATCGGCCAGAACGTGCCCTTCGTGACCGGCCAGTTCACCAACACCGGCGGCGGCAACAACGGCTCGGTCAACCCGTTCCAGACCATCGAGCGCAAGGACGTGGGCATCACCCTGCGCGTGAAGCCGCAGATCAGCGAGAACGGCACCATCAAGCTGACCATCTACCAGGAGGTGAGCAGCGTGGCGCCGGCCTCGGTCAATTCCAGCACCGGCCTCATCACCAACCTGCGCAGCATCGAAAGCACCGTGCTCGTCAACGACGGCGCCATCGTGGTGCTCGGCGGCCTGCTGCAGGACGAGTACGCCCAGAACCAGGACAAGGTGCCCGGCCTGGGCGACGTGCCCGTGCTCGGCGGCCTGTTCCGCAGCGAGACGCGCAGCCGCCGCAAGACCAACCTGATGGTCTTCCTGCGCCCTGTGGTGCTGCGCGACGAGCGCGACACCGCCAACCTCGCGCTCGACCGCTACGAGCAGATGCGCGCGATCCAGCGCGAACTGCAGCCCACGCCCAGCAGCGTATTGAAGATCAACGAGACCCCGGTGCTGGGCCCCCAGGCCCTGCCCTACGTGCGCCAGGCGCCGCGCCCCACGCCGCTCGGCGCGCCCGAGGGTTCGCCGAACACCGTGCCTGCCGCCACACCACCGGCCACGCCGCCGGCCACACCACCGGCCACGCCGCCGGCCGCCGCGCCGGCACCGGCGCCCGCGCCCGCGCCCACCCAGTGAGGCCGCGCCCATGAAGTACCCGCTGCCCTACGCCTTCGCGCGCGAGCACCACTGGCTGCTCGAGGAAGACGCGGGCCGGCTCACCCTGGTGGGCAGCCGCACACCCGCGCCCGACGCCCAGGCCCAGGCCAAACGCCTGTCCGCGCTGTCTGAAATCCTTCGCACGCACCCGCTGCTCGATCTGCAATGGGAAGACGGCGAGTTGCTGCGCCAGCGCATCAGCTCGGCCTACTCGCAGGGCGAGGGCAGCGCCGCCGCCGTGGTGAGCGAGGTGCAGAGCGACGCGGACCTGAGCCGCATGATGCAGGAGCTGCCGGCGATCGAGGACCTGCTGGAGACGGCCGACGACGCGCCCATCATCCGCATGCTCAACGCCCTGCTCACGCAGGCCGCGCGCGACGGCGCCAGCGACATCCACATCGAGCCCTTCGAGCGCCACTCCAGCGTGCGCTTCCGCGTGGACGGCACGCTGCGCGAGGTGGTGCAGCCCAACCGCGCCCTGCACGCGGCGCTGATCTCGCGCCTGAAGATCATGGCGGAGCTCGACATCTCCGAAAAGCGCCTGCCGCAGGATGGCCGCATCAGCCTGCGCATCGGCACGCGCGCGGTGGACGTGCGCGTCTCCACCCTGCCCAGCGCGCACGGCGAGCGCGCCGTGCTCCGCTTGCTGGACAAGAGCGAGAGCAAGCTCGACCTGGAGTCCGTGGGCATGCAGGGCGACGTGCTGGCGCGCTTCCTGCGCCTCATCACGCAGCCGCACGGGATCATCCTCGTCACCGGCCCCACCGGCTCGGGCAAGACGACCACGCTCTACGCCGGCCTGCAGCGCCTGGACGCCGGGCGCCAGAACATCATGACGGTCGAGGACCCGATCGAGTACGAGCTGCCCGGCATCGGCCAGACGCAGGTCAACCCCAAGATCGAGCTCACCTTCGCCAAGGCCCTGCGCGCCATCCTGCGGCAGGACCCGGACGTCATCATGATCGGCGAGATCCGCGACCTCGAGACCGCGCAGATCGCCATCCAGGCCTCGCTCACCGGCCACCTGGTGCTGTCCACGCTGCACACCAACGACGCGCCCAGCGCCGTCACCCGCCTCATCGACATGGGCGTGGAGCCCTTCCTGCTCAGCAGCTCGCTGCTGGGCGTGCTGGCGCAGCGCCTGGTGCGCAAGCTCTGCGTGCACTGCCGTCGCCAGGACGCGCAGGGCCGCTGGCACCCCGTGGGCTGCGAGCACTGCAGCCACAGCGGCTACAAGGGCCGCACCGGCATCTACGAACTCATGGTGGCCGACGACCAGATCCGCGCGCTGGTGCACCAGCGCGCCGCCGAAAGCCGCCTGTTCGCCGCCGCCGAGAAGGCCGGCATGCGCACCATGCGCGAGGACGGCCAGCGCCTGATCGAAACGGGCGTGACTTCGGTCGAAGAAGTGATGTCGGTTACCCGCGAATAGCGGTTCGCGCATGCCCGCCTACACCTTCGAAGCCGTCGACGCCAACGGCGACACGCACAAGGGCGTGATCGACGCCGACACCGCGCGCGCCGCGCGCGGCATGCTGCGCGCCCGCTCGCTGGTGCCGCTGGCAGTGGAGCCCGCGGCGCAGGCCGCGCAAAGTGGTGGCGGCGGCAAAGGCCTCAACGTCACGCTCTGGGGCGGGCGCGTGTTCAGCAACACCGCCCTGGGCGTGTGGACCCGCCAGCTCGCCGGTCTGGTGGCCGCCGGCATGCCGCTGGAGCGCGCCCTCAGCGCCCTGGCCGACGAGGCCGAGAACGACAAGCTGCGCAACCTCGTCGCCACCTTGCGCAGCGAGGTCAATGCCGGCTCGGCCTTCGCCCGCGCGCTGTCGCAGTTCCCGCGCGAGTTCTCCACCAGCTACAGCGCCGTGGTGGCCGCCGGGGAGCAAAGCGGCCAGCTCGGCACCGTGCTCGAGCGCCTGGCCGACGACCTGGAAGGGCGCGAGGCCCTGCGCAACAAACTCATCGCCGCGGCCCTGTACCCGGCCATCGTCACGCTCGTGGCCATCGTCATCGTGGTGTTCCTGGTGAGCTACGTGGTGCCGCAGGTGGCGGGCGTGTTCGAGGGCAGCGAACGCGCCTTGCCCACGCTCACGGTGATCATGATGGGCATCAGCGCCTTCGTGCGCGAATGGGGCTGGTATGTGCTGGCCGTGCTCGTGCTGGCCATCATCGGCCTGGTGTTCGCGCGCCGGCAGGAAGCCATGCGCCTGCGCATGGACGCCGCCGTGCTGCGCCTGCCCGTGCTGGGCCGTCTGGCGCGCGGCTTCAACGCCACGCGCTTCGCCGGCACGCTGGCCATGCTCGCGGGCTCGGGCGTGCCCATCCTGCGCGCGCTGCAGACGGCCGCCGAAACCCTGAACAACCGCGCCCTGCGCGAAGACGCGCTCGACGCCCTGGTGCGCGTGCGCGAGGGCGCGCCGCTGGCCTCGGCCCTGGCGGCCAAGAAGCGCTTTCCGCCGCTGCTGAGCATGTTCGCCCGCCTGGGCGAGCAGACCGGCCAGTTGCCGCAGATGCTGCAGCGCGCGGCCGACCAACTGGGCGCCGAGGTGCAGCGCCGCGCCATGTCCCTGGCCACGGTGCTGGAGCCCCTGCTCATCGTCGGCATGGGCCTGATCGTCATGCTCATCGTGCTGGCGGTGCTGCTCCCGATCATTCAGCTCAATCAATTGGTGACCTGAACCTATGGGCCCCCACGCTCATCACTTCGTGTATTCGCTGCCCCCCGAGGGGGTGCAGACCGCCCTTGGGG
>NZ_WVZN01000023.1 GCF_011772445.1 Hydrogenophaga sp. | reverse complement strand
CAGCGGGCAACTCGACAACAACTACTGGAACCAGTTCACGCAGCAGAGCAGCGCGTGGATGCTGGGCAGCGGCTCGTTCATCGTGAGTTACGACCTGGTGCCCGGAGGCAGCGGCTCCGGTTGGGGCGTGGACTGGACCAACCCNNGCGGCGCACCTGCCTGTGGCGTTGGACGCGCAGGGCAGGGTGCTGTCGGCGCAGCAGCTCGCGGGGATGGATGCCGATGGCGATGGCGTGCTGTCCGTGGCGGAGGCGCAGGGCCTGCGTTTGTGGCGCGATCTGAATGAAGACGGTCGGTTGGACGCGGACGAAACGTCCGCCGCGGTCGAGGGCATCGCCTCGCACCGATGGGCGTCGCTCGCGCGGGGGCGGGGGCAGGCCGCGGCTTCGGGTGACGCGGCAGCGCCGTCGTGGTCATTGGCAACGGCGGGCATGCCGGCGAAGCCGACGTCCATCGCCATGGCGCAGCCGGTCTCCACCGTGCCGCCCAGCAACTTCACCACGCTGCGCAACACCGACGAGCTGTACTTCCCGCCCTCGGGCGGCTACGGCGTGTGGGCGCCCACGCAGATCAAGATCAATTTCCGCAGCCCGCACGTGATGGTGGGCACCGAAGGGGCGGACAGCTTCGATTCCACCTACTACAGTGCCTATTCCTCCTGGTTCAACCTGGGTCTGCTCACCCACTTCCTGGGCGGTGGCGGCAACGACATGGTGGGTGGCTCCGCTCGCGACGACTCGCTGTGGGGCGGCACCGGTAATGACGTGCTCTTCGGCTACACGGGCAACGACCGCCTGTATGGCGAGGAAGGCGACGACGAGCTGTACGGTGCCGATGGCGCCGACGTGCTGGACGGCGGCATTGGCCACGACTTCCTGGTGGGCGGTCGCGGCGACGACCTGATGTTTGGCGCAACGGGCGATGACGAACTGCAAGGCCAGAACGGCAACGACCGCCTGCTGGGCCAGGCGGGCAACGACCGCCTGTTCGGCTACCTGGGCAACGACCAGATGTGGGGTGGCGAGGGCAACGACTACCTGCAAGGTTTTGTCGCGTCGAACGAAACACTGGAATACACCTCCGCCGACCCGATGACCGACGACGATCAGTTGTGGGGCGAGGGGGGAAATGACCACCTGTACGGCGGGCTGGGCAGCGACATGCTCGATGGCGGCACGGGCAACGACGCCCTGCTGGGCGAGTACGGCAACGACCGCCTCTTTGGTGGCGCGGGCGCCGATGAACTGCAGGGAGGTCATGGCAACGACCAGTTGATCGGGGAGGCGGATGACGACACCCTGTTCGGCCAGGTGGGCAACGACCAGCTCTGGGGTGGTGACGGAAACGACATCCTGGTGGGCTTCACCGCCAGCAACGAGGCCCAGCAAACGCTCGATGCCGGCCAGACCGACGACGACGTGTTGATGGGCGAGGCCGGCCACGACAACCTCTACGGCGGCTGGGGCAATGACCGCCTGGATGGCGGCACGGGCAATGACCTCCTGCTCGGCGACCAGGGCGACGACGAGCTGTGGGGCGGCGCAGACAAGGACCAACTGCAGGGTGGCGCGGGCAACGACCGCCTCATGGGCGAGGACGGCGACGACAACCTGTTCGGCCAGGTCGGCAGCGACAGGCTATGGGGTGGCGCGGGCGACGACGTGCTGGTGGGTTTCACCGGCGAGGACGAGGCCCAGCAGTCGCTGTTCGCTGGCGAGTCGGACGATGACCTGCTCTACGGCGGTGCCGGCAAGGACCTGCTGATCAGCGGCCTGGGCACCGACGCGCTGTTCGGTGGCGATGGCGACGACGAGTTGCAGGGCGGCCATGGCGACGACGCGCTCTACGGCGACGACGGCAACGACCTGCTGTTCGGCCAAGTGGGCAAGGACGTGCTGTACGGCGGCGACGGCGATGACGTCCTGCAGGGCTTCACCGCCAGCAATGAGTCCCAGCAAGCCTTGCTGGCGGGGCAGAGCGACGACGACCACCTGTACGGTGGCGCTGGCCGCGACACGCTGGTGGGCCGCGTGGGCAACGACCACCTGGACGGTGGCGCGGGCGCCGACGTGATGATCGGCGGCAGCGGCGACGACACCTACATCGTCAATTCGGTGAATGACGTGGTCTACGAACAGGCCGGCGAAGGCCACGACACCGTGATCGCCAGCACCAGCTACCTGCTCAACGCCGAGGTGGAAGACCTGGAACTGCTCGAAGGCTTCGCCACCCATGGCACCGGCAACGCGCTGGACAACCGCATCACGGGCAACAGCGCCGACAACATCCTCGATGGCGTGTCCGGCGCGGACACCCTGATCGGTGGCCGCGGTGACGACACCTACTACGTGGACAACGCGCTCGACCGCGTCATCGAAGTCGACGGTGAAGGCGCGGACACGGTGCAGAGCAGCGTGAGCCTTGGTCTGGGCGAAGGCGTGGAACACCTGAAGCTGCTGGACTTCGGCCACCCCGAGCTGGGCCTGGTGGACGGTCAGGACGTGCTGGTCTACGGCTACCCCAAGCGCAACGAGCTGGACTACATGCAGGGCGATGCGGTGGCCAACTACGAAGGCACCTGCGCACTGACCTCCATTGCCAACCTCCTGACGCAATCGGGTCGCCCCACCAGCGAATCGCAGGTGGTGCAACTGGCCATCGAGAACCGCTGGGCCGTGAGCGATCCGAGCCTGCCGTCCTACCAGCTCGGCGGCAGCAACGTCGCAGACCAGCAGCGCATCCTCGACAGCTACGGCATGCGCAACGACGTGATCGAGGGCTACAACGAGGCCGGCATGGCGCAATTGCTGCGCAGCGGGCGCGGCGTGATCCTCGCGGTCAACGCCGGCCTGCTCTGGGACGAAGCCGAATACGAAGGCAGCGGCGAGGTGAACCACGCGGTCACGCTGACTGGCGCGGTGTTCCGCGCCGACGATGGCGAACTCGCCGGCTTCTATGTTGCCGACTCCGGCCGGGGTCGCGTCGACGACATGACCCGCTTCGTCGACATCGAGACTTTCCGCCAGGCCGCCCAGGTGCCCGGTGCCTACGCCATCTACACGGTGGAGCCGGTGAAGTTCTGGGACGAGAACATCGATGGCACGGGCAATGCGCTCGACAACACGCTGCAGGGCAACCGGGGAGACAACCAGCTGTGGGGCCTGGACGGCGACGACACCCTGTCGGGCGGCGAGGGACAGGACAGCTTGCGTGGCGGCGCGGGCAACGACCGCTACCAGTTCGCGCGCGGCGATGGCGTGGACCACATCGACCAGTCCGACGCGCTGGACACCGACTGGGACACGGTGGAGTTCGCGCCGGGCATCGCCAGCGACCAGCTCTGGTTCCGCCAGATCGGGTTGAACCTCGAGGTGAGCGTGATCGGCACCAAGGACCGCATCGTGGTCGATCGTTGGTACGACGAGGCTTCCCCCCGCGTGGACGCCTTCGTGGCCGGCGACGGTCAGCAGTTGTTCAGCGACCAGGTCGATGCCCTGGTGCGCGTCATGGCCGACCTGGCGCCACCCGCCGCCGGCCAGACCAGCCTGAGCGCGACACCCTATGCCTCGGTCCTGACGCCGGTGCTGGCGTCGAACTGGACATGACGGTCGAGGTGGCGGGTGATGCGTCCGCAGACCCGGCGCCACGCGCGCCGCGTCCATTGCCTCGGGGGCTGGCGGCCTTGTGCGCCGTGGCGCGGTTTCATCAGTGCCAGGCCGATCCATCGGCCCTGGCCCATCGGCAGGCCCTGCCCTCGGGCAGCGCCTGCACGCGCGACGACCTGCTGCGTGCGGCGAAATCGCTGGGCCTCAAGGCCCGCTGGTCGCTCTTCGACGGTACGACGCTGCACGAGCTTCCGGTGCCGGCCGTGGTGTGCCTCCAGGCGCGGTCGGGGGACGATGGCCTGGACACAAGCGAGCGTCTCGTGGTGTTGGCGGGGCGCCAGGGCGAGCGCTGGTTGATACAGGACTTCGACGCGCCCCGCGCCGAGGCGTCGGGACCGACCGACGCAGCGGCTGGCTTGGCGCAAGGCATGCAGGCGCTCGCGCGCGACGAGTTTCTTGCGTGCTGGACGGGCGACGCGCTGCTGATCGCGCGGCGCGCCGGGCTGGTGCCGTCGTCCGGGGGCTTCGATTTCAGCTGGTTCATTCCGAGCCTGGTGAAATACCGCCGCCTGCTGGGTGAGGTGATGCTGATCAGCCTGGTGCTGCAACTCTTCGCATTGATCAGCCCGCTGTTCTTTCAGGCTGTGATGGACAAGGTGCTGGTGCACCAGGGCATGAGCACCCTCAAGGTGCTGGTTTTCGGGCTGGTGGGCGTGGTGTTGTTCGAGTCCCTGTTGGGCCTCATGCGCACCTACGTGTTCAGCCACACCACGCAACGCATCGACGTGGAGCTCGGGGCGAAGCTGTACCGCCACCTGCTGTCGCTGCCCTTGTCGTACTTCGAGGCCCGCCGTGTGGGCGATTCGGTGGCTCGCGTACGCGAACTGGAAAGCCTGCGTGGCTTCCTCACGGGCCAATGCCTCACGGCGATGCTCGATGTGCTGTTCTCGCTGGTGTTCATCGCGGTGATGTTGGCCTATAGCCCCGCGCTGACCCTCATCGTTCTGGCCAGCCTGCCCCTGTATGCGCTCGTGATCACCACGGCCACGCCCGTGCTGCGGCGCCGGCTTGACCAGAAGTTCGCTTTGGGCGCCGAGAACCAGGCCATGCTCGTCGAGTCCGTCGCCGGCATCCAGACCCTGAAGGCTGGCGCGCTGGAGCCGCAATTCGCGCAGCGCTGGGATCGCCAGCTCGCGGCCTACGTGCTGGCGACGTTTCGTTCGCAGATGGCGGCCAGCACCGCGCACGAGGCGGTGGGCCTGATCGGCAAGCTCGTGCAGGCGGCCACACTGTGGTGGGGCTCGCACCTGGTCATGCAGGGGCAGTTCACCGTGGGGCAGTTCGTGGCCTTCAACCTGTTCGCGGGACGCGTGTCGCAGCCAGTGATGCGCCTGGCCCAGTTGTGGATGGACATTCAGCAGGCTGGTGTGTCGATGCGGCGCCTGGCGGATGTGCTGGACGCCTCGCCCGACGGCGACGAAGGCGCGGTGCACGAGGGTGTTTCGCCAGCCGCGCGCGCAGCCTTGCCGCAAGTCAGCGGGAGCATCGTGTTTCGGGACGTGCGCTTCCGCTACCGGGCCGACGCGCGGCCGGTCTTGAATGGCTTGAACATCAGCCTGCGGCCCGGCGAGGTGGTCGGCATCGTGGGCCGCTCGGGTTCGGGCAAGAGCACATTGACCAAACTCGTTCAGCGCCTGTACAGGCCAGAGTCCGGGCAGGTGCTGGTGGATGGCGTGGACATCGCCACCATCGACGTGGCGCAATGGCGCCGCCACATCGGCGTGGTGCTGCAGGACAACCAGCTCTTCAACACCACCGTGCGCGAGAACATCGCGATGACCGATCCCGGCGCGGGTCTTGGCGAGGTCATCCAGGCGGCTCGCCTCGCGGGCGCGCACGGGTTCATCAGCGAGTTGCCCCAGGGCTATGACACCGTCGTCGGCGAGCAGGGCACGGGCCTGAGCGGAGGTCAGCGCCAGCGAATCGCCATCGCCCGCGCCCTGTTTGGCCAGCCGCGCATTCTCATCCTCGATGAGGCCACGAGCGCGCTGGACTATGAGAGCGAGTCCATCCTCCAGCGCAACATGGCGGCGATCTGCCGAGGCCGCACGGTGCTGATCGTGGCGCACCGGCTCAGCGCCGTGCGTCAGGCCGATCGCATCCTGGTGCTCGATGAGGGGCGGCTTGTGGAGGCCGGCCCGCACGATGAGCTGGTGGGGCGTCCCGGTGGTGCCTACGCGCGCCTGTGGCGGTTGCAGGCGCCGCAAGCATCGCCCGTGGTGGCGGAGCCGGCGTGATGGTGCGCGGCAGCGCCTGGCGGCGCCACGTGCGGGTCTTTCGGCAGGCCTGGGCGCAACGCTTCGACGGGGGGCCACCGGCCGCCTCGCCCGACGCGCTGGATTTCCTGCCGGGCTCGCTCAGCATCCAGGAGACGCCCCCTCACCCGCTGCCACTGTGGACGGCGCGAACCATCATGGCCCTGTTCGCCGTGGCACTTGCCTGGGCCTGTCTGGGACAGGTCGACATCGTGGCCGTGGCCAGCGGCCGGGTCATCGTGAGCGAACGCAGCAAGCACGTGCAACCGATGGAGGACGGGCTGGTGCAGCGCGTCTGGGTGCGCGATGGCGACCGTGTGCGGAGCGGGCAGTTGCTGGTGACGCTGGACGGCACCACGGCGCGGGCCGACCACGCGCGCGTGCAGGAAGCGTGGCGCGCCGCGAGCAGCGAGGCCTGGCGCACGGGCGCCCTCGTGCGTGCAGTCGAGGCCGGCGCCTTGCCTGTGTCCGACGCCGAACCGGCGTTCAGGGCGCCGGCCGACACCGGCCTGGCCTGGCTGGCGGCGGATGCCCGCCAGGCCTGGGCGCAACTGCGGGCCGAATGGGAGGACATCCAGAGCCGGCACGCACGCGCCCTGGCCGAGGTGGCGCAGCGACGCACAGAGGGCGAGACCGCGCGCGCGGTGCTCGACAAGTTGCAGTCCAGCGCGCGCTGGGCGCAGCGGCGCGAGGCCGACTACCTGTCGCTGGTCGAAAAGGGCTTCATCTCGGGCCACGCGAGCCAGGACCGCACACGCGAACGGATCGAGCTGGAGCGCGACATCGCCACCCAGCAGGCGCGGCTGCGAGAGCTGGAGGCGGCGCGGGAGCAGGCGGCCCGCTCCCTGGCCGCGCTGCGGGCCGACATCCGGCGCAACCTGCTCGATCGCGAGAGTCAGGCGCAGCGGCAGCGCGAGCAACTGGTGGCCGATGCCATCAAGGCCCGCCAGGGCGAGCGCCTGACCGAGCTGCGGTCGCCGGTGAGCGGAACGGTGCAGCAACTGGCCGTGCACACGGCTGGCGACGTGGTGGCTGGCGGCCAGGTGCTGCTGGTGGTGGTGCCCGATACCGAGCGGGTCACGGCGCAGGTGGCCATCGCCAACCAGGACATGGGCTTCGTGCGGCAGGGGCAGGTGGCCACGGTGAAGCTCGAAGCCTTCCCGTTCACGCGACACGGCACCTTGCCGGCCACGGTGGCGGTGCTGGGTGCCGACGCCACGGTGGACGAGCGCAGCGGCCAGGCCAGCTTTCCGGCGTATCTCACCCTGGAGCGTTCAACCCTGATGGTCGAGGGCCGCGAGCTGCCGATCACGCCCGGCATGAATCTGGTGGCCGAGATCAAGACCGGGCGCCGCCGCCTGATCGACTACCTGCTCAGCCCGGTGCAGGCGCTGGCCGACGAAAGCCTGCGCGAGCGCTGAAAGGCAGCCATTCAAGCCGCCGCCGGGCTCGACGGCTCGCGCTTGCGCAATATCTTCTTGCGCACCAGATGAATGTTGTTGCGCAGCGCGTAGAGCTCGTCGGTGTACGACAGCGGCACCACCACCTTCTCCACCTTGGCCTCCATGCCGTCGAGCTGCTCCAGCAGATCGTCCGGCGTGGCACCGCCCGATTCCAGGCGGTGTTCCACCTCGCGCAGCTCCGCGTACCAGCGGAACACGCGCGAGCGGATGCGGAAGGTGTAGAGCGGCGGCACGATGCGCGAGAGCGGCAGCGCCAGCGCGATGATCAGGCCCAGGGCCAGCCACATGCGCTCGACGATGCTGGCGGCCCAGAACGGCAGGTAGCGCTGCAGGAAGGGCAGGCCGCCCTTGTAGGCGCGCTCGGCCTCGCCCGCCGCGGGGAATTCGCTGTGCTCCAGGTTGGGGTATTCGCGGGCGCGGTTGAACCAGCCCGCGCCGCTGTGCACCTCCATCGCCGTCTGCGCGAACAGCTGCAGGATCGCCGGGTGCGTGTCCGATCGCGCCAGCAGCGAGGTGGTGGAGGCCACCAGGCGCACGTTGCGCGGCGGCACGTTGCGCGCCAGGTCCACCACGCCTTGGGGCATGGTCACGGGCGTGAGGTAGCCGAACCGGCGTGAATAGGCCTCGGCCTGCGCGAAGTCGAGCAGCTTCACGCCCGGCGTCTGCAACAGCATCTGCACCATCAGCGACTCGGGCGCCGAGGCGAACACCAGCGCGTCGAGCTGTCCGTCCAGGAAGGCCACGGTGGCGGGGGTCTGCTCCAGCCGGCTCAGCGTGATCTGGTTCGGCTCGATGCGGTTGACCTCGAGCAGGCGGTTGAACAGGCGCGGCACGCCGCTGCCCGGTGTGCCCACGTTCACGCGCCAGCCCTTGAGTTCGGCCAGGTTGCGCAGCGTCGCGTCCTTGCGGTTGACACGCCGCGCGGCGTCCTCGCGGTAGAACAGCCACAGGGGCTCCACGAACAGGCTGCCCAGCGAAACGATGCCATCCTCGTCGTCATAGCCCATGTCGGCCGTGCCGCCCTGCACGAAGCCCAGCTCCACCGAGCCTTCGCGCAGGCGGTCGAGGTTGTCGGCCGATCCCTCGGTGCGCACCAGCTCCACCGTGATGCCGTGACGCCTGAGCGCCTCGGCGTAGCGCTGGCCGAAGCTGTCGTACGCGCTCTGCTCGGGCCCGGTGGCCAGCACCACCTGCGTGGGTGGGTTGGGCTTGAGCCACCACCAGGTGAAGGCCACCAGCGCGATGGTGATCAGCACGATGGGGCTGCCCGAGAGCAGCATCTCCTTCAGCGAGATCAGGGTGTAGCGCAAGGTCTTGGGCATGATGGCCGCGAACATAGCACGCGCCCGTGTACGCACCGGTTGCGCTTTGTTTCTTGTCGGCGCCACCTAGAATGCCCCGGCCGCTCAACCGAGCTCACCCAATCTCCCCAACGCATGGATCCGATTCTGCTGATCAAGGCCGCCCTGATGGGCGTGGTCGAAGGCCTCACCGAATTCCTGCCCGTCTCGTCCACGGGCCACCTCATCCTGGCGGGCACGCTGCTGGGCCTCACCGGCGAAAAGGTCAAGGTCTTCGAGGTGGTGATCCAGACCGGCGCAATCCTGGCCATCGTCTCGGTGTACGCCCAGCGCATCCTCGACACCCTGCGCGGCCTGCCCGCGGGTGATGCGGTGGCGCGCCGCTTCACGGCCAACGTGCTGATCGGCTTCCTGCCGGCGGCGGTGCTGGGCTTCCTCTTCATCGGCGTCATCAAGAGCGTGCTGTTCCACCCCTTCGTGGTGGCGGCCGGTTTCATCGTGGGCGGTTTCATCATGCTCTGGGCCGAGGCGCGCCAGGCGCGCGGCGCGCCGGTGCACGTGGAGACCATCGACGACGCGCGCTGGACCGATGCGCTCAAGGTGGGCCTGATCCAGTGCGTGGCCCTCATTCCCGGCGTCAGCCGCTCGGGCGCCACCATCATCGGCGGCATGCTGGTGGGCTACAGCCGGCGCGCGGCCACCGAGTTCAGCTTCTTCCTGGCCCTGCCGGTGCTGCTGGGCGCGGCCACGCTGGACCTGTACAAGAACCGCGACCTGCTGAGCGTGGCCGACCTGCCGTTTTTCGCCACCGGGCTCATCGTGTCGTGGCTGTCGGCCTGGGTGTGCGTGCGCTGGCTGCTGCGCTTCGTCTCCAGCCACACCTTCGTGCCCTTCGCGTGGTACCGCATCGCCTTCGGCGTGCTGATCGTGTTCACCGCCTGGGGCGGCTGGATCAACTGGACGGCCTGACTGGCGGCCTGAGTCAGGCCGCGGGTTGCAGCGTGAAGTAGAAGCGCGCGCCTTCACCGGGCGCGCTTTGCGCGCGCAGCTCGCCGCCGTGGCGCAGCACGATGCGCCGCGCTGTCGCCAGGCCGATGCCCAGGCCCGCGAACTCGTGCGGCATGTGCAGGCGCTGGAAGGGCTGGAACAGCTTGGCCGCGCGCGCCATGTCGAACCCCGCGCCGTTGTCGGCCACCACGAACTCCCGCCGCCCGCCACTGTCCTGCATCGACACCTGGATGCGCGCGCCGGCGGTGTGGGCGCTGTACTTCCAGGCGTTGTGCAGCAGGTTCTGCAACAGGGCTTCGATCAGGGCTTCTTCGGCCATGGCGATCATGCCGGGCTGCACCGACCAGTCCACCGTTCGTTCGGGCGAGGTGGCCGCCAGTTCGCGCAACTGCCGCGTGGCCATGGCCGACAGGTCCACCGGCGCGCGCTGCAGTTCGCCCCGCGCCAGCTGCGAGAGCTTGAGCAGGCCGTCGATCAGCTCGCCCATCTTCTTGCTGGCCTCGCGGATGCGCTCCAGGTGCCGGCGGCTTTCCACGGACAGGGCGGGGTTGTCTTCCTCCAGTGCCTGGGCAAAGCCGTTGATGATGCGCAGCGGTGAGCGCAGGTCGTGCGCGACGGCGTAGGAGTAGCTCTCCAGCTCGTCGTATGCCGCCCTCAGCGCCTGCGTGCGCTCGCGGATGCGCTCTTCCAGCGAGGCATTGAGCTGCTGGATCTGTTGCTCGGCGCGCTTGTGCGCCGAGATGTCGACCACCGTGCCCAGACCCTGCGTGACGCGCCCGTCAGGGCCGCGTTCGAACTCCGCGCGCACCGACACCCAATGCCATTGACCGGCCAGGTTGACCCGGTACTCGATGTCGTAGGGCTCGCCTTCGCGGAAGGCCGCGGCCCAGGCCTGCTGCATGCGCAGGCGGTCGTCCGGGTGGGTCATGGCCAGCATGTCCAGGTCGCTGAACACCGCTCGCGGCACGCCCAGGATGATGTTGGCGTTGCCCAGCGTGGTGAACTGGCGCCGCGCCGCGTCGTAGCGCCAGCTCGCCATGAGCGCCAGCTCCTGGGCTTGCGAGAGCAGTCGCTCGCTGGTGCGCAGCGCGTCTTCGGTGGTCTTGCGCGAGCTGATGTCCTGCGCCACGACGATCATGTAGTCGGGTGAGCCGTCGGGATGGCGGATCATGGACACGGACAGCAGAACCCAGATGGTGTGGCCCTGCTTGTGCAGGTAGCGCTTCTCCATCGTGTGGTGCTCGATGCGGCCACTCACCAGATCGTCCAGCACATGCAGATCGTGCTCGACGTCGTCGGGGTGGGTGAACTGGCGCCAGTGCCGCAGGACGACCTCGTCGCGCGAGTAGCCCAGCAAGTCGCAATAGCTGCGGTTGATGCGGATCCAGTGGCCGTCCAGGCGGGTGTGCGCCATGCCGGTGCCGCTGTTCTCGAAGGTGTCGAGCATCTGCTGGTGGCTGCGCTGGGCCTGTTCGACCGAAGCCCGCAGCTCGCGCGTGCGCTTTTGCATCAACGCGATGGCGCCCACCACCACGACTTGCGTGAGCAGGTGCCAGAAGTTGAGCCAGAAGGCCTCGTTGAGGTTGCCGATCGCGAAGCTGAAGTAGGGCTTCACGAGCAGGAAGTTGACCGCCAGCATGCCCAGCAGCGTGCTGAGCATGCCGATGCGGAACCCGCCGTAGAGCGCGCACAGCGCCGCCGCGAGCGTGAGGGTGACGAAGCGGCCGCCGCTTTCCGCCGGCGCCAGGGCCACGCGCATCCAGGTGGCCAGCGCCGTGACCAGCACCGCCACGGCGGCGCGCAGCCACCAGGGGTGGCGGCGAGGGTCCCAGGAGCCGAGCAGGGCGCCGAGCCGGTCCAGCGGTCGGGTGGCGGACTCGTCGGTCGGGGGGGCGTCTGGGCTCACGGGGCGCGAGGTTACACCGCCCCGGGGCATTGCCGCATGAGGGCCAGCCCGGGGGCAGCAGGACCGTGAAACAGGTCTCAGCCGGCGGCCAGCACCGCCAGCAGTTCGTCGATCGCGGCGGCCGTTTCCTGCGGGCGCTCCATGGGGAACAGGTGCGATCCCTCGATCAGGCGCAGGCGCGCCTCGCCGTTGCGGCCGAGCACGCGCCGCGTCATGGCCATGCCCACCTGCTGCATCTCCAGCGAGCGCGTGCCGCCGAGGAAGCCCACCGGGCAGCGCAGCGGGTGGCGGCGCAGCAGGCGGTCCAGGTTGTGGGGCAGGGTGTTGTAGATGGCGGTCTCGACCTCGCGGTCGAAGCTCAGCACGCGCTGCGGGCCCTGGGGCGTGTCGGCGTCGTGCGTGCCATGCTCGATGTAGTCCTGCAGGCACTGCGGGTCCCAGTGCGCGAAGGCGCGTTTGTGGCGCAGGTGCTCCAGCGCGGTGGCGGCGTCCGGCCAGGCCTGGCGGCGCTTGCGGCTGATGCGGCCGGGCGAGACGGAGCCCACGAGCTGCGTGCGCTTGACGAGCTCCAGCGTGCGCGCGCGCCAGCCGCCCAGCAGGGGCGAGTCGATCAGCAGCACGCCGCGCACGCGCTGGCCACCGAGTTCGGGGTGGCGCGCCGCGCACATGAGGCTGAGAAAGCCGCCCAGCGAATGGCCCACCAGCCAGGCGGGCTCGCCCGCGCGCTCGACCTCGGCGTTGGCGAAGTCGGCCAGTTGCTGCACCAGGTGCGGCCAGTTGCTGGTGACCGGGTAGCGCGGGTCGTGGCCGTACCGGTCCACCGCGCGCACCACGTGACCGCGCGCCCTCAGGCTGCGGAACAGCACCTGGTAGGTTCCCGCGGGGAAGCTGTTGGCGTGCGAGAAGACGATCACGCCGCGCTCAGATCAGCTTCTCGCGCGGGTTGGTGATCTTCTTCAGCGGGCCCAGGCGCTCGCTCTCGCACATCAGCGGCACCAGCGTCTGGCCGTCGTCCCAGGTCGGGTGCTCGATGTCGTCGAAGGCCTCGCGCAGCTTGCGGCCCCAGGTCTGGCGCACCATGCGGAAGTAGGGGTTGTTCTCCTCGATGCAGACGATCTTGTCGCAGCGCAGGGCATTCGCGTCGTAGACCACCATGTCCAGCGGCAGGCCCACCGACAGGTTGGACTTGAGGGTGGAGTCCATCGACACCAGGGCGCACTTGGCCGCTTCGTCCAGCGGCGTCTCGGGCGTGATCACACGGTCGAGCACGGGCTTGCCGTACTTGGATTCGCCGATCTGGAAGAAAGGCGTCTCGGCCGTGGCCTCGATGAAGTTGCCGGCCGAATACACCTGGAACAGGCGCATGCCCTCGCCGCGGATCTGGCCGCCGAAGATCAGGGAGACGTTGAAATCCACGCCCGCGCGCTGCAGGGCCTCGCCGTCGCGGTGCCACACGTGGCGCACCGCCGAGCCCAGCACGCGCGCGGCGTCGAACATGCTGCGCGCGTTCCAGATGGTGATCGGGTCGCCGCCCTCGTGGTCGTCCAGTTGCTCGATCTGCAGGATCTCGCGCACCGACTGCGAGATGCTCAGGTTGCCCGCCGAGAGCAGGCACATGAAGCGGTCGTCCGGCTTCTCGTAGATCATCATCTTGCGGAATGAGCTGATCTGATCGAGGCCCGCGTTGGTGCGCGAGTCCGACAGGAACACCATGCCGGCGTTGAGTTTGACGGCGACGCAGTAGGTCATGTGGAGGCTCCCGTGCGGGTGGCGAGTTTCTTGAGCTGGTAGATCTGGTCGAGCGCGTCGCGCGGACTCAGTGTGTCGGGGTCGATGGCGGCCATCGCGGCCACCAGCGGGTGGGGTTCGGGCGCTTCGGCCGGCGGCGGCGGGGCGAACAGGTCCACCTGCGTCTGCTGCTCGGCGCTGTGCGCCTCCAGGGCGGCCAGGGCGTGGCGCGCGTGCTGCACCACGGGCGCGGGCACGCCCGCCAGCCGGGCAACCTGTATGCCATAGCTGCGGCTGGCCGGGCCGGGCTCGATCTGGTGCAGGAAGACGATGCCCTTGCTGCCGCCCTCGGCCGCGCTCACGTGCACGTTCACCGCCGCGTGGTGGGTGGCGGGGAATTCGGTGAGTTCGAAGTAGTGCGTGGCGAACAGCGTGAAGCAGCGCGCCTTGTCGTGCAGGTGCGCGGCGATGCCGCCGGCCAGGGCCAGGCCGTCGAAGGTGGAGGTGCCGCGCCCGATCTCGTCCATCAGCACCAGGCTGTTGGGCGTGGCCGTGTGCAGGATCTGCGCGGCCTCGGTCATTTCCACCATGAAGGTGGACTGCGCGTTGGCCAGGTCGTCGGCCGCGCCGATGCGGGTGTGGATGGCGTCGAGCGGCCCCAGCCGGCAGGCCTGCGCCGGCACGTGGCTGCCCATGCTGGCCAGCAGCGCGATGACGGCCACCTGGCGCATGTAGGTGCTCTTGCCGCCCATGTTCGGGCCGGTGATGACCTGCATGCGCGACTTGGGGCCCAGCACCGTGTCGTTGGCGATGAAGGCGCCCGCGCCGGTCTCGGCCAGGCGCGCCTCCACCACCGGGTGGCGGCCGCCGCGGATCTCGATGCCCGGCTCGCTGGTGAAGCTGGGCGCGCACCAGTTCAGCGTGAGCGAGCGTTCGGTGAGCGCGCACAGCGCATCCAGCGCCGCCAGCGCGCGCGCCAGACGGGTGAGCGGGTCGATGAAGCCCTGCAGGGTGTCCAGCAGGCCTTCGTACAGCCACTTCTCGCGCGCCAGCGAGCGCTCCTGTGCCGACAGGGCCTTGTCCTCGAAGGCCTTGAGCTCGGGCGTGATGAAGCGCTCGGCGTTCTTGAGCGTCTGGCGGCGCTTGTAGTCGTCGGGCACGCGGTCGAGCTGGCCCTGCGTGACCTCGATGTAGAAGCCGTGCACCTTGTTGAACTGCACGCGCAGGTTGGCGATGCCGCTGCGCGCGCGCTCGCGCGCTTCCAGCTCGATGAGGAAGGCGTCGCTGTTCTGCTGGATGCCGCGCAGCTCGTCGAGCTCGGTGTCGAAGCCGTCGGCGATGACCCCGCCGTCGCGCACCAGCGCGGACGGCTCGGCCAGCAGCGCGCGCTGCAGCAGCTCGGCGCAGCCGGCGGGCGGTTGCAACTCGGTGGCCAGGCGAGCCAGCAGCGCGTCGCTGCCCAGCGGCGCCAGCGCGGCGGCCAGCTCGCCCGCGCGGCCCAGGGTCTGGCCCAGGCCCACGAGCTCGCGCGGCTTGGCCTGGCGCAGCGCGATGCGCGCGGTGATGCGCTCCACGTCGCTGCAGCCCTTGAGGCGTTCGCGCAGGCGCTGCCAGGGGCCGGTGCGCAGGGTGGCGATCGCGCCCAGGCGCTCGCGCGCCTCGGCGCGGTCGCGTTTCGGCTCCAGCAGCCACTGGCGCAGGGCGCGGCTGCCCATGCCGCTGGCGCAGGTGTCGAGCAGCGAGAAGAGGGTGGGGCTGCTCTCGCCGCGCAGCGTCTGCACCAGTTCGAGGTTGCGCCGTGTGCTGGGCGGCAGGTCGATGCGCTCGTCGAACCGCGCCACCTGCAGGCTGCGCACGTGCGCCAGCGCGCGGCCCTGGGTGTGCTCCGCATAGGCCAGCAGCGCGCCGGCCGCGGCGTGCGCGTCGGCCAGGCCCTCGGCGCCCCAGGCGGCCAGGCTGGCGGCCTGCAACTGGTCCAGCAGCTTGCGCTGGCCCAGCGCCGCATCGAAGGCCCAGGCCGGGCGCAGCACCGTGACCAGCTTGCCGCCCTGCGGCGTTGGCGCGCCGGCCAGCGCCTGCACGCGCTGCTCGAACGCGGGGGTGGTCTCGGCGCTGTAGAGCAGTTCACCGGGCGCCAGGCGCGCCACCCAGTCGGCCAATTCGTCGCTGGCGCACTGGGCCAGGAAGACGATGCCCTGCGTGAGCGAGAGCCAGGCCAGGCCGCAGCCGGTGCGCGCGCCCGCGTGCACGGACATCAGCAGCGCCTCGCTCTTGTCGGACAGCAACTCGGCGTCGGTCAGCGTGCCGGGCGTGACCACGCGCACCACCTGGCGCTCCACCGGCCCCTTGGCCGTGGCCACGTCGCCCACCTGCTCGCAGATGGCCACCGACTCGCCGAGCTTGATCAGCCGCCCCAGGTAGGTGTCCACCGAATGGAATGGCACGCCCGCCATCACCACCGGCTTGCCGGCCGACTGGCCGCGCTGCGTCAAGGTGATATCGAGCAGGCGCGCGGCCTTCTCGGCGTCGTCGTAGAACAGCTCGTAGAAATCCCCCATGCGATAGAAGAGCAGCGTGTGCGGGTGCCCGGCCTTGAGGGCCAGGTACTGCTGCATCATGGGGGTGTGGGCGGCCAGGGAATCGGTCACGGTGGGCGCGGGAAGGCACTGCAAAACAGCCAAAGACTGTAGCCGATCGGTTCGGCCGTACGCCCAACCAAGGCTCAACCGGCGGACTGTCGCAGCGGTGTCGCGCGTTTGCCGTTCCTGAGGTAGTCGCTCAGTATCCTGCTTCGTTGCCAACGGGCCCTCAGGCCCCAGCCGCTGATGCCGGCGGACGCGATCACATCGGCGTCGCAGGCCTCCAGTTCCAGCGTTTCGCCCGTGAGGCGGTGAGCCGTCGAGAACCGGCGAGCGAAGTCCTTCCAGGCGGGACCCGGCAGGAACGGGCCTTTGGCGTCCTGGATGTCTTTCATCCATGCCGTGGCCAGGAAGGCGGTGACGGCACCCATCAGCGCCGCGGCATAGGTCTTCTGCACGGCGGCCGGCGCGGCAAACCAGGACTCGGCGTGCAGCGCCAGCCACAGCAGCAACTGGGTGCCCAGCGCGACGACGAGAACCGAAGACAGGATCCAGGGCTCCAGCAAGGCCAGGCCGAACAGCGGGTGTTGTATGAACACCTCCCGGGCCAGTCGCATGAGCAGGATCAGAACCAGCAGGCCGAGGACCGGGAGTGCAGCCGGTGGCTGGACGACGGGTTTCGCGTACAGGAAGATGCCCAGCAGCACGCCGAGCGCGGCCGGCAAGGCGCGCCCGGCGTTGTCCAGGCCCAGGCTCATGGCAAGGGGTTCCCGCCCAGGTCCCACCGATGCGCCGGGTGATGGCGGCAGCGATAGACCATGCGTCCGCTGCTGTCCACCTTGACCTCGATGTCCTCTGGCGGGGGAGCCAGGTTGCAGCGCGGCGCCACGGCCACCAGCATCGCGCTGACGCTTTGCACGCAGGCCAGGGCGGCGCCGGTGATCGGGCTCATCGGGGCCGATCGGGCGGCATGAGACAGCAGTTCCGAGGCCACCGGAAGCGATGCCTCCAGCAAGCGCAGCATCAGATCCCGTTCCTCGGTTTCGCCCGGAAGGATGACGCCTTTGAAGTGGCGCAAAGATGGCGTGGACGGGTGCGACATGGTTGCCCTCCTGCCCGCGGGAGTGGGCGCCGCGGCTGCCCGGTGCCGGACCGCGGCGCAACGCGGTGCGCTGTTGTAGCGCCGGGCGGCGGCTTTGTACAGGGAGCCGCTGAGCTGGGCGGGCGCGCCAATTGCCCGGCACGCAGCTGCCTTTAGCACTCTCCGCCGAAATGTCAATCAGACAGCCGCAAGCCGTGGGCTCCGCCCGGGGCGCTTTTACCGACGGTTGCCCCACGTACACGCCCTGGGGCCCAACATGGAAGGCGTCTGAACAACAAGCCGCCCCGGGCGGTCAGAAGGAGTGTGCGATGCCTGTGCAGAGAAACGGAGGAAGTCTGCGCGTACTGACGGTCAACATCCACAAGGGTTACAGCTTTTTCAACCGGCGCTTCGTGTTGCACGAATTGCGCGAGGCGGTGCGTGCCGTCAAGAGTGACGTCGTCTTCCTGCAGGAAGTGCGCGGCGGGGGCGACCCCGACGAGCGCCACCCCGGCGTGTCGCAGTACGAGTTCCTGGCCGACACCATCTGGAAGGACCACGCCTACGGCCGCAACGCCGTGGCCCCGCGCGACAGCTACGGCAACGCCGTGCTCTCGCACTTTCCCATCGTCAAGAGCCACAACCACCGGCTCTCGCATCCGCGCATCGTCCCGCAGCGCGGCGTGCTGCATTGCGTGGTGAACCACGGCGCGCTGCCGGCCCTGCACCTCATGTGCGTGCACCTGGGCCTGCTGGAAGGCGACCGCGAGCACCAGATCGCCGCGCTGCGCGAGATCATCGACAGCGAGGTCCCGGCGGGCGCGCCCCTCATCGTCGCCGGCGACTTCAACGACTGGCGCCAGCGCGCCGACGCGCGACTCGCCCGCATCGGCCTCACCGAGGTGTTTCGCCAGAGCCATGGCCGCCACGCGCGCAGCTTTCCCGCCGCCTGGCCCTTCCTGAGGCTCGACCGCATCTACGTGCGCGACGTCGTGTCGGTGAAGCCGCTGCCCATGCCCCGCCACCCGTGGTCGCGCCTGTCCGACCACGCGCCGCTGGCGGCCGAGGTGCGGCTGAAGGAGGCGGCATGAACACCACCGCCACGCCAATGAATTCGCGCTGGTTGCCCGGCAACCGCATCGAGCTGCTGTGCTGCGGCGAGGACTACTACCCCAGCGTCTTCCAGGCCATCGACACGGCCGAGAAGCAGGTGCTCATCGAAACCTTCATCTGGTTCGACGATCCCGTCGGCCGTGACCTGCGCGCCGCGCTGATCCGCGCCGCCCAACGCGGGGCCGAGGTCCACGTGCTCATCGATGGCTGGGGTTCCCCCGATCTCGGCGACGAATTCGTTCAGGGCCTGCTCGACGCGGGTGTGAAGCTGCGCGCCTTCGAGCCCGTGCGCAAACTGTTCGGCGCGCGCATCAACATGCTGGGCCGCATGCACAACAAGCTCGCGGTCATCGACGGCCGCGTGGCCTATGTGGGCGGCATCAACTACGCCAAGGACCACGTGCTCGCGCTGGACCCGGAGCAGGCGAAGCTCGACTACGCCGTGCGCATCGAGGGGCCGCTGGTGGAGCAGATCGAGGCCTTCTGCCGCACCAACATCAGCACGCCGCAGCCCCCTCGCGACATGTGGCTGCGCCGCTGGCGCCGCCTGCGCCAGTTGCGGCGCGAGGAGCGGATGCCCTCGCTCGACCAGGGCGCGGTGGCCGCCTTCGTCACCCGCGACAACCACCGCCACACCACCGACATCGAGCGCCACTACCGCGCCGCCATCCGCAGCGCGCAACACCGCATCCTGATCGCCAACGCCTACTTCTTCCCGGGCTACCGCCTGGTGCGCGACCTGCGGCGCGCCGCGCGCCGCGGCGTGCAGGTGGACCTGATCCTGCAAGGCAACCCCGACATGCCCTGGGTGCAGCGCGCCACCATGCTGCTGTACGAACACCTGCTGCGCGCGGGCGTGCGCATCCACGAATACACCGAACGCCCGCTGCACGCCAAGGTGGCCGTCATCGACGACCACTGGGCCACGGTGGGCTCCAGCAACCTCGACCCCACCAGCCTGAGCCTGAACCTGGAGGCCAACGTGATCGTGCGCGACAAGGCCTTCGCCGCCGTGGTGCGCGAGGCGCTGGACCGCGTGCTGGAGAAGAGCTGCGACCTGGTGCAGATGCCGCGGCCCGGTCGCCTGCGCTCGGCCTGGATCGTGCTGCGCAGCATGGTGGTGTTCCACGCGCTGCGGCGCTTTCCCGCCTGGGCGCGCTGGGCGCACCACGCCAAGCCGCGCGTGGTGCCGGTGGTGCCCGAATCGGGCGACGCCGAGACGACGTCGCGCGAAGCCGTGCCCCACGAACCCGCCCACGCGGAGGGCCTGCGGTGACGCCGGGGCCAAGCCTCAAGCGGCTGTGGCCGCACGCGCGCCGCTGGCTGCCCTGGCTGCTGGCGGCTGCGGTGCTGTATCTGGTGGCGCAGCAGGCGCGCGAGGTGGAGTGGACCAAGGTCTGGGCGGCGCTGAAGGCCCTGCCGCCGCACCACATCCTCATCTCGGTGGCGCTGGCACTGTGCGCGCACACCCTGTTCGCCGGCTACGACCTCATCGGCCGCTGGCTGGCCAAGGCGCGCATCACGCGCGCGCGCACGCTGGCGACGGCGGCCATCGCCTACGCCTTCAACCTCAACTTCGGCGCGCTCATCGGCGGCGTGGGCATGCGCCTGCGCCTGTACACGCGCGCCGGCCTGTCGCCGGGCACCGTGGGGCAGATCGTCACGCACAGCTTCATCGCCAACTGGCTGGGCTGGTGCTGGGTGCTGGGCACGGTGCTGGTGCTGTCGCCGCCGCGCCTGCAGGGCGAATGGGCGCTGGGCATGGTGGCGCTGCGCGTCATGGGCGCGGTGCTGCTGGTGGTGGCGGTGGGCTACCACGCCTTGTGCGCCTTCAGCGGCAAATCCGAACTGCGCTGGCGCGAGCACTCGCTGCCGCTGGCCGGCAGCCGCGTGGCGCTGATCCAGGCGGTGATGGGCGCCACCGTGTGGATGCTGATGGCGCTGAGCCTGTGGAACCTGCTGCAGGGGCGGGTGCCGTACCCCACCGTGCTCGGGGCCTTGTTGCTGGCCGGCGTGGCGGGCGCGCTCACGCACGTGCCCTCGGGCCTGGGTGTGCTGGAGGCCGTGGTGGCGTCGGCCCTGGCCGGGGCGATGCCGCTCGACGAGGTGCTGGCGGCGGTGCTGGCGTACCGCGCGGCGCACTACCTGTTGCCGCTGGCGCTGGCGCTGCCGGCGTATGGCTTCAGCGAAATCAGGTCGCGCGGGGGGGCTCGATCCCCACCAGCCCGGCCGCGGGGTAGCGCATCCCGGCCACCGCCTGCGGATCGAACAGCCGATCCAGTTGCCCGATCTCCCGGGGCGTGAGCGCGATGTCGACCGCGCCGACGTTGCTTTCCAGGTAGGCGATGCGACGGGTGCCGGGGATCGGCACCACGTGCGGGTGCTTGTTGAGCAGCCAGGCCAGGGCGACCTGCGAATTGCTGAGCCCGCGCTCGCTGGCGAACGCCGTCAAGTTCTGCACCAGGCGTTGGTTCGCGGCGCGCGCCTCGCCGACGAACCTCGGGTTGTTCTTGCGGAAGTCGGTGTCCGACAGCGTGTCCGTCTCCAGCGTCCCGGTGAGAAACGCGCGGCCCAGGGGGCTGTAGGCCACGAAGGCCGTGCCGAGTTCGGCGCAGGCTGCCAGCATCCCGTCCTCGGGTTCGCGGCTCCACAGGGAGTACTCGGACTGCACGGCGGCGATCGGGAACACAGCGTGGGCGCGGCGCAGGGTCTCGACCGAGACCTCGGACAGCCCGATCGCGCGGACCTTGCCGGCCCGCACCAGTTCGCCCATGGCACCCACCACGTCCTCGATGGGCACGGCCGGGTCGCGGCGGTGGCAGTAGTACAGGTCGATGTGGTCCGCGCCCAGCCGGCGCAGCGAGGCCTCGCAGGCTTCGCGGATGTACGCGGGCGAGTTGTCGATGCGGCGTTCGTACTGGCCCGCGGCGCGCACGATGCCGAACTTGGTGGCCAGCACCACCCCCTGCCGGCGCGTGGCACCCCCCGCCGCCAGAAAGCGGCCCAGCAGGCGCTCGTTGTGGCCGAGGCCGTAGGTGTCGGCCGAATCGAGGTGCGTGACGCCCAGTTCCAGCGCCCGCTCCAGCGTGCGCAGGGACGCCTCGTCGTCGGTCTGGCCGTAGAACTCGCTCATGCCCATGCAGCCCAGGCCGATGGCGGACGTGGTGAGCCCCGAGGCGCCCAACTGGCGGTATTTCATGGTGTCTCCGGTAAGGGTGAACCCGGACTCTACCGCTCCCCTCAGGCCAGGCTCAGCCGGTCCAAGTCCGTGTCGAGCCGCAGGGGCTGCGCCGCAGCCGGGTCGGCGATCCGAGGCAGGTAGAGCCGGAAGCAGGCGCCCGAGCCCGGCCGGTTCATCGCCAGGACGGCGCCCCCGTGTGCCGTTGCGATGGCTTGCACGATGGGCAGGCCCAGGCCGGTGCCCTGGCCGGCGGGCTTGGTCGTGAAGAAGGGCTCGAAGATGCGGTGCAGGTACTCCGGCGCAATGCCCGGGCCGTCGTCCTGGACCGACAGGGCCAGGTAGCGGCCCGCGGGCAGTGGCGCCAGCGCGGGCTCGGTGTCGGCCGGCCCGCTGCCGGGCAGGGCCAGTTCCTCGAGCGTGATCGACACCGTGCCTTGCCCGTTCATGGCGTCGCAGGCGTTGATCAGCAGGTTCACGATGACCTGCTTGATCTGGGTGGGGTCGGCCAGCACCCCATCCTCGTGCGCCCGCAGGTGCACCTCCAGGGCGCAGCGCTTCATCAGGCCAAGCGACACCAGCACGCGCGCCTCGTTCACCAGCTCGCTCAGGCGCACGGCTTCCATGCGCGGCGGCGTCTGCCGGCTGAAGGACAGCAGCTGCTTCACCAGTCCGTCCGCGTAGCGCGCGGACTTGAGCGCTTCGTTCAGCGAGGCGGTGCTCGGGTGCTGCGCCTCCAGATCCTCTCCGGCCAGGCGGATGCAACCCGAGATGGCCGTGAGGGCGTTGTTGAAGTCGTGCGCAATGCCGCTGGTGAAGCGCCCGAGCGCTTCGGTCTTCTGGCTCTGGACCAGTTGCAGTTTGAGCGCCTCCTGCCGGGCCTGGGCCTGGCGTTGCTGCTCGGCGTCCTCTCGCGTTTTCTCCAGCAGACGGTTGATGCCTCGGGCCAGATCGGCCAGTTCGTCCTGGCCGCTGACCGACAGCAGTCCGTGGCCGTTCAAGCCCTGCTGCGCCAGGGCGCCGAGTTCCTGGTGGGCCCGTTGCAGGCGCCGCAGCACCATCCGATCCAGCAGGAACAGCAAGAGGGCGCCCACGGCCAGACAGGCCAGTGCCACCTGGACGGCGGTGGCAAATGCCAGCGAATGGCCTTGCGTGTGCAGGTCCCGTTCGAGATCGAGGACCAGCTCCGACACGGGCCGACCCTGGTGGTCCAGGATCACCGCGATGGACTCGAGGGTCGGGTGATCGGGGGAGGCGCCGCCGCTCGCTGGCGCGTTCGATGTCGCGTCGGCGAAGCGCAGGCGCACCGGGTGCATGAGGATGTCGCTGAAGCGGGCGAGCTCTTTTTCGTCGAACCGGCGCACGCCCGCCAGCGCGCCCTGCGGCGCGGCGCCGGGCTCGAACTGGCTGCGCACGGCCGCGATGGAGACCAGGTACAAGACACCGTCGGCCCGGTGGAAGGTCCGCACGACCTTGCTGCTGGTCGGGTCGGACAGCACCGGAACCGCCAGGCTGCGAAGCGTCTGCACCATGGCGTCCGACATGGGCCGCAAGGCCGGCTCCTCGGTGAGTTCGGCGCTGGCCAAGGGGCGGCCCAGGGCATCGAGCACCGCCACCTGCGAGATGCCGAGGTAGCGCATGTTGTCGGTGCCGAAGTTCTCGGTGAAGAAGCCGGGCCGACGGCCGTTGACGAACCCGACGGTCTCGGTCCAGTACGCGTAGTCCATCAGGGTGGCCGACAAACCGTCGAGCTGCTGGGCCAGCAGTCGGTTGGCCCGTTCGCTTTCGATGCGCGATTGTTTGGCCTCCAGCGCGTCGAACGACGACAGGATGGACCGCTGCGAGACGAGGATCGAGGACAGGCTCAGCAGGCCGATGGTCACGGCGACCAGCACCCAGGCTTTGTGTTGAAGTTTCATGGCGGGCGCGATCATAGGGAGGCGAAGCGCTTTCAGGTGGGGCCGGGTGTGCGGTTTTTGTGCTCTTCGAAGGTCCACCGCAGGCGCTTGCAAGCTTTCCTCACAGGCCGCGCGGCTGGCCGACGGGCGTGGGGTGATCCGAAGGTGCCGCTGGCGCGTACAAGCGGCCATATCCACTGTTGGCCATATCCACCATTTGCGAGCCGCCATGTCCCTCGCCCCGAACACCGCCTCCGCCATCCACTGGGTCGAACAGGGCCTGGTGCCCGACCCGGCCGTGCGCCTGGGCATCCGCCGCCTGCTGCGCCAGCGCCTGAGCGAGTTGCACAGCGGCGACCCGGAGCGCGGCGCCGACCTGACCACCGCCTTCCACGGGTCCCTGGCCAGCGCCCCGCTGGCGCCATTGCCCGAAAAGGCCAACGAGCAGCACTACGAGCTGCCCGCCGACTTCTTCGGCGCCGTGCTGGGGCCGCACCGCAAGTACAGCTGCTGCTGGTGGCCGCAGGGCGTGGTCACGCTGGAGCAGGCCGAGGCCGCCGCGTTGCAGGAGACCTGTGCGCGCGCCGGCCTGGCCGACGGCCAGCACATCCTGGAGCTGGGGTGTGGCTGGGGCTCGCTGAGCCTGTGGATGGCCGAGCGCTATCCGCGCGCGCGCATCACGGCCGTGTCGAACTCGCATTCGCAGCGCCGGCACATCCAGGCCCAGGCCACGGCGCGCGGCCTGGCCAACCTGGAGGTCATCACCGCGGACTTCAACGCCTTCGAGACCGATCGCCGTTTCGACCGCATCGTCTCCGTGGAGATGTTCGAGCACCTGCGCAACTGGCCGCAGGCCTTCGCCAAGGTGGCGCGCTGGCTGACCCTGGGCGGACGCTTCTTCATGCACGTGTTCGTGCACCGCGAGGCACCGTATGCCTTCGAGGCGCGCGACGCCAGCGACTGGATGAGCCGCCACTTCTTCTCCGGCGGGATGATGCCGGGCGACGACCTGGCCCTGCGCTGCCAGGACGATTTGCGCGTGCTGCGCCAGTGGCGCTGGAACGGGCGGCACTACGCGCGCACGTCCGCCGCCTGGCTGGCTCGAATGGACGCGCAGCGCGACGCCTTGATGCCCTTGTTCCGCCAGGCCTACGGCAGCGGGCAGGCCGCGCTGTGGTGGACGCGCTGGCGCCTGTTCTTCCTCTCGGTGGAAGAACTCTTCGCCTACGCGGACGGCGGCCAATGGTGGGTCAGCCACTACCTGTTCGAGCGGCGCACATGATCAGCCTGGCCGCCTGGGGACTGCTGGCCGCGCTGGCCGTGGCCTTGCCGGTGTGGGCCCTGAGCCTGCCCCTGCGCGACGCCAGTCTGGCCGATCGCGTGTGGTCCCTGCTGGTGGCCGCGCCGGTGCTGGTGTACGCCTGGGCCCTGCTGCCGCCCCTGCAGGCGCGCGACGGCCTGATGCTGGCCCTGCTGCTCGCCTGGGCCCTGAGGCTGGCCGTGTACATCAGCCGGCGCAACAGCGGCCATGGCGAAGACCGCCGCTACCGCGCCATGCGCGAACGCCATGGCGGTGCATTCGGCCTCAAGAGCCTGTACCTGGTGTTCGGCCTGCAGGCCGTGCTGGCCTGGGTGCTGGGTTGGCCCCTGCTGGTGTCGCTGGGCCAGGGCGTGGCCCTGACGCCGCTGGACGCGCTGGGCGTGCTGCTGGCAGCGGGTGGCCTGCTGGTCGAGACCGTGGCCGACGCGCAGCTCGCGCGCTTCCTGCGCGGTCCCCGGCCCCAGGGCGCGGTGATGGACCGTGGCCTCTGGGCCTGGTCGCGCCACCCCAACTATTTCGGCGAGGCCTGTTTCTGGTGGGGCCTGTGGCTGCTGGCGCTGCCCGCCGGCGGCTGGGCCTCGGCCTGGACGGTGGTGTCGCCATTGATGATCACCTGGCTGCTGCTCAAGGTGTCCGGCGTGGCGCTGCTGGAGCAGGACATGGCCGAGCGGCGCCCGGCCTACCGCGACTACGCCGCGCGCACCAGCGCCTTCATCCCCTGGCCCCCGCGGCGCAGGGCCGGGCCATGACGACCGCTCGCGCCGGGTGGCGGCGGGCGGCCTGCCTGGCGGCGCTGTTGCCCGCCGCCCTGGCCCAGGCCAGCGAGCGCTGGGATTTCACCGTCACCCTGGACGGGCGCCCGGTCGGCACGCACCGCTTCACCGTGTCGGGCGACGCAGCGGAGCGTCGCCTGCAAAGCCGCGCGCGATTCGACGTGCGCTGGCTCGGCCTGCTGGTCTACCGCTACCGCCACGAGGCGGACGAACGCTGGCAGGGCGAGTGCCTGCGCGAGCTGCGCGCCGAAACCGACAGCGACGGCGAGCGCGAGACGGTGTCGCAACGCTACGGTGGCGACTGCCTGATGGGCTTCGCCTACTGGAACCCGCGCGTGGTGGAGCAGCAGCAACTGATCGATCCGCAAACGGGGCGCACCGTGGCCGCGCGCTTCGAACGCCTGGCCGATGCCCGCATCGAGCGCCTGGGCCAGTCCGTGCCCGCGCGCGGCTGGCAATTGCGCGCCGATGGCCAGCGCATCGACATCTGGTACGCCGCCGACACCGGCCGTTGGATCGGCCTGGACGCCGAGGTCCGGGGCGGCCGCCGCCTGTCCTACCGACTCACGAGCACCCTCCCGACACCGCAATGAACACCAGTCCCCAACGCCTGGCCATCGCCTACTTCGCGACGATGGCCGTCTTCCTGGCGCTCGATGCCGTCTGGCTCAGCCTCATGGCCTCGCGCCTGTACCAGCCCGCCATCGGGCACCTGATGGCGCCGGACGTCGACTGGCTTGCCGCCGCGCTGTTCTACCCGCTCTACATCCTGGGCCTGCTGGTGTTCGCCGTGCGGCCCGCGCTGGTCGAGGGCCGCGCCGCCCCGGCCCTGCGCCTGGGCGCGCTGTTCGGCCTGATCGCCTACGCCACCTACGACCTCACCAACCAGGCCACGCTGCGCGACTGGTCGTGGGCGGTGACCCTGGCCGACCTCGCCTGGGGCGCGTTCGTGAGTGGCAGCGCGGCGGGCGCCGCGGCCTGGTTCACATGCCGACCAGGGAGCCGAAGAAGCGCGCGATAGCGCCTTCGAAGCGCAGTGGCGCGTCCAGCGAGGCCAGGCAGATGCACTCGCTGCCGTCCTGCACCACCGGTTGGTGGAGGATCTCGCCGTCGGCGGCGTCGAAATCGCCCGGACCGAACAGCGCGCGCCCGTCGTGGAAGCGGCCATGCAGCACTTGCGTGAACTCCGTGCCCTTGTGGGTGTGCCGCGGCAGGTACTTGCCCGCCGCGATGCGCAGCAGGAAGACATTGGCCTCGGGGTCTTCGGGCAGGCTCACGCGGCTCCAGCGCATGCCCGGGCCGATCCAGCGCCAGGGCGTGGCCTCGCAATGCGCCAGCGCTCGCGGCCAGCGCGCGCCGGCGGGCATGGGCGGGGGCGCGCTCGTGGCGATGGGTCTGGCGGGGGCTGCGGCCTGCGCGTCGATGCGGGCCAGGGTGCGCGACAGCGCGTCCTCGTGCAGTTCGGCGGGCGCCGCGTCGTCCAGCAGCAGGCCGCCCAGCGCGTCCAGCGCAGCCGCTCGCTCGCGGCACGCGGGGCACAGCTCCAGGTGGCTGTGCAGCACCCGCCGCATGCCCGCCGCCAGCTGGCCGGTGGCCAGCGAAAGCAGCAAGCCGTCGTCGGGGTGGTGTTGGATATCCATCGTCCTCAGCCCTCCAGCAGGCGGCGCAGCCGCGCCACCGCCAGGCGCAGGCGCGACTTCACCGTGCCGAGCGGAATGCCCAGCTCGGCGGCGATGCGCGCGTGCGGTTCGTCATTGAAATAGGAAAGTTGCAGCACCCGTTGCTGGTCGGGCGCCAGGCGCGCGAAGGCGCCGCGCAGGCGCTCGTGCATGCGGGCCGCGTGCAGGCGCTCCTCCGCGTCGGGCCCGTCGTCCACCAACTGGTCGAAGTCGAAGGCCTCGTCCATCGGCTCGGCGCCCTGGCGCCGGCGCAGCGCGTCCACCCGCAGGTTGCGCGCGATGGTGAAGATCCAGGTGGAGGCGGCCGCCTGGGCCGGGTCGAACAGCGCCGCCTTGCGCCAGACCGCGGCCAGGGCCTCCTGGGTCAGCTCCTCGGCCTGGGCCTCGGGGCTGCCGCCCTGCATCAGGTAGCGCTTCACCCGCGGCGCGAAGTGCGCGAACAGGCGGGCGAAGGCGGCGCGGTCCTGGCACTGGGCCACGGCCACGAGCGCCTCGTCCCAGGCTTCGTCGGGGCGGGGCGTGCGCATGGCGTCCAGGGAAACGATGGTCAAGGCGGGCGCTCGGCGATGCGGTGGTGCCGCCGCCGGGGAAGCGGCGGCGTCGGAGGGGCGAGGCGAGGGCAGGGCCATGCCGCTTCTACGCAGGCCCGCGGGGTTTGGATCATCGCAGCAGCGGGAAACAAATCCAAACCGTTCACCGCTGCGTAAGAGGATGTGACCACTGGCCCCGACACCCGGGGCCAGGCCCCGTTCCCGAGAACCGCTGGAGACCGCGATGCCCCTGCACGACGCCGATACCGCTGCCACCACCCCGCCCGGGCACCGGCCCGAGCGCCAGCGCATCGCCGTCGTCGGCACCGGCATCGCCGGCATGTCCTGCGCCTGGTTGCTGTCGCAGCGGCACGAGGTCACGGTATTCGAGAGCGAGCCGCGCCCCGGCGGTCACAGCCACACCGTCGGCGCGCCTTGCGGCGGCGCCACGGTGCCCGTGGACACCGGCTTCATCGTCTACAACGAGCCCGCCTACCCGAACCTCACGGCGCTGTTCAGGCACCTGGGCGTGCCCACACAGGCCAGCGACATGTCCTTCGGCGTCAGCCTGGACGGCGGCGCACTGGAATACGCCGGCACCGACCTGCGCGGGCTGTTCGCGCAGCCGGCCAACCTGTTGCGCCCGCGCTTCTGGGCCATGCTGCGCGAGCTGCTGCGCTTCTACCGCGAGGCCCCGCGCGACGCGCAGCAGGCCGGCGCCCAGCCGCTGGACGACTACCTCGACACCCACGGCTACGGACGCGCCTTCCGCGACGACCACCTCTACCCCATGGCCGCCGCCATCTGGTCGGCACCGGCCGCGCAGGTGGGGCGCTACCCCGTGGCCGCCTTCGTGCGCTTCTGCGAGAACCACGGCCTGCTGCGGCTGAGCGGCCGGCCCGTCTGGCGCACCGTGCAAGGCGGCAGCCGCGAATACGTGCGCCGCCTGTGCGCGGCCTTCAGCGATCGCCTGCACCTGGACCGGCCGGTGCTGGAAGTGCACCGCGGGCCGCAAGGCGTGCGCCTGCGCACGCGCGACGGCTGGTTTCCCCAGGCCTTCGACCAGGTGGTGCTGGCCACCCACGCCGACCGATCGCTCAAACTGCTGGACGCACCGACGGCCCAGGAGCGCGCGCTGCTCGGTGCCTTCGCCTACACCCGCAACCTCGCCGTGCTGCACCGCGACCCGGCGCTCATGCCGCGCCGCCGCGCCGTGTGGTCGAGCTGGAACTACCTCGCCGCGCGCGGCAGCGACGCGCCGCCCACCGTCAGCTACTGGATGAACCGCCTGCAACCCCACCTGCCCCAGGGCCCCGGGGCCGATCCGCTGTTCGTCACGCTGAACCCGCCCGTTTCCCCCCGGCCCGAGCACCTCATCCGCACCGAGGTCTACGAGCACCCCTTGTTCGACGCCGCCGCCATGTCCGCGCAGCGCCGCCTCTGGGACTTGCAGGGCCGCGAGCGGACCTGGTTCTGCGGCGCCTACTTCGGCGCGGGCTTCCATGAAGACGGCCTGCAGGCGGGGCTCGCGGTGGCGGAAGCGCTGGGTGGCGTGCGCCGGCCCTGGACCGTGGCCGACGAGTCCGGCCGCATCGCGCTGCCGCAGGCCGGCGCGTTCGCGGCCTGAGCGCCATGGACCGGTCCACCGATTGGCACAGCGCGCTCTACGTGGGCGAGGTGATGCACCAGCGCCTGCGCCCGAGTCGCCACCACCTGCGCTACCGGCTCTACCACCTGCTCATCGACATCGACGAGCTGCCGCGCCTGCACCAGCGCCTGCGCTGCTTCTCGGTCGACCGCTTCAACCTCTTCAGCTTCCATTCGCGCGACCACGGCGATGGCTCGGGTCGCCCGCTGCGCCCGCAGATCGATGCGCGCCTGCGCGCCGCCGGCCTGCCCACGGGCGGTGCCATCCGCCTGCTCACCTTGCCGCGCCTGCTGGGCCACGTCTTCAACCCCTTGAGCGTGTGGTTCTGCCACGCGCCGGATGGCGCGCTCACGGCGCTCATCTACGAGGTCAACAACACCTTCGGCCAGCGCCACAGCTACCTCATTCCCGTGGCCGATCCGCACGCCGCCGCCATCGAGCAGGGCATCCACAAGCGCCTGCACGTCTCGCCCTTCAACGGCATGGACATGGACTACCGCTTCCGCGTCCAGGCGCCGGCCGAGGCCGTGTCCATCGACGTCAAGGTGCACGACGCCGAGGGCGCGCTGCTGATCGCGCGCCAGCACGGCCGGCGCCGCGAACTCGGTGACGCGGCGCTGCTGCGTGTCTTCTTCAGCCATCCCTTGTTGACCCTCAAGGTCGTTGTCGCCATTCACTGGGAAGCGCTGCGGCTGTGGCTCAAGCGCGTGCCCGTGCACACGCTGCCACCCGCGCCCGAGCAGGACATCACCGTCGCGCCTTCGGGCGATGCCCACCACAAGCCCACATGAACACGAGCACCTCCACCGCCCCCACCCCTGACGCGTCCCGGGCCTGGTCGCCACTGCACTGGCTGCTGAGCCGCACCCGCCACGGCCATCTGGCGCTGGGTCTGCCCAATGGCCGAACGCTCGACATCGGCGGGCGCGAACCCGGTCCCCAGGCCGGCTTGCAGTTGCGGCGCTGGCGGGCCATGCACCGCCTGTTGCTGCAGGGCGACCTGGGCCTGGCCCTGGCCTACCGCGACGGCGACTGGGACAGCCCCGACCTGCTGGCCCTGCTGGAATTCGGCCTGGCCAACGAAGCCGCCTGGGGCTCGCTGCTCGACGGCAGCCGCCCCGCGCGCTGGCTGGCGCGCCTGGCCCACCGCCTGCGCGCCAACAGCCGGCGCGGCAGCCGCCACAACATCGCCTTCCATTACGACCTCGGCAACGGCTTCTACCGCCAGTGGCTCGACGACAGCATGCTGTACTCCAGCGCGCTCTTCAGCGAGTCGGCCGACGACACGCTGGAGGCCGCGCAGGCGCGCCGGCTCGACCGCATCCTGCAGATGCTGGACACGCCCGCCGGCGGCGAGGTGCTGGAGATCGGCTGCGGCTGGGGCACCCTGGCCGCCACCCTTGCGCAACGGCATGGCGCGCGGGTCACCGGACTCACGCTCTCCAGCGAACAACTGGCCTTCGCCAACGAACGTGCCCAGGCATGGGGCGTGGCCGATCAACTCGACCTGCGTCTGCAGGACTACCGCGACGTGCAGGGCCAATACGACCGCATCGTCTCCATCGAAATGATCGAGGCCGTGGGCGAGGCGTACTGGCCCACCTACTTCGACACCCTGCGCCAGCGCCTCAAGCCGGGCGGTGTGGCGGTGCTGCAGGCCATCACCATCGCGGATGACCGCTTCGAGTCCTACCGCCAGGGCGCGGACTTCATCCAGCGCTGCATCTTTCCCGGTGGCATGCTGCCGAGCCCGAGCGTTTTGCGCGAACACGCCCATCGCGCCGGCTTCGAGATCGAAGAGCAGCAGTGCTTCGGTGAGAGCTACGCGCGCACCCTGGCCGAGTGGCGGCGGCGCTTCCTGGCGGCCTGGCCCGCGATTGAACAGCAGGGCTTCGACGAGGCCTTCCGGCGGCTGTGGCTGTACTACCTCTGCTACTGCGAGGCGGGGTTTCGCGGTGGGCGGGTGGACGTGGGGCTGTACCGGCTGCGGGAGAAGCAGGCTCCGTCTTCGCGGTCCCAGGGGTTCTGACGCTTGCCCGTTGCACGCACGCGAAATCGATGAACGTGCGCGGGCCGCAGAGAAGGTTCCGCGCGATTGTTTGCGCTGACCGATCAATCTGTTCGGTCGCGCCTGGCTGATTCATTGCGCTCGCTTGCCTAGCATCGGTCCCACCCCAACGCACGAGGACCGACCATGCAACGACGCGACACCTTCCGACTCGCCGCCGCTCTGGCGGCGCTGCCCTTCACGCGCGCCGCGCTGGCGCAGGCCACCGCCCCGCGCTGGAGCACCGCCGCCGCACCCTCGCTGGCGCGCCAGGAGCTGTACCCCGAGGTCCTGAACGGCCGCATCTACGTGGCCGGCGGGCTGCTCAACCCGAACACCGGCTACTCCGCCCACGTCGAGTCCTACGACCCCGCGACGGACCGCTGGACGCGCCTGGCCACGCTGCCGGAGGCGCGCCACCACATCGCGCTGGCCGCGGCCGGTGGGCTGATCCACGCCGTCGGCGGCTTCAGCGGCGGCTTTCCCAACTGGCGCGCCCAGGCCTCGACCTATGTGTACGACCCCGCCGCCAACCGCTGGAGCGATGGCGTGCCGCTGCCCTACGCCTCGGCCGAGGGCGTGTTCGCCGGCATCGCAGGCCGGCTCTACCTGGTGGGCGGGCGCGTGCGCGAGCACGAGGCCGCGCGCCACTTCAACCAGCACGTGGACACCGCGCGTGGCCTGGTGTTCGACCCCGCCAGCGGGCGCTGGTCCGCCATCGCCGACGCGCGCACCGCGCGCAACAGCGCGGCCAGTGCCGTCATCGACAACCGCCTCTACGTGGTGGGCGGCCGCCAGGCACTGAAGCAGTCCGACGGGTCCCTGCGCCAGGTGAACGTGCCGCACCTGGAGGTGTACGACCCCGCCAGCGACCGCTGGACCACGCGCGCGCCCATGCCCCAGGCGCAGGGCGGCCTGGCCGCGGCGGCGCATGGTGGGCGGCTGTACGTCTTTGGCGGCGAGCAATGGGTGCCCGAGCAGAAGGTCTTTGCCGACGCCTGGGTGTACGACCCCGCGAGCGACCGCTGGCGCGCGCTGCCGCCCCTGCCCACGCCGCGCCACGGCCTGGGCGCCGCCACGGTGGGCGATCGCATCCACGTCTTCGGCGGTGGCACGCGCGTGGGCGGCGACCACGCCAGTGCGGTGCACGAGGTGCTGGTGCTGGGGGCGGGGGCGGCATGAGCACGCGCTTCACCCTCAACGAGCATGCCGTCGCACTCGACGGCGCGCCCGACATGCCCCTGCTGTGGGCCCTGCGCGACCTCGCGGGCCTGACCGGCACCAAGTACGGTTGCGGGCTGGCCCTTTGCGGCGCCTGCACCGTGCACCTGGACGGCCAGGCCGTGCGCTCCTGCCAGACGCCGCTGTTCAGCGTCGAGGGCCGACAGGTCGTCACCATCGAAGCCATCGGCCGCACGCCCGTGGGCCGGCGCGTGCAGGCGGCCTGGGTGGCGCAGGACGTGCCGCAGTGCGGCTATTGCCAGTCGGGGCAGATCATGAGCGCGGTGGCCCTGTTGCAGCGCGAGCCACGTCCCTCGGTGGCGCAGATCCACGAGGCCATGGACGGCAACATCTGCCGCTGCGGCACCTACGAGCGCATCCAGGCCGCCATCGTCGAGGCCGCGGGGAGCGCGTCATGAGCGCGCTTGCTGCACACGACACGCCGGCTGCGCCCACGCGCCGACGCTTCCTGCAGGCCGGCGTGGCTCTGGGCGGCGGACTCGTGGTGGGCTTCGGCCTGCCGCACGAGGCCTTCGCGCAGGCCGATGCCCGCGAGCTGCCGCATTACCAGCGCGGCTTGCCCGAAGGCGAGCACGCGCCCACCGCCTACGTGCGCATCGGCCGCGATGGCCAGATCACCGTGATGTGCGGCAAGGCCGAGATGGGGCAGGGCGTGCACACCGGCTTCGCGCAGATCGTGGCCGACGAACTCGACGCCGACTGGCGCCGCGTGCGCGTGCAGCAGGCGCCCGTGCACCTGGACTACGCCAACCCGAACGTGCCCATGGTCAACACCGGCGGCTCCACCTCCATCCGCGCCAACTGGACGCGCCTGCGCCTGTCCGGCGCCACCGCGCGCGCCATGCTGGTGAGCGCCGCCGCGCAACGCTGGAACGTGGACCCCGCGCGCATCCACACGCGCGACAGCGTGCTGCTGGGCCCTGGCGGCTTGCGCGCCACCTACGGCGAGATGGCCGAAGCCGCGGCCCGCGAGCCCCTGCCCGCGCCGCCGGTGCTCAAGGGCGCGGCCGAGTTCAAGCTCATCGGCAAGCCCTTGCCGCGACTGGACACGCCGGCCAAGACCAATGGCAGCGCCACCTTCGGCCTGGACGTGAAACTGCCCGGCCTGCTCACCGCCGTGGTGGCCTTCCCACCCGCCTTCGGCGCCCGCGCCCGCGCAGTGGCCAGCCGCGCGGCCCTGGCCCAGCCCGGGGTGCGCCAGGTGGTCGAACTCTCCAACGGTGGCGTGGCCGTGGCGGCCGACCACCTGTGGGCTGCGATGCAAGGGCGTCAGGCGCTCACGATCGAGTGGACCGAGAGCCCGCTGGCCGCGCTCGATGCCGATGCCGTGCGTCGCGGCTACGTCGAAGCGCTGAATCGCGAGGGCATCGTCGACCACAACATCGGCGACGTGCGCGCCACCGAGGGCCTGCGCACCATCACCCGTGAGTTCGACCAACCCTTCCTCGCGCAGGCGCCCATGGAGCCGCTGAACTGCACCGTGCACATCCGAGCGGGCGAAGCCGAGGTCTGGGTCGGCACCCAGAACGCCACCACCACCCAGCGCGCCGTCGCCGCCGTGGCGGGTCTGCGGCCCGAGCAGGTGAAGGTCAACACCACCCTGCTGGGCGGCGGCTTCGGCCGGCGCGGCACGGTCGACTTCGTGCAGCCCGCCGCCGAGGTGGCACGCGCCACCGGCCGCCCGGTCAAGCTCGTCTACACGCGCGAAGACGACATGAAGAGCGGCTACTACCGCCCCATGAGCCGCATCCGCGTGAGCGCCGGGCTGGACGCGCAGGGCCGACTGGCCATGCTGAGCGCGCGCATCGCCGTGCCCTCCATCGCCAAGTGGACCGGCTTCGCCTTCCTGCGCAAACCCAATGGCGTGGACACCTACGCCACCGAATGCCTGGCGCCGCCGTACCGCATTCCGAATCTGCGCGTCGAATGGGTCGAGCACGACATCGGCGTGCCCATCTGGTTCTGGCGCACGCCCGGGGGCAACCAGAACTGTCTGCCGGTCGAGGCCGTCATCGACGAGATGGCCGACCTCGCGGGGCAAGACCCTTACCGCTTCCGCCGCGACATGCTGTCGGATCGGCCGCGCCACCGGCGCGTGCTGGACACCGCGGCGCAACGGCATGGCTGGGACGCGGCGCCCGCGACCGGCGTGGGCCGCGGGATCGCCATGGTCGAGATCTTCGGCTCCATCGTTGCCATTGCCACCGACGTGCGCGAGGCGAACGGCCTGCCCGTTGTGGAGCGCGTGAGCTGCGCGGTGGACTGCGGCACGGTGATCAACCCCCGGCAGGTGCGCGCGCAAATGCAGAGTTCCATCGTCTATGGCCTGTCGGCCTTGCTGTACGGTGGCGTGGAGATCGACCGCGGCGTGCCGCAGGCCTCCAACTTCCACGACCAACCGGTGCTGCGCCTGAGCCAGATGCCGCGCATCGAGGTCGACATCGTGCCGAGCGAGGCCGCGCCCGGCGGCGTGGGAGAACCGGCCCTGCCCCCGCTGATGCCGGCGGTGGTGAACGCGTGGTTCCGGCTGACCGGCCAGCGGGTGCAACGCTTGCCGATCGGCCGTGCCTAGAGCGGGCAGGGCGCTCGCAGCGGACCGCTCATGCGGTGGTGGCCAACACCTCATCCAGCTCGACGTGGCCCGCAAACGCCCCGGTGCTGCGCACCGCTTCGCCGTGCTCCACCCCGTGCGCGAAACGCACCGCCGGGTCGGCCCGCAGGCGCTCGCACAAGGCGTGCAGCGCGGGGTACTCGCGCCGGTCCAGCACCTGGTGGAAATCGTTCCAGCGCGCGATGCCCATCAGGTAGGCATCCGCCGCGCTGCGGCGATCGCCCACCAGCCACTCGCGGCCATCCAGCAAGCCTTCCAGCGCGGCGTGCGCGCGCCGCACCTTGTGGTGCCCCATGGCCGTCACCGCGCGCAAGGCCTCGCCCTGCACACCATGCTCCATCGCGTACCACAGCGGTGAAAACGACTCGAAGAAATCGGTGTTCAGGAAGGCGAGCGCCTCGTTGAAGCGGTCGAAGGCCGCGCTGCCCTGGGCCGGCACCAGGCCACTGGCGGGGGAAGACGCCCCGATGTGGTGAAGGATGGCCAGGCTCTGGCTCACCACACGGCCATCGGCGGTGCGCAGTGAGGGGGTTTCACCCACCGGGTTGATGCGCTTGAAGGACTCGCCGCTCACCACCTCGGGCATCTGGATCCGGCACAACTGGTAAGGCAGGCCGCTCCACTCCAGCGCCACGATGGCGCCGAACGAACAGCCCTCGGGCACGCCATAAAAAAGAATCGGTTTCATGCTTGCAGCTCCTGTTGCGTTGACGAAGGACCGCATTCTTGATGTGTGGACGATGGCTGCCTAGACGGGCAAAAGGCAACGCAAAGTCCACACCCGTGGACAATGGCCGCATGAACCTGAACGACCTCACCCTGTTCGCCCAGGCCGTGGAAAGCGGCGGCTTCGCACCGGCGGCCCGGCGCTTCTCGGTGCCCAAATCCACCCTCAGCAAGCGCGTGGCCGCGCTGGAAGCCAGCCTCGGCGTGCGCCTCATCGAGCGCAGCTCGCGCAGCTTTCGCCTCACCGACACCGGGCACGACTTCTACCAACACGCGCGCGCCGCGCTGGTGGAGGTGGAGAGCGCACAGCAGGTGGTGCAGTCACGCCTGGCCGAACCCAGCGGCACCGTGCGGCTCACCGCCGCCGTGCCCGTGGTGCAGTTCCAGCTCGCACCCCATCTGCCCGCGCTGGCCCGCACCTGGCCCCGCCTGCAACTGCAACTGCACGCCAGCGACCGCTTCGTGGACCTGGTGCAGGAGGGCTACGACATCGCGCTGCGCAGCCACTTCGCCCCCTTGCCGGACTCGGGCCTGGTGCAGCGCACGCTCATGGTGGAGCCCGTGATGCTCGTCGCGGCCCCGGCCTACCTGCGGGAGCACGGCGTGCCGCGCCAGCCGGCCGATCTGGCGGCGCACCATGGGCTACTCACCGCGGCGGACGCCACGCGCTGGACCTTGAGCAAGGACAAGGGCGACACCGTGCAGACCATCGAACCGCGGCCGCGCCTGGTGGCCAACGAGTCCGTAGCGCTGCTGCACGCGGCCACGGCCGGCCTGGGCATCGTCTGCCTGCCCGAAACCATCTGCCAGCACCATGTGGCGCGCGGCGAACTGGTGCGTGTGCTGCCCCATTGGACGGCGGGTCGCGTCACCACCACCGCACTGGTGCCGCACCGCCGAAGCCTGCTGCCGTCGGTGCGCGCGGTGCTGGATTTCTTGTCGGCGCAGTTGGGTTAGCTGGATTCAGCCAGGGCGGCCAAACACTGTACATGTGTACAGTACAATGGCGCCAAGCCAGATGCCACGCGGTGTCTGGCACCCAGCAGTTGCTGTTGTTGGCTTCTTGGCGCTCGACAGCTTTGGCCCGCTCGCCGTTACGGTGGCGGGCTTTTTCTTGAATCCGTAGTCCTTCTCGACGAGGCCTCGTACAGCAGACGCCGGCCTGGGGCCTCGGCCACGGGCAACAGGTCGGTGTTGCGCAATTGCGGGTCCTGGCCCAGTTGGAACAGCAAGGGGCCCAGGGCAGCAGACTCGCACGGCGCTGGCGCCCACAGCGCGCCTATCCACTCCAGGGCCCAGCTCGGGCCGGTGTCGCGGCGCCGGTGCAGGCGCCCGATGCCGCTGAGATCCGCCACGGGGATCTGGGCCAGCAGGTCCAGCAACGTGTGGTCCCAGGCCACAAGCGAGGTCTGCGAGACCTTCTTGCCGTTGAAGGACACCTGATGGACGAGCAGGTACCAAGGCCGCTCCAGCGCGAGCGTGATGGCGGGCCAGTGGGTCTGGTGCGGGGCGACCTTGGAGGGATGGAGATGCTGAACGAGGCCGGGGGCGGTGATGAACACGTACTTACTCCCTGTGAAAGGAGGCAATTGTGCCCAATATTGCGGTGACTGATATTGCGGCGTCACTTTGGAGAGGTCGTCAACACTTTTCGGGTGTCCGACCTTGCACCTGACCCTTCGTATTCGCTCAATCTGGCTCGCAACCTCACTGCTCTGCGCACAACGGGTGAATGGAGCATGCGTGCCTTGGCAGACCAAGCGCATGTCAGCGAGCGGATGCTGCTGTACCTGGAGAAGGGGCGCTCGAATCCGTCGTTGAGCACCGTCGAGAAGTTGGCACAGGCGCTGGGAGTCCAGGCGGGCTCGTTGTTTGGGAAGCGGCCTGTCGCGCGACAGGGGCCCGAGGTCTTCATTGAGGCGGTCGTCGCGCAGAACCTCGTCGCGGCTCGGAAGAGATTGATGCTGTCCCAGGACAAGTTGGCTCAGCAATCAGGTGTCAGCAGGGCCGTCATTGCGCACATCGAACGCCAGGCGCGCAACCCGTCGCTGCATACGTTGGCGCGGCTCGCGGCGGCGCTCGATGTGTCAATCGAAGCGCTGCTGAGCAAATAGGGTGGGCTAGCTGTGATGTCTCAATAGGTTGTTCACCCGGAAGGGTCTGGGAGACTGGAGTTACCACGCTTCA
>NZ_WVZN01000002.1:36763-69031 GCF_011772445.1 Hydrogenophaga sp. | reverse complement strand
GGCGCCGCCATCGTCGCCACCGCCCATTCCTTCGCGTCCGCCGAGCAACTGCATCTCGGTCGCGATGATGTCCACCGTGTTGCGTTCAACGCCTGCCTGGTCGGTGTACTTGCCGTACTTCAGGCGCCCTTCGACGTAGATCGGCCGGCCTTTCTTGACGTACTCCCCCGCGATCTCGGCGAGGCGGTCGTAGAAGGTCACGCGGTGCCATTGCGTCTCCTCGATCATCTCACCCGAATTGCGGTCCTTGCGGCGGCTCGAGGTGGCCACGCTGACGTTGGCCACGGCCTGGCCCGAGGGCAGGTAGCGGATTTCGGGGTCGCGGCCACAGTTGCCGACGAGGATGACTTTGTTGACGGATGCCATGGGGATTCCTTGCGGGTCGGTTGGGTGCCGCCCGTGGCAGGCGGCAGGTCCTGATCCGTCGGATTGTGCCCCATGCATCCGGGTGCGCCGGTGCGATTTGGCGCAGAGGGAATAATCAGGCTTCCATGAGACAGCGCGAGCCCGACTTTTTCCAGAACCTGCAGGACGAGTTTTCGGACGTGCGGACCTGGGTCGATCGCAGCGTGGTGCTGGCCTACGCCGTTGCCGCGGGCCTGTTCGTGGTGGCCTTCACCTGGCTCAGCGAGGCCGCCTTCGATCTGTTCAAGCACCTGCACGGTCAGGCGCCATGGGCGGTGCTGATCTGGACACCCTGCCTGACGGCGCTGATCGTCTGGTGCACGCGCCGCTTCGCGCCGGGCGCGGCCGGCTCGGGCATTCCGCAGGTGATGGCCGCTCTGGACCACGGCATCACGCCAGGCATGCGCGCCAGCCTGGTGTCGCTGCGGCTCACATTCGCCAAGATCGTGTTGGGCGCGGGTGCCCTGCTCGCCGGGCTCTCGGCGGGGCGCGAAGGCCCGTCGGTGCAGGTGGCCGCCGGTGTCATGCACGACGCCCGCCGCTGGTTGCGACCCGGCTCGTCGATGAGCGAGCACGCGCTGCTGGTGGCCGGCGGCGCCGCCGGCATCGCCGCAGCCTTCAACGCGCCCCTGGCGGGGGTGGTGTTCGCCATCGAGGAGTTGTCCAAGAAGATGGAGTCGCGAAACAACGGACTCATCATCGCGGCCATCGTGGTGGCGGGCCTCGTGGCCATCTCGGTGTTCGGCAACCTCACGTACTTCGGCTCGATCGAGGTGCCTCGCCTGAGCTGGCATGCCTTCTGGCCCGGCCTGCTGGTGGCGCTGGTGTGCGGGGTACTCGGCGGCCTGTTCAGCCGCCTGCTGGCGTCTTCGCTGCGTGGGCTGCCCGACCGCTTCAGCGCCTTTCGCCGGCGCTACCCGGTGCGCTTCGCCGCCGTGGCGGGCGTGGGCGTGGCGGTCATCGGCCTGGTCACCGGAGGCGCCACCTTCGGCGCGGGCGCCGAGCAGGTGCGCCACATGCTCGCGGGCGAGGCCGACATGTCGCCGCTGTACGTGCTGCTCAAGCTGGTGGCCACCTGGCTCACCTCCTGGAGCGGGGTGCCTGGCGGCATCTTTGCGCCCTCCCTGTCCATCGGCGGTGGCATCGGCCACGACGTGGCGATGCTGCTGGGGGGCGACGATGCCCGCCTGCTGGCGCCCAGCCTCATCGCCCTGGGCATGGCCGGCTTCCTGGCGGCCACCACTCAGGCGCCGCTCACCTCGTTCATCATCGTGATGGAAATGATCAATGGCCGCTCGATGGTGCTGAGTCTGATGGCCGCGGCCATGCTGGCGAGCCTCATTGCGCGGCTGATCAGCCAGCCGCTGTATTCCGCGCTGGCCGGCATGATGACGCGCAAGCTGCAGCGGCGCAGCGAGCCGGGCATCGAAGCGAACACGGGCCCCGTCACCGAACCGGGCACGGGGTCGGGCACGGGGTCGGGCGCCGAGCCCGACGCGTCCCAGCCGCTGCGCTGATCAGCGCGCCACCGTGGCCGGGCGCATGCCCCAGGCCGCCACCAGCCAGATCGCCAGCAGGGTCGCGCTCGCGCCGAAGATGCCCGGCGCGCCCCAGTGGCGGGCCACGAGGCCGCCCAGGGCCCCGCCGACGAAAATGCCCAGCGACATGAGGGTGTTGAACACCCCCAATGCGGTGCCGCGCTGGTGCGGCGCGGCCAGGCGCGAGGCCAGGCTGGGCTGGCTGGCTTCCTGCGTGTTGAAGCCGACGAAGTACAGGCACAGCAGCGCGACCAGCACGGGCAGGCTCGTTGAACCGAGCTGCGTGAGGAAGCCCAGTTGCACGAGGGCGAGCAGCGCAATGGTGCCGAGGTAGACGGCGCGGAAGTGGCCGCGGCGCTCCAGCCGGAACAGGCCGCCGCCGACGATCAGCAGCGACAGCACCAGGGCCGGCAGGTAAGCCTGCCAATGCTGCGCCGGTGCCAGCCCGGCGCGCGCCAGCAGCGTGGGCACGGACAGCCAGGTCATGATCTGTGCGGCGTGCAGCGCGAACACGCCGACGTTCACACGCAGCAGGTCCCGCTGTTGCAGGACCTCCCGCAGGCTGGCGCGCGGCGCGTGCGCCTGGCGCGCGGGCTCCGCCGGCACGCCCCAGGCCACCACCGCCATCGCGGCCAGGCTCAGCCCGAGCGTGATCAGGAAGAGGCCTGGCAGGCCCACGTGCGGCACCAGCGCCGGCGCGACCACCAGCGAGACGGCAAACATCAGCGCGATGCTGATGCCCACCAGCGCCATGGCCTTGGTGCGCACCGCGTCGCGGGTGAGGTCGGCGAGCAAGGCCGTGACGGCCGCCGAGACCGCGCCCGCGCCTTGCAGCGCCCGACCGGCCAGCAACCATTGCACGGAGGGCGCCCAGGCCGCGAGCGCACTGCCCGCGGCGAACACCGCCAGCCCGAGCAGGATCACCGGTTTGCGGCCGAAACGGTCCGAGGCCATGCCCAGCGGCATCTGCAGGAAGGCCTGGGTGAGCCCGTAGGCACCCAGCGCCAGGCCGATCAGGGCCGGATCGTCGCCGCCGGGGTAGTGGCGCGCCTCCAGCGCGAACACCGGCAGCACGATGAACAGTCCCAGCATGCGCAGGGCGTAGATGGCGGCGAGCGCCGCGCTCGAGCGGCGTTCGTCGGGCGTCATGCGGTGGGCGGCGTCCGACGGGTCGGAAGCAGAGGGGGCGGTGCGCGAAGCGGTCAAGGCGAACAGAGGGAGCGACGGGCCAACCGCGTATTGTCCGTGATGGATGCCGACGGGCGGCAGCTGGCCGAATCCGGTCCTCCGGCCGCCTGGCGTCCAGGAATCAGGCGGCCGCCGCGTCCACGGCGCCTGCCGGTTCGGCGAACACCTGGCAGCCCTGCGCCTGCAGCCAGGCCTGCTGCTCCGCGCCGAGGATGCCGCTGAGCACGAGCCGCGCCGCCGCCGGATCGGCGCGCAGGCGCGCGATACAGGCCTGCAGCAGGGGCCACACGCCCGGCGCCTGGGCCGCTGCCGCCAGAAAGACGGCGAGGGCGCGGTAGTGGCCGCACCGGGCCGCGTCTTCCAGCGACTGCACCAGCACGGCCGGTTGCGAGAAAACCTGCCCCGTCACGTCGATCGGGTTCAGGGTGGAGGCGAAGGGGATGGCCTGCTTCAGGCGCTGCGCGGCGGGCTCGGGCAGCGGCGGCAGCGCCAGGCCCAGTGCCTCGGCGCGGTCCGCCATCATGATGCCCACGCCGCCCGACACGCTGAACAGGGCGATGGGTGTGCCTTTCACTGGCGAGGGGCCGGCCTCGGGTGCTCTGGTGTCACCGATCAGCGCACCGATGGTCGATACCTGGCGAACGCCGCAGGCCTCGAACAGCCGCCGGTAGGCCTGGGCGTCGCCCGTGTCGCTGCCGGTGTGCCAACGCGCGGCGCGCGAACCCGCGGGCGTGTGCCCGACCTTGACCACCGTGACCGGTTTCGCCGCCGCGCGCGCCGCGAGCAGGGCCTGGCGCAGGCGGTCCGGGTCGCGCGCGCCCTCCAGATACACCAGGATGGATTCGCAGCCGGGCTCGCGCACCAGCCAGTCGATCGCGTCGGCCACCTGCACACCGGCTTCGTTGCCGGTGGTGATCCAGTGGCCGATGCCCACGCCGGCCCGGCGCGCCAGGGTGTAGGCGTAGCCGCCGACCGCGCCGCTCTGGCTGACCAGGGCCACCGTGCCACCGCTGGGCGCCTCGCCCAGGACAACCGGCGAGAACGTGGCGAACAGGCGTTCGTGAAAGTTCATGGCCCCCAGGCAGTTGGGGCCCAGCAAGGCGATGCCGGCCGCGCGCGCCCGCTCGCCCAGGCGGCGCTGCAGGCGCGCACCGGCGTCCGAGGTTTCCGCGAAGCCCGAGCTGAACACGACCGCCGCGCGCGCACCCGTGCGCACCAGCTGGTCCATGGCGTCCTCGCAGGCGGCGACGGGGACGGCCACGAGTGCCAGGTCCACCGGTGCGCCAATCGCGTCGAGCGAGGGATAGGCGCGCAGTCCCTGGATCTCCGACGCCGTGCGGTGCACGGGGTACACCGCGCCCGGGTAGCCGTGCCGGCGCAGCAGCCGGATCGGCATGCCACCCACCTTGTTCGGCTCGGTGGAGGCGCCGATCACGGCGACGGAGCGCGGCGCCAGCAGCGGGCGCAGCTCAGGCCGTGAGTCGTTCAAGCCGGCTCCAGGCCCGTTCCATGCCGCTCACCAGATCGGCCATCTGCTCGGCCACCGTCGTCTCGCCGCGAATGGCGAACACGCTCTGTCCGGCGGCTTCGTAGATCAGGCGCGCATCGTCGTGCTCGTGCAGGGAGGCGAACACGTCGCCGGTCAGCACCTGCTGCAGCGGCATGTCCAGCGGCGGCGGTGCGTCGGGCTGCTGCCAGGCGTCGATCCAATCGCTGCGCACCACGCGGCAGGGCTTGCCGCTGTGCGCGCGCGTGATCAGCGTGTCCTCGCTCGCACTGTCCACCAGCCGCCGCAGCAGCGCGGCCGGTGTGTGGTTCTCGCGCGCGGCCATCCACAGCGTGCCCAGCCAGGCGCCCTGCGCGCCCATGGCGATGGTGCCCAGCACCTGCTCGCCGGTGCCGATGCCACCGGCAGCCAGCACCGGCCGGTCACCGGCCACGTCGATGATCTGCGGCAGCAGCGACAGGGTGCCGACCGGGCCCGTGTGGCCCCCGGCGTCGTAGCCCTGCGCCACCAGCACCTCGACGCCCATGTCCATGGCCTTGCGCGCATGTCGCACCGAGCCCACCAGCGAGAAGGTGAGCTTGCCGCGCGCCCTGGCGCGTTCGATGAGATCGGCGCGCAGGCCGATGGCGGTGGCCACGCCCCGGCAGTTCGACGCCAGCACGGCCTCGATCTGCTCGTTGAAGAGCGCTTCGGAGCGCACCTGCGTGGTGAAGAAGCTCGGCTTCGTCGGGGCTTGAACCCCGAAGCGCTCGCGCAGCCCCTGCACGAAGTCCACGTGAGCGCCGGGCAGCGCGCCGCGCAGCTCCTCGATGCTCGCGGCCTGCGGCACGCGGCTGGGCAGCATGAGGTCGATGCCATACGGCCTGTCGCCCATGCGCCGCTGCACCTCGTCGAGGATGTGCGGGATCTCGTGCGGCAGCTCGCGCGCCAGCCCGAGCACCGGGAACCCCCCGGCCTCGGCGATGGCTACCGCGACGTCGACGGAGTGCGAGAAACCGAAGATGGGGTGGCGAATGCCCAGGCGCTCGCAGATGGGTGTGCGCAGCGCCATCACTGCGGCTCGATGCCGGCCTGCTTGATGACCCGGCTCCAGCGGGTGAACTCGGCACTGACGAGCGCGTCGAACTCGGCCCCGCTCTGCGGCGCGAACTCCATGCCCAGGGTGTCGAACTTCGCCTTCATGTCGGGCATGGCCAGCACGGCCGCCACGTCGGCGGACAGCTTGCGCATGACGGGCTCGGGCACCTTGGCCGGGGCCACCAGGCCGAACCAGGTGCCCACGTTGTAGTTGGGCAGCTGGGCGGCTTCGGCCACCGTGGGCAGCTCCGGCGCGGCGCTGGCGCGCTTCGCGGTGGTCACCGCCAGCGGGCGCAGCTTGCCCGCCTTCACGTGTTGCATGGCCAGCGCGGCGGTCAGCGGCATCATGTCGACGCGGCCCGCCAGCAGGTCGTTCAGGGCGTCGGGCTGGCCCTTGTAGGGCACGTGGGTGAGCTTGATGCCCGCCTCCTGCGCGAGCAGCTCGCCGGCCAGGTGGTTGGACGTGCCGATGCCGGCGGTGCCGTAGGTCACGGGTGCGCTGCGCTTCTTCGCCAGGGCGATCAGCTCCGGCAAGGTGTTCGCTTCCACGCTCGGGTGCACCACGATGACGTTGGGCACGACGCCGATGCCGGCCACGGACCTGAAGTCGCGAACGGGGTTCCAGGTCACGTTCTTCTGCAGGCTGGGAATCACCGCGTAGCCGGGGCTCACCAGCAGCAGGGTGTAGCCGTCCGGGGCGGACTTGGCCACGAGGTCCGTGCCGATCGCACCGCCCGCGCCGGCCTTGTTCTCCACGATCACGGCTTGCCCGTAGCGCGCGGACAGCTTGTCGCCGATGGCGCGCGCGATCGAGTCCACGATGCCCCCGGCGGAGAAGGGCACGACGATGCGGATCGGCTTGTTGGGGAAGTTGTCCTGCGCGAAGGACGGCGCGGTGGCGACAGCGAGGGCGCTGGCGGCGCTGGCCAGCAGGGTGCGGCGGCTGAGGGTCATGGCTTGTCTCCTGGTTGTGGTTGCGGTCAATCGTTCGCGGCCATGGCCATGGTCCGCTTGGCGATGTTGATGAGGTGGATCTGGCTCGTGCCTTCGTACAGGCGGAACAGGCGCACGTCGCGGTAGAAGCGCTCGGCCACGTTGTCGTTGATGTAGCCCTGGCCGCCGAACACCTGCACGGCGCGGTCCGCCACGCGGCCGCACATCTCGCTGGCGAACAGCTTGCACATCGAGGCTTCCATCGTCACGTCGAGGCCGTCGTCGCGTTTGCGCGCGGTCTCCAGCAGGAGGGCGCGCGCGGCGTGCACCTCCGTGTTGCTCTGCGCGATCATTTGCTGCACGAGCTGAAACTCCGCGATGGCCTGCCCGAATTGCCGGCGGCTCGCGGCACGCGCGACCATCTCATCGACCAGGCGGATCGCCGGTCCGATGCACAGGCCCGCCAGGTTGATGCGCTGCTTGTTCAGCGCGCGCATGGCCGTGCGAAAGCCCTGGCCTTCCAGTTCCGGGCCACCGACGATGGCGCTGGCGGGCACGCGCACCTGCTCCAGCACCACCTCGCCCACCGGCGAGCCGTGCTGGCCCATCTTCCGGTAGGCCTCGGGCGTCGACAGGCCCCTTGCCCCGCGTTCGATCAGGAAGGCGGTGATTCCCCGGGCGCCCTTGGCCTGGGCATCCGTGCGCGCAAAGACGGTGAAGAGATTCGCCAGGGGCGCGTTGGTGATGAAGCACTTGCGGCCCGTGATCACGAAATGGTCGCCCTCGCGAACGGCCGTGGTCTTCAGCGCGGTCGCGTCCGATCCCGCCTCCGGCTCGGTGAGGGCGAAGCAGCCGGTCAGCTCGCCACTGGCCAGCCGTGGCAGGTACTGGCGTTTCTGCGCCTCGGTGCCGTCCACCACCAGCGATTCGGAGGCGATGCCGGTGTTGCCGCCGAAGCGCGCGCGAAAGGCGGTCGCGCACTGCGAGACCTCGATGTTCACGAGCGAGAGCTCCTCGCTGGTGAGGCCGGCGCCGCCGTAAGCCTCGGGGATGCTGTGACCGAACAGGCCGAGCGCGCGCATGCGCTCCACCAGGGGCTCGGGGATGCGGTCGTCGCGGTCCACGGCTACTTCGGCCGGCATGCACTCGTCGCGCACGAAGCGGCGGACTTCGGCGAGCAGTGTCGAAAAGCCTTCGGGGTCTCGGATCATGTCGGTCGGCTCTCAGTTGGTGGCGCGAACGCCATAGGCGATTTCGATCTGGTGCACCGCTTCCAGCAGCAGCGGCGCCACTTCGCGGGTGAGCTTGTCCTTGGGCATGCTGTAGCCGATGAGGGTGCAGTTCATGGCCACCGGCTGCTCGCGCGCGGGCAGGCGAATGGGCGCCGCGATGGCGTGGATGTCCTTGCGCCAGTCGCCGCGCGAGTGGCAGAAGCCATGCGCCGCAAACAGCTTCTGGTCGGCCTCCCAGGAGGCGCGGTGCTTGTCGTACAGCGCGCGGTCGTGCACCTTGAGGTAGTTCAGGATCGCGGCCTGTTCCGGCCGGGGCAGGCTCTGGATGAGCGCGCGCCCCATGGCCGAGGCGAGCAGCGGCCGCGTGCTGCCGATGTCGGGCCAGTGCGGGTTGGCCTTGTCCGCGCGCACGGCGTCCAGGTACACCACATCCGCGCGGTCGCGCATGCCCAGGTTCACCGAGCAGCCGGTGGTGCGCGCCAGTTGTTCCATGAAAGGGCGCGCCACCTGGCGCACCTGCGCGCCCGCCAGCAGCGGGTGGCTCAGCGACAGCACGCCGCTGCCCAGGCGGTACTTCTGCAGCGCGGGGTCGCGCGTGAGGTAGCCCAGCAGCGTGAGCGTGTACGTGAGCCGCGACACCGTGGGCTTGGGCAGACCGGTGCGCTCGGCGATGTCGCGGTTGCCCAGCACCGGCTCGGCCACGGTGAACGCGCGCAGCACGTTGAGACCACGCGCCAGGTTCATCGAGAACTGGCGGTCCTCCGCGAGGTCGTGGGGGTCGACGAGACCGGGGAGTGTGATCGAGCTCATGCTGCGTCTTGCTTGCCTGGTGGCCATGATGGGATCTCCGACTGGTGGGGTAAATCACTGTTTCGCTGTGCGAAACATCGATTGTCGGCAGCGGAATGCTCTGGCACAACGGCGCGGCGTGGCCCGCAGCGGCCGCAGAACCAAGGACCCACCGTGACCCCTGCTTCAAGCTCCGCCGGCTCCCTCGCGGGCGTGCGCATCCTCGACATGGCCACCGTGCTCGCGGCCCCCATGGGCGCGACCCTGTGCGCCGACCACGGCGCCGACGTCGTGAAACTGGAACTGCCCGACGGCAGCGACGCCCTGCGCGGCCTGCAGCCCGTGAAGGACGGCGTGCCGCTGTGGTGGAAGGTGGCCAACCGCGGCAAGCGCGGCATCACGCTCGACGTGCGGCAGGCGCGCGGGCGGGAGGTGTTTCTCTCGATGCTTCCGCACTTCGACGTGCTGGTGGAGAACTTCCGCAGCGGCACGCTGGACCGCTGGGGCCTGGACATCGCCACGCTGCACCAGGCCAACCCGCGCCTGGTGGTGGTGCGGCTCACCGGCTTCGGCCAGACCGGGCCGTACAAGTCGCGGCCCGGGTATGCGCGCATCTTCGAGGCCATGAGCGGCTTCACCAACCTCACCGGCGAAGCGGGCGGGCCGCCGCTGCACAGCAACTTCCCCGTCGGCGACGCGGTGGCGGGCCTCTTCTGTGCGTTCTCCATCGCCTCGGAAATGGTGCGCCTGCGCAGCGACCCGCAGGCCAGGGGCGTGGAAGTGGACCTGGCCGCGACGGAGGCGCTGTTTCGCCTGCTCGACTGCCTGCCGGTGGAGCACGAAGCGCTGGGCCAGGTGCGCCGTCCCGAGGGCAACCGCGCCAGCTACACGGCACCGTCGAACATGTACCGCAGCCGCGACGGCCAGTTCTTCTCGCTGGTGGCCTCGTCGAACCCGATCTTCGCGCGCCTGTGCGAGGCGATGGGTGAACCGGCGCTGGCCAGCGACCCGCGCTTCCACACCAACCCGGCGCGCGTCAATCACCTGGTGGAACTCGACACCTTGCTGGGCGAGTGGTTCGCCCGGCACGACTACGCCGTCGTGGCCGAACGCCTCGAGCAGGCGGGCGTTCCCTTCAGCAAGGCCTACACCATCGCGGACATCGAGCAGGACCCGCACTTCATCGCGCGCGGCGCGATCGTGCGGCTGCCCGACCCCGAGTGCGGCAGCCTGCCCGCGCCCTGCATCGTGCCGCGCGTGGTGGGGCGAGAGATGAAGCTGCCGCGCACCGGTCCGTCGGTGGGCGAGCACAACGCCGAGGTGTACGGCGCGTTCGGGATCGGTGGCGAGGAGCTGCAGCGCCTGCGGGCGCAGGGCGTGGTCTGAGATTCGGTGCGGGGACGGTGCGCGATCGGGGTCGCGCAGGTGAATGCACGGCACCGGGCGGTGGTGACCGTGACGGTGGTCAGGCTGTCTCGAACCTCAGCAGCGCGCGGCCCGAGTTGCGTCCGGCCAGTTGCGCCTCGCTGAAGGGCAGCAGCTCGTCCAGGGTGATGAAGCTCAGTTGCGGCTTGATCCGCTCGATATCGGGCTTCCAGTCGCTGCCCAGGCGCGACCAGAGCCGGCGCCGCTGCTCCCAGGGCGCGTTGGCCACGATGCCCACGAGCTTGACGGAGCGCATGATGAAGGGCAGCACGCTGCCGTCGAAGCTGTTGCTGGCCGCGTTGCCCACGCAGGCCACGCAGCCCTGGTCCTGCGTGGAGCGCAACAGCCAGGACAGCAGGGGGCCGCCGACGTTGTCGATGGCCGCCGCGAAGCGGGGCTTCTCCAGCGCGCGCGGCGGCGCGGCCAGCAGCTCGCTCGCGTCGAGCACCTCGCTCGCGCCGGCGGCTCGCAGGGCATCGGCCTGTTCCATGCGGCGCGTGATCGCCACCACCTGGTGGCCCGTGCGCGCCAGGATACCCATGGCCATCAAGGCCACGGCGCCGCCCGCGCCGGTGACGGCCACGGGCCCCGCGTCCGGCCGCAGACCTTCCATCTGGAAGCGCTCCAGGGCCATGGCCGCGGTGAAGGCCGGCACGCCCAGGGTGGCGCATTCCAGCGGCGTCAGCCCGGCGGGCAGGGCGTGCACGTGGGCCGCGGGCACACGGACCACCTCCGAGAAGGCGCCGTCGAAGGCGATGCCGGTCTGGAAGCCGTGCACCAGCACGGTCTGGCCCGGCGCGATGCCGGCGGCGTCCGAGTGCAACACGTCGCCCACCAGCTCGATGCCGGCCACGCGGGGGAAGCCGGTGATGATCTTCGCCTTGCCGTGCAGCGACAGGCAGTCCTTGAAGTTCACGCCCGCGTAGCGGTTGCGCACCACCACCTCGCCGGGGCTGAGCTCGTCCAGCGTGAGCGCTTCCAGGCGGCTCTCGGTGCGGCCGTCCACCACATGGGTGCGAACGGCACGGAATCGTGTCGGGAGGGCGGTGTCGGGGGTGGTCATCGGGCCTCGGTCTCCATCAGTAGTCCACGAGAGAACCCTCGCGCAGGCAGGGGTTGCGTTCGGCGGACCGGGCGCGCCGCATCCAGTCGCGCCCGATCACGGTCTTGTGCACTTCGCTGGCGCCTTCGCCGATCTGGTTGAGCTTGGCGTCGCGGAAGAAGCGCTCCAGGGGAAAGTCCTGCAGGTAGCCGCGCCCGCCGGTGAGCTGCAGCGCATCGGTGACGACCTTCATGCACAGGTCGGTGGCCTGCAGCTTGGCCATGGAGGCGTAGGTCGCCACGTCGGTGTCGCCGCGGTCGTATTTCTGCGCCGTCAGCGCCAGCAAGGCGCGCGAGGACTCGATCTGCGTGACCATGTCGGCCAGCATCCACTGCACGCCCTGGTGTTCCCCCAGCGCCTTGCCGAAGCTGCTGCGGTCGCCGGCGTAGGTGGCGGCGATCTCCACCGCGCCGATCGCCCGGCCCAGCGCCATGGCGGCGTGGCCGATGCGGGCGCGCAGCAGGGCGTCCTGCGCCAGGCTGAAGCCTTCGCCCTCCGCGCCCAGGCGGTGCGACACCGGCACGGCGACCTCGTTCAGCGTCAGCGACGAGATGGGCACGCCGTACCAGCCGAGCTTGCCCACCTCGGGGCCGATGGAGAAGCCGGGCGCGTCGCGCGGCACCAGCGCGGCCAGGAAGGTGGTCGGATCGTCCTGCGCGCAGCCCACGATCACGAACCAGTCGGCCGTGCTCGCGCGGGTGATGAACTTCTTGCGGCCCGTGATGCGGTAGCCCTCGGCCGTGCGGCGGAACCGGGTCTGCAGGCCGCGCACGTCGGAGCCGGCCTCGGGCTCCGTCAGGCCGAAGGCGGCCTGCAGCTCGCCGGTGCACAGGCCGGGGACCAGTTGTTCCTGCAGCGCCTCGCTGGCGCCGGCCACGATGGCGCGGCTGGACAGGTCGGTGCCCGTGATGAGCGAGGCCGAGGTGCTGCAGACGCGCCCCAGCTCTTCGATGAGCCGGATGCGCAGTTGCTGGCGCGCGTCCGTGCCGCCGAAGCGGCGCGGAAAGGCGGTGCCGACGATGCCCTCGCGCGCAAGCAGGCGGAAGTTGTCCCAGGCGAACACGTCCTGCCGGGCCACCTCGGCCGCCTTGGGCCCCAAGGTGTCCCGGCAGAGCCCGCGCACGCGCCGGACCATCGCCTGCTCGTCGTCGGTCAGGCTGCAGAGGAAGTGGTCGCCGAACAGGCGGGGATGGCTCATGGTGGGGTCCCTTTCGCGCCGCATCATGGGCGCGGGGTGGAACCGAGTCGAGACACCGTTTCGATCTGCGAAACAGCACCTTGCGCAGGGGCAGGGCCGGTGGCCGCCGGATGCGGCCCGGGCGGGGATGGGGCGCCGGACGGCCATGCGCTGCGGTTTATCATGCCCGGTTGCCCTGCACGACCCGCGCCTTGAACCCGATTTCGCCTTCCGACATGCCGTCCACCGATCCGCGCCCGGGCGATGCCGCCCCCTTGAAGGTGGCCGAACCCGACGCCCGCTACCTCGGCGACGCCATGCGCCTGCGCGGCGCCACGCTGTCGGTGCGCGGCGCGCGCACGCACAACCTCAAGAACATCGACCTCGACATCCCCAAGCACCGGCTGGTGGTGATCACCGGCGTGTCGGGCTCGGGCAAGTCCAGCCTGGCCTTCGACACGCTCTACGCCGAGGGCCAGCGCCGCTACGTCGAGAGCCTGTCCGCCTACGCGCGGCAGTTCCTGGAGCAGATGGACAAGCCCGACGTGGACCTGATCGAAGGCCTGTCGCCCGCGATCGCCATCGAGCAGAAGGCCACCAGCCACAACCCGCGCTCCACCGTGGGCACGGTCACCGAGATCCACGACTACCTGCGCCTGCTCTACGCGCGCGCCGGCACGCCGCACTGCCCCGACCACGACCTGCCCCTGGCCGCGCAGAGCGTGGCGCAGATGGTGGACGCCACGCTGGCCCTGCCCGAAGGCACCCGGCTCATGGTGCTGGCGCCCGTGGCGCGCGCCCGCAAGGGCGAGTTCGCCGAGCTGTTCGCCGACATGCAGGCGCGCGGCTACGTGCGCTTCCGCATCAACGGCGCGGTGGTGGAGGCTGAGGCCCTGCCCACGCTCAAGAAGAACGACAAGCACGACATCGACGTCGTGATCGACCGCATCAAGGTGCGTGCCGAAGCCGACGCTTCCGGCGCCCACACCCAGCGCCAGCGCCTGGCCGAGAGCTTCGAGGCCGCGCTGCGCCTGGCCGATGGCCGCGCCATCACGCTCGACATGGACTCGGGCGAGGAGCACGCCCACTCCGCGCGCTTCGCCTGCCCGCTGTGCCACTACGCCGTGGCCGAACTCGAGCCGCGCCTGTTCTCCTTCAACTCGCCCATGGGCGCCTGTCCCACCTGCGACGGCCTGGGCCACACCGAATTCTTCGACCCCGCGCGCATCGTCGCCTTCCCCTCGCTCAGCCTGGCCAGCGGCGCCATCAAGGGCTGGGACCGGCGCAACGGCCACTACTTCTCGCTGGTTGAAAGCCTGGCCGCGCACTACCGCTTCGATGTGGACACGCCCTGGGAGTCGCTGCCCGAGGCGGTGCGCCAGGTGCTGCTGTTCGGTTCGGGCGAGGAGGAGATCCGCTTCCAGTACGCGCTGGACGGCGGCGAGCGCGCCAACAAGCGCGTGAGCAAGAAGCACCCCTTCGAGGGCATCGTGCGCAACTTCGAGCGGCGCTGGCGCGAGACCGACAGCGCCACCGTGCGCGAAGAACTCGCGCGCTACCGCGCCACGCAGCCCTGCCCCGAGTGCGGCGGCTCGCGCCTGCGCCGCGAGGCGCGCCACGTCTTCGTGGGCGAAGGCCAACAGCGCCGCGCCATCTTCGAGATCGGCCACGTCACGCTCGGCGAGGCCTTGCGCTGGTTCGGCGCGCTCACCCTGTCCGGCGCCAAGGGCGAGATCGCTGGCCGCGTGATCCAGGAGATCCGCCAGCGCCTGAAATTCCTCAACGACGTGGGCCTGAACTACCTCAGCCTGGACCGCAGCGCGGACACGCTGTCCGGCGGCGAGGCCCAGCGCATCCGTCTGGCCAGCCAGATCGGCAGCGGCCTGACCGGCGTGCTGTACGTGCTCGACGAGCCCAGCATCGGCCTGCACCAGCGCGACAACGACCGCCTCATCGGCACCCTGCAGCGCCTGCGCGACCTGGGCAACACGGTGCTGGTGGTGGAGCACGACGAGGACACGATCCGCGCCGCCGACCACGTGATCGACATGGGCCCGGGCGCCGGCGTGCACGGCGGGCGCGTCGTGGCCCAGGGCAGTTGCGAGGACGTGGTCGCCGCGCCCGAATCCCTCACCGGCCAGTACCTGGGCGGCGCGCGGCGCATCGAGGTGCCGAAGCGGCGCACGCCGTGGCAGGTGGCGCGCGCCACGGCGGCAGCCGCACCCAGCAAGCCGCGCTTTCCCGCCGGCCCCAAAGGCCGGGCCAAGGCCGAGCCCGTATCCGACGGCAATGGCCTGGCCATCCGCGTGCTGGGCGCCTCGGGCCACAACCTGCGCGGCGTCACGGCCAGCTTTCCGGTGGGCCTGTTCACCTGCGTCACCGGTGTGTCGGGCTCGGGCAAGTCCACGCTGGTCAACGACACGCTCTACGCCGCCGTGGCGCGCGCCATCTACCGATCGCACGACGAGCCTGCGGCGCATGAAGCCATCGAAGGCCTCGAGCACTTCGACAAGGTCATCAACGTCGACCAGTCGCCCATCGGCCGCACGCCGCGCAGCAACCCGGCCACCTACACCGGCCTGTTCACCGGCATCCGCGAGCTGATGGCCGAGGTGCCCGCCGCGCGCGAGCGCGGCTACGGCCCGGGCCGCTTCAGCTTCAACGTGGCCGGTGGCCGCTGCGAGGCTTGCCAGGGCGACGGCGTGGTCAAGGTCGAGATGCATTTCCTGCCCGACGTCTACGTGCCTTGCGACGTCTGCCACGGCCAGCGCTACAACCGCGAGACGCTGGAGGTGCTCTACAAGGGCAAGAACATCGCGCAGATCCTGGAGCTCACGGTCGAGCAGGCGCACGAGTTCTTCGGTGCCGTGCCCACGCTGGCGCGCAAGCTGCAGACCTTGCTCGACGTGGGCCTGTCCTACATCCAGCTCGGTCAGGCCGCCACCACGCTGTCGGGCGGCGAGGCGCAGCGCGTCAAGCTCGCGCGGGAGCTCTCCAAGCGCGCCACCGGGCGCACGCTCTACATCCTCGACGAGCCCACCACCGGCCTGCACTTCGCCGACATCGAGCAGCTGCTCAAGGTCCTGCACCAGTTGCGCGACGCGGGCAACACCGTCGTCGTGATCGAGCACAACCTCGACGTGATCAAGACCGCCGACTGGGTGATCGACCTGGGCCCCGAGGGCGGCACCGGCGGCGGCACCGTGGTGGCGCAGGGCACGCCCGAGGACGTGGCGGCAAACCCGGCGAGCCACACGGGGCACTACCTCGCGCGGCTGTTGTAAGCCTCAGCGATTGCGATACGCCAGCCCCACCCCCGCGCTGTAGGTGGTGGGCCTCGTGGCCAGCGGGCTGCGCCGCGCGGCGCCCTGCAACTGCGCCACGCCCAGGCCCGCGTAGCCCACCCAGTGCCGGTTCAGCGCCGAGGTGATGCGCCAGCCCATGGAGAGGCTGTCCCAGCCCGAGCCGATGGCATACGCCGGCAGGCCGGTGGCCGCGGCGCCTTCGGGGCTGATGCCGTAGTGCGTCTGGCGGAATCTGCCGTTGGCCCAGCCCGCGCCGAACGACAGGTCCCAGTGCGTGTCGCGCGAGATCCGGTAGCGGTAGTTCAGCCCCGTGTCCAGGCGCAGGCCGCCATCTCGGCCCAGCAGGTCTTGAGAGGCCCGGCTGGTCAGGCTCCAGCGCTCGCTGAGCGAGAGGCCCAGCGTGAGGCGGCCGCGCACGGTGGCGCGCACCTTGCCCAGGCCGTGGAAGCGCGGGTCTTTCTCGTCGCGCCAGTCGCGGCCGTCGTCGATGGCGAGCGAGGTGTTGAGCGAGACCTTGTCGCTGCGCGCGAGCTGCGTGCTCACGCCGCTGTCGACCGTTTCGCGGCCCTGGTTGAGCAGGGCGCTGGCGCCGGAACTCGCGAAGCGGAAGCGCCCGAGCTGGAAGGCCCAGATGCCACCGAACGAGATTTTCTGTTCTGCCGTGCCCAGCGGGTTGGCTGAGGAGCCGATGGCCGCGCCGACGAGGTAGTCGCGGCTGGCCTGCAGCGCCACCTCGTCGCGCGGTGCCTGGGGTTGCGCGGCGGCCGGTGCCTCGCCGCGTTCCTGTGCGAGGCCGCTGGTGGCGATGAGGGCCAGCGCCGCGGCGGCCAGCGGGCGCTTCACAGCCGGCTCAGGTCTTCGATGGCGTCGATCACCATGCCCGTGCCCACGGCGATGAGCAGGATGTCGGTGGCCACGCGCACGTACTTGTGGCCCGCGGGCGGCACGCCCAGGCGGATGGAGATGGCGTCGGGCACCGGGTAGTAGATGACGTCGCCCGGCAGCGGCGCGCCGCGGCGCCACTGCTTCGCCTGCCCCGGCGGCAGGCAGCCGTTGTTCTTCTTGGCCAGGCCGGGGGGGCAGTTGCCGGCGCGAAAGCGCGGCTCGTAGTAGTCGACGACGGTGCGGCGCTGCGCGTCGGTGAAGTAGCCACCGATCTGCACGTTCACCGAAATGTCGGTGCGGTCGCCGCCCGAGGGGGCGTGGCGCGCGCCGCTGTCGCGGTCACCGCCGCCGCCGCCCTTGTGCGGTTTGCCGCCGCCCTTGGCCTTTTCTTCCGCCTGGCCGTGCTTGCCACCGCCGGCGTGCGGGGGCTTCTCGGCCAGCGCGGGTGCGACGGCCAGCGCCAGCGCGGCGCTGAGCAGGAACGGGGAGAGGGAGCGATGAAGAAGGGGCATGGCGTGGGGCTCTGCGGTTCAGGGGAAAACGAAATCCTGGTCGACGGTGTCGCTGTCGCTCACCGCCAGGTGATCGGCGGTCTTGCTGACGCCGCCCGTGGTGGCGCGCACGGTGAAGTTGCCCGCGGCGCCGTTGTCGTCCGAGAAGCTCAGCGCGCCGCCGGCGGCGTGCTGGGCCACGCGCGGTGCGTCCACCGCCAGACCGGTGAAGGCGTATTCGCCGGTGATGGCGTTGACCGGGCGGTTCACCAGGGTGATCGTGTCTCCGGCGGTGAGCGTCTGGCGCACGGCCACGGACGCCTCGATCTCGGCGGGCACCGGCGTGATCGACACCTGCCCGGCGAAGATGGCCGTGCCCGAGGCCGGCGGGTCGATGCGCTGGCCGGCGGGTGCCGCGCGCACGAGCTGTCCGTCGAACACCTGCACCTGGCGCACCGCGGCGGTGGCGTACCCCGGCGTGACCACCACCAGCGTGTACTGGCCCGGCTCCACCGGCTGCAGTTTGAAGAGGCCGTTGGCGTCGGCCACGGTGGCGCGGCGCACCTCGCCGTTCTGCTGCAGCGACACGCTGGCACCGGCCGTGGCCGCAGCGATCGAGACCTCGCCGACCACGCCGGTTTCCACGCGCGGCAGGGTGCGCAGCACGGGCTTGAGCAGGTACTGGCCCGAATGGCCCGCCATCACCACCGATTGGCAGGCATCGAAGTCGATCACCACGTCGGTCAGGCCGTTGGGCTGCACGGACAGACTGGTCTGCACCTTCAGACCCGACTGTTGGCCGCTGGGCGTCTTGAGCGGCACTCTCACGCCCGGGTTGCCGCTGAGCACGATCCAGTTGCGGTCGGCCTGTGCGCCGGTGTTGGCGGCCAGCACCAGGCGCAGCCGGGTGTAGGTGCCGGCGGGCACCAGGGTCTGGCCCAGGTCGAGCAGGGCGCCATTGGTGTAGTCCAGCAAGTTGATGGTGCGCGGCGGGCTCACGGGGATGGACCGCCAGGCCGGGTCGTTGTCGGGTGCGTCTGCGGTGTGCACGCGCACCTCGCTCACGGTGACCACCACCTCGTCGTAGCCGCAGGCGGGGTTGTCGGTGAGCGCCACGCGCAGCGTGCCGCTGCCGGTGTCGCCGGCCCCTCCACCGCCGCCGCCGCAGGCCGCCAGCACGGCCACCAGTGCCACGCCCAGCGCGGCGCGCATCCGATACATCGTCTTGTTCACGCTCGTCTCCAACGACGTCGCACCGTGGGGTGCGCGGACGTGCATTGTTGGCCGAGGTAGCGCCACCGTCGTTACCGGTTGTAAGGTGCGGGCTGAAGAAGCTGTGATCTCATCGCCCCATGCCCCAGGAAACCGAAATCAAGCTCGCGCTGCACCCGGCGGACGCCGGGCGTCTGCTGGCGCACCCGCTGCTGCAGGCGCTGCCGCGCGTTGGCCAACGCCTGCACAACACCTACTTCGACACGCCGGAGCTGGCGCTGCGCGAAGCGCGCATGGCCCTGCGCGAGCGCCGCGTGGGCGAGCGCCACTGGCTCACGGTGAAGACCACCGGCAGCACCGTGGGTGGCCTGTCGCAGCGTGGCGAATGGGAGGTGCCCAAGCCACGCGGCAAGCCGGACTTCGCGCGCATCGTGGACGACCCGGCGGTGGCCGAGGCCCTGCAGGCCTGGGCGCCCAGGCTGCGCGCGGTGTTCCGCACGGACTTCGTGCGCCGCGCCGCGGTGGTGGATCACGCCGGCGCGCGCATCGAGCTGGCGTTCGATGAGGGCGAGATCAGCGCGGGCAGCGGCCGGCGCGCGCGCCGCGAGCGCCTGCTCGAGGTGGAGCTGGAGCTGCTGGACGGCCCGGTCGATGCGCTGTTCGACCTGGCGCACACGCTGGTGCTGGGCCCCGAGGGCCAGACGGCGCGCGCGCTGCGCCTGCACCCCGAGCCGCGCAGCAAGGCCGAGCGCGGCTACACCCTGTTCTCGGGCCAGGCGGCGCAGGCCCGGCGCGCCATGCCGCTGGCGCTTTCGCCCGACATGGATGTGCGCCAGGCCTTCCAGGCCGCCGGCCTGGCCTGCGTGGCGCACCTGCAGGCCAACGAGGCCGAGTCGCGCGCGATCGCCGGTCTGCCGCCCGCCGCCGCGCCCCTGCCCGACCCCGAGTTCGTCCACCAGATGCGCGTGGCCCTGCGGCGCCTGCGCACCGGTCTGCGCCTGTTCCGCGGGTACCTGCCGCCGCGTTGGGTGTCGCACTGGTCCGCGCACTGGAATGCGCTGGCCGACGTGCTGGGCACCGCCCGCAACTGGGACGTGTTCGCCACCGAATGGCTGCCCGAGCGCCTGCCCGAGAGCGACACCCGCGCCGAGGCCAAGGCTCTGCGCGCCTGGGTCGATGCGCAGCGCCGCGCGGCCAACCTCGCGGTGGCGCGCGCCCTGGCGGAGCCGGCGCACGCGCTGGCCCTGCTGGCCTTCACGCGCTCGGCCTTCGCGCTGCCCGTGTCGGGCAAAGGCGTGAAGCTGCCGCGCTGGGCCGTGGCCACGCTGCGCACCGGCCACCGGCGGCTGCGCGAACAGGCGCGCGACGCACGCCGCCTTGGCCCGGACGGCCGCCACGAGCTGCGGCTGGCGCTCAAGAAGCTGCGCTACACGCAGGAATTCCTGATCGGCCTGCTCGACCCCAAGCGCGCCGCGCGCAGCACCGCCACGCTGGCCGATGCGCAGACCCTGCTGGGGGAGTTGAACGACCTCGCCACCGCGCAGGCCCTGCTGGAGCAGGTGCCGACGGCGGTGGCGCCCGCGCTGGTGGCCACCCTGCAGTCGGGCCTGCATGCGCAACTGGAGGCGGGCCTGCTGGCCCTGCCGACGATGGAGACCGCGCTGGAGCGTGCGCCGCTGCCCTGGTGAGGCGGCCCGGACGGCGCGCCGCTCAGGCGCGCGGCGCGCTCACCCAGTGGTTGTCGAGTTGCAGCGCGGCGGGCCAGTCGCGCCGCCGGCCGTCGTCCCACATCGCCGCCGCGCCGCCGGCCCAGGCGTGCCCGGCTTGCGCGGCGAGCGCACCCGCCGACGGCAGGACGACCCGGTCCGCGATCGCGCCGTCCGGCGCCAGCGCCAGCAGCGCGTTCGCGCGCGTGGCGCTCAGCCAGAAGCCACCGCCCCCGCGCGCACAGATGTCACCGCCGTAGCCGAGCGCGCCGGCCATGGGGGGCGATGCCTTCAAGGCGCTGCCGTCCCAGGTGGCCAGCAGCGGCGCGTCGCGGCGCGCGGCTTCGTCCTCGTGTTCGGCTTGCAGGGCGATGCCCACGCGCCGGCTCACCGGGTCCCAGGCGAGGTGGCGCACGCTCAGGCGCGGGTCGTGCAGGCGCCACTGGCCCAGCAGGGCGCCGCTGGCGGGGTCGAGCGCGACCAGCGAGGGATCCATGCGGGAGAGGTCGCGGTGGCTGCGCCCGGTTTCGCTTTGCGTGGGGATGCCGCCGTTGGCCACCAGCAGGGTGCCGGCGGGGAAAGGTCCCAGGGCCTCAGGCAGCACCAGCATCTCGTGCGGGTCCATGCCGTGCGTGGCCCACTCGCCGGTCTTCTCCAGCGTGCGCGCGTCGCGCCGGCCGATCAAACCGCTGGCGTCGGCCTGGTCCGTCTCGGTGGTCCACACCGAACGCCCGTCGCTCGAGGGGAGCACGTGGCCATTGAGCCGGCGGTCGTCGTCCACCCAGTGCCACTGCGGCTCGCCGCCCCCGGGGCGCCAGCGCAGCAGCCAGTCGCCCGGGCGGCGCGCGGCCACGAGCACGCTGCCATCGGTGTCGAGCGCGAGTCCGTGCGCGCGGGTGGGCAGTTCGATGCGCGCGTCCACGCGCGCGCCGTCAGCGCCCAGGCGCAGGCGGCCAGCGTGGTAGCGGCCTGCTTCGGCCCAGCTGGCCAGGAGCTCGTCGGACTCGCCGGCTTGCACCGGTGGCCAGGCCATGGCGCCCAGCAGGGCGAGCAGGGCCCGGCGTGTGAGGCCGGCGCGGGCGTCAATCTCCATCGGCACTGGAGAACCCCAGGTTCACTTCAAGACTGCCGGCGACTTCGGCTTGCATCATCGTGGTCAGTTTCTTGAGGGTGCGCGCCGTGGCGTCGACGCTGGCGGGTTTGCCGGGTTGCAGAGACTGCATCGCGCGGTCCGCCTCATCCACCGTGGCGCGCCAGCGATCGGCCAGTGCGATGTGGCCGCGCCCGCGCAGGTAGCTCTCGATGCTCACCGGGCCCGCGCCGAGGGCGGGCGCGCCGCTGTCGGGCTGGCGCGCCAAGGCGCGCAGCTCGGCCCAGCCGGCGGCCCAGGCCGCGCCGGTCTGGCCGCTGGGCTGGCGCGCGAACTCCGGCGCGGCGCCGCGCGTTTCCGCTTCGCGCAGGGGCTTTTCCATGCCCATCCAGCGCAGGCGCTCCAGTCCGCCGAGCCATTGGTTGATGAACTCCACGAAGGCCGTGACGGCGGCTTCCTCGTCGGGCGGCGTGGCGGCCAGGGCGTCGAAGGCGGCGCGCAGGGCATCTGCCTCGCGCTGCACCTCCTGGGCGGCCAGCACGGCGTAGGTGCAGGCCCCGCTGCGCGGCGCGGCGGGCGCCGTCCACAGCAGGTGCTCGATGGCGGGCAGGCCCTTGGCCGGCGTGCCCACGCGCACCATGTCCTCCAGCGTCTTGGGCTCGCGCGCGAGCATGCGCCTGAGCAGCTCGGGCCGCAGCGGCTGGAAGTCGATGGCGCGCAGCGAGCGGCGCTCGATCAGCGGGCCCACGGCCACGGCCGCCAGGCGCTCCCAGGCCAGCGTGGTCTGCGTCCACGCGGCGCGCGCCGGGGCCAGCGCGGTCGGGCCTTCGCAGTGCGCCTGCAGCGCCTGCACCAGCGCGGGCGCTTGCGTGGCGAAGGCGCGCGCCAGCGGTGCCGTGTGCTCGCGGTACAGGGCGGACACCGCGTCGGGCGGGTAGTAGTACGGGGCGGCGGCCTGCGCCCACAACGCGCCAGGCGCGCCGAGCAGCAGGACGAGTGTGGCGGCACGCCGGTGCATCAGAGACTCTCCACGAACTTCACCAGCGCCTGGCGATCGGCCTCGCTGAACTTCAGCACGCGCTGCTTGCTCTCTTCGGCCTCGCCGCCGTGCCACAGGATGGCCTCGAGCACGCCATCGGCGCGGCCGTCGTGCAGCAGGCGCGTGTGGCCGTTCACGTCCTTGATCAGGCCGATGCCCCACAGCGCCGGCGTTTTCCACTGCCGGCCATTGGCCAGGAAGTCGGGCCGGCCATCGGCCAGCGCCTCGCCCATGTCGTGCAGCAGCAGGTCGGTGTAGGGGTGGATGGTCTGGCCTTGCAGGGCCTTGCTGGTGAGGTGCGGGAAGGGTCCTTCGGCCGTGGTGTAGCTGGGCCGGTGACACACCGCGCACTGCGCCTGCGCGAACAGGGCCTGGCCGCGCTGCACGGTCGGGTCCTGGGCGTTGCGGCGCGCGGGAGGCGCCAGCGTGGCCTGGTAGAAGACCACCTCGCCCAGCGTCTTGTCGTCGATCTCGGGTTCGTCCGGCGTGCCGCCATGCGGCGCCGCCAGGCAGTCCTTCTGCGTCGGCGTGCAGGTCTGCTGCGGGTGCTGGGCCGAGGTGATGCCGATGTCACCGTGGAAGGCCCCCGCCGTCTGGTGCGCGATCGTGGCCACGTTGGCCTTCCAGCCGAAGCGGCCGACCATCTCGCGCTGCGCGAAGGCGTCCCACACGCGGTTGGCCTGGCCCTTGATGGGCCCGGGCAGGGCGGCCTGCGCCTCGGCATTGGCCAGGATGTCGCGCTCGGCGATAGCCTCCAGCAGGCCCACGCCGATGACCTGCGGCGCGATGCGCGGGCTCAGCATGGCACCCTGGGCGAGCGGGCCGTAGGCCAGGCGGTCGATGATGTATTCGGGCTTCTGCAGCGTGTAGGGCGTGCCGTCGGCGAAACGGCCCTTCACCGCCGCCCAGCGCAGGCGAACGCGCGCTTCCGGCTTGACGTTCTGCACCGCCGAGGTGTTGAGCTGGTCGCCGTACACGGGGTCGTGGCGGGGGCCGCCCTTGGCGTCCGTGCCGGGCACCGACAGGCGCATCAGCAGCGCCAGCGGCTCCTCGTCGGAAATGCCGCGCTTCCACGGCGGCGGCTCACCGCGGCCGTCGAACAGGTGGCAGGCGCCGCAGGAGCGCGCCACGAAGTGCGGACCCAGGCCGTCGCGCGCCGTGGTGCTGGCGGGCGACTCGACCCAGTTGCGCTTGAAGAAGGAGTTGCCGATGACGAAGCGCGTGCGTTCCGGGTCCGTCAGGTTGGCGGCGGGGAAGGAAAACGCGTTCTTGCCCGTCGCCCAGACCGTGGTCTCGCCGCCGGTCTTCTCGCCCAGCGGATCGGGGGCCACATCGGCGGGGGCGGCGGTCTGCGCACCGGCCTGCCCCATGTGAAGCGCAGCGGCCATGGTGGCCGCCGCGATGGCGGTCAGCGCAGCGGCCGTGAAGGCCGCGCGCCTCACGGCTGCACCAGCGTGAGTTTCTTGATGCCCACGGCCGCGGCGGCCGCCACGATGTCGTTGGACTGCTCCGTCAGGCTCTTGATGGTGGCCTCGATCCTGGGGCGGCCCGCCGAGCCGGCGATGATGGCGCGGTCGAAGGGCGCGGGAATGGCCTCGGCCGCTTCCACGGAGCTGCGGATCTGCTTCGAGGTCTTCTCGGCCAGCGCGGCGTCCTTGGCGTTCACCAGGTCGCGCAGGCTGGGGCCTTGCAGCGTGCTGCCGTCGGCGCGCACGTAGCGGCCCAGCCAGACGTTCTCGATGCCCTTGGCGTTGGTCGCGGCGTCGCGGTGGGTGTTGTCGGAGAAGCAGCTGTGTTCGTCTTCCTGGTCCTGGCTGGCCAGGGCCACTTCCAGGCGCTCGCCGGCCAGTTCGCCGCGCGAGAGCGAGCCCATGGCCACGAACATCTTGCGCAGGGACTCGTTGCCGCCCTTTTCGAACTTGGCGCGGTAGTTGTTCTTGGCGCCGGGCGCCCAGGCCTTCACCAGGCCGCTCAGGTCGTCGACCAGCAGTTCGGTGACGACGTTGAGGTACTGGCGGCGGCGGTCGGCGTTGGGCGCCTTGCCGTCCACGAAGTCCTCGAAGCTGCGGTTGCCCGGGCCGGTCTCGGACAGGTCCTGGCCCCAGAGCATGAATTCGATGGCGTGCCAGCCGGTGGCGATGTTTTCCTCACCGCCCTTTTCGTTCATGGCGGCCAGGGCCTTCTTGGTGAGGGCCTGCTTCTTGTTGTTGACGATGCCGGCGGTCTTCTTGCCGTCGATGTAGTCGACGTAGGACTCGTCCATGGGCCAGGCGTTGAGCTGGCCTTCGGGGCCGTTGTCGTTGTCGATGGGGCCGCCGTAGAAGCGGAAGGCTTCGGTCTGGCCATAGAACTCGCGGGCGTCGAGCCAGGCCTTGCGGGCGGCGTCCTGGGTCTGCTGCGAGGGCGCGGCGGTGAAGGCCTTGACGGCGGCCTGCAGGGCCTTGGCGGCGTTGAGCGTGTCCTCGTAGTTGGCGTGCACCAGGGTGGCGTAGTGGGCGGCGACGCTGGCGGGCGTGGCGGCGGTCTGGGCGTGCAGGGGGGCGGCCAGGCTCAGGGCGAGCACGGTGGCGGCGGCGAGGGGCTTCAGGCGCATGGCGATTTCTCCAGGACAGAAGGGGAAACGCCGAATTCTAAATGCAAATAATTCTTAACATTGATGTGGGTTGGGCGTGCTTGGGGGATTCTTTTTTCCTGTTGCTCCGGCTGCTCCGGCTTTCTCCGGCTGATCCGGTCGTCGGCGCTCGGGTGTCCGGCTCCGCGACTGTCCCCCGGAGCGAAGCGCTGGCGCGCTCCGCTCCTCCGCCTTTATGTCGCTGCGCCGGACACCCGAGCGCCGACGACCTCGTTGGCACTCGGTCTGTGGGCGCGCCACTGCTTCTTCGGCTCGCGGAGCAGTGCACCCAGCGTCCGCGAGCTTCGCGAGGTGCAACGAGCGAAGTGAAGCGCTACGCGAGCCCAGCCGCAACAAGGCAGAAGTCAGCCCACCCCCGTCTGCCGCGCCAGAAACACCTGGTGCAGGGTGATCTTGCGCACCTCCACCTGGCTGGTCTGGATGTGCGTGCGCAGCAGCAGGCTCGCCCGGTCGGCGTTGCGCGCCAGCACGGCGCGCAGAATCTTGGCGTGCTCGTCGTAGGTCGCGTCGATGCGCATCTGCTTCAGAAAGTCCAGCCGCCGGATGATGCGGATGCGCTCGGTCACGTCCTGGTGCACGCGCGCGAGTTCGTCGTTGCCTGCCGCGCGCACCAGCGTCTGGTGAAAGGCCTCGTCCATCGCCGCCACCGCGGCCGCGTCGCTCTCGCGCTCGGTGGCCGGCACCAGCCACAGGTCCTTCAGGCCCTGCAACAGCGGGCCGGGCGGGCCCTCGTGCGCGCACAGGCGCTGCACGGCCGCGGTCTCCAGCAGCATGCGCAGGTCGTAGAGCTGGTCGAAGCGGTTGAAGTCGAAAGGCAGCACGCGCCAACCGGCGCGGAACAGCACCTCCACGAAGCCCTCCTGCTGCAGCCGGATCAAGGCCTGGCGCACCGGCGTGCGCGACACGTGCAATCGCTCGCAGAGTTCGTTCTCGGTGAAGCGGTCGCCGGGCAGCAGGTGGAAGTCGGCGATGTCGCGCTTGAGCTGTTCGTAGACCTCGTCCGCGCGCGAGGGCGGCGTCGCGGCGCGCGTGGCGTGGGGAGTGGAACGACGTTTGCTGGTGGTGGGCACGAAGGCACTCTAGCAGTGTGAGGGTCAGCGCCCTGATCGCACGGGCAGCGCGGGCAGCGCGGCCAACAGCGCGGCGCTGGAGGCGGTCCAGCCGACGATCGCGCCCTGCGCGCGGACCATCTCCAGCGTGGCGCGCTTGAAGTGCGGGAAGTAGCTCTCGGTGCAGTCCTCCAGCAGCAGGGCGTCGAAGCCCCGGTCGTTGGCCTCGCGCATGCTGGTCTGCACGCAAACCTCGGTCGTGACGCCCATGAACACGAGCTGCGTGACGCCGGCCTGTTGCAGCAGGTTGTGCAAGGGCGTGGCGTAGAAGGCGCCCTTGCCGGGTTTGTCGAGCACGATCTCGCCGGGCCGCGGCGCGAGCGCCTCGATGATCTGGTTGCCCGGCTCGCCCGCGATCAGGATGCGGCCCATGGGACCCTCGTCGCCGATGCGCAGCGTGGGGCTGCCGCGCAGGCGCTTGGCCGGCGGGCAGTCCGACAGGTCGGGGCGGTGCGCCTCGCGGGTGTGCACCACCAGGCCGCCCGCGCGGCGCCAGGCGTGCAGCACGGCCTGGCAGGCGGGCACGATGGCCTGCAGCAGCGAGACGTCGTTGCCCAGGGTCTCGCCGAAGCCGCCGGGCTCCACAAAGTCGCGCTGCATGTCGATGATGACCAGCGCCGCGTGCGCGGGATCGAATTCGAAGGCGAAGGGTTGGGCAGGAATGTTCATCAATGTCCGCCGCCCATGTGGGCGCCCAGCGTTTGCCGGTCCGCTTGAGCGGCCGGGGTTTCAAAGGCGATGCCGCCCCCGCTCATCACCACGATGCGGTCGGCCAGTTCCAGCAGCTCGTCCAGGTCTTCGCTGATCAGCAGCACGGCGCCGCCCTGGCGCTTCACCTCCCGCAGGCGGCCATGGATCTCGCGCACCGCCGCGAAGTCGAGGCCGAACACGGGGTTGGCCGCGATCAGCACGCTGATCTGCCCATGCAGTTCGCGCGCCAGCACCGCGCGCTGCACGTTGCCGCCGGAGAGGCTGCGGATGGGCGCGTTCTCGCCCTGGGTCTTGATGCCGTAGTCGGCGATCCACTCGCGCGCGCGGCGGCGCCATTCGCTGAAGCGCAGCCGACCGCCCGCGCACAAGGGCGGACGGTCGAAGTCGCGCAACGCCATGTTCTGCGCCACCGACAGATCGCCCACGCAAGCGCTGCGCAAGGGCTCTTCGGGCAGGCTGCGCACCTTCAGGCGGTGGTTCTCCTCGCGCCGCGCGGCATACGGTTCGCCCTGCACACGCACGCGGCCGGCGGCGCGTGCGCGCTGGCCCACCAGCGCCTCCACCAGCTCGCGCTGGCCATTGCCGGACACGCCCGCCACCCCGAGGATCTCGCCTGGCGCCACCGACAGGCTCAGGTCGCGCACGGCCAGCGTGCCGCGATCACCCATGGCGCTGAGGCCCTGCACCTCCAGCGCGGGCGGGGCATTGCCCGGGGAAGCGACCGCGGCAGACACCATCGCCGCGTCGGCGTCGACGACCTCGCTGGGCGCCTCGGCGCCGCCCACCATGGCCTGCGCCAGCTTCGTCGGGTCGGTTTGCGCCACGGCCGCGTGGTGCACCGCCTGGCCGCGCCGCAGCACGGTGACGTCGTCGGCGTAGGCCATCACCTCACGAAACTTGTGCGTGATGATGACCACCGTGCACAGCCCGCTCAGGGCGAAGCCGCGCACATGGCCCAGCACCTCGTCGGCTTCCTGCGGCGTCAGTACCGAGGTCGGTTCGTCCAGGATCAGCAGGCGCGGCTTGAGGAAGAGCTGCTTCAGCAGTTCGAGCTTCTGCTTCTCGCCCGCGGCCAGGGCCTGTGGCTTCGCCTCCAGGTCGAGCCTGAACGGCGTGGTGTCGAGAAACGCGGCGAGCCGCTCGCGTTCGCGCCGCCAATCGATGCGCGCGGGCACCCGGCCGCCCGCCAGCAACAGGTTCTCGGCTACCGTCATGCCCGGCGCCAGCGTGAAGTGCTGGTACACCATGCCGATGCCCAGTTCGCGCGCGACCACCGGGTTGGCGATGGCCTGCTCGCGCCCGTCCACCAGCACGCTGCCGCTGGTGGGCCGCTGGAAGCCCGCGACGCACTTCACCAGCGTGCTCTTGCCCGCGCCGTTCTCCCCCAGCAGCGCGTGCACCGTGCCGGGCGCCACCTTCAGGTTCACGTCGCGCAGGGCGTCGAATCCGCCGAAGCGCATGCCCAGGCCGCAGGTCTCCAGCGACATGGCACCGAGGCCGCGTGGCAGCGCGCCAATGGGGGTGGCGGGCGCGTCGATCATGCGATCGCTTCCAGCACGGCCAGCGAGGGCGCGTGCACGCCGAACACGCCGCCTTGCATGGTGATCATCTTGAGCGCGGCCTCGTGGTTGCCCCGGTCGGTGGCGGCGGTGCAGTCCGACAGCAACAGGCACTCGAAGCCGCGGTCGTTGGCCTCGCGCATGGTGGTGTGCACGCACACGTCGGTGGTGATGCCGGCGAGCAGCAGGTTCTCGATGCCGCGCGTGCGCAGGATCAGTTCCAGGTCCGTCGCGCAGAACGAGCCCTTGCCGGGTTTGTCGATCACCACCTCGCCCGGCAGCGGCGCGAGTTCGGGAATGATCTCCCAGCCCGGCTCGCCGCGCACCAGGATGCGGCCACAGGGCCCGTCGTCGCCGATGCCCACGCCATCGGTGCCGATCTGGCGCGAGCGCCAGCGCTTGTTCGCGGGCAGGTCCGACAGGTCGGGCCGGTGGCCTTCGCGCGTGTGCATCACCGGGTAGCCGGCCGCGCGCATCGCGGCCATCAGCCTTTTCAGCGGCTCGATCGGGGCGCGCGTGAGCGAGATGTCGTAGCCCATCTTGTCCACGTAGCCACCTTCGCCGCAGAAGTCGGTCTGCATGTCGATGACGACGAGCGCGGTGTTCCCGGGATGCAGGTCGCCGTTGTAGGGCCAGGCGTAGGGGTGGGCGTCGACGAAGCGTTCCATGTCAGCGGTTCGATGAGAGTTCGGTGGGACTGCCGGGCACCACCTGGCCGGGTCGGCAGGTGATCACGAGGATCAGCAGGGTGAGCAGGTAGGGCACGGTGTTGAAGAGGTGGTAGCCCCAGCCGATGCCGACCGATTGCAGGGCCGGCCCGATGGCGCCCGCGCCGCCGAACAGCAGCGCGGCACCCACGCAGCGCAGCGGGTGCCAGCGCGCGAAGATCACCAGCGCCACGGCGATGAGGCCCTGGCCGCTGGAGATGCCCTCGTTCCAGCTGCCCGGGTAGAACAGCGTGAGCGAGGCGCCCCCCAGGCCCGCGATCGCGCCGCCGGCGGCGGTGGCCGCGATGCGGATGCCCGGCACGGAGTAGCCGAGCGCGCGCGCGGCGTTGGCCGAGTCGCCGGCCAGGCGCACCAGCAGGCCGGCGCGCGTGTGGGCAAAGGCCCACCACAGCCCGCCCGCGAGCGCGATGCCGACGGGCAGCAGCGGGTTGATCTGCAGGGCCGAGCGCACGGCGGGCGAGTCGCTCCAGAAGCCCAGGGGTATGGCGGGCAACTGCGCCGCCTGCGGCTGGATCAGCGGCTTGCCGAGGTAGAAGGCCAGCCCCATGCCCAGCAGCATCAGCGCGATGCCGGTGGCGATGTCGTTGACGCGCGGCAGCGAGCACAGCAGGCCGTGCAGCGTGGCCAGCAGCGCACCGACCACCGCCGCCGCCAGCACACCGACCCAGGCCGAGCCGCTGAGGTACGAGGCGCCGAAGGCCGCCATGGCCGACAGCACCAGTACGCCTTCGAGGCCCAGGTTGATGCGCCCGCCCTTTTCGGTGAGGCACTCGCCCAAGCTCACGAACAGGAAGGGCACACCCACGCGCAAGGCGCCGCCGACGATGCCCGACAACAGGATGAGCCACTGCTCCGCTGTCATGCTTGGTCTCCCGTGCCGGGCCGCGGCGCCAGCGGGGGCAGTGGCATCGGTTCGGACGGCCCGAAGCGACCGAAGAGCGCGAGGAAGCCTTTCCAGTCGCGTTCGCGCAGGGCCTCGCTGGCCAGGATGAAGACGAAGGCGATGCCCTGCAGCAGCAGCACCGAGGCGTCGGGCAGGCCCAGGCGGCGCTGCAGCAGGCTGCCGGCCGCCCCGAACCCGCCGAACAGGATGGCCACCGGGATGATGGCCAGCGGCTGGTGGCGTGCGATGAAGGACACCAGGATGCCCGCGTAGCCGTAGCCGGCGATGAGGGCCGCGTTGGCGCTGGTGTGCACGGCGGCCACCTCGATGGCGCCCGCCACGCCGGCCGCCGCGCCGCCCAGGGCGCAGGCCAGCGCGATCAGGCGCGTGGCCGGCAGGCCCACCAGTTGCGCGGCGCGCGGGTTGCCGCCCACCACGCGCACCGAAAAGCCCGAGGGCGTGAAGCGCAGCCAGAGGCCCGCCACCGCGCAGGCCAGCACGCCCACCACCAGTCCCCAGTGCACGTCCGAGCCGGCGATGGTGCCGATGAGCAGGCCCTCGTCCAGCGCGGGCGTGGACGGCTTGTTCAGGCTCGCCGGGTCGCGCAGCGGCCCCTCCACCAGGTGCTTGAACAGGCCGATGGCCACATAGGCCAGCAGCAGGCTGCTGATGGTTTCGTTGATGCCGCGGTACTGGCGCAGCCAGCCCGCCAGCGCCATCCACAGGCCGCCGGCCAGCGCGCCGGCCAGGCACGCCAGCAGCGTGCCCGCCAGGTTCGTGGGCAGGGGCAGCGCGTGCGCCAGCGCGGCGCAGGCCAGGCCGCCCAGCACCAGCGCGCCCTCGCCGCCGATCACGATGAGGCCCGCGCGCGCCGGGATCGCCACGCACAGCGCGGTCAGCATCAGGGGCGCCGCGCGCTGCAGCGTGTTCTGCCAGGAAAAGCTGTCGCCGAAGGCGCCGCGAAACAGCAGCACCCACACCTCCACCGGGTCCACGCCGGCGAGCGCGACGATGCCGCCGAACACGCCCAGCGCCGCCGCGATGGCGCCGGCGGGCAGGGCGATGCTCTCGATGGCGTTGCGCATGGCCGTGTCGGTGTCAGACGCTGCCCACCACGCCTTCCACGAGGTAGTTCATCTTTTCCAACTCGAGGTCGGTCTGCTTGAGCACCTTGCCCGCCGCGATCGGTGTGCCGCCCTTGTTGTCCTTCAACGGTCCCTTGAAGATGTCGAAGCTGCCCGCGCCCATCTGCGCCTTGATGCCGTCGGCCTGCTTCTTCGCCGCGTCCGTGACCATGGGCCCGTAGGCCGAGGTCTTCACGAAGCCTTCCTTGAGCCCGCCGCGAACGAAGTTGGGGTGCGGCTTGCCGCTGCGCGCGGCCTCGATGAAGGTGGTGTACGCGGTGAGCCAGTTCCACTCCGCGCCGGTCAGGTAGGCGTTGGGCGCCAGCCTGGCCTGGCTGGCGTGGTAGCCGCAGACCATCTTGCCGCGCTTGGCCGCGGTCTCCACGATCACCTTCGGGCCATCGACGTGCATGGTGAACACGTCCACGCCCTGGTCGGCCAGGCTGTTGGTGGCCTCGGCCTCCTTCACCGGCATGGACCAGTCGCCCGTGAAGATCACCTGAGTGGTGATGCCCGGCTTGACCGAGCGCGCGCCCATGGTGAAGGCGTTGATGTTGCGCAGCACCTGCGGGATGGGCTTGGCCGCGATGAAGCCGAGCTTGTTGCTCTTGCTCATGTGCGCGGCGACCACGCCGTTGAGGTACTGGCACTCGTCGATGTAGCCGAAGAAGCTGGCGGTGTTCTTCGGGTGCTTGCCCTCCGTCCACATGCCGCCGCAGTGGGCGAAGCGCGCGTCGGGGTACTTGGCGGCCACGGCGAGCATGTGCGGGTCGAAGTAGCCGAAGCTGGTGGGGAAGACCAGGCTGGCGCCGTCCTGCGCGATCATGCCCGTCATGCTGCGTTGCACCGCCGCCGTCTCGGGCACGTTCTCTTCCTCGACGACCTTCACGCCGGCCATCTTCTTGAGCTGGGCCGCGGCCTCGGCCTGGGCCTGGTTGTAGCCATAGTCGTCGCGCGGGCCGACGTAGATGACGCCCACGGTGATGGGCTTCTGCGCGAAGGCCAGCGGGCTGGCGAGCACGCCGGTGCTGGCGGCGCCCAGCGCGGCCAGGGTCTTGATCGAATCGCGGCGGTTGGGAGAGAACGGCTTCATGGGAACGCTCCTGGAGGAAGGGGTGGGGTTGAACGCGGCACGAGGAAATCCTTGGGCCGTCACGGCACCGTGGCCCGCACGGCGGCCACACGGGCCTGCTCCAGTGCGTGGCCCGCTCGCAGCGCCAGGTCCTCGCGCCAGGGCGCGGCGATGAGCTGCACGCCGATGGGCAGGCCGTCGGTGCCCGACGGCCAGAGCGGCGCAGCCACCACAGGGCAGCCCGCGAACGAGATGGGTTGCGTGAGCAGGCCGATCGAGGGCCGGCAGGGAAAGCGCTGCCCCTTGATCTCGATCCACTCGCTGCCCAGCGCGGGCGCAGCGACCGGCG
>NZ_WVZN01000002.1:0-36736 GCF_011772445.1 Hydrogenophaga sp. | reverse complement strand
AACGGTCCACCGACAGCGGCTCGAAGTCGTCCATGCGCTCGCGCAGCCGCTGCAGGTGCAGGGCGCCGCCCTCGCTGGCGGTGGTGATGAACGCGGCGGCGCGGGCTTCGGCCGCATCGGGCCATTGCACCGTGTCGCGCGCGCCCAGCGCAGCGGCGGCCAGGGCCACGGCCTCGCGCGCGGCCTCACCGGCGAAATCGGCGAAGTAGCCACCGAGCACGCCGACGCGCAGGCCCTGCGCGCCCTGGTCGAGACCGCGCAGCGTGGGCTGCACCGTGGTGGCGAAGCAGCCGGGGTCCTGCGGGTCGGCGCCCTGCAGGGCGTCGTAGGCCAGAGCCAGTCCCGCGAGGTCGTCCGCGAAGGGGCCGAGGTGGTCGATGTTGGCGACGAAGGGGAAGCTGCCGCGCCGCGACAGGCGCCCGAAGCTGGGCTTGAGTCCCCACACGCCGCAGAAGGACGAGGGCACGCGGATGGAGCCATTGGTGTCCGAGCCCAGCGCCAGCGGCACCTGGTGGGCCGCCACGGCGGCGCCCGAGCCGCCCGAGGAGCCGCCCGCGCTGTGGCCGTGCCGGTGCGGGTTGTGCGTGGCCCCGTGGTGGCTGTTCTCGGTGGTGAAGCCGTAGGCGTACTCGTCCATGTTGAGCGAGCCCACCAGCACCGCGCCGGCGGCCTGCAGGCGCTGCACCAGCACCGCGTCCTCGCGCGCCGGCGGGTTCCTTCGGTTCACCTTCGAGCCGGCCAGTGTGACCTCGCCCGCGATGTCGAACAGGTTCTTCACCGCAAAGGGCACACCGGCCAGCGGGCCCGGCGGTTCGCCGCGCGCGCGCGACGCATCGATGCGTGCGGCCTGCTCGCGGGCCGCCGCGAAGCGCCTGCCGGTGAAGGCGTTGATGCGCGGCTCGGTGGCCTCGATGCGCGCGATGCGGGCCTCCAGGGCCTCGCTCGCGCTCAGTTGCCCGGCGGCGATGGCGCGCGCGGTCTGGCTCAGCGTGGGCATTGGCGCGGAGGCGGTGGTGGTGGTCATGGTGTTCGTCGCGCCTCGGTCATGCCTTCGCGGGGAAGGGCGCGGGGCAATAGACCTCGGCCGGTTCGGCGTCGTCGTCCAGCGGATAGGCCTGCAACAGCGCCGCCATGGCGGCGGTGCGCTGCAGGTGCGTGGCCACGCGCGCGGCGCGTGCCGCTTCCAGTGGCAGTTCCAGCGCCACGGCGGCGGCCTGCACGTAGGCCAGGGTCTGGTCTTCGTTCATCGCCGCCCCTCACCGCCGGACCTCGCGCTGGAAGATCTCCAGGCTGCGCTTCTTGGCCGCGACGAAGCTCGGCTCCGACAACGTGGCGGTGGTGCGCGGGCGCGGGTCCTCGTAGCGCAGGATCTCGGCCACCTTGGTGGGCCGCTTGGTCAGCAGCAGCACCTGGTCGGCCAGGTACACGGCTTCTTCCAGGTCGTGCGAGACCAGCACCATGGTGGTCCCGGTCTGCATGAAGACCTCTTGCAGCTTCTCCCGGATGAACAGGGTCATCTCGAAGTCCAGCGCGGAGAACGGCTCGTCGAGGAACAGCACCTCGGGGCGCGGCGCGAGCGCGCGCATGATGGACGCCGTCTGCTGCTGCCCGCCCGAGAGTTCGTAGGGGTAGCGGTTGAGGTCGAACTTGACGTCGAAAGAGGCCACCAGCTCGGCCATGCGCCGGTCCACCTCGGCCTTGCTCTTGCCTTCCAGCTTGAGCGGGTAGGCGATGTTGTCGATGGTGCGCATCCACGGGAACATCGCTTCGCGGTAGTTCTGGAACACGTAGCCGATCCTGGTGTCCTTGAGCGACTTGCCGTCGAACAGGATCTCGCCGCTGTCGATCGGGATCAGGCCCGCGATCATGTTGATCAGCGTGCTTTTGCCGCAGCCGTTGGGGCCGAAGACCGAGACGATGCGGTGCTTGGGAATGTCGAGGTCGAAGTTCTCGTACAGCGGCCAGCCCGCGAAGTACTTGGTGAGGCCGCGGATGGTGATGTGCGTGCCGGCCGGCCCGGGCTTGAACTCGGGCACGGGCACGTCGGCGAAGACGGGGGCGTTCAGTACGGCATTCATCGACCACTCCAGTGCACGATGCGGCGTTCGATGACCAGGAAAAGCACGTTGAGCGCATAGCCCAGCGCGCCGGCGGCGAGGATGGAGGCGTACATGTCCTTCACGTTCATCACCTGTTGCGAGTTGATGATGCGGTTGCCCAGGCCGCTGTCGGCGCCGATGAACATCTCGGCCACGATCACGATGACCAGCGCCATCGACACCGCCGAGCGCAGGCCCACGAAGCTGGGCTGCAGGCTTTCCCACACCAGCACGTCGCGGAACACCTGCCAGCGCGTGGCGCCCATCACCCTGGCCGCCATCACCCGCTGCTTGCGCGCGTTGATGACGCCGTAGGCGCTGTTGAACACCACGATGAGCAGGGCGCCGAAGGCCGCGATGGCGACCTTGTTGATGTCGGAGACGCCGAAGATCATCAGGAACAGCGGGATCAGCGCCGACGAGGGCGTGGAGCGGAAGAAGTCGATGAGGAACTCCACGCTGCGGTAGGCCTTCTCGGTGCTGCCGAGCACGATGCCCAGGGGCATGCCCACCGCGGCCGCGATCAGGAAGGCCTGTACCGTGCGCCACACCGTGACACCGAAATCGGCCAGCAGCGGGCCGCCGGCCAGACCACCGATCAGAGTGCCCAGCGCGTCCAGCGGCGGTGGCAGCAGGATAGGCTTGATGAAGCCCAGCCGCACCACCAGGTCCCAGACGATGAAAAGCACGATGGGGCCCACGAAGGGCAAGGCCTTGCCCCAGTCGGTCTTCTTCGGTGGCGTGGGCGCACCGCTCGATGCCGGCGGGCTCCAGGGTTTGCTGGCCGCTTCGGCGACCACGGGCGGCGTGGTGCTCATGGCGTCAGCCTTTGTAGAGCATGCTGTCGACCATCAGGCGCGAGCTGAAGATCCCCTTTTCGCTGAAGAGGTCGAAGAACTTCTGGAAGTGCGCCACGTCGGCCGGCGTGAACTCGTTGTACATGGTGTACGCGGCCAGCGGCACCTCGCCGGTGAGCGCGCCCTCGATGGCGGTGTAGCCCTTGAGGTACTGGCGCGCTTCGGTGGCCTTGGTGCGCACGTAGTTGACGCCCCTGCCGTAGGCCGCGACGAATTTCTTCGCGGCCTCGGGGTTCTTCTTGATGAAGTCGGACGAGAGCGAGGCCGAGCCACCGAACCACGGCGCGTTGGGATCGCCCAGCACGTAGTGCGCGATCACGCCGGCTTCGAGCACGCGCGTGGTGCCGTTCATGCGGCCGATGGTGCCTGTGGGTTCCAGCGTGTAGGCCCCGTCGACCTGGCCCGCCGCGAGCGCGGCCACGTGTTGGCCGATGGGCAACTCGACGACGGTGGCGCCGGTGGCGCCGCTGCGTTCCAGCACGGTCTTGGCCAGGGTGACGTTCTGGATGCCGGGGCCCGAGGCGATGCGCTTGCCTTTGAGGTCGGCCAGCGCCTTGGCCGGGCTGGCCACGGGCACGATGATTTCGTCGAGCACGTTCTTCGCGTTGCTCGGGTTGGAGCAGAAGATCTTGAAGGTGCCCGGCTGTGCGATCTCGCCGATGGCGATGTTGGCCGAGCCGGTGCCATTGGCCGTGCCGTCGGCGCGGCCCGAGAGCACGGCCTCCATCACCTGCTGCGCGCCGGCGAACTTGAGCGGCTCGACGTCCAGGCCGGCCTCCTTGAAGTAGCCCAGCTCGACGGCCGAGTAGAACGGCAGGCCGGCGGCGATGGGCCAGTAGCCGACGCGGACCTTGGGACCGGTTTGCGCGCGCACGGCGGGAGCGCCGAGCGCGCCCAGCACGGCGGCGGTGGCGCCCAGTTGAAGCACCTGGCGGCGGCGGGGAGCGGGGGCGCGGGGGAGGGTGGTCATGAAGAACTCCTGCGGTGGGATGGAGGAAGGGCGAAAGGGGTCAGGCGTTGAGTGCGGTGGCCGGCCGGCTGGCCTGTGCCAGGTAGGCGCGCCAGCCGCCGTGCGGCGTGATGTCGAGCGCGCCCAGCGTGGCGGCGTGTTCGCAGACGAAGCCCTGCACGCGCTCGCCGTCGGCGAGTTCCAGGCTGCCGATCCCCAACGGCGCGGGAATGAGCGCGACGAAGCCGCCGTAGTGGCGCAGCGGCATGTCCCACACCTCCACGGCGATCGGTGCGCCCTGGCCGGGCGCGACGCGCAGCAGGCCCGGCTTGGGCGGCGTGGTGCCGGGCAGGGCGAAGAAGCGGTAGTCGGCGCTGGTGGTGGTGGTGCGCAGCAGGCGGCCCTCGCGCTCGGTGAGTTGACTGTTGAGCGGCATGCCGCTGAGGTGCGCGCCGACCACGGCCACGCGCACGCGCGCTTCTTCCTGCAGCGGCAACACCTCGGGTGGGGGCAGCGCCTCGCCCGTCGCGCCTTGCGTGAGGCCGCTGGCGTGGTGCAGGCGCTGGCCGAGTTCGATCAGCGCCCAGTCCATGCCGGCCGGGGCGATCAATGTCACGCCGAAGGGCAGGCCATCGGCGCGCAGGCTGGTGGGTACGGAGAGGGCCGCGTAGTCGAGCAGGTTGACGAAGTTGGTGTAGGCGCCCAGGCGCCGGTTGAGTGCCACGGGGTCGGCCTGCATGTCGGCGATGGACGCGTGCATGGGCATGGTGGGCACGACCATCAGGTCCATGCCCTTCCAGGCCGCGCGGGCGCGTTGCGACAGGGCCTGCAGCTTCACCTGTGCGTCGCACCAGTCGGCGGCGGAATAGGCGCGGCCGCGGCCGACGATGCCGCGCACGGGCTCGATCACATCGGCCTCGTGTTCGTCGAAGAAGCGCCGGATGGCGGCATAACGCTCGGCCACGAGCGCGCTTTCATAGAGCAGGTCGGCGATCTCGGCGAAGGCTTGGTAGTGGAAGGTGACGGGCGTGCCGCCCTGCGCCTTGAGCTGTTCGATGGCCTGCTCGAAGGCGGCGCGGCTGGGGGCGTCGCAGGCGCTCAGGTCGTCGGGCACGCCGAAGCGGAAGCCGGCCGGCCAAGGCCGGGTCACCAGGGGCAATTCGCGGGAGTAGGGGTCTTGCGGGTCGTGGTCGATGGCTTGCGCGAACACGCGCGCGGCCAGGCCCACGGTGCGGGCGAAGATGGAGACGCAGTCGAGGCTTTGCGCGGCGGGCAGCACGCCGTGGGCGCTGATGAGGCCGCGCGAGGGCTTGAGGCCGACGATGTTGTTGAGGCCGGCGGGGACGCGGCCGGAGCCGGCGGTGTCGGTGCCGAGGGCGAAGTCGACCTCGCCGCGGGCGACGACGGCGGCGGAGCCGGAGCTGGAGCCGCCAGAGACGAGGCTGGGGTTGAAGGCGTTGGGGACGGGGCCGTAGGGGGAGCGGGTGCCGTTGAGGCCGCAGGCAAACTGGTCGAGGTTGGTTTTGCCTTCGAGGGTGGCACCAGCATCGAGCAGGCGTTGCACCACGGTGGCGTGCGCGGTGGGGGTGCGGGCGAAGGCGGGGCAGGCGGCGGTGGTGGGCCAGCCTTGCACGTCGATGTTGTCCTTGACGGCGAAACGCAGGGCCCGGAGGGGGCCTTCTTCCCTCGTGCGCAGCGGTTCACTGGGGCGGTGGAGCCACGCGGGGTCTTTGGATTCGACTTGCACCATGTTGAAACATCCCATCTTGGATACAAGATGTGATGCAAGTCTGATGCCAGGTTTTTGTTGGGTGTTGGCGTTCCCCTTTTTCTCCGGCCGGTCCGGTCGTCGGCGCTCGGGTGTCCGGCTCCGCGACTGTCCCCCGGAACGGAGCGCTGGCGCGCTCCTTTCCTCCTCCTTTATGTCGCTACGCCGGACACCCGATCACCGACGACCTCGTTGCACTCGGTCTGTTGGCTCGCCAACGGGTCTGTGGCTCGCGGACNNGCTTCTTCGGCTCGCGGACGCTGGGTGCCCTGCGTAGCGAAATAAAGGAGGAGCCAAGGGCGCAGCCCTTGGCGGGGGACATTCGCGGAGCAGGGCACCCAGTGGCCGCGAGCTTCGCGAGGTGCAACGAGCGAAGTGAAGCGCTAAGCGAACCGCTCAGCCACCCTGTCTCGCCAGTCTTGCAGCGCCGACAAGCCCTGCTCACCGGGCTTGAACTTGAGCAGCCGCGCGAATTCGATGGTGCAAAACGCCGTGATGTCCGCGATGGTGAAGCGCGCACCCGCCACCCAGGGCCGCCCTTGCAGCAGCGAATCGAGCCAGCGCAGGGTCTCCATCGCCTTCTCCTGCTGAGAAGCGCCGAAGTCGGGAAACTGCGGTTGCTCCAGCACCGCCAGCCCCGGGTGCTGGTGGCGGATCGCCTGCGCCAGTGGCAGGGTCACGTACCACTCCACGTGCCGGTCGGCCATCTCGATGAAGGCGCGCTCCTCGGCGTCGCGGCCCATCAGGTTGGGCTCGGGCTGCAGGCCCTCCAGGTAGGCGCAGATTGCACGCGACTCGCTCAGGATGCGGCCGTCGTCGAGTTCGAGCACGGGAATGCGCGCCATGGGGCTGCGCGAGAGCACCGGGTGGCTCTTGTGCTCGTGGGCGTTGATGTCCACCAGCACCTCCTCGATGCCCGTCATGCCCTTTTCAGCGATGAACATCTGCACGCGGCGCGGGTTGGGCGCGCGTTCGGACACGTAGAGCTTCATCGCTGGTCTCCCTTCAGGCTCTGGCCGGTTTCCATGAGCTTGCGCGCGTCTTCCGAGAAGCGCCGGGCCGCTTCGTCGCCGTCGCGCGTGAGGTCCACCTTCGACGGCGGCATCTCGATGCCACGCTGCACCGCGGGCCGCGCGCGGATGGCGTCGCGCCAGCGTTTGAGGTGGGGCAGGTCGTCGATGTCCACGCCGGACCAGCGGTGCGTGCGCACCCAGGCCCAGTTGGCGATGTCGGCAATGGAGTAGTCGCCAGCCAGGTACTCGTGGTCCTTCAGGTGCGTGTCGAGCACACGGAACAGGCGTTTGGTCTCGCCCTGGTAGCGGTCGATCGCCGCCGGGATCTTCTCGGGGAAGTAGCGGAAGAACACGTTGGCCTGGCCCATCATCGGACCGATGCCGCCCATCTGGAACATCAGCCACTGCAGCACGCGCGAGCGGCCCTTGGCCTCGGTGGGCAGGAGCCGGCCGGTCTTCTCGGCCAGGTAGATCAGGATCGCGCCGGACTCGAACACGGCGAAGCCGCCGGCCTCGTGATCGACGATGGCCGGAATGCGGCCGTTGGGGTTGATGGCCAGGAAGTCGGGGCGCTTCTGCTCGCCGCTGGTGAGGTCGAGCACCTTGAGGGTGTAGGTCAGGCCCAGTTCCTCCAGCGCGATGGAGGCCTTGTGGCCGTTGGGCGTGGCGGCGGTGTAGAGATCGATCATGGGGCGCATGCTAGGGCGCCCCGCCGCGGTGCGTTGTCGCGCGCGCGAATGCCCCGGCCGGGGGGCCGGTGGTGGCTCAGGCCATGAAGCCCATGTCCACCGGGTAGTCCACGCCGCCGAAGTTGCCGATGTAGGGCAGCACCTGGCCGAGTTCGCCCGGGTCCACGCCGAACCAGCGCGCCAGTGTGGCCGCGTACTGGCTGACCGAGGTGCTGGGCAGCAGGCGGCCCTGGCCCACGTGCCACTGGTCGAAGCTGTCGACGTTGCTGTTGGTCACGCTCACGGGCGGCGCCTTGCCGTAGAAGGCCGCGCCACGCACGGCACCCCCCACCATCAGGTGGTGCGAGCCCCAGCCGTGGTCGGAGCCGTCGCCGTTGGAGGTGAGCGTGCGCCCGAAATCGGAGGCGGTGAAGGCGGTGACCTTGTCGGCCACGCCCAGGTCCACCGTCGCCTGGTGGAAGGCGGTGAGCGCGCTGCTGAGGCGTTCCATGTTGGTGGCCTGGCCGCCGAGCAGGTTGTCGTGCAGGTCGAAGCCACCGAGCGAGACGAAGAACACCTGGCGCTTGCTGCCGAGCTGGTTGCGCGCGGCGATCAGGCGCGCGACCAGCCGCAGCTGGCTGGCCAGGCCGTTGTTGGCAGGAAAGTTGGTGAAGGGCGCGCTGTTCGCGGGGAAGGCGTTGAGCGCGTTGGTGACCGCGCCTTCCGTGCCGTAGGCGCGCGCGGTGACGAGGTTGTATTCGTTCTCGAGTGCGTGGCCGCGCGTCTGCATGGCGATGTCGACGAGGGCCGCGCGCACCGCCGCGGAGCCGTACACGTTGCCGTTGAGGCAGTTGATGCGCACCGCGCCGTTGCTGCTGACCTGGTAGCTCAGCGCCTGGTCGCCGGAGAGGAAGACGGTGTTGCCCGCCACGGAGATGCAGCTGAGCACGCTGTTGGTGTTGTGCGAGCGCGCCAGGTCACCCACGTGGCCGCCCCAGCCGGTGGTGGTGCCTTCGGCGGCCGAGGTCATCCACACCGATTGCTGGTCGTTGTGCGAGAACAGCTTGGGTGGGCGCGGGTAGGCGGCGCTGTTGCTGTTGTACTGCTGGCGCGTGAGCGGCACCACCAAGGGCCCGACGTTGAGCTGCACGGCGGCCGCGCCGGTGTTGAACAGATTGGCCAGGCCGGTCATGGACGGGTGCAGCGCGTACTGCTTGCCGTCGGGCAAGGGGACCGTGGGGTTGAGCGCCGTGGCCGCGAGATCGGCGCGCGGGATGGCGATGCCGCCGCGGATGGCCGTGTACTGCGCGTGGCTGGTGGCGTCGTAGTTGATGACGGTGTTGGCGTAGTCGTTGCCGCCAAAGAGGAAGACGCAGACCAGGGCCTTGTAGTCGGTGGCGTTGAAGGCCGCGGCCTCGCCGATGGCGGCGAGGTTCAGCACCGTGGGCAGGGCGGTGCCGGTGAAGGCGAGCTGGCCGGCGCGGCGCAGGAAGGCGCGGCGGGTGTGCCTGGCGGGATCGATGAAGTTCATGTGGCGTCCCTCACTTCTGGATCAGGTACTCGGGGCAGGCCATCACCATGAGCACGGCGGCCCAGACGCGGCGGTTCTTGGCGTCGGCGCTGCTCGATGCGGTGACGTTGGTGGCATTGAGCGCGTTGACCATGAGGGTTCGCGTGGCGCCGGAGATGCGCCCCGCGGCGAGCACGAGGTTGAGGTGGTCGACCAGCGCCGCGGCGTTCGTCACCAGGCCGAGCTCGCGTGAGTAGTTGGCCTTCACGTCGTAGGCGTAGTTGTTCCAGGCCGCGTAGGGCACGGCCGGGTTGGGGCAGTTGATGCCGCGCTCGATCACGCCCTGCATGAAGTTGAGGTAGCCGCCCACACTGGTTTCGTTGACGATCTGGAACTCGGGTGCGGTGGCGTTGCTGGCGGCCATGGCCGTGTTGGGCGGCACGTAGCCCGGGCGGAAGAAGTTGAAGACCGAGGGCGAGCGCAGCGGGCTCTGGCCGAGCTGGGTGCCGGCGTTGTCGAGTTCGAAGATCTTCCAGCTGCCGGCGGCGGAAGTGACGTTGAAGCTGCGCGCCCACTGCATGAAGCGCAGCATGGGCTCGCGCAGCTTGCCGTGGGTGTTGCTGGCCAGTGTGGCGCTGCCGCGTGCCTCGGCGTCGAGCAGGATGGCCACCAGAACGGTCTTCAGGTCGCCGCGCACGCCCTGTCCGTTGTTGTTGAACTTGCTGGCCACGCGCGCCACGTAGGCCGGGCTGGGGTTGCTCGTCACCAGGCGCTGGATCATCTGGCGTGCAAAGAACGGCCCGGTATTCGAGTGGTTGAACAGCCGGTCCAGCGCGATGCGCAGGGCCTCGCGGCCGGGCGTACCCGCCGGCACGGTGACGCCAAGGAAGCGCGCCTCCAGCGTGGAGTGGCGGCTTTCGCGCAGGCTCATCGGCTTGCGCGCGAAGGCGCGGGACTCGATGGTGTAGCTCTGCCCCGGTGGCGTGTGGCGCACGCCATCGGAGGTGTCGAAGTCCCAGCCGGTGAAGACGCGAGCGAGGTTGGTCACGTCGTCCTGGCCGTAGCTTTCGATGGGCCGGCCGCCGCTCATCTTCGGCGTGCCGTCGAGGTTGAGTTCGAGCAGGCCGATGGTGAAGAGCTGCATCACCTCGCGCGCGTAGTTCTCGTCGGGCACGCGGCCGGTGGACGGGTTCTCCTTCTGGTTGCCCTTGGTGTTGAGGAAGTAACCCATGGCCGGGTGCAGGGTCACGTCTTCCAGCAACTGGCGGAAGTTGCCGAAGGCGTTGCGCGTCAGCATGTCCCACCAGGAGGCGTAGGCGTGGCTGCGCCAGGTGAACTCGGCGGTGGCCAGGGAGCTGACGAAGATCTCCGACAGCGCGAGTGCGACGCGCTTGCGCATGGCCTCGCCGCCCGAGAGCAACTGGCTCCAGAGCATGAAATCGGCCGGGTAGTGGTTGAAGAAGTAGCTGTTGCTGTCGACCGCGCCGTAGCCGCGCGATTCCAGCCAGTCCCAGCCGCTCTGCGCGCGCGGCTGCTGGAACTGGCGGGCCAGCCACAACGGGTAGCCTTCGCCGCGGATGGCCGCGATTTCTTCTGGCGTGGAGGAGAACTGGGCCTGCTGAAGGAAGCGCGCCGCCTCGGTGTCGTTGGCCGCGGCAAGGTGCGTGTAGTCGCTGACCGGGAAGTCCACCACGGGAGCGAAGGGCGCATCGCCTCCACCACCGCCGCCATCGCCCCCACCGCCGCCGCCACAGGCCGCCAGTGCCGCTGCAGCCGCCGCCGTGGCCAAGGCCGCGCGCCCCTCGGGGCCCGCGGGTGTTTCCTCCCGCTCGATCACCGCTTCACCCGGCAGATCGTCGTGTTCGATCGTCGCCATGACCGTCCTCCATCCATTGGATGGGGCGCGAGTCTAGGCAGGCGATTGGCGCCGCCGATGACGCGTTTCGCTTGGTTACAGGGGGGTGTAGTGGCGTCGCCGCATCCGCCAAACGGATAACCGTACGGGGGTATCCGTCAAGCCGCCGGTCGGTCAGTTGCTGCGGGCCGCGTGCAGTTCGTCACGTGTTTTGAGGGCCGCGGCGCGCGCCGCCGCCGCGAAGTCGTCGCGCGGCGATGCGTAGAGGATGGCACGCGAGGAGTTCACGATGATCGAGCCCGTGATCGCCCCGCCCTGCGTGCGCAGGCCGGCGCGCACGGTGGCGGCGGCGTCGCCGCCCTGCGCGCCCACGCCGGGGATGAGCAGCGGCAGCGTGGGCGCGATCTCGCGCACGCGCGCGATCTCGGCCGGGTAGGTGGCGCCCACCACCAGGCCCAGCTGGCCGTTGAGGTTCCACGGCCCCTGTGCCAGGCGCGCGACGTGCTCGTACAGCAAGGGGTCACCGTCGACGGTGGACAGGCGCTGCGCCTGCAGGTCGTCCCCACCGGGGTTGGAGGTGCGGCACAGCAGGAAGGCGCCCTTGCCGTGGTGGCGCAGATAGGGCTCGACCGAGTCGAAACCCATGAAGGGCGAGAGCGTGACCGCGTCGGCGCCGTAGCGCTCGAAGGCCTCGATCGCGTACTGCTCGGCGGTGGCGCCGATGTCGCCGCGCTTGGCGTCGAGGATCACCGGCACCTTGGGCGCGGCGCGGCGCATGTGGGCGACCAGCTTTTCCAACTGGTCTTCGGCGCGGTGCGCGGCGAAGTAGGCGATCTGCGGCTTGAAGGCGCAGGCCAGGTCGGCGGTGGCGTCGACGATGGCGGCGCAGAAATCGAAGATGCGCCCGGCGTCGTTCTTCAGGTGCGCGGGAAACCTGGCGGGGTCTGGGTCCAGGCCCACGCACAGCAGGCTGGCGTTGTCGTGGGTGGCGGCCAGCAACTGGTCGATGAAGCTCATGGGCCGGGATTTTAGGTCGGGGACATTGGCCCCCTCCGACCAGGCGGTGGTTTGAACAATCGTACGATCGCTGGCATGCATTCGATCTCCCGCCAGCAACTGACCCTGCTCGTCCTGCTTACCCTGGTGTGGGGCATCAACTGGCCGATCATGAAGATCGGCATCACCGCCTACGAACCGCTCAGCTTCCGCGTGCTGAGCATGTGGATCGGCCTGCCAGTGCTGGCCGGGGTGCTGTGGTGGCGCAAGGCCCCGTTTCGCGTCGCGCGGGAGCACTGGGGCGAACTGGCCGGGCTCACGGTGACGAACATGCTGTTCTGGCACACGCTGGCGGTGCTGGCGATCCAGTCGCTGTCCAGTGGGCGCGCGGCCATCCTGGGCTACACCATGCCGGTGTTCTCGGCGATCGTGGGCGCGCTGTGGTTCGGCCAGCGGCTGCCGCTGCGTGCCTGGGGCGGCGTGGCGGCGGCGGCGCTGGGCGTGCTGCTGTTGTTGTGGCACGAGTTCGTTCGCCTGTCGGGCGCGCCGATGGGGGTGCTGATGATGCTGGTGGCCGCGGCCGTGTGGGCCCTGGGCACGCAGCAGATGCGACGCACCACGCTGCCCTACAACACGCTCACCATGGCCTTCTGGATGACCGTGCTGGCCACGCTGTGGATGAGCGTGCTGGCCTGGCTGTTCGAGCGCGAGGCCTGGGGCGTGACGCCGGGCCCGGTGGTGTGGGCGGCCATCGCCTACAACGCGCTGGGGGTGTTCGCCTTTGCGCAGGTGGCCTGGCTGGTGCTGGCGCGCGGCCTGCCGCCGATTGCCTCCACGCTGAGCGTGATGATGATTCCGGTGCTGGGTGTGTTCAGCGGCGCCTGGATGCTGGACGAGGTGCTGCACTGGCAGGACTGGGCGGCGGTGGCGCTGATCATGCTGGCGATCGCGGCGGTGCTGTGGCCGGGCAAGGCGCCTGCCACCGGGCAGCCGGCGGCGGCGTCAAGCCAGCCAGGGACGTAGCGAGGCGGCCAGCCAGCGCGCGTACGGCCGGCGCGCGTAGTGGTGGTCGGCCCGGCCGCGCCGGCGCCAGGCCGCGCGCACCGTGCCATCGGGGCCCAGGCTGGCGGCGCGGTCGTCCACGTGCGGCACGGCCAGGGTGGCGCAGGCCTGCGCCACCGCGTCATTGAAAGCCAGGGTGAGGGCGGTGCGCCGGGCCAGCGGTTGCGCCAGGGCCTTGCGCGTGGTGCCCGCGCCATCGCAGGGCTCGAAGTCATCGGGCAGCGTGGGCAGGGGCGCGGCCACCACGATGAGGCGGTGGCGGCTGGCGAGTTCGGTGATGAAGTGGGTGTAGCGCTGCACGGCCCGCTCCAGCAGTTGTTGCGGATCGGTGCCATCGCGCGCGGCGCAGGCCCAGATGGTGTAGCCGGTGTCGACCTCGCCGAGGTTGAGCACGACGTGGTCGTGCGCACCGCGCGCCAGGGCTTCATCGAAGCGCGTGCGGGCGCGCGTGGCCGAGCGTGGGTTGGACAGTCCGATCGCCGTGCCACCTGGCACGTAGACCACGTCGAAGCGCACGCGCGGCAAGGACCAGCGGAACCACCAGTGCTCGAACACGCGCACGTGGGAATCGCCGAGCACCAGCACGCGCCGCGCCGCCAGGGCGGCGCCACGCGCGGGCCACAGGCGGGCCAGGCGAGCCCGCCAGTCTTTCAGCGTGCACTCAGCCACTCGTCCATCCCTCCCACAGGGCATGGCCCTTTCGCCATTGCCGGGGCCACCAGCCGCGGCGCAGCCGCGCCAGGTGGCCGATGTCCTGCAGCGCGTCCCGTTCCGCCCGCAACTGATGCAGCACGGCCATGCAGGTGGTGTAGCCCCGCAGCGTCCAGTCCCAGTAGAGCGGGTGGCGCAGCAGCACGCCGGCGACCAGTTCATCCAGGCCGAGGGCGCGCTGGCGTCGTCGCAGCGCCGGCGCATCTTGCTCGGTGTCGGTGGTCAGGCCCCAGCCGGCATAGAAGGGCAGGCCGTGGGTGACCACGCGCTTGCCGCGCAGCAAGGCGTCGAAGCCTGTGAGGGAGGTCATGGTGTGCAACTCATCGCAGGCCTCGATGCAGCTCACCACGCCCAGCCTGGTTTCCACGTGGTCGGCCCAGCGCCGCGCCTGGGCCTCGGGCAGGCGGCCCAGGCGGTTGCCACTCGCGACGTCGGGATGCGGCTTGTACACGATCCATGCGTCGGGGCAGGCCTCGCGGGCGGCGGCCAGCAGCGCGGCGTTGCTTCGCACGCGGGTGCAGCCCAGGCGCACGGACGCGTCCTCCTCGACCTGGCCGGGCACCAGCACCACGCGCCGGCGCCCGCAGGGCCACTCGGCGCGGGTGCGTGGCTCGTGGTTGTATTTGCTGAGACCGTGCTCGACGATGAAGGCGCGCACGCGCGCGGCCTCGGCCAGTTCCTCCTGGGTGAAGCGAGCGGTCCGCAGCAGGGTTTCGAGCGTGCTGGGCGTTGCCGGGTCGATATACAGGCCCTGGGCATCGAGCACCAGGGAGCGTGGGCGGATGAGGTCGGAGCCCAGACCGACCGAGCGCAGGAAGCCGTCCTCGATGCGCACCAGCCCGGCGCCGCTGCGCCTCGCCAGTTCGGCCAGGCCGTTGGGGGGCGTGGCGCCCCAGGCGAGCAGGCGGTCGGCGGGCGTGGGCCCGAGGGCGGCGGCGGCGGCGGCGTCCGGCACGAAGCGCAGTTCACCCACGCAGGGCGACAGCATGGGGCGCAGGTGCGCCTGCTTCCAGCGCCGAAAGCCCACGGCGATGAGGCGCTCGCCGCGCCAGGGGAGGGCGTCAATCACTGCGGCGCTCCGGCCGGAAGCCGGCCATGCGGCGTTGGCGCGCCAGCCAGTCGATCGCGTCGAAGACAGTGCCGGGAGCGTGCGTCTCAGGGTTGAGGTAGCGCGCATACCGCAGATAGGCCGCGACGAACAGTTCATCCACGCTGCGCGCACGCGTGCGGCGCGGGCAGCGCAGCCGGTCCTGCGTGGCGCCCCAGCCGGCGTACCAGGGCATGCCGAAGCAACACACGGGCCGGTCGGCCAGCAAGGCTTCGAAGCCCAGGGTGGAGCTGACCACGTACACCGCGTCCATGTGCCTCAGCAGGCTCAAGGGTTCGATGGCCTGGCGCAGCACCACCAGGCGCTCACCGTCGCGCAGCCGTGCGTAGTGGCCCTCACGGCGACCGGCCAGCACCTGCGGGTGCGTTTTGACGTACACCGTGGCGTGGGGGTTGTCGGCCAGGGCCGCCACCAGCAGCTCGGTGAACGTGTGCTCGCTGGCGCCGCCCAGTGCGATGCTCAGATCGCCTCGGGTCTGATCCACCACCAGCACGCGCCGCCTGTCGTTGGGGCGCAAGAGCGGGCGTCCCAGCGCAGCCTGCACCCGCGCCATCGGCGGGGCGTGGTTGTACTTGCTCAGGCCGTGTTCGCGGATCAGCGCGCGGGCGCGCGCGGCGTCCTCGGCTGCGCCGCCACCGAGCAGGTCTTCCTCGCTGGCCAGCAAGCGCTCGAGGGCGCTGGGCCGTGTGCTGTCGTAGTGGATGCCCACATCGTCCAGCACCAGAGACAAGGGCGGGTGCTGCCGCCCGGGGTGGAAGGAGCGCAGAAAGCCGTCTTCCAGCGCGAGGAAAGGCCGGTCGCAGTCCGCCGCGACCCGCCGGGCGCGCCACGCATGCCGGCTGCGACCCCATCCCACGGTGGCGTCCAGCGCGCCGCGGGGCCACCACCAGCAAGGCACCACCTCGGCTTGCAGAAAGGCATCCAGCATGGGCATGCGCCTCAGCCCCCGGTTGAATACGCCCAGCCGCTTCATGCGATCAGCCGCTGGATCTGCTCGATGCGGTGGGCCCAGGTGTGGTGGCGACGGATGTATTCCGCGCCCGCGAGAGCCCGCTCGCGGTCGAGCCGGGACAGGCCATCCCGGTGCAGGCGTTCGAATACCGTGCGGCATTGCTCCTCGTCGTGCACCACTTCGCAGAAGTCGCGGAAATGGCGGTCCACCGACGGCGAAGGGTTGGTCACCGCCAGGCTGCCGCAGGCAATGATCTCGAGCAGCCGGCGCGAGAACATGGTGGGCGAGTCGTCCACCGTGTTGACGTTCAGCGACACCAGGTGCTGGCGGTAGATGTCCGCGGTGGCCTCGTGTGGCACCCTGGGCCGCACATCGAGCCAGGGCAGGGCGGGGAAGCGGTAGTCGGGGTTGCGGCGGTTCGAGTTGCGGTCGAACACCGTCAGGCCCAGGGGCTCGGCCGCCCGGAACATCCGGTTCTGCCACTCGCGGCGACGGGGGTGCACATGCTGGCTGTAGCTGCCGGCGAAACAGGCGCGCCGCTGAGTGGGGCCCCGCGGGTCGGGGTGGTGCAGGCCGGGGTCGATGGCAAAGGGCATCACCCCCAGCCTGACCTGCGGGCCCAGTCGCTCGCGGTAGCTAGGAAGGCAGTTCTCATCCACGGTCAGCACCACGTCGAACAGCGACGCGCTGTCGATGAACCGATCGAAATGCACCCCATCCTCCTTGTTCCAGAAGACGGTGGTGATGCCCGCCGAGCGGGCCTGCGACACGAGCGTTTGCAGCGATCGGTTGTTGCGGCGCGGGGCATCCGGATACGCCGCGATCCGGTAGCGCCAGTCGTCGTGGATGCCCCGCCAGGCGGACTCCACGAGCAACAGGTTCGCGTCGCACAAACGGGTGGCGCGCCACAGGCGAGGCGCACGGATGTAGCGCACCGGGAAGGCCCGGCGAAGCGAGGCGTGGGTCGGCTCGTCCGCCACGAGCGCGATGTGGATGCCAGCCGAGCGCACGGGCGCAGCGCTCAGGCGATGCGCGCCAGGAACTGCCGGGCCAGGGACCGGTAGTAGCGCTCATCGTAGTGATAAGGCGCAAAGGCCCACAGGTGCTTGCCTCCCGCCAGCAGAGTCCCCGGTTCCAGGCCGCCGATCGCCTCGAACGACACGCAGGAATTTTCAAGCGCCACCGATGCCTCGCGGATGATCTGGTTGTTCAGCTCGATGAGTTTGGCGAACGGCGATTCGGCGAAGCTGCGGATGGTGAGGTCCTTGTCCAGGTAACTGTCTGCCCATTGCGCGCGGTGCAGGAACACCGAAGAGCAGATGCCGTGCACCCGTTCGATAAACGGTTTGGCGGCCCACTGCCTCAGGTTCATGGCCGCCTCGCTCCAGGGGCGCATCACCGTGTGGTCGATGGCGGCCCGTTCGAAGGCCTTGACCATGGGGCCGCTGGCGGAGAACACCGAACCTTGGTGCTGGATCAGCCCCAGGCGCTCATCGATCAGATCGATCATGACGAGATCGGGTCGAGAGGCTTCAAGGCGATCCCACAGGGATTTGTCCAGGTCGTAGAGCGCTCGCTTGCTCTCGAAGCTGTCGTGCGGAATGCGCAGACGCGAATCCGTGCTGGGCAGGGACTGGGCCGACACGAGCGAGCTTCGAGCCGAGTAGAAGCACACCTCGAACGCGCCTAGGTTGGCCTTCTGCACTTCGAACAGATCCCGCGTGACGCAGGAACCGAGGATCGCTACCCGTACCTTGGCCTGGCCCCGTGCCACCGGATTGCTGCGCGTGGCGTGGCGTTCGAGCCGCCGCTTTCTGGCCAGCAGCAGTTCGAAGTCAAGCGTGGCAGCGCAGGGCGCCGCCTGGCCGTCCTGGGGGACCTGCGCTGCCTTGTGGAGTTGCTGGCGGACCAGCGAGAGTTGCTCAAGGTACTTGTGCGGCATGCCGACGGGTGCATCGATCAACGCACGCCGCAGCGCATCCACCCTCCGGTGGTCCAGGCCGAAGTGCCGCAGCAGGCCGTCGGATAGGTCGAGCTTCGATTCATCCTGCAGGATCCGGGCTCGGGCGCCGAAGTAGTAGGAGTCGCTCAACTGGTGCTTGGTGTAGAGGTACAAGGGCTCGCTGTCTTCAATGCCGATGTAGCGCACCGCGATGTTCTGCTTGTTCAAGGTCTCGCGGATCGTGTGGTGTGCATAGCTGGACACCACGAGGGGCGCGCCGCTGCCGCGTCGGTCGACCAGCGACAGGCCCAGCGCGAGGGTGTCGTACTCGACCGGACGCACGATGCCGTCCGTGGGCAGGTATTCGAGGCCGTTGCGCAGCGCGATGATGGAAACCTTCGCGCCATCGGGATCGGCCAGCGCTGCCTTCTGGATTCTGTCCACCGCGCCGACGTGCAGGCAGTCGTCGTCGTCGATGCGGCTGGTGATGAGCACCTGGCACGGCGTGGCGCGGGCGATCCGGTTGATGCTGATGATGATCCGGGAGTAGTCGTCCACCTCGTGCAGGACCAGGCCGGGAATGGCGTTCTTCAGATCTTCCAGGCGCATGCGATGGAGATTGGGCAGGCGCTGATCGATGAAGACGTGCCATTCGAAGTTCGGGTTGGTCTGCGCCGCAAGCGAGACGGCGACCGTGTGCTGCAGGATTTCCAGGCGATAGGTCAGCCACAGCTCGTCGGTGATGCCGACACCGAAATTGGTGAAGATGAGGTGTTTAAGCATGGGAGGGCTCCGGGGCCAGCAGGCGCATTTCGGCCTCGATGATTTGCGGCTTGCTGCGCGAGCGCTGGACGTTCAGGGGGGCCTGCGACGAAAGCCGGGCGAACAATCGCTCGTCCTTCACCAGGGACTCGATCGCGTCGGCCAGGTCGTCCGCCGATTCGGGCCGGCACAGCAGGCCGCAATCCTTGTCAACGAACTCCGGCACGGCGGCCACCGCGCTGGTGACGGCCACCAGCCCCGAGGCCATGGCTTCGTCCCGGGAGACGCCTTGGGTGTCCATGCGCGTGGGGCACAGGAACACGCCGTATTCCTTGTGCAGCGCCGCGATCTCGGCGTGGTTGAGGAAGCGTTGCTCGATGATGACGTTGCTGAACGACCTGAGTGGCGCCACCGTCGACTCGAACAACTTGCCGTCGCCGACAAGGCGGAATTCCAGGTCGCGGAAGATGGGCCGGGTTGACAGTTTGAGAATGGCCGCGACCGCCTGGTCGTTCGCGTAGGTGCGCGAGGTGTAGGGCCGGATCGAGAGGATCTTCTTGCGCTGTGCGGCCGGCTTGGGCTGGTAGCTGAAGAGCTCGGTGTCGATCGGGTTGTGAATGACGTGGTGAGCTTCACGCGGCAGTCGCAAGCCCAGGTCCTGCATGACTTCGTCGGCGAAGTGACGCGAGACGAAGACCAGCTTCAAGCGGGCCGGCGGCGGGTTGAGCAAGCCGCGCCAGAACGCCATTCGCACCTCGCTCTGAACCTTGGCGTCATGGCGCTCGGCGTCGGTCTCGTGGTTGAAATCGCGTCGGTGCCAAGGCTGGATCTCGGACCCGTGCACCCACACCGTGATGGGTATGCGGTCCACGTGGTGCTTGAGAACCTCCCACATGGCGGGTTCCAGGAAATGCACCAGAACGCTTTTGTAGCGGCCCGATTCCAGCAGTTTGTGCAGGGCCTCCTGCGAGCCGGTGATCACGTCCACGTCCTGGTACTCGTGGTGTGACAAGGCCTGGTCGGGACGCAGCCGGAACACGTCCACCGGCAGCCCGCGTTCGCGATACGCCAGGACGCGGCTGTGCACGAAGCCGTTGCGGTACAGGTCGTCGTAGGAGGCGTAGTGGTTGGTCACGAGGAGGTGTTCGGCGCGACCCAGCACGGTGGCGGGACGCAGCGTGCGGTGCCCCAGCACCAGGGCGTTGACGCAGGCCTCGCCGCTGCCGTAGACACGCAGGCCCAGGCGCACCCACTCGGTACCCGCCGGCACGGCGACTTCCTGGTTGCGGTTGGCGGCTTTCACCGCGCTGCTGATGCGCTGCTTCTGCGCGTCCAGGAACAGGACGACGAACTGCAGGTTGAGGCCGGGCGTGACATCGAGGTGAAACTTCAGCGGCCGCTCCGGCCCGAAGAAGTCGGGCTTGAGGTCGGACGCGGCGTACAGGTAGTCGTGTTTGCCGTCACCCAGTTGGGAAGCCACCGCCCAACCCTGGCCGGCCACCCGCAACTGATAGGCCTTGCCGCCGGGCGGTTTGAAATGCGCTGCCAGCTCGGCGCCGCTGAGCCGGGGCGCGCTGTCCATGGCCGCGGGCTCGGGCGGCAGGGTGTCGGCATGCGCCAGCAGCGCCGGCCAGTCCAGCCCCTCGTGCAGGCCCGGCAGATCGTTCACTGCGGCCGGCACCTGCGGCGCTTGGGCGCCGTTCCTGCAATAGTTGAACTCGTCCACCGCCAGCATGTCCGTCTGGACGAGCGTGCGCGTGTAGAGCGAGGTGAACCAGTCCCGCAGGCCGAGCCCGGACATGCCCTTGGCGTTCACCAGCGCGCAGCGCGCGGGCAGTTGCGCGGCCGGTCGGTACTGCGCACCGGCATCGATCAGACGCAGCCCGCTGCTCGGAGACCACAGGTGGTGAGCCGCCTTGCCGATGGCCTGGGCCGCGCTGTAGCGGGTGGCCAGCGCCAGATCCAGGGCGTAGTGAGGGCCGTGGTAGTCGTCGGGCACGATGCCGGCCACCCACGGGGAGACGCTTGCCAGGTCGTCCATCGAAAGTTCGTCCAGTTCGCGCATGCGCAAGGCGCGCACGCGCGGGCTGCGGGGCGGAAGGTGTTCGGCCGCGAAGTCGTCGGGCACCGCCAGCAGCAGTTGGCATTCGATACCCCGCTGGCGTTCGAAGCTGGCCAGCAGCGAAGCGAGCTGGTCCGGATTCTTGGCATAGCCGGTCAGTGTCACGCTGGGCAGCAGGCTGGCGGGTTCGTCGTCCTGCGTTCCGCGCGCCATTCGCACCACATAGGACAGGCGGTCCTGGTAGGTGTGGTCGCGCATCACCTTGCGCAGTCCGGCCAGGCGGAACTTGCGCTCGCTCACCGCATCGCCGCACAGGCGGCGCAGCCGGCGCACGATCTCGGGGCCGTTGTCGGTGGTCACCACGAGATCGCCGAACAGCAGGCGGATGCCGCGCGAGTAGTTGCTGACGGTGACGGTGTTCGAGGCCAACAGCTCGAACACGCGCCGAGCGAACATGCTTTGCGACTGTTTGATGGAGTTCAGGTTGATCGCATAGCGGTAGCCCTTGTAGGCGCGATCAATCTGATCGAAGGGCAGTGTGCCGACGATGAAGGGTTGGTAGTCCGGCGGGAACTGATAGTTCGGATCGTTCTTGCCGAAGTTGCGGTCGTAGATCTCCACCCGGCGGTAGTCGGGCAGGTGGGCCATGAAATTGCCCAGGTCGCGCGTGCGGTCGGGGTAGCGCACGTAGTAAGCGCCAGCGAAGCAGAAGGCGTCCTTGCGCTCGTACTTCTCGATCGGGTTCGATGCCGCCGGTTGGCAGGCGAACGGCAGCAGGTGCACGCGCTCATGTCCCAGCGCCGCCTTGTAGCGCGGGATGCAGTCGATGTCGGTCGTGAAGACGTGGTCGAACAGGCGGGCCGTGTTCAGGAAGGTCTCGAAATGGATGGGGTCTTCCTTGTTCCAGAACACCGTCGGGATCTGGCGCGAGCGGCACCACGCCAGAACAGCGGTGACCTCGTCGCTCAGATGGGCAACCTTGCTCCCCCACCGATCGTCCTTGCCGCGCCAAGCCGATTCGATGAACAGCAACTCAGGCTGGAAGCTGTCCAGTTCCCCTTGCCATTGGTCCACCGACAGCGACAGCAATTGACACTCGGGCGCGTACGAGCTGAAAGTGAACTCGTCCATGATGCACGCGACCCTGAGTGCCTTCAGCTGCGCGCCGGGTGTGTCGCTCGTGAAGGACAGCGTGGTGGCGAGCGGCTGGTGCGGTGGAGGGACGGTCTCCTTGAGCGGTGCATTCGTCGGGGGGGCGTTCAGGCGCGCCGAGAGCCGGCGTTCGCGGAGCGCCTGGGTGCTGCGTCGCCGCTGTGTCTCGCGGTACAGAGCCCAGAGTTCACTGGGCAAGGCCAGCAAGGCACTGAGCGAGCCGAAGCCGTGCAGAAGGGTGTAGCCGAGGCGAAAGGACGTCATGGCCCGGGTGCGGGTCACCTGATCCAGCGCGTTCAACCGGTCCTGCTCGGTGCGCTCCAGTTGCACGCGCAAGGCCCCCACGGCCTGGCGGTCCCGCTGGCTCTGGCTTTTGAGGCTGTCGATCTGCTGCAGGTGGCTCTGACGGTTGGCGCGTTCGAACGCCAAGTCATCCTGCAGACCTTGCCGGGCCTTCTCCGATGCCTGCCATTGCTGGTCCAGCAGCCTGCCGCGCTGCAGCTCCGCATCCAGTTGCGCTTCGCGGGCCGCCAGCAGGTGCCCCAGTGCCGCCGACTCGCCCTGCAGCTGCTCATGCAGGCGGCCCATCTGTTCCAGGTGCTGCTGGGTGACCGCATCCTTCTGCTGCAGCGCCTGCCACTGGGCTTGTAGGGACTTGTTCCGCGATTCCAGATGGGCCAGCCTCGTCAGGGCGTCTTCGAGCGCAGCCGTGGTTCGCGCCAGCTGGCCTTCGGTTGATTGAAGGCGTTGGTCGAGCAGGTCGCGAGCGATCTGGGAGCGCACCAGCGCCAACTCCAGGGCGTGCCGTTCGGCCCGAACCGCGTCCAGGGAGGCCTGCAGGCGTTTCAGGTCCGCTGTCCAGGCCGCTTGCATCGCATGTCCCTGGTCCACCGCGATGCTGAGTTCGCGGGTGAGCGCGGTGAGCGCCTTGTCTGTTTCCAGGGAACCGACCTGAAGCGAGCGGGCGTGTTCGGCCCGCTCGTTGCGGGGTGCGGAGGCGACCGCTTCGCTCGTCGGCGCGTGCTCAAGCAGGCGATCCACGGGATCACCCCCTGCGCAGCAGCCCGACGGCGTCCACCACGGCCGCGTGCCGCCGCAGACGTTCCCGAAGCGCCCCGAATGCCTGGTGGGCCACGAGAATGACCACCACATCGGCGCGCTCGATCGCCTCTGCGGGCGAAACCAAGGCCTGATGAGCGAGCGATGGCGGCACCTGCTCGATGTGCGGCTCGGCGATCCAGAGCGTGCGCCCCTGCCGGCTCAGCGCTTGCGCTATCTGCATGGCGGGACTCTCGCGAAGGTCGTCGATGTCGGGTTTGAAGGCCAGACCCAGCACCGCCACGCTGGCGGACTCGCGTTGGCCCGTGGCCTCGACCGCCCGCGCCACCCGTTCCAGCACCCATTCGGGCTTGTGGTCATTGACCAGTCGGGCCGTGTGGATGAGGCGGGCCTGCTCGGGCGCGCTGTCCACGATGAACCAGGGGTCGACGGCGATGCAATGCCCGCCCACACCGGGGCCGGGTGTCAGTATGTTCACGCGCGGGTGCCGATTGGCCAGCGCGATCAGCTCCCACACGTCGATGTCCAGCCGGTCGCAGATCAGCGAGAGCTCGTTCGCAAAGGCGATGTTGACGTCGCGAAAGCTGTTCTCGGTGAGCTTGCACATTTCGGCCGTGCGGGCGTTGGTCACCACGCACTGGCCTTGCACGAACACCTGATAGAGGGCCGACGCCATGTCGCTTGCGCGTTTCGTCAGGCCACCGATCACGCGGTCGTTGCTGACGAGTTCACGCACCACCTGACCGGGCAAGACGCGCTCGGGGCAGTACGCCACCTGCACGTCCGCCTGTTCGCCGGCCGTCGCGGGAAAGCTGAGGTCGGGCCGCGCGGCGGCCAACCAACGGGCCAACTGCTCTGTCGCACCCACGGGCGAGGTGGATTCCAGCACCACCAGATTGCCCTGGGCGAGCACCGGCGCGATCGCACCGGCCGCCGCCTCGATGTAGGACAGGTCGGGCCGATGGCCCTCCTTGAAGGGGGTCGGCACCGCGATCAGGAAGGCCTGCGCGGGTTCGGGCGTGAGCGAGGCCCTGAGGTGGCCGTCGTTCACCGCCGCGTGCACCAACCCGTCGAGCTCGGGTTCGACGATGTGGATGCGTCCACTGTTGATGGTCTCGACCACATGAGGGACGACGTCGACACCGGTGACGCGCACGCCGCGCGAGGCGAAGAGCGTGGCCGTGGGCAGGCCGATGTAGCCCAGGCCGATCATGCAGATGTGGTCAAACAAGGGCGGCCTCCCCGCGGATGGGAACGGAAGAGGGTTCGTCGATACCCGGCGCATGGTCGGCGTTGACCAGCCCGTATCGAAGGGCGATGGCCTGCCCGATGCGCTCGGCGGCCTTGCCGTCGCCGTAGGGGTTCAGGGCCCGGGCCATGCGCTGGTAGGCGATTTCGTCGTCGAGCAGCCGATTCGCTTCCGCAACGATGCGCTCGATGTCGGTGCCCACGAGGCGCACGGTGCCGGCCTCGACGGCCTCCGGCCGCTCGGTGGTTTCGCGCATCACCAGCACGGGCTTGCCCAGCGAGGGAGCCTCTTCTTGCACACCGCCCGAGTCGGTGATGATCAGGTGCGAGCGGTTCATCAGGTGCACGAAGGGCAGGTAGTCCAAGGGGTCGATGAGATGCACGTTCGGCGCGTCGCACAGAATGCGCCGCACCGGCTCCTGCACGGACGGGTTGAGGTGCACCGGGTACACGATCTGGATGTCGGGGCGTTGGCTCAGGCGCCTGAGCGCGCGGCAGATGCGCTCGAAGCCGTCGCCGAAGTTCTCCCGGCGGTGGCCGGTTACGGTGACGGTGCGGCGCGCGCTGTCCAGGAAGGGGAATCGCGCGGCCATTTGCTCGCGCAAGGCTGGCGTGCGCTGCAGCGTGCCGGCCACGTGCTGGAGCGCATCGATGACGGTGTTGCCGGTGACCCAGATGTCATCGGCGCCCACGTTTTCTGACAGCAGCGCTTCGCGCGCACGGGCGGTCGGTGCGAAATGCAGGCGGGCCAGCCGGCCCACGAGGCCGCGATTCATCTCCTCTGGCCAGGGCGACAGGGGGTTGCCGGTGCGCAGGCCGGCTTCCACGTGACCCACGTCGACCCTTTCGTAGAAGGCGGCCATGGCGGCGGCCATGGTTGTCGTGGTGTCGCCATGCACCAGCACCAGGTCGTAGCGGCCTTGGCGGAGCACCTCGCGCAGGCCCAGCAGGATGTTGCTCGTGACGTCGGTCAGGTCCTGGCCGGGCCGCATGATGTTGAGGTCGTGCTCGGGCCGGATGTCGAAGAGCGTGAGGACCTGATCCAGCATCTGGCGGTGCTGGCCCGTCACGCAGACGTGGGACTCGATGCCTGGCACGCGCTGCAGTGCCCGCACCACCGGCGCCATCTTGATGGCTTCAGGGCGGGTGCCGAAGACGCTCAGGACCCGGACGGCGTGGTTGCGGGGCGCGGGGGCGCCTTCGTCTTTGTTCAGATACATCATTTGATTCCCAGGACGACCCCGGCGGTGATGGCGATTTGTGAAAGGATTCGAGTGAGGTCCAGGGCGAACTGGCGGTTCTTCTGGTCGACCTTGGGCAGCACGAGGACCTGGTCGCCGGGGTTCACGGGCGTGGCGTCGCTCAGGCGGCGTGCCTCGCTTTGTTCGTAGCTGCCGTCCACGCGAGCCAGCACCACGCGCGAGTGATCGGCGTTCTGCGTGAAGCCACCGGCGCGCTGGATGTAGTCGCCCAGTGACAGGCCGCTCTGGTGCGCCACGGCGTTGGGGAACAGCACCTCGCCGTTGACCAGAACCAGGCCGTCGCGCGTGGGCACGCGCAGAACGTCACCGTTTTCCAGCAGCAGTTGATGGCGGTTGGGGTCGCTGGCGACGAGCACCTGGCCCAGGGGCTCGACCTGGCGCGCGCGTTCCACCCATTGCAGCATCAGCTTCGCTTCCTGCTCGCGCAGCTTAGCCTCTTCGCCGCTGCCGCTGCGCGCGGTCAGCAGTGAGGCCTCGAGGCTGCGCAGGCTGGTCGCCAGCAATTCCTTCTGGCGCAGCTTCACGCTCTGGCGGAAGAGCTGCAGGTTCTGCGGCTGCGAGCGCTCGTTGAGGCGGATGCGCGAGAACACGTCGCCGAGCCGGCTGCCGTACGGCAGCACGTACTCCTGCGCGCTGTCGTGTTCGCCTTCCACGCGCACGGTGATCGTGCCGGTCTTCTTGTCGGCGGTGAATTCGAGTTCGTCGCCATTGGCCACGGGCACGCTGCCCGCTTCGCTCAGGGGGTGGTAGTCGGTGTGGCGCACGGTGCCGGTGTTGCGCGTGATGCGCACATGAGTGGCGGCGGCCTGCGGGCGGGCCAGGGCGATGAAGTCGGCCACGGTGCGCTCGACGCCGCTGAACTCGAAGCGGTTCGGGTTGGCCGCGAGCCCGCCCACGCGCACGGTGCTCTGGCGTGGCGGCACGAAGATGACGTCGCCGCTGGCGAGCTGCAGCGCGGGCAGGCGGCCGTCGAGCAGAAAGTCGTAGAGATTGACCCGCCCCCGCAGTGCGCTGCCGCGGCGAACCTGCACGTCAAGGAAGCTGCCGCGTTCGGGGTCGATACCGCCGGCCTGGTCGAGGTAGTGCAGCAGGCTGTCCATGCTGGTGCCGCTGTACTGCCCGGGGCGCGCCACGAAGCCGCTCACGAACACACGCACCGGCTGCGCGTCGGCCAGGCTGGCGTAGCTGGACACGTTGGCGCGGTAGACGCGGCGCACCGCCGCCTCGACGGTCTGTTGCAGGTCGGCGTTGCGCACGCCGCGCACCGCCACGGGGCCCACGTTGGGCAGGAAGACGTTGCCTTGTGGGTCGACAACGAGGGGTGCCTCGAAGCTGAAGGCGCCCCACAGCCGCAGTTGGAGGGTGTCCCCCGTGGCGATCAGGTAGTCGGGGTTGAACAGCGCGGCGCCTTCGCGCGCGAAGGCGCCGGTGAATAGTTGAGCGCCGAAGGCCTGGCTGTCGCGAGTCGTCGCAGGGGTGGCCGCAGGGGTGGGCGCAGTGGGAAGGTTCGGCGCCACGCGAGGCACGGCAAGCGGGGGCGTCGCCGGTGCGCTGGCGCCGTCTCCCAGCAGCGGAACGGCGTCGCGCGGGGTGGCGGCATCGGCGGATGACAGTGCGCAGAGCCCACAGGCCAGCAGCAGGGCGGACAGGGTTCGGATCGATCGTGACGGGCGCATGGGATGGGTCTCAGTCCTGGTGATCGCGCACGATGGCCAGCAGCAGTTGCAGAACGCCCGCGATCAGCAGTGCGCCCAGCGCGGTCGCGATGGCGTTGAACAGCCGATGCGGCTGCTCTGGGTATTCGGGCAGGCTGGCCGACTGCAGCACCTGCACTTGCTTGAGCGTGCGCGTGGCATCGACGCGGCCGCGCTCCAGCGAGACCAGTGCGGTGTTGAGCACCTGCCGCGCGAAGTCGGCGTCGGACTGCAGGCGCTGGTACTCGGCCACGGCGGCGTTGAGCGTGCCGCCCTGTGGCGAGGTGAGGCGGGCGCGCTCGCGCTGCAACTGCAGTTCGACGGCGGCGATCTGCGCGTTCACCTCGACGAGCTGGCTGGCGTCGGGCTGCAGGAAGGCAGTCATCCCGCTGCGGCGCGTCTGCAGGTCGGCCAACTGGCCTTCGAGGCGCGCCACAATGGCCGCGACGCTTTCGGCGGCCGCCTGCGGCGAGGCCAGGCCTTCCTGGTTCTGGAAGGACAGCAGCGCAGCGCGCGTGGTGTTCACGCGTTCGCCCAGCTCCTGCACCTGGCGCTCGAGAAACTTCACCTGGTCCTGCGCGAGCTGGTGGCCCAGGGCGTTCATGTGGCGCTCGCCTTCGGCCAACAGCGCCGAAGCGATGGCGTGCGCCATCTGCGGCGTGTAGGCCTGCGCGCGGATCACCAGCACGCCAGCGAACTCGTCGATCTCCACGCTCACCCGGCTCAGAAAGTGGCGATGCAGGCGCTCGATGGGCGCCTGGGCATCCCACAGACGCGAGAGCGGGTCGCCGTGTCCGCTGTAGTGGGCGCGCAGCCCCAGCGTGCGGTCCAGCAGGCGCAGCATGTCGATGGAGCGCAGGTAGTCGCGCAGCAGCAGCTGGTCGGCGCGGTTGTTGCCGCCACCGCCGAAAAGCGTGGTGAAGTCCATCGCCTGTCCGCCCGAGAGGTCGGAACGGGCCAGCACCACGCGCGCCTCGGACTCGTAGCGGTCGGCGGCGAACAGCGTCCAGTACGAACCGCCGAACAGGACGCACAGCGCGGCGATCCACCACAGGCCGTGGTGACGCCAGGTGAGCAGGAGGGAGGGGGTGTTCATGCCGGCAGGCTTTCCTGGTAAGCCGCCAGGGCGTCGTCGATGCGGTCGAACCAATGGGCCCGGCCCTCGTGCAGCCAGATGCCCGCGGTGCAGAACTCCTTGAGCGAGCCCGCGCTGTGCGAGGTCATGATCAGCGCGGCCCTGCCCACCAGATCGGCGAAAGCGCGCCGCGCCTTGGCCTGGAAGGCCGCGTCGCCGGTGCTGGTCACCTCGTCGGAGATGTAGACGTCGAAGTCGAAGGCCAGCGACAGCGCGAACTGCAGGCGCGACCTCATGCCGCTGGAGTAGGTCTTCACGGGTGCGTCGAAATACGCACCGATGTCGGCGAAGGACTGGATGCGCTCCATTCGCCCGGCCATGTCTTGCGCCTGCCCATGCAGCCGGCACAGGAACCTGGCGTTCTGCCGGCCGGTCAGCGAACCCTGCAGGCCGCCGCCGAAGCCCATGGGCCAGGACACGCGGCAGTGCCGCCGCACGCTGCCGCGCGTGGGTTGGTCGATGCCGCCAATGAGGCGCAGCAAGGTGGATTTGCCGGCGCCGTTGCGCCCGATGAGGCCCACGTTCGCGCCAGCAGGCAGGGTGAGGTCGACGCCGCGCAGCACCCAGGGGCCTGGCCCATGGTCGGTGAGGTAGCGCTTGTGCACGTCACGAACCTCGATCACAGCGACACCAGACGTCGGCGGAATCGCAACTGCAGCGCGAGACCGAAGAACAACAGCACCAGCGCGACGCCGTGCAGATAGGCCAGGCTCAGTTCCGGGGTGTGGTGGTAGTAGCTCGAGATGCCGGCGCGCACGCCCTCGATGCCATGGGCCACGGGATTGAGCATCAGCCAGCCGCGCCAGGGGTAGGGGATGGTGGCCAGCGGGACGATGGTGCCTGAGATCAGCAGCAAGGGCATCATCAGCAGGCCCAGCACGTTGCCGAACTCGGGGATCAGTTCGGTGCCGACCGAGGCCATCAGCGCCCAGCCCACCGCCAAGAGCCACAGCCCGGCCACGGCGCTGGCGCAGAACAGCGGCTCTTGCGCGGTCAGGGGCTTGCCCCACAGCGCCAGGACGCCCGAGAACAGCGCCGCCGTGGCCAACACCAGCAAGGCCTCGAGCACGCAGCGCACCAGCACGGTGTCCACGGGCAATACCTGGCGATAAGTGAATAGCGCCAGATTGGCTCCCACGGCCGCCGAGGCTTGCTGGGCGACGCGGCGGAAAAGGAAGTACGAGAGCAGCCCGCTGGTGAGCCAGACCGCCGGGTCCATGCCACCGATGGCGCGTGCGTGCAGTACCGCGAACAGCACGACCGTGAACCCGACATAGGCCAGAGGCTCGACCAGCAGCCACAGCCATGCGCCCCGCTTGTTGAACAGGCGCGTGACCGCTTCGCGCAGCAGCAGCGCGTGCCACACCGCGAATGCGATGCGCCATGAGGAGCGAGCACCCGTGTTCATCGAGGAAGGACGCCGACCGGCGTCGCACGGGTGGGGCGGCCGCCCCAATCGAGGGGCGTGTGGCGCGGGGCATAGAGGTCGCACGGCAGCTGCGTCAGGGTGATCAACTGCCGCAGGAACTGCTGCACCAGGGAGGTGGCGGGCGCCCTGGCGCCGTGCCAGAAGCTGTCGAGCTCGTCCACGTGGCACAGGCCGGGGCGGCGATACACGGCGTCGCCCAACACCATCAGGGGCCGGTGCTGGCGCAGGGCGATCAGCCCCACGGTGCTGTTGACCACGACCACGCCAGCCGCTCGCTGCACCAGAGCGACCGTGTCACCTTCATGCAGGTGCATCACCTGGCGGCGAATGCCGAGGCGCTCGGCAACCGACAGCACGGCGCGCTCCGTTTCGCGGTGCCCGCGCGACCAGGGATGCTGGCGCACGACCAGCAGGGAGTCGGCCGGCGCATGCCGGGCGAAGGATTCGAGCACCTTCGCCACGCTTTGCTGGACGTTGCTGAACGGGCTGTGTTGGGTGATCTGGGCGTCGCCCTCGTTCTGCAGCGGGAAGAAGAAGTACCGCCGATGGGAAAGTTCTGCAACGGCGCGCTTGTCTTCGCGGTGGTGGCGCAGCCAGCGCCAGCCGGTGCGAACCCAATGCTCGACGTAGTGCAGCAGTCGGTCGGAGCGGTGGTGGGTGTAGTGGGGGTTGAGCGTCGGCAGCAGGCCCAGCGCGAGGTAGTGACGAACCGCGTGCCAGGCCATGCGGGTGGTCAGGCCGGCGGCGGTGTCCGAAGACGGCCAGACCGGTTCGGATTCGCCGGGCCCGCTGCACCAGCGGTAGCGGTCCAGCGTGGTGGAGTGACCGTTGACGCCGTCGAGCTCGACGGTGGCGAAGCCGGGGCGTACGTAGCCTTCCTCCAGCACCACGGCAGAGACGCCGGCTTGGCGCGCCACCTTCAGGGCGGCGGCGTGGTGTGGACGGGACTGACCGAACAGCGCGACACAGTCAATACCGTAGGAGGCGATCAGGCGGCCCAGGAATCCGGGCCAATCTTCCAGGGTGCCGCGATACACCAGGGGGGCGACGGCCTGGCAGTCCAGGCGGTCGCCAGCCTGGAAGACGACGCGGTGGACTTGTGCCCCCCGGCCCAGGAGCCAGTGGGCCATGCGGTCGAAGAATGGCCCCACCGGGCCTTGCAGAAGCAGGACGCGGGACGAGTGCGCCAGCCGGGTGAGGGCCGGGTTGTCCGCCACGGGACGGGGGGAAGGCGGCGCGCAGCGGAGAGATTCGGTCGGGGCTGTTACCAGCGAGAGCACGGCGGACTCCAGACAGGGAGTGTTTCGCCGTGCTCGTCAACTCACCAGGGCTTGCAGAAACCAAGGCCTGCCGTGACTGGAGTGGCAGAAACTAATACTTGCGTAATTGTTTCTGCTCGCATGATCAACACAAATACTCAAAAGGAATTATTTGGCGACCTCCATGGCCAGGCACAGGTCGGCCCAGGCCTTGGCCTTGTCCACCGGTGTGCGCAGCAGGTAGGCGGGGTGGTAGGTCACGATCACCGGCACGCCCTCGTAGCGGTGCACGCGACCGCGCAGGCGGCCGATGGGTTCGGTGGTCTTGAGCAGCGACTGCACCGCGAAGCGGCCCATGGCGATGATGAGCTTCGGTTTGACCAGTGCCACCTGGCGCGAGAGGAAGGGCTCGCACTGCACCACTTCCTCGGGGGCCGGGTTGCGGTTGGCCGGCGGGCGGCACTTGAGCACGTTGGCGATGAACACGCCGCGCGCGTCCTCGGCCTGGCGGTCGCGCCCGCAGGCGCGCAGCATGGCGTCGAGCAGTTGGCCCGCCGGGCCCACGAAGGGCTCGCCCTGGCGATCTTCCTGTTCGCCGGGGGCCTCGCCCACGATCATCCAGTCGGCCTCGGTGTGGCCGACGCCGAACACGGTGTTGCGCCGCGATTCGCACAGGCCGCAGGCGCGGCAGCCGGCCACGGCCTCGCGCAGCGCGGGCCAGTCGAGTTGCGCGATGTCGGCACGCGCGGCCACGGCGGGTGCGATCGGCGCGGGCGCGGCCGCAGCCGTGGAGGTCGCGGCGGGCGCCCGGGCGGCCGGTTCGCGGAGCGCAGGCGTGCGCGCGGGCGGCTGGGGTGGCGGGGGTGCCGCCACGGCGGGTTCGGCCAGGGTCACGGGCGCGCGCGCCGCGGCCGGCGTCCAGACCTTCACGCCCATTTCTGCCAGCATCGCGCGCTGGCGGGCGTCGAGTTCGCGCACCCAGTCGTCGGCCGTGCCGGTCTCGTTCATGGCGACGGCTCCGGTTGGTCCAGGCCCAGCTGCATCACGATCGCGTCCTCGCGCTGCAGGGTGGAGAGCGGGTAGTAGCCGCGCCGCACACCGACCTCGCGAAAGCCGTGGCGTTCATAGAGGCGGCGTGCGGGCGCGTTGCTCTGGCGCACCTCCAGCCACAGCGCCCGCGCGCCCTGGCCACGCGACCACAGCGCCAGCGCGTCGAGCATGAAGCGCGCCCAGCCCTGGCGCTGGTGCGGCGGGTTCACGGTGATGTTGAGCAGGTGCACCTCGTCCACCCCGGGCATGGCCACCAGGTAGCCCATCAGCCAGCGGCCATCCGGCCGGGCGGGGTGCGGGGTCTCGTGCGGCAGGGCCTCGCCCACCAGCAGCACGGCGGGGTAGCCGGCCTGCAGCGAATCGCGGAAATGCCGGCGCGTCCAGGGATGGGCGTAGGCGCTGGCTTCCACCGCGTGCACCGCGTCGAGGTCTGCCTCGGTCATGGGCATGAAGGCGATGCCGCGCGCATCGGCTTCCAGTGGCACCGGCAGGGTGTCCATGGGCGCGGGCCACAGGCCGGTGGTCCACGCGGGCAGGGCGTGCGTCATGCCTTGCCCTCGCGTTCGGCCGTGGTGCGCGCGACCTTGTCGCGTACGTAGAGCGGCAGGGCTTCGGCGGCGCTAACCGCCGCACCCTGCGCCATCAGCGCGGGGGCCAGGCGCAGCAGGGCCTCGGCCGTGGGCAGGGCGTGGCGGCGTCGGCCCGGGGCGTCGCGCAGTGCCTCGGCGTAGACGCCGAAGGCATTGCCCGCGAGCAGGGTGCGGTCGTCGTCCGCGAAGCCCTGGTCGTGCAACCAGCCGGCGAGGTCGGCGGGTGCGCACAGCCGCGGCGGCGTGATGGCGCGCAGCTTGCCGCGCTCGAGTGCGTAGGCCGCCAGGTAGAGCTCGTCCATGCGCGCGTCGAGCAGGGCAACGATGCGCGTGGGCGCGGCATGCCCGTCGGCGGCGTCGTCCGCGCGGGCCTGCTCGGCCAGGGCCAGCAAGGTGTCCACGGGCAGCACGGGCAGGCCCTGCGGGTGGCGCTGGCCGCGCGTGCCATAGGCCAGTCCCTGGGCCACCGCACAGGCCGTGCGCAGCCCGGTGAATGAGCCGGGGCCGCGGCCGAAGGCAATGGCCTCGAGATCGCCCAGGGCGAGGTCGGCGTCGGCCAGCAGGCGCCGAACCTGCGGCAGCAACTCGGTGGAGGCCTGAGCGCCGCCCGGGCCCTGAAAGTGGCGCGAGGTGTCGTCGGCCCGGCCGGTGCCCAGGGCCAGCGAAAGGGTGTCGGTGCTGGTCTCGATGGCCAGAAAACACGGGGCGGCAGGCATCGGGGGATTATCGGCCACCCGCCTTCGGGCCCCGGACGGCCCCGGCCGATAATCCCCGCGTGAATCGCTTCCTGTTGCCTCTGCTCCTGACACTGGCCGTGGCCCTGCCGGCCTGTGCGCAGGGCCCCTCGCGCGAGGGCCTGCCCCCGCCCGTGAGCGCCGCGCTGCTGCGCGCCGAAGTGCCCGCCAGTGCCTTCTCCGCCGTCGTGGTGCCGCTGGACGGCCAAGAGGCGCGGCTGCGCCACCAATCGGGCATGCAGGTCAACCCGGCCTCGGTGATGAAGCTCGTGACGAGCTACGCGGCCTTCGACCTGCTGGGCCCCGCCTACACCTGGAGCACACGCTTCTACACCGACGGCACCGTGTCGGCCGGCGCGCTGCGCGGCAACCTGTACGTGCGCGGCGGTGGCGACCCGAAGCTCGTGCTGGAGCGCATCCAGGAGGCCTTCACCGCGCTGCAGGCGCAGGGCGTGCAGATCATTCTGGGCGACATGGTGCTGGACAGCAGCGCCTTCGACCTGCCGCCGTTCGACCCCGGCGCCTTCGACGGCGAGGCCTTGCGGCCCTACAACGCCGGGCCCGACGCGCTGCTGGTGAATTTCAAGTCGGTGGTGCTGAGCTTCCGGCCCGACCCCGCGGCCGGCGTGGCGCGCGTGGTCAGTGAGCCGCCGCTGGCGGGACTGGCCATCGACGCCAGCGTGCCGCTGTCCAACGGCGCCTGCGGCGACTGGCGCGGCGGCTTGCGCGCGCGCTTCGATGACCCGGGGCGCATCGCTTTCGAAGGCCGTTACCCGTTTCGCTGCGGCGAGCAGAAATGGCCTGTGGCCTACCAGGACCCCTCCAGTTTCGCGGCGCGCGCGCTGGAGGGCCTGTGGCGAGCGGGTGGCGGCCTTCTCACGGGCCAGGTGCGCGCCGGCCTCACGCCGCTGGACGCGAAGCTGCTGCTCGATGCACCCTCGCTGCCGCTCACGGACATCCTCTCCGACGTGAACCAGTGGAGCAACAACGTGATGGCGCAGCAGGTGTTCCTCACGCTGGGCCAGCTCGCGCCGCAGGCCACCTCGCTGCCCGGCAGCGGGCCGTTGCCCTGGAAGCGCAGCGGTTTCGAGCAGGCGCGCGCGGTGCTGGGCAACTGGTGGCGCCGCACTTTCGGCGATCGCGTGCCCGCGCCCGTGATCGACAACGGATCGGGCCTGTCGCGCGACGAGCGCATCACGCCCGAGGCCCTGGCCATCCTGTTGCGCCACGCGGCGCGCCACCCGCAGGCCGACGCCTTCGTGGGCACGCTGTCGCTGGCGGGCGTGAGTGGCACGGCGCGGCGCTATGCCCTGGACGAGCGCAGCCCGGTCTATGGCCACGCCTGGCTCAAGACCGGCACGCTGCGCGACGTGACCGGCGTGGCGGGCTACGTGAGCGCGGTCAATGGCGTGCGCTACGTGGTGGTGGCCTTCGTGAACCACCCCAACGCGCCAGCGGCGCGGCCGGCGCTGGAAGCGCTGGTGGAGTGGACCGCCCGCTTGACGGACTGAGTGCTGCTCAGGCCGCGGCTCTAGCCAGGCGGTCGCGCACGCCGTCCCACTCCGCGCCGTCGGGCGGCGTTTCCACCCAGATCAGGCGCACGCCGGTGGCGTCGAGTTCGCGCAGCACCGCGAACAGTTCCTGCGCGGCAGCGGCGGCGTCGTCGGGCATGCGGCGTCGGGGCAAGCCCCGTGCGGCTTCGATCGGGCTGCGCGCGTACAGCGCGATGTGCTTCGCATCCTTGCCCAGCACCTGGAAGGCGGCGCGCAGCTGCTTCGCGTCCATCAAGCGCACCTTGGCGCGCGGCGCGTAGTGCGATTCGAGCGTGCCCGAGGCGCGCGGTGAGGCCCCGTCGCGTGCGCGCAGCGGCTCGCCCGCCATGGCTTCCAGCCGCGCCGGCGTGAGCATGCCCGGGCGCAGCAGCACCGGGTGGCCGCGCGTGCAGTCCACGATGGTGGATTCGATGCCCACCGGGCAGGCGCCGCCGTCGAGCACCAGCAGTTGCTCCTCGCCGAGCGCGGTGAACTCGTCCATCACGTGGCCGGCGGTGGTGGGGCTCACACGGCCGAAGCGATTCGCGCTGGGCGCGGCCACGCCGCGCACGCCGCGTGCGGCGGCGGCGCGCAGCACCGCCTGCGCCACAGGGTGCGACGGGCAGCGCAGGCCGATCGAATCCTGGCCACCAGCGGCCACCGCGCCCACGTCGGCGCGGCGCGGCAGGATCAGCGTGAGCGGGCCGGGCCAGCAGCCGGCGATGAGCCGCTCGGCGAAGGCCGGCACGTCGCGCGCGTAGTGGTCGATCGCGGCGCGTGGCGACTCGGCCGCCACGTGCACGATGAGCGGGTGGTCGGCCGGGCGGTCCTTGGCCTCGAAGATGCGCTGCACCGCGCTGGCGTTGTCGGCGTCGGCCGCCAGGCCGTAGACGGTCTCGGTGGGCAGACCCACCAGGCCGCCCTCGGCCAGGCACTGAGCGGCGCGCTCGATGGCCTCGGGCTCTTGCGCGTTCAGCAGCAGCGGCATGGCGGGGTCAGAGCGGCGGCAGGCCCAGCAGCGCCAGTGCCTTCGCGGCGGTGTCGCGCACGGCCGCCACCGTGGGGCCGGTGATGTTGAGGTGCCCCATCTTGCGGCCGGGCCGCGCACTGGCCTTGCCGTACAGGTGCAGGTGCGTGCCGGGCAGGGCCAGCAGCGCGTCCCAGGGCGGCGTCGCGGGGGCCTCGCGGCCCGAGGCGAACCACAGGTCGCCCAGCAGGTTGAGCATGATGGCCGGGCTGTGCTGCACCGGCGTGCGCAGCGGCAGGCCCGCGACGGCACGCACCTGTGCCTCGAACTGCGACACGTCGCAGGCGTTCTGGGTGTAGTGGCCGCTGTTGTGCGGGCGCGGCGCCATCTCATTGACGATCAGGTCCAGGCCGCCGTGGTCGTCGTCGACCAGGAAGTACTCCACGCACAGCACGCCCACGTAGCCCAGTTGCTGCGCGATGGCGATGGTGGCCGCCTGCGCGCGCCGCGCCAGCGCGGGCTCGATGGCGCCTTCGTGCACCTCGGTGACCGCGAGGATGCCGTCGTGGTGCGTGTTCTTCTGCACCGGAAAGCTCACGCAGTCGCCGTTGGCGCCGCGCGCCACGATGACCGAGCACTCGGCGCGCAGCGGCATGAGCTTTTCCAGCACGCAGGGCACGCGGCCCAGGCGGTCCCAGGCGGCGGTGAGTTCGGCGCGGTCTTTCACGCGGGCCTGGCCCTTGCCGTCGTAGCCCAGGCGCGCGGTCTTCAGGATGCCGGGCAGCAGGTCGGCCGCCACGGCCGCGAGCTGCTCGGGCGTGTCGATGGCGGCGTAGGGCGCGGGGCGCACGCCGCTGCCGTCGGTCGCGCAGCGCGCGAAGTGGGCCTTTTCGGCCGCGCGGTCCTGGGCGATGGCCACGCAGGCCGCGCCCGGCGCCACCGGGCGCTGCGCCGCCAGCGCGGCCAGGGCCGGCGCGGGCACATTCTCGAATTCGGTGGTGATCGCGTCGCTGAGTTCGGCCAGCCGCGCGAGGCCGGAGGTGTCGTCGTAGGCGCTGCGGATGTGGTGGTGGCTGATCAGACCGGCCGGGCTGTCGGCGTCGGGGTCGAGCACGGCGGTGGCGTAGCCCATGGCCTGCGCGGCCTGCACGAACATGCGGCCGAGCTGGCCACCGCCCATCACGCCCAGCGTGGCGGGGCGGCCCGAGGCGTCGGTGGCGCCGGGCAGGAGGGGTTTCTCGAGACTCATGCGATCCGGCGCCGGGCCGCCCCAAGCCGGATCAGCCCCCTCGGGGGGCAGCGACCCGCGCA
>NZ_WVZN01000042.1:131707-141633 GCF_011772445.1 Hydrogenophaga sp. | reverse complement strand
TCCGGCGCCGGGCCGCCCCAAGCCGGATCAGCCCCCTCGGGGGGCAGCGACCCGCGCAGCGGCGGAGCGTGGGGGCTCATGTTCCCTATCCATGCCTGGACCTTCGCCAGCACCTGCTCCATCGCATCGGGCGCATCGGCCGGCACCACCGCGCGCTGGGGCATGGACCGCAGCCAGGTGAGCTGGCGCTTGGCGAGCTGGCGCGTGGCGAAGACGCCGCGGTCGCGCAATTCGGCGAGCGCGGTGGCGTCGGGCTGCGGGTGCGCATCGAGCGCGGTCCAGGCCTGGCGGTAGCCCACGCAGCGCATGGACGGCAGATCGGCGTGCAGGTCGCCGCGCGCGCGCAGGGCGCGCACCTCGTCGAGCAGGCCGGCGGTGAGCATGGCGTCGAAGCGCTCGGCGATGCGCGCGTGCAGCCAGGCGCGGTCGCTCGGCTCGAGCGAGAGGAGGTGGGCCTCGTCGAGCGGGCCATTGCGGTCGCGCTCACGACCCGAGTGGCCCGAGTGGAAGCTGGCGAGCGGGCGGCCCGACACCTGGAACACCTCCAGCGCGCGCTGGATGCGCTGCGCGTCGTTGGGAAACAGGCGCGCGGCGGTGACGGGGTCCACGCGCTGCAGTTCGGCGTGCAGCGCGGGCCAGCCCTCGGCGCGGGCGCGCGCGTCGAGGGCGGCGCGCACGGCGGGGTCGGCGGCGGGGAGCTCATCCAACCCGTCGAGCAGCGCCTTGAAATAGAGCATGGTGCCGCCCACCAGCAGCGCGGTGCGCCCGCGCGCGGCGATCTCGCCGACGAGGCGCGTGGCATCGCGCGCGAAGTCGGCCGCGCTGTAGGCTTGCGCGGGGTCGCGGATGTCGATCAGGTGGTGCGGCACGGCCGCGCGCTCGGCCGCGGTGGGCTTGGCGGTGCCGATGTCCATGCCGCGGTAGACCAGCGCCGAGTCCACGCTGACGATCTCCACCGGCCAGCGCGCGGCGATGGCCAGGGCCGCCGCCGTCTTGCCGCTGGCGGTGGGGCCGGCCAGCGCGAAGCAGCGAGGCGCTTCCCCGTTCACGTGGTCGCGACCCGGGTCGGCGGCGTGTGCGGTTCGCCGTGGCGCTGCACCAGCGTCCAGGCCGTGGTGGAAATGACCACGCACCAGAACCACACGCTGTCGGTGAGCGGGCGAACCGTGCCGGCGCCCAGCGCGGGATCGGCCAGGGCCAGGCCCAGCCAGCCGCCGATGCCGAAGGCCACCACCATCATGATGAAGCCCGCGAGCGCCGAGGCCGCACCGGCCGCGTGCGGAAACGGCGCCACCGCGCCGCTCTGCCCGCAGGGCTGGTGCACGCCGTGGGCCAGCATGAAGAGGTAGAAGGGCAGCAGCACGCTCCACAGGTTTTGCACGCCGAGCCACGGCAGCACACCCACGAGCGTGCCGCCCGTGAGCGTGACGCAGGCCGCCAGGCCCACGGTGCGGCGAACGCCCAGGCGCACCAGCAGGCGGCGGCAGATGACGGTGCCCACGATGTAGACGGCCGACATGGTGAACATCACGAGGCCGTACTGCGTCTTGCTCAGGCCCAGCACGCCGATCAGCACGAAGGACGAGGACGCGAGGTAGCTGAACAGGCCGGCGTAGGAGCCGGTGGCCAGCAGCGTCCAGGCCCAGAAGGTGGGGTTGCGCGCGATGCCGGCCCAGTTGCGCAGCAGCGGGCCAGGGCGCAGCGCGTCGGGGTTGAGGCGCGGCACGGACTCCTGGAAGCGCGTCACCAGCACCGCCAGCGTGCCCGCGCCGAACACCGACAGCGCGAGCAGGGCCACGCGCCAGCCGAAGTGGTCGGACAGCACGCCGCCCAGCGGCGCGCTCACGCAGGCGATGACGCCGAGGCCGGTGAGGCCCTTGCTCATCATGCGGGCGCCCTCGCTGGGGGCGTACAGGTCGCGCACGATGGCGCGCGCGCACATCACGGCCGCGCCCATGGCCACGCCTTGCAGCGTGCGCCAGGCGATGAGCTGCTCCATGGACTGCGAGAAGGCCCCGCCGGTGGTGGCCAGCATGTACAGCACCATGCCGCCGATGAGGATGGGACGGCGTCCGAAGCGGTCGGACAGCGGCCCCCACACCAGTTGCGAGACACCGAAGGCCAGCAGCAGCGCGGTGAGCGTGAACTGCGCTTGGGCCACACTGGCGCCGAAGCCCTGCGTGAGCGTGGGCAGGGCAGGAAGGTAGAGGTCGGTGGTGACGGGTTGGATGCCCAGCAGCAGCGTGAGCACGAGCACGACCAGGCCCGGCGACATGGCAGAGGAGGGGGCGGACATCCGGCTGAGGGTAGCAGATGCCCCCATGGGTTTACCCGTGGATCACCGCCTGCCAGCCTGTGCTGGCACTGCAGCGCAGGGTCGGCATCAAGCGGCTTCCGCGTAAGGTTCGATCGACTCCAGGTCCTCGCGGATGGCCTGACGCACCTGATCCGCGTCGAACTGACACTGCAGATTCATCCAGAACTCGACGCTGGTGCCGAAGAAGCGTGCCAGGCGCAAGGCGGTGTCCGCCGTGATCGCCCGCCCGTCCTTGATGATCGCAGCGACGCGGGTTTGCGGGACATGAATGGCCTGGGCCAGCCGGTATTGGGTGATGCCCATTGGCTCCAGAAACTCTATGGCCAGGATTTCACCTGGGGTGGGCAGAGACAGGGGTTTCGTCATGGTGAGCACTCCAGCGTTTCGTTCATTGGCAAGTTCAATTCAGTGGTAGTCGACGATCTCGACCTGGTCTGGGCCACTGTCGGTCCAGACAAAACAGATGCGCCACTGGTCGTTGACCCGGACGCTGTGCTGCCCACGGCGATCGCCTCGCAGGGCCTCCAGTCGGTTACCGGGTGGTACCTTCAGGTCGACCAGCCCATGGGCCGCGTGCAGCATTCGGAGCTTGCGCAAGGCCACGGTCTCGATTCCGCGCCATCGGGCGACACGCTTCAACTGAAACAAGGCTTGCGTGTCGGGGCACTTGAACGACTGGATCGACATGAATCCGGATAGTAACGTCACGCGTTACTATCGTCAAGCGTAAATAGCCACGCATGGCGTGGGTTGGGGTCAGCGCGCGACGAGGCGGATGTCGTCGTTCAGCCCGAACAGCTCGGCCAGGGCCGCGCGGTACTGGGCCTGGCCCACGGAGTTGGTGTTGTGGTGCGAGCCGCCCTCCACCATCACCAGGGACTTGGGCTCGCGCGCGGCCTCGTAGAGCCGCCGGCCCAGCTCGGGGAGGATCAGCTTGTCGTCGGTGCCGTGCACCACCAGCAGCGGCGAGCCGATGTCGGGCACGCGCTTGACCGATTCGAAGCGCTGCGTGATGAGCAGCGACACCGGCAGCCAGCCCCACTTGAAGGTGCTCACCACGTCGGGGATGGACGTGAAGGTGCCTTCGACCAGGGTGCCTTTTTCGTCGTTCACCTGCGTGGCGAGCTCGATGGCGATGGCGCCGCCCAGCGAGTGGCCGAAGATGTAGCGGGGCCGGTCGGGGTAGCGCTGGGCGAGCCAGTCCCAGGCGGCGCGGGCGTCTTCGGCGGCTGTGCGTTCGGAGGGCAGGCGCTTGGTGCTCTGGCCGAAGCCGCGGTAGTCGATGCCCAGCACCGAGAAGCCCAGCTCTTCCATGCGGCGCATGCGAAAGGCCGAACCGGTGACGTTCCAGCGCGCGCCGTGCAGGTAGAGCAGCACAGGCGCCTTGGGGTTGGCGGCGAAGTTCTCGTGCTGCGCCCACAGGCCATGCAGGCGGGCGTCCTCCTTGTCCTCGGCCGAGTGGAAGTCGATCCACACGTCTTCCATGGACTCGGCGGCGTAGACGCCACCGCTCCAGGCGCGGTCGGAGGGCTGGAAGATCCAGACGCGCTGCTTTTCATCCAGCGTGGCGCACCCGGCCAGCAAGGCGAGGGCGGTGGCGAGGGCGAGCAGCAGTCGGGTCATGGACCGGGATAGTGAGGCGGTTCGCACCGGAAAAGTTCATGTCGCTCGGGTAAATCCCAGGCAAGCAAGTGCGATGCCGGAGCGCCAGCGCCGACTTTTTCACGCCGCCCGCGTCGCGCGGGCGTGGATTCAACGGCCTCGCAGGAACAGGGCGTCGAGCTCGCGCAGGCTCAGTTGCCGCCAGGTCGGGCGCCCGTGGTTGCACTGGTCGCTGCGCTCGGTCACTTCCATCTGGCGCAACAGGGCGTTCATCTCGTCCAGAGTGAGGCGCCGGTTGGCGCGCACCGCGCCATGGCAGGCCATGGTGGCCAGCAGCTCGTGTTCGGCGCGCTGCAGCACATGGCTCGCGTCGTGCTGGGCCAGCTCGGCCAACACGCTGCGGGCGAGTTCCACCGGGTCGCCCTGCGCCAGGGTGGTGGGCACGGCGCGCACCGCGAGGGTGCGGGCGGACAGCGGCGCCACGTCCAGGCCCAGCGCGGCCAGTGCCTCGGCGCGGCTTTCGGCGGTGGCGGTCTCTTCGGGCGTGGCCGCGAAGGTGGCGGGGATCAGCAGCGGCTGGCTGGCGAGCGCGCGCTCGGCCAACTGGCGCTTGAGCCGTTCGTAGACGATGCGCTCGTGCGCGGCGTGCATGTCCACGATGACCAGGCCCTGGGCGTTCTCGGCCAGGATGTAGATGCCTTGCAGTTGGGCGATGGCGCGGCCCAGGGGCCAGTCGCCGTCGGGGAGGGGGGAGTGGGCGGGGGCTTCGACAGGTCCTGTCCTGCGCCCGCCGACGGGCTCAGCCCCAAGGGACGAGGTGCCGCCGGTGTCGATGGCCGAGGTGACTTCCGTTCGGGCTGAGCCCGTCGAAGCCCCTGCCCAGGCGCCGACCTCGGCCGCGCCCCACAGGGCCGACACATCGCTCACGCGATGACCCGCCTCGGGCTCGCGTGGCTGGAAGCTGAATCCGCTCTGCCGCACGGGCGGTGTCCAGGCGGGCGTCGCCGCCGTGGCCGTTGACGCGGCCGGCTCGGCCGCCTGCCCCGCGCGCGGCACCGCCAGCGCCGACTCCACGGCCTGCTGCACCGCGTGGTGCACCTCGCGGCTGTCGCGAAAGCGCACCTCGATCTTGGTCGGGTGCACGTTCACGTCCACGCGCTCGGGCGCGATCTCCACGAACAGCGCGTACACCGGCTGGCGCTGGCCGTGCAGCACGTCGTCGAAGGCCGCGCGCACCGCGTGCGAGATGACCTTGTCGCGCACGAAGCGGCCGTTGACGTAGGCGAACTGCTGGTCGGCGCGCGCGCGCGCCGCATCCGGAATGCCCGCGAAGCCGCACACGCGCAGACCGCGCGCGTCGGAGCCATCGGCCGGCCACATGAGCGGCACGGCGCGTTCGATGAAGTCCTCGCCCAGCACGTCGGCCAGGCGCCGCGCGGTGCCGTCGAGGCCCGGCAGCGGCACGGCGCGCCATTGCGCCGACAGCTTGCCTTCGTGCCAGATGGCGAAGCCCACGTCGGGCCGCGCCAGCGCGTGGCGGCGCACGGCCTCGATGCAGTGCGCGAGTTCGGTGTTGTCGGACTTGAGGAACTTGCGCCGCGCGGGCGTGGCGTAGAACAGCTCGCGCACCTCGACGGAGGTGCCTCGCGATCGCGCGCCCGGCGCGAGTTCACCGCTGCGCACGTCCAGTTGCCAGGCGTGGCCATCGCCCTCGGTGCGTGAGAGCAGACCCATCTCGGCCACCGAGGCGATGGCGGCCAGCGCCTCGCCGCGAAAGCCCATGGTGCCCACGGATTCGAGCTCGGCCAGACTGGCAATCTTGCTGGTGGCGTGGCGCTTCACCGCCTGGGGCAGTTCGGCCTGGGGAATGCCCACGCCATCGTCCTCCACAGCGATCAGCCGCACGCCGCCGCCGAGCAGGCGCACGGTGATCTGCGTGGCGCCGGCGTCGAGCGCGTTGTCCACCAGCTCGCGCACCACCGAGGCGGGGCGCTCCACCACCTCGCCCGCGGCGATCTGGCTGATCAGCTCGTCGGGCAGTTCGCGGATGGGGCGGCGCGGGGGCAGGGTGGTCATCGAATCGACATTTTGTGTGGTCAATGCGGCTGGATGCTCAGGCGAAAGCCCAAGCCCCGGATCACGCGCATCAGCGTATCGGCACTCGGCGTGCGATGGCCGGACAGGGCCTTGTAGAGGCTTTCGCGCGACAGTCCGGTGTCTTGCGCCAATTGGGCCATGCCCTTGGCGCGGGCAATGTGTCCCAGGGCCGCCGCGAGTTCCGCAGCGTCGCCGTCTTCCAGCACCAAGTCGAGGTACACCGCGATGTCATCGTCCGACTGCAGATAGTTGGCCATGTCGAAGCGCCGGGTGTTCGCGGTTTTCATTCACAGCTCCTTGGCGGTCTGTCGGGCCTGGGCGATATCGCGGGCCTGGGACGATTTCTCACCGCCGCCGAGCATCAGGATGAGCTGCCCGTCCCGTTCCACGTAGTACATGAGCCAGCCAGGTCCGAAATCCACGCCGCAAAGGCCGCTGTCTCGATGACGGTGTACATCGTCGATTGTAGCCACATGGCTACAACCTGAAACTCCCACCCTGTATCTGGACAGGATAATGCCCCGCCATGGAACTGATCACCTTCCTCATCGATTTCATCCTGCACGTCGACCAGCACCTGCAGGCCTTCGTGCAGGCCTACGGCCCCTGGGTGTACGCCCTGCTGTTCCTCATCATCTTCACCGAAACGGGCGTGGTGGTCATGCCCTTCCTGCCCGGCGATTCGCTGCTGTTCGTGGTGGGCACGCTGTGCGGCGCGGGGCTGATGAGCCTGCCGCTGGCCATGGCGCTGCTGGTGGTGGCGGCCGTCCTGGGCGACCAGACCAACTACTCCATCGGCCGCTACTTCGGCCCCAAGGTGTTCCAGTGGGAGAAGTCGCGCCTGTTCAACAAGGACGCCTTCAACCAGGCGCACATGTTCTACGAGCGCTACGGCGGCATCACCATCATCCTCGCGCGCTTCATGCCCTTCATCCGCACCTTCGCGCCCTTCGTGGCGGGGGTGGCCGAGATGACGCGCAGCAAGTTCACCGCCTACAACGTGATCGGCGCGCTGATCTGGGTGGTCGGCCTGGTGGGCGCGGGCTACCTGTTCGGCAACCTGCCCTGGGTGCAGGCCAACCTCAGCAAGATCATCTGGGCGCTGATCATCATCCCGGGGCTGATCGCGATCTTTGGCGCCTGGCGTGCCCGGCGGCAGGCGGCAAGCGATGCGGCCTGAGCCCGGCCGGTGAACAGGGCCGGTGGCGGCCGTGTCCATAATGGCCGCTCCATGAAGACACCGACGTCCCTGCCCGAAGTCAACATCTCCGAAGACGGCGAGGTCCGTTACCTGCACCTGGGCTCGGAATGGGTCCAGGGCTCCATGTTGCTGGACGCGCCGTTCGATATCGAGCTGGAGTACGTGCAGCGCATGATGGCCTGGCTGCTGTTCGTCGAGCCCGATTCGGTGCCGCGGCGCCGCGCGCTGCAGTTGGGCCTGGGCTCGGCCGCGCTCACCAAGTTCAGCCACAAGCGGCTGCGCATGGACACCACCGCGATCGAGATCAACCCGCAGGTGCTGGCGGTGTGCCGGCAGTGGTTCAAGCTGCCGCCCGACGGCGCCCGCCTGCGCGTGCTGATGGGCGACGCGGGCGAGCTGATCCGGCGCGCCGAACACCTCGGGCGTTACGACGCGCTGCAGGTGGACCTGTACGACCACGAGGCCGCCGCCCCCGTGCTCGACTCGCCGGATTTCTACGCCGATTGCCGTCACGCGCTCACCGACGAAGGCTGCCTCACCGTCAACCTCTTCGGCCGCCACTCGAGCTACGAGCGGTCGCTGGAGAGCCTGTGCGCGGCCTTCGGCAAGGACGCGGTGTGGGCCTTCAAGCCCACGCGCGAAGGCAACACGGTGGTGCTGGCGCAGCGCCACGCCTCGCGGCCTTCGCGCCTGGACTTGCTGGCACGCGCCGAGGCCGTGCAGGAGCGCTGGGGCCTGCCGGCCGTCAAATGGATGCGCGTGTTCAAACCCGTTCACGACTGACACATGAAAACCGCCACCGCTCAAGCCGCCGCTTCCACGCCCAACGGACCGCTCGACTGGCGCCTGGTGCTGCGCTGGTTGAAGGAGGACGGCGTGATCAGCGAGGACGAGGCGCGCCGCACCGAAGCGCGCATCTCGTCAGCGCACAGCGCGCAGCACCCGCTGCAGCGCCTGGCGGTGGTGGGCATGGCGCGCGCGGCCGATGGCCACGTGCTCGACGCCGAGGCGCTCACGCAATGGCTCGCGCAGCGCTGCGGGCTCACCTACCTGCGCATCGACCCGCTGAAGGTGGAGGTGGGCAAGGTGGCCGAGGTGATGAGCGCGGGCTATGCCGAGCGCCACAAGGTGCTGCCCGTGCAGGTGGGCCCGGCCGAGGTGGTGGTGGCCACGGCCGAGCCCTTCCTCACCGACTGGGTGGGCGAGGTGGCGCGCCAGACGCGGAAGACCGTGCGCCTGGTGCTGTCCAGCCCGGCCGAGATCACGCGCTACACGGCCGAGTTCTTCGCGCTGGCGAAATCGGTGCGCGCGGCCACCAAGAGCGGCGGCAGCGCGGGCTTCCAGAGCTTCGAGCAACTGGTGGAACTGGGCAAGGGCAACAAGCAGATCGACGCCAACGACCAGGGCGTGGTGCAGGTGGTGGACTGGTTGTGGCAGTACGCCTTCGACCAGCGCGCCAGCGACATTCACCTGGAGCCGCGCCGCGAGCAGGGCGTGATCCGCTTCCGCATCGACGGCGTGCTGCACCCGGTGTACCAGTTGCCGCTGGGCGTGATGAACGCGATGACGGCGCGCATCAAGCTGCTGGGGCGCATGGACGTGGTGGAGCGCCGCCGCCCGCAGGATGGCCGCATCAAGACGCTCAAGCCGGGCGTGGGCGGGGCCAAGGGAGACGAGGTGGAGATGCGCCTGTCGACGCTGCCCACCGCGTTTGGCGAGAAGCTGGTGATGCGCATCTTCGACCCCGAGTCGACGGTGAAGGACCTGGCTGCGCTGGGTTTCGGCGCGCACGATGCGACGCGCTGGGAGGGCCTCACGCGCCGCCCGCACGGCATCGTGCTGGTGACGGGGCCCACGGGCTCGGGCAAGACGACGACGCTGTACGCCACGCTCAAGCGCCTGGCCACGGAAGAGGTGAACGTGAGCACGGTGGAGGACCCGATCGAGATGATCGAGCCGGCCTTCAACCAGACGCAGGTGCAGCCGCACCTGGACCTGGACTTCGCGCAGGGTCTGCGCGCGCTGATGCGGCAGGACCCGGACATCATCATGGTCGGCGAGATCCGCGACCTGGAGACGGCGGAGATGGCGGTGCAGGCGGCGCTGACCGGCCACCTGGTGTTCTCCACGCTGCACACGAACGACGCGCCGTCGGCGGTGATGCGGCTGATGGAGCTGGGCATTCCGCCGTACCTGATCAATGCCACGGTGCTGGGCGTGCTGGCGCAGCGGCTGGTGCGCACGCTGTGCGCGGCGTGCAAGACGCGGGTGGAGAAAGAAGAAGCGGCCGAGGCGCGCGAGCAACTCGCGGAGCTGGTGAAGCCCTGGCAGATCACGGGGGGCTACCGGCCATACCAGCCGGTGGGTTGCATCGATTGCCGCATGACGGGTTTTCGGGGGCGCATGGGGCTGTACGAGTTGCTTACCGTCACCGAGGCGTTCAAGAACCAGGTCATCCGCGAGCCGCGACTGGAGACGATGCGGGCGCAGGCGGTCACGGATGGGATGCGGCCACTGCGGTTGGCGGGGGCGGCGCGGGTGGCCGAGGGCTTGACCACGCTGGACGAAGTGCTGGCGACTACGCCGCCGGTGCAGTAGCTTCGGGTTGCTTTCTCCGGATGGTCCGGTCGTCGGCGCTCGGGTGTCCGGCTCCGCGACTGTCCCCCGGAGCGGAGCGCTGGCGCGCTCCGCTCCTCCTCCTTTATGTCG
>NZ_WVZN01000042.1:0-131697 GCF_011772445.1 Hydrogenophaga sp. | reverse complement strand
CTGCGTAGCGAAATAAAGGAGGAGGACGGCGCAGCCGTCCGGGGGACATTCGCGGAGCAGTGCACCCAGTGGCCGCGAGCACCCGCGAGGTGCAGCGAGCGAAACGCCACAAGCGCCCAATAGCCCACAAGAAGGGCGGCTCATGCAACGCCACAGATAATCAAAGGCTCATGTCGCGCGACCCCCACCCCCACCTCGCCTCCGGCCTCCTCCTCGCCATCCTCGGCTCCATCGCCTTCAGCGGCAAGGCCATCATCGTCAAGCTGGCGTACCGCTACGGGGTGGACGCGGTCACGCTCATCATGTACCGCATGCTGTTCGCGCTGCCGCTGTTCCTCGCGCTCACCTGGTGGTCCACCCATCGCCCCGGCCTGGAGAAAAAGCCCGAGCCCCTCACGCGGCGCGACTGGCTGGGTGTGCTGGGCCTGGGCCTCACCGGCTACTACCTCGCCAGCTTCCTCGATTTCTGGGGCCTGGAGTACATCACCGCCAGCCTCGAACGCCTCATCCTCTACCTCAACCCCACCCTCGTGCTGCTGCTCGGCTGGCTGCTGTACCGGCGCCGCATCAGCGCGCTGCAGGCCGTGGCCATGGCCGTGAGCTACGGTGGTGTGCTGCTGGTCTTCGGGCACGAACTCGGCGAACAAGGCCCCGACGCCGCCCTGGGCGCCTTCCTCGTTTTCGCCAGCGCCATCAGCTACGCCATCTACCTCGTCTACAGCGGCGAGCTCGTCAAGCGCCTGGGCTCCACGCGCCTGGTGGGCCTGGCCACCACCATCGCCTGCGTGCTGTGCATCGCGCAGTTCGGGTTGCTGCGCCCCCTGTCTGCAGCCAACGTGGCGCCCGAGGTGATCTGGCTGTCGCTGCTCAACGCCACGCTGTGCACCTTCGCGCCGGTGCTCATGGTCATGATGGCCATCGAGCGCATCGGCCCCGGGCTGGCGGCGCAGACCGGAATGATCGGTCCGATGTCGACCATCCTCATGGGCGTGTTCATTCTGGGTGAGCCGTTCAACGGCTGGATCATCGTCGGCACGGTGCTCGTGCTCTCGGGCGTGTTCCTGGTGACGCGCTTCGGCGCGGGCAAGGCCGCGGCCCCCACCGTCAAAACTGGAGATTGAAGAACATGGATCTGGGCATCAAGGGCAAATGGGCGCTGGTGGGCGGCGCCAGCAAGGGCCTGGGGCTGGGCTGCGCGCAGGCGCTGGCGGCCGAGGGCGTGAACGTGGTGATGGTGGCGCGCGGCGCCGAGGCGCTGCAGGCCGCGGCGCAGGCCATTACTGCCGCATACCCGGGCGTGCAGGCGCTGCCGGTGGCGGCCGACATCACCACGGCCGAGGGGCGGGCGGCCGTCTTCGCCGCGGCCGGTGGCCCTGGCAAGGCCTTCGACATCGTGGTCACCAACGCGGGCGGGCCCCCACCGGGCGACTTCCGCCAGTGGGACCGCGACACCTGGATCGCCGCGCTGGACGCCAACATGCTCACGCCCATCGAGCTGATCAAGGCCACGGTCGACGGCATGATCGAGCGCGGCTTCGGGCGCATCGTCAACATCACCTCGGGGGCGGTGAAGGCGCCGCTGCAGGTGCTGGGCCTGTCCAACGGTGCGCGCACCGGGCTCACGGGCTTCGTGGCTGGCCTGGCGCGCAGCGAGATCGCCGCGCGCGGCGTGACCATCAACAACCTGCTGCCCGGCGCCTTCGAGACGGACCGCCTGCGCACCACGCTCGGTGGCCTGGCGCAGAAGCAGGGCAAGAGCTACGAGGCCATCGCCGACGGCCGACGCCAGAACGTGCCGGCCAAGCGCTTCGGCGAGCCGGGCGAGTTCGGCGCCATCTGCGCCTTCCTGTGCAGTGCGCAGGCGGGTTACATCACGGGCCAGAACGTGCTGGCGGACGGCGGCGCCTACCCGGGTACGTTCTGATCCCGCGCCCGGCGAGCGGGCGTCGCGCCCGCTGACGGTGCTTGCACCGTCGCGGCGCAATTCGCGCACCAACGCCGGGCAAAGGCGCGCCGCTTTGGTGAATGCGGCGCGCAGCGCTCAATTCGGCGGGCGAGGCGTCGATAGGCCGGACACACGGGTCCGATCGCGGCAAGCGCCGCGCACGGGCCCCGCCCCCGACACGACCGGACGCCGCCCCAATGACTTCCTTCATCCAGAACCTGCGCCTGGCCCGCAAGCTCATGCTGCTCGGCGCCATCGCCGCGCTGCTGGTTGCCGTGCCGCTCACCGCCTACGTGCGCAACGCGCTGTCCGACCTGGACACCATCGCCACCGAACGCGCCGGGCTGGCGCCCTCGCACGCTCTGCTGGAGGTGGTGCGCCTGGCGCAGATCCACCGCGGCATGACGGCCACCGTGCTGGGCGGCAAGGCCGACGCGGAGCCGCAGCGCCAGGCGCGCGCGGCCGAGCTGCAGAAGGCGGTGCAGGCCTTCGATGCGATGGTGGGCGGTGGGATCGGCGATGCGCGCATCCGCGCCGACTGGCAGCGCGGCAGCCAGCAGTGGCAGGCGCTGTCGCAGGCCATCGGCGCGCGCGGTCTCACGGCCGCGGAGAGCTTCGCGCGCCACACCGAGATGATCGCCGGCTTCATCGAGCTCAACGACCGGGTGGCCGACCACTTCGGCCTGACCGCGGACCCGGAGAAGGCCACCTACTTTCTCATCATCGGCACGCTGCAGCAGATGCCGCGCCTGACCGAAATGCTGGGCCAGGCCCGTGCGCGTGGCTCGGCGCTGCTGGTGCGCATGACCGCCACGCCCGAGGAGCGCGCCGAAGTGGCCAGCCTGGCCGAGCGGGCCCGCGTGGGCGTGCGCGAACTGGGCATCAGCCTGGAGAAGTCCTTCGAGCAGGACGCCACCATCAAGGCCCGCCTGGAGGCGCCGCTGAAGCAGTCGCGCGCCACGTTCGAAGGCGCGACCCAGCTCGCCCGCGAGCAGATCGTGCAGGCGCAGGCGCTGCAGTACGCACCGGCCGACTATTTCAAGGCCACGACGCAGGCCATCGACGGCATGTACGCGCTGAGCGACACGGCCGCCAAAGAGCTGGACGCGGCGCTGGGCCAGCGTTACGCGGCGCGCCGCACCGAGATCGCCGTGGTGCTGGGCGCCATCGGCGCGCTGCTGGCGGCGGGCCTCGCGTTCGCGTTGCTGATCGGCCGCTCCATCATCCGGCCGGCCGAACTGGCGCACGAGGTGGCGGTGCGGGTCGCTTCCGGCGACCTGAGCCAGGCCGTGCCCGAAGGCGGTCGCGACGAGATGGGCCGGTTGCTTGCGGCCATGGCGCGCATGCAGGGCGCCCTGACCCAGGTGGTGGGCAGCGTGCGCGGCAACGCCGAGGGCGTGGCCGCCGCCAGCTCACAGATTGCGCAGGGCAACAACGACCTCTCCGCCCGCACGGAGCAGCAGGCATCGGCGCTGCAGGAGACCGCCGCCTCGATGGAAGAGCTGAGTTCCACCGTGAGGCTCAACGCCGAGAACGCGCAGCAGGCCAACCAGCTCGCCATCAGCGCGTCCGCCGTGGCCACGCAGGGTGGCGACGCGGTGGCGCGCGTGGTCGACACGATGAAGGACATCAACGACAGCTCGCGCCGCATCGCCGACATCATCAGCGTCATCGACGGCATCGCCTTCCAGACCAACCTCCTGGCGCTCAACGCCGCCGTGGAGGCGGCGCGCGCGGGCGAGCAGGGCCGTGGCTTCGCGGTGGTGGCCGGCGAGGTGCGGAACCTCGCCCAACGCAGCGCGGGCGCGGCGCGCGAGATCAAGGAGCTGATCCAGCAGAGCGTGGAGCGCGTGGAGCAGGGCTCGGCCCTGGTGGATCAGGCTGGCAGCACCATGGGTGAGGTGGTGGGCGCCATCCGCCGCGTGACCGACATCGTGGGCGAGATCAGCGCGGCCAGCCGCGAGCAGAGCGAGGGCGTGTCGCAGGTGGGTGAGGCCGTGACGCAGATGGACCAGGCCACGCAGCAGAACGCCGCGCTGGTGGAGGAGAGCGCCGCCGCCTCGCAAAGTCTGAAGCAGCAGGCCGCGCAACTGGTGAGCGCGGTGGCGGCCTTCCGGCTAGGCTGAGGCCTTCTTGCCGCGCGACGAGATCAGGATGCCGCCGACGATGAGCGCGAAGCCCGCCAGGTGGTACCAGCGCGGCAGCTCACCCAGCATCGCGGCCGACAGCAGTGCCGCGAACAGCGGCGTGAGGTTGGTGAAGAAGCTGGCCACGGCCGGTCCCACGCGGGCCACGCCAGCGCCCCAGCACCGGTAGGCCAGCACGGAGGGGAAGATGGCCACGTAGGCCAGGGCCGCCAGCAGAGGCCAGCCCCAGTCGATGTGCAGATCGGCCGGCGGCAGGTAGACCCATTCGGCCGCGGCCAGCGCGCCCGACCACACCAGGCCCAGCGCCACCTGCGCCATCAGGAAAGCGGCCCAGTCGCCCTTGATGTCGGGCGGGTCACCGCCTTCGGGCGGGCGAACCAGCAGCCAGCTGTACCAGGACCACACCAGCGTGGCCAGCAGGATCCAGCCGTCGCCCGGCACCAGTTGCACAGCCAGCAGGCGGCTGAGGCTGCCGCCCGACAGCACCACCGCCACGCCGCACAGCGAGAACGCGGCCCCCAAGGCCGCGCGCCGCGACACCGGCACACCGTAGAGCACGCGCCCCACCAGCAGCATCCACACCGGCATGCTGGCGGCGACCAGGGTGACGTTCATGGGCGTGGACGTGCGCAGCGCGAGGTACTGCAGCGCGTTGTAGCTGCCCACACCCAGGGCCCCCAGCAGTGCGAAGCGCCGCCAGTTGGGCCACAGGCTGCTGCCCGGGCGAAGCACCCAGGCGGCCAGTGGCAGCAGCACCAGCAAGGCCAGCACCCAGCGCAGGAAGTTGAGCGTGCTGGGCGGCACGGTCTGGTTCATCAGCCGCCCCACCACCGCGTTGCCCGCCCAGAACAGCGGCGGCAGCACGAGCAGGGCGATGGTGGATGGGCTCAGCCGGCCAGGGGGTGCAGCGGACATGGGGCGCGACTGTAGCAAGCGCGGGAAGACCTGCCGGTGCGCGGGGGCGCCCCGGCCATGGGCGGGACAGGCGCGCGATTCGTGGCAGCATCGCCCCCGATTTGCCTCACACGAACAGGAGACACCCATGAGCACCAGCAGCCGCGCCGTCCGCATCCACGCCAACGGCGGCCCCGATCAACTCGTGATCGACACCGTGGACGTGGGCGAGCCCGGCCCGGGCCAGGTGCGCATCCGCCACCACGCGATCGGCCTGAACTTCATCGACGTGTACCAGCGCACGGGGCTCTACCCCTTCCCCATGCCGCTGTCGCTGGGCATGGAGGGCGCGGGCGTGATCGAGGCCGTGGGCGAGGGGGTGACGCACCTGAAGGTGGGCGACCGCGCGGCCTACGCGTCCAACCCGCCGGGCAGCTACAGCGACGCGCGCGTGATGCCGGCGATGAACGTGTGCAAGCTGCCCGACGCGATCGACTTCGAGACCGGCGCGGCCATGATGCTCAAGGGCCTCACGGCGCAGTACCTGCTCAAACGCTGCAAGCCGGTGGAGGGCCTGGAGGCGGGCGACTTCGTGCTGTTCCACGCGGCGGCCGGTGGCGTGGGCCTGATCGCCTGCCAATGGGCCAAGGCACTGGGCTTGCGGCTGATCGCGACGGCGGGTTCGGCCGAGAAGTGCCAGCTCGCACTCGATCACGGTGCCGAGCACGCGATCAACTACCGAACCGGGGACTTCGCCGCGCGGGTGAAGGAAATCACCGGCGGGCAGGGCGTGAAGGTGGTGTACGACTCGGTGGGCAAGGACACCTGGGACAAGTCGCTGGACTGCCTGCGGCCGTTCGGTCTGATGCTGAGCTTCGGCAACGCCTCGGGCCCGGTGCCGCCGTTCGCGCCGGGCATCCTGGCGGGCAAGGGTTCCCTCTACGTGACGCGTCAGACGCTGTTCTCGCACATCAACAACCGCGAGCGCACGCAGCAGATGGCCGACGACCTGTTCGACGTGGTGGTGAGCGGGAAGGTGAAGATCCGCATCGACCAGCGCTTTGCGCTGACGGATGTGCGGAAGGCGCACGAGAGCCTGGAAGCCCGCGCGACGACGGGCTGCACGGTGCTCTTGCCCTGAGCGGTCTCAGGCCGCTCGGGCTTGCGGCAAGGGCGCGACGCGCTGCAGGGCGGCTTCCAGGCGCGCCACCGTCGCCGGCACGTCGTGCCACTTGTCCAGGCCGAACAGGCCGATGCGGAAGGTCTTGAAGTCCGCGCCTTCGTCGCACTGCAGCGGCACGCCGGCGGCGGTTTGCAGGCCCAGGGCCAGGAAGGCCTTGCTCGACTGGACCTCGGCGTCGGTGGTGTGGCTCACCACCACGCCCGGGGCCTTGAAGCCCTCGGCGGCGACGCTGGGGAAGCCGTGGCGTTCCACCACGTCCCGCACGGCCTGGCCGAGCGCGATCTGTTCCTGGCGCACGCGCTCGAAGCCATAGGCCTCGGTCTCCAGCATGGTGGCGTGCAGGCGGGCCAGGGCGTCGGTGGGCAGCGTGGCGTGGTACGCGTGTCCGCCGCCTTCGTAGGCCTCCATGATCTGCAGCCACTTCTTCAGGTCCATGGCGAAGGTGGTGCTCTGCGTGGCGTCGATGGCCGCCCGCGCGCGCTCGCTCAGCATCACCATCGCGCAGCAGGGCGAGCTGCTCCAGCCCTTCTGCGGCGCGCTGATGAGGATGTCCACGCCGGTGGCCTTCATGTCCACCCACATGGCGCCGGAGGCGATGCAGTCCAGAACGAACAGGCCGCCCACGGCGTGCACCGCGTCGGCCACGGCCTTGAGGTAGTCGTCGGGCAGGATCATGCCGGCTGCGGTTTCCACGTGCGGGGCGAAGACGAGCGCGGGCTTTTCACGCGCGATGGTGGCCACCACCTCGTCGATGGGCGCGGGCGCCCAGGGAGCTTGCGCGCCCTTGTGCTGCGGGCGTGCCTTCATCACCGTATGGCTGGCAGGAATGGCGCCCATGTCGAAGATCTGCGTCCAGCGGTAGCTGAACCAGCCGTTGCGGATGACCAGCACGTGCCTGCCGTGCGCGAACTGGCGCGCCACCGACTCCATGCCGAAGGTGCCGCTGCCAGGCACCAGCACCGCCGCGTGCGCGCCATAGACGCGCTTGAGCAGGGAGGAGATGCCGGTCATCACGCCCTGGAAGCGCTTGGACATGTGGTTGAGCGCGCGGTCGGTGTAGACCACCGAGTACTCGAGCAGGCCGTCGGGGTCGACGTCGGGCAGCAGGCCGGGCATGGGTGTCTCCTCGGGAATGGAGCGGGCATTCTGTCATCGCGCGGCCGCCGCCGCGAGGGCCGGCGCTAAAGGGCCTTGGCGGCGCGTGACTTCCGCACGCGCAGGATCTCGTCGAGGATCAGGCAGGCCGCGCCGATGGAGATGAAGGTGTCGGCCAGATTGAAGGACGGGAAGTGCCCGCCCGGGAACAGGCCCGCGAGGAAGGACCAGTGGAAGTCCAGCCAGTCCACCACGTAGCCGTGCACCAGGCGATCCAGCACGTTGCCGATGGCACCGCCCAGGATGCACGAGAGCGCGAAGGCAAAGAGCTTTTGCCCCGGGTGGCTGCGCAGCATCCAGACGATGAACACCGAGGCGGCGATGCCGATGGCGGTGAAGAACCAGCGCTGCCAGCCGCTGGCGCCGGCCAGGAAGGAGAAGGCCGCGCCCTCGTTGTGCACACGCACCACGTTGAAGAAGGACGTGACGGTGACGCTGTCGCCCAGCGCGAAGCGCGCCAGGATGAGCCACTTGGTGATCTGGTCGAGCGCGAAGGCCAGCGCGGCCAGGCCCAGCCAGGGCGCGATGTCGCGCAGGCCCGCGCGTGCCATCAGGCCACCGTGCGGGTTTCACCCGCGCCGAAGAGGTTGCTGGTGCAGCGGCCGCAGATCGTGGGGTGGGCCGAGTCGTGGCCCACGTCCTCGCGGTAGTGCCAGCAGCGCTCGCACTTGGGCGCGGTGGCGGGCGTTACGTTGACGAAGAGCACGCTCGGCAGGTCGTTCAACACCTCGTTGACGCGCAGGTCCTCGACGCTGAGCAAGCCCAGCGACGCAATAGCCGACTGTGCCGCATCGGTGCTGGCATCGACGGCCGTTGCGGCTGAAGTGATGAAGACGAACTTGAGGTCATTGCCCAGCGAGCGCAGATCCTCCAGCAATCCGCGATCGGCGTAGATGTCGACCTGTGCCTGCAGCGACGAGCCGACGGCGCCGTTCTGGCGCAACAACTCGATCTTCCTGTTCACTTCGTTGCGAATGTTCTGCAGGCGCGCCCACTTCGCCAGCAGGCCTTCGTCGGCCGGCGGCAGGTCGGCCCAGGTCTCGAAGAAGATCGAGCCCTTGTTCGCCGTGCCCGCGAGCACGGGCCAGGCCTCTTCGGCCGTGAAGCTCATGAAGGGCGCCATCCAGCGCAGCATGGCGTGCGCGACGAGGTGCAGCGCGGTTTGCGCGCTGCGGCGCGCGTGGCTGTCGGGGGCACTGGTGTAGAGCCGGTCCTTGAGCACGTCGAGGTAGAAGGCGCCCAGGTCTTCGGAGCAGAACACCTGCAGCTTGGCCACCACGGGGTGGAACTCGTAGCGTTCGTAGTGGGCCAGCACCTCGGCCTGGAACTGCGCTGTACGCGCCAGGGCCCAGCGGTCGATCTCGAGCAGTTCGTTCAGCGGCACGGCGTGCTTCGCGGCGTCGAAGTCGCTCAGGTTGGCGAGCAGGAAGCGCAGGGTGTTGCGGATGCGGCGGTAGGCGTCGACCACGCGCGCGAGGATCTTGTCGTCGCCCGCGATGTCGCCCGAGTAATCGCTGGCGGCCACCCACAGGCGGATGATCTCGGCGCCGAGCTTCTTGTTGACCTCCTGCGGGTCGATGCCGTTGCCGAGCGACTTGCTCATCTTGCGGCCCTGGCTGTCCACCGTGAAGCCGTGCGTGAGCAGACCGCGGTAGGGCGCGCGGTCGTTGAGCGCGCAGCCCAGCAGCAGGGAGCTGTGGAACCAGCCGCGGTGCTGGTCATGGCCTTCGAGGTACAGGTCGGCCTCGGGCCCTTGCGCGTGGAAGGCGCCATTGGGGTAGGCCTTGGCGTGGCTGCCGCGCAGCACGTGCGAGAAGGTGGAGCCCGAGTCGAACCAGACCTCGAGGATGTCGCTGCTCTTGTCGTAGTCCGGCGCGTCGGCGGCGCCGAGGATCTCTTCGGTGGTGACGCGGCTCCAGGCCTCGATGCCGCCCTTCTCGACGATGTCGGCGGCCTGGTCGAGGATCTCCATGGTGCGGGGGTGCAGCTCGCCCGTGGCCTTGTGCAGGAAGAAGGGGATGGGCACGCCCCAGCTGCGCTGGCGCGAGATGCACCAGTCGGGCCGGTTGGCGATCATGTCGCGCAAGCGGGCGCGGCCGTTCTCGGGGTAGAAGCCGGTGTGGTCGATGGCCTCGAGCGCGGTCTGGCGCAGCGTCTTGGGTGCCTTGTCCTTGGTGAACACGCCTTCGCCTTCGTCCATGCGCACGAACCACTGCGCGGCGGCGCGGTAGATCACGGGCGTCTTGTGGCGCCAGCAGTGCGGGTAGCTGTGGCTGATGCCCACGGTGCTCATCAGGCGGCCGGCGGCCTTGAGCGCCGCGATGATCAGCGGCACGGCCTTCCAGATGTGCTGGCCGCCGAAGAGCGGGAAGTCGGCCGCATAGACGCCGTTGCCCTGCACGGGGTTGAGGATGTCCTCGACCGTGAAGCCGTTGTTGATGCAGGAGTTGAAGTCGTCCAGGCCGTAGGCGGGCGAGGAGTGCACGATGCCGGTGCCATCGCTGTCGCTCACGTAGTCGGCCAGGAACACGGGCGACAGGCGCCGGTAGCCCTTGTCGGCGTCGTACAGGGGATGGCGGAAGTTCAGGCCGCCGAGGCGCTCGCCCGTGGTGGTGGCGATGACCGTGCCCTCCAGACCGAAGCGCTCCAGGCACTTCTCGACCAGTGACTCGGCCAGCACCAGGCAGCCCTTGGGTGTGTCGACCAGGGCGTAGGTGAGTTCGGGGTGGGCGTTGAGCGCCTGGTTGGCGGGGATGGTCCAGGCGGTGGTGGTCCAGATGACGGCGAAGCCGCCTTTGCCGGCCGGCAGGGCGTTCAAACCGAAGGCGGCGGCCAGTTTCGCCGCGTCATCGGTCTCGAAAGCCACGTCCAGTGTGTCGCTGTTCTTGTCGGCGTATTCGATCTCGAACTCGGCCAGCGAGCTGCCGCAGTCGAAGCACCAGTACACCGGCTTGAGGCCGCGGTAGACGAAGCCGCGTTCGATGACGCGCTTGAAGGCGCGGATCTCGCCGGCCTCGTTGGCCGGCGCCATGGTGAGGTAGGGGCGCTCCCAGTCGCCCAGGATGCCCAGGCGCTTGAAGTCGGTGCGCTGCTGGTCGATCTGCTCGGTGGCGTAGGCGCGGCTCCTGGCCTGCATCTCGTCGCGGCTGAGGTTCCTGCCGTGCTTTTTCTCGATCGCGTTCTCGATCGGCAGACCGTGGCAGTCCCAGCCGGGGATGTACTGCGCGTCGAAGCCGGCCAACTGGCGGCTCTTGACGATCATGTCCTTGAGCACCTTGTTGACGGCGTGGCCCATGTGGATCTGGCCGTTGGCGTAGGGCGGGCCGTCGTGCAGCACGAACAGGGGGGCGCCGCGGCGCGCGTCGCGCAGGCGCTGGTACAGGCCTTCATCGTTCCATTGCTTCACCCAGCCCGGCTCGCGCTTGGGCAGGTCGCCGCGCATGGGGAAGGGCGTGTCCAGCAGGTTGACGGGGTAGGCGTTCTTGGTCTCGGACATGGTGATTCGCGTGTTGGCTTCGACAAGCTCAGCCCGAGCGGGGGAGCGCGTGTGCGAGAGATTCAGCAGCCGTTCGCCCTGAGCTTGTCGAAGGGCAGCGAGCGGGCCTTGGCCCGTCAAATTCGGTCGCGGGTGGTCTGCCGGTGCGTGCGGCCATGCATGGCCTCGAAGAACGCACGCGCGTCGGCGACGTCCTTCGCGATGCCTTGCGTGAGGGCATCAAGGCTGTCGTACTTCAGCTCGTCGTGCAGTTTGTGCAGCAGTTCCACCCGCACGATTTTACCGTAGGCCTCCCCCCCGGGCAGGCTGGCGGACAGGCCTGCGGGCCAGTCCAGGCAATGGGTTTCGAGGAGCACGCGCCCGCCGTTGACGTCGTCCGGGTCGAGCGACGGGCGCACGCCCAGGTTGGCCACGCCGCGCAGGGGCTCGGCCCACAGGCCGTGCACCAGCACCGCGAAGATGCCGCTGGCGGCCGGCTTCCAGTGCGCGAAGCGCAGGTTGAGGGTGCGAAAGCCGTCGCCCTTGCCAGGCGCCGATTCGGCCAGCGCCCGCCCGAGCTTGCGCCCGTGCACCACGTGACCGCTGATGGCGTAGGGCCGGCCCAGCAGCGCGGCGGCGTCGTCCATGCGGCCCTCGGCCAGGGCATCGCGCACGGCCGAGCTGGACACGCGCAGGCCATGCACCTCGTAGCTCTGCATGCGCGCCACGTCGAAGCCCAGCCGCGCGCCAGCGGCGTCGAGCATGGCGTAGTCGCCCACCCGCTGGGCGCCGTAGCGGAAATCGTCGCCCACCAGCACGTACTTCACACCCAGGGTGCCGACCAGGGTGTCCTCGATGAAGGAGGTGGCGGTCTGCGAGGCCAGGCGTTCGTTGAAGGGCAGGATGACGCAGCGATCGACCCCGCAGCGGTGCAGCTCCTCGAGCTTGTCGCGCAGGGTGGCAATGCGCGCGGGCGCGAGTTCGGGTTTGCGGTGGCGGGCCGCGAAGTAGTCGCGCGGGTGCGGCTCGAAGGTCATCACGCAGCTGGGCACTCCGCGGTGGCGTGCTTCGCTCTGCAGCAGCGCCAGCATGGCCTGGTGGCCGCGGTGCACGCCGTCGAAGTTGCCGATCGTGAGGGCGCAGCCGCGCAGACTCTCGGGCGTGCCATGGGGGCGGTTTTGCAGGCCGCGGAGGATTTGCATGGGTGGGGCGCCTGGTTTTGTCACATCGCGGGGGCTTGTCCCGCATGGACACGTTCTTTCATCAAAGATTGTTATATTGGCACACGAAAACGCAGGCCCCGGGGCCCTTGGCGGTTCCGGGTTCTTCCAGTCGCTCGATTGCACGAAGGAGCCGGTTTTGAAGGTCTTGAAACTCTCGGCGCAGGGACTTCCCCAGTCCTGGATCAGCCTCGAAGAAGCCGTGTTGCACTACGCGGCGGAAGAGGTGCGCTGGGAGGTGGGCGCCGAGATCGCGGTATTCCACGGCGGACACAACGCCGTCACCGGTCTGCAGTCGGTGATCACGGTGAACTCGATCATCGGCACCCAGGGCGTGCCGCGCATCAACCCCTTCGAGCTTCGACCGACGCTCACGAACCAGAAGCTGTTCTCGCGCGACCGCAATGTCTGCGCCTACTGCGGCCACCACTTCCACGAGGAAGACCTGACGCGCGAGCACATCGTGCCCTTCGGCCAGAACGGGCGCGACATCTGGATGAACGTGGTCACGGCCTGCAAGTCGTGCAACCACCGCAAGGGCAACCGCACGCCGGAGCAGGCGCACATGCCGCTGCTGTACGCGCCCTACGTGCCCAGCCTCTGGGAGGACTTCATTCTGCGCAACCGCCGCATCCTGGCGGACCAGATGGAGTTCCTGATGGCGCACCTGCCGAAGTCGTCGCGGCTGCACGCCTAGGGCGCGCAGCCGCGCCCGGTCAGGCGAACACGCCAGCCGTGTCTTGCATGCGGCTCGACACCTCGCCCAGGTGGTGCAGGGTGTCGCCGAACGTCATCTCCAGCTGCGTGAGCTTCTTGAAGTAGTGGCTGCCGATGTACTCGTCGGTCACGCCGATGCCGCCGTGCAGCTGCACCGATTGCTGGCCGATGAAGCGCATCGCGTTGCCCAACTGCACCTTGGCGCGGGCCATGGCGGCGCGGCGCTCGTGCGCCGGGGCGTTGAGCTTGAGGCTGGCGTAGTAGCTCATGGAGCGCGCGAGCTCGAGCTGCATCTTCATGTCGGCCACGCGGTGGCGCAGCGCCTGGAAGCTGGCGATGGCCACGCCGAACTGCTTGCGCGTGTTCATGTAGTCCACGGTCAGTGCCAGCGTCTGGTCCATGGCGCCCACGCCTTCGGCGCAGGCGGCGGCGATGCCGATGTCCACCGCATGCTCCAGCGCGGTCTGGCCATCCGCGCTGACGAGCACCGCCGGGGCCTTGTCCATCGTCAGGTTGCCCGCGCGGCTGCCGTCTTGCGTGAGGTGGCCCGTGGTCGTCACGCCGCTGGCCTTGGCCTCGACCAGGAACAGGGCGGGCCGGCCATCGGCGGTGGCGGGCACCAGAAACGCGTCGGCGCGATCGGCCGCGGCCACGAGGTGCTTCTGGCCGGACACCGTCCAGGCGCCGCCCGACTGGCTGGCGGTCGTGGCCACGCGGTCGAGCCGGTAGCGCGCGCCGCGTTCCTGCAGGGCCAGCACCACCAGCGCCTCGCCGCTGGCGATGCGCGGCAACCAGGCAGCCTTCACCTCATCCGTCCCATAGGCACCGATGACGCCGCTGGCGATGAGGGTCTGCGCCAGCGGCTCCAGCACGATGCCACGCCCCAGCTCCTCCATCACCACCATGGCCTCCACCGGGCCCATGCCCAGGCCACCGTGGGCCTCATCCACGTAGAGGCCCGCCAGGCCCAGTTCGGCCAGTTCGGTGACGACCGCGCGGTCGAAGCCGCCGGCCTCGACGATGGCGCGGCGTCGCTCGAAGCCATAGCCCTTTTCCACCCACTTCTGCACGGCGTCGCGCAGGGCGATCTGGTCGTCGGAAAAATCGAAATCCATTCCTGTCTCCTCAGCCGAGCACGGTTTGCGCCACGATGTTGCGCTGCACCTCGTTGGAGCCGCCGTAGATCGTGGTCTTGCGCATGTTGAAGTAGGTCGAGGCCAGCGGCGCATTGGCCACCACGCCGCCGGGGAAGTCGCCCTGCCAGCCGGCTTCCATGGCCTCCTCGATGAAGGGCAGGCTGTAGGGGCCGGCCGCCAGCATCATGAGTTCGCTGTAGCGCTGCTGGATCTCGCTGCCGCGGATCTTGAGCAGGCCGGCGATGTCCAGCGAGTTCTTGCCCGACTTCTCGGCCGAGAGCACGCGCAGCACCAGCATTTCCAGCGCCACCACGTCCACCTCCAGCAGCGCGATCTGGTCGCGGAAGCGGCTGTCGTCCCACACGCCCTCGGCCTTGGCAATGCGCTTGAGGCGCTCCAGCTCGCGCTTGGCCCGGTTCACGTCGGCGATGTTGGTGCGTTCGTGGCTCAACAGGTGCTTGGCGTAGGTCCAGCCCTTGTTCTCCTCGCCGACGAGGTTCTCGGCCGGCACCTCGACGTTGTCGAAGAAGACCTCGTTGACCTCGTGCTCGCCGTCCAGCAGCTTGATGGGGCGCACGGAGACGCCCTTGGACTTCATGTCCAGCAGCAGGAAGGAAATGCCGGTCTGCGGTTTGCCCTCGGTGCTGGTGCGCACGAGGTTGAACATCCAGTCGCCATACTGGCCCAGGGTTGTCCAGGTCTTCTGGCCGTTGACGATGTACTTGTCGCCCTTGCGTTCGGCGCGGGTCTTGAGCGAGGCCAGGTCGGAGCCCGAGCCCGGCTCGCTGTAGCCCTGGCACCACCAGACCTCGCCGCTGGCGATGCCGGGCAGGAAGCGCTCCTGCTGTTCCTTGTTGCCGAAGGCCATGATCACGGGCGCCACCATCACGGGGCCGAAGGGCACGATGCGCGGCGCCCCGGCCAGGGCGCATTCCTCTTCGAAGAGGTGCTTCTGCACCGCGTTCCAGCCCGGACCGCCGAACTGCTTGGGCCAGCCGTAGCCCAGCCAGCCCTTCTTGCCCAGGATCTTCGCCCAGCGCTGCATGTCGTCGCGCGTCAGGCGCAGCGCGTTGTGCACCTTGTGGCTGATCTCGGCGGGCAGGTTGGCGCGCACCCAGGCGCGTATCTCGTCGCGAAACGCCTGCTCCTCAGGCGTGAAGGCCAGATCCATCGTGTGTCTCCTCGGCAGGGGCGCTCAGGGCCCCGGGTTGCGTGACGGGCAAGTTTACGCACGACCGTTCGTTTTTGCGTGTCGAGGCGGCGACAAGGCGCCAGCCGGGTCGATCGCCCGTGCCGGCCTCATTACACTCCCGGCCCATGCCAGCGCCCCCAGCCCGCCCGATCGTCATCCTCATCTCGGGCAGCGGCTCGAACATGGCCGCCCTGGTGGAGGCGTCGAAGCGGGCCCGCTGGGGAGAGCGCTTCGGCGCGGGCGTGGTGGCGGTGCTGAGCAACCGGCCCGACGCCGCCGGCCTGGCCTGGGCCCGCGAGCAGGGCCTGGCCACGGCGGTGGTCGACCACAAGCAGCACGCCGACCGCGAGGCCTTCGACGCCGCACTGATGGCCGCCATCGACGCCCACGCGCCCGCCCTGGTGCTGCTGGCGGGCTTCATGCGCATCCTCACGCCGGGCTTCGTGCACCACTACGAGGGTCGGCTGCTCAACATCCACCCCAGCCTGCTGCCGGCCTTCACGGGCCTGAAAACGCACCAGCGCGCCATCGAAATGGGCTGCCGCTTTGCGGGCGCCACGATCCACCGCGTGACCAGCGAGCTCGACCACGGCGAGATCCTGGAACAGGCGGTGGTGCCGGTGCTGCCGGGCGACACGCCCGAGTCGCTGGCGGCCCGGGTGCTCACGCAGGAGCACCTGATCTACCCGCGTGCCGTGGAGCGGGTGCTGGCGTCCACCCCCTCGCCCTGAGCGAAAGGGCCGGGGTGAGGGCTCCGCGCGCTCAGCGCTCGCTCGTGGCGAGCTTGGCGGCCATCAGCGCGAAGGCGGCCGAGAAACCGCGCCGCAGCCCGTTCTGCGTGCGCGGCGAGGCCAGCACGCGCTGGCGGAAGGCGTCGGCGAGCGCGCCGTAGGCCACGAACACGCCCAGCGTCATCGCCATGAACACCGCGCTCAGCACGGCGAACTGCCGCATCGGCGCCGGGTCGGCCGGGTCCATGAACTGCGGCAGGAAGGCGAAGAAGAACAGCGTCAGCTTGGGGTTGAGGGCGTTGAGGAGGATGGCCTTGCCCATCAGGCGCTGCGGCGAGTGAGCGGGTGCCGCCCGGTCGGCGGCGAAGGCCGAGCGGTCGCGCCACGTGGCCCAGGCCAGGTACAGCAGGTAGAGCACGCCGGCCAGCTTGAGCAACTGGAAGGCGAGGGCGCCCGCGTGCATCACGGCGGCCAGGCCCAGGGCGGTGGCCGCCATGTGCGGCAGGATTCCCAGGGTGCAGCCCAGGGCGGCGTAGGCGCTGGCGACGCGCCCCTGCGACAGGCCGGTGGAGACGGTGAAGAGCACGCCCGCGCCGGGCGTGACCACCACGACGGCGGAGGTGAGGAGGAATTCGAGGCTGGGCATGCGGGTTTCCGGGTTCGACGCGCGGCCGCGCGGATGCGGGCCTGTGGCGAATCGTGGCGAGCCGCGCCCCAGGGGTCTTGAACGCTATTGCAGCCAGGCCCTTTGCCAGGCGCCGGGCGTGTAGCCGAAGCAGCGCAGGAAGTGCCGGTGCAGGTGGCTCTGGTCCGCGAAGCCGCAGGCCTGGGCCGCCTCGCTCAGGGGCGTGCCGGCGGCGATCAGGGTCCGCGCCCGGCCCAGGCGCTGCTGCTGCAGCCAGGCAAAAGGCGGGAGGCCGTGAGCGCGGGCGAAGTGCCGCACGAGCTGGAACCGCGAGAGGTTCGCGAGGCGCGCCAGGGCATCGAGGCCGGGCGGCGCGTCCAGGCCATCGAGCAGGCACTCCCGCACGCGGGCCAGCGCCTGGTGGTCCAGTCCGGTGGCGGACCCGTTCGGCGGGCGGTTGCCGTGCCGCTGCACGATCAGGCCGCAGGCACCGGTCAGGGCCTCCTCCCACAGGGCCGCATCGGGCGCGGCGCCATCGCTGCTCCAGAACCCGAATACCCGGCGGATGGCCGCCTGCAGCAGGGGGTCGTCGAACACCGGTTGCGCGATCTCGTGCCCGGGGCGCAGATCGGCCATGGCGGCCATGGCTTCGAGGCTCACGTGGACCATGCGCCAGCGGCGCGCCGATTCGCCCATGGGCACGCCGTCGTGCACCTCGCCGGGGTTGGTGGCGATCACCTGGCCGGCGGTGGCCAGCACCGGGCCGCGTCCGCTGGCCGTGCGGTGCGCGCCCTCGTCCATCACGCCGAAGCCGAAGCTGTCGTGCCAGTGCCGGCCGAAGCCGCGTGCGCTGTGCATCAGCACGGCGTGCACGCCGGGCAGGGGCCCGGGTCGCACCTGGACGTGGTGGACGGGTGGCTTCACATCGACTTGTGGAACACCAGCCCCGCGTGCTCGCGCATGGCGTGGAATTTGATCTTGGGCCAGTTGGCCTCCACCGCGCGCAGCGTGGCCATGTGGTCGAGCAGCACGGTGGGTGCATCCACCGCGTCCAGCGCCACCCGGTGCGCGTTGGCGTCGATGAAGCGCTTGAGCTCCTGCTCGCCGCCGTCCTCGGGCGCGCAGGTGACCCAGCGCGCCACGTTGTACGAACTGCCGGTGATGCGCGCCTTGACGCCGTACTCGTGCTCCAGGCGATGCGCCACCACCTCGAACTGCAGTTGGCCGACGGCGCCCAGCAGCAGCACGCTGCCGGCCACCGGTCGGAAGACCTGGATGGCGCCTTCCTCACCGAGCTGCGTGAGGCCGGCGCGCAACTGCTTGCTGCGCAGGGGGTCGGCCACTTCCACGCTGCGGATGATCTCGGGCGCGAAGAAGGGCAGACCGGTGAACTGCAGGGCCTCGCCCTCGGTGAGCGTGTCGCCCAGCTGCAGCACACCGTGGTTGGGGATGCCGATGATGTCGCCCGCGAAAGCTTCGTCGAGCAGCTCGCGGCGCTGCGACAGGAAGCTCACCACCGTGTTGGGCCGCAGCTCCTTGCCGCTGCGCACCACCTTCAGGCGCATGCCGCGCTCGAAGTGGCCGCTGGCCACGCGCACGAAGGCAATGCGGTCGCGGTGCGCCGGGTCCATGTTGGCCTGGATCTTGAAGACCACGCCGCTGAACTTGCGCTCGGCGGGCTCGACCGTGCGCTGGATCGCCGGGCGCGGGCCGGGTGGCGGGGCCAGGTCCACCAGGGCGTCGAGCACCTCGCGCACGCCGAAGTTGTTGACGGCCGAACCGAACAGCATGGGCGTCTGGTGGCCTTCGAGGAAGGCCTGCTCGTCGAAGGCCGGCGATGCGCCGGCGACCAGTTCCAGTTCGTCCTTCGCCTGCGCGAACTCGCTGCCGAAGCGCGAGGCGCTCTCGGGGTTGTCCAGGCCGGCCAGCACCTCTTCTTCGCCGCCGCGCTTGTCATCGCCAGCGGCGAAGACGCGCATCTGCTCGGCGCGGCGGTCGTACACGCCGCGGAAGGTCTTGCCCATGCCTACCGGCCAGGTGAAGGGCACCACCGTCATGCCGAGTTCGCGCTCGATCTCGTCCATCAGGTCCAGCGGCTGCTGCACCTCGCGGTCCATCTTGTTGATGAAGGTGATGATGGGCGTGTTGCGCGCGCGGCAGACCTGCAGCAGGCGGCGCGTCTGCGGCTCCACACCGTTGCCCGCGTCGATCACCATCAGCGCCGCGTCCACCGCGGTGAGCACGCGGTACGTGTCTTCGGAAAAGTCCTGGTGGCCGGGCGTGTCGAGCAGGTTGATGACGCAGTCGCGGTATTCCATCTGCATCACGCTGGACGCAACCGAGATGCCGCGCTGCTTCTCGATTTCCATCCAGTCGCTGGTGGCGTGGCGCGCGGCCTTGCGCGCTTTGACGCTGCCGGCGATGTTGATCGCGCCGGAGAACAGCAGCAGCTTCTCGGTGAGGGTGGTCTTGCCCGCGTCGGGGTGGGAAATGATGGCGAAGGTGCGGCGACGGCGCACCTGGTCCTGGATTTCAGACATAGCCGTCGATTATCGAGCCCCCACGCTCCGCCGCTTCGCGGGTCGCTTCCCCCCGAGGGGCGCGTTTCGCCTTGGGGCGGCCCGGCGGCGAAACCGGTCGCGGACAATCCCCCCATGCACCCCAAAGCCCTGCTCGACGAATGCGCCACCCTCATCGAGGCCGTGTTCCGTTTCGATCACCCCGCCGACGCCGTCGTTGCCCGTCATTTCCGCGAGAACAAGTCGCTCGGCCCGCGCGAGCGCGGCACCCTGTCCGACACCGTCTACGCCGCCTTGCGCGAACGATTGAAGTTCGAGTGGCTGGCGCGCTCCGGCAGCGGCTCCAAGTGGCGCCGCCTGGCCATCCTGGGCTTTTCGGGTGACCGCGACTTCCTCAAGAGCGCGCTGAGCGAGCCCGAGAAGGCCTGGCTGGACGCCTGCGCCAAGGTCCGCGAGGACGACTGGCTGGCGCCGCATCGGCACAACCTGCCCGAGTGGTTGGCCCATGCCCTGCGCGAGCAGGTGGGCGACGAATTCGATGCCCTGGCCGCCAGCCTGTTGCAGCCCGCACCGCTGGACCTGCGCGTGAACGTCCTCAAGACCCGCCGCGAGGCCGCGCTGGCCGCGTTGCACGGCGCCGGCCTGAAGGGTGAGCCCACGCCGCATTCGCCCTGGGGCATCCGCCTGGAGGGCAAGCCCTCGCTGGCCCGCCTGCCAGCGTTCACCAACGGCGAGCTCGAGGTGCAGGACGAAGGCTCGCAACTGCTCGCGCTGCTGCTCGACGCCAAGCGAGGCGAGATGGTGGTGGACTTCTGCGCCGGCGCCGGCGGCAAGACCCTGGCCATCGGCGCCACCATGCGCAACACCGGCCGTCTCTACGCCTTTGACACCTCGGCCCACCGGCTCGACGCGCTCAAGCCGCGTCTGGCCCGCAGCGGCCTGTCCAACGTGCACCCGGTGGCCATTGCGCACGAGCGCGATGAGCGCATCAAGCGCCTGGCCGGCAAGATAGACCGCGTGCTGGTCGACGCGCCATGCTCGGGCCTGGGCACGCTGCGCCGCAGCCCCGACCTCAAATGGCGCCAGACCCCCGAGACGGTGGCCGCGCAGGCGACCCTGCAACGCGCCATCCTGGACAGCGCGGCACGCCTGCTCAAACCGGGCGGCCGGCTGGTCTATGCCACCTGCAGCCTGCTGCGGGAAGAGAACGAAGACGTGGCCGAAGGCTTTGGCGCTGGCCACCCCGCCTTCGAGGCGGAGCCCGTCGCGCCGTTGATGCAGGCGCTGCGGGTGCCCGATCCCGGGGCCTTGTGCGGCGGCGGTGATGGTGAGCGCTTCCTGCGCCTGTGGCCCCATCGGCACCTGACAGACGGCTTTTTTGCCGCCGTCTGGCGGAAAAAGGCTTGATCGGGGTCAATTGGCCCTGAAGTTACGGGCACTTCAAGCCTTCTGAGCGGATCTAGCGCTTGGTGGGGAGACACCCCCCGCCTAAAATCCTGCCTGCGCCGCCCGCCTGCCCCGGGCGCGTGTGAAGGCTTCGTCTTCCGTTTCCGGGCAGTCCTGATAGGACTTCGATGACCGCTTCCGACCCTGGTGCCTTTTCCTCGTTGCTCGACGGCGTGGTGAACTTCCTGATCAACGGCGTGACCGGTGCGAGCTGGTGGCAAGTCGTGCTGATCGCGCTGCTGCTCACGCACATCACCATCGCCAGCGTCACGATCTACCTGCACCGCCATTCCGCACACCGCTCCCTCGATCTGCACCCGATCGCGGCGCACTTCTTCCGTTTCTGGCTCTGGATGACCACCGGCATGGTCACCAAGGAATGGACAGCCATCCACCGCAAGCACCATGCCAAGTGCGAGCAGGAAGGCGACCCGCACAGCCCGCACATCTTCGGCATCAAGAAGGTGTTCTGGGAAGGTGCCGAGCTCTACCGCGCCGAGGCCAAGAACGCGGACACCATGGCCCGCTACGGCCACAACACGCCCGACGACTGGATCGAGCGCAACGTGTACTCGCGCTTCTCCGCGCTGGGCGTGAGCCTCATGCTGATCCTCGACGTGGCGCTGTTCGGCGCCCTGGGTCTGATGGTCTGGGCGATCCAGATGATCTGGATCCCGCTCACGGCGGCCGGCATCATCAACGGCATCGGCCACTGGTGGGGCTACCGCAACTTCGAAGCGGTGGACGGCAGCACCAACGTGTCGCCCTGGGGCATCCTCATCGGCGGCGAGGAATTGCACAACAACCACCACACCTACCCGACCTCGGCCAAGCTGTCGGTCAAGCCCTACGAGTTCGACATCGGCTGGATGTACATCAGCATCCTGCAGTCGCTGGGCCTGGCCACGGTCAAGAAGGTGCCGCCCAAGATGGCCTTCGGCGAAGTGAGGCCGGTGGCCGACGAGAAAACCCTGGAGGCCATCATCGCCAACCGCTACGAGGTGATGGCCGGTTATGCGCGCGAAATGCGGCAGGCCTGCAAGGCGGAGCTTGCCGCGCTCAAGGCGCGCCAGGCCGACGCCTCGGTGCTCAAGGCCGCCAAGCGCTGGCTGCACCGCGACGACGACAAGGTGCCGGCCGCCGTGAAACCGCACCTGGCGCAGGCGCGCGCCGATCACCCGGTGCTCGACAAGATGGTCACCATGCGCGAGGAATTGCGCGCGCTGTGGTCGTGCACCAACTCCACGCGCGAGCAGCTCGCTGCCGATCTGCAGGCCTGGTGCCGCCGCGCGGAAGAAAGCGGTATCGCCGCGCTGCGCGATTTCTCCATCCGCCTGCGCTCTGCCCACGCATGATGAAAGCGGCCACGCGGCCGCTTTCCTTCAGGCAACAAAAAACCCGCTGTTTTCACAGCGGGTTTTTTGTTGGGTGGCGCCGAATCACTTCAGCTTCACTTCCTTGTAGTCCACGTGCTTGCGGGCCTTCGGATCGAACTTCTTGATCAGAAGCTTGTCCGGCGTGGTCTTCTTGTTCTTGTCCGTGGTGTAGAAGTGGCCGGTGCCCGCGGTGGACTCGAGCTTGATCTTTTCGCGACCGCCTTTGGTTGCCATGGTGGATCTCCTTAAGCCTGGCCGTTGGCGCGCATGTCGGCCAGCACGACGTCGATGCCCTTCTTGTCGATCAGGCGCAGCGCGGCGCCCGACACACGGAGGCGAACCCAGCGGTTCTCGCTCTCGACCCAGAAACGGCGGTATTGCAGGTTCGGCAGGAACCGGCGCTTGGTTTTGTTGTTGGCGTGGGAAACGTTGTTTCCGACCTGGGGCTTCTTGCCCGTGACGTCGCAGACGCGTGCCATGAGGACACTCCGATCCAATTTCACGGCTGTTCGCAGCGGGCCGCCGGGGGAATTCCCGGCAACTGGCGTTCAGCCTCACCTCGCCAGTTGTGGGTGGCGGTAACCCGTTATCGCGGTCGGTTCGGCAGACGCCGGACTTTCAGCAAAGCCCGCAATTATAGCCATAACTGCGGGCCCGCGGAACTCAGGCCCCTTGCTGCTCCAGGAAGCGCTGGGCGTCCAGCGCGGCCATGCAGCCGGTGCCGGCGCTGGTGATGGCCTGGCGGTAGACGTGGTCCTGCACGTCGCCCGCGGCGAAGACGCCGGGCACGCTGGTCATGGTGGCCATGCCGCTCAGGCCCGACTTCGTGACGATGTAGCCGTCCTTCATGTCGAGCTGGCCCTGGAAGATCTCGGTGTTGGGCCGGTGGCCGATGGCGATGAAGCAGCCCTGCAGGTGCAGGTCTTCGGTGGCACCGGTCTGTGTGTCTTTCAGGCGCACGCCTGTCACGCCGCTCTGGTCGCCCAGCACCTCGTCCAGGGTCTTGAACAGCTTGAGCTCGATCTTGCCTTCCTTGACCTTCTCCATCACCTTGTCGACCAGGATCGGCTCGGCGCGGAACTTGTCGCGCCGGTGCACCAGGTAGACCTTGCTGGCGATGTTCGACAGGTACAGGGCTTCCTCGACGGCGGTGTTGCCGCCGCCGATCACGCAGGTGGTCTGGCCACGGTAGAAGAAACCATCGCAGGTGGCGCATGCGCTCACGCCTTTGCCCATGAAGGCTTCCTCGGACGGCAGGCCCAGGTACTGGGCCGACGCGCCGGTGGCCAGGATGAGCGCATCGCAGGTGTAGGTGCCGCTGTCGCCGGTGAGGGTGAACGGGCGCTTGGAGAAGTCGACCTTGTTGATGTGGTCGAACACGATCTCGGTCTTGAAGCGCTCGGCGTGCTGCAGGAAGCGCTGCATCAGGTCGGGGCCCTGCACGCCGTCCACGTCGGCGGGCCAGTTGTCCACCTCGGTGGTGGTCATGAGCTGGCCGCCCTGGGCGATGCCGGTGATGAGCACAGGGTTGAGGTTGGCGCGGGCCGCGTAGACGGCGGCGGTGTAACCGGCGGGGCCGGAACCCAGGATCAGGACTTTGGCGTGTTTCATCTTGGTGCGCGCTATCAAAAAACGCAGCAATTGGTTTAGAGTCGAGGGGGTATATGGAGATACCCGGCGCGATAGTCAAATAACGCGCGTCAATGGCTTCGATCGCTGCAAGCCATGACCGGCCGGGATTGTAGGGAAGCGGGCCCTTTCTTTCCCCGCTGTCTGGGAATACACGCATGTCCATTCTGTCCAATCTCGACCTGATCCGCCGTGTGCCGCTGTTTTCGACCCTCACACAGGCGCAGGCCGAGTCGGTGGCGGACGCGGTGGTCAAGCGCCGGTACAAGCGCGGCGAAATGATCGTGGAGCAGGGCAAGAAGTCGAACTGTCTGGCCATCGTGCTCACGGGTCGGGCGCGGGTCGTCACCACCGACAGCCGCGGCCGCGAGGTGATCCTGGCGACCATGAACCCCGGCGACTACGTCGGCGAGATGAGCCTGATCGACAACCAGCCCCATTCGGCCACGGTGCGCGCCGAGGTGCAGACCGATGTCCTGATCCTGGGTCGCAACGAGTTCGCGCGTTGCCTGCCCGAGAACTCGTCGATGGCGTATGCCGTCATGCGCGGCCTGGTGCAGCGCCTGCGCCAGGCCGACCGCAAGATCGAGTCTCTGGCTCTGCTGGACGTCTACGGCCGCGTGGCCCGCGCCCTGCTGGAGCAGGCCCAGCCGGGTCGTGATGGCCAGTTGATGATCCGCGAGCGCGTGTCGCGCCAGGACGTGGCCAAGATGATCGGCGCCTCGCGCGAGATGGTCAGCCGCGTCATGAAGGACCTGGAGGATCGGGGGTTCATCGAGGTCGCCGAGGACGGCAGCACCATCATCAAGGAACGGCTCAACACCCTCGGTTGAGCCCCCGGGGCGGGGCAGGGCGCTGGGGTAAGCTAGCCCCCTGATTCGCCCATGACGTACTCGCTCAATACCCTCAACGCCGATCGACAGGGCGCGTCCGCGCCCAGCGGCATCGCGCGCTTCGCCCAGGAAATCGGTCTCGTGCTCGGGGCTGCCGCGCTGGCCTTCTGGCTGCTCGCCCTGTTGAGCCACTCGCTGGCCGATCCGGCCTGGAGCACCACGGGCACCTCGCCCGAGGTCGGCAACTGGGCCGGCCGCCTGGGCGCCATCGTGGCCGACGCCAGCTACTTTCTCTTCGGTTTCTCGGTCTGGTGGTGCTTCGCCGCCGGTGTGCGCGCCTGGCTGTCGGGCCTGGCGCGCTGGCTGCGCGGGCCATCACCTGTGCCCGACGCCCCGCGCTGGTGGCAGCGCCCGCACATGCGTCGCGTGGCATTCTGGGGCGGGTTGGTGGCGCTGCTCATGCTGAGCTGTGCGCTCGAATGGAGCCGCCTGTACCGGCTGGAGCCCCTGCTGCCGGGCCACTCGGGTGGGGTGCTCGGGCACGCGCTGGGCGCATTGGCCGAGCGCTGGCTGGGTTTTACCGGCGCGGCGCTGGCGTTGCTGGCGGGTCTGCTGGCCTGCCTGCCGCTGGTGTTCCGCTTCTCCTGGGGCCATTGGGCCGAGGTGGTGGGCCACACGGTGGACGGCTGGTTCGAGGCCCGGCGCGAGAAGCGCGAGGCCGTGGAAGACGAGCGCATCGGCCGCGTCGCGGCGCGTGAGCGCGAAGAGGTGGTGAAGACCGAGCGCGTGGAGATCGAGGAGCACCACCCGGTGCCGGTGGTCATCGAGCCCACCATGGTGGAGGTGCCCAAGAGCGAGCGGGTGGCCAAGGAGCGGCAGAAGCCCCTGTTCACCGAGCTGCCCGACAGCAAGCTGCCGCAGGTGGACCTGCTGGACGCGGCGCCCGGACAGCAAAACACGGTGGATGCGCAGACGCTGGAGATGACCAGCCGCCTGATCGAGAAGAAGCTCAAGGATTTCGGCGTGGAGGTGCGCGTGGTGGCGGCCGCGCCGGGCCCGGTGATCACGCGCTACGAGATCGAGCCCGCCACCGGCGTCAAGGGCTCGCAGATCGTCAACCTGAGCCGCGACCTCGCGCGCTCGCTCTCGCTGGTGTCGATCCGCGTGATCGAGACCATCCCGGGCAAGAACCTCATGGCGCTGGAGCTGCCCAACGCCAAGCGCCAGACCATTCGCCTGTCCGAGATCCTGGGCTCGCAGGTCTACAACGACGCCCGGTCGCTGCTCACCATCGGCCTGGGCAAGGACATCGGTGGCCAACCGGTGGTGGCCGACCTGGCCAAGATGCCGCACTGCCTGGTGGCCGGTACCACGGGTTCCGGCAAGTCGGTGGGCATCAACGCCATGATCCTGTCGCTGCTCTACAAGGCCGACCCGAAGGACGTGCGCCTGCTGCTGATCGACCCGAAGATGCTCGAGATGAGCGTGTACGAGGGCATCCCGCACCTGCTCGCACCCGTGGTCACCGACATGAAGCACGCGGCCAACGGCCTGAACTGGTGCGTGGCCGAGATGGAGAAGCGCTACAAGCTCATGAGCAAGCTGGGCGTGCGCAACCTCGCGGGCTACAACACCAAGCTCGAGGAAGCCAAGGCGCGTGGCGAGTCCATAGGCAACCCGTTCTCGCTCACGCCCGAACAGCCCGAGCCGCTGGAGACGCTGCCCTACATCGTGGTGGTGATCGACGAACTGGCCGACCTGATGATGGTGGTGGGCAAGAAGGTCGAGGAGTTGATTGCGCGCCTGGCGCAGAAGGCGCGGGCGGCCGGCATCCACCTGGTGCTCGCCACGCAGCGCCCCAGCGTGGACGTGATCACCGGCCTGATCAAGGCCAACATCCCCACGCGCATCGCCTTCCAGGTGAGCAGCAAGATCGACAGCCGCACCATCCTCGACCAGATGGGCGCAGAAAGCCTGCTGGGCATGGGCGACATGCTCTACCTGCCCTCCGGCATGGGCTTTCCCACGCGCGTGCACGGCGCCTTCGTGAGTGACGACGAGGTGCACCGCGTGGTGGGCTACCTCAAGCAGCAGGGCGAGGCCAACTACATCGACGGCGTGCTGGATGGCGGCGGCAGCGACGGTGAGGGGGGCGACATGTTCGGCGAGGGCGGTGACGCCAGCGGCGAGAAGGACCCGTTGTACGACCAGGCCGTCGCCATCGTCCTGCAGGACCGCAAGGCCAGCATTTCCTACGTGCAACGCAAACTCAAGATCGGCTACAACCGCGCCGCGCGCCTGCTGGAAGACATGGAGAACGCGGGGCTGGTGAGCGCGCTCACGAGCAGCGGCCAGCGCGACATCCTGGTCGGCGGACGCACGGAATGAGTGCAACTCATCGTCTGCGGGGGAATCACACCGTCATGAATATCCGTACCCTCGTGAGCGCGGCCACGGTGTCGCTGCTGAGCCTGGCCTGGCCGGCACACGCCGACGGCCTGCAGGCGCTCGACGCGTTTCTGCGCGAGGTCGGCAGCGCGCGCGCCGACTTCACGCAGGTGGTCACTTCCCCGAAGAAATCTGGGGAAGCCGCGCCGCGCCAGCGCACCAGCTCGGGCCGCTTCGAATTCCTGCGGCCCGACCGCTTCCGTTTCGTCTATGCCAAGCCTTTCGAGCAGACCATCGTGGCCGACGGCCAGCGGCTCTGGCTGCACGACGTGGACCTGAACCAGGTGACCGTGCGCGCCCAGAAGGACGCGCTGGGCAGCACGCCCGCCGCGCTGATCGCTTCGGGCGGCGACCTGTCGTCCCTGCGCTCGGCCTTCGACTTCAAGGCCCTGCCCGACAAGGACGGCCTGCAATGGGTGGAGGCCGTGCCCAAGGCGCGCGACGGCCAGCTCCAGCGCGTGCGCGTGGGCCTGCGCGACAAGCAGCTCGTCGTGCTCGACATCGAGGACGGCCTGGGCCAGCGCTCCCAACTCACCTTCAAGGGCTGGCAGGCCAACCCGGGCCTGTCCACGGGCGACTTCCGCTTCGAACCGCCGGCCGGCGCCGACGTGATCCGCCAGTGAGCACCCTCGCTCACGCGCCCCTGGCCGAGCGCTTGCGCCCGCGCACCCTGGGCGAGGTGATCGGGCAGCAGCACTTGCTGGGCGAGGGCATGGCGCTGCGCCTGGCCTTCGAATCCGGCCAGCCGCACAGCTGCATCCTCTGGGGTCCGCCGGGCGTGGGCAAGACCACCATCGCGCGGCTCATGGCCGATTCCTTCGACGCGCAGTTCATCACCATCAGCGCGGTGCTGGGCGGCGTGAAGGACATCCGCGAGGCGGTGGAGAAGGCCCAACTCGCGCGCGACGGCCTGCACCCGCAGCGCACCATCGTCTTCGTCGACGAGGTGCACCGCTTCAACAAGAGCCAGCAGGACGCCTTCCTGCCGCACGTCGAAAGCGGCCTGTTCACCTTCATCGGCGCCACCACCGAAAACCCCTCGTTCGAGGTGAACTCCGCGCTGCTGTCGCGCGCCGCGGTGTACGTGCTGCAGCCGCTCACCGAGGACGACCTGCGCGCCATCGTGGCCAAGGCGCGCGCCATCGACGCCATCCCCGCCGTCGAGGACGCCGCGCTCGGGCGCCTCATCGCCTACGCCGATGGCGACGCGCGCCGCCTGCTCAACACGCTGGAAACCCTGGCCGTGGCCGCGGCGCGCGAGAAGCTCGCCACCGTCACCGACGCCTGGCTGCTCAAGGTGCTGGGCGAGCGCATGCGCCGCTACGACAAGGGCGGCGAGCAGTTCTACGACACCATCAGCGCGTTGCACAAGAGCGTGCGCGGCTCCGATCCCGACGCCGCGCTCTACTGGTTCGTGCGCATGCTCGACGGCGGCGTGGACCCGCGCTACGTGGCGCGCCGCCTCATCCGCATGGCGGCCGAGGACATCGGCCTGGCCGACCCGCGCGCCCTGCGGCTGGCGCTGGACGCGAGCGAGGTCTACGAACGCCTGGGCTCGCCCGAGGGCGAACTCGCCCTGGGCGAGTGCGTGGTCTACCTGGCGGTCGCGCCCAAGTCGAACGCCGTCTACAAGGCCTTCAACGAGGCCAAGGCCTTCGTCAAGCGCGATGGCACGCGGCCCGTGCCCCTGCACCTGCGCAACGCGCCGACCAAGCTGATGAAGTCGCTGGACTATGGCAAGGACTACCGCTACGCCCACGACGAGGCCGGCGGTTTCGCCGCGGGTGAGAACTACTTCCCCGAGGGCATGTCGCCCCCCAGCTTCTACGAGCCCGTGGAGCGGGGCCTGGAAATCCGCATCGGCGAGAAGCTGCGCGAGCTGCGCCGCCTCAATCATCAGAAAGGCTGATGCACCCGCAGAGACACTGATACGGGTGTTCGAGACCCGGGTTTTCCCTTGATTTACCGGGGAATCTCCCCAATCGGAAGCCCGATACCCCTCGCTACAATCGCGCACCACCGACCCGCCCCCGGCCTTATCCAGGCCGTCTCTGGCGGGTTTTTTGCTAGGTTGAAACGGGGGGCGTGTCCACAGCACCCCCGCGGTCAAAAACCACGGAGAACCTTTCATGGAAGTCTTGCTACAGCAGATCCTCAACGGTCTGGTGCTGGGCAGCATGTACGCGCTGGTGGCCTTGGGCTACACCATGGTGTACGGCATCATCGGCCTCATCAACTTCGCCCACGGCGACGTGCTCATGGTGGGGGCGCTCACCAGTTGGACGCTCATCACCACCATGCAGGACGCCTCGCCCGGCATGCCCGGCTGGCTGATGCTCATCGTCGCCACCGTCATCGCGATGGTGGTCTGCGCAGCGCTCAACTTCACCATTGAAAAGCTGGCCTACCGGCCACTGCGAAACTCACCGCGACTGGCCCCACTCATCACAGCCATCGGCGTCTCCATCCTCCTGCAGACGCTGGCGATGATCATCTGGAAGCCCAACCCCAAGTCCTATCCCTCCACCCTCTCGCGCGAGCCGATCGACTTCTTCGGCGCCGTGCTCTCCATCACCCAGATCACCATCCTCGCCACCACCGTGATCGTGCTGGCGCTGCTGATGTGGCTGGTCAACCGCACCAACCTGGGCCGCGCCATGCGCGCCACCGCCGAGAACCCGCGCGTGGCGGCCCTCATGGGCATCAAGCCGGACGTGGTGATCTCCGCGACCTTCATCATCGGCGCCATGCTGGCGGCCATCGCCGGCATCATGTGGGCGTCCAACTACGGCACGGTGCAGCACGCCATGGGCTTCATGCCCGGCCTCAAGGCCTTCGTGGCCGCGGTCATGGGCGGCATCGGCAACCTGGCGGGCGCCGTGCTCGGCGGCGTGGCGCTCGGCCTCATCGAATCGCTGGGCGCCGGCTACCTGGGCCGCCTCACCGGTGGTTTCCTGGGCAGCCAGTACACCGACATCTTCGCCTTCATCGTGCTGGCCTTCGTGCTGATCCTGCGCCCCTCGGGCCTGCTGGGTGAGCGTGTGGCCGACCGCGCCTGATCCGACGGGAGAGACCATGATGAACTCCAAACCCGTCAAGCTGATCGCCTTTCTGGTGGTCGCGGCGCTGATGCTGGTCCTGCCCCTCGTGCTGCAGGCCACCGGCAGCAACTCCTGGGTGCGCATCGTCGACGTGGCGCTGCTCTACGTGCTGCTGGCCCTGGGCCTGAACATCGTGGTGGGCTATGCCGGCCTGCTCGACCTCGGCTTCATCGCGTTCTTCGCGGTGGGCGCCTACCTCTACGGCCTGCTCGCCTCGCCGCACCTCACCGACACCTTCGCCTGGCTGGCCGCCACCTTCCCCAACGGCCTGCACATGAACTTCTGGCTCGTGATGGTGCTCGCCGGCATCATCGCCGGCGTCACCGGGCTGATCCTGGGCTTTCCCGTGCTCAAACTGCGCGGCGACTACCTGGCCATCGTCACCCTGGGCTTCGGCGAGATCGTGCGCATCTTCATGCTCAACCTCGACCGGCCGATCAACCTCACCAACGGGCCCAAGGGCCTGACCAACGTGGACGCGGTGAGCGTCTTCGGGCATCGGATGAGTCAACGCCTGGAGATCGGCATCGGTGACTTCTCGTACACCTTCGAGTCGGTCACGATGTACTACTACCTCATCCTGTTCTTCGTGGTGGTGGCGATCGTCATCGCCTACCGCCTGCAGGACTCGCGCATCGGCCGCGCCTGGATGGCCATCCGCGAAGACGAGATCGCGGCCAAGGCCATGGGCCTGAACACGCGCAACCTCAAGCTCGCGGCCTTCGGCATGAGCGCCACCTTCGGCGGCATCGCCGGCGTGCTGTTCGCCTCCTTCATGCGCGGCGTCTACCCCGAGTCCTTCATCCTCATGGAGTCGGTGATGATCGTGGCCATGGTGGTGCTGGGTGGCCTGGGCCACATCCCGGGGGTCATCCTGGGCGCCCTGGTGCTGGCCGGCCTGCCCGAGCTGCTGCGCCACGTCGCGCACCCGCTCACGGCCATGACGGACGGCCGCCTGGGCCCCGAGATCCTGCGCCAGTTGCTCATCGCGCTGGCCATGATCGTCATCATGCTGCTGCGTCCCAAGGGCTTGTGGCCTTCCCCCGAACATGGCAAGTCCCTGAGCAAGTGAGGAGCGCGGCATGACAGACACCATTCTGAAAGTCGCCAGCGTCTCCAAGCGCTTTGGCGGCCTGCAAGCCCTCAGCGACGTGGGCATTGAAATCCAGCGCGGCCAGGTCTATGGCCTGATCGGCCCCAACGGCGCGGGCAAGACGACCTTCTTCAACGTGCTCACGGGCTTGTATACGCCCGACAGCGGCAGTTTCGAGCTCGCGGGCAAGGCCTACACGCCCACGGCGGTGCACGAGGTGGCCAAGGCCGGCATCGCGCGCACCTTCCAGAACATCCGCCTGTTCGCCGAGATGACGGCGCTCGAAAACGTCATGGTGGGGCGCCACATCCGCACGCATTCGGGCCTGCTCGGTGCCATCCTGCGCACCGGCGGCTTCAAGCGCGAAGAGCGTGAGATCGCCGAGCGCGCCAAGGAGTTGCTCGACTACGTCGGCATCGGCAAATTCGCCGACTACAAGTCGCGCACCCTCAGCTACGGCGACCAGCGCCGCCTGGAGATCGCGCGCGCCCTGGCCACCGACCCGCAGCTCATCGCGCTCGACGAGCCCGCCGCGGGCATGAACGCGACAGAGAAGATCCAGTTGCGCGAACTCATCGACCGCATCCGACAGGACAACCGCACCATCCTGCTGATCGAGCACGACGTGAAGCTCGTGATGGGCCTGTGCGACCGCGTGACCGTGCTCGACTACGGCAAGCAGCTCTCCACCGGTACGCCGGCCGAGGTGCAGAAGGACCCGAAAGTGATCGAGGCCTACCTCGGCACGGGCGGGCATTGAGTCGGCAGGAGAACAGCATGGCAAACACCCTACTCAAAGTCGCCGGCCTGAAGGTGGCCTACGGCGGCATCAAGGCGGTCAAGGGCATCGACCTCGAAGTGAACGAGGGCGAACTGATCTCGCTCATCGGCTCCAACGGGGCCGGCAAGACCACCACCATGAAGGCCATCACCGGCTCGCTCGCCATGGAGGCGGGCGATGTCGAATACATGGGCAAGAGCATCAAGGGCAAGGGCGCCTGGGACCTGGTGAAGCAGGGCCTGGCGATGGTGCCCGAGGGCCGCGGCGTGTTCACCCGCATGAGCATCACCGAGAACCTGCAGATGGGCGCCTACGTGCGCAAGGACAAGGCCGGCATTGCGCAGGACATCGAGCGCATGTTCGGCATCTTCCCGCGCCTGAAGGAGCGCAAGGACCAGCTCGCCGGCACCATGAGCGGTGGCGAGCAGCAGATGCTGGCCATGGCGCGCGCGCTGATGAGCCAGCCCAAGGTGCTGCTGCTCGACGAGCCCTCCATGGGCCTGTCGCCCATCATGGTCGACAAGATCTTCGAGGTGGTGCGCGACGTGTCGGCGCAGGGCGTGACCATCCTGCTGGTGGAGCAGAACGCCAGCCGCGCGCTGCAGATCGCCGACCGGGGCTATGTGATGGACTCGGGCGAGATCATCATGACGGGCGACGCCAGGCAGATGCTCTCCGATCCCAAGGTCCGCGCGGCCTATTTGGGCGAATGACCGCTGGCGGCCCGGCGGGCCGCCAAAAACTACAATCGCGGGTTGCGCGCCATTCAGGCGCCCAACCCGCTTTCATTTTCATGAGCCAAGCCAACACCCCCGACACCGCCGCCGCGCCCGTCGCACAAGACGACAACCAGCTCATCGCCGAACGCCGCGAGAAGCTCAAGGCCCTGCGCGAGGCCCAGAAACGGGGCGAGGGCGTGGCCTTCCCGAACGACCACAAACCCACCGACAACGCGGCCGCCCTGTTCGCCGCGCACGGCCAGCGCAGCAAGGAAGAGCTCGAGGCCGCGCCCGTGCGCGCCAGCGTGGCGGGCCGCATGATGCTCAAGCGCGTGATGGGCAAGGCCAGCTTCGCCACCCTGCAGGACGCCTCCCTGGGCGAGAGCGGCGGGCGCATCCAGATCTACCTGAACAAGGACAGCGTGGGCGAGGCGCAGCACAACGCCTTCAAGCACTGGGACCTGGGCGACATCGTGGCCGCCGAGGGCGTGCTGTTCCGCACCCGCACCGGCGAACTCACCATCCACGCCGACAAGATCCGCCTGCTCACCAAGAGCCTGCGCCCGCTGCCCGACAAGTTCCATGGCGTGCACGACCAGGAGATCAAGTACCGCCAGCGCTACGTGGACCTGATGACCGACGAGGGCGCGCGCCGCCGCTTCGTCGCGCGCAGCCAGGCCATCACGGCGCTGCGCCAGTTCATGGTCTCGCACGGCTTCCTGGAGGTCGAGACGCCGATGCTGCACCCCATCCCCGGCGGTGCCAACGCCAAGCCCTTCGTCACACACCACAACGCGCTCGACCTGGAGCTGTTCCTGCGCATCGCGCCCGAGCTGTACCTCAAGCGCCTGCTGGTGGGCGGCTTCGACCGCGTGTTCGAGATCAACCGCAACTTCCGCAACGAAGGCATCTCGGTGCGCCACAACCCCGAGTTCACCATGATGGAGTTCTACGCGGCGTACTGGAACTACGGTGACCTGATGGACTTCTCCGAGCAGCTCATCCGCCACGTGGTGCGCTCGGTGCGTGGGGAGGGCGAGGTCACCTACCAGGGTCGAGCGGTCGACATCGACTCCCCCTTCGAGCGACTGACCATCCGCGACGCCATCGTCAAGTACACCGAGGCCGGTGCGAACGTGGACGACGCCGACTGGCTGCGCGGCCAGTTGCGCAAGCTGGGGCTCACCGAAGATAAGGACCAGCTCTCCACGCGCAGCCTGGCCTCGCTGCAGGTGATGTTCTTCGAGGAAAAGGTCGAGGGCGAACTCTGGAACCCCACCTTCATCATGGAGCACCCCACCGAGATCTCGCCGCTGGCGCGCGCCAACGACGAGCGGCCCGAGGTGACCGAGCGCTTCGAGCTCTACATCACCGGCCGCGAGTTCGGCAACGCCTTCTCGGAGTTGAACGACGCCGAGGACCAGGCGGCGCGCTTCCAGGCGCAGGCCGACGCGAAGGACGGCGGCGACGACGAGGCCATGCACTTCGACGCCGACTACATTCGCGCGCTGGAGTACGGCATGCCTCCCGCGGGCGGCTGCGGCATCGGCATCGACCGCCTCATGATGCTGCTGACCGACAGTCCCAGCATCCGCGACGTGATCCTCTTTCCCGCGCTGCGCCGCGAGGGCTGAGCGCGCCCGCTCAGAAGTTCAGCCGCAGGATCGCCTTGCGCGGGTCCTCGCTGAGCGTGAGCATGCCCTGGCGCAACCAGTCGAGGTGCGCGCCGGCGTCCTGGGCAAGTTCGCCCTTGGCGTCGGGCAGCAGAGCCGCCACCACACGCAGGCGCAGCGTGGTGCCTGCCGGCAGGCGGGGTGAAGGGCGCAGGCCATTGGCTACGAGACTGGTGGCCGTGTGCAGCACCTGTTCGTTTTTCACCGGGCCTTCCATCAGGAGCGCGAAGCTGTCGTCGTCCACGCGCGCGGCGATGTCCACGTCGCGCGCGACCGAGCGCAGCTGAGAAGCCGCGATCACCAGCGCACGATCGGCGATCTCGCGGCCGTGGCGCTCGTTGAGCTCGGCGTGGTTGTCCAGGTGCACCAGCAGCACCGCGCCCTGATGCCCGTAGCGCTCGGCGCGCACCAGGCTGTCGTGCAGGCGCTGCAGGAAATGCGGTCGGTGCGTCAGGCCGGTGAGCGGTTCGGTGCGTTCCAGGGCCAGCGCGCGCACCTGCGCCTCGTGCTGCAGTTGCGAGCGCTGCAGCAGCGCGTAGATGAGGATGGGCGCTTCCATCGCCGCCGCGATGACCATGCCGTATTGCGACAGAAAACCCGAGGAGAGCAGGTTGAAGTTGCGCATCACGGGCAGGGCGGCGGTCACCAGCATCGGCAGCATGCCCACCACGAACCAGCGGATCCAGATGTCGCCGCTGCGCCAGGCCTTCCAGAGCATGGCAGCGACGACCACCATGCAGACCGAGACCAATGCGGTGAGCGCCTGCAAGCTGAACGGGCTGGGCAGGAGCTGGTCCCACACGATGCCCGCCAGCCACAGCGGCGCCAGCAGCAGGCATTGCCGGTCCAGCGTGCGGCCGATGCGCCGCGGCTGGGCCACCTGGCGCACGAACATCATGGCCACCAGGCCCAGGAGAGGCAGAAGAATGAACTCGGCCTCCTGGTTCCAGCGCGCGAGCCCTGGCCACAGGAACTGCCCCGCCACGCCCAGCGACGCGGCGAGCGACAGGCCCAGCAAGGTGATGTAGAGGGCATAGGCCGCAAAGGCCGCGTCGCGGAACACCACCATGTTGACCAGAGCCACGAGCGTCAGCAGCAGGGCCATGCCGAAGTAGGCGCCGAGCCCGAACTGCTGGTGGATGCGTTGCTCGCGCAGGCTGTTGTGGTCGTGGAGCTGGAACACGCCAGAGAACGGCACCCGCGCGTGTTCGACGCGCACCCAATAGCGAACGGTCTCGTCGGGTCTCACGTCCAGACTGAAGACGGGGTAGCGGTCGGGGTTCGCCCAGTCGCGAACGGCCAGTCGGTCACCGGCACGCTGCACGCGCCAGTGGCCCTGGCGGTCGCGGTAGTAGAGCTCGATGGCATCGGTGCCCGACCGCGCCAGTTCGAGTTCCCAATGCACGTCGGTGTTGCGCATCAGCACGTCGAAGCGCAACCACAACGCCGCATGGTCGTCCAGCCGCACCCTGTCGCCCGCGCCGTGCAAGTGCCAGGACAAGGCATGCTGCCCCGATGCGATCTCCTCGATGCCCAGCGCGCCGCTGGCGTCCACCAGCTGGAGGCTGCGGCCAGCCAGTGGGATCGTGGCGCGGCGCTGGTCGAGCACGATGGGCTCGTCGCTGGCAGGCGCGGCCGTGTCGGTGGCAAGGGCGGGGGAGGCGAACAGGGCCAGGCACAGGCCCAAGGCGGCGCTCAGGCGCCGCCACAAGGAAGCAGAAGGCATGGGGAGCGATTGTGCAATCGCTCCGGCCGGATCAGGCGTAGTCGGCGAGTGCCTTGCGCATCTTTTTCATGGCCGCCACCTCGATCTGGCGGATGCGCTCGGCGCTCACGCCGTACTCGGCGGCCAGCTCGTGCAACGTCATGCCGCCCGAGCCGTCGTCGTTCACCTGCAGCCAGCGTTCGCTCACGATGCGGCGGGAGCGCTCGTCGAGCTCGCTCAGCGCGCGGGCCACGCCTTCGGTGGCGAGTTGGTCGCGCTGGGCGGACTCGATCATCGCCGTGGGTTCATGCGCGCCATCCGCCAGGTAGGCGATGGGACCAAAGGCGTCCTCGCCATCGTCACCGGGGGTTGGGTCGAGCACCACATCACCGCCCGCCAGGCGCGTCTCCATCTCGCGCACCTCTTCGGGCTTGACGTTCAGCTCGCGCGCCACCAGGCCGACCTCGGCGTCGCTCAGGACTTCGCGGTGGGTCTCGCCCTCGGCGGCCTCGGCGCGCAGGCCCTGCTTGCGCGAGCGCAGATTGAAGAACAGCTTGCGCTGGGCCTTGGTGGTGGCCAGCTTGACCATGCGCCAGTTCTTCAGGATGTACTCGTGGATCTCGGCCTTGATCCAGTGGATGGCATAGCTCACCAGACGCACGCCCTGGTCGGGGTCGAAGCGCTTGACGGCCTTCATCAGGCCCACGCTGCCTTCCTGGATCAGGTCGCCGTGCGGCAGGCCATAGCCCAGGTACTGGCGGGAAATGGAGACCACCAGCCGCAGGTGCGACATGACCAGGCGGCCGGCAGCGTCCAGGTCGTTGTGGTCGCGCAGCCGGCGCGCGGCGTCCTGCTCCTCCTCCAGGCTGAGCATGGGCAGACGGTTCACGGCGGAAATGTAGGCATCCAGGTGGCCCAGCGGCGGCAGCGTGAGCGAACGGCTCCAGGAGCCGGCCACGGCCAGATCGCTGCTCGGGGCAGCGGCCACGGGAACAAGCGAATGGGTCATGGATGAGCTCCTCGGGGTATCGGACAAGAATATTAGCACTCGCTTGGAGGGAGTGCTAAGACGGAAGTTCCATTCACGCCCAGGGTTTGTGGAGATGGGTTTGCGGGCGCTCACATTGATTGAACGGGGCATGCGGCATGCCGATTGCCTGAGCCCGATCCCTTTCAAATCAAGGAGATGCCGCCATGAGCAAATACGGACCCAAGGCGTCGGAGAAGGTCGAAAAAGCCGTACATGAAATGAAGGAGGGCAAGCTGCGCTCCAGCTCGGGCCAGAAGGTGACGAGCCGCAAGCAGGCGGTGGCCATCGGCCTGTCCGAGGCGCGCGAAGCCGGCGGCAGGGTGCCGCCGGCGCCGGACAAGAAGCGGTAGGGAGCGGCAAGGCCTCGCGCGGCGCCATTTGCGCAGCGGTTTGCGGGGGTCCATGCAGGGGCGTAGGATCGGCCGTTTGCTGAGCTTTCCCGGAGACGACGAGGCATGCCACGCGAACCCGAACGAGACGACAACTCCCGCCTTTCCCTGTACCTGTTCGCGCTGCTGATCCTGGCCGTGGCCGCTTACTTTGGCTGGCAGTATTACCAGTCCCGGCAGGCGCAGCCCGCCCCGGAACCCGCGCCGGTGGCGACCGCACCGGTCGTTCCCCCGGCCCCGCTTGAACCGGCGACGCCCGCCATCCAGCACCCGGTGGAGCCCCCGGCCGCCGAGCCAGCGGCGGAGCCGACACCCCTTCCCGCGCTGGCCGATGCCGATCCCTACGTCGGGGACCGCCTCGGCGAACTGCTGGGCCGCCCCAACGTGCTGCGCTTCCTGCAGTTGGAGGGCTTCGTGAAGCGCACGGTGGCCACGGTAGACAACCTGGGCCGTTCGCACGCGCCGGTGCTGGTGTGGCCGGTCAACCCCACGCCGGGTCGGTTCGCCGCGGCCAAGGGGGCTGGGGGTGCGGCCGAGACCATCCACCCCGACAACGCCGCGCGCTACGCGCCCTTCGTGCAGTTTGTCGAGTCGGTGGACACGGGCCGGGCTGTCGCGCTGTACCGACGGCTGTACCCGCTGTTCCAGCAGGCTTACGAGGAGCTGGGCTTTCCCGGCCGCTACTTCAACGACCGCCTGGTGCAAGTGCTGGACCAGCTCATCGCCACGCCCGTCCCCGCCACGCCGCCGGCCGTCGTGCTGGTGGAGGTGAAGGGCGAAGTGGTCTCTACCCGCCCCTGGGTGCGCTATGAGTACGTCGACCCCCAGCTGCAATCGATGTCCGCTGGCCAGAAGATCCTGCTGCGCATGGGCGCGGACAACCAGCGCCGGTTGCAGGCCAAGCTGGTGGAGATCCGCGGCGGCGTCGCACGGCGCTGAGACACCGGACCGCGTGCGGTAGATTGGCACGATGCCCACCCGCCCCAGCTCGATATCCGCGCCGTCCGCCACGGTCCTGCTCACCGGTTTCGATCCCTTCGGCGGCGCGTCGGTGAACCCGAGCTGGCAGGCGGTGCAGGCCCTGCACGGTGAACGCCTGCTGGACCACGCGGTGGTGGCAGCGCAACTGCCCACCGTGTTCGGCGAATCGCTGCGGTGTCTGACAGCGCTGCTCGACGCGCACCGGCCCGCGCTGGTGATCTGCGTGGGCCAGGCCGGCGGGCGCGGCGCCATTTCGCTGGAGCGCGTGGCCATCAATGTCGACGACGCGCCCATCGCCGACAACGCGGGCGGACAACCCATCGACACACCCGTGCGGCCAGGCGCGCCCGCCGCCTACTTCACCGGGCTGCCGATCAAGGCGATGCTGGCCGAGTTGCGGGCCGCCGGCGTCGCAGCCGAGGTGTCGCAGACGGCCGGCACCTTCGTCTGCAACCACGTGTTCTATGGCCTCATGCGCGCACTGGCTACCCGCGCCAGCCTGCGCCACACGCGCGGCGGCTTCGTGCACGTGCCCTGGTTGCCCGAACAGGGCACGCCACACATGGCGCTGGACGACATCGTGCGTGGCCTGCGGTTGGCGGTGCAATGTGCGCTGCGCGTGCGGCAGGACGAGGCGTTGGCGGCGGGCGCCACGCACTGAATCGCCTCAGGCCTGCCAGACGCCGAAACCGGCCGAGCGCAGGTCGATCGCGACCTCGATCTCCTTGTCCACCGCGTCTTGGTACCGCATGGGGTTGAAGCTCTCGTACAGGTCGGGCAGCAGCCGCAGTCCGTATTTGAAGACGTAGCCATTGGACTGGATGCCGGCCTTGTGCTTGTCGAAGCGCGTGTCGGGGTCCAGGCCGGTCATGCCGACGTAGACGCAAGGCTTGCCGTCGCGGTAGCCCGGGTTGCAGGCGCGAAACCGTGGTTCGAGCAGCACGTCAGGGTGCAGCTCGATGACGTAGACGTGGTGGTGGGGGCGGGGCATCAGGCCTGAAGGGCTTGCGCGACGCGTTCGGCGGCGGTGATGAGATCGGCCACCAGACGCTCGTCGATGTCGAGAAGGCCTTCGTACTCACCGTGGTTGCGCTTGTTGTGGCACAGGTCCAGCACGCGCCACACTTCCGGGCCCAGGTTCAGCGTGTGGGGCAGCACCTGAAAGACGATGTAGCGATGGCTGGGCCGGTAGCCTTGCCGGCGCAGGGCCGCCAGGCACAGTGCGTGCGCTGCGTTGTAGGCCAGGTCGAAACGGCTTTCCAGGGACAGCGCCGGATGCCGCGCGTCCGCGAGTCGCGCGGTGCCGGTGCGGATCAGGCCGGCGGTCTCATGAGCATCCGGCGCCTCGGCTTTCAACGCCTTGCCAGGACCGCTCAGGTTTTCAAGTGCCCAGTTCATGCGACGGCCCCTCCCGGCCGATCAGCCATATCCTGGGCTGTTGCATCACGCGTGTGACAAACGCCTGATCTTCCGCCACGCGCCTGGTGAACTCTTGGGGGGGGTATAGGGTGGGATTCACTCGCCGACCGAGCGCTGCGCTGGCACCTTCCAGTGCGCCGAAGAGTTCGCCATAGGCAAGGTCGGGACTCACGACCATCAGATCCACGTCGCTGTGCGCGGTGGCCTCGCCGCTGGCCATGGACCCATAGACGAAGGCGCGTTCGATGTGGGCCGCCAGCGGCGCCAGTGCCGCGGTGAGCACGTCGGCCAAGCCCACGGTCTTGAGCACCAGTCCGCGCAGTTCCGCAAACACCGGTGAGGCCGTGTTGGCCTGGTAGTGCTTCTGGTTGCCCTGCCGGCGCGCGGTGATCAAGCCCGCGTGGCTCAAACCTTCCAGCTCGCGCTGCACGGCCCCCTTGCCCGATTGGGCGAGAGCGACGAGTTCGTTGGCGTAGAAGCTGCGATCCGGCGTGCCAAACAACACCGCCAGGACGCGTTGGCGAACGCGGGGAAACAGGGCGTCGGCGGCGCTGCTTGGGGGAGTGGTATCGGAGATAGTACCCAAAATGGGTCTCATCGTACCCATTTTGGGGGATTTGTCTACCGCGTCAGAGCCAGACCTGTCCCGGCCCCGGGCTGGTCTGAATAGTGAAGTCCGGCGTGCCGCCCAGCACGAAGGCGCCGAGCACCAGGCTCAGCAGCGACATGAACAGGCTCGCCCAGAACGCCGTCCAGAAGCCATCGATCTCGAATCCGTCCACCAGGCGCGCCACCAGCATCAGCACCACCGCGTTGATCACCAGCAGGAACAGCCCGAAGGTGATCAACGTGAGCGGCAGGGTGAGCCACACCAGCAGCGGCCGCACGATGGCATTGGCCAGGCCCAGCAGCAAGGCCGACACCACCAGCGCGCCCGTGCCGCTGAAGCGCATGCCTTTGAACACATGGCTGGCCACCCAGAGCGCGAAGGCGGTGAGGGCCCAGTGGAGGAGGAAGGGGGTGAGGTTGGCGAGCATGGTGAGGTCGGGTTGGACGCCGGACGTGACGGCGATCACTCAATTGGCGCCGTTGACACCCGAAGCATGCGGTTGGGGGTATTTGCGTGCATCATGCCACCCCAGGGACGTCAATTCTTACAAGGGCATGGCCACACTGATTCCGGCAATCGGCAGTTGCGCTTCGCGCATGACCCCCGGTGAGCGGCGCCTCGCCGAGCGGCTCGAACAAAAGCTGGAAGACGACTACCTGCTCTGGTACGACGTGCCCATCGGCCCAAAGCAGACACACCCCGACTTCGTGCTGCTGCACCCGCGCCGTGGCCTGCTCATCCTGGAGACCAAGGACTGGCGGTTGGAGACGGTGCAGCGCGCCACGCGCCAGATGTGGGAGATCGCGCCCGATGGTCAGGTGAAGGTGGTGATGAATCCACTGGCGCAGGCGCGGCATTGCGCGATCCAGGTCGTCAATGCGCTGGAGCGCGACCCGCAATTGGTGCAGGGGCTTGGTCCGCACCAGGGCAAGCTGGCCTTTCCCTGGGGCTTTGGCGTGGTGTTCACGCACATCACGCGGCGCCAATTCGAAACGGCGGGCTTGGGCGAGGCCATCGAGCCGCACCTGGTCATCTGCTCCGATGAGATGACGGAAGCGGTGGACGTCGAAACGTTCCAGCAGCGCCTGTGGAACATGTTTCCGCACGCGTTCGGCAACAAGGCGCTGAGCCTGCCGCAGATCGACCGCGTGCGCTGGATCATGTTCCCCGACGTCCGCGTGCCGGTGCAGGGCGCGCTGTTCAATGCGGCTGACGAAGCGGCGCCCGACCTGCCGTCCATCATGCGTGTGATGGACATCCAGCAAGAGCAACTGGCGCGCAGCCTGGGCGACGGGCACCGCGTCATCCACGGGGTGGCGGGCTCCGGCAAGACCATGCTGCTCGGTTATCGCGCCGAGCACCTGGCCCGCGCGCAAACCGCACACACCAAGCCCGTGCTCATCCTTTGTTACAACGAGCCGCTGGCCAAGCAACTGGCACAGGCGATGCACACCAAAGGCATTGCCGACCGCGTGCACGCGGTGCACTTCCACAAGTGGTGCCGCGACCAGCTGGTGGCGTATGGACAGGAGTTACCCGCGCAGAACCTGCCGCGCGAGCACTTCTTCGACGACATGGTCCGCCGAGTCATTCACGGCGTGGAGCGCCGGCAGATTCCTGGCGGCCAGTACATGGCCGTACTCATCGACGAGGGCCACGACTTTGCTCCCGAGTGGTTCAAGCTCATCGTGCAGATGGTGGACCCCGCCACCAACAGCCTGCTGGTGCTCTACGACGACGCACAGAGCATCTACGAGCGCACCAAGAACCGCCAGTTCAGCTTCAGGAGTGTGGGCATCCAGGCCCAGGGCCGCACCACCATCCTCAAGATCAACTACCGCAACACGCGGCAGATTCTGGAGACCGCCAGCCTGATCGCAGCCGACTTGCTGACCGCCGAAGACAAGGACGACGACGGCGTGCCACTGCTCAAGCCCGTGAGTTGCGGCCGCGATGGCGACGCCCCGCTCGTCATCCGCCTGCCCACCTTGCGCGAAGAGGCGCAACAAGTGGCCGAACTGCTGGCCAGCGCCCACAACGAGGGCCACGCCTGGGGCGACATGGCCATCTTGTGCCGGCATTGGAGCGAGATGGACATCTGCGCCAATGCCCTGCGCCAGCGCCGCCTGCCGCACCAGGTTCGAAAAGGCGCCGGCACCTTCAACCCCGCCGCCGACTGCATCAAGGTAATGACGATGCACGTGAGCAAGGGCCTGGAGTTCCCGGTGGTGGCGCTGGTGGGCGTGGGTCACATGCCCGCGGCCGGCGCGGACGAGCGCGACGAGGCACGACTGTTTTACGTGGGGGCAACGCGGGCGACGCAGCGCTTGATTGTCGGTGTGGGCGGGGCAGGGGAATTTGGCGGGCGATTCGGTTCGACTCAGTGATACCGGGTTTGGCGCGCTCTGATGTGTCACTGGGTATAGCGAGGGGCTGGTTCAGACTGGGTGCTGCCGGTGGTTTCTCCCGGCCAAACGACCGGTTCTGCTCGTAACGGCCATTCGACCACCGTCAAAGCTGCTGAATGGGCAGTCATGACGGTTTGAGAACAAATCTGCAACCACCCGGTTGGCACTGTCGCGTGCACCTGTTCAGTGCCCACAGATACCGGTATCGTTCGGCCCAGGAGTTCGAACTTGTCCTCAGCCATCAAGATCTTTCAGGGGCGTTTCGGCAGGGTTGCCCTGCTGGACATGGACGCACCGCTGGTGGGGCACGCCCATCACCATTGCCACATCCTGATCAAGGCAGGCGGTGCCGACAGCGCCTTCAGCGTGAGAGGAGAGCGGGCGCCGCTAATGGACGACACCGCCGTGCTCGTCAACGCCTGGGAACACCACGCCTACGAACACGAAGCACCTCCCGGTGCGCGCACGCTGATCCTGGCGCTCTACATCGAACCCGGCTGGCTGGCCGAGCTGCAGCGCTCATTGGCACTATCCGGTCATCCGCGCTTCTTTCCCGAACCCTGCGTTCGACTCACCGAAGCCACCCGCAAGATGGTGGAGGAGTTCGTGCTCGAACTCTGGTGGGACGATGAGGTCTCCCCGGGACGCCTCGAGGACCTGCTCTTCAATCTCATCATCGCCGTGGTCGAGAGCTATTCGGGCTGGCGTGATCTGGCCAGCCTGCTGCGCAGCAAACCGCCGGTGGCCATGGACCCGCGCATCCGCCAGGCCATCGCCCTCATGCGCCAGGACGTGGCCCGCGAGCTCGACGTCGACGGGCTGGCCGCTGCCACCGGCCTCTCGCGCGCCCACTTCTTCACGCTGTTCCAGCGCGACACGCGCGTGACGCCGCTGGTTTACGCCAACGTGCTGCGTTTCGAGGCGGCGGTGCAGCGGCTCACCCACAGCCAGGAGCCGGTGGGCGATGTCTCGCACGAACTCGGCTTCTCCGCGCCCAGCCACTTCTCGCGCTTCTTTCGCGCGCACCTGGGCATCACGCCCAGCGACTACCGCCGCAAGGTCAACCTGTTCGAGCCGCCGGCCGGCCCACGCTCGCACGTGATCTGAGCGCGGCCGCAAAGTCACCAGACTTTTTGGATAGCCGGCAGATCGTCCGGTCATTCGCCCGACGCTGGCGATAACGCGCGCACCTCCTGCCTCCTGACACTGGCGCTGCACATGAACTGCAGCCGCCACATCGGCACAGGAGACAAGCTTGCACGCAGAACCTTCACTGGTGGGTGCCGCCCGGCAGGCCTGGGTCGGCCAACGCATGGAGCGGGTGGAAGACGATGCCCTGCTGAACGGTCGCGGCGCCTACGCCGATGACCTGGGCACACGCCCGGGCACGCTGCACGCGGCGGTCCTGCGTTCTCCCCATCCGCACGCCCGGCTGCTCGGCATCCACACGCAAGCTGCACTTGCGCTGCACGGCGTGCGCGCCGTGCTCACCGGCGCCGACGTGCAGGCCTGGGCTCAGCCCTTCGTGGTGGGTGTCAAGCAGCCGATGCAGCACTGGGCCCTCGCCGTGGACCGCGTGCGCCACGTGGGTGAACCGGTGGCGGTGGTGGTGGCCGAGGACCGCTACATCGCCGAGGACGCGCTCGATCTGGTGCGGGTCGAGTATGAGCCCCTGCCGGTGGTGATGGACATCGAACGTGCGCTGCAGGACGGCGCTCTGCCGCTGCACGAGGCCGTGGGCAGCAACGTGGTGTCGGACCGCGAGTTCTGCTACGGAGAGCCCGGGGCGGCCTTCACCCAGCCCGGCGTGCGCACGGTGCGCACCACCGTGCACTACCCGCGCAACAGCTGCTCGCCCATCGAATGCGGGGTGGTGATAGCCGAGCACCTTCCTGGCGATGAGGGCTACGACGTGCTCTCGAACTTCATGGGGCCGTTTTCGCTGCACGCGGTGATGGCCATGGCCCTGAAGGTGCCGGGCAACAAGCTGCGCCACCGCGTGCCCCGCGATTCGGGGGGCAGCTTCGGCGTCAAGCAGGCGGTATTCCCGTACGTGGTGCTGATGTGCCTGGCCTCGCGCAAGGCGGGTGCGCCGGTGAAGTGGGTCGAGGACCGCCTGGAGCACCTGAGCGCCGCCACCTCGGCCACGGCGCGGCTGACCACCATCGAGGCCGCCGTCACGCCCGAGGGCCGCGTGCTGGCGCTGCGCTACGACCAGGCCGACGAGGTGGGCGCCTACCTGCGCGCGCCCGAACCCGCCACCTTCTACCGCATGCACGGCGCGCTCACCGGCGCCTATGCCATCGAGCACCTGGCGGTGCGCAACCGCGTGGTCGTGACCAACAAGACCCCCACCGGCCTGGTGCGTGGCTTCGGTGGGCCACAGGTGTACTACGCGCTGGAGCGGCTGATGGACCGCATCGCGGTCGAGCTGGCCATCGACCCGGTGCAGCTGCGCCTGCGCAACTACGTGGCGGCCGACGCCTTCCCCTACACCGCGGCCGCCGGCGCGGTGCTCGACTCCGGCGACTACGCGCGCCTGACCCACATGGCCATGGCCGAAGCACAGGCCGGGCAACTCACCGAGCGTCAGCGCGCAGCGCGGGCAGCAGGCCGGCTCTACGGCATCGGCGTGGCCGCCATCGTTGAACCGTCGGTGTCGAACATGGGTTACATCAGCACCGTGCTCACGGCCGAACAGCGCGCCAAGGCCGGGCCCAAGAACGGCGCCATCGCCAGCGCCACCGTCGCCATCGACCTGCTGGGTGGCGTCAACGTGACCATCGCCTCCGCCCCGGCCGGCCAGGGCCACATGACGGTGTGTGCCCAGGTGGTGGCGGACGTGCTCGGCCTGCACCCTGCACAGGTGGTGGTCAACGTCGAGTTCGACACCGCCAAGGACGCCTGGAGCGTGGCCGCGGGCAACTACAGCAGCCGCTTCGCGGGCGCCGTGGCGGGCACGGTGCACCTGGCTACGCAGCGCCTGCGCGACAAGCTGGCGCGCATCGCCGCCGCGGCCTGGGGCTGCGACAGCGCGGACATCGGCTTCGAGGACGGCAAGGTCTTCAACCGCCGTCAGCCGGACCAGGCCCAGCCGTTCACGCGGCTGGCCGCCAGCCCGCACTGGGCACCTGCGCTGCTGCCGGCGGGCGAGACACCGGGTCTGCGGGAGACCGCCTTCTGGACGCCAGAGACCCTGCGCGCACCCGACCCTCAGGACCGCGTCAACACCTCGGCCGCCTACGGCTTCGTGTTCGACGTCTGCGGCCTGGAGATCGACCCCGATACCGGTGCGGTGCGTGTGGACCGCTACATCACGGCGCACGACGCCGGGCGCCTGCTCAACCCGGCGTTGGCCGACGGCCAGATCCGGGGCGCCTTTGCGCAGGGCCTGGGCGCGGCCCTGCTGGAGGAGTTCCGCTACGGCGCCGACGGCAGCTTCCAGAGCGGCACGCTGGCCGACTACCTGATGCCGACCACCTGCGAGGCACCCGACCCGGTGATCGTGCACCTGGAGACACCGAGCCCCTTCACGCCGCTGGGCGCGAAAGGCCTGGGCGAGGGCAACAACATGAGCACGCCGCCCTGCATCGCCAATGCCTTCGCGGATGCGCTGCGTCCGCTGCGCGACGTCGCCGACATCCGACTGCCGCTCACGCCCGATCGCGTGCTCCACCACCTGCAGACGGCCGAACCCGCGCCGCGCCACCCGCAGGCGCCTGCCCCCGCGCCGGCCGCCGCGGGCGAAGGCCTGTCGCTCGCCGCGCAAGGCACGGTGGAGATTGCCGCGCCGCCCGAGCGCGTCTTTGCCGTGCTGCTCGACCCCGCGGCGCTGGCCCGCGTCATCCCGGGTTGCCACGCACTGCAGGCCGATGGCGAGAACCGCTACCGGGCCGATGTGACGGTGGGCATCGGTCTGATCAAGGCGCGATACGAAGCGCGCATCACGCTCTCCGACATCGAGGCGCCGCAACGGCTGCGGCTGGCCGGCCGCGGCAGCTCCAGCCTGGGCACAGGCGCGGGCGACGGCCTGGTGCGGCTGGAAGCCACGGCCGCAGGCACCCGCCTGCACTATGACTACCGCGCCCAGGTGGGTGGCAAGGTGGCCATGGTGGGCAGCCGCATGCTGGAGGGCGCGGCGCGTGTGATCGTGGCGCAGCTCTTCGAATCGCTAGGGCGTCAGGCCGCGGGCGGCGATGCCGCGCCGGTGGCCTGGTGGCACCGCTTGCTGCAGCGCCTGGGGGTCAAGGCATGAAGCCCGCGGCGTTCGACTACGTGCGCGCCGACAGCGCTTCCGTCGCCGCCGAGCTGTTGCAGCGTCATGGCGAAGGCGCACGCATCCTGGCCGGCGGTCAGTCCTTGATGGCCGTGCTCAACATGCGGCTGGCCCAGCCCGCGCTGTTGATCGACATCTCGCGCAGCGCCGAGCTGGCGTCCATCGCGGTGGAGCCCGGCGCATTGCGCGTCGGCGCGGCCGTCACGCAAGCGCAGTTGCAGGCCCATCCCGATGTGCCACCGCTGCTGGCACTGGCCATCCCGCACATCTCGCACGTCCAGATCCGCAACCGCGGAACGGTGTGCGGCTCCATCGCGCACGCCGACCCGTCGGCCGAGCTGCCGCTGTGCCTGGTGGCCTTGCAGGGCACGGTGCACCTGTGCAGCGCGCGCGGTCGCCGCCAGCTGGCCGCCGCTGCGTTCTTCACCGGCTTGTTGAGCACGGCGCGCCGGGCCGACGAACTCATCGAAGCGGTGAGTTTCCCACGCCCCGCCGCAGGTCAGTCCTTCGGGTTTGCGGAGCACGCCCGCCGCCATGGCGATTTCGCGCTGTGCGCGGTCGCGGTGATCGCCCATGCACAAGGCATGCGGGTGGCGGTGGGCGGCCTGGGTGACCGGCCGCACGCCGTCGAATTGCCGCCGTTGGCCGATGACGCGCTCGACGATGCGCTGAACGAACTCGCGTGGTCGCTCGACGTTCGTGATGACGCCCACGCGAGCGCGGCCACGCGCCGCCACCTGCTGCGCCGTCTGGCGCGACAGGCCATCCAGCAAGCACGGAGACCCGCATGAACCACCCCGTTCTCGAGCGCGAGGCCTTGCACACGGTGCGCCTCACCCTCAATGGCCGCGCGCGCAGCGGCCAGGCCCGACCGCGGCTGCTGCTCAGCGATTTCCTGCGCCATGAACTCGGCGCCACCGGCACCCACGTGGGCTGCGAGCACGGTGTCTGCGGCGCCTGCACGGTGCGCATCGACGGCGTGGCCGCCCGTGCCTGCCTGACGCTGGCGGTCCAGGTGGACGGACGCCAGGTCGATACCGTGGAGAACCCCGGCGGCAACGACGCGGTGCTGGACGCACTCAAGGCCGCCTTCAAGCGGCACCATGCGCTGCAGTGCGGCTTCTGCACCGCGGGCATCCTCATGTCCAGCGCCGACTGGCTGCAGCGCCAGCGCGCCAACGGCCAGGTGCCCGACGAGGCCGCGGTGCGCGACATGCTCAGCGGGCACCTGTGCCGCTGCACCGGCTACACGCCGATCGTCAACGCCGTGATGGAGGTGGCCCGTGCTTGATCTCGGACGCACCTTTCTTCAAAGCGTGGACCGCGCGGCCAGCGCCACTGCCCTGGTGGATGGCGCGTTGCGAATGACCTGGTCCGAGTGGGCGCGTGCGATCGGTGGCGTGCAGCGCGGGCTGGCGGCCTTTGGCCTGCGACCAGGCGATCACGTGCTTGGCGTGCTGCAGAACCGCCACGAGGCCGCGACGTTGCACTGGGCCTGCCAGTTTGCCGGCCTGGTGATGACACCCCTGAACTGGCGCGCCAAATCCGACGAGATCGATTACGCGCTGCACGACTCGGGAGCGAAGCTGCTGGTGTACGAGGCGGCGTCGCAGGAGTCGGTTTCGCAGTCGCCCCTTGCGCGGACCGTGGCGCGCATCGCAGCGGGAGACATCGTAAGCGACGACCCAGGCTTCGCGCAGGCCTTCTCCGCGCCCGCCGACCCGACGCCGCTGGCGCGGGCCGAAGACCTCTCGCTCATGCTCTACACATCGGGCACGACCGGCGCACCCAAGGGAGTGCCGCGCCGGCAGCGCGCGGAGCGAGTGGCCGCCCTGGCGCACGTTGCGCAGAACCGCTATGCCTACGGTGAACGCACGCTGGGCGTCATGCCGCTCTACCACACCATGGGCGTGCGCTCGCTGCTCACCATGGCGCTGGTGGATGGCCGTTTCGTCTGCATGCCCCGCTTCGACGCCGCGGCCGCGCTGCGCGCGATCGAAGCCGAGCGCGTGAGCCATCTCTACCTCGTCCCCACGCTTTACCACGACCTGCTCTCGCACCCCGAGTTCAAGCGCACCGACACGCAATCCGTGCGCAAGCTCGGTTTCGCCGGCGCGCCCATGCACGACGCGCTGCTGCTGCGCCTGCAGCAGGCCTTCCGACCGGAGCTGTTCGTGAATCACTACGGCAGCAGCGAGATCTACACCTTCTCGATCAACCAGGACGCCGTGGGCAAGCCCGGGTCGGCCGGCCGCGCGGGCATCAACACCCGCCTGCGGGTGATCAGGCTCGATGCGAAGAGCCCGCAGGAGGTGGCCGCACCGCTCGAGGAAGGCCAGATCGTGGCCGATCTGCTCAGCGACGAGGCGTTCGAGGGTTACCACAACCGCCCCGAGGCCAATGCGCGCAGCCTGCGCGAGGGCTGGTACTTCACCGGCGACACCGGCTATGTCGACGCCGACGGCGATCTGTTCGTCACCGGCCGCGTGGACGACATGATCATCAGCGGCGGCGAGAACATCTCGCCGGTCGACATCGAATCCGTGCTGTCGCTGCACCCCGCCGTGGACGAGGTGGCGGTGGCCGGACTCAAGGACGAGCGCTGGGGTCAGCGGGTGGTGGCCTTTGTCAAGGCGCGCGACAACGTGGCCCCCGAATCGCTGGACGCGCACTGCCGCGCCTCCGATCTCGTGAACTTCAAGCGACCGCGCGAATACGTGTTCGTGCGCGAGATCCCGAAATCCCCCGTGGGCAAGGTGCTGCGCCGCAAGCTGGTGGCCGGCGAGTTCGACGCCGCGCCCCCATGGCTGCCCGCTGTGCCACCGGCCTGACGGCGGCCTCCCCTTCGTTTCTCCCACACCCTGCAAGGACGCCATGCAACTCAATGACCTGAAACACCCCGCGCTCACCCTGAGTGCTGCGTTCGACGGCTACCGCGTCGAGATCGACCCCGCGCGCCAGCGCGCCGACATCGTGCTCTGCCGACCGCCGTTCAACGTCATCTCGATGACGCAGCGCGAGCAGTTGCGCATCACCTTCGAGGCGCTGGACGCCAACGACGAGGTGCGCGTGATCGTGCTGCGCGCCGAAGGCGAGCACTTCTCCAGCGGCGGCAACATCAAGGGCTTTCTCGAGGCCTCGCCCGAGCACGTGAGCAAGCTGGCCTGGAACGTGGCCGCACCAGCCCGCTGCAGCAAACCGGTGATCGCTGCCGCACGCGGCTATTGCTTCGGCGTCGGTTTCGAGATCTCCCTGGCTTGCGATTTCCGCCTGGTCACGCCGACCACGCTGTACGCGCTGCCCGAACAGAAGCTGGGGCAGATCCCCGGTTCGGGCGGCTCGGCCCGGCTGCAGAAGATGGTCGGCATCACGCGCACCAAGGACATCGTGATGCGCAGCCGCCGCATCGCCGGTCCACAGGCCTGCGACTGGGGCGTGGCCACCGAGTGCGTGCCCGACGCCGAACTCGAGGCCGCCACCGACGCGCTGGTCGACGAACTGCGCGGCTTCTCGCCGCTGGCCCAGCGTACCGCCAAGAAGCTGCTCAACGACACCGAGGACTCGCCCCTGTCGATCGCCATCGAGCTCGAAGGGCATTGCTACTCGCGCCTGCGCAGCTCGAACGACTTCCGTGAAGGCGTGGAAGCCTTCCACGACAAGCGCCGTCCCCGTTTCAACGGCACCTGATTTCCCCGCCACCTCCACCACCCCACCTGAGGAGACAGACATGAAAACCACCACCCTTCGCACCGCATCCCTTCCGCTGGCGCTCGCCCTGGCCGGTTTTGCCGGCAACACCCTGGCACAGACGCAGCCCATCCGCATCGGCGTGGTCACGCCGCTGTCGGGCACCTACGCCGGCATCGGCCAGCAGGTGAAGTGGGGGCTGGACCTGGCCGCGCGCCAGATCAACGCCGCCGGTGGCGTGGCCGGGCGCCCGCTGGAACTGATCTACGAAGACGAGGAGGCCAACCCCGCCGTGGCCGTGCAGAAGGCCGAGAAGCTGTTCCAGGTGAACAAGGTCGACTTCCTCACCGGCACCGTGAACAGCGGATCCACCCTGGCCGTGGGCCAGCTCGCCGAGCGCAACGGCCGCCTGATCGCGACCACCGTGTCGTTCGCGGACTCGATCACCGGCGACAAGTGTTCGCCCAATGTGTTCCGAGTCAACGCGAGGGCGGGCATGCAATCGGCCGCGCTGGCCGACTGGCTCGCGGGCACCAAACCCAACGCCAACGTGTTCTACCTCGGACCGGACTACGAGATGGGTCGCAGCACGGTGGCAGCCTTCAAGTCGGCCGCCGAGGCCAAGGGATCGAAGTCGGTCGGCGAGGTGTTCGCGCCGCTCGACAACAAGGACTACTCACCCTTCTTCGGCCAGATGCGCTCGGCCCGTCCGGCGGTCATCTACACGTCGGTGGCGGGCAACGACACGGTGCGCCTGTTCTCGCAGATGGCCGAGTTCGGCATCAGCCGAAACGTGCAGGTGGTGGGCGCCTCCGGCACGGTGACCTCGCAGAACCTGCCCGCCATCGGCAAGGCCGCTGACGGCTTCGTGACCGGCGTCGGCTATGCCACCAGCATCGACTCACCCGAGAACCGCAAGTTCGTGGCCGACTTCGAAGCGGCCAACAAGTCTGCGCCCGACCTGTACGGCGCCGACAGCTACGGCGTGCTGTTCTTCTACAAGGCCGCGGTCGAAAAAGCCGGCAGCACCGACACCGACAAGGTCCGCACCGCGATGCGGGGCCTTCAATGGAGCACGCCGCAGGGCACCAAGACGATGCGCGCCGGCGACCACCAGGCGATGCAGGACATGTATGCCATGCGTGTGAATGGCGGCAAGTTCGAGCTCGTGGGGCAGGTCAAGGCGGACGCGGCAATCGGTCCCGACGTCTGCAACCGCTTCTGATCAACGCCTGGAGCCCAACACCATGAGCAACGCCCTGGAGTGGCTGCAGTTCGTGCTGGCACCGCAGATGATCAATGGCCTTTCCATCGGCGTGGCCGTGGTGTTGATGGCCCTGGGCCTGACGATCATTTTCGGATTGCTGGACGTCATCAACATGGCCCACGGCGAGTTCTACGCCATCGGTGCCTACCTGGCCGTGGCCCTGTTGGGCCTCGGGCTGTCATTCTGGTGGGCACTGGCCCTGACGCCGCTGCTGATGGCGGTGCTGGGTTACGCCACCGAACGCGGCCTTATCCAGCGCGTCTTCCACAGCAAGGACCGCCACACGCTGACCCTGCTGCTCACCTTCGGCGTGGCGGTGGTGCTGGAAGACGCGCTCAAGATCGTCTTCGGCGCCAACCCGCTGCGCATGGAGGCGCCCATCAGCGGTGCCACCGAGATGGTGGGTTTGTTCTTTCCCAATTACCGGCTGTTCGTGATGCTGTTCGGCGGAGCGCTGATCGCAGCGGTCTGGCTGCTGGTGTTCCGCACGTCGGTGGGCGCCGTGGTGAGAGCCGCCGCGTACGACCGCCACATGAGCGCTTCGTTGGGAGTGCCGGTCCACCGCGTCTATGCCGCGACGTTCGCCTTCGGTGTGGCGCTGGCGGGCATCGCGGGCGTCCTGCTGGCGCCGATCTATTCGGTGTTCCCCACCATGGGGCGCGACTTCGTGCTCATCGCCTTCAGCGTGGTGATCATCGGCGGCATGGGATCCATCAAGGGCGCCGTGCTGGCCGGCCTGCTGCTCACGCAGGTGCAGTCCATCTCCAGCCTTTACATCTCGCCCGTATGGAGCGATCCGCTGCTGTTCGGGATCATGGTCCTGGTGCTGATGTGGCGTCCGCAAGGGCTGTTCGGAAAACTCGGGAGCGCCTGAGATGACCACACCCGCATCTTCTTCCGCGATCGCCTCGGGGCGCAAGGCCATGGATGCCATGGTTCCCCCGGCACGGCGACGCTCCGCTGCGTCATGGCTGGCCATCCTGTTCTTTGCCGGGGCCTTGGTCTTCGGCGCCACCGCGTTCGCCCTGGGCGACGTGTTCTACCTGCGCCTGGCCACGGAGGCCCTGATCTTCGGTGGTCTGGCGCTGTCGGTAGACCTGCTGCTGGGTCGCGTCGGATTGCTCCCGCTGGGACAAGCCTTGTTCTTCGGCCTGGGCGCGTATGTGTCGGCACTGGTGCTCAAGCATTGGAGCGACTCCCTGTGGCTGGCCATGGCCAGCGCGCTGGCGTTCAGCATGGTGGCTGGCCTCATCGGTGGACTGATCGCCATACGTTCCAAGGGGGTCTATTTCGCTCTCATCAGCTTCGGCATGGCGCAGGTGCTGTCAAAGGTGATCTACAACACGCGCGAGCTTGGGGCCTCCGACGGCATCATCGGCGTGCCCGCAGCCAAGGTGATCCCCGGCCTGAACTCGGGCACGCCCGAAGGATTCTTCCTGCTGGTGCTGGCGTTCATCGGCGCGATCTACATCGGACTGCGTTACCTGAGGGACACCCCGGCGGGCCGCCAGCTCGATGCCATCCGCACCAACGAGCACCGCGTGGGCTTTCTCGGGGTCGACCCCTGGCGCTACAAGCTGGGCGCCTTCGTGGGGGCCGCCTGCATCGCGGGTACGAGCGGCGCGCTCTACCCCATGCTGCGCGGGTTCGTTTCGCCCGAACTGATGTTCTTCCAGGTCTCGGGCAATGCGGTCATCAACGTCATCGTCGGTGGGACCGGAACCTTGATCGGGCCGCTCTATGGCTCGGCCATCCTCACCGGCCTGCGCTCGGTGGTGGGGTCCTTCACCGCGCATCACCACATCGTCATCGGCGTGATGTTCGTGATCGTCGTGATCGTGATGCCACGCGGCTTGATCGGCTATGCCACGCCGGCACTGCAGCGCTGGCTGGACCGCCGCCACCCGCGCAAGGAGATCCGCCCATGAGCGCCATCCTCTCGGTTCAGGGCCTGAGCGTGCAGTTCGGCGCTTTGAGGGCCGTGCACGACGTGAGCTTCGAGGCCCAGCCCGGCCGCATCACCGCGGTCATCGGGCCCAACGGGGCAGGCAAAAGCAGCCTGTTCAACCTCATCAGCGGGGCCATCCGCCCCACGGCCGGCAGCGTGCGCTTCGATGGCCGGGACGTCACCAGCCAGGCGCCGCACCAGCTTCTGGCCAACGGGCTGTCGCGTTCTTTCCAGATCACCAACCTGTTCTTTGATCTGACGGTTCGCGAGAACCTTCGCCTGGCCGCACAGTTTCTGGAGCGTGGCCGCGGCCTGTTCCGGCCACTGGTGCGCAGCACTATCGCCTCGCACCGGGTCGACGAGCTTCTCGGTCAGTTCGAGCTGCGCGCCAAGGCCGACGAGCTGGCCGGCTACCTGTCGCATGGCGAACAAAGACGTCTGGAGATCGCGGTGTCGTTGGCCTCGCGACCGCGCATGCTGCTGCTCGACGAGCCCACCCAGGGCATGAGCCACACCGACACCCGCGAAACCGAGTCCCTGATCCGGGGCCTGTCGCGTGACCACGGGCTGTCCATCCTGCTCGTCGAACATGACGTCGATCTGGTGATGCAGTTGTCGGACCACGTGGTCGTGATGCACCAGGGTCAGAAGCTGGCCGAGGGCCCACCGGCCGAGGTGCGCGCCAATCCGGCGGTGCAGGCCGCCTATTTCGGGGAGAAGCACTGATGCTCGAACTCAAAAGCATTCACACCCACTACGGTCTGAGCCACGTGCTGCAAGGCATCGACCTGCGCGTGGGCAAGGGCGAGGTGATCGGCCTGTTCGGGCGCAACGGTGTGGGCAAGACCACCTTGATCAAGACCATTGCGGGTTGGCTGTCACCGTCGAGCGGACAGGTGCTGTTCGATGGCGAGCGTCTCGACGGCGTCAGTGCCGACCAGATCTGCCGCCGCGGTATCGGCCTGGTGCCCGAGGACCGGCGCATCTTTCCCGGACTCACTGTGGAAGAGAACCTGCGACTGGGCCAGATGCAGTGCCCATCGCGCAGCCGGGCCGAATCCCGTCGGCGCCTCGACGACACCTACCAGCGATTTCCCCGTCTGGCCGAGCGGAGGCGCCAGATGGGGACCACCTTGTCGGGAGGCGAGCAGCAGATGCTGGCGATTGCGCGTGTGCTGGCAGGGGCCCCGCGCCTCCTGCTGATCGACGAACCCACAGAGGGGCTGGCGCCGATGATCGTCGACGAGATATTCGAGCTGATCGGCAAGCTGGCCCGCGAAGGGACACCCATCGTGCTCGTCGAGCAGAACGTGCATCGCGCGCTGAACCTGACCACGCGGCACTATCTGATCGAACGTGGTCAAGTGGTGGCCGAGGGTGAATCGGGCGATCCAGGCGACCGCCAGGCGCTGATCGGTCGCATCAGCGTGTAATCGCCGACGGCAAACAAAGCATGCAGCGGCTGCCCATGACAGTTGATGATTCGTTCAAAAAATCCTGCTGAGTCGAACTGACCTGCATTGCTTCGTTCAGCCAAGGCTGATCTTCTTCTGCACGTTGGCCAACCTCGCTCTGCAATACGGCTCGCATGTCACCAACACCCGCACTCAGCCTGAAAGCGGCCATACAGGCCGTCAGGCCTGGTGTTCGAGAACGCTGCAAATCAGCCATCCCTCAAACGAAATGCCGGCGACTCTCGCGAGCCGCCAGCACTTCGTGAACGCCCACTGCGCGCGTGGATCACTTCCCCCACGAATCCTTCAACCCCGTCACCCGGTTGAACACCGCCTTGCCACCCACGCCATGCTCCACCTGGTCCGCCACGAAGTACCCGTGCCGCTCGAACTGGAACTTGTCGTCCGGTTTGGCGGTGGCCAGTGAAGGTTCCACCCAGGCCTGAACCACCTTCAGGCTGTCCGGGTTCAGCGCCGACAGGAAATCCTTGCCGCCCGCGTCCGGGTGCGGGTCGCTGAACAGTCGGTCGTACAGCCGCACCTCGGCGGGGATGCCATCCGCCACGCCCACCCAGGTGATGGCCGCCTTGGCCTTGACGCTGTCGGCGCCCGGCGTGCCACTCTTGGTGCCGGGGATCACCTTGGCATGCACTTCGGTCACGCGGCCTTCCGCGTCCTTCGCGCAGCCCGTGCATTCGATGACGTAGCCGCCCTTCAGGCGCACCACGTTGCCCGGGAACAGGCGCTTGTAGCCCTTGGGTGGCACCTCCTCGAAGTCCTCGCGTTCGATCCACACGGCCTTGCCGATCTTGAAGACCCGGTCGGGCGGTGGGGTCTGGCCCTCAGCAATGGCCGAGTGCGGCAGGGCGGGCTGGGTGCAGGTCTCCAGGTGATCGTCGCTGCCGAACACCTCGCCCCAGTTGCTCATCACCAGCTTCACCGGGTCCAGCACGGCCATGGCGCGGGGCGCCTTGTTCTCCAGGTCCTCGCGCAGGCAGCCTTCGAGCACGCTGTAGTCGATCCAGCTGTCGCTCTTGGTTACGCCGATGCGCTCGGCGAAGTGCTGGATCGCCTCGGGCGTGTAGCCGCGCCGGCGCAGGCCGACGAGGGTGGGCATGCGCGGGTCGTCCCAGCCGCTCACGCGTTTCTCGTTCACCAGCTGTGCCAGCTTGCGCTTGCTGGTGATGACGTAGGTGAGGTTCAGGCGCGCGAACTCGTACTGGCGCGGCGGCGGGCTGGCCAGCAGGCCCGCTTCGGTCAGGCGCTCCAGCAGCCAGTCGTAGAACGGGCGCTGGTCCTCGAACTCCAGCGTGCACAGGCTGTGGGTGATCTGCTCCAGCGCGTCCTCGATGGGGTGCGCGTAGGTGTACATGGGGTAAATGCACCACTTGTCACCGGTGTTGTGGTGCGTGGCGCGGCGGATGCGGTAGATGGCCGGGTCGCGCAGGTTGATGTTGGGCGAAGCCATGTCGATCTTCGCGCGCAGCACCGCGGCGCCGTCGGGCAGTTTCCCGTCGCGCATCTCGCGAAAGCGCGCCAGGTTCTCGGCCGGCGTGCGGTCGCGGAAGGGGCTGTTCTTGCCCGGCGTGTTGAAGTCGCCGCGGTTGGCGCGCATGTCGTCGGCGCTTTGTTCATCGACGTAGGCGTGGCCGCGCTCGATGAGCGATTCGGCCGCGCGGTACATGAAGTCGAAGTAGTCGCTGGCCTGGTAGAGGTGGCTGCCGCCCTTGCCGTCCCAGGAGAAGCCCAGCCACTTCACCGCGTCGATGATGCTGTCGACGTACTCGGTGTCTTCCTTCTCGGGGTTGGTGTCGTCGAAGCGCAGGTGGCAGACGCCGCCGTACTCGCGCGCCAGGCCGAAGTTCAGGCAGATGCTCTTGGCGTGGCCGATGTGCAGGTAGCCGTTGGGCTCGGGCGGGAAGCGGGTGCGGATCCTGGCCGGGTCGGGCTGGCCGGCGGCCTGGTGGGCGGCGTCGCCGGGGCTGCCGGCCCACTGGCGGCTGGCGTAGGTGCCTTTGGCCAGATCGGCTTCGATGATCTGGCGCAGGAAGTTGCTGGCTTTGGCGTCGCCTTCGGTGGGCGCGGGGGATGCGGGGGAGGTCATGGGCGGATTCTAGGGACCGCCGCCACGGGGATGTCGCGGCAGGGCCAAGGCGGGCCCCGCTCCGCGAATTCGATGGCTTCCTTAATTGCCCAGAAGTCTCGCGATGTCGTCGAACGTCGCCGCCTTGGCGATCTGATCGAGCTGTCTGGCCGCGGCATTGGGCGCCTGCTGTGGCTCTGTCGGCAGATCATTGCCCGGGATCCGGGCGAAGTCTTCGAAGGTGCTGGCTCGCGCGAGCTGATCCAGAGGGGTTGAAGCTTGATCCGCTGCCTGGCGACCACGCGGCGGGCGTCGCAGATCATTTGGCACGTTGCAGTTGGCGGCTTGGGCGGGGGACTGCCCATAGTGAACGGATACCCGAGCAGCTCGCCTCGCCCCCTTTTCGCGCTTTGGCTCCAGGATGAGACGGTCGAATTCGGCGAACTGCACTCGCCGTTGGGCTGGTGCAGGGGTTGGCGCTGGCGCCTTGGTGCGGAAGATGTTTTTGATGGACATGGCTTGCTTGTTGATGGGGGAGCAGGGATGGGAAATCAGATGCGATCGAACATGACCCCCGGCGGCGTGGGCGGCGCCGGGTTGCTGGTCGCCGCGCGGGCGATGGCGTCGACCCACCAGCGCCGCAGGGCCTCGAAGTGCAGCAGCGCGGCGTTGAAGGTCTCGGGATCACCGTCCTCGGGCCCCAGCTCGCCGATGAGCATCAGCTCGCCTTCATCGCCGTCGCGGGCGATGCGCAGGTCGCCGATCTCGCGCCACAGGGCGTTGTAGGACAGGGCCAGGTTCAGCGCCCTCAGCTCGCCCTCGGCCGTGGGCTGCCCCAAGTCGGCGGTGAGCACCAGGCGGGACCAGTCGGCAGACCACTCGGCCATGAAGCCGCCGTCGCCCTGGAAGTCGATGAACCAGGCGGCGTCCTCGCTTTCGGTGAGGCCGGTGATCTGGGTCAGGCGTTCGCTCGCTTGCGTGAGCAGGCGCAGGGCATCGGTCGCGTCGTGGAGTGAGCTCATCTGATGTTTCGAAATGATCAAGAGACGGCGCATGGGTGAAGGGCCGCGCCGGGCCGTTCCGGGTCTAGACCAAGGGAGGGTCGACCCGGGTCTAAGGCCGCTTCCACCGATGGCGTAGGCAGCACGCTCAGGCCGTCGCCACCGGCCGGGACTTGTGCGCTATCGTGCGCGCCAGGAGGAGCACCCCATGAGCGACGAGAACACCCTGGCGCCGGACCGAAGCCAGCGCCTGCAGATCGACTGGACCCGCTTGCAGGCCGCCGCGCAGGCAGGCGACATCTCTCTCGAGCAGGCCGAGCGCCTGTGGGCGCGCTGGGCGGGCGATGCCATTGCCCCCGCGCGCTTCAGCTTCACCCACGTGCTTTATTACTTCGGCGGCCTGCTGGCCATTGGCGCCATGACGCTGTTCATGACCCTGGGCTGGGAGCTGTTCGGCGCCTGGGGCGTGCTGCTGCTCTCGCTGGGGTACGCGGTGGGTGCGGTGGCGGTGGCGCGCCACCTGCAAGGCCGCGGCCTGCACATCCCGGCAGGCATCCTGGCCACCATCGCGGTGTGCCTGGTGCCGCTGGCGGCGTGGTCGGTGCAGAGCGGCCTGGGCCTGTGGCCCGAGGGCGGACCCGACAGCTACCGCGACTACCACCGCCTCATCGACTGGCGCTGGCTCACGCTGGAGCTGCTCACGCTGGCGGCCGCCGTGGGCATGCTGTGGTGGCTGCGCCTGCCGTTCATGGTGATGCCGGTGGCCGTGACGCTGTGGTACCTGAACATGGACGTGGCGCACATGCTCACGCGCCAGGAGGGTTTCGATTGGGAATTCACGCGCGACGTGTCCCTGGTGTTCGGTCTGGCCACCTGCGCCATCGCGGTGTGGGTGGACCTGCGCTGCCGCCTGGCCAGCGACCCACGCGACCGGCAGGACTTCGCCTTCTGGCTCTACCTGTTCGGCGCCATCATGTTCTGGTGCGGGCTGAGCTTTCGCGAAAGCGACTCCGAGCTGTCGAAGCTGGGCTACGCGCTCATCAATGTGGTTCTGGTGTTCCTGGGCGCGGCCATCGCGCGGCGCGTGTTCACGGTGTTCGGCGCCATTGGCGTGGCCGGCTACGTGGGCTACCTCAGCTACAAGGTGTTCGCCGACAGCCTGCTGTTTCCCTTCGTGCTCACGCTGTTGGGCCTGGGCTTCGTGGCGCTGGGCATCTGGTGGCAGCGGCGCGAGGCGCGCATCCACGCGCGCCTCGCAGACTGGCTGCCGGCGGCCCTGAGGCCGCTGGCCGGGGGCTGAGCGAGCGCCTACTGCCCGAAGCGCGGCCCGTCCTTCAGAAACGCAAGCTCCTCGGCGGTGCTGGCGCGCCCGAGGGCCTCGTTGCGGTGGGGAAAGCGCCCGAAGCGGGCCACGATGTCGCGGTGCAGCCGCGCGTAGCGCAGGTTCTCGTCCAGCGTGGCGTGGCAGAACGCCGGGGCCTGCTCGCGCAGGCGCTCGAAGCAGCGCACGGCTTCGTCCTGCAGAGGCAGCGACTCGGCGTGCACCAGCGGCATGTAGAGGAACACCCGGGCCACCACGGGCAGGCGCTCGTCTTCGCCACTGGCCACGGCCGCGTGTGTGAGCGCCTGGGCCCGTGGGTCGCCGGCGAAGGCGCGCGCCTGTCGGCGGAACAGGTTGCGTGGCAACTGGTCGAGCAGCAGCACCAGGGCCAGGCGGCCCAGGGGTGCGCCGGCCCAGTCGGTCAGGCCGCCGGCCAAGGCCTCGTCCACCAGCGCGCCGTAGCGGTGGCGAAGGTCCTCGTCCTGCTCCGGGTCGAAGCCGAACCAGAGTTTGTCGCGCGGCTCGCTGGGCCAATGTCGGGTGAGGCCGTCGCCGCACCATTGGTCGAGCAAGGGTTTGGCCTGAGGAGGAATGTAAAGATCGGTCGCCATTTACGTGTTGCTACAGCTTTGACCGGGCGTGTGGTGCGCGCGGCCCCGGCATTGTCTGTAATTCAGGTGCGGCACGCCGCCGTCGCTCTGGAGTCACCCCATGAATACCCTGTCTCTCAGCCCCCGCCACCACCGCGCACTGCGCGGTCTGGCCTTGCTGTCGCTGGCAGCCGGCGCCTGGGCGCTGTCGGGCATCGCCTCGCAGGCCCAGGCCCGCGACAACGTCTACTGGTCCATCGGCGTGAATTCGCCCGGTGTGCACGTGGGCGTGTCGAACGCGCCCACCGTGGTCTACAGCTACCCGTCCTACGGCTACCCGGTGTACAGCCCGCGCCCTGTGGTGGTGTACCCGCGGCCCGTGGTCGTGCACCCGCACCCGGTGGTCGTCCACTCCTACCCCGTGTACCAGCACCCGCGCCAGTGGCGTCACGACCGTCCGCCCAAGCACTGGCACAAGCACGGCTACAAACATGGCTACAAGCACGGCTACCGCGACGGTCGCCGTGGTGGCTGGGACGACTGAAACGATGACCCCGGCGCGCCACCGCTTCACATCGCGCGGAAGCGGTCGGCGTAGAGGCGGCTGACGGCAAAGGCCTCGTCGAGGCCACGCACCGTGAGCCGCCATTTGCCCGCCTCGTCGCGGGTCACGCGATCAATGGCGTCCACCCGCACCACGGTGCCGCGGTGGATTTGCCAGAACGCCTCGGGATCGAGCTGCGGCAGCAGTTCCTTGAGCGGGGTGCGGATCAGGAATTCGCGCCCCGCCGTCAGCACCCGCAGGTATTTGTCGGCCGCTTCGAACACCAGCACCTCGTCAACGGCGATGCGTTGGACGCTGTTGCCGGTGCTGGCCATGAGGTGGCGCAGCCGTGGCGCGGCCGAGGGCGCGCCCGCGAGCAGGGCGCGCAGGCCCGCCCAATCGGGCGCCACGCTGGCGGCGCGGGCGCGCAGCGCGGCCTGGACGCGGGCCACGGTGCGCTGCAGCCGCTCGGGCTGCACGGGCTTGAGCACGTAGTCCAGCGCCTGCGCCTCGAAGGCCTGCACCGCGAACTCGTCGTGCGCGGTGACGAACACCAGCGCGGGCAGTGGCTGCTCGGCGGGCCAGTCGTCGGCCAGCGTGGCGGCGGCCTCCAGCCCGCTCAGGGCGGGCATGCGGATGTCGAGGAACAGCACGTCGGGCCGCAGCGCCAGGGCCTGCTGCACGGCGCTCAGGCCGTCGCCCACGGTGGCGAGCACGCGCAGGCCGGGCCAGGCGCGCCCCAACTCGGCCTGCAGGGCCTGCGCGAGCAGGGGTTCGTCTTCGGCAATGAGGGCGTTGGCGTTCATGCCGTGGCGTTCGATTCGGGCATGGGCAGGACCAGGCGCGCGCGCGTGCCCTGGCCCGGCGCACTGTGCCACTCCAGGCGCGCGTTGGCGCCGTGCAGGGCCTGCAGGCGCTCGCGCACCTGGGTCAGGCCGAAGCCTTCATGCGCGGGTGCCTCGCTGCCCACGCCGTTGTCGTTCACGCTCAGGCACAGTGTGTCGCCCTCGCGTTGCGCGACAACGTGCAGCTCGCCGCCGCGCGCGCTGGGCTCCAGGCCGTGGCGGATGGCGTTCTCCACCAGCGGCTGCAACAGCAGCGCGGGGACGGGCAGGGGGGCCAGCACCTCGGGCAAATCCAGGCAGACGCGCAGGCGCGGGCCCATGCGCATGCTCATGAGGCTGAGGTAGTCGTCCAGCCGCGCGAATTCGTCGCGCAGGGTGTGCTGGCCGCCCCGCGCGTCGCTGCGCGAGGCGGACAGCGTGGCGCGCAGGAAGTCGTTGAGCCGGTCGAGCATCTGGATGGCGCGCGGCGGATCGGTGGCGATGAGGGCGCGCAGGTTGGCCAGGGTGTTGAACAGCATGTGCGGCTCCAGCTGCGATTCGAGCAGGCGCAAGCGCGCCTCGCTCGCCTGGCGCTGGGCTTCTTCCTGTTCCAGCCGGGCGATGGCCAGCATTTCGCGGCTGGTGAAGAAGTACGCGCCGAAAGCGCCCAGCGCCAGCGACATCAGCAGGAAGCCGACGGTGGCCCCAGGGAGGTTGTTCGCGCTGGACAGCAGCGGGCGGCCCAGCAGCGCATTGCCCGCGGCCAGGCCGAATGCGTAGCCCGCGAACACGGCCACCACCACCAGCGCGGCCATCGGCCGCACGCCGGGCCAGCCGCCGGGTGAGAGCAGGTAGCGCCCGCCGTCGATACCGGCCCAGATGGACAGGCCGATGAGCTGCGAGTACAGCAGGGTCGGCGCGAAGTGATCGCCCTTGATGGCGCTGATACCCAGCGCCAGCACGGTGTTGAACACCACGGCGATGAGCGCGCGGCGCGCCACGGTGCGGGGGTTGAAGGCGACCATGGGCGCAGTATGCCGGGCTCGCGCGGGACGCGGCTTCAGCGGCGCGCGCCGCGCTCGCGCTGAAGGCGCTCGCGCTCGCGGTCCATCCACTGGTCGTACAGGCCGCCGCCGCCCAGGCGCACCCACACGGCCAGGCCGTGGATGAGCAGGCCCAGGCCCCAGCCGAGGGCGGGGTAGATGGCCCAGTCGCGCCCGCTGCGCATCGAGAGGTAGACCAGGCCGGCGTTGACGGCGAGGAAGATCAGGGCGTGCAGCGTCCAGCCCATGCGGGCGGCGACGCGGCGGCGCGCGGTGCGCTCGAGGTCCTTGTCGAACGGCGTGGAGGGGATGTTCGGCGCGGTGTTCATGGCGATCTCCTTCGGGGTGGGTGTCAGATGAGGCCGAGCCACTGGCCCCAGACCAGTTGGCCGAGGTAGCGGTTGGGCAGCAGGGTGAGCGCGCCGGTGACGATGCAGGCGCTGATGTAGAGCGCGACCATGGTCAGCCGGTGCAAGCGGATGCGCCCGTGGCGCAGGTGCCAGAGGGCCAGCGCCAGCGAAGCCAGCGTGACGGGGACCAGCAGGTGGATGGGCGTGTAGCCCGCGATGTTGGGCAGGCGGTAGTCGCGGATGAACACGGCCGTGATGGCGACCATGAGCATGAGCGTGACCCAGGCGTAGCCCGCCGCCCGGTGCAGCACGGCGCGCGGTTGGCCGCTGCGGCGCGCCCACAGCGCCACGGGGCCGATGGCCAGGGCCGCGAGCGCGGCGCTGAGGTGGATGGCGATGACGGGGGTGAGCTGCATGGCGGTCTCCGGTGGGGCGGTGAGACCGCACTGTCGGCCGCCGGCCCCGCGCGCGCCACGGGGCTGAGACGAAACGCCACGGCGGCGCCGTGAAACGACGCCGGCACGGCGCGAACGGCGGAGCCCGTTGAAGGCACCGCTGGCCGGCGACCGGGCCCTCAGTCCCCGGCGCTGCCGCGCGGGTGCAGGCGGAACACCCGCACCGCCTGGTGCATCACCTCGGCCTGCGATTGCAGCGAACTCGCGGCCGCCGCGAGTTGCTCGACCATGGCGGCGTTCTGCTGCGTGACCGCATCGAGCTGGCCCACGGCCTGGTTGATCTGCCCGATGCCGCTGGACTGCTCGCGCGTGGCGTGCGTGATGTCGCCGATGAGCGCGTTGACCTGCTCCACCGCGCCCACCACCTGGCTCATCGTCTGGCCGGTGCCGTGGACCAGTTCGCTGCCGCGACGGACCTTGTCGGACGAGTCCTCGATCAGGGCCTTGATCTCGCGGGCCGCGTCCAGCGTGCGCTGCGCGAGGCGGCGCACCTCGGCCGCCACCACGGCGAAGCCACGCCCCTGCTCACCCGCGCGCGCCGCTTCCACCGCCGCGTTGAGCGCCAGGATGTTGGTCTGGAACGAGATGCCGTCGATGACCTGGATGATTTCGCCGATGCGCGACGAGCTGTGGCTGATCTCGCCCATGGTGGTGATGACCTGCGCCATGGCGCTGTTGCCGTCGCGCGCGACGCTGGCCGCGCGCTGCGCGAGCTCGGTGGCCTCCTGCGCGGTGCTGGCGCTTTGCGCCACGGTGCCGTTCATCTGTTCCATGGACGCCGCCGTTTGCTGCAGGTTGCTGGCCTGGGCCTCGGTGCGCGAGGAGAGGTCCTGATTGCCGCTGGCGATCTGGTGGCTGGCGACCTGCACGCCCTCGAGCTCATGGCGCACGTCGGCCACCACCGCCTGCAGGTTCACGTTGAGCTGGTTCAGGGCCGCGGCGAGTTCGCCGAACTCGGCCGGGCCGCGCATCGCCAGGCGCGCGGTGAGGTCGCCCGCGGCCATGGTGTTGGCGAAGCGCACCGCTTGCGCCAGCGGGTGCACGGTCTGGCGGCGAAGGGCCCAGGCGGCGAGCAGAGCCGCCGCCAGCAGGGGCACCGCCAGGGCGACCTGGGCCGTGGTGCCCAGGCGCGCACCCATCCCGCCCAGCGCCAGGCCGGCCAGCGCCAGCGCCACGCAAACCCCGCCGATGGCGCGGCCCAGGCTGGGCCGCAGTGCGCGGCGCAGCCACCCGGCCAGACCTTGGTGCACCACCTGGCCACGCCGCAGGCCCACCGTCGACTGGCCGCGCTCGCGCTCGTCGCGCATGCGCGCATACAGCGCCTCGGCCGCCTGCACCTGCTCGCGCGTGGGCTTGGTGCGCACGGACATGTAGCCCACGGTCTGTCCGTTCTGCACGATGGGCGTGGCATTGGCCATCACCCAGTAGTGGTCGCCGTTCTTGCGGCGGTTCTTCACGGGGGCCGACCAGGGCGAGCCGCTGCGCAGCGTGTCCCACATGTCGCGAAAGGCCTCGGGGGGCATGTCGGGGTGTCGCACGATGTTGTGCGGCTGGCCCATCAGCTCGTCGCGGTCGAAGCCGCTGACCGCGACGAAGGCGGGGTTGCAGTAGGTGATGTGGCTCTGCAGATCGGTGGTGGAGACCAGGGTCACGCCATCCGGGATGACGTATTCCTGTTGGGAGACTGACAGGTTGGAGCGCATGGATTGGTGGTGAGGAGAGGCGGCGCCTGGTTCGGCCGCCGCGCCCACGTGCTATCGGCCTCTGCTCGCCGATATGTAGCGCCGCATTCGTGCCCGGCGCCGTTTCGGGCGCCGGGTTTGATGCAGATCAAGGTTTCACGGCTTCGATCGACAGCACGGTGTAGGTGCCGTTGATCTGGTCGGCCGTGAAGCGCACCTTGTCGCCGGCCTTGATGTTGGCCAGCAACGCGGGCTCCTTCACCTTGAACACCATCGTCATGGGCGGCATGTCCAGGTTCTTGATCTCGCCGTGCTTGAGGGTGATTTCCTGGCCGGCGGGGTTGATGCGGCGGACCTCGCCGTCGGCGGGCGTGGGTTCGGCGGCCAGGGCGCTGGCCGTGGCGAAGGCCAGCACGGCAACCAGGTGCAGTCGGTTCATCCAATCTCCAGTCCGGGGCAGTTCCCCATTGATGTCGGGTGTGATGGCAGTCAGACCGGGATGACGGTCTTGAGTTCGTCGCCGGTTGGACGGGATGCGCCGCTCGGCAGGGGGGAGGCGGTTGAACCCTCGCTTGGCGCCGTCTGCTTCGCAGCGTTCTCACGAGCGGGCCGTGGCCTCTTGAAGCCACCGATTTGCCAGTGCACCTTGTCCTTTTCCTCCACGTTTCCGATCTGGGTCAACATCTCCCGCACGTAGTCGTCATGGGTGAAGCCACCCGCGGGTGGCGATTTCAGAGCCATCGCGTCGAGCACCTTGCCCACCAGCGTCATCGCCGCTTCGAAGGCTGATTTGCCGTAGTAGAGGCGGGCATCGAGCCCCAGCAGAACCATCATCAACAGGGTGATGGCCGCCGATACGCACTCGGCATGTTCGTAGATGCCGGCGCCGACGCCGATGGCTTGCACCCGGTGTTTTGGCGCGGTGGCCCTGGCGTGCAGCTTGGCGGCTTTGCCCACGCTCGTGGCCATGTCGCGCAGGTCCTCCAAACGGTACACAAGGTCGTTGTCCCTGACGCGCGTGCGCATGTCGGTAAACGAATAGAACAGCGCGTTGACCACCGGGCCTTCCTTCTTCAGCAGGCTGGCCTCTGCGCTGAACTGTTCCGCACTGCCGTGAAATACGCTGGTGCTGTAGTTGGGTGGGAGCACGTGGCCGTCCCCGTCCTTTTTCTCCGTCGGTTTTCGAGTGGAGTGCACGTCACTCGCCAGCGTGGCCAGGGGCACCACGTTTGTCACCAGAACCGGCGTGATTTCCATCAGGTTGCCGCTGCCCGGCACCTTGAAGCGTGTCTTGAAGCCCTCGCCATAAATGGCAATGAACAGCGCCGGGATCTGCATGAAGGCCTGTTCTTCCTGCCCCCAGCAGGGGCTGATGAGCTTGAGCGCGCCGCCCCCGCCTTCCGGTGCCCCTGCCACCACGATGCAGTCGCCCGGGGCAGGTTGGTCGAGCGGATTTCTCCTGGGGTCGTCGGATCCGGCGTACTGCAGATACCCGCCGCGTGAGTAGGCATTCAGCGCGCTTGCAGGTGGCACGTGGGGGACGCGCTCCATCAGGAAGTCGCCCGAGCCTGGTTCATAGCTGTGCACTTCGATGCAGGTGTTCGCGGCGTCCGGATGGGTGTGGAGGTACTCATCCATCAGGCCGACCGCTCGCTCGAGCAGTGCTGCGCGATTGCGCTTGGACTCTGGCGTGACGATGTGACGGTACTGGGGCTTCTCTTCCCATTGGTACGTTTCCCAGTGGTCGGCACGGTGCCGGAGTTCTCGCGCCACCTCCAGTATCTTCACTCGGGTTTCTGGCCAGGCCTCCTTCAGTTGCTTGCTGAACAGGGTTTGAATGAAGTCCTGCGCGGCGTGAACCTCCCAAGCCTCGGGTGGCTGGATTTGCGCTTCAGGCTTGAGCTGCGGAATCTTCGTGAAATGTGCGACGTCACATCCGACGCCGAGCAGGCCAAGTCGTCTCATGGGTGCTTCTCCATTCAAAAGCAGCCTCCGTTGCAAACGAGCGGCGCGCGTTCCGGCAACGTGCCGCTCAGACTAGGTCGTCGGAGGTAGAGCGTCGGTATTCGCCCGCTCGCGGCGGTCGGGATCCGTGAGGTGCCAGGCGCCCGCTCACCTGCGCCTGAAGTACGACTGGAGCACCCGCGCCGTGCCATCGCGCTGCACCAGCAGCACGTCGTACGGGTCCTGGCGGCCGCCGTAGACGGGGTCGTCCATGCCCGGGCTGCCCACGGGCATGCCGGGCACCGCCAGGCCCAGGGCCGGGGGTTTCTCCGTGAGCAGCCGGCGGATCTCGCGCGCGTTCACGTGGCCTTCGATCACGTACCCACCGATGAGCCCGGTGTGGCACGAGGCGTAGCGCTCGGGCAGGCCCAGGCGGCGGCGCATGGCCGTGTTGCCCGTGTCGTGCACCTGCACGGTGAAGCCATCGGCCTGCAGGTAGGCGACCCAGTCCTTGCAGCAGCCGCAGTTGGGGTCTTTCCAGACCTGCAGCACGGGCAGCGGTGCCTTGGCCTGCGCCACGGCCCGGGCCGGCAGCGCCAGCGTGGCGCCAGTCAGCAGCAGTTGTCGTCGGTTCATGGTGTTCATCCTTTGCGTGGCAGCACGCGGATCGTGCCGCGCATGCCAGCCTCGAAGTGGCCGGCGATCAGACAGGCGAATTCGAATTCGCCCGCGCGGTTGAAGTGCCAGACCAGGTCGCCCTGCCGGCCCGGCGGTACGTGCGCCATGTAGGGCTCTTCGTGCTGCATGCCGGGGTGCTTCTTCATGAGTTCGGCGTGCGCCTGCAGTTCCGTGCGCGTGCCGAGCACGATCTCGTGCATCAACGCGCCGGCGTTCACCGCGCGGATGCGCAGGGTTTCGCCCTCGCGGGCGTCGATGTGGTTGGGCGTGAGCTTCATGTCGTCGGTCATGCGGACGGTGACGGTGCGGCGCGCGTCCTTCGCGTCGCCGGCGATGCCCCAAGGCTTCTGTTCCTTCACCACGCCGCCGGGGCCGCCGTGGCCCCGGTGCGCGTCGCCATGCGCGCGCGCCAGAGGTAGGGTCAGCACCAGAGGCAGTGCAATCAGGGTGCGTCGTTGCGGGTTCATGGAGGTTTCCCTTCGATGGGTCAATGGTGGGCGTGGCCTGCGGGCTTGCGCGCGCTGGCCTTGGGTTGCGGCGCGGGGCCGGAAGGGCGGGTCGCGTCGCGCGGTGCCTCGGGCGCGCTTGCGGTCTCCACCAGGCGGGCCTGCGTGCCGGGTGGCTGGGCGTAGGGGCCGGGGTCGCTGTAGTCGCCGGGCTTCTGGTCGGCGCGCACCTTGAAGACGGTGAACATGCCGCCCATCTCGATGGGGCCATAGGGGCCGCTGCCGGTCATCATGGGGAAGGTGTTGGCGGGCAGTTCCATCTGCATCTCACCCATGTCGGCCATGCCGCGTTCGCCCATCACCATGTGGTCGGGCGCCGCGCGCTGCAGCGGTGCCACCAGGCCGCGGTGGTCGGCGCCGATCATGGTGGGCACGTCGTGCCCCATGGCGCCCATGGTGTGGTGGCTCTTGTGGCAGTGCATGGCCCAGTCGCCCGGCTCGTCGGCGATGAACTCGATCTGCCGCATCTGGCCCACGGCCACATCGGTGGTCACCTCCGGCCAGCGCGAGCCCCTGGGCGTGGGGCCGCCGTCGGTGCCCGTCACCTCGAACTCGATGCCGTGGATGTGGATGGGGTGGTTGGTCATGGTGAGGTTACCGATGCGCACGCGCACGCGCTCGCCCAGGCGCGCCACCAGCGGACTGATGGCGGGAAACACGCGGCTGTTCCAGCACCAGATGTTCTGCTCGAGCATGGTGTTGACCTGGGGCGTGCGGCTGCCGGGCGTGACGTCGAAGGCGTTGAGCAGGAAGCAGTAGTCGCGCTGCGCGTCCTCGATGAGCGGGTGCTTTTGCTTCGGGTGCGTGACCCAGAAGCCCATCATGCCCATGGCCATCTGCACCATCTCGTCGGCGTGCGGGTGGTACATGAAGGTGCCGGGCCGGCGCGCCACGAACTCGTAGACGAAGGTCTTGCCGACGGGGATCTGCGGCTGGTTGAGGCCGCCGACGCCGTCCATGCCATTGGGCAGGCGTTGGCCGTGCCAGTGGATGGTGGTGTGCTCGGGCAGGCGGTTGGTCACGTAGATCCGCACGCGATCGCCCTCGACCACCTCGATGGTGGGGCCCGGGCTTTGGCCGTTGTAGCCCCACATGTTCACGTGGAAGCCGGGCGCGACCTCGCGCACCACGGGCTCGGCCACCAGGTGGAACTCCTTGACGCCGTTGTTCATGCGCCAGGGCAGGGTCCAGCCGTTGAGCGTGACCACGGCTTGGTAGGGGCGGCCCGCGCCGGTCACGCCGGGCGGCGTCCAGGGGGCGGCCGTCTCGGCTGATGTCTGTTGCGGCGCCTCGGGCAGCGCGGCCAGGGCCACGCGGCTGACGCCAGCGGCGGCGACGGCGCTCGCAGCGCCGGCAAAAAAGTGTCGTCGTTGCATGGGGTGTCCTCAGTGGGGGGTGCCGTTGCCGCTGGTGGGGGCCTGGCCCGCGCCGCTCGGGCCGTCGATGGCGAAGCCGTCGCCGGCCAGCAGGGCTTGCCACGCGGCTTGCGCGCGCCAGTAGTCGCGGCGCGCCATCACGGCGGTGCGCAGGCCGGCGCTGCGTTCGCGGGCGCTGGCCAGCAGGGTCCAGGTGCTCTCCAGCATGCCGTTGACGCGCCGTTGCATGTCCTGTTGCAGCTCGTCGCTCAGGGGGGCAATGACCTGGTCCGCGTGCAGCGCCTGCGTGTGGCGCACGGCCAGTTGCGACCAGGCCAGGCGTGCCATGGCGCGGCGTTCACCGGCCATGCGCAGCAGCCGCGCGCGCTGTGTCTCGGCCTCCTGTGATCGCTGCTCGCGCAGCAGGCGCAGATCGTCCAGGTGCGGCGGCGTGGTACCGCCGCCGTCGGTGGCGGCCAGGGCCTGCAGCGCTGCGTCGCGCTGGCGCGTCCAGGCCTCCCAGCGGCCCTCGGGCAGGCCGGTGAAGAGCCGGGCGGCTTCGGCCCGTTCGATCGCCAGCCAGGGATCGCCCCGCAGCGCCGCGGCCTCGGGCGAGGCGTCGGGGGCTGGGGCGACCATTCGCTCGGGCGGGGCGGGCAGGGCATCGGGCAGGCGCTCGGCGAGCGCCTGGACCTCGGCCGCGCGCCACAAGCCCAGCAGGCCGGCCAGCCGCTCCAGCGCCGCCTGCGCGGCCAGGGTGGCGTCGCCCTGGGCGCGCCAGGCCTCGGCCTCGATGCGCTGCTCTTGCAGCAGCCGGGCGTGGGGCCAGTTGCCGGCCTGCACCATGCGCCGGCCGAGTTCGGTGCCGGTGCGCGCCGTGTCCAGTTCGTGCGCGCTCAATCGGGCCGAGGCGCGCAGCGCGACCGCGTCGATCCAGGCCTGCTGCAGCGTGCGCGCGTGGCCGGCGAAGGCCACCCGCACGCGCGCCTGTTCAAGCGGGTTCATGCCCGTGTGGGTGAACAGGTCCGGGCGCTCGCGCAGGGACATGTTCAAGGCCTCGGCCGGCATCAGGGGGAGGGCGGGCGCCGGGGCGGGCGGCGCTGGCGCGGGGGCTCGCGCGGCCTCCCAACGCAGCAGGTCCATGTGGCCGCGCGGAAACTCGGCCACGCGCCGGTTGGCCTCGCGCCAGCGTGCGAGCGCCTGGGCCAGGTCGGTGTCGGTCGGGGGCGCGTCCAGTTGCTGCGGTTCGGGCAGCGGCGGGGTATGGGCGGCCGGCGTTTCGCCGGGATCGGCGGCGCGCAAGGCCTCGGCGGGCGTGCCCGCCAGCAAGGGAGTGGCCGACAAGGCCACGCACAGCGGCAGCAGCCGCAAGCGGTGCTTCATGTTCATCTCCTGAGGGTTCGCGAACGGCGTGCGCGCGGCCCGGCAGGGCACACGCGGACGCACCACGGGTGCGAGCGCTCAGGCGATGGGGGGTTTGTGCTGTTGCCGCGGGGCCAGGCTGGCGAAGCGCTCGGCGCGCAGCACTTGAGGCCCGGGGGCCGCCTGCCCCCGCGGCGAATCGGCCGCGCTGGCCTGCAGTGCCGGGCCGTTGCAGAGGTCGCAGGCAAGGTGCTGGTGCCCGGCGTTGTTGTCGTGGGCGGCATCACCTTGCAGGTGGCGGTGATCGCCGTGGGCGGACTCGGCATGCGCCGCCCCGTCGTGGGCCGCGGCTGGCTCCGCGTGCGGGCAAGGCCCGGCGGCGCTGGACTGCTGGGCGGGATGGCCGCCGGGGGCTGCCAGCATGGACAGGGCCATGGCGTCGCCCACCCAGCCGCGCACGGGGAGCAGGGCAATCAGCAGGGCGATCCAGAGGGCGCGCATGGGTGTGGATGATAAGGAAAGCGCGTGCTAGGTTCCCGGCTCATGCAGGGCAGCTGAGCACCACCGCCTGAACGGGCCGGGTGAGCGTGGGGTCGGTTACCACGAAGGCGACGCGGTGCGGGCCCCGCAGCGGCAGGTGCCAGCGCTCGGTGTGCGGCTGAGCGTCGCGCCAGGGCATCACCGGCTGGTAGTGCGCCACCACGTGGTCGTGGCGCAGGTGCTCACCCGCGTTCTCGCCTGCGGTGACGCGGCTGCTCACCTCATCGAGCAGCACCGCCCAGTAGCCGGCCAGTTCGCCGTGGCCACCCGCCACCTCCGCCAGCAGATCGCCACCCTCGCGCCAGACGCGCAGCGCGGGCGCCGGGCCCGACGGCGTGGGCAGTTGCGCGGCCGACTGACCGCGCCAGCCGCGGTGGTCGCGGCCGTTGAGCACGACCTGCGGCGTGTAGACCTGGCGCGCGCCCAGGCGCTCGGCCAGGCGGTACTGGCGCGCGGTGGTGGCGGCCGTGGCGAACGGGTCGCGCCAGCCGAGGTGGTTCCAGTAGTTCACATGGAAGGACAGCGCCACCACCCCGTCGTGGCCACGCAGGCCGCTGAGCCAGCGATCGGCCGGCGGGCAGGAACTGCAGCCTTCCGAGGTGTAGAGCTCGACGATGGCCGGCGCCTGCGCGCCGCGTTGCGCCTCGCAGCGCAGGTCGGCAGCGGTAGCGACCCCGGCCATCGCAGCCAGCCCGGCGGTCAGGATGATGCGCTTGAGTGGGAACATGGCGGCCTCCGCAAAAAAGGGGTCGGTCGCGGCGGCGCCCGCGTGCCTTACGCCGGCCGCCCGGTGGCGCGACGGGCGGCTGACACGGGTTTCCGTGACGGGCTCAGGCGGCCGCCAGCCGCGCCTCTGCCTTGTCGATCCAGAACTGCAGGCTGTCGTGCAGTTCGCGCGAGCTGAAGGAACAGCTCTCGCCATCGAACAGCGCAGAGGACTCGAGGCGGTCGAGCAACTGGCCCAGCACCTCGCCAAAGCGCGGGGGCAGGGCGGCGATCAGTTCGCTCTGATTGCGCAGGCGCGCGCTGGCCTCGGCGGGCGAGAGGGTCGCGTTGCGCAGGCCGCCAAGTGCATCGGCCACGGGTTGCAGCAGTGGATGGGACATGTCGTTCAGTTCTGGCGGGCCGGCGCGGTGTCGACGGTCGGCGGCAGGCCCATGCCGCGCTGCTCCATCACGGCGCGCAGGCGCTCCGGGTGGTCGGTGATGATGCCATCGACGCCCCAATCGATCAGGCGCTCCATGTCGGGCACCTCGTTCACCGTCCAGGGGATCACGCGCAGGCCCTCTTCGCGCGCGCGCTCCACGAGCCTGCGGCTGATGTCGTTGAAGTTGGGCGACCACAGCCGGGCGCCGGCCGCCGCCAGCAGGGCCGGGGCATCTTTGAAATCCGCCTCGCGCAGGCCCGCGCTCCACACGCCGCTGTGCAGGTTGTTCGATCGGGGGCGCTGCACGCTCAGGAAAGCCAGCGGCATGTCGGGCGCCAGGCGCTGGCTGAGCTTGAGCAAGGTCCAGTCGAAGCTCTGCAGGTTGCAGCGCGCTGCCATGCCCCGGGCCTGGATGACGGCGAGCACGGCGCGCACGAAGGCCTCGGGCTCGGGCGATTCCTGCGGCCGTTCCGGGTTGCGCTTGAGTTCGATGTTGAAGCGAACGTGGTCGGCGCGCAGGCGGTTGACCAGGTCGAACACCGCCGCCAGCGTGGGGATGCGTTCGCCATCCGCGGCTTCCTGCAGCGGGAAGTCGCGCGCGTACCGGCTCGACGGGTTGATGCGGCCGATGTCGAAGGCGGCAATCTGGTCGAGCGTCAGCGTGTGAAAGGGCTGGCCGCGCGACTGCAACCAGCGCCCGCTCGGGTCGCGCGTGATGTCGGGGTTGGCCGTGGTGTCGTGCGAGACGATGGGCACTCCCTCGGCGCTGAGCACCACGTCCAGTTCCAGCGTGCTCACGCCGATGGCCAGCGCACGCTGGAAGCCGTGGAGCGTGTTCTCGGGCGCCAATGCACGGGCGCCGCGGTGGCCCTGCACGTCGAAGGCCAGGGCCGCGCCCGTGCACCACAGGGACAGGCCCAGGGCCGTGGTGCAACTCCAGCGCAGCCAGGTCAGTCGCCGGGCGGCGGGAAGGGCTTGCTGCGGCATGGCGGTCTCCTTGTCGGGCCTGCCAGGCGCAGGCTCCGTGTCGCGCGCATTGTGTCAGCGCGCGATGACCGCCTCAAGTCAATGGCCGAGGATCTTGGACAGGAAGTCCTTGCTGCGCTCGTTCTGCGGGTTGTTGAAGAACTCGGTGGGCGTGTTCTGCTCGACGATCTGGCCCTGGTCCATGAAGATGACGCGGTCGGCCACGGCCTTGGCGAAGCCCATCTCGTGCGTCACGCACAGCATGGTGATGCCCATGTTGGCCAGTTCGATCATGACGTCGAGCACCTCCTTGATCATCTCGGGGTCGAGCGCGGAGGTGGGCTCATCGAACAGCATGATCTTGGGCGTGAGGCACAGCGCGCGCGCAATGGCCACGCGCTGCTGCTGGCCACCCGAGAGCTGCAGCGGGTACTTGCTGGCCTGCTCGGCGATGCGCACGCGCTTCAACTGCTGCATGGCCCGCTCCTCGGCCTCCTTCTTGGGCATCTTGCCCACCCACATGGGCGAGAGCGTGAGGTTCTCGAGCACGGTGAGGTGCGGGAACAGGTTGAACTGCTGGAACACCATGCCCACGTTCTTGCGCACCTGGTCGATGGCCTTGATGTCGTCCTTGAGCTCGACGCCGTCGACCTCGATGACGCCCTGCTGGTGTTCCTCGAGCCGGTTGATGCAGCGAATGAGAGTGGACTTGCCCGAGCCCGAAGGGCCGCAGATCACGATGCGTTCGCCCTTGGCGACGCTGAGGTCGATGTCGCGCAGCACGTGGAAGTGATTGCCGTACCACTTGTTGACTTTGTCGAAACGGATGATGGCTTGTTGTTCGGTCATGTTCGGCTTTCAGCGCGCCTTGCTGGCGGCAAGCTGTTTTTCCACCCACAGGCTGTAGCGCGACATGGCGAAGCAGCCGGTGAAATAGATCAGCGTGATGAAGAAATAGGCCTCGAGCTTGAAGGGGCGCCACTGCACGTCGGAGTTCAGGGCCAGGGCGAGCGCACCGGTGAGCTCGTAGAGCGAGACGATGGTGACCAGCGAGGTGTCCTTGAACAGCGAAATGAAGGTGTTCATGATGCTGGGGACCACCATGGACACGGCCTGCGGCAGCACGATGAGCCGCTGCGTCTGCCAGTAGCCCAGGCCCAGGGAATCGGCCGCCTCGAACTGGCCTTTCGGCACGGCCTGCAGGCCGCCGCGCACCGTTTCGGCCATGTAGGCCGCAATGAACAGCGTGAGGCCCGCGACCACGCGCACCAGCACGTCCACCGTCACCCCGCGCGGCACGAACAGCGGGAACATGAACGAGGCCATGAACAGCACCGAAATCAGCGGCACGCCGCGGATGAGTTCGACGTAGAGCACGCTGATGGTGCGGATGGCGGGCAGCTTCGCGCGACGGCCCAGGGCCACCAGCACCGCGAGCGGGAAGGCGAGGAACAGCGACAGCACCGCCAGCATGAGGGTGAGCGGCAGGCCGCCCCACAGCTCGGTGCGCACGCTGGACAGGCCGAGCACGCCGCCGCCCATGAGAACGAAGAAGCCTGCCAGCGACGCCAGCCAGATCAGCGCCAGCCAGCGCGTCCAGAAGACGCGCATGCAACTGATCACGAGCGTGAAGACGATCAGCAGCGTGGCCAGCAGCGGGCGCCATTGCTCGTCGAACGGGTAGCGACCGAACAGGATGACGCGGTACTTCTCGGCGATCACGCCCCAGCAGGCGCCCACGCCGCGCGCAGCCTGACAGGCGTCGGCGTCGGGCCGGAACACGGCGCCGGCGATCACCCATTGCCACAGCTTCGGCACAGCCCACAGCAGCACCGCGCCGACGATGAGCGTGGCGAGCGTGGACTTCCAGTCGGCAAAGAGGTTGCGGCGCGCCCAGTTCAGCGCACCGGAGTGGCGCACCGGCGAGGGCCGGGGCGCGATGGGTTGGAACTGCGCGTTCATGGCGATCAACGCTCCCGGATCGCCATGCGGCGGTTGTACCAGTTCATCACCAGCGAGGTGGTGAGCGAGGTGCTGAGGTAGACCAGCATGATGATGGCGATGCACTCCACCGCGCGGCCGCTCTGGTTGATGGTGGTGTTGGCGATGGACACCACGTCGGGGTAGCCGACCACCACCGCGAGCGATGAGTTCTTGGTGAGGTTGAGGTACTGGTTGGTCAGTGGCGGAATGATCACGCGCATGGCCTGGGGCAAGACCACGAGTTTCATCTTCTGCCGCGGGTTCAGGCCCAGCGCGGACGCGGCCTCGTCTTGTCCGCGGCTGACGGACTGGATGCCGCCGCGCACCACCTCGGCCACGAAGGACGCGGTGTAGGTGGTCAGGCCGATCAGCAGGGCGAGGAACTCGGGCGTGAGGGCCAGGCCGCCATCGACCATGAAGGGCAGTTGCTCCGGGATGCTCCATTCGCGGGGCATGCCGGCCACCACCCAGCCCACGACGGCGAACACCAGCAGCATGGCCAGCGGCGCCCAGAAGCGGTCACCATCCTGGCCGGTGGCCTCGAAGCGCTTCTGCACGCGACGACGCCACAGCACGCCGGCGATCACGCCGACGGCCAGCCCACCGAGCACGTGGCCGACGCCGGCCGTGGGCCAGGGGAAGGACAGGCCGCCCTTGCTGAGGAACAGCAGGCCACCCGCCGACATGGCTTCGTTCGAGGCGGGCAGCAGCTCGATGAAGACCAGGTACCACATGAGCAGTTGCAGCAACAGCGGCACGTTGCGGAAGGCCTCGACGTAGCCATAGCACAGGCCGCGCACCAGCGCGTTGCGCGAGAAGCGCCCCACGCCCAGTGCCACGCCCAGGATGGTGGTGAACACGATGCCCGCCAGCGCCACCTTGACGGTGTTGAGCACGCCCACCCAGATGGCCTGGCCGTAGCTCTGGCTGGGGTCATAGGCGATGAGCGTTTCGCCGATGTCGAATCCGGCGCTGGCGCCCAGAAAGTCGAAGCCGCTCTGGATGCCGCGGGCCTGCATGTTGGCCTGCGTGTTGTGCGCCAGGTACCAGAGGCCCAGGCCCAGCAAGGCCAGCGCCACGACCTGGTAGATCACGCCGCGCGTGGCCCGGCTGTTGAGCGACCATTGTCGTGAAGGGGGTGGAGGAGATGCGGGTGTAGTCAACGGGGACCTCGCCACGGATGCGATGGGGACACGAAGAATGCCCGCAGCGACTGGCATCGCTGCGGGCAGGGGGCAGGCCGGGCCGCCGGTGCGGCCCGGCGTGGATCAGCGGATCGGTGGGGCGTACAGGACGCCGCCCTTGGTCCAGAGCTGGTTGACGCCGCGCGGCAGGGCGATCGCGGTCTTCGGACCCACGTGGCGCTCGAACTGTTCGCCGTAGTTGCCCACGGCCTTGATGGCCCGGTACGCCCATTCCTTGTCGAGGCCGAGCAGCTTGCCGGTGTCTTCGTTCCCCATGCCCAGCAGGCGCATGACGGAGGGGTTGGTGCTGGAGCCCTTGAGCTGGTCGACGTTGGCTTGCGTCACGCCATATTCCTCAGCCTCGATCAGCGCAAAGCCCACCCATTTGACGATGGCGGCGAAGTCCTCGTCGCCGCGGCGCACGGCCGGGCCAAGAGGCTCCTTGGAGATCAGCTCGGGCAGGATCACGTGGTCGTCGGGCTTGGCCATGTCCTTGGCGCGCGAAGACGCCAGGCCCGATGCGTCGGTGGTGTAGGCCTGGCAGCGGCCCGAGGAGTAGGCGGCGAGCGCGGCTTCGAGCTTTTCGAACACCACGGGCTTGATGTTCAGGTTGTTGGCGCGCGAGTAGTCGGTGAGGTTGAGTTCGGTGGTGGTGCCCGACTGCACGCAGACCGTGGCGCCCTTGAGTTGCTTGGCGCTCTTGACGTTGAGCTTCTTGGGCACCATGAAGCCCTGGCCGTCGTAGAAGTTGACGCCGACGAAGGTGAGGCCCAGCGAGGCGTCGCGGGTGAGCGTCCAGGTGGTGTTGCGCGCCAGCACGTCGATCTCGCCGGACTGCAGGGCGGTGAAGCGCTGCTGCGCGGTGAGGGGCACGTAGCGCACCTTGTCGGGGTTGCCCAGGATGGCCGCGGCCACCGAGCGGCAGAGGTCCACGTCCATGCCGCTCCACTTGCCCTGGCTGTCGGCCGCGGAGAAGCCGGGAAGGCCGGTGTTGACCCCACAGTTGAGCTCGCCCCGCTTCTTGACGGCGTCAAGGTCCTTGCCCGCGTGGGCCGGCGCGGCGAGGAGCGCGGCCGTGGTGCCCAGGGTGAGGGCGGTCAGCTTCAGGGCATTGAGTTTCATCAGGTACTCCGTAGGTCGGTGGTGTTGTCGGGCACGTACGCGCGGGCACCTGTTCGGTGCGACGCCCGCAAGCGGGGCAATGTAGTCCTGGCCTTTTGGGCCAGGGATCGGGGTTTACGTGGGAGGCTTATGCAAAAGCTTTATTGAACAATCCGATCAATTAGGCCCAGGCGCCAGACGCAGTATTCGTGCCATACAAGAACCCCAAAGGAGACCCACCGACATGAGCCACCTGGAGCCGCCGGTGCGCGCGCACCACAGCTTCTGGCCCCGGCGATTGCCGCACGCGCTTCGCCCGCCGCAGACCTCGCTGTGGGAGAACCTGTCGGTGAGCGCCCGGCGCTACCCGGACAAGGCCGCACTGGTTTTTTTCGACCGCGTCACCACGTACGCCGCGCTGCACGGGCAGGCCGAGCGCCTGGCCGCACACCTGCGGGCGCAAGGTGTGCGCGATGGCGACCGTGTGATCCTGTTCCTGCAGAACTGCCCGCAGTGGATCGTCGCCTGCTACGCGGTGCTGCGCGCCAATGCGGTGGTGGTGCCGGTCAACCCCATGAACAAGGCCGATGAGCTCGGGCACTACATCACCGACCCGGATGCGCGCGTGGCCGTGTGCGCGGCCGATCTCGCTGGCGAGTTGCTGAAAGCGAACGCGGAGTTGCCCGAGGCGCAGCGCCTGCGCCACCTGGTGGTGACGCACTACGCGGACGCCATCGGCCCGATGGACGATGTGACGGGCATGCCCCCGGCCTGGCAGGGCTGGCTGGGCGCGCGACACGATCGGCCTGTCTTGCCGGGTGGTGGCGTGGCCAGCTGGACCGAGGCCCTGGCCAGCACCGCGCCATTGCCCGAGCACAACCGCGGCCCCGACGACCTGGCCGTGCTGCCCTACACCAGCGGCACCACCGGCCTGCCCAAGGGCTGCATGCACCCGCACCGCACGCTGATGCACAACGCGGTGGCGGGCAGCCTGTGGGGGGACAGCTCGCCCGAGACGGTGGCACTGCTGGTGGTGCCGCTGTTCCACATCACCGGCATGGTCGCGGGCATGCACACGGCCATCTACGCCGGCTCCACCCTGGTGCTGATGCCGCGCTGGGACCGCGAACTCGCCGGGCGCCTGATCTCGCGTTGGCGCGTCACGCACTGGACCAACATCCCCACCATGGTGATCGACCTGCTGGCCAGTCCCGGCTTCGACCAGTACGACCTGTCCAGCCTGGTCTACATCGGTGGTGGCGGCGCGGCCATGCCGCAGGCTGTGGCGCAGCGCCTGCTCGATCTGTTCGGCCTGCGCTTCGTCGAGGGCTACGGCCTCACCGAAACGGCCGCGCCCTCGCACAGCAACCCGCCCGACGACCCCAAGCAGCAGTGCCTGGGCATTCCCTTCATGAGCACGGACGCGCGCGTGGTCGACCCCGACACACTGCGCGAGCTGCCACAGGGCGAGACGGGCGAGATCGTGATCCACGGCCCCATGGTGTTCGACGGGTACTGGAAACGCCCCGAGGCCACGGCCGCGGCCTTCATCGAGATCGACGGCAAGCGCTTTTTCCGCTCGGGCGACCTGGGGCGCGTGGACGGGGACGGCTACTTCTTCATCACCGACCGCCTCAAGCGCATGATCAACGCCAGCGGCTTCAAGGTCTGGCCGGCGGAGGTGGAGGCGCTGATGTTCAAGCACCCCGGCATCGCCGAGGCCTGCGTGATCGCCACGCGCGACGCCTACCGCGGAGAAAGCGTGAAGGCCGTGGTGGTGCTGCGCGCCGAAGCGAAGGGCCGCCTCAGCGAGGCCGATATCCTGGCCTGGTGCCGCGAGCACATGGCGGCCTACAAGTGCCCGCGCGAGGTGGAGTTCGTCGACGCCCTGCCCAAGAGTGGCAGCGGCAAGGTGATGTGGCGCTGGCTGCAGGAGCGGGAGGCCGAACGCGCCAAGGAGGCGCAAGGGGCCGAAACCGCCCGGGCACAATGAGCGAATGCCTTCGCTTGCCGCCGCCGTTCACCGCCTTTGGCAGCCGCGCAAGGGCCTGTTCTGGCTCGTGCTCGGCTTTCAGGCGCTCTCCAGCGCCCTGGTGCTGTTCATCCAGATCCATGAGCCCCCGGCGGGCGTGCGTCTGGCCCTGGGCCTGCTGGCCCTGACCAACACCTTGCTGTCGTGGTGGCTGGCCCTTCGGCTGTGGCGCGAGGGTGCGCCCGCGGGCGCCGCGCCATGAAGGTTCACGAAGGTCGTTACAAAACGGGCGTTTTGTGCTGGAATGGCGCCCGTCGTCAGCGGATGTTCCGACAAGCCCCTACAAGAGTTGCGCCCACCCAGGCATGAAGCAGTTCCTCTCGACCCTCTTCGACACCGTTGCCCAGCGGCTGCAGGGCGAGAACCGCCACGACGACGATCCCTACCGATTGGCGCGCGTGCGCAAGGCCATGCTGGCCCTGGTCGGTGAAGCCGGCGGCTTCGAGGCGGAGCAACTGCGCCACCGGCTGCTGGTGGCCGAATCGGCCCGTGCGCTGTGGTTCATGCGGCCCGACCTGCTGCACTGGCTGTGCCGCGACCTCGACGAGCGGGCGGCCATGAACAGCATCATGAAGCTGCAGCCCTTGTTCGACGGTCTGGTCGAACCGGCCCTGCTGGGCTCGGCGGCGGGGCGGCGGGACCGCCGCCGCTCCCAGCGCGGCGCCTGACTACGCCGCCTCGGCTGGCCCGCCCGGCGCCACCGTGGCGCGGTAGGCATGCCAACTGGCGTGCCCGATGACCGGGCCGCTCACCAGCAGGCCCAGGAACCACGGCAGCATCGACAACGCCACCAGCGCGCTGACCAACACGCCCCACCACAGCATCACGCCCGGGTTCTGCAGGCAGGCGCGAATGCTCGTGAGGCCCGCCGAGATCGCGTCGGCGCCGCGGTCCAGGATCATGGGAATGCTCACCACGCTGGTCACGAAGATCAGACCGGCGAACACGCCGCCCACCAGCGTCCAGGTGATCAGGAACTCCAGGTGCTGGCCGCGCAGCATCTGGGCGAGCAGGTGCTGCGTGTCCGGCAGGGTCGTGAAGCTGACGGCGAAGACCACCAGCGAAGCGCGCCCCCACAGCATTTCCTGCACCAGCAGCACGCCCGCGAACAGGGCCATGCTGCCTTTGGTGGGCAGCCAGGCACGCAGCGAGCGCCCCAGCGACGGCGTCTCACCGCGCTGCAGCGCCCGGCTGGCGTCGTAAAGGCCCAGGCACAGGAAGGGGCCCATCAGCAGAAAGCCCGCCGAGAGCGCGAGCACATAGGCTGGCGCCGCCCGGAAGACGCCCAGCAGCGCATGCCCCATGGCGCAGAAGCAGGCCCCGTAGAACAGGCCGATGCCCGGGCAACGCAGGAAGTCGGCCCAACCGGCCCGCAGCCAGCGCAGCGGGTCGCCCGGGCGCAGGTCGGCGATCGGCAGCTCCAGCGCCGAGGGCTCGCGGGTGGCCTGGCTCGACGGCGGCGCTTCGGGGGGCCCAGGGTTGGCGGCGGCGTTCATGGCGCCATTGGGCCACTCACGCCGGCATTCCCCGATGCGGGCTTTCCCCGAGGCGCGCCCCTACACTCGTGGGAATGAGCGCCGCCGAGTTTTCGCCCCCTTACCTGTCCCCCAACGCCATCGACACCGCGCTGCGCGAGCGCGGCGCAGGCCTGCTCAGCGGCGAGGACACCGCCGCTTGGATCGGTGTGCCGCTGGACGACTTGCGTGCCCTGGAGCCGCACTGGGACCGCCTGGCGCCAGACGCCTACCTGAAGGACGGCGGCCGCTACCGCCTGCGCCGACACAGTTGCTTTGTGGTGGACGGCGAGCGGGTGGAGCAGGTGCCGCACCGCGCGCACTGGCAGCCGGTGGAATACAACGCCCTGCACGGCGGCATGCAGCGCTGGTTCGAACCCATGGAGGCCGCCATGGCCCAGGCCCCGGCCTGGATTCGCCTGCTGCAGCGCCTGGGTGCGGCGGCCAGCGCCTTGCGCGGCGAACAAGCCTGGGCGGTCGAGGCGCACCCGTTCCGCATCGACACCACCGACGGCATCGGCCGTCCCACGCCCGAGGGCGCCCACCGCGACGGCGTGGACCTGGTGGCGGTGTTTCTGGTGCGGCGCCACGCCATCAAGGGGGGTGAAAGCCGCGTGTTCGAGGCCAACGGCCCCAGCGGCCAGCGCTTCACGCTGCGCGATCCGTGGTCGCTGCTGCTGCTCGACGACGAGCGCGTGATCCACGAAAGCACGCCCATCCAGCCCGACCCGGCCGATGGCCACGGCTGGCGCGACACCCTGGTGGTGACGCTGCGGGCGGGGGGCTTTCAGGGGGATTGAGGTTCAGGCCTTGCGGCGTCGGCGCGTACCGTAACCCTCGGGGGCCGGCTCTTGCGTTCCGGCCTCGACCAGCCGGCCTGTGGCGTACTTGTGGAGCACGCTCGCGATGAGCGTCTGATAAGGCATGCCTTCTTCCAGCGCCCGGGTCTGGATGTCCTGCAGATCGCCCGACGTCAGGCGGATGTTGACCCTGCGGTCCTTGATGGCGGTGGCCCGCGCGGCGGCACGCGCCTTGGCGAGTTCCGCCTTGGTGGCGACCGACTGGAGTCGACCCTTCTCGAAGGCCGCCAGAACGTCCGATTCGTAGGCGTCAAGCTTGGGCATCGTGGCCTCCGGTGGGCAAGTGGTCTCGCGTGGCTTTGCGGCTGGGGATGATGGTCTTCAGGAAGGTGTGGTCAGCAGCTTCGACGAAGGGCACGAGATGAACGTAACCATCCAGCGCCACGAGAAAAATCTTCTGATTCGGGTACCGCCGGGCATTGGGGTGAATCATGATGTCCAGCAGACCGCCGTTTTCGATGGCCACCACGATGGCTTCGAACGACACACCGCGGCTGGTCTGCAGCGCGTGGTTCTTGTCCGGATTCCAGCGAAACGGCTTCACCGGCGAATTTTATCTGTGTGTGCCTTTTGTGTGCACAACAGCGGCGCGCACGATCCGCACCGCATCCCCCGGACGCAGCACGCCGCCCACCAGCACCCGCGCCGTCAGCCCGCCGTGCCCCCGCATGGCGTTGTAGCCGCCGGGGCCCAGCACATACTCCATGCGCGAGCAGGGTGCGCAGTCGCCCGTGGCCTCCAGCACCACGGTCTCGCCGATGCGGATGTGCATCACCACGTCCTCGAACAGGCTGCGCGCGGCCAGCAGGTTCACGCCCGAGACGACGAGGTTGCGGCGCAGCCAGGCCGCCTGGAGCTCGCGTCCGGTGAGCGCGGCGATGACGGGCAGGTGCTCGGCCTGGATCAGGGTCACTTGCCGCAGGCCGCCGTGGCGCGCGGCACTGTGGTCGCCGGCCAGGCCCCGCCCGTGCACGGCCTCGGCCTCGCTCACGGCCACGGCGTCCAGCCGCCGGGCCGGGCGCAGCAGAAGGGTGTCGAGCCGGCCCGTGGCGGGCACCACGGACGTGAGGCTGCGCAGATCGGGCACGCGGTCAGACGCCGCCGGTGGGGTGCGTGGGGTCCACCCACAGCACCGTCTCGGGTTTTTCCACCGGCTCGATGTCCAGGTTGACCGCCACCGCCTGGCCGTCGCTGCGGCACAGCACGCACTCCAGCACCTCGGTCGGGCTGGCGTTGATCTCCTGGTGCGGCACGTAGGGCGGCACGTAGATGAAATCGCCCGGGCCAGCCTCGGCGGTGAACTCCAGCTGGTCTCCCCAGCGCATGCGCGCACGGCCCTTGACGACGTAGATGACGCTTTCCAGGTGCCCGTGGTGGTGGGCACCGGTCTTGGCGTTGGCGTGGATGGTGACGGTGCCGGCCCACAGCTTCTGAGCGCCCACGCGCGCGAAGTTGATCGCGGCCTTGCGGTCCATGCCCGGCGTGGAGGGCACGTTGCCGTCAAGCTGGTTGCCCGGGATCACGCGCACGCCGTTGTGCTTCCAGGGCGCGTCGCTGTGGGGGTGGTCGTGGTCGTGCTCGTCGTGCTGGTGATCGTGGTCGTGGTCGTGGTCGTGGGCCATGGCGCGCTCCTGGGAGGCAAGACACCAGTGTGCCAGCGCCTGGCGGTGATTGATCCGACAATCGCGGGTTTTCCCGAAGCCCCGGAGCCCCACGTGCCACTGCCCACCCCCGCTGCGCGCCAGCCCATGCACACCCGCCGCGTCAACTACCAGGGATTTCGCCGCGACGATGGCCTGTGGGAGATCGAGGGCGAGCTGCACGACAGCAAGCCCTTCGACGTCGACATCCGCGGCGAGGGCCGCTGGGCCGCCCACGAGCCCATTCACCACATGTGGATCCGCGTGACCTACGACGAGGCCATGGTGATCCGCGACATCGCCGTCGCCATGGATGCCTTCCCGCACGAGCCCTGCCCGGGCATCCTGCCCAACATGCAGCGCATGGTGGGCGAGGTGCTGGGCAAGGGCTGGCGCCACACCATCCAGCGCCACCTGGGCAACACCGCCGGGTGCACCCACCTGCGTGAGCTGCTCTACAACCTGGCCACGGCCGCCATGCAGACCCGCGCCGGCGCCTTCTCGCCGCGCGACGACGGCCGCCCGCCGCCGCACCTGGGCCAGTGCGTGTCCTGGGATTTCGACGGCCCGGTGGTGGAGAAGGTCTACCCCATGTTCTTCGGCTGGCGCCCGCCGGCGACTGCCGCCAAAGGCAACTGAGCCAGGGCGCCTGCCGGGGGAGCCCATGGACAAGCTCGACGACCTGATCACCTTCCTGCGCGTGGCCGACGCCGGCGGCTTCTCGGCGGCCGCCTGTGCGCAGGGCGTTGGCGTTTCGCGCCGCTCCCAGGCAAGTGGCGCCCATCGGGTGGCGATTCGTCGCAAGGGCGTCGTCTTCACGGCCTGACCTGCCTAAGGTGCGCACCACCGAATTCATGCAGGAAACGCCCCGTGATCACACCCATCGTCTTGCTCCTCTTGTTGACCGCGCCGTACCTCTTCGCGCGGCTGCTCGCGTCCAGCGGCCGGCGCGGGCCCGACCCGAAGGCCGCTGCGGCCGTCGGGCTGGGCCTGGTCTTCCTGTTCACGGCCAGCGGGCATTTCATCCAGACCGAACCGATGGCGCAGATGCTGCCGGCCTGGGTGCCGGGCAGAGCGCCGCTGGTCTACCTGACCGGGGTGCTGGAAATCGCCATTGCCATCGGCTTCTTCATCCCCCGGTTGCGCCAGCTGGCTGGCCTGAGCGCCGTGGCGGTGCTGATTCTGTTCTTCCCGGCCAACATCCATGCGGCCCTGCACCAGGTGCCGATGGGTGGCCATGCGTGGGGGCCCATCTATCTGCTGGTGCGCGCGCCGCTGCAACTGATCCTGGTCGTCTGGGCGTGGTGGTTCACCTTGCGGCCTGCCGTCACGCGGGGTTCTCCGACTGAGCGGCGCGTTGGCGCAGCTCGGTCTTGAGCACCTTGCCGTAGTTGTTCTTGGGCAGGGCGTCCACGAAGACGTAGCGCTTGGGCCGCTTGAAGCGCGCGATGCGCGCGAGGCAGTGGGCGTCGAGTGCGGCGGCATCGCCTGCCTGGCCCGGTGCCGCGACCACGAACGCCACCACGACCTCGCCCCACTCGGGGTCGGGCGCGCCCACCACCGCCACCTCGGCCACGCCGGGCGCGGTGAGCAAGACCTCTTCCACCTCGCGCGGGTAGATGTTGGAGCCGCCGCTGATGATCAGGTCTTTGCTGCGGTCCTTGAGCGTGAGGAAGCCGTGCGCGTCCATCGAGCCCAGGTCGCCGGTCCAGAGCCAGCCTTCGCGCACGCCCACCGAGGCCAGGCGCGCCGCGTGGTCCGGGTGCGCGGCGTCGGCGATGTGCCGTCTCGAGAGCGCGGTGCCCACCATGGGCGTTTCGCCCTGGCCGTAGATCTGAACGAAGCGCGGACCCATCACGCGCAGCGCGCGCCGGATGTCGGCCAGGTACATGGGCGCACCCCCGTAGACGATGGTCTTGAACGCGCGCGCCGCGTCGGCCGGTCCCAGGCCGTGGGCCTCGGCGTGGTCCACCAGCCGTTTCACGATGGTGGGTGCCGCGAAGGTGGACAAGGGCCCCAGCGCCTGGCCGAGCGCGAACAGCTCGGCCGGCTCCACCCCGCCCGAGGCCGGTACCACGTGGCGCGCGCCGGCCATCAGGTGCGGGATGGCGTACAGCCCGCAGCCGTGCGACAAGGGCGCGGCGTAGACGATGGCGTCGCCGCGGTCCACCGGGTCCACGTCGACGAAGTAGCACAGGCCCATGGTCATGAGGTTGCGGTGCGTGAGCATCACGCCCTTGGGCCGGCCGGTGGTGCCGCTGGTGTAGAACAGCCAGGCCATGTCGCCCGGCGCGCTGTCGTGCGGATCGGGCAAGGCGCCCGCTGGCAGCGGCGCGAGCAGTGCGTCGGCCTCGGGCGATTCGATGTCGATCTGCCGGTCCAGCCCGGCCAGGGCCCGCGGCGCCACGTCGCTCGTCACGAAGGCCCAGCGCGCCTGCGCGTTGTCGATGATCCATTCCACTTCGGCCGGGTGCAGCTTGGCATTGACCGGCACCACCGCCAGCCCGGCCCACCACGCGCCCCACAGCAGCTCCAGGTAGCGGGGGTGGTTGCGCATGAAGAGCACCACGCGATCGCCGGGTTGCAGCCCGGCCGCGCTCAGCCGCTGCGCCAGCGCCGCGCTGCGCTGCGCCCACTGCGCGTGCGTGGCCCAGGGCTCGGTGCCGTTGAAAAGGGCGAGGGTGTCGGGCGAGGTGCGGGCCTGGCGGGCGAGCAGGTGGGCGAGGGACATGTTGTGGGCGCAGCAGCGTGACAGCCAAGGCCCGGACCATAGCGCGCGCCCGCGCTTCTGCCCATACCGTATGTATGCCACCCGGCCAGGCCCGACACCGCTGGCCGGCGCGACGCGCATGGGTCACCGCATCTGAAAAATCCCTTAACCCGGCGAAACCGACGCGCTATTCCTCCACCGGAGCGTTGACGCGCCTGGGCCCGCTGTCGTGCAATCGCTCCACTCAACGAGGAGGGGTAAATGACGAACAAGAACCGCACGCGCTGGCTGCGCGTGCTCGGCATTGGACTGGGCAGCCTGGTGCTCCTGGCCGCCGCCGCCCTGGCCACCGGCATCCTGCTGGCCGAACGCAAACAGCAACGCCGCGTGGACGTGGCCGTGCAGGCCGTGCCCTACAAGAGCGACGCAGCCGCGCTGGAACGCGGGCGCTACCTCTACGCGTCCCGCGGCTGCGTGGACTGCCACGGTGCCAACGGCGCCGGCCGCACCTTCGTGGACGACGGGGCACTCACCATCGCCGGCCCCAACATCACCACCGGCCCCGGCGGTGTGGTGAGCGCCTACCAGCCGGTGGACTGGGTGCGCGCCATCCGCCATGGCGTGGACCCCAAGGGCCGTGCGCTGATGGTGATGCCGAGCGAGGACTACAACCGCTTCACGGACGACGACCTGGCTGCGCTCGTGGCCCACATCCGCTCACTGCCGCCGCAGACAGGCTCGGGCGCGGTGGTGAAACTGCCGCTGCCGGTGCGCGCGCTCTATGGCTTTGGTGTGGTACCTGATGCGGCTTCGCGCATCGACCACACGCTGCCGCCGCAGCAGCCGGTGCCCGAGGGCGTGACGCTGGCGCATGGCCAGTACGTGGCGAACATGTGCATCGGCTGCCACCGCGAGGGCCTGGTGGGCGGCAAGATTCCCGGCGGCCCGCCCGACTGGCCGCCGGCCTCGCGGCTGGCGCCGGGCGAGGGCAGCGTCATGGGGCGCTACGCCGATGCCGATGCGCTGATCGGCATGTTCCGCAGCGGCAAGCGGCCGGACGGAACGGCGGTGCAGGTCATGCCCTTCGAGTCGCTGCGGGAGATGAGCGAGACGGACCTGCGGGCGCTGCACCTGTACCTGAAGGCCTTGCCGGGGAAGGGTTGAGAGCCGGCCTTCTCTGCCAGATCAGGCCACCACCGCCCCGTACACCAGCCCCCGCATCACCCCCCGGTAGTGGATGCGTTGGTTCGGCGCCTGCGCCATGAAGAGGGCGAACAGCCCCAGCGACGGGTCGACGAAGAAGTGCGTGCCGCCGATGCCGCTCCAGTGGTAGGTGCCCAGAGAGCCCGGGACGCTGGCCTCGCCCAGCGCGGTGCGCACCGCGAAGCCCAGGCCGAAGCCGTGGCCCGGCGGCAGCAGCGGGTTGTCGGCGTGGGGCACGCTGGCGCCGAGGTGGTCGGCCGTCATGAAGGCCAGGGTGTGCGGTGAGAGCAGGCGCTGGCCGTCCAGCTCGCCGCCATTGAGCAGGCACTGCAGGAAGCGCGCGTAGTCGTGGGCGGTGGACATGAGGCCGCCGCCACCCATCTCCAGCTTCGGCACCTCGCGCGGGTCGTGCATGGGCATCTGCACGCCGCCATCGGGGTCGTGTTCGAAGGCCTCGGCGATGCGGTGGTGCTGCGCGGGCGGCACATGAAAGCCCGTCTCGTGCAGGCCCAGCGGCTGCAGGACGGCCTCGCGCAGGTGCTCGGCCAGGGGCTGGCCGGTGATGACTTCGATCACGCGGCCCAGCACGTCGGTGGCGCGGCTGTAGGCCCAGGCCGTGCCGGGCTGGTGCGCCAGCGGCAGCGCGGCCAGGCGCTCGCAGAGTTGGGCATTGGTCTGGTCGCGGCTGCCCAGGCCGGCTTGCGAGTAGAGCGCGTTCACGTGGCCGTTGCCGGTGAACTCGTAGGTCAGGCCGGCGGTGTGGCGCAGAAGGTCTTGCACGGTGGCGGGCCGCGCGGCGGGCACCAGCGCCACGCCGTGCGGGCCGGGCACGGCCACGCGCTGGCTCATGAAGGCGGGGATGTACCGGCCCACCGGATCGCTCAGTTGCAGCCGCCCTTGCTCCACCAGCATCATGGCCGCCACCGAGACGATGGGCTTGGTCATGGAGTAGATGCGGAAGATCGCATCCGTGCCCATGGGCGCGTCGCGCGACGGGTCGAGGCGGCCGACGGCGGCGTCGAGCACCACGCGGCCGTGCCGCGCGATCAGCACCGAGGCGCCGGGCAGGCGGCCGCTGTCCACGTCGCTCTGCAGGGCCTGGACGATGCGCTGCGTGCGTTCGGGGCTCAGCCCCAGGTCCGCCGGCTCGGCGGTCGGCAGTCCGTGCATGCGGGCCTCCGGTGCGGGGTCAGGAACGCTCGAAGATGGCGGCGATGCCCTGGCCACCACCGATGCACATGGTGACCAGCGCGAAGCGGCCCTGGCAGCGGTCGAGCTCGTGAATGGCCTTTACCGTGATCAGCGCGCCGGTGGCGCCGATGGGGTGGCCCAGCGAGATGCCCGAGCCATTGGGGTTGACCTTGGCCGGGTCAAGCCCCAGGTCGCGGATGACGGCGCAGGCCTGGGCCGCGAAGGCCTCGTTGGCCTCAATGACGTCGATGTCGTTCAGGCTCAGGCCGGTCTTCTTGAGCACGGCCTGCGTGGCCGGCACCGGGCCGATGCCCATGTACTTCGGGTCCACGCCCGCGTGCGCGTAGCCCACCAGTCGCGCGATGGGATTGATGCCGCGCGCCTTGACCTCCTCGCCGCTCATCAGCACCACGGCCGCCGCGGCGTCGTTGATGCCGGAGGCGTTGCCCGCGGTGACGGTGCCGTTCTCCTTCACGAACACGGGCTTGAGCTTGGCCATGTCCTCCACCGTGGCGTTGGGGCGGAAGTGCTCGTCGGTGTCGAAGGCCACCTCGCCCTTGCGGCTCTTGAGCATCACGGGGACGATCTGCTCCTTGAAGTAGCCCGCCTCCACCGCGTGCTGTGCGCGGCGGTGGCTTTCGGCGGCGAGCTTGTCCTGCTCCTCGCGGCTGATGCCCCATTTGGCGGCGATGTTCTCGGCCGTGACGCCCATGTGGATGGTGTGGAAGGGGTCGTGCAGGGCGCCGACCATCATGTCGACCAGCGTGGCGTCGCCCATGCGCGCGCCGAAGCGGGTGTTGAGGCTGGCGTAGGGCGCGCGGCTCATGTTCTCGGCGCCCGCGCCGATGGCGATCTCGGTGTCGCCGAGCAGGATGCCCTGCGCGGCCGAGACGATGGCCTGCAGGCCCGAGCCGCAGAGGCGGTTCACGTTGAAGGCCGGCGTGCCTTGCGCGCAGCCGCCGTCAAGCGCGGCCACGCGCGAGAGGTACATGTCGCGCGGTTCGGTGTTGACCACGTGGCCGAACACCACATGGCCCACGTCGGCGCCGTCCACGTGGGCGCGCGCGAGCGATTCGCGCACGACCAGCGCGCCCAGCGCGGTGGGTGGCGTGTCTTTCAGGCTGCCGCCGAAGGTACCGATGGCGGTGCGGACCGCGCTCACGACGTAGACGTCTCGACTCATGTGAACTCCAGGGATCTGAGGGGGAAGGGGAAACGGGGCATCGTAGCGCGGACCCGTGTCAGAAGGTCTGGCGCGCGAGCAGGCGCAGGCGCCCGCCCTCGGGGCGTGTCACGAAGACCTCGCCCATGGCCAGGTACTCGCCGGTGAGCGCCGTGATGTTCACCTGGTGCGTGACCAGCATCCAGTTGCCGGGCGCACGCAGCGATTGCACGGCGGCCAGCACCTCGCGGGTCTGCGTCTCGCGTGCCTGTGTCCCACCGAAGAACGAGTTGATGGGTGCCCACACCACGTGCCGGCCGAAGGCCAGCTGCGCGGTGTCCACGCAGCGGCACCAGGCGCTGCTGCGCACCTCGTCGAGGCGGATGGCCTCGCGACGGAAGGCCTCGCCGATGCGTCGGGCCTGTTCGCGGCCGTCGGCGCTCAGGTTGCGCTGCGTGGCGCATTCGCCCAGGCGGAAGTCGGGCGGATCGCCCACCCCTGGCTCGGTCTGGGCGTGGCGCATGAGCACCACATGGCCTCCTTCGCGCAGGCGGGCCCAGAAGTCCGTGGACTGGGCGCGAACGCCACCCGCAGCGAGCGCGGAGGCGGCGAGGAAGCGGCGTCGTTGCAGCATGGCGACCTCGCGGGTGAAGCCTCAGGCGTCGCGCACGTCCGCCACGGGGTTCTGGCCGAAGTCCGAGCGGTCGAGCCAGGCAAGCACGCGCGTGGCCGCGTCCTCGGGGCTGCTGAGCATGCCCTTTTCGCGCAGGTCGACGAAGCGCTGGCGGTCGGGGAAGGCCTGGGCTTCGCTGCCGCGCAGGTGGATCTGCATGTCGGTGTCGATCACGCCCGGGGCCAGCGAGACCAGCTTCGCGCCATGCGGCTGGTGCAGCTCTTCCAGCGCGCAGCAGCGCGTGAAGTGGTCCAGCCCGGCCTTGGCTGCGCAGTACGGCGCCTGCGAGGCCATGGCGTTGCGGCCCAGGCCGGAGGAGATGTTGAGCACGCGGCGCGGACCTTTCCAGCCCGCCTGCACCCAGGCGCGCGTGGCGCCCAGGAACGCGGCCGTGAGGTGCATGGGCGCCTCCAGCCCCACGCGCAGCGCGTTGGTGAGCTGCTCGGGCGGGCAATCGGGCAGCGGCACGATGGCCGGGAGCACGCCCGCGTTGTTGATCAGCGTGGCGCTGGCGATCTCCTTCGGGTTCAGGCCGGTGAGCCAGTTCGACAGGCGATCGCGCGCCCCGCGGGTGTCGGCCAGGTCCTGCGACCATTGCGTGAGCGGCGCGCCCAGGCGCTCGGCCTCGGCCTGCAGCTCGTCGCTGATCTGGCGCGACAGGCACAGCAGCACGTGGTTGGGCGACAGCAGTTGCCGGGCCATGGCCTGGCCCATGCCGCGCGAGGCGCCGGTGAGGATGGTGAGGTGGGGGGTGGTCATGCGGAGTGTCTCTTCGGGTCGGTCGTTCGGGATCAGAAAGGGCAGGGGCTGTGCAGTTCGAGTGTGTCGCCGCTGACGGGGTGCGGCAAGGCAAGCCAGCCCGCGTGCAGCAGCAGGCGCCCGGCCATGGCGCGCTGCGCCTCGCTGGCGTAGAGCGGATCGCCCACGATCGGGTGGCCGATGGCCTGCAGGTGCACCCGCAACTGGTGGGTGCGCCCGGTCACGGGCTCCAGTTCTAAGCGCGTGCCGATGTCCCCGTGCGCGCCTTGGTCATCGGCCGCCAGGCGCCAGCGGGTCAGGCTGGGCTTGCCCATCTCGTGGTGCACGATGCTGCGCGGGCGGTTCATCCAGTCGATCATCAGCGGCAGGTCGATGGTCTGCCAGCCGTTGCCGGCATCGGGGTTGGCCAGCGCACCGGCCACCACGGCGGTGTATCGCTTGTGCACGCGGCGCTTCTCGAAGGCCATGGACAGGGCGCGCTGCATCGCCAGGCCGCGCGCCATCACCACCAGGCCCGAGGTGGCCATGTCCAGACGGTGCACGATGAGGGCGTCGGGCCAGCGCGCCTGGGCGCGCGCGCTCAGGCAGTCCTGCTTGTCCGGGCCGCGGCCCGGCACGGCCAGCAGGCCCGAGGGTTTGTCGAGCACGATCAGGGCGTCGTCCTCGTGCACCAGGTGCAGGTCGTCCACGGCGGTGTTCATGGGCGCGATTGTCCCCGCCGCCGGGCGGTGGCCCGTCGCACGGGACAATACGGCCCATGCTGCTGCTCGCTCCCATGGAAGGCTTGCTCGACGCCACGCTGCGCGACGTGCTCACGCGCCTGGGCGGCGTGGACCGCTGCACGAGCGAGTTCATCCGCATCACCAACACCCTGTTGCCCGAGCGCGCCTTCATCCGCGTGGTGCCCGAGCTGCTGAACGGCGGGTGCACGGTGGCCGGTGTGCCCGTGCGCCCGCAGTTGCTGGGATCCGACCCCACGCTGCTGGCCGAGAACGCCGCGCGCCTGGCCACGCTGAAGCCACCGGGCATCGATCTGAACTTCGGTTGCCCGGCCAAGACCGTGAACAACAGCCGGGGCGGCGCCATCCTGCTCGACGAGCCCGAACTCGTGGGGCGCATCGTGGCGGCGGTGCGGCGCGCGGTGCCCGCGCACGTGCCGGTGTCGGCCAAGATGCGCCTGGGCTACATGGACGACGCGCGCGCCGAAGACAACGCGCTGGCCATCACCGACGCGGGCGCCAGCGAGCTCGTGATCCACGCGCGCACCAAGGCCCAGGGCTACAAGCCGCCCGCGCACTGGGAACGCATCGCGCGGGTGGCGCAGGCCCTGCCCGCGCAGCGGCCGGTGCTCATCGCCAACGGCGAGATCTGGAATGCGGACGACGCGCGCCGCTGCCAGGCCGTCACGGGCTGCGAGCACCTGATGATCGGCCGCGGCCAGATCACCGACCCGGGCATGGCGATGGCCATTCGTGGCGAGGGCGAGGTGCCCTGGTCGCGTGTGGTGCCGCTGCTGCCGCTGTTCTGGGCCCGGGTGAGCGCGCGCGTCGAGCGCCGCCACCGCGCGGGGCGGCTCAAGCAGTGGCTCAACTACCTGCGCCACCGCTACCCCGAGGCCCAGACCGCCTTCGACGAACTGCGCCTACACCACGATCCCGAGGCGATCGAGGCCTGGATCGCCCGGGCCCAGGCCGTCTGGGGATGCCCCGACGAGGCGTCTGCAGAATCCGCGCAGCCGTGTTAACTTCCGGCCCCCGCTTCGCAAGAGTGTCCTTATGTCTGCACTGCAACAACGGCTGGCCGCCCTGGGCCCCGAGCGCCTGCGCGGCATGCGCCGTGGCCTCGAGAAGGAGAGCCTGCGGTCGCAGCCCGATGGCAAGCTGGCGCTCACCCCGCACCCGGCCGCGCTGGGCAGCGCGCTGACGCACCCCCACATCACCACCGACTACAGCGAGTCGCAGCTCGAGCTCATCACCGGCGTGCACGCCAGCGTCGAGAGCTGCCTGGCCGAGCTGGGCGAGGTGCACCAGTTCGTGCTGCGCACGCTCAAGGCGCAGGGCGATGAAATGCTCTGGGTGTCGAGCATGCCCTGCGGCCTGCCCACCGACGAAACCATTCCCCTCGGCCGTTACGGCTCGTCCAACGTGGGCCGCGCCAAGAGCGTCTACCGCATGGGCCTGGGCCACCGCTATGGCCGCCGCATGCAGACCATCTCGGGCATCCACTACAACTGGTCCCTGCCGGGTGTGGACAACGAGGGCTACTTCGCTCTGATCCGCAACTTCCGCCGTCACGCCTTTCTGCTGCTCACGTTGTTCGGCGCCTCGCCGGCCGTGTGTTCCAGCTTCGTCGAAGGCCGCAACCACGAGCTGCAGAAGCTCGGCGCCAGCGGCACGCTGTACATGCCGCACGGCACCTCGCTGCGCATGGGCCGGCTGGGTTATCAGAGCGAGGCGCAGGCCACGCTGGCCGTGAGCTACAACGGTCTCGAAGGCTACGCGGCCTCGCTGCACGACGCGCTCACGCGGCCCTGGCCCGCCTATGAGACCGTGGGCATCCGCAACCCGGGCGGCGACTACAACCAGCTCGCCACCACGCTGTTGCAGATCGAGAACGAGTTCTACGGCACCATCCGCCCCAAGCGCGTGATCTTTCCCGGCGAACGCCCGCTGCACGCCTTGCGCGAGCGTGGCGTCGAGTACATCGAGGTCCGCCTGCTCGACCTCAACCCCTTCGAGCCCATCGGCATCGATGCGATGACGCTGCGTTTCCTCGATGTGTTCCTGCTGCACTGTCTGCTGGCCGACAGCCCGCCCGACACGCCGAGCGAAATCCGCGAACTCGCTCAGAACCAGCACCTGACGGCCGCGCGCGGCCGCGAGCCCGGCCTGGAGTTGCTGCGCCGCGGCGCGCCCGTGAAGCTCAGCGACTGGGGCCAGGAAATCATCGAGCAGTTGCAGCCCATCGCGGATGCACTGGACGAGCTGGATGGCACCGACGCGCACGCACTGGCCGTGGCCCATGCGCGCAGCACGCTGCGCCAACCCGATCTCCTGCCCTCGGCGCGCGTGCTGCGCGCCATGTCGGCCCACCACGACGACTCCTTCATCGCTTTCGTGCGTGGCCAGTCGGCGCTCACGCACCGGCACCTGCTGGGCCTGCCCTGGAGCGACGCCCAGCAGGCGCGCTTCGAGGCGCTGGCGAAGCGTTCGGTGGACGACCAGCGCGCCATCGAGGCGGCCGACACCATGCCCTTCGAGGTGTATCGACAGGAGTACGTGTCGGCCGATCGCCTCGGACACCCGCGCGTGGCGGCGGTGGGCAAGGGGCAGGCGCTGGCGGCGTGAGGCCCGCGCGGCCAGCGGTCAGATCAGGAACCAGAGCTGCCCGGCGCTCGGGCTCATGAGTGGCACGGCCTGTTCGAAGCGGCGCTCCAGCACCAACGCCACCGTGGCGTTGATGCGCGGAGAGATGAGGTCATTGACGTCGGGCCCATCCCCGTCGGTGGACTCGCCAGTGAACTCGGATCCGCTGTCATAGGACCCTTCCTCTTCGGCGGAGGTGGTGGACGAGCATGAAGAGGCCAACGGCGCGCGAAGCGGCGGCGCCCCGGACGGTGGACGGACATTGTTGCCCCCAAGGATCGGCGGGCAGGACAGTGAGCGAAGGCGCATGGGTGGGCAGCGGAATGGTTGGGGGAACGTTTGGCCGGCGCCAAACCCTCCCTGGGTGCCCCGCCCCGAGGCCCCGTTCCGGCCTCTCCATCAACAAACGCTGACGCGCCCTCAGGCCTCGCCGCCGAACTTCTTCACCAGGTTGGCGATGTACTTGTCGACGAGTTTCTCGAACTCGGCCTCGACCACTGGTGCCACCACCATCTTCATCAGGCTGGGCAGCGGCACGTCCACCGTGCCCTCGATGGCGAGTTCGATCGCGGTGGACTTTTTCTGATCGGCAATCTTCCAGTGGCCGCCCACCTGGGCGTTGCCCACACCCTTGACGGGCGTCCACTTCACCGTGCCGGTGCCTTTGGCCTCGTCCCACTTGCTGGTGTACTTGCTCGCGTACACGGTCTGGATGTTGACTTGGGCGGTGCCGACTTTCTCCATCTCCCACTGGTAGCTGCCACCGCCGAGGTCGGTGAGCTTCTCGACCTTGGGGAAAAACGCCACGGACGCGGGCACGTCGGACAGCAGCTTGAACACGTCGGCGGCCTTGGCCTTGACGGCGAATTCGTAACCGAGGTCGATCTTGACGGTGATGGCCATGGCTTGCTTTCGCTCGGGTGGAGGACGGGGCATTCTAGGCAGACCGGCGCGGCGGGGCCTGCGGGCTTACACCGAGGCACAATGCGCGCCTTCGCGGCCCATTGGCGGCTGCTGCCCACCTTCCGTTTCCCCCATGAGCGTCCAGTGGTTTCCCGGTCACATGCACCTGACGCGCCAAGCCATCGGCGAGCGCGTGAAATCCATCGACGTGGTGATCGAGATGCTGGACGCGCGCCTGCCGGGCTCCAGCGCCAACCCCCTGTTGCGCGAACTCACGCAGAAGCGGCCTTCGCTGAAGGTGCTCAACAAACAGGACCTGGCCGATCCCGAGCGCACGGCGCTCTGGCTGGCGCACTACAACGCCCAGCCCGGCACGCGCGCGATCGCGCTCGACGCCAGCGTCACGGCGCCGGCGCGCGCCTTGATCGCGGCTTGCCGCGAGCTGGCGCCAAACCGCGGGGGCATGGTCAAGCCCATGCGTGTGCTGATCTGCGGCATTCCCAACGTGGGCAAGAGCACGCTCATCAACACCCTGGTGGGCAAGCGATCGGCGAAGACCGGCGATGAGGCCGGTGTGACGCGCACCGAACAGCGCCTGGTGCTGGCCGATGACTTCTATCTCTACGACACGCCGGGCATGCTGTGGCCCAACATCATCGTGCCGCAGAGTGGCTTCAACCTCGCGGCGAGCGGGGCGGTGGGGCGCAACGCCTACGACGACGAGGAGGTGGCGCTGGAGCTGCTGGACAAGCTGAAGCTGGACTATCCCGACCGGTTGATCGCGCGCTACGGCTTTGGCTTCACGCCAGAGGCGCTGGCGGACGCGCCGGCCGAGGAACTGCTGGCCGTCGTCGGTCGCCAGCGCGGTGCGCTGGTGAGCGGCGGCCGCGTGGACGCGCAGAAATCCGCGGAGCTGGTGATCGGCGACTTTCGCGCCACGCTCATGGGGCGCATCACGCTGGAGACGCCCGAGCAGTTCCTGGCGTGGCTGCGCGCGGGCAAGGCGGCGCAGGCGCAGCGGCGGCAGGAGCGGGACAGCGCGCGGCCGCCGCGCAGGGCACGAAGGCGCTGAGGCCGACAGCGCCTGCAGGGGTCCATACAAAAAAGCCACCATCGTTGCGATGGTGGCTTCTTTTATGCGATCGAATCGTGTGGCCTATTGGTTGCAGGACAGGACCCAGGCGCCGTCCGGTGCCCAAGGCGGGTGCAGCCAAGCCACCCTGTCGTTGCCCCAGACCTTGTACTGGATGCTGGGGCTGCGCGCGGCCAGGAAGTTTCTGGATTCGGCTTGTTCCACCCAGGCCTCCTGCCAGAACGCCATCTCCGGGGTATAGGCGCTGTGGCTCATCCATCGCTGGTAGTAAGGCGCGCCGGCCGATGGTGTGGCCCCCATGGGGTAGAACAACGCGCCATCGGAGTTGGTGCTCAGCGTGCCGTTCACCCAGTTGTTCGTTCCCGCATTGGCGATGGGCCAGGTCTTTTCTTCGCCACAAGTCGAGGCGAAGTAGAGCCCGGGCGGAAAAGAAAACGCCAGGCGGGGGATGGCCTTGGCCACGATGATCTGGCCATCGAAGGTTTCGGCACCCACGTTGGCCCTGATGCTGGTGCTTCCCGCGTTCAGGATGCGCAGCCGTCCATCGCGAAACTCGGCCACGTCCTGCTTCGGATCGGGGAGTTGGTAAGTGACGACGGTGCCGCTGGCAACCCCCTGCGGGCGCGGAATGTCGAAGTCCGGGTCACCGTACGTGGCGTAGATGGTCTTGAAAGTGCGGGACTGGGCCTCATTCACCGTCAGGCTGCTCTGGATGCTGGCTTCGCGGAAGTTGCTGCCGGCGGCCTGAGTGGCGCGGACGAAGACCGGGCCGGTGCTGGGCGCCAGCGGCACGACCATCGGGGTCGGGCCGCTGGTGTCGATCCTTGCCACGGGGCTGGGCTGCCCGTTCGCGTCCACGATGGCATAGGTCCAGGTGCCCGTGCCGTTGAGCGAGGCCGGCGGCGTCAAGGGGTAGGGGCTCGAATCCATGCCGACCGTGATCGCGGGGAAGCCCTGCAGCCGCGGGTCGGCGCCGGTCACGGTGACCACCACGCTGTCGTAGTCCTTCACCGCGCCCGTGTTGACCGCGGAGCCGCAGGCAATCACGGTCTGGCCCACGCCCACGGTCTTCCAGCTGTCCTTGTCCCACACAGGGCCCAGGCCGATGCCCTCCAGCACCCCACCGCTGCCCGCCACGGAGAAGCCGGTGCAGCGGTTGTTGTCGGTGACCTCGGCGCCGCTCTGGTCGTAGGACTTGGGCATCACCGGCTTGTCGCCGTAGACCATGCTCAGTGGCTGACCCAGGTTGTAGCGCTTGGGCAGTGCTGGCCCGTCGACCCGGATCTCGCGGGTCGGGGCCGTGTTGTTGGTGTAGCTCGCTTGAATGGGCGGGAAGAAGGGCCCCGCCACGTAGCCCATCACAAAGTGGTACAGGCCGTTCGCCGTGCCGGCCTCGACCCGGAACTCGATGGAGCCTTCCTGTCCCGGCGCGGCGGTGGGCGTTTGCGACACCTGGCGGAAGTGCGGGTCCGCCACCGGTATATCGCCAGACGAGTAGACCCAACCCCGGACATCGTCGCCAACGAAGTTGGTGCGGTAGCCGATGCTGAAGGTGTCGCCCTGTTTGAGCGGCCCCGTGGGCCAGCGGGTGATGACGATGCCCGGCGGGCCTTGCTCGATGGTGACGGGGACCGTGACCTCGCGCGCGGCCCAGGGGCCGTTCTGGGCCAGGGACACTTTCACATTCACCGTGCCCGGGCCCTTGACCCACAGTTGCCCCGTGGAGGCGTTGATCTCGGCAAACTCGTTGGCCTCGGTCGGGTCGGGAATGCTGAAGCTGATGGCGCCACCGCTGTTCGATCGCGCGCGCAGCGTGGTCTCGAAGGTGGTGGAGGGCAGCGAGGCCACCGGGTCCACGCCCAGCGTGGGCTGGCCCGCGACCACCTTCCACGTGGCCTTGGCCAGCACGGTGCCGGCGGCGTTCTTCGCTTCCAGCACCGTGCTGCCCAGGCCCTTGAGTGAGACCTGCGCTTGGCCGCCGGTGCCGATGATCGTCGCGACGCCGGTGGCGCTGCTGCTGTACGTGACGTTCTGCCCGCCGAGCTGGGACGGCAGGGCGATGGGGTCCGGGGTGTAGGGCAGTTCCCGGTCGTTCAGTCCGGGGACCGCCGTCACCTCGAGCTCGGCCTCGAGCGTGCCGCCGTCGTAGGTGCCCAGGGGTTTTTGCGTGGCCACGATGATGGTTTTGCCCACCGCTTTCACGGTCACCACGCCCGCTTCCGTGACGCTGGCCACCGCCGTGGCCGGGTCCTTGAGGCGGTAGACGATGCTGGCGTTCTGAACGTTGGACACCGGCGCGGTGATCTGAAAGGCTGGCATGCCGTACATGACGCTGGCCAGTTGCCAGGGCTGGAAGACGACCGGCAGGCCTTTCACCTGGATCGTGTAGCTCGCGCTGGCCACGGGGTAGGGCGGCGAGGCGGCCTGGCTGGCGGTGATGGTGGCCTCGCCCGCGAGCACGCCGCTGACCTGGCCGGTCTGGGCGTTGACCGTGGCCACCGCCGTGTCGCTGCTGCGGTAGGTGACGGCGCCGGGGCTCAGGCGCACGGTGGCGGTCTGCGTGAACTGCTGGTTGACCTTGACTTCGGCCTTTGCCTGGGCGAAGGACAGCTGTTTGACGGTGGTGATCACCAGGTTGTTGATGCTCACGCCGCCCGCGGCCCACACCAGGGATGTGCCGATCAGGAGCAGCAGCAGCCATTGCCAGGGCCGCTTGAGCAGGCGAAGGAAGAACGGCGTCAGGGAAGGGGAAGGCAAGAGGTTGCGGGCGCGCATGTCAGTACCCCACCGCATTGAAGTTCACGAGGGTCAGGCTGGCGTCGGACATCACGACGACGACGGACACGGGCGTGGTGGCCCCGGCGCCCGGGTTGGGGAAGCGGCGGATACCGAGGTAGAGCGAGCCGTCCTGCACCCAGATCAACGGCCTGCCGTCGCTGCCCAGGTTGGTCGAGGGTGCGCCGTTGAGGTCCACCTGCGCCACAGCCACGGCGGGCACGGGCAGCTTGATGATCAGTGCGTCGGGCGTGGCGCTCACGGTGGAGCCCCCCAGGCTGGACTTGTCGAGGCTGGCCAGCAGCACCGGCACGGCGGTCAGGTCGACCTTGGCGAGCACGCGCGTGGGCAACTCGCGCGGGCGCTGGAACACCTCGTCGAGGCGGCGGACGGTGGCGGTCTGGCGTTGGCTCAGGGTGGAGCAGCGCGGTGAGCGGCCATCCAGCGGGGCTTCCAGGCCCACCATCAGGCTGGTGCGCGCCTTCATGCCCGGGGCGCCGCCGTCGCGCGCCAACGCCAGGTTCCACTTGCCGTGGCGCACACCGAAGGACAGCCGGTCGCCCGACGCGCCCGAGTTGGCTTGGCCTTCGAGTTGCCAGCAGCCCGGCAGCGCATGGGTGTAGGCCAGGCCTGTGGTGGCGCGGCTGTCTTTTTCGCCGGAGCCGTCCTGGAAGCGGTAGCGCAGGGTTTCGCGGCCCAGCGTGAGCTTGAGTTCGGCGTTGGCCCAGGGGGCGACACCCATGCCCACGTTGAAGCCCTGCAGGCGGCCAGGGGCGATCTCACGGGGATCGACGAGGAAGCGGATGAGGGTGGGGGTTTCCTCGACCATCACCGCGTCGCCCACGTCGGGTTTGCGCGCGCGGGCCAGGTAGGCGCTGGCGTTGAGCTGCGTGAGCCAGGAGCCTTCGTCAAAGCGCTTGATCACCCGCAGCAGGGCGGAGGCCTGGTCGACCTCCACGTCATCGGGACCCGAATGGAACTGATAGGTGTCGGTGTCGCGCAGCCAACCCAGCGAGAGGCCGAAGTGCAGGTCCTTGCTGGGCGAGTACAGGCCGTTGAGCATGAGCTCCTGGCGCTCGGTGCCCGCGGAGGCGTTGGCGCCCACGGCCCAGGTGTCACCGAGCAGGCGCGCGTAATCGATGTCGATGCGCGAACCGCCACCACCGCCCCAGTCGCGCCCGAATCGGGCGCCGACCCGCGCGTCGCGCGACTCGCTGCGGTACTGGGCGCCCGATTCGTTGAGGCTCAGGTCTCCGGCCTGGATGTTCGGGCGGGTTTGACGGCTCTGGCCGGGGCGCCGATCCGGCATGGTCGGGCTGCCGTCGGCCGGGGCCTGGGGCGCGGCCTGCGGCGCGCCCACTGGCATGGGAAGGGACTGGGCAAGGCAGGGCGCGAGGGTCAGCGGAGCCGCGAGGGCGGCCGTTGCCCAGCGGCTGGACGGAATGCGAGGCATGGGTCGTTCGGAGGATGGTTGGTGAAGGGCCGCGCGCGCGAACGCGGCAGCGGGCACTCACCTAGTTTCATCCGAATGACCTACGTTTCAGATTCCTCCATTGCACTAATTAATTACTTTTTGTCGGCGGTCGCGCCCGGCCGCGCCTATTGGCCGCTCAGCCCGATGAAGCTGGCCAGTTGCGCCGTGGGCATGGCTCCGGCCACGGTGCGCGCGCCGCCGCCTTGCGGGTCGCGCGTCACCACGAAGGGCACCGACTCCGCGCCCAGGCGATTGAGCAGGGCGGTGTTGTGCTTGATGGCGGCCTCGACCTCGGCAGGCACGCTGGCCGAGGCGGAGATGCCGCCCTGGTTGGCCAGCAGGCTTTTCTCGTGTGCCGACATGGCCTCGGCCGGGTTGGCCGCGCCCAGGATGGCCGCGCCCTGCGGCAGGCTCTTGGCGTTGAGCAGGGCCACCGGCAGCCAGACGAAGCGCGCCTGGCGCAACAGCGGCTGGGACGACTCCCACAGCGCGGCGCAGTGCGGGCACTGCGGGTCGAACAGCACGTACACCGTGTTGGCGGCCATCATGGCACCCACGGTGAAGCCTTTGCCTTCGGCGGCGAGCACCTGAAGGGCCTGGGAGCGGTCGATGGGCGGGGCCGGCGGCGCGGCCTCGGGCTCGCGCGAGCAGGCGGACAAGAAAGTCATGGCCGCGAGGGCGGCCATGGAGGAGAGGGCGTGGCGGCGTTGCATGCCGCGATGATAGGACGCCCGGATGACCCTCAGTTGAGGATGGCGTGGGCGATCAGCCCGGTGGCGGCGGCGATCAGCAGGAACTCGCCGTTGACCTGCACCCAGTGGTGGCCGCGCGGCGGCTGGTACAGGCGCGGGTGGTGCTGCACCACCACGTAGCGCCCGCCGCGGTACTCGCGCGGCAGGTACTGGCCGCGGTGCCAGCGCGGGCCGCGGTTGTCGTCATAGTGGTGGTGGCGGTTCACGATGCGCACGTCGCGGTGGACGTGGCGGTGCACGTCGCGGTGCACGTGGCGGGGACCGCGGTCGTGGACATGACGCTCGACGTGGCGCTCGACACGGTGGCCGTCGTGGCGGTGTCCGCGGCGGTGGTCGTCGCCAGCGAAGGAGGCCGTGCTCACGGCCAGCGTGGCGGCGGCGACGGCGATCGAGATCAACGAACGGGCTTTCATGGCTGTCTCCTTTCGGGAGGGGTTGTTGAGCCTTCATCGTGCTCAAGCCATGTATCGCGCCGGTAAACGCGGCGCAGCGCCACCGCAAAGATCGTTGCCGGGCTTGTGTTCAGGGCAGCTCGGCGTGGCCAGACGGCGGACCCGAATGCTGGGCATGGATCTTGGCCGCGATGTATTCGCCGTGCGTGACGTGCAAGAGCCCCGCCACCTTGCGGATGACCGCGTTCTCGTGCACGTCGAGGTGCTCGTCGGCGTATGCCACCTCCCACATGGCCTCCACCATGGCCACCTTCTGTGCATGCGTGAAGCGGTCGTTCAGCAGGCTCGTGAAGCGCTGGTAGTCGTAGGCGGTGCGCGCGGTCTCGTGCGCCAGTTCGATCAGCCGCTGCAACTCGTCGTCGCTGAGCTCGAACTTGCGGCGCAGGGCGCGCAGCACGGCGTCGTATTCGTCCTCGTGCACCTCGGGGGCGGCGCGCATCACCTCCACCAGCAACACGGCGGTGGACAGGTGCAGGGTGTGGTCATTGGGGGGCGTCTGCGCCGGGGTAGAGAGCTCGCCGGTGAGCTGCTCGATCAGGTCCTTGATGGTCTTGAACATGAAACCTCCATGACAGGGATGGAGCCGCCCGCCCGGCCGAGGTTCCGTCGACCCGGCGCGTCGCGCACGCGACAGACCACGGTACGCCCGCCTCAGGGAAAACGCCAGACCCTCTGGTGCGCGCGGCGCGGCAGGCCTATAACCGCCGCTCGAACAGCACCCCTGCCAGGCACTCGAGCCGCGTTCAGCGGCCCTCCCAGGAGACAAGCCATGACCCCGACTCGCCCGCGCTGCCCGCGGCTGGCGTTCACGCTGGCCTTTTCCTTCGCCCTGTGGCCGATGCTCGCGCAGGCCGATGGCGTGGCCGTGCGCTACGACGCCAGCGCCTCGCCCTTCCCCAGCAACCGCTACACCGTGCCCGACTTCGGCAACGCCACGCTGCGCCGCGTGAACCTGCCCAAGCCCGATTGCGCCGCCCGCCCCAGCGACTGCGCCGACATCGACGTCATCAACACGCTCGACGGCTTCTCCACGCAACCGCGCATCACCGTGCCCTTCACCGGTGATATCGACCCCGCGTCGGTGAACAGCGACAGCATCTACCTCGTCAACCTGGGCGACGTGCTGACCCTGCGCGGCTTCGGCCAGAAGGTGGGCATCAACCAGGTGGTGTGGGACCCGGCGAGCAAGACACTGGCCTTCGAATCCGACGAGTTGCTGCAGGAGCGCTCGCGCTACCTGCTGGTGATCACCAACGCCGTGCGCGACGCCAGCGGCAAGAAGCTGAAGAACGCCAGCTTCCTGGGCGGGCGCGATGCGCATGAGCGCGAGCTGCGCGATGCGCTGCCCATGGCGCGCGGCGGCGGGCGTGCGGTGGTGGCGGCCTCGCTGTTCACCACCCAGTCGGCCACGGGCGATTTGCTCAAGATCCAGCGCCGCATCAAGGCGAGCACGCCCGCGCCCATGAACTTCATGGTGGGCAACGGCGGCGCCGTGCGCGCGCTGTTCCCCGTGGCGGGCCTGCAGGGCATTCAGTTCAACCGCCAGACCGGCACCACGCCTTCGTTCACCCAGAGCTTCCTGCCCACGCCCGCGCTGCAGGTGATGCCGGGCGCCGTGGGCCACGTGGCCTACGCGCGCTTCGATTCGCCCGAGTACCAGAACACCGCCAAGGTGATCCCGCCGACGGACACCCTCACGGGCGCCCCCCGCCCGCTGGGCAGCCAGGCGCTGACGGCCCAGTTCTTCCTGCCAGCGAGCCCCAAGCCGGCCGGTGGCTGGCCGGTGGCCATCTTCGGCCACGGCTTCACCGACAGCATGTACGGCGCACCCTGGACGGTGGCCTCGGTGCTGGCCTCGCAGGGCATCGCCACGCTGTCCATCAACGTGGTGGGCCACGGCGGCGGGGCGCAGGGCTTCCTGGCGGTGCTGCCCACAGCGGGCGCGCCGGTGCAGATTCCCGCTGGCGGGCGCGGCATCGACCAGGACGGCAACGGCACCATCGACAGCACCGAGGGCGTGAACGCCGCCGCGCCGCAGACCATCGTCAGCAGCCGCGACGGCCTGCGCCAGACCGTCATCGACCTCATGCAACTGGTGCGCCAGGTGGAGGTGGGTGTCGACGTGGACGGCGACGGATCGCGCGACCTCGACCCCGCGCGCATCTACTACGCGGGCCAGTCCTTCGGCGGCATCTACGGCACCATGCTGCTGGGCGTGGAACGCAACATCAAGGCCGGCGTGCCCAACGTGCCCGGCGGCTCCATCACCGAGATCGCGCGCCTCAGCCCGGCGTTTCGCATCCTCACCGGCCTGAGCCTGGCGACGCGCCAGCCCGTGCTGCTGAACCTGCCGCCCACGCCGGAGCTGCCGGTGCCGCTCAACTTCAACGAGAACCTGCCCCTGCGCGACCAGCCGCCGCTGGTGAACACCGTGCCCGGCGCCATGGCCATCGCCGAGCTGCTGGACCGCAACGAATGGGTGCAGCAGTCGGGCAACCCCGTGTCGTACGCCGAGCTGATCCGCCGCGACCCGCCCCAAGGCCACGCGGCCAAGCCCGTCATCGTGCAGTTCGCCAAGGGCGACGTGACCGTGCCCAACCCCACCAGCAGCGCCATCGTGCGCGCCGGCGGGCTCAAGGACCGCGTCACCTACTTCCGCAACGACCTGGCCAATGCCGGCAACCCGGGCATTCCGAAGAACCCGCACACCTTCCTCACCAACATCGGCATTGCGGCCGCCGCGCCGCTGGCGGTGGCGGCACAGACGCAGATCGCGGTGTTCTTCGCCAGCCACGGCGCGACGGTGATCGACCCCGACGGCGGCGGGCCGCTGTTTGAAGTGCCGATCCAGGGCGAGCTGCCGGAAGGCCTGAATTTCATCCCCTGACCGTGCGGCGGCACGGGGCGGCGGTACAGTCGCCGCCTCATGTCCCACGCCGTCTTCCGCCTGCGCGCCGCGCGCATGGCCGCCAGTGTCAAGCCCTTCGTGGCCCGCGGCGGCGCGGCCATCCGGTGCGAACGTTGCCGCCTCCTGCGGGCCTACTGTGTCTGCGATCTGCAGCCCCGCGTGGACACACGCGCCGGCGTGTGCCTGCTCATGGGCGACATCGAGGCGCTCAAGCCCAGCAACACCGGCTGGCTCATTGCCGACGTGGTGGCCGATACCTGGGCCTTCGGCTGGTCGCGCACCGTCATCGATCCCGCGCTCATCGCCTTGCTGAGCGACCCGCAATGGCAGCCTTGCGTGGTGTTCCCGGGTGAGTTCGTGGAGCCCTCGCGGGTCATCGCCACGCCGCCGCCGGCCGAACCCGCCACGGCCGATGCGCCCGCGCGCCGCCCGCTGTTCGTGCTGCTCGACGGCACCTGGTCCGAGGCGCGCAAGATGTTCAACAAAAGCCGCTACCTCGACCCGTTTCCGGTGCTGAGCCTGCACCCCGACCACCCCTCCAGCTACCGCCTGCGCCGCGCCGCGCGCGATGATCACTTCTGCACCGCCGAGGGGGCGGCCCTGTGCCTGGCGCTGGCGGGCGAGCCGCGCGCGGCCGAGGCGCTGTCGGCCTGGTTCGGCGTGTTCACCGAGCACTACCTCAAGGGCAAGCAGAACCAGCCGGTGGATGACGCGGACCCGGTGCACCAGCGGCTGCGTGCCCTTGCGCCTGTCGCGGCACCTTAGCCGCAGCGCACCAGCGCTTTGCCGCCGGGCGCGGCCACGTCGGTTCGCCGCTCCAGCACCTCGGCCGGTGGGCCCGCATCCTTCGAACCGGCTTCGGCGCCCACGCGCAGACGAACGACGTCGCCGGGTGCCAGGCGCAGGCGGTCCGGCGCGGTCGCCACCCAGACCGGCGCATACCAATCGCCACCGTCCAGCACCTTGAGCTGGCAGCCCAGGCGCAGCACGCGGCCGGCCGCCAGGTCGCTGTCGCGCAGCGCGTCCAGGCGGCGCAAGCCGGCCGCGGCGAAGTCGAAGGCCCAGGCCGGCACGGGGCCGCGCAGTTCGTGCACGTCCGCCACGGTGCGCCTGGGCAGCCGCACGCCGGGCGGCAGCAGCACCGTCACCGTGTGCCAGCGCATGCCCGAGGGCTGCGCGCCGTCGGGCACGCCGCACTCGCCTTCGACCAGCCGACCCTCGTCGAGCTCGCGCCGCGCCACCCCGGCGCGCAGGGCCGCGTACAGCTCGGGGTGGCCGTCGCGCAGGGCGTGGCGGTCCGTCACCACGTCCAGTACCTGGGCCTGCGTCTCGCTCCCGGCGCGGGGCGCCGTTTCGCAGGCGGCCAAGGCGGCGCACAAGGCCAGCGCCATGAAGCGCCAGGACGCTGAGCTTGGGGCGCGGGCAGGCAGGAAGGGGCTCATGCGCATCGGGTCATCCATCGGTGGCGTGCCAGGAAGGGGCGGTAGCGCTGCGCCACGGCCAGCGGGTCCTCCATCATCGGCAAATGTCCCAGGCGGTCCAGCACCTGGATGTCCGCGTCGGGACGGTGCCAGCGCAGCGTGCGCGCGCCCGACACGTGGAACACCCGGTCGCGCCGACCCCACAGCGTCAGCAGCGGCGCGCGCACCCGCGCAAGTCGCGCCTCCAGCAGATGGCGGTCGGCCAGGTGCTCCTGCCAGATGCGGTGATTCGACGGCGCCCGCCGGATCGCGTCCTCGCGCGCCACGCGCAGGATGGGCCAAGGCAGCCACGGCCGCTGCGCGAACAGGCGCGCGAGCAGGGCGTCGAATTCCGCCGGGTCGTGCGCGATCAGCGGCGCCTGCCCCGCGTCGATCAGGCGGTCCGTCTCGCTGGCTTGCGGCGAGCGCAGGCCATGCGGCGCGCCGATGAAGGCCAGCGAGGCCACGCGCCCGGGGTACTCGCCGGCCAGCAGGGCGCCCAGCGCACCGCCCATGGAGCTGCCCGCCACGTGCGCGCGCTGCAGGCCGATCGCGTCCATGAAGGCGCGCAGGCGCTCCACCTGCTCGGCGTAGCCATAGCGCTGGTCGTCGTGCCGCTCACTCGCGCCATAGCCGGGCAGGTCGGGCACGATCACACGGTGGTGCGGCGTGAGCCGCCGCGCCAGATCGACCCAGTGGTCCTTCTCCGCGAAGATGCCGTGCAGCAAGAGCACCGGCTCGCCACGCCCGCCGTCCAGATAATGCAGCGCGTGCCCGGCCACGCGGACCTGGCGCTCGACCAGGCCCGCCAGCCGGCGGTTCATGTTCACCAGTGGAGCCTTGAGCAGATGGGACAGGCCCTTGCCTGCAGCGTTGATCAACCCGGCCTGCGGGGCCAGGCCCAGCGCCCAATGGTGGGCGGTACGAATCGACACCTCGTTCTCCTGTCGTGGGGGTGGATGGAGCCGCCACGGTATCGGCCGGGCTCGCGAGCGTCTTGGAGGTTTGGGCTGTGTTGAGCGGCAACGCGCTCACCCTGTGCGCCGACAAGGCGCTGTACCTGGGTGAGATCCCCGCCACCGGCTGGCACCGCCACGCCGCGCCGGTGCTGCTGCTGGGGCTGTCGGGGCGGTTTCGCCTGCTGTTGCCGGGCGGGCGCGTCGAGACCTGCCACAGCGCCTTGATCGACGCCGGCGTGGAGCATGTGTTCGATCCGCAGGGCGAGCGCGTCGCGCTGATGTACCTGGAGCCCGACGCGCCGGAGGTGCGGCGCCTGAGGCCGGTGTTCGCGCGCCAGGGCCCGGTGATTGGCGAGCCGGTGCCCCGCGCCGTGAACCGCTGGCACACCGAACAGCGCCTGCACAGCTTCGACCTGCCCGCGCTGCTGGGGCGCCAGGGGCTGCCCGAGCTGCAGCCGGTGGACCCGCGCGTGCTGCGCAGCCTGCAGCGCCTGCGCGAAGCGGGTGAGGGCGTGCCCGACCGCGAGGCGCTGGCGCGTTCGGCGCACCTGTCGGCCTCCCGCTTCAACCACTTGTTCAGCGACGAACTGGGGGTGAGCTTTCGCAGCTACCGCATCTGGACCCAGGTGCGGCGGGCCATGGCCGCCTACCGGCCCGACGGCAGCCTCACCGAGGCCGCGCTGGACGGTGCCTTCGCCGACTCGGCCCACTTCAGCCGCATGTTCCGCCACACCTTCGGCATGACACCGTCCAGCGTGCTGCGGCCGCTGCGCGCGGTGAACCTGCTCGGGTGAGTGCGCCGGCTCAGGGCACGTTCTCAGGGCACGAAGCGGTAGCCGATGCCGGTCTCCGTGAGCAGGTGCCTGGGCATCGCCGGGTGCAGCTCGATCTTCTTGCGCAGGTTGGCCATGTGCACGCGCACGTAGTGCGTGTCCTCGCGGTGGCCGGGGCCCCACACGGCCTGCAGCAGTTGCGCGTGGGTGATCACGCGCTCGGGCTGGCTGGCCAGGTGGGTGAGCAGCTTGTATTCGATGGGCGTGAGCCGCAGCGGCTCACCCGCGCGCTGCACCTGGTGGCGCGCCAGGTCGATGGCCACCTCTCCGAAGCGGATGACCGATTCCCCGGCGGGCGTCTGGGCGAGGTGCCGGCGCAACTGCGCGCGCACGCGTGCCATCAGTTCACCCGATCCGAACGGTTTGACGAGGTAGTCGTCGGCGCCCGCGTCCAGTGCCTCGATCTTGCTGGCCTCGGCGCTGCGCGCCGACAGCACGATCACCGGCACCGCCGACCACTGGCGCAGGTCGCGGATCAGGTCCACGCCGTCGCCGTCGGGCAGGCCCAGGTCCAGCACCACCAGGTCGGGGCGGCGCGTGCCGGCCTCGATCAGGCCGCGCTGCAAGGTGGCGGCCTCGTGCACCTCGTGGCCTTCGGCCTGCAGGGTGAGCCGCACGAAGCGGCGGATGTCGGCCTCGTCTTCGACGACCAGGATCTGCGGGGCGTGTGTGCTCATTGCGTCGAATGGTCGGCCGGCGGCGTGCCGCGCGGCAGGGTGATCTCGATGCGCGCGCCCTCCACGCGGCCGTCGCGCTCGCGGTTGCGGCCCTCGATGCGTCCGCCGTGTGCTTCGACGATGGCGCGGCCGATGGCCAGGCCCAGGCCCACGCCGGGCGTGGCGCTTTCACGCGAGCCGCGCTCGAACTTCTCGAACACGCGCGCCTCCTGGCCGCGCGGCAGGCCCGGTCCGTGGTCGTCCACGCACAGCCGCACCACGTCGGCGTCCGCAACGGCCCACAGGCGGATGGCCGAGCCCGCCGGCGTGTACTTGGCCGCGTTCTCCAGCAGGTTCACCAGCACGCGCTCCATCAGGACGGCGTCGAACTGCAGCAGCGGCAGATCGGCCGGCAGGTGCACCTCGATCGCGCGGCCGTGCAGCGCGTCGCCGCAGGCCGCCAGCGCGCTGCCCACCACTTCTTCCAGCGGCTGCCAGGCGCGCTGCAGGGGCACCGCGCCGGCCTGCAGGCGCGCCATGTCCAGCAGGTTGGTCACCAGCGCCGCCATGCGCCGCGCCGACTGCGCGATGGCCTCGGCCAGCTCGGCCTGCGCGGGCGACAGCGGTGGCGGTGTGAGGCGAAGCGCGTCGCCCAGGCCCACCAGCGAGGCCAGCGGCGTGCGCAGGTCGTGCGAGATGGCGGCCAGCAGCGAGTTGCGCAGGCGCTCCGATTCGATCTGCACCGTGCTGTGCTGCGCCACTTCGATGTAGTGGATGCGTTCCAGCGAGATGGCGAGCAGCGAGGCGCAGGCCTGCAGCGCCCGGCGCTGCTCGGTGTCCAGTGCCCGGCGCTGCCCCTGGCCCGCCGCGCCGGGGTCGAGCACCAGCGCGCCGCGCGTGCGCATCGGCGCCTTCAGCGGCACCACCAGCGTGGCGCTGGCGGGCAGGGTGTCGGTGCCGCGGCCGGCGGGCTCGCCGCGTTCGAAGGCCCACTGCGCCACCGCCATATCCACCGGCGCCTGCCCACCGGGCAGGGCCTGCAGGCGGTCGTGTTCGTCGGCGGCCAGCAGGCTGCTGCGCATGCCGAACTCGGCCTGCACGAAGCGCGCACCGATCTCGGCCACCTGCTCGGGCAACAGCGCGGCCGACAGGTCGCGCGACATGTCGTGCAGCGCGCGCACGCGCCGCTCGCGCCGCGTGGCGGCATCGGCCTGCTGCCGCAGCACGGCGGTGAGCTGGCCGATGGCCAGCGCCACCACCAGCATCACGGCGAAGGTGACGAGGTACTCCACGTCGCTCACGGCCAGCGTGAAGCGTGGCGGCACGAAGAAGAAATCGAACAGCGCCACGCCCAGAAAGGCCGCCAGCACCGCGGGGCCGCGCCCGAAACGCAGCGCGATGCCCACCACCACGAGCAGGAAGATCATCACGATGTTGCTGAGCTCCAGCACCGGGATGAGCGGGGTGGCCAGCAGGGCCGTGAGCCCACAGGCCACGGCAGCCGCCAGATAGCCGGGCCAGCGCGGTCCGGGCGGTGCCTCGTCGGCCGCCCGGGCGGGCACTGCGCGCTCGCTTCCGCCGGGTGGCTCGGCCACGTGCAGCAGCTCCAGCTCGCCCGCCTGCGCGGCGATGCGCTCGGCCATGGGCCGCGCCCAGGGCCAGGCGCGGCGCGAGCGGCCCAGCACCAGGCGCGTGAGGTTGTGCTCGCGCGCATGACGCACCAGCGCGCGCGCCGGGTCGCGGTCGCTGAAGCTGCTCACGCTGGCGCCCAGGGATTCGGCCAGGTCCAGCGCTTTCTGCGTGGCGGCGTCGGGCTCACGCGACAGCGCCTGCACGTGCACAGCGTGCCAGGGCACGTCGAGCTGCGCGGCCATGCGCGCGGCGCTGCGCACCACCTTGTCGGCCGAGGCGCCGGGCCCCACGCAGGCCAACAGCGATTCGCGGTTGGGCCACACGGGGCGCACCGCGCCAGCCTGGCGGAAGGCGCGCACCTGGTCGTCCACCCGGTCGGCGGTGCGGCGCAGGGCCAGCTCGCGCAGCGCCAGCAGGTTGCCCTTGCGGAAGAAGTTCGCGGCGGCGCGTTCGGCGCGCTGGTCGTCGCCCTCGCGCGTGGGCAGGTAGACCTTGCCGCTGTGCAGGCGCTCCAGCAATTCGTCGGGTGGCAGATCGACCACCACCACCTCGTCGGCCCCGTCGAACAGGCGATCGGGCACGGTCTCCCACACACGGATGCCGGTGATGCCGCTGACCACGTCGTTCAGGCTCTCCAGGTGCTGCACGTTCATCGTGGTCCACACGTCGACGCCGCTGGCCAGCAGTTCCTCCGCGTCCTGCCAGCGCTTGGGGTGGCGCGATCCGGGCGCGTTGCTGTGCGCGAGTTCGTCGAGCAGCACCAGGGCCCCGGGGTGCGTGGCGCCGAAGGCCAGGGCCGCGTCGAGGTCGAACTCGTGCAGCGCGTGACCCTTGTGCGGCACGCTGCGCAAGGGCAGGCGCGGCAGGCCCTGCGTCAGCGCCTGCGTTTCGGGCCGGCCATGGGTTTCCACCACGCCGATGGTGACGGCCGTGCCCTCCGCCTGGGCGGCGCGCGCGGCCGAGAGCATGGCGTAGGTCTTGCCCACGCCGGCGGACGCGCCGAAGAAGATCTTCAGCCGCCCGCGCCGCGCCCGGTCCTCGTCGGCCTGCACCTGCGCGAGCAGGAGGTCGGGGTCGGGGCGCTGCGTGGCGTCGTTCATGGCGCCCGCATCATCGCACCGGCGTCGCGGCGGCATCGATCGCGAGGTTGAGTGCCAGCACGTTCACGCGCGGCTCGCCCAGGCCGGGGATCAGTGGGCGCCGGGCGTGGCGGTCCACCAGGGCCTGCACGGTGTCCGGCGCCAGGCCGCGCGCGCGGGCCACGCGCTTGATCTGGTACTGCGCCGCCGCCAGGCTGATGTGCGGGTCCAGCCCGCTGGCCGACGCGGTCACCAGGTCCACCGGCACGGGCGCGCTGTTGCCCGGGTCGGCCGCGCGCAGCGCCGCGATGCGCTCGCGCACGGCGTCCTGCAGCGGCTGGCTCGTGGGGCCGAGGTTGGAGCCGCCCGAGGCCGCCGCGTTGTAGGGCGTGGGCCCGGTTGCCGAGGGCCGGCCCCAGAAGTGGCCCGGCTCGGTGAAGGCCTGGCCGATGAGCGCGGAGCCCACGGGCTTGCCGTCGCGCTGGATGAGGCTGCCATTGGCCTGATGAGGAAACAGCGTCTGCGCCGCGCCGGTGAGCAGCAGCGGGTAGAGCAGGCCGGTGACCACGCTCAGCAGCAGGAACAGCAGCACGGCGGCGCGCAGCGTGGTGCCCAGGCTTTCGTGGTGGGTGGGGGTGTTGTCGCTGGTCATGAGAACTCCTTGGGTTCAGGCCAGGCCCAGGCCGGCGATCACGAGATCGATGGCCTTGATGCCGATGAAGGGAACGATCACGCCGCCCAGGCCGTAGATCGCCAGGTTGCGCCGCAGCAGCGGGCCCGCGCCCACGGCGCGGTAGCGCACGCCGCGCAGCGCCACGGGGATCAGCGCCACGATGACCAAGGCGTTGAACACCACCGCCGAGACGATGGCCGAGGCCGGGCTCGCCAGTTGCATCACGTTGAGCGCCTGCAACTGCGGGTAGGTGGTGACGAACGCCGCCGGCACGATGGCGAAGTACTTCGCCACGTCGTTGGCGATGCTGAACGTGGTCAGCGCGCCGCGCGTCATCAGCAACTGCTTGCCGGTCTCCACGATCTCGATCAGCTTGGTGGGGTTGCTGTCGAGATCGACCATGTTGCCGGCCTCCTTGGCGGCCTGCGTGCCGGTGTTCATGGCCACGGCCACGTCGGCCTGGGCCAGTGCGGGTGCGTCGTTGGTGCCGTCGCCTGTCATGGCCACCAGGCGACCGCGGGCCTGGTGCTCGCGGATCAGCGCCAGCTTGGCCTCGGGCGTGGCCTCGGCGAGGAAGTCGTCCACGCCGGCCTCTGCCGCGATCGCCGCCGCCGTGAGGCGGTTGTCGCCGGTCACCATCACGGTCTGGATGCCCATGCGCCGCAGCTCGGCGAAGCGCTCCTTGATGCCGCCCTTGACGATGTCCTTCAACTCCACCACGCCCAGCACGCGCGCGTTGTCGGCCACCACCAGCGGCGTGCTGCCGCGCCGCGCGGCGTCGTCCACCAGGGTCTGCACGGCCATGGGCCACACGCCGCTGAGGGCTTCCACGTGGCGGCGGATCGCGTCGGCCGCGCCCTTGCGGATCTGGCGGCCCTCGGCAAGGTCCACGCCGCTCATGCGCGTCTGCGCCGTGAACGCGACGAAGTGCGCTCCCATGGACTGCAGTTCGCGTTCCCGCAACTGGTGCCGCTGCTTGGCCAGCACCACGATGCTGCGGCCCTCGGGCGTTTCGTCGGCCAGCGAGGCGAGCTGTGCGGCGTCGGCGAGATCGCGCTCGCTCACACCGGGCGCCGGCAGAAAGGCCGCCGCCTGCCGGTTGCCCAGGGTGATGGTGCCGGTCTTGTCGAGCAACAGCACGTCCACGTCGCCAGCCGCCTCCACCGCGCGGCCCGAGGTCGCGATCACGTTGGCCTGCATCAGGCGGCTCATGCCCGCCACGCCGATGGCGGACAGCAGCCCGGCAATGGTGGTGGGGATCAGGCACACCAGCAGCGCCACCAGCACCACCAAACCGACCGGTTCGCCCACGCCCCCCGCCTGCGCGCTGAAGGTGGAGAACGGCAGCAAGCTCACCACCACGCCCAGGAACACGATCGTCAGCGCCACCAGCAGGATGGTCAACGCGATCTCGTTCGGCGTTTTCTGGCGCCGCGCGTTCTCCACCATCGCGATCATGCGGTCCACGAAAGTCTCGCCGGGGTTCACGCTCACGCGAACCACCACCGCGTCCGACAACACGCGTGTGCCACCGGTGACGGCCGAGAAATCGCCGCCCGACTCGCGGATCACCGGCGCCGATTCGCCCGTGATCGCACTCTCGTCCACCGAGGCCACGCCGCCGATCACCTCGCCATCGGCGGGTACCGTGTCGCCGGCCTCGATCAGCACCACGTCGCCCTTGCGCAGCAACTCGGCCTCGATCGGCAGCCAGCGCATGGCCGTGCGCGGGGTACCGGGCTTGAACGCGCCGTCCAGCTTCTTCGCCCAGGTCTGGCGCTTCAAGCCACGCAGACTCGCCGCCTGCGCCTGGCTGCGCCCTTCGGCCATCGCTTCCGCAAAGTTGGCAAACAGCACCGTGAACCACAGCCACAGCGCCACGGCGAGCGTGAAGCCGTCGGGCCGCGCGAACCACAGCGCGGTGGTGAAGGCGCTGCCCACGTACACCACGAACATCACGGGGTTGCGGATCTGCGCGCGCGGGTCGAGCTTGCGCAGCGCGCCGACCAGGGCCGGCCGCACCAGGGCCGGGTCGAACAGGGAAAGGCTTTGTCTTGTCATGGTCGGGCGCCTCATTTCGCCCACAGCATCAGGTGCTCGACGACCGGGCCCAGGGCCAGCGCGGGCACGTAATTGAGCAGGCCCACCAGCAGCACCGTGCCCACCAGCAGACCGATGAACAGCGGCCCGTGCGTGGCCAGGCTGCCGGCGCTGGCCTCGGCGCGCGGCTTGGCCGCGAACGAGCCGGCCAGGGCCAGCACTGGCAGGATCACGCCGAAGCGGCCCACGGCCATGGCGATGGCCAGCAGCACGTTGTAGAAGGGGGTGTTGGCCGACAGGCCCGCGAAGGCGCTGCCGTTGTTGTTGGCCGCCGAGGAGAAGGCGTACAGCACCTCGGTCAACCCGTGCGGGCCCGCGTCCTGGATGCCCGCGCGGCCGGCCTCCGTCATCACCGCCACGGCCGTGCCCAGCAGCACCAGCAGCGGCGTCACCAGAATCGCGATCGACACCATCTGCATCTCGAAGGGCTCGATCTTCTTGCCCAGGTAGGCCGGTGTTCGGCCGATCATCAGGCCCGCCACGAACACCGCCAGCAGCGCGAACACCAGCATGCCGTACAGGCCAGAGCCCACGCCACCGAAGACCACCTCGCCCAGTTGCATCAGCGCCGTGGGCACCATGCCGCCCAGCGGCGTGAAGCTGTCGTGCATGGCATTCACCGCACCGCAACTGGCGGCCGTGGTGATCACCGCGAACAGCGAGGACGCCGCGATGCCGAAGCGCACCTCCTTGCCCTCCATGTTGCCGCCCGACTGAAGGGCGCTCGCGGCCTGGTCGGTGCCGAGCGCGGCCAGGGCCGGGTTGCCCTGCTGCTCGAAGCTGGTGGCGGCCACCACGGCGGCCACGAAGATCAGCGCCATCGCGGCGAGCACGGCCCAGCCCTGGCGCAGATCGCCCACCACGCGGCCGAAGGTGAAGCACAGGCCGGCGGGAATGGCAAAGATGGCGAGCATCTGCAACGCGTTGCTCCACTCGCTCGGGTTCTCGAACGGGTGCGCCGAGTTGGCGTTGAAGAAGCCACCGCCGTTGGTGCCCAGCATCTTGATGGCCAGCTGCGAGGCCGTGGGGCCCATGGCCAGCGTCTGATCGCCCACGCCCGGCTGCAGCGGCGTGAGCGTGAGGTAGGGCGAGAGGTTCTGCACCACGCCCAGGCCAACGAAGGCCAGCGCCAGCAGCACCGACAGCGGCAGCAGCACCCACAGCGTGATGCGCGTGAGGTCCACCCACACGTTGCCCACCCCGCGCGCTGAATGCCGCGCGAAGCCGCGCATCAGCGCCGCCACCACCACGATGCCCGTGGCCGCCGACAGGAAGTTCTGCACCGTCAGGCCCAGCATCTGCGTGAGGTAGCCCATGGTGGTCTCGCCGCCATAGCCCTGCCAGTTGGTGTTGGTGACGAAGCTGACGGCCGTGTTGAAGGCCGAGTCCGCTGTCACCGCGCCCAAGCCCTGCGGGTTGAACGGCAGCGCGCCCTGCAACAACTGCAGCGCGAACACAGCGACCACGCCCAGCGCGTTGAAGACCAGCAGGCCCCGCGCGTAGGGCCACCAGCCGGTCTCGGCCTCGGGCCGTGTGCCCAGCAGGCGCCACAGCGGGGCCTCGATGCGTTGGCCGAGCGTGAAACCGCCGTCCATGACCGTGTGCATCCAGCGCCCCAGCGGCCAGGCCAGGGCGAGCAGCGCCGCGAGAAAGAGCGCGAGCAGGCTCCAGGCGCCGGCGCTCATGAGAATTCCTCCGGCCGAGCGAGCACAGCCACGAGGTAGGCAAACAGCCCGGCCGCCAACAGGGCGGCGAGCGTCACGAAGTCCATGGGAACCCCCGAAGTGAAGACCTGGGTGAGCGTAGGCAGGGGCCCGTCAAGGCGGGCGAAAGACTTCGGGGGTGGGTGTCAAGAAGGCATCAAGGCCGCGCCCGCGCAAGGCGGCGGCCTAGGCATGGAACGAACCGGTAGCTGGGTTCACCAAGCCCCGCACCCAACCCGATAGAGGGTGCCATTTCCCAAGGTGACACCATGCCATCCCTTCCCAAGCTGCCGAATTTCTTGAAATCCTCCAAAAGCCAGCCCATGTCTCGCGAAGAGTTCACTGGACTGACGAAGGAGGTCGAAGGACAAGCCCGTCACACGAAGAACTCCCTTGATGTCAAGGGCAAGCTGTTTCGCGTCGATGGCAAGTCCCACATGCACACGAGCCAGGCTCTCTCCAAGTCTGCCGCGCATCGAAACAAGCGATGTCTCGATCGCGCCATCAAGTACTTGGAAATCCATGGAGCCGAATACGCGCCTGAACAATTGGCTCGCGTATTGCCGAAGCTGAAGGAGCTGAAAGGACGCAAGGAGTTTTCTCCTGCGGAGTTGGCCCTGGCGTTGCGCCCGGTATCGCCCGCACACGAGCGGTCGACGGTCAAAGCAGGGGTCACCATGGTCGCCCGTGAGGTCCACGCGTGGATGCAGGCAGGATCGCCCGAGCGGGCGGCCCTGGTGAACAGCCCGTCTTCCAGTGATGACCAACTGAAGAAGGCGCAGCAGATCGAAGACGCAGTGTCAAAGGACGTGGAGGACAAAGCGAAACCATTCCTCCGGTTCTTTGGTGCGTCGGTTGCGGACTCTCCAGAGGCGAAGGCCATCGAACGTTTGACCGAGGCGTTGCAATCGAGCGCCGTCACCCGACCCCTGTCTCCGCAGACTTTCCACGCTTCGCTGGTGGAACTGCCTCGGAGGCAGCTGAATAACTTGGTCGACGGATTGAATGATCTGGTGCAGCGGGCGAATGGCCCGGCTCCTTCTCCTGAACTGCTTCAAGAGATTCAGAAAGCGAGCCAGGACGTCATTGATTCCGTCAACGAGTGGATGACGAAGTTGACCCGGGTGATCCAGCTCCTCGCCGTCGGATTTCCATCCCACCTGTCAGTTTCGGAGCAAGGTGCCTGGCTCGACATGGCCAAGAGTCTGCTGCAGGTGGCCCAAGCCTGTGCGGCGCCCCATGGCTTGGCACACACGTCGCTTCGCTTCGCTTTGCGCAAGCAGCAACAAGTCACCGAACTGACCACGGCGTTGGCCGTGGCGGCTGTGCAAGACCAAATTCACGCGGTGCAAGAGCACGTCAAGTCGCAGTTTGGCGTCCAGAGCGAAGAAGATGTCGATGCGCAACTGGCGGCGCTGAAGCAGGAACAGCAGGAGCAGCAGGACCTCCGGTTGAACGCGCTTGAGGACGCCGTGGAGGGCGCGGACTCGGCCTGTGTTGCTTCCTCCTCGAAGGGCCTCGAGCCGGCGCTTCTTCACCGACCCATTCGCCAAGCCCGGCCAAAAGCGCCCCTGGCGTCGACCGTCGGCAATGGCACTTTGAAGGCCAGGCAATGGGCGGCCGATCTCTTCGCTGAGGTCGAAGGTGCAGGGCCTCAGGAGCAGAACGACGTGCATCCGCACCCCGCCCTCGAACTGGCGCCCCGCCTGAACCTGCCCGTCAGGTCGACGGCCGTGGAGTCCCTCGCCAGCCGGATCACCGATGACAGCCCTGCGATCGCTGGTCAGGATGTGCTGCTCGATCCACCCTTGAACGAGCCGGTCCGACAGCCTGTGGTGGCACCGCTGAGCGACGAGGACGTGAGCCGCCTGGTGCCGGATGCATTCGTCGGACGGAGGATGGACGAGGCAGTCCAGCGCCTGGACGATCTTCTGGCGAGCATCGACGTCGGAGGCGCGCCTGCTGCGCCACACCCTGCCCACGGGGTGACTTCCGCGAAGGGCAAGCCATGGGCTGAAGTGAGGCAATCCGAGGATCGCCGGCTGCTGACGACGCCGATCCGTTCGCCTCGGCGCATTGGCACACGCGCGCCCGCCTCGTTCGCCACACAAGCCGACATCGACGCGTTTGAGGACATGTTCAGTCAAATGGATCGCGCCAACGTGTCGTTGGCGACGCGTCCTGGGCGGCCGTTGGAAGAGCCGCCTGTTGACGAGGCGCTGTCGAGGGAGATCAACGAACGGCTGGATCTGCCGCCGGAATCCACTGAGCCACCGCTCGCCGAACAGTTGCACACGCTGGAGCGCAGCGACTGGCTGTCGCTTGGCGACGTCTCCGAGACGGACCGCAGGCGCAGCGATGGGCTGAATTCGCCGCGGCCCGACTCACCCGCGGTGGTGGATCAGATGCTCCTGGCCCGATCCCCTGACCCCGAGAGCCCGCTGTTGAAGGGGGTGCTGACCCCGGTCGACGCTGCCCCCACCGGGACGACGGTCGGTGATCGATCGTGGAATCAGCTGTCGGCTGAGGAGCGATTCCTCTCACCTGATGCGGAGGATTTCATGTTGGACGACGAAATCGAAGAGGCGTTTGCCGAGCAGAAAAGGCTGAACGAACTGAGCACGTTCGGCCTATTGAAGGAGCGCCTTTTCGGTCGCGATGAGCAGCCCAAATCCACCCCGCCGAAGCTCAACAAATAGGTGCCAGCGCGCAGCTTGCGAGTCAGCGACTCCTGGCCCCCAGCTTCCGATAAATCGTCGCCCGGCTGATCCCCAGCGCCCGCGCGGCTTCCTGCACGTTGCCGCGCGCGTCGTCCACCGCCTTGCGAATGGCGGCGGTTTCCAGGTCTTTCAGGGGCACGGCCTGCGACACGGCGTTGCGGTCCAGCTGGGCCAGCACCTGCAGCCGCAGGCCCGACCACAGTGGCAGCTCCAGCGCACCGCCATGCGCCGCGGCCGTGTCGAACAGCGACTCGACCGGCGCCGCGAAGTGCAGGCTGGCGTGGCCGGCCGGTGAGCCCGGCGCCACGCCCAGCATGTCGGCGGCCGGGCGGTTCAGCCCGGTGATATTGCCGTCCGCGTCCAGGCCGACCAGGCCGTCGCTGTCGTCACCCAGCACGCGGCCGGGCCAGTTCATGCGCAGCAGCAGGTGGTGGGGCCGCGCCAGCGCCAGCGCGTTCTCGATGCTGCGCGCCGATTGCGACACCAGGTGCTTGAGCGCGGGCTGCTCGGCCACGTTCACGCCGGTCAGGTCCAGCATGCCCACGCACTGGCCGTCCGGGTCCCAGATGGGCGCGCCCGCGCAGCTGTAGATGCTGGTGGCGTCGAAAAAATGTTCGCCCCGGTGCAGCCACACGGGCTGCAGGTCGGTCAGGGCCATGCCGATGGCGGTGGTGCCCACGGCGCGTTCCGACAGGTCCACCCCCACGCGCGCGATGCGCGCGACGCTCGGGTCGTGCCGGTCGATGGGGCCGTTGACGTCGATGACCACGCCCTCCGCGTCGGTGAGGATGGCGAAGTAGCGCGTGTGCGCCATGGCACGCGCCAGCGAGCGGATGACGGGCGCGGCGGCCCGCAGCAGCGGCTGGCTGGCCTCCAGCGCGCGGTGCGCCTGGGCGCTGCTCACGGGGTCGAACGTGACCTCGCGGCGTGGCTCCAGGCCCAGTTGCAGGCAGCGCCGCCAGGAGCGCGCCACCCAGGGGGCCAGGCGGGGCCCGGCGTCGGGGTTGCGCGCCTCCAGCACGGCGCGGCGCGCCTGCTCGATCAGGGCCAGGCGGTCGGTGGGCGAAGCGGCTGGGCTGATGGGCATGGGGTGCATTGAATCAGCCTGCCGCGGGTCGATCAAGCCTTGTTCATGCCGCAGTGCGGCAAAGCCTCGGTTGAGGTTCGATCGCGGCGGCCTAAGCCTGGAACAAATCGGCAAATGTGACTACCTACTCCGCAACTGCGACCTGCCCTTTGTCGATGCCCTGCCTGATCACCGAAGAAGACGCTGCCCAACTGCTGGAGCAGGCGCAACTCAGCCTGGGTGAGGTGGTGCACTTTCTTCATCCCCAGCCCGGCCACTGGTGTGCCCTGTTCCCGGACGGCGAGTCCTTCCAGCTCGAATGGTCCAGACAGTGGACGCGGCTGGTGCTCATTGCCGATCTGGGTTCGCCCGCCCAGGGCCGTGAGCGCGAGGCCTTGAACCTCGCCCTTTCCTACAACGCGCTGTGGCGCCAGATCGGCAACCTGCGAATGGCGCGCGATGGCGGGGCCGGCGCGCTGACCTTGATCGGCGAGCTCGGCCCCAGCCATGCCGAGCCGAAGGCCTTTGAGGCTGCACTCGTGCACTTCGACGGCATGCGGCGTTGGTGGCGTGTCGCCTTGGCCCGTGTCGGCGACGAACCCCTGGAACACACGGTGTCCGCCAGCCTGTGGGCGGCCCGCGTTTGATTCAACCTTCTTCCACGCATACACGCTTGAGAGACATCCAAATGAGCCTTCGCAATCCCTTCTCACGCCCGCCGTTGTCGCACCAGGACTTTGAGAACTGGGCCAAAAGCATTCGCCTGGGGGCCGCGCGCGCGGAAAGTGAGCGCAGCAAGGGCGACGCCGATGCCGGCAAGGGCTCGCACTATTGCAAGCACGGTCATCAGATGCTGCTTGATCTCGAACGCGTCGGCAAAGGCAGCAAGTCTCGAAACGGCAGGGTTCACAAAGATGTCGTCGCCTATCTCATCCAGCAAGGGAAGACCGGGCGCTTCACCGAGACGGATGTGGACCGGGCCTTGAGTGGCCTGCTGGTGAAGAGCGGCAAGGAATTTGATGTCGTCGAGTTGGCAAAAACGCTAGCCCCCATCCTGAAGTTGACGGACCCCACCTCGCTCCAACCGCTGAAACAGGAGGCCGCGGAGAAAGCCACGGCCACGCGAAAGGCCTTGAGCAAACTGGAAGCGGGGCCGCAGCAAACCGGTAAGAAGAGGCTCCGATTCGCTGTGGCCGCCTCCACCAAGGAAAAGACGGCGGCGGACACGCAGTTGGTCGACAGCTATGACAAGGCCTGCTTCGCGGGCGAGCCCTTGCTCAGGGCCATTGACGCCATGGCCGGGATGCCCAACCCGAAAAACGCCGACACGCTGTGCAACCGCTTCAATAAGATTTTTGCGGCGTGGCCTGTTTCGAGCGAATTGCGCATGGAGTCGCTGCCCCAGGATTTGCTGAACAAGAAGTGGGCTGAGCTGATCGAGATGGGGCATCAGCTGAATCTTCTCTTGGAGCAGCGAGACCAGCGCGGCCACGAGCCCGAGTTCCATGACGAGGTGCTGCATCACGCCCGAGAACTCCAGCAGAAAAGTGCCGACTACATCCGCGCCCTGGTGGCGGTGGGTGAATTGTTGACGCTTACCCCTCACTACCAGACCGTCCCGGCCCATCGTGAACCAATCGTTCGGTTCGGCCACGCTCTGGTGGACATTGCAAATGCCATGCTGCATCCGGGCAGCGAGTTCGTCGAGACGTACCAATGGGCTGAGCAAACAGCAGCGGTTGCGCGGACCCAGAAGAAGGAGGCTCAGGCCGCCAGAGTGGAGCGGCAACAAGTACAGGCCACACGAGCCGCGAAGGGGCAGCAACAGGCTGCGCAGCAGGCCGGGGCCCAAACCATCATCCGCGCGCGTTTGGCCGCAATAGATCGAATGGGCGAGCTCGCCAGCGATAGCTTCAGGGCGTTCGACGCCTACCTGGATCCTGACCATGAGGATGGCAAGAAGCTTCATCCGGAACTGACTCGCCTCCTGGCGGAGGATCCGCGCACCCAGGGTCTGAAACTCGACTCCTTGCATGACACGCTGTTCGCTGACAAGCCCGAAGAAATCGAACGCATGCTCAAGGACCTGGGCGAGGCGGTCACGCAATGGCAAGAGGCGTCCGATGCCGACCGCTGGTCCGCGGCGCGGCTTGTCTGCGAACTCAGCTTTCGAGTGAAGTCTCAGATCGATGCCTACCTGGACCAGTTCGACATCGTGAGCGAATTGCTGAAACGTCCGTTTCCGGAGCTGGGCTTGTCGTCGGAAGTTGAGCTCCAGCGAAAAGCGACGGCTCGGTTGATGGCGGAATACGTGAATGGACTGGAGTACACGGAGGGGAGCTGGGTGAAAGGTATCGAGTACGCGCGAGACATGTACGACGCGGCGCGCGCCGATGTGGACGGGTTCGAATCCATCGCAGCTGCCGAACATGTCCAGGATGGGGGGGCCCTTGGCGCCCAGCTCTCGCGGCCTTCGACACCGCGTACGCCCTTGTCCTTATCCCGGCGGGAGGCAGACCTGGCGTCGCAGCCTCGCATGCGAGCTATTGGGCGGCTCCGGGAAAACATGCCGCCTGCACCCAATGATGTCGATGAGCGGGAATACCATTCCTTCGCAGACGTGATGGAGATGGCGGACGATTTCATCCGCGAGCTGGAGGAGAACGCGAAGGCTGACGCAGCGATTCGCAAGAAGGCGGATGCGGGCTTAGTTGGCATGAGCCCGCAGGAATTGGCCCACATGCTGAACCTGCCGACAGTTCCTCTCACCCCCGGCCGGGCGGCGACTTGAACCTTGATCTCTCATCGAACGCCTTGCCAAGCTTGCCTTTGCACCGAGTCGCGAGCGTCGAGCGGCTCGATGGGGCTTCGGGCAAGCGCCACTGATCAGGCGCTTGCTCGAGAGGCGCTCAAACCGGCGGCGCCTCCACCTGCCAACCCATGTCCCGCGCGAGGCGTGGCAGGTCCTCGGGCCTGTCCAGGTCTCGCACGTGCGCCTCGTCCGATGTGTTCCACAACGCGACAGCCTCGGGCTGTCGCTGGCGCCAGGCGCGCAGGCCGCCGCTCTGGTTGCGCAGCAGCGCGCAGGCCAGGCCGTCGAGCACGGCCGGGTGGCCGGGCTGGCCGTTCACTTGAGGCACCAGCACGTGGCGCCCGCGCTCGCGCGCGTCGAACGCGTCCACGGCCGCCAGGATCTGCGGCGCGCCGAGCAGGGGCAGGTCGCCCAGCAGCACCAGCAGGCGTTCGGGCATGGAGGTGAGGCTGCGCAGGCCCACGCGCAGCGAGTCGGCGGGTTCGTCGCCGGGCTCGGGGTTGCGCAGCAGCACGGGCCGGCGTTCGGCCGGCAGGGTGGCCACGTGCGCGGCCACTGCCTCGGCGTGGTGACCCACCACCAGACGCACGCTGTGCACGTCCGCCTCGGCCAGCGCGTCCAGCAGGCGTTCCAGCAGCGTGCGCCCGTCCACCCGGATGAGGCACTTGGGCACGCCGCCCAGGCGGCTGCCCGCGCCGGCCGCCAGCACCAGCGCGACGGTGTTGCTCCAGGGCTTCACAAGTCTTCGCGCACGAAACAGACCGCCGCCGCATCGTTCGGCGTCACGTCCAACTGGTCCTTGGCCGGCCCCACCGCCAGGTCGCGCGGCAGCGGCACGCCGTTCTTCACCGCCAGCACCTCGGCCATCACGCTCACCGCGATCTCGGCCGGCGTCTTGCTGCCGATGTAGATGCCGATCGGCCCGCGCAGCTTGGCCAGGCTCTCCTCGGTCTGGTCGAAGTGCTCGATGAGGCGCGCGTGCCGCGCCATCTGGTTGCGCCGCGAGCCGATGGCGCCGATGTAGAAGGCCTCCGTCTCCAGCGCTTCCAGCAGCGCCAGGTCATCCAGCTTCGGGTCGTGCGTGAGCGCCACGATGGCCGTGCGCCGGTCGGCGCGAAAGCCGCGCACCACGTCGTCGGGCATCTCGGTGGTGAGGGTCACGCCGGGCACCTGCCAGGCGCCGCGGTACTCCTCGCGCGGGTCGCACACCGTCACCGAAAACCCGCTGAACAGCGCCATGGTGGCCAGGTACTCGGTGAGCTGGCCGGCGCCGATCATGAGCAGCCGGTACTCGGGCCCGAAGGCGTTGTGCAGCGCGCCGCCGTGCTCGCGCAGGGCCTCGGGCTGGTCGATGTCGGTGAGCGTGACGCGCCCGGTGGCGATGTCGGTGCTGCGCTGGACCATGCGGCCCGCGCTCAGGCGCTCCACCAGATCGCCCAGCGTGGCGGCGTCGGGGTTGAACTCCAGCAGCAGCTCCAGCGTGCCGCCGCAGGGCAGGCCGAAGCGGTGGGCCTCGTCGGCGCTCACGCCGTACTTGGTCTTCTGCGGCGGGCCGTCTTCCAGCTTGTCGCGGAAGCGGTGGATCAGGTCGTCCTCGATGCAGCCGCCCGACACGGAGCCGACGACGGCGCCGCCTTCGCACAGCGCCATGATGGATCCCACCGGGCGCGGCGAGCTGCCCCAGGTGCGGGTGACGGTGGCCAGCAGCGTGGCCTTGCCCGCTCGCCGCCAGTCCAGCAGCGTGCGCAGCACGAAGAGATCGAGGTTTTCCATGTGGGCGATCAGCCCCAGGCGAGGCTGAAAAAGATGATGAGCGCAATGATGAACGTGCCGCCAAAGGCCAGCGCCGGCCAGGCCCATTCGGGCATGGGGCCCAGCGAACCGAAAGGCCCGCCCGCCACCGCGGGCACCGGCACCGCCGCCCGGGCGGCAGCCGCCTCGGGGTGGCGGCGCAGCAATTCTTCCTCGAAACGCCGGAAGAAGTCATCTGCCATGGATTTGGCCGCGCCATCAATGAGGCGTTGCCCCAGCTGGGCGATCTTGCCGCCCACGGTGGACTTCACGGTGTAGGTCAGCTCCGTGCCGCCGGGCGCGGGCTCCAGCGTGACCTTGGAATGGCCCTTGCCGAAGCCGGCCACGCCGCCCTGGGCCTCGAAGCCCAGTTCGTAGCTGCGCGGCGGCGTGATCTCGCTGAGTTGCACGCGCCCCGTGAACTTGGCCGACACCGGGCCGATCTTGATGGCCGCGCCCACGGCGTAGGCGTCGTCGCCCAGGGGCTCGAACTTGTCGCAGCCCGGCACGCAGGCCTTGAGCACGGCCGGGTCGTTGAGGGCGTCCCAGACCTTGACCTGGTCGACGGGGAGGATGCGGTGGCCTTCCATGTCCATGGGGTTCTCCTTCTTGGGTTTCAGATTCAGCGCACGCGCAGCAGGTCGGCCAGGGCCTGGGCGAGCTGTTCCAGCCGTTCCAGGTTGTGCACGGCCAGCATGCCGTGCGCGTGGCGGTGCAGCACGCTGGCCCCTTGCGCCAGCGGCTCGTACCCGGCATAGCGCAGCAGCGGGTTGAGCCACAGAACCTGGCGGCTGTGGCGCCGCAGCCAGAGCAACTCGGCGTCCAGTTGCGCCGGGTCGCCGGTGTCCAGCCCGTCGGTGATGAGCAGCACCACCGTGCGCCGGCCCACCAGGCAGCGCGCGTGCTTCTCCCGCAATTCGGCAAGCGACGTGCCCAGGCGCGTGCCCCCCGCGAAATCCGCGATGGCGGCGTTGGTCAGCGCCAGCATGGTGTCGGCGTCGCTGTGCTTCCAGGCTCCGCGCAGGTCGGTAAGGCGCGTGCCGAAAGCGAAGGCCGAGCGCGGCACCCCGCGCGTGGCCTGGTGCAGAAACGCCAGCAGCAGCCGCGCGTAGCGCTCCATGGAGCCGGACACGTCCACCAGCACCAGCAGCGGCAGCGGCTCGCGGCGGCGCTGGCGGCGCGGCGGCGCGATCAGCTCGCCGTCGTGCCGGCGCGCCTGCTGCAGCGCGCGGCCCCAGTGGATGCGGTGGCCGCGTTGCCCGGGCCGGTCGCGGCGGCTGGGCACCTCGGGCAAGGGCAGGGCGATGTCGCGCGCCAGGGTTTCGACCAGGCGGAACTCGCTGGCCGACAGCCCCGCGAAATCCGCGTGGCGCAGGCGCTGCAGGTCGCTGGCCGTCATGGCGGCGTCGAAGCGCAGCTCGGTCTCGCTCGGGGCGCGTTGCTTGGCCACGGCGCCGGCCACGGTCAAGGCCTCCTGCGCGCGCGCGCTGCGTGCCGCGGGCTTGGCCGTGGGCGACTTGGGCAGCATCTGCGACAGCAGCTGCTTTTCCAGCTCGGGGTTGCGGAAGAAGGCCGCGAAGAGTTCGTCGAACACCTCCACGTCCTGCGGCCGGCTCACCAGCACCGCGCCCAGCGCGGCCTGCAGGTCGTCGCGCCGCTCCACGCCCACCAATTGCGTGGCCGCGATGGCGCTGGCGATGCGCGCGCTGTCCACCGGCACGCCGGCGCGGCGCAGGGCGCGGCCGAAGGCGGTGATCTGGTCCGGGAACTTGCCCGTGCGCGCGTCGCCGAGTTGCATGGCGATCCTCAGACTTCCGGTTGCAGCAACTGATCGATCATCGGCAACAGCGCGGCCACGTCCTCGCGCTGCTTGAACAGAATGCCCGCCGTGTCCTGGATCACCTCCGGGTCCAGCGTGAGCGTGTCCAGCGCCACCAGGGCCTTGGCCCATTCCACGCTCTCGGCGATGCCGGGCGCGCGCTGGAAGGCGTTGCTGAAGGGCTGCGCGCGCAGCCGCTCCACGAAGCGCGCGATCTGCTCGGTGAGCGCGGCGCTGGCCTGCGGCACCTGGCCGCGCACGATGGCGAGTTCGCGCTCGCGGTCCGGGTGGTCCAGCCACTGGTACAGGCAGCGGCGCTTCACCGCGTCGTTCAGGTCGCGCGTGCGGTTGCTCGTCAGAATCGTCAGCGGCGCGGCCATCGCGGTGATGGTGCCGAGCTCGGGAATGCTCACCTGGTATTCGCCCAGGTACTCCAGCAGAAAGGCCTCGAAGGGCTCGTCCGCGCGGTCCACCTCGTCGATCAGCAGCACCGCGCCGGGCGGCGGCGTCTGCAGCGCCTGCAGCAGCGGGCGGCGGATCAGGTAACGCTCCTGGTACACCTCACGCTCGATCTGCTCGGGCGTGGCCGTGTTCTGCGCCGCGCGCATGTGCAGCAACTGCGCGGTGTGGTTCCACTCGTACAGCGCCTCGCGCTGCTCCATGCCGTCGTAGCACTGCAAGCGCAACAAAGGGCGCCCCAGCACGCGCGACAAGGCCTTGGCCAGTTCCGTCTTGCCCACGCCCGGCTCGCCCTCCAGCAGCAGTGGGCGCTGCAGGCGCATGGCCAGGAACACGGCCGTGGCCAGCGCGCGCGGGGCGTGGTAGCCCACGCCGCGCAGCGCGGCCAGCAAGCCGTCGATGTCGCGCGGTTCGGTCGTCGTGGCGGTGGATTCAGGCATCAACCGTTGGCCGCGGCCACTGCGCGCTGCGTCTGCACGCGGATGAGCTGCGCGCGGTACTCGGCGCTGGCGTGCAGGTCGCTGTTGAGCTGGCCCGCGTCCACCGCCACGCCCTGCACGGCCTCGGGCGTGAAGCTCTTGGTCAGCGCCGCCTCCAGCCCCGGGTGGCGGAACACGCCGTTGCCCGCGCCGGTGATGGCCACGCGCGCGCCGCCGTCGGTGAGCGCCACGAACACGCCCACCAGCGCGAAGCGCGAGGCCGGCTGGCGGAACTTGGCGTACGCCGCCTTCTTCGGAATGGGAAAGCGGATCGCGGTGATCAGCTCGCCGCTGTCCAGCGCGGTGCTGTACATGCCCTGGAAGAAGTCGTCGGCCTTGATCTCGCGCTTGTCCGTGACGATGGTGGCGCCCAGCGCCAGCACCGCGCTGGGGTAACACGCGGCCGGGTCGTTGTTGGCCACCGAGCCGCCCATCGTGCCCATGGCGCGCACCTGCCTGTCGCCAATGCCACCGGCCAGCGCGGCCAGCGCGGGAATGGACGATTTCACGTCCGCGCTGCTGGCCACCTCGTCGTGGCGCGTCATGGCGCCGATGACGAGGCTGTTGCCCTCGCGGCGGATGCCGCGCAGCTCGGCCACGTTGCCCAGGTCCACCAGCGCGCCGGGCTGCGCCAGGCGTTGCTTCAGCGAGGCGATCAGCGTCTGCCCGCCCGCCAGCGCCTGCGCGCCGCCGCCGGTGAGCCGCTTCGCGTCGGCCAGGGTCTTGGGTTGTTCAAGGGTGAAGGCGTACATGGTCTTGTCTCCTTGAATGAATCACTGCTTGGCCGATTGAATGGCCTGCCACACGCGCGAGGGCGAGGCCGGCATGTCGATGTCCTTCACGCCCAGCGGCGCCAGGGCGTCCAGCACGGCGTTGATGACCGCCGGCGGCGAGCCGATGGCCCCCGCCTCGCCGCAGCCCTTGGTGCCCAGCGGGTTGGTGGTGCAGGGCGTGCACACGTGGCCCAGGGTGAAGCTGGGCACGTCGTCGGCGCGCGGCATGGCGTAGTCCATGAAGGAGCCGGTGACGAGCTGGCCCGTCTCGCGGTCGTACACGCAGTGCTCCAGCAGCGCCTGGCCAATGCCCTGCACCAGCCCGCCGTGCACCTGGCCCTCCACGATCATCGGGTTGATGATGGTGCCGAAGTCGTCCACCGCGGTGAAGCGGTCCACGCGCGTCTCGCCCGTCTCGGGGTTCACCTCCACCTCGGCGATGTAGGTGCCGCCGGGGAAGGTGAAGTTGGTCGGGTCGTAGAAGGCGGTTTCGTTCAGGCCCGGCTCCAGCTTGTCCAGCGGGTAGTTGTGCGGCACGTAGGCCGTGAGCGCCACCTGGCCGAAAGCGATCTTCTTGTCCGTGCCCTTCACCGTGAACTCGCCATTGGCGAAGTCGATGTCGGCGTCGCTCGCCTCCAGCAGGTGCGCGGCGATCTTCTTGGCCTTGGCCTCGATCTTGTCCAGCGCGCGCATGATGGCCGCGCCCCCCACCGAGATGGAGCGCGAGCCATACGTGCCCATGCCGAACGGCACGCGCCCCGTGTCGCCGTGCACGATGTCCACCTGCGCCGGGTCGATGCCCAGCCGCGAGGCCACCACCTGCGCGAACGTCGTCTCATGCCCCTGGCCGTGGCTGTGCGAGCCGGTGAACACCGTCACGCTGCCCGTGGGGTGCACGCGCACCTCGCCGCATTCGAACAGGCCCGCGCGCGCGCCCAGCGCCCCGGCGATGTTCGACGGCGCCAGCCCGCAGGCCTCGATGTAGCTGCTGTAGCCGATGCCGCGCAGCAGGCCCTTGGCCTTGCTCGCCTCGCGCCGCTTGGCAAAGCCCGCCACGTCGGCCAGTTCATTGGCCTTGTCCATGCACGCGTGGAAATCGCCCGTGTCGTACTGCAGCGCCACCGGCGTCTGGTACGGGAACTGGGTGATGAAGTTGCGGCGGCGGATCTCGTCCTGGCTCAGCTTCATGTCCCACGCCGCGCGGCTCACGATGCGCTCCAGCAGGTAGGTGGCCTCGGGCCGGCCCGCGCCGCGGTACGCGTCCACCGGCGAGGTGTTGGTGAACCACGCGTCCACCTCCACGTAGATCTGCGGCGTGGTGTACTGCCCCGCCAGCAGCGTGGCGTACAGGATGGTGGGCACCGCCGTGGAGAAGGTGGACAGGTAAGCGCCCAGGTTCGCGTCCGTGTGCACGCGGAACCCCAGGAACTTGCCGTCCTTGTCCATCGCCAGCTCGGCGTGCGTCACGTGGTCGCGGCCGTGCGCGTCGCACAGGAAGGCTTCGCTGCGCTCGCAGGTCCACTTGATGGCGGTGTTGAGCTTCTTCGCCGCCCAGGTCACGGCCACGTCCTCGGCGTACAGGAAGATCTTGGCGCCGAAGCCGCCGCCCACGTCCGGTGCGATCACGCGCACCTTGTGCTCCGGCAGGCCCAGCACAAAGGCCGTCATCAGCAGCCGCTCCACGTGCGGGTTCTGGTTGGCCACGTACAGCGTGTACTCGTCGTTGGCGCGGTTGTAGGCGCCAATGGCGGCGCGCGGCTCAATGGGGTTGGGCGCCAGCCGGTTGTTCACGAGGTCGATCTTGGTGACGTGCGCCGCGCCGGCAAAGGTCGCGTCCACCGCCGCCTTGTCGCCGATGGCCCACTTGTAGCAGTGGTTGTCGGGCGCGATGTCGTGCAGCGCCGTGCCCTTGGGCGCGTCGCGCACGTCCACCACGGCGGGCAGGGGCTCGTAGTCCACCTCCACCAGCTCGGCGGCGTTCTTCGCGTTCTCCAGCGTGTCGGCCACCACGATGGCCACGTGGTCGCCCACGTAGCGCACCTTGCCCTGCGCCAGGAAGGGGTGGGGCGGCTCCTTCATCGGCTGCCCGTCGGTGCTGGTGATGAGCCAGCCGCAGGGCAGGCCGGCCACCTTGTCGGCGGCCACGTCCTGCCCGTCGAAGATGCCCACCACGCCCGGCGCGGCCAGCGCGGCCGTCTTGTTGACGGAGCGGATGTTGGCGTGCGGATGCGGCGAGCGCACGAACACTGCGTACTTCATGCCCGCGAGCTGAATGTCGTCGGTGTACTGGCCGGCGCCGGTGAGGAAACGGTAGTCCTCCTTGCGGCGCAGCGGCTCACCGATGTGGGGGAGTTTGGCGAAATCGATGGCACCCATGATTCGCTCCTTACTTCATGGCGGCAGCGCCTTGCTGCACGGCCTTGACGATGTTGTGGTACCCCGTGCAGCGGCACAGGTTGCCTTCCAGCTGCTCGCGGATCTGCGCCTCATTGGCGCCGGGGTGGCGCTGGCACAGGTCCACCGCGCTCATCACCATGCCCGGCGTGCAGAAGCCGCACTGCAGGCCATGGCACTCCTTGAACGCGGCCTGCATGGGGTGCATGGTCCCGTCGGCCGTGGCCATGCCTTCGATGGTGGTGACCGAGCGCCCGGCCACCTGGGCCAGCAGCACGTTGCAGGATTTCACGGCCTTGCCGTCCACGTGCACGGTGCAGGCGCCGCATTGCGCGGTGTCGCAGCCCACGTGGGTGCCGGTGAGGCGCAGGTGTTCTCGAAGCGCGTGCACCAGCAGCGTGTTGGGTGCCGCGTCCACGGCCACGCTTCGGCCGTTGACCTTCAGTTCTACGGGCATGGTTGTCTCCTGGGTTCGTGGGGAAGCCGGGGACAGTGGAGCACCGCGCCGGGAAGGCTGGCTGCGGGTTAACCCGGGGATTCGGGTGTGCTCAAGACAAGTTCTCAGATTGAGACACGGCGCCAAACGCGCGCCTCGGGAGGCGTTGGAAGCTTGCCTGGGGGTGTCATTCACGCGCCAAGCGAGGCGGCGACAAGAGTTCTTCGAGCGTGCATTGCAGCGGCACGCAAAGCTTCGCCAGCGTTTGAAGCGAGGGGTTTCGCGCCTGGCGTTCGATGTGAGCGATGACGTACATGCTGACTCCGGACCGGCGGCCCAAGGCCTCCTGAGTCATTTCCCGTTCTCGGCGCGCTGAGATGAGGTTTAGTGCGAGCACTTCCTCGATGGATTCGTCATGCGCTTGCCGCGGGACGGGCCGTTTGCCGAAGAGCGATGAATCGCCCCGGGATTTGAGGAGGCTCTTTTCTCTGAGAGGATTGAGCCATGAACAAGAAG
>NZ_WVZN01000041.1 GCF_011772445.1 Hydrogenophaga sp. | reverse complement strand
GCACACAAGGGCAATGCCGTACTCGTTTGTGGCTCTACTACGGTGAAATATCCGGGCTAGGCCAGCAAGCCCGGTAGCCAGAGCGAGAGCGAGGGAAACGCGCAGAGGACGAACAGGCGGACCACGTCGGCCGCGATGAACGGCATGGTGCCCCGGTAGATCTGCCCCAGCGACAGGTCGCGCGCAATGGAATTGATGACGAACACGTTCATGCCCACCGGCGGGCAGATCATGCCGAAGGTCACCGCCATCACCACGATCACGCCGAACCACACCGGGTCGAAGCCCAGGTGCACCATGGCGGGGAACACGATGGGCACGGTCAGCAGCAGCATGGCCAGTTCGTCCATCACCGCGCCCAGCACCAGGTAACCCAGCATGATGAGCGCCAGCACGCCGTAGGGCCCGATCGGCAGGTTCACCAGGAATTCCACCGCGTTCTGGGTGAACTGGGTGATGGTGAGGAAGTAGCCGAACAGGTAGGCGCCGACCACGATGGTCATGATGGCCGAGGACACGCGCAGCGCGCTGATCAGCGACTCCTTGATCTGCGGCCAGCGCAGGCGCCCGCGCGCCATGCCGATGGCCAGCGTGCCGGTGGCACCCACGCCGGCCGCTTCCTGCACCGTGAACAGGCCGCCATAGATCCCGCCCAGCACGAACACGAAGAGCACGATGACCGCCCACAGGGGCTTGAGGGTGGCCAGGCGCTCGGCCCAGCTGTGGCGCTCGCCCTGGGGCATCCACTCGGGCTTCATGCGCGCGATGATGGCCACCACGATCGAGTAGAAGGCCACCGCCATCAGGCCGGGCACCACCCCTGCCGCGAACAGCTGGGTGATGTCCACCTCGGTCATGATCCCGTAGAGCACCAGGATCACCGAGGGCGGGATCATGATGCCCAGCGTGCCGCCCGCGGCGATCAGGCCGGCGGAGATGCCGGGCTCGTAGCCGGCGCGGCGCATCTCGGGCAAGGCCACCTGCGTCATGGTGGCGGCCGTGGCCACCGACGACCCGTTGATGGCCGAGAAGCCGCCGCAGGCCGCCACCGAGGCCAGCGCCAGCCCGCCGCGGCGGTGGTGCAGCCAGGCGCGGCCGGCCGCGAACAGCTCGGCGCTCATGCCCGAATGGGACGCGAAGGCGCCCATCAGGATGAACATCGGGATGACGACCAGGTTGTAGTCCGTCAGCACCGACAGCGGCACGTTGGCCAGCAGGTTCAGACCCGGCGTGAGACCACCGAGCGCGGCGAAGCCCGCCACGCCCGCGATGCCCATGGCCACGCCGATCGGCACGCGCAGCGCCATCAGCCCGAACATGCCGATGAAGCCCAGCAGGGCGACAAGATCACGATCCATGGACGCCCTCCACGGTGACCTCGTCGACCGGGTCGGCGTGCGCCTCGCGGCCGAAGGGCAGCAGCGCCAGGCGCACCAGGGCCAGCACCGCGGCCACGGTGGCGCCCACGGCGGCCGCGCTGTAGAACCACTTGAGCGGCAGGCGCAGGTCCATGGTGCCCTGACTGCCCGTGCCGCCCACCTTCACCCACACCATCCAGGCCAGGGGCAGCAGGAAGGCCAGGGTCACGGCGGTGGCCAGCACGTCGATCCAGCGCTTGCCGCGCGGGCCCATGGCCTCCCACAGCAGGTCGACCGCGATGTGGTTGCCGTACCAGGTGGCCAGCGCAATGCCCCAGAACATCGCGATGCCCAGCAGCATCTGCGTGCCGTCGAACCAGTCGGGAATCTGCCAGCCAAACGCGTAACGCACGAGCACGTTGCCCGCCGTCACCAGCGCGATCACGAGCAGCGAGAGCGCGGCCAGCGTCTCGACCGCCGACAGCAGCCGCTTCATCAGTTGGCGCCCCCGCGTGCGCTGAGCTCCTTGCGCAGCTCATCCAGCGCGGCCTGGCCGTTGACGCCCGTGGCGCTGGCGGCCTTCAGCCAGTCGGCGTAGATGGGCTGCACGGCCTTCTTCCAGTTGTCCATCTGCGCGGGCGTGAGCTTGACGAGCGTGTGGCCAGCGGTCTTCTCCAGCTTTTCGCGGCCGCTGTCCTCGTCGTCGCCCCAGGCGGCGCCGACCTTGCCGGCCCACTCGTTGTTGCAGTGGTCGTCGATGACCTTCTTCTGGCCGGCTGCCAGGCCGTCGTACCAGGGCTTGTTCATCACCCAGACGAAGTCGGAGGCGTAGAAGCGCATGTCGGTGTGGTACTTCACCGCCTTGTCGATGCCGAAGGACAGGATGGAGCCCCAGGGGAAGGTGATGGCGTCGGCCAGGCCTTTCTGGATGGCGTCGCGCGCCTCGGGCGCGGAGACCTGCACGTTGGTGGCGCCCAGCAGGCTCATGGTCTGCGCCACGGTGCCGTTGGCCGAGCGGATCTTCATGCCCTTGAGCTGGCCGGGCTCGGTGATGGGGTTCCTGGAGTGGAAGGTGCCCACGTGCACGTGCGCGAAGCAGAACTTCACGTCCTTCATTTCAGCGCCCGAGTACTTGCGGTACCACTGGTCGAGCGCGGCCGAGGCGGGGCCGGGCTTGCCGAGCAGGAAGGGCAGTTCACCGGCGGCGATGAGCGGGAAGCGGCCGGCCTGGTAGCCGGGGTTCACCCAGGTCATCTGTGCGATGCCGTCGCGCGCCATGTCGTAGTGGTCGGCCGCCTTGCCGAGCTGCTGCGCGGGGAACAGCATGACCTTGATGGAGCCCTTGGAGGCCGCTTCGACCGACTTGGCCCAGGGCTCGAAGCCGAGCTTGGCCAGCGGGTGCGTGGCGGGCAGCCAGTGCGCGAACTTGAGTTCGGCGGGCTTGTCCTGCGCCTGCGCGCCCAGGGCGCCGAGCGAGAGCGCCGCCAGCGCGGCGAGGCGGATGGCGGTGGTGCGGGTGTTCTTCATCGTGTGTCTCCTGGTTGTGGATGTCTTGCTATTGAAACGTGAGCATGCCATCGGCGGGGCCGATCATGCGGCGGGGGGAACCGTCGAGGCGTCGCCGGCGGGACGGCGCGGCGCCCAGAACATCGGTTGCGCGGCGGGTGTGCGCGCGTGGGCCTTGTTGAGCGTGCCCTCGGGGTCGGCCAGCGTGGCGCGCAGGGCCTGCTCCAGCGCCAGTGCGCTGGCCGCGTCGTCCACCTCGCCCACCAGCGCGGGCTTCACGTGCGTGGCCCACAGGCGGGCGTAGTTCTGGCGGCCACGCACCTGCGTGTCGCCATAGCCCTTGATGACCTGCGGCAGGCCCGCCACCGAGGCGGCCAGGCGCGGCGTGCGCGGGGCCAGGTGCGCCATGGCGGCGAGCCAGGCGCGCAGGGCCTCGTCCTCGTGCGCGAAGCGCAGCGAGCGCGGGCGCAGTGGGCGCAGCCAGGCCAGGGTGCGCAGCATCAGGAAGCCCCACAGGCTGCTGGTGCGGATGTGAAGGCCGACATGGGCCTTGCCCATCCAGCCGCGGCGCTCGGCCAGGCGCAGCAGGGCCTCGCCCAGGGCGCGCGGCAGCACGGCGGCCACTTCGTCCGGGCCAGGCTTGAAGTGCTCGGTGATGCGCACGATTTCGCCGGTGCGTGCCTCGGCCTCGCGGCGCACGCGCTCGAAGCGCGAGGCGCGGCTCTTGAGGTCGGCCACGCGGATCACGTCCTCGTAGCACATCCACAGTGCGAGGTGGCGGATGGCCTCGTCCCGCGCGGCCTCGGCCTCGATGGGGCAGGCTCTCACCAGCGCGTCGACACGCTCCAGGAAGCTCTGCGCGTAGGCGCGGTTCTGGTAGTCCAGGCAACGCAAGGCGCCGTGCGCGGCCAGGCGCTGCACGGCCTCGGGCCAGGCCTTCAGGCGCGCGGACCAGTCGGCGCGCAAGGCCTCGGGCAGCTCGGCGGCGGAGAGCGCGGCGGCGGCTTCGGCGTCCACCGCCCCACCCTGCGCGGCGTCGAAGGCCGCGCCGAACCCGGCCAGGCTGGCCTGCACGCCGCGCCCCGAGTCCTTGATCACCGCCTCGCAGACCTCGCGCGGCCAGGGGAACACGCCGGCGCCGGCCAGGGCGCCGAACATCACGGCCGACACCACGGTGCCGTGGCGGCGCGTGAGCACGTCCATGTCGAACAGCACCGCGCGGCCCGCCAGCGCCTGCGCCGCGCCGGCCAGGCGCTGCGGGTCGTGGCGGCCGTCGGCCATGTGCATCTTTTCCATCGTGGTGTAGACGCGGTGCGTGGACGCCACCAGCGTGGTGCGCGCGCTCACGAAGCCGCGCTCGACCATGCGCGCGGCCTCCAGCAGTTCGCTGGCCACGAGGGCGTCGACATTGCCCGGCACGGGCGAAAGCGCGAACACGGGCTGCGCGCCGGTGGCGGGCTGGCGCAGCAGCTCGATGTAGTAGCTGGTGGCGCCGGTGCGCTGCGCCACGCCGGGCACCGAGGTGGCCTGCACCGGCAGGCCCTGGCGCAGGGCGCATTCGACGATCCAGTCGGCCAGTACGCCGCCGCCCTCGCCGCCCAGCGCGGCGATGAGGATGGTGAAGGGTGCGTTGGGTTGACTCATGGAATCAGGCCGGCTGGAGCAGGCCGATGAAGAAGCGGTTGAGGCGTGCGTTGACGCGGTCCCACCAGCTCGGGTTGGAGATGATCTCGATCTGGTGGAACGAGGGGCACAGCACGGCGGCGTCGGCCACCTCGCCGCACAGGCCGCAGCCCACGCAGCCGTTGGTGACGTGCGCCACCGGCTCGCGGCGCAGCGGGTCCGACGATGCCTTCACCGTGAGCGTGGGACAGCCCGAGAGCCGGATGCAGGAGTGGTCGCCTGTGCAGGTGTCCTCGTCGACGCCATAGCGCACGCGCACGCTGCGCAGGCCTTCCTTCATTCGCCGTGCGCGAATCGGCTTCAAGCGGCGTTGGCGCTCGAGCTGGCATTCGCCCTCGGCAATCACCACCTTCAGGCCCTTGAAGGGCGAGCGGATCGCTTCCTTGAGCGTGTCGCGCACGCGCGAGACGCGGTAGTTGTGCACCGTGCGGATCCACTTCACGCCCATGCCCTTGAGCGTGTCCTCGATGGTGGTCTCGGTGGCCGTGGCGCTGTTGCCCTCGGCAAGCTGCTTGGCCTCCTGCTCGGGCGTGGAGATGGTCTCCTGCGTGCCCGTGGCCGAGGTGTAGCCGTTCTTCATGATCACCAGCACGCCGTCGCCCTGGTTGAGCAGCGCCGAGCTGACGCCCGAGAGCAGGCCGTTGTGCCAGAAACCGCCGTCGCCCATGATGGCCACGGGCCGCTGCGCGGAGAAGTTCTTCACCGCCGCGCTGGAGGCCATGCTCATGCCGTAGCCGAGGATGGAATTGCCGAAGGAGAACGGCTCGAAGGTGGCGAAGGAGTGGCAGCCGATGTCGGTGGAGATGTGCAGCTTGCCGGTGTCGCGCTCCACCAGCTTGAGCGCGGCGAACACCGGGCGCTCGGGGCAGCCGACGCAGAAATTGGGCGGGCGCTGCGGCACGCCGCCGCCCAGGGCTTCGCTGGCCTGGGCGCGCAGTTGCGCGACCTCGGTGCTCAGGGCGCGCGCGGGCTGCACGTCCACCGTTTCCAGGTGTTCGGCCATGAAGGCCTCGATGCCCTTGAGCAGCACCTCGGCCGTGTACTCGCCGCCCATGGGCAGCAGGTCCTTGCCGTGCAGGGGCGTGTCGACCTTGGCGCGGCGCAGGTGGGCGCTGATCTCCTGCTCGATGAAGTCGGGCTGGCCCTCCTCCATCACCAGCACGGCGCGCTTGCCGCGGCAGAAGTCGGCGATCTGTTCGGGCACCAGCGGGTAGACCACATTGAGCACGAGCATGGGCACGTCGGTGTGCCCTTCGCCATCGGCCAGGCCGGCCAACTGCAGCGCGCGCAGGGCGGTGTTGGTGAGGCCGCCCTGCACGATGATGCCGACCCCGTCGTGGCGGCCCGGCAGGTGCTCGTTGAGGCCCGCGTCCACGATGTAGCGCCGCGCGGCGGGCAGACGCACCTCGTACTTGAGCTTCTCGTGGCGGAAGGTGGCGGGCGGGTGCGAGAGACGGTCGTAGCTGAAGTTCGCCGCCTGGGTCTGCAACTGGCGCGTGGAGATGGCCGGCGCGACGTTGTCCTTGGTGTCGAAACTGCCGCGCACGTGGCAGGCGCGGATGCGCAGCTCCATCATCACCGGCGTGTTGGAGGCTTCGGAGAGCTCGAAGCTCTTTTCCACCATGCGCACGATGGTGGGCAGGTTCGGGCGCGGGTCCATCAGCCACAGCGCCGACTTCATCGCGAAGGCGTGGGTGCGCTCCTGGATGACGCTGGCGCCTTCGCCGTAGTCCTCGCCGACCACGATCAGCGCGCCGCCCATGACACCGGCCGAGGCCAGGTTGGACAGCGCATCGGAGGCCACGTTGGTGCCGACGACCGACTTCCAGGTGACCGCGCCGCGCACGGGGTACATGATGGACGCGGCCAGCATGGCAGCGGCCGAGCTTTCGTTGGTGCAGGCCTCGACGTGCACGCCGAGCTCGTCCATGTAGTCACGCGCCTGCACCATCACGTCGAGCAGGTGGGTGATGGGCGAGCCCTGGTAGCCGCCGACGTAGGTGACGCCGGACTGCAGCAGGGCCTTGGTGACGGCGAGGATGCCTTCGCCGTGGAAGGTCTCGCCCTGGCCCAGCTTGAGGGCCTCGATCTCGCGGTGGAAGGAACGCTCCACTGTCTTGTCTCCGTGTCGTGGGTCGCCTGGCCCTGTCGGGTTCCGGCGTTGGGGCGCGAATGTAGGTCTGGCAAACCCATCTGTCCAACCGAATGTGTCGATGTCAACCATCCATGGCATGGATAATGGTGGAAACCCTTATCCGCCAGCGCCATGAACTTCCGCCAGCTCGATCTGAACCTGTTGCGCGTGCTCGCCGCCATCCACCGCACGGGCTCGGTGACGGCCGCGGGCAAGGCGTTGTCGCTGTCGCAGTCGGCCACCAGCAGCGCGCTCGCGCGCTTGCGCGGGCACCTGAAGGACGAGCTCTTCGTGCGCACGCCGGGTGGCCTGAAACCCACGCGCGTGTGCGAACGCATCGCGCCCGAGGTGACGGACCTGCTGCAGCGGCTGGAGTCGACCATGAACGCGCAGGAGGCCTTCGACCCCGTGCGCAGCGAGGTGCGCTGGAAGACGTCCCTGTCCGACCTGGGCGAGATGATGTTCATGCCACCGCTCGCCGTCGCGCTGCGCGAGCAGGCGCCGCACGCGCGCCTGTCCAACGTGGCCGTGGCCGCCGAAGACCTGGCCGGCGCGCTCGAGGCGCGCGAGATCGATTTCGCCATTGGCATCCTGAACCCGCGCCACCGCGGCATCCGCGCCGAGCTGCTGTTTCGCGAGCACTATGTGGCCATGAGTTCCGGCAACTGGCGCCCGCCTTCGGGCCGTGCCAACGGCCGGCTCACGCCCGACCAGCTGGCCCGCGCCTCGCTGGTGGTGGCCTCGCCCACGGCCACCTTCCACGGCAGCGTGGAGAAGATGCTGGTGCGCCTGAACCTGTCGGACCGCATCGTGCTGCGCGCGCGCCACTTCGGCGCCCTGCCCGACCTGGCGCTCAGCACCGACCTGCTCACCATCGTGCCGCAGATGTACGCCGACAACCTGCGCCAGCGCCACGACATGCGCGTGTGGGAACTGCCGCCCGACGTGTCACCCGACTACGAGGTGCGGCTGGTGTGGCACAGCAGCACGGCGAACGACCCGGCGCAGGTGTGGATCCGCGAGCAGGTGCACCGGCTGTTCCGGCGCTAGCCCGGGCGCCTCCTTCAATCCGCGCGATGGAGGACGGCGTAGTCCGTCTTGCTGAAATCCGGATCCGCCTCGAAGTCTGCGGCGTGAGCGGCGCCGGTGTCCACGACCAACGTTGCCTCGGGATGCAAGGCCCGCACCTCCTTGATCCGTCTCATCATGTCCTGGCTTCGTGGAAGCGAAGTGGCTTTGATGAGGTCGAGGAACGCCTTGATGGCGTCACTGGCAACCTGGAGCCCTTGGACCAGCTCGCCTTCGTCCTGACTCGACAGCTTCGCCACCACTTTCGGATCCTTGAGCGACGCCAGGGCCAGCGCCATCAGGTCTTCCGCGACCAGATCGGCGCGCCACTGGCGTTTGAGCGAGGGGTCGAACCGGGCAACCAGTTCAAAGAACTCGCTGGCGGTCCGAATCGCCCGTACGTCCGCCTCATGCAGTCGGGCCTCGGCCTCGCTCACGTCGAGCGCCACGCAAGCGCTGACGTGGACACACTCACCATCGTTCTCGGGCATGAGAATGCTGTTGCTGCCCAACAGAGGGGCGCGCAAGGCCTGTCGGTCCGCCTTCACGGCGGGGTCGCGGTGGGCGGGGTCGGACACCACCACGACGGTGCCGCGCAGGGTCCGGTCGGCCCGCTTGGCCAGTGAAGGGCTCAGCTTCACCTTCCAGCGGGCGTTCGTTGGCGTGTTCGCCACCAGATTATTCAAGCCGCCGATGGTGGTGACGGTCGCGGGTACCCCGCAATCCCCCTGGCCGATGGCGCAGACGCCGTCGATCCGGGTCACCGGGTTGGCCGTGCCTGCCTGCTGCGAGCCTTGCGCGGCAGGCGCGGGCTCACGGTCGCCAGCCCCATACCAGGCCCAGCAATTGCGTGCCAGATCGCTCAGGTTGACGGGGCTCCACCACGCGTCGAGGGATCGGTTGGAAGCGTCGGCCACCAGGGTGCCCGGCGGGACGATGGGAGGTGTCGATGTCGGGGTCGACGCAGGCTTGCTCGCACCGTGCGTACCGTGAGGTCGCGCGCTGTAGAGGGGGCCGGGTTTATTGGCACGCCGGGAATACACCAGGCCAGGCGTGCGATCGCGTCGGCGCTTCTGCGCATCCGTGCGCGGGTGCTCGCCCTTGCTGTGTGTGGCATTGGCGTGCTGCGTCTTGTGCGCACCGCCGTTGCCGTGGACCTGGTGGACGCCGCCACCGCTGCCATCCGCCACGATGACCGGGCCCGGACTGGCCTGCGTCTCGATGGAGGTGGCGTTGCGGTACGCCGTGGTGCTGTTGCCGCTCAGTCGAATGCCCATGGTTCCCCTTGTGGAATGGATGCGGGTTGATGAAGGTGAAATGGCTCAGCCACGAATGAGGCCAACCCCGACATGGGGTAACCCTTGGGCTTCACCGAGAAAGTGGTCGCGGCGCCAGGCCTTGATCTGCTCCGCCATGTGCACCAGCGCCCGCACAAGGGCGGATGGGGTGGTCTTGGCGAGGCTGGCGCCAATGGCATACACCAGCCGTTGGCCACCGGGGGCCAGGCCGAATCCGGCCCGGCCCTGCCCGGCCTGCGCCAGGTTGATTTCGAGGATGCGTTGCAGGCACGCCAGCGCCTGGTCCTGCGGCACCTCACCGAACTCGGCATAGACCATGAACTCGTCGCTCTGCGCGTCGGTGTGCACGAGCAGGAAGCGCTCGTCCTGCAAGAACAGTTCGGCCATGACCTCGCCGTCAGGGCCCGTCTCGGTGGGTTCAACCGCCTCGTCCAGCAAATGGGCAAGGGCGTCCAGTAGCGTTTGAAGGGGAAGCGGCACGTGGCGGAGACCGAAGGAACGGGCCTGAGTAGCCCCGTGCCGGCTCGGGTTCCGCCCGAGCCACCGCCGCACCTATCGAAAGCCTGATGTCAAGCCGAAGGGGCCGTGATCCGCTGCGTGAACAAGCGCTCCGCGAACTTGCGCCGGTCGTCCTTCTGCGTCTGCGTGCTCAGCGTGGGCATCAACGATTCCGACACCACGTAGCTGTACAGCAGGAAGGCGCGCGAGCGCGCCTCCACCACCGGAAAGCCCAGCGCCGAGAAGAGCTGCGCGATGTAGCCGATGCGGCTCGAGTCCGCCTCGTCGACCGCGAAGCGCGCCATCTGGTCGCGCCGCGCCCAGGCGCGGATGGCCAGCTCGATGCGCGCCGCACGCGCCGCCGCGCGGCCCCGGAACGGCAGCGACAGCACGCCGCGCAACTGCGCCATCGGGTCGTCGGTGGCGGACTCCAGGCGCACCGTGAGGTTCTCGGTGGCCGTCTCGCGCCAGGCCTGCAGCACGCGGCGCAGCAGGTCCTCGCGGTCCTTGAAGTGCCAGTAGAAGCTACCGCGCGTCACGCGCAGGCGCTGCGCCAGCAGGTCCACCCGCACGTGGTCGATGCCCTGGTCCACCAGCACCTCGGTGGCCGCCTCGATCCAGGTGTCGGGCGTGAGCGAGGCGCGCGTGGCCTCGCTGGCCGCACGGGGCTTGCGCGCGGAGCCGGTGGGCGTGGGAGCACTCGAACTCATGCCGGAAATTCTATCGACCCCATCCCGGAAAACGTCCGTACAGAAATGTATGGAACTAGGGAAAAACCCTGTACATCACTGGTGAAAACCCTCGATAGGATTCGTTATGAAACATACATAACTGTATGGAGACATGAATCAACTCGACTGGCTGAACGACCCGGCGTGGATGGCCCCACCCGCTGCCACGGTGGAACACCGTGCCGATGGCAGCTTCGTCCTGCGATCGCCCGAACCCCTGGGCGACTACGCGCGCTGCATCGGCGAATGGCTGGAGCACTGGGCCGCGCACACGCCCGACGCGCCTGCGCTGGCCGAGCGCACCGCCGGCGGCTGGCGCCGCCTGAGCTGGGGCGAGCTGCGCGCGCAGGTGGGCCGCGTGGCGCAGGCCCTGCTGGACATGAATCTGGCGCCCGACGCGCCCGTGGTCGTGCTGTCCGACAACGCGATCGACCACCTGCTGCTGGTGCTGGCCACGCAGCACATCGGCCGCGCGAGCTGCACCGTCTCCAGCGCCTACTGCCGCCTCACCAAGGACCACGACAAGGTGCACGGCATCCTGCGCACGCTGCGGCCGGCGCTGGTCTATGCGTCCGACGGCGCGGTCTATGGCCCGGCCATCGCCAGCAGCGGCATCGACGCACCCGTGGTGCTGAGCCAGAACGCGGGCGCGGTGCCCGGCGCCATTCCCTTCCAGCGCCTGCTGGACACGCCCGAGACGCCGGCCGTGCGCGCGGCCTTCGAGGCCATCACGCCCGACACCACCGCCAAATACCTGCTGACCTCCGGCTCCACCGGCACGCCCAAGGTGGTCATCAACACGCACCGCATGCTGTGCGCCAACCAGCGCATGATCGCGCAGGCCTGGCGCTTCCTGGAACGCGAGAAGCCCGTGCTGGTGGACTGGCTGCCCTGGAGCCACACCTTCGGTGGCAACCACAACCTGCACATGGTGATGTGCCACGGCGGCACGCTGGTGATCGACGAGGGTCGGCCCGCGCCGGGCCTGGTGGAGAAAACCGTGGCCAACCTGGCCGAGGTGCAGCCCACGATCTGGTTCAACGTGCCGCGCGGCTTCGACATGGCCATGCCCTTGCTGGAAGCCGACGAAGCGCTGGCGCGCCGCGTGCTGGAGCGCCTGCGCGTGGTGTTCTACGCCGGGGCCGCGCTGCCTCAGGCCAGTTGGGAACGGCTGCAGGCACTCGCCAAGCGCGTGCTGGGCCGCGAGATCTGGCTCACCACTTCCTGGGGATCCACCGAGACCGCTCCGGCCGTGACCAGCGCGCACTGGCGCATGGAGCGCGCGGGCGTCATCGGTGGCGTGCTGCCGGGCGTGTCGCTCAAGTTCGTGCCCAACGGCGAGAAGCTGGAGCTGCGCATCCACGGCGTGAACATCTTCCCTGGCTACCGCGACGCGCCCGAGCTCAGCGCGCAGGCCTTCGACGAAGAGGGCTACTACCGCATCGGCGACGCCGGCTTCCTGGCCGATGCCGAGCGGCCCGAGCGGGGCGTGGTGTTCAACGGCCGCGTGGCCGAGGACTTCAAGCTCACCACCGGCACCTGGGTGTCGGTGGGCACGCTGCGCCTGCGCGTGGTCTCGGCCTTTGCGCCGCACGCGCAGGACGTGGTCATCACCGGCCACGACCGCGACGAGATCGGTGTGCTGGTGTTTCCCACGCCGGCCGCCATGAAGCTGCCGCGCGAGGCGCTGCAGGCGCATCTCGCCGATGGCCTCGCCGCACTGCGCGCCGAGGGCGGCGGATCCTCCCAATCGCCCACCCGCGCGCTCGTGCTCGACGAGCCGCCCAGCGCCGACGCCGGCGAGATCACCGACAAGGGCTACCTCAACCAGCGCGCGGTGCTGCAGCGCCGCGCCGACCTCGTGACGGCGCTGTACGCCGATGCCCCCGGCGTCGTGCGCCCCACCTCTCCTTCGAAAGTTTCCCGATGAGCCGCGGACAGAGCCAGCTTTTCAACGACGTCTTCATCCTCGATGGCGTGCGCACGCCCATGGTGGACTACCAGGGCGCCTTCGCCGACGCCAACCCCATCGACCTGGGCATCAAGGTCGCGCGCGAGGTGCTCAAGCGCACCGGCGTGTCGCCCGATTCCATCGACTCCGTGCTCGCGGGCAACATGGCCCCCGGCGGCTTCGACCAGTTCTACGTGCCTCGGCACATCGGCCTGTACGCGGGCGTGCCGGTGGAGGTGCCCGCGCTCATGACGCAGCGCATCTGCGGCACCGGCTTCGAGCTGTTCCGCCAGGCCGGCGAGCAGATCGGCGCGGGCGTGGCGAAGAACGTGCTGCTGGTGGGCACCGAGTCGATGACGCGCAACCCGATCGCGGCCTTCGACCACCGCGGCGGCTTTCGCCTGGGCGCGCCCATCGGCTTCAAGGACTACATGTGGGAGGCCCTCACCGACCCGGCCGCCGACATCAGCATGATCCGCACGGCCGAGAACCTCGCGCAGCGCTACGGCATCAGGCGCGAGGACGTGGACGCCTTCGCCTCGCGCAGTTTCGAACGCGCGGTGGCCGCGCAAGCGGCGGGCTGGTTCGACGGCGAGATCGTGCCGGTAGGCAACGAAACGTTCGAGCGCGAGGGCTACCGCCCGCGCGGCATCCGCCTCGCGGGCAAGGCCACCGTGGCCGACCGCGACACGCACCCGCGCCCCACCCCGCCCGAGGTGCTGGCCAAGCTGCGCACCGTGTTCAAGGACGGTGTGCAGACCGGCGGCAACAGCTCGGCCCTGACCGACGCCGCCGCCGCCGCCGTGGTGACCGATGCTGCGGGCCTCGAGGCCTTCGGCAAGCCCGCGCTGGCGCGCCTGGCCGCCGCCGCCGTGGTGGGCGTGCCGCCGGAGATCATGGGCATCGGCCCCGCGCCGGCCATCCGCCTGCTGCTGGAGCGCGCGGGCCTGGCGCTGGGCGACATCGCCCGCTTCGAGATCAACGAGGCGCAGGGCGCGCAGACCGTGGCCGTGGCGCGCGAGCTCGGTCTCGACGAAGACCGGCTCAACGTGCACGGCGGCGCCATCGCGCTGGGCCACCCGCTGGGCGCCACCGGCGTGCGCCTCACCATCACCTGCGCACGCCAGTTGCGCGACATCGGCGCGCGCTGGGGCATTGCTTCGGCCTGCGTCGGCGGTGGGCAAGGCATTGCCCTGCTGATCGAAAACACCCAGGCCTGATCGATTTCAAGCCCTCGCGCGTGCGGGCCACGAGCACACGCAACACCAACGGAGACAACGCATGGAAAAACTGCTGAAGCACACCCTGGCCACCGCCGTCGCGGCCACGCTCGCCGGCGCCGCCTGGGCCGACATCACCATCGGCGTGAGCGCGTCGCTCACGGGCCCGGCCTCGGGCCTGGGCATTCCAGTGGCCAACGGCGTGAAGATGTGGCCCGCCACCATCGGCGGCGAGAAAGTCAACGTGATCATTCTCGACGACGCCACCGACCCCACCAAGGGCGTTCAGAACGCGCGCCGCTTCGTCAACCAGGACAAGGTCGACGTGATCGTGGGCTCGGTCGCGACGCCCGTGGCCATCCCCATGGCCGAGGTGGCGATCGAATCGAACACCGTGCAACTCGCGCTCTCGCCCATCGGCCTGCCGCCCGGCAAGGACGCCTGGAGCTTTCGCATGCCGCAAAGCAACGGCGTGATGGCCGAGGCCATGGTCGAGCACATGAAAAAGCAGGGCGTGAAGAGCGTCGGCTTCCTCGGCTACACCGACGCCTATGGCGAACAGTGGCTGCAGGCCCTGAACCCGCTGCTGGAAAAAGCCGGCATCAAGATGGTGGGCGCCGAGCGCTTCGCACGTTCCGACACCAGCGTCACCGCTCAGGCCCTCAAGCTCGCCTCGCTCAACCCGGACGCCATGGTGGTCGTGGCCTCGGGCAGCGGCGCCGCCATGCCGCAACTCGGCCTGGTCGAGCGTGGCTACAAAGGCAAGTTCTATCAAACGCACGCCGCCGCCACGCGCGACCTCATGCGCGTGGGTGGCAAGGCGGTCGAAGGCACCTTCGTCACCACCGGCCCGGTGGTGGTGGCCGAGCAGTTGCCCGACAGCCACCCCAGTAAGGCCCTGGGGGTGAAGTTCAACGCCGACTACGAAAAGATCCACGGCGCCGGCCTGCGCAACCAGTTCGCCGCGCACTCCTACGACGCCTACCTGCTGCTCGACAAGGTGGTGCCCGTTGCGCTCAAGAAGGCCAAGCCCGGCACGCCCGAGTTCCGCGCCGCCCTCAAGGACGCGATCGAAGCCGAGGGCGCCATGCCCGTCACGCACGGTGTCCTGGACTTCACCGCCACCGACCACTGGGGCTTCAAGGCCGGTTCGGGTGTAGTGATGAAAGTCGTCAACGGCGACTGGAAGCTCGAAAACTGATCGGCCTGAAACGATGAACGCGACGGGAGACCGCAACCCATGGACCTGAGCATTGCCGCCATCCTCGGCGTCGACGGCGTCATCAACGGTGCGATCTACGCACTGGTGGCGATCGCCCTCGTGCTGGTGTTTGCGGTCACCCGCATCGTCTTCATCCCGCAGGGCGAGTTCGTCGCCTTCGCGGCGCTGACCATGGCGCTGTTCCAGACCGGCGCCCTGCCGGGCACGGTCTGGCTGCTGCTGCTGATGGTGGCGCTGGTGCTCGTGCTGGACGCCGTGCGCGCCTGGCGCGAGGCCTGGCCGCTGGCGCGCTGGGCGCGCCTGGCCGTGCGCACGGCCGCGCTGCCCGTGGTGGCCAGCGGCCTCACCGCCTGGCTGGTGCCCCAGCAGCCGCCCCTGATCGTTCAGGCCCTGCTCACGCTGGCCCTGGTCACGCCCATGGGGCCGCTGGTCTACCGCCTGGCCTACCGCTCACTCGCCAGCGCCAGCGTGCTGGTGCTGCTCATCGTCTCGGTCGGCGTGCACTTCGCGCTCACCGGCCTGGGCCTGGTCTTTTTCGGTGCCGAGGGCTTTCGCAACCCGCTGTTCTGGGACGAGCGCCTGAGCCTCGGGCCGGTCACGCTGAGTGGGCAAGCGATCATCATCGTCGCTGCATCGGTCGCGCTCATCGTCGCGCTCTTCGTGCTGTTCGACCGCACGCTCACCGGCAAGGCGCTGCGCGCCACCTCGGTCAACCAGACCGGCGCGCGGCTCATGGGCATCTCCACCGACGCCGCAGGCTCGCTGAGCTTCACCCTCGCGGCCTTCATCGGCGCGCTCTCGGGCCTGCTCATCGGGCCCACCACCACCGTGTTCTTCGACAGCGGCTTCCTCATCGGCCTCAAGGGCTTCGTGGCCGCGGTGTTCGCCGGCCTCACCAGTTTTCCGCTCGCCCTCGTGGGCGCGCTCGGCGTGGGCCTGATCGAAGCCTTCGGCTCGTTCTGGGCCAGCGCGTTCAAGGAAGTGATCGTGTTCACCGCCATCCTGCCGGTGCTGCTGTGGCGCTCCTTCGTCGACCCGCATGACGAGGAGCATTGACATGGATATCCGTCGCCATGGCCTGCTGGCCTTCACCGTGGTCATGCTCGCCGTGCCCTTCCTGCCGGTGCCCGACTACTGGATCACCAAGCTCAACTACGTGGGCCTCTTCGGCCTGGTCGCCCTGGGCCTGGTGCTGCTCACCGGCATCGGGGGGCTCACCTCCTTTGGCCAGGCGGCCTTTGCCGGCCTGGGCGCCTACGCCAGCGCCTACCTCAGCGTGAAGCTGGGCCTGTCGCCCTGGCTGGGCTTGCTCGCGGGCCTGGGCATCACGGTGGCGGTGGCCCTGGTGCTGGGCTGGGTCACGCTGCGCATGTCGGGCCACTACCTGCCGCTGGCCACCATCGCCTGGAGCCTCGCGCTGTTCTACACCATGGGCAACCTCGACGCCCTGGGCAAGTACGACGGTTTGCTGGGCGTGCCCGCGATCGACTTCTTCGGCATCAGCCTGCAGGAGGAGCGCCGCATCTACCTGCTGATCTGGCTGGTAGCCATCGCCTCGGCCATTGCCATTGCCCGTCTGCTCGACTCGAGGCCGGGGCGCGTCATGCGCGCGCTCGACGTGCACCGCGGCGGCGGCAAGACCATGCCCGAGGCCATGGGCGCGTCCACCTTCCGCCACAAGCTGCTGATGTTCGTGATCGCGGCCATCCTGGCCTCGATCTCGGGCTGGCTGTTCGCGCACATGCAGCGCAGCGTCAACCCCTCGCCCTTCGGCATCAAGTTCGGCATCGAATACCTGTTCATGGCGGTGCTCGGCGGCGCGGGCCATGTGTGGGGCGCCTTCACCGGCGCGGCCCTGGTGAAGCTGGCCGAGGACCAGCTGCAGACCTGGCTGCCCGCGCTGCTGGGCACCTCGGGCAGCTACGAGATCATCGTCTTCGGTGTGGTGCTGGTGCTGGTGCTCAAGTTCGCGCCCGACGGGCTGTGGCCATCCGTGGAACGCCTGTTGCCCGCGCGGCGCCCCCGCCCCATCAAGGCCGACGCCACCGAGGCCCTGCCCGCGCGCGACAAGCCCGCCGCCGGCACCGTGCTGCTGGAGGTGAAGGAAGCGCGCCGCACCTTCGGTGGCCTGGTGGCTGTCAACAACGTCAGCTTCACGCTGCGCGCTGGCGAGATCTTCGGCCTCATCGGCCCCAACGGCGCGGGCAAGTCCACCACCTTCAACCTGGTCTCGGGCGTGCTGCCGCTCTCCAGCGGCGAGGTCTGGCTGCGCGGCGAGCGCGTGGACGGCAAGGGCGCGCGCGAGATCGCGCGGCGCGGCCTCTCGCGCACCTTCCAGCACGTCAAGCTGGTGCCGGACATGACCGTGCTGGAGAACGTGGCCCTGGGCACTTACCTGCGCACGCGCAGCGGCACGCTGGCCGCCATGCTGCGCACCGACCGTGCCGAGGAAGCCCGCGCCCTGGCCGAGGCCGAGCGCCAACTGCGCCGCGTGGGCCTGGGCGAGCACCTGCACGAACTCGCGGGCAACCTCGCGCTCGGCCCCCAACGCCTCGTTGAAATCGCGCGCGCCCTGGCCAGCGACCCGGCCCTGCTGCTGCTGGACGAACCCGCCGCCGGCCTGCGCCACCGCGAGAAACAGGCCCTGGCCGAGGTGCTGCGCCAGCTCAAGGCCGAGGGACTGAGCCTGCTGCTGGTGGAACACGACATGGACTTCGTGATGAACCTGACCGACCGCATTCTGGTGATGGAGTTCGGCACACCCCTGCTGGAAGGCACGCCCGCGGAGATCCAGTCCAGCGAACAAGTGCGCGCCGCCTACCTCGGTACGGAGCACTGAAATGGCCGAACTTCTGCTTGACGTGAAAGACCTGCACGCCGGCTACGGCAAGGCCGAGGTGCTGCACGGCATCCACCTGCCGGTGCAAGCGGGCCAGGTGGTCACGGTGATCGGCCCCAACGGCGCGGGCAAGTCCACGCTGCTGGGCGCCCTCATGGGCCTGCTGCCGCTGCGCGGCGAGCTGCGCTTCGCTGGCCAGGACATCTCGCGCCTCACGCTGGAAGAGCGCGTGATGGCCGGCCTGGCGCTCGTGCCCGAGCGCCGGGAACTGTTCGGCACCATGAGCGTGGAAGACAACCTCGTGCTCGGTGGCTGGCGGCCCATGAAGCAGCGCCTGCCTCGCTGGCGCGACGGGCTGGAGCAGGTCTACGAGCTGTTCCCCCGCATGAAGGAGCGCCGCGCGCAGGCGGCGGGCACGCTGTCGGGCGGCGAGCGCCAGATGCTGGCCATCGGCCGCGCGCTGATGGGCCAGCCCAAGCTGCTCATGCTCGACGAGCCCAGCCTGGGCCTGGCCCCGCTGATCGTGCGCGACATCTTTCGCATCATCGAGACCCTGCGCGAACGCGGCGTGAGCATCCTGCTGGTGGAGCAGAACGCGCGCGCCGCGCTGAACGTGGCCGACGAAGGCCACGTGCTGGAGACCGGCGACGTGGTGCTCTCGGGCCCGGCCGCGCAACTGGCCGGTGACTCGCGTGTGATCGACACCTACCTCGGCGCGAAGAAGTGATGAGCGTTCCCGAATGAGCTGGACCTACGAAGCCCCTCTTGACCACATGCGCTTCGTGCTCGGGCACGTGCTCGACGCGCCGACGCACTGGAAGGCCTGCGAGGCCTTCGCCGATCTCGACCTCGACACCGCGGACGCCGTGCTGCAGGAGGCCGCGCGCTTCGCCAGCGAGGTGCTGCAACCGCTCAACAGCACGGGCGACCTGGAAGGCTGCGTGCGCGAGGCCGATGGCCGCGTACGCACACCCACCGGCTTTCCCGCGGCCTACCAGGCCTTCGTCGCCGGTGGTTGGCCCGCCCTGCCCTGCACACCCGACTGGGGCGGCCAGGGCCTGCCGCTGCTGCTGGACGCCGCGCTGCGCGAGATGCTCGACGCCTGCAACCACGGCTGGAACATGTACCCGGACCTGCTGCACGGCGCCTACGAGACCATCAAGGCGCACGCGAGCGAGGAACTGAAGGCGCGCTACCTGCCGAAGATCGTGAGCGGCGAATGGCTCGCGGCCATGGCGCTCACCGAACCGCAGGCCGGCAGCGACCTCGGCCAGTTGCGCACCCGCGCCGAGCCACAGGCCGACGGCAGCCTGCGCATCAGCGGCAACAAGATCTTCATCAGCGGCGGCGAGCACGACCTCACGGACAACATCGTTCACCTGGTGCTGTGCCGCCTGCCCGACGCGCCCAAAGGGACCAAGGGTCTGTCGCTCGCTCTGGTGCCCAAGCGATTGCCCGATGGCTCGCGCAACGCGCTCTTCTGCGATGGCGTCGAGAAGAAGCTGGGCATCAAGGCCAGCGCCACCTGCGCGATGCGCTACGAAGGTGCCACGGGCTGGCTCATCGGCGAGCCACACCGCGGCCTGGCGGCGATGTTCCTGATGATGAATTCCGCGCGCCTGCACGTGGGCCTGCAGGGCCTGGGACACCAGGAGATGGCCACGCAGAACGCGCGTCGCTACGCCGCAGAGCGCGTGCAGATGGGACGCCCCATCGCCGGACACCCGGCCGTGCGCCAGTTGCTCGACCGCCTCGACACCATGACCCGGGCCCAGCGCGTGCTGGCCTACCGCGCCGCGCTCGCGCTCGACCTCGCGGAGCACCACGGCGACACGGCCGTGCGCGAGCGCGAAAAGCGCTTCGCTGCACTGCTTACCCCCATCGTGAAGGCCTTCTGCACGCACCAGGGCTTCCATGGCCCGGCCGCCGCGCTGGGCGTGTGGGGCGGCTACGGCTACGTGCACGACTATGGCATCGAGCAGACCGTTCGCGACGCGCGCATTGCGATGATCTACGAGGGCACGAACGAGATTCAGGCGATCGACCTCGCGCAACGCAAGCTGCTGGCCGATGGCGGCGCGACCGCGTTCGAACTGCTCGACGCGCTGCGCAGCGAACTGCACCAGACCGGGCCGCTGCGCGATTTCATCGACGACTCGCAGGCGCACCTGCGCCGTTGGCTGGAGGGGGCAGCGCAAGACGGCACGCGGCTGCTGGAAAGCGCCGACGATCTGTTGCACGCCATGGCCCACACGCTGCTGGCCTGGGCCGTGGCTCGCATGGCCGCCGCGGCGCATGCCCTCCCCGACGAGGCCGCTGCGCGCCAGGCCTCGCTCACTGCCGCGTTCACGCGCGATGCGCTGCCGCAAGGCCGCCTGCATTGGCAGCGCGCCCTGGCGGCATCAGCAGCGGCCTGAGCCGCCAGCCCCGTCCGCCTGCGCGCGACAAGCGCGAGCCGACCAAAGAAAAAGCACCTTGCAGGACCCTGCACAGGTGCTTTTTCATCGTTCGTGTGGAGGCGCGTGGCGGAGTCGAACCGCCCTAGACGGATTTGCAATCCAACACATCCCAGCTAAGTTGTTGTCAGAGAATGAATTTTCCGGACAATTTTATCCGCTACTCGTTGCGCTACCCGCATTCCATAATGCAAAAAACGCAGATCGGAGATGGCTGACAGATATATTTGGCGACGCAATGGGCCTTCATAGAGTTGATGCACGGCAACGAGCATCAGCGCACACGCTTCGTAGACCACATGGCTCATAGCTGACGCCACGTATCCACTCCTACAATCTGGTCATCGCAAATTTGATATGCTGCTTTGGCGGTTCGATGTGTACGTGTCCCCCAGTGGCCGCAACGATGTCCAGGCTGAGGTCAACAGCTACGACGACTACGCTCGCGAGGCGTTTTCGAGGGCTGTAGCTCATCTGGCAGTAACCGAACGAGAGCAATGGCAGTCTCCACAAGCCAAGAAGCTTGTGAACGAGGATCCGATATATGAAATCCGCTACAAGGCGAACAACCGCGCAACCCGCGCCCTTGGCTACTTTGCGGAAGGTGGAGAGAGCTTCGTCATCGTCCTTATCTGCTATCACAAAGGGCGGGTCTACTCTCCCGCAGGTGCGTTCAAGTCTGCGCACAAAAGGATTGCGCAAGTTAAAGACGGAAGCGCATCAACAGTATCTCTCCAAGTCCTTGGAGAAGACTTTCCTTCGAATGAAGACTAGTCGCGCCGCACGCGATGCCTATGTCCGAGCGGAGGTCACGACCGCAGTGGCTCACCAGATCAGAGCACTACGTGTGCAACGAGGTTGGTCCCAAAAAGAACTGGCCGATCAACTGAACACGTCGCAAGCAGTTGTCTCGAGACTTGAAGATCCTAGCTATGGGCGCCTGTCGCTCAACACCCTGTTCGATCTCAGTCATGCTTTTGACACTGGCCTTAGCGTCTGCTTCGAGTCGCTTGTGACCATGCTGCAGAAGACGTACAGGCCATCCGCTGAGCACCGCTTGGTTCCCCGCTTCGACGAGGAGTCTTCGAGTGTTTCGTTTTTCAGCGAGAACCTCCCTTCGCATCTAGTGGTCGAGTTTGCATCTGCGCACCCCCTCCCCGAGACATTGGAAGTGACTTCCTCGCATTGGGAATCGATACTCCGTCCAGCGGCGACACTGCACTTCAACGCCACGCTTAGCGAGGGAAGCCGCCCCTTTGCTGGAATCTCACTCGACAACGAGTTCGTAGACAACAGCGGCTTCATCACACGCACCAAGACGCCTGAGTGAGTTGCTCACATCGAGAAAGACTTATGAGTACGAAGACAAAGATAGGTGAGACAACACAGGCAGCCGCGCCGAGCAATCCCCAAAGACCAGTGAAGATAGTGCGGACCGCCTCCACCCCCGCGATCTTTGCAGAGGGCATCTCTCAGCTCGCAGTTGGTTTTCCCATGTCGCGAGTGGTGTTCCACAAGGCAGTCGAACTCGATGCGAATACGACTCCGCCCACAGAAGTGCACCAAGTGGCATGCGAGTTGGTGATCCCGACGCCAGCGTTAGTCGAGGCCGCCATGACGATCCTGCGTCATATGACGAACGCGAAAGGACTGGTGAACTCCAGTCGAGCTGAGTGGACACAGCGAGTAGACACCATCCTGCAACAACTCGATCAGACGCAAGGCATGGCATCGGACACGGACACCCAACCATAACGTCATTCTGAGAACGTCATTGAAGCTACCGCTTGCGCTTCCCTCGCCGGTGGCAAAGCGGCCCGCACGGACTGGTAGTCCGTCTAGCCGAGTCACTCAGCTAGATGTGATGTCTCAATAGGTTGTTCACCCGGAAGGGTCTGGGAGACTGGAGTTACCACG
>NZ_WVZN01000040.1 GCF_011772445.1 Hydrogenophaga sp. | reverse complement strand
GGCCATCGTGGCCGCGCGCGCCAAGTAATCAGTCGGTCTGCGACGTCGCGCCGCCCTGTGCCTGTGCGGGGCGCGCGATCGGCCTGCCAAAGAATGTCCGTCCCGCGCCAGCCAAGGGGTGGATGTGAACAAAAATTGATAGCAGCCGATCCACCTCCCGTCACGCTGCCGCCACAGTCGTGTCAATGATCGAGCGACTGCGCCGGGCGGCGATCGCGGTCTTCATTCACGCCGGCCCGGCGTCCACCACCGGGGGTGTCGACAAGACGTAACAAGTGTTGCCTTCGCCCGCCCCAGGCACGGCGTTTGCGTTTTCTCACGGGTTGCGGCGATGGCGCTTTGCGCCGGGTCGTCCGCACGCGGGCAGAACTCAAACACCCAACGGGGGAGCATCCATGCACAACAAGAAGCCACGTCCCGGCTCGGCGCCCGCCTGCGCGCGTCAACTGGGGATTCTCTTTGCTGTCACCCTGGCACTGGCCGCCTGCGGCGGCGGTGGTGGAGGAGGGGCCGGCACGGGCGGAACCGAGTCGGGCGCCTCGGCGCCGGCACCGTCCACCTCGCCACCCCCGCCGCTGCCCGAACCCGCGTTCGAGCCGCCACCCACGAACACGCCGGTCGTTCTGCCCGCGCCAGTCGCTGCCCCGGTGCAGGCGCCGCCGCCCGCGCTGCAACTGCCATGGGGCGTGGACCTCGGCAACCCCGGCGCGCCCGTGGCCCCGGTGGCCGCCACCTCATCGCCCACCGCGGGCGGCAACACCGCGTCCAAAGCCATCGATGGCAGCGGCAGCACGCGCTGGGAAAGCACCGCCACCAACAACGCCTGGATCCAGTTCGACTTCGGCGCCAAGACGCCGATCGGCTACCTCAAGCTCGTCTGGGAGAACGCCTATGGCAAGGAGTACGCGCTGCAGGCGTCCGACGATGGCCAGAACTGGTACCAGCTGCGCTACGTCATCGCCGGCAAAGGCGGCGTGGAAGAGTTCTTCAACCTCAATGCCAACGTGCGCTACTTGCGACTGCAAGGCGTGGCGCGTGGCACGCAGTATGGCTACTCCCTCTACGAGGTCGTGTTCAAGTCACCGGGCAGCGACAACTCCCTGCCGACGCTGGCGACCTCGGCCGTGCCCTTCCCGCCCAATGGCAACGGTCGCCAACCCCTGCCCGCGCCCGCCAATCCGCTGGAGACCATCCAGTTCTCGCTGCCCGACGGCACCCTCGTGACGCGCTGGGGCATGGTCGGCCGTTCGCGCCATGCGCGCGAACGCGGCGAGGACTGGAACGAGATCGGCCACGGCCCCAACGAGACCGTCGACGCGGCCGGCCAGCCGCGCGACAAGGGACCGGGCGCGCACCTGAACTTCGTCGCCAACTACTTCAAGAACCGCACCTGGGGCGTCGAGTTCATCGACAACAGCAAGGTGCCCGGCGTCACCCGGCCGCGCCTGGTCATCAACCACTACTTCCAGCAGCCGCAGCGCGGCGGTGGCCTGGGCTTCGTGCGCAACTTCAGCAACCCGGACGTCACCGGCTTCGGCTGGATGAGCCCGGGAGACTTGCTGGACGATTCGACGTACACGCAGGGTGGACAGGGCATCGCCGCGTGCCCGGTGATCCCGCTGCCACCGCAGGGCGCCTTGCGCCACCCCACGAGCGGCTACAACGGTGTCATTGGCGCCAACGGCGGGTGCAGCTGGGTGTTCGATCAGCTCCCGGCCTACACCGACCTGCGCCCCGATGCCAACGGCGTGCTCGTGCCCACGGGGCCGCGCATCCCCTCGCGCGCGCTGGCGGTCGGCGATGCCTTCGAGTTCACCAGCTCGTTCTTCTCCACCCGCGCCGACATGGACGCCCTGGGCGACAGCGGCGGCTTTCGCTACTACACGAACGAGCTGACCTACGTGGTGGGCGAGGGCCTGCGCCCCTGGTACGGCGTGCAGCCGCGCCTGATGAACAAGCCCCTGCCGCTGGAGACGCTGCAAGGCGGGCTGGGCTCCATCTCCTACGACTACGCCGACAACCCCAGCTTCATGTTCCAGCAGCCGCACAACCACATCGGCATGAAGAACATGCAGCGCTTCGTGGAAGGCCGGCGCTGGTTGCACACGAACCTGTGGACGGGTGAGCACAACGAGGCCGGCAACGACCGCAACGACGCCGGCATCGGTCTGCAGGGCCCGCTGTTCAACCAGTCCACCTGCGTCGGCTGTCACATCAACAACGGCCGCGGCATCGCCCCGAGCGCGATCAACCAGCGCCTGGACACCATGGCCGTGCGCGTGGCCGCCATCGACGGCAATGGCCAGCAGGTGCCGCACCCCAGCTATGGCCTGGCGGTGCAAATGAACGGTCGCTCGGCGCCTGGCGCTTCGATCGACTGGGGCACGGGCGTGCGGGTGATCGGCTTCGACACCCGCAACGTCACCCTGGCCGACGGCACCGTCGTCGAGCTGCGCAAGCCACGCGTGGCCTTCGACGGACCGACGCCGCCGGTGTATTCCCTTCGCAGCGCGCAGCCCATGATCGGCATGGGTCTGCTCGAGGCGATCACCGACGAGGAGATCCTGTCTCGCGCCCGCAGCACGCCCGATGCCGACGGCGTGAAAGGCACGGCGAACTTCGCCTACGACCCGGAGACCGGTGCGGTGCGTGTGGGCCGCTACGGCTGGAAGGCGTCCAAGGTCAGCTTGCGCCACCAGGTGGCCAGCGCGGCGCTGACCGACATGTCCGTGACCTCACCCGTCTACCCCAACCGCGAGTGCATGGCCGGGCCGGCCCGCTGCTCGGCCACGCACAAGCTCGAGCGCGGCCTCGGCGAAGAGGCCCTGCAGTCGATCACGCGCTACCTGGGTCTGCTGGGCGTGCCGGCGCAGCGCAGCGTGGCCAGCGGTTTTCCCAAGGGGGTGGCCCCGCTGCCCTATCTCGACGTCAAGCCGACGCAGGTGGCGCTGGGCGCCACGGTCTTCGCGAACGCGCGCTGCACGAGCTGCCACGTCAGCCAGATGAAGACGGGCAAGGGCACCGAGTTCGCCGAGGTGCGCGAGCAGACCATCCGGCCCTACACCGACCTGCTGCTGCACGACATGGGGCCGGACCTGGCCGACCAGCTCGTCGAAGGGCAGGCCAGCGGCAGCATGTGGCGCACGCCGGCCCTGTGGGGCATCGGCTACACGCAATGGGTGGCGGGGCGCAACGGCATGGCGGGCTACCTGCACGACGGCCGCGCGCGCACGCTGACGGAGGCCATCCTCTGGCACGGCGGTGAGGCCACGGCCAGCCGACAGCGTTTCGAGGCGCTGTCGACAGCGGACCGCGAGGCCTTGCTGCTCTTCCTGGGGTCGCTGTGAGCCGCGCGGCGCCTCGGCGGCGGCGCCTGCTGCTGGCCGCGCTGGCGGGCGCATCGGTCGCCGCCTGTGGTGGTGGTGGTGATGGGGGTGGTGGCACCGGTGATCCGGGCGCGTCCCCTGCGCCGGGCGCTGGCTCACAGCCTTTGCCGCGAACGAAAAGCGCCAAGCGCGGCATCGCCTACGACCTCGGGGCCGCGGCGGACTTCGCTGCGCTCGCGCCGGGTGTCAGCTGGTGGTACGGCTGGGGATCGCAGGTGCACGGAGGCACCTCGATCGACCTGCGCGCCAGCCACGGCATGGACTTCATCCCCATGCTCTGGAACGGCAACTTCAACGACGCCCAGATCGTGCAGATGCTGCAGGCGGACCCGGCCATCCGCCACCTGCTGGTCGTCAACGAACCCAACCTGGTCGACCAGGCGAACCTGACCCCGGCGCAGGCGGCCGCCTTGTGGCCCCGCTTCGAGGCCATCGCCCAGGCCACGGGCGTGCAGATCGTGGGACCCCAGGTGACCTGGGGCACGATGCCGGGCCACGCCGACCCCGTGGTGTGGCTCGATGCCTTTCACGCCGCCTACCGCGGCGCCCACGGCGGACGAGATCCCCGCATCGATTGCCTGGGCTTCCACTGGTACGACTACGGGCTGGCGGCGCAGCTCGATCGGCTCACGCGCTACGGCAAACCCTTCTGGGTCACGGAAATGGCCAACTGGCACGTGGGCGACGGCAGCGCCGAGATCGACAGCGTGGCCAAGCAGAAGGTGCAGATGAGCGACATGGTGGCCACTTGCGAGGCGCGTGCCGACGTGCAGCGCTACGCCTGGTTCACGGGCCGCTGGAACCCCGACCCGCACTTCACCAGCCTGCTGGCGGGGCCCGGGGTGTTGTCCGAACTGGGGCAGCACTACCTGTCGCTGCCGTTCTCCGTCTGATGAACCGGAGGCTCCGGGGACGCCGGCCAGACCGCGTGCCGCCCCGTCAGCGGGGCATCTCGCTGCTCCATACCGAAGCGAAGGCTTCGTGAAAGGCCTGTTGCATCAGTGAGGGCGGCCGATGGCGGTTGCGCAGCACGGCGATCGGCAGGCGCTCGCGTGTCTGGAACGGCCGAACGGTGAGGCGGCTGAAGGTCGAACCCGCCACGGCCGCTCGATCCACGACGGCCACGCCGCCGCCCGACTGGGCCTCCCAGCAGGCCGAGGTGGCGGAGCGAACGAGCGAGTGGATGTTCAAGGACGCCGCTTCGCGACCGTAGGCCTTCTGAAGCGCCTGGCCATAGGGGGTGTCGGGCGGCGAACCGATCAGGCGTTCACTGAGCAGGTCCGCCGGGGTCACGGCGCGCTTCTTCGCGAAGCGGTGGCCTGGCGGGGCCACGCAGGCGAAGCCGCATTCGTAGCGCGCGACCTGCTCGAGGTTGGGGTGCACATGGGGCAGCAGGGCCACGCCGACATCGGCCGAGCGATCGAGCAGGGCATCGACCAGGATGGGGTTGATGAGGATCTCCATGCGCGTCTGCAAGCCAGGGTAGCGGCGCGACAACTGCGCCAGCGCGCGCGGCACGAGGTAGGGCGCCAGGCTTGCTGACACGGCAACGGTCAGCGTGCCGCTGCGCGGCGTGGCCAGGCTGCGGGAGACATCGCGCACGCGCTCCACGCCGCGCCACAGGGCGTCGATCTCGGCGTGCAGCGCCTGCGCCTCCGCCGTGGGCACCAGCCTGCCCTTGACGCGCGCGAACAGGGTGAAGCCCAACTGGCGCTGCGATTGGGCGAGCGTCTTGCTCACCGCCGGCTGAGAGACGTGCAGCAGTTCGGCCGCTCCGCTCACGCCGCCGGTGAGCATGACGGCCCGGAACACTTCCATTTGGCGCAGGTTCATCGCGACAACATAACCGATGGTTAAGGGCTGTCCAACTCTTTTCATTTGACCGTGCCAGGCCTCTCACCCGACCATGCATCCCAGAGGCCATGACGGCCCGATCACCGGAGACATGCCATGCGCGACAGCCATTCGTTCACTCGACGCCAAACCCTGATGGCCGGCCTGATGGTCGCGGCCGTGCCCTCCTGGGCACAAGGGTCGAAGTTCCCGGCTCGACCGGTGAAGCTGGTGTTGCCACAACCACCGGGCGGGGCGGCCGACCGCCTGGCCCGCCTGGTTGGCGAGCGGCTCGAGAAGCACTGGGGACAAGCCGTCGTGATCGAGAACAAGCCCGGCGGCGGGGTGGTGATCGGCACACAGGCGGTCGTGCGTTCGCCCGCCGACGGCTACACCATCGGCCTGCTGGGCAGCTCGCTCAGCATCAACGCGCTGCAGCGCAAGGATCTTCCCTACGAGCTCAAGGACCTTCAGCCGATCGCCCGCGCGGGCTACTACACGGTGGCGCTGGTCGCCGCGGCCAGCTTCCCGGCCAACGACATCAAGTCGCTGATCGCTTACGCCAAGACCCAGCCGGCCAACAGCATTTCCTTCGGCTCCAACGGCATCGGCACCTCGGCCCATGTGGCCGGCGAGATGCTCAACCACATGGGCGGCATCCAGTTGCAGCACGTGCCCTACAACGGCGCGGCCAAGATGTACACCGACATCGCCGGTGGTGTGCTGCCCATCGGCTTCTCGGTGGTGAGTTCGGCCGACAGCTTCATCAAGGCCGGGCAGATGAAGGTGCTGGGTGTGACCAGTCTGCAGCGCAGCCCCTTGTTCCCCCAGTGGCCCACGATCGCCGATACCTTGCCGGGCTTCGAGGCCGTCAACTGGGCCGGATTCTGCGGCCCCGCAGGCATGCCCCGTGACATCACCGAGCAGATTGCCCGCGACCTGATCGCCGTGCTCAAGGCGCCCGACATGGCCAAGTCGCTCGAGGCCTCGGGCTTCGAGCTCTCGACGCAGGGCCCCAGCGAGTTCGGTGAGTTCATCCAGAGCGAAGTGAAGCGCTTTGCCACCGTGACCCAGCCCTTGCCGGGCCAGAAGTGAGCGATGAGAGTGAGAGTGAACCCGTGACCGCCAGCTACCAACTCTCCCGCAGCATTCCTGCCGACGCCCCCTACGACCTCGTGGTCGCGGGCGGCGGACCCGCAGGCACCGCCACGGCGGTGTGTGCCGCGCGCCTGGGCCTGAAGGTGCTGCTGGCCGAGGCCACCGGTTGCCTCGGCGGCATGGGCACCAGCGGCCTGGTCGCCTCCTTCGGCCCGGTGTCGGACGGCGAACGCATGCTGGTGGGTGGCTTCATGAAGGAACTGCTCACGACGATGTGGGAGCAGAAAGCCTTCGCGCCCCAGGTCACGCAGGACTATTTGAACCGCCAGCTCAACCGCTGGGTGCCGTTCCAGCCCGAGCACCTCAAGCGGATTCTTGACGACTTCACGGTGCAGGCCGGCGTCGAGGTGCGCTTCTTCACGCGCGTCGTGGAAGCCGATGTCGACGGCCGCCGCGTCAATGGCGTGGTGGTCAGCAACGTGGAAGGGCTTCGCTACGTGCCCGCCAGGGCCTTTGTCGATGCCACAGGCGACGCCGCGCTGGCCACGCTGGCGGGTGCGGAGTGCAAGGTGGTGCTGCGCGACACCGAGACCGTGGCGCCGAGCACGCTGTGCTCCCTGATCGCGGGCATGGACTGGGACGATCCCGCCTATGCGGACGATGGCCTGGACAAGATCAAGGCCCGCGTGCGCAGCGAATGGGTGCCGCAGGCGATCGAGGACGGCTTCTTCAGGCAGGAAGACCGCTTCTTTCCCGGCATGAACCGCGTGGGGCCGCAGGGTGCGACGCTCAACGCCGGCCATGTGTTCAACCTCAACCCGCTGTCGGTGCGCAGCCTGTCCGATGGCATGGTGTTCGGCCGCAAGCTCGCCGTGGAGTACACCGAGTTCTACCGGACGTACGTCCCTGGCTGCGAACGGATCGAACTGATGGGCACGGCGCCGTCGATGGGCGTGCGCGATTCGCGGCGCATCGTCGGCGAGTTCGAGCTGGGCATGGACGACTTTCTGGCGCGCCGCCAGTTCGCGGACCAGGTGGCCGTCTACAACCGGCCGACCGACGTGCACCCGAGCGACACCAGCCGCAAGGAATACGAGCGCTTCCTCAAGGACTTCCACGGCAAGGACAACCTGGGCCGTGGCGAGTGCGTGGGCATCCCCTACAGCATCCTCGTGCCGCGCGGTTGGGAGAACCTGTGGGTGGCGGGCCGCTGCCACTCGAGCGAGACCAAGGTGCACGGCTCCATCCGCGCGCAATCGGCCGCGTACATGATGGGGCAGGCAGCCGGCACGGCCGCGGCGCAGTCGATTCGCACCGGGCAACCGGCCAACGACCTCGACACGCGCGCGCTGGTGGAGACGCTGCGCGAGGCGGGGGCCTACCTGCCGCAGAAGACGCTCGCGCGCGAGATGACGCGCGCGTGAGCGCGGCTGGCCCGGTCTTGGCGCGTGTCAGGCCTTGGGTGTTTTCAGGAAGCGGCCAAAGAAGGCCGACAGCTCCTCATGCGCCTCCAAGGGCAGCACGTTCGCGACGTACTGGTCGGGCCGCACCACCACCAGCGCGCCGCGGCCGCGGTCGATGCCGCGCAGCGTGAAGATGTCCGGGCCGTTCTTCAGGTCCGGGCAGAAGACCTTCTCGTAGTCGATCAGCCCGAAGCGCCCCTTGCGCGGCAGCAGCAGTGGGGGCAGCTTGTCGACCTCGAGCTCGCGGTGCCCCTGCTGGAAGATGGCGCGCAGGTCGATCACGCTGTCGATGTCCGCGCCCGCCGGGGTGAAGCGGCGCATCGGTGAGTCCGCCGATTGGTCGAGGAAGTGGGCCAGCGCGCGCAAGCGATCCCCACTCGCGTCGGCGAAGGCGTAGAGGCGCCACGCGGCGTCGGCACGCGCGGCGTGGCCCAGGTGCATGGGCTTCGCATCGGCCAGGCGGATCACCGGCGCCGAATGGAAGCGCATGCCGATGGTGAAGCCCGTGGCCAGGTGCTGGTGCACGGGCGGGGCGGTGAGCACCGTCTCGCTCGGGTAGTGCGTGGCCACACCGGCGGTGTAGCGACCCGACTTGACGAAGTAGGCCTGCAGTTCGGCCGGGTCCACGCCACCGAGCTCGGGGTGCTTCGGGTCCTTCGGCGGCGAGGCCATGATCTTCGACCACTCCTTGTCGAAATCGATCAGGCCCTGGGCGATGGCGTGGCGCTCGATGCCGTAGGTGCGCAGCAGCTCGGGCCCCGCCCGGCCTTCGAGCACCGACACCAGCTTCCAGCCGAGGTTGAAGGCGTCCTGCATGGACACGTTCATGCCCTGGCCGGCCTTGGGGCTGTGCGTGTGGCAGGCATCGCCGGCGATGAACACGCGCGGCAGGCGCGCGCCGGCCTGCGCCTGCGGCACGTCGTCGAAGCGGTCGGTGACGCGCTGGCCGACCTCATAGACCGAGGACCAGGCGACGTCGCGCACCTCGAGCGTGTAGGGGCGCAGCACGCGCTGCGCGACCTCGACGATCTTGTCGGCCGTGTAGCGCTCGCGCAGGTCCGAGCGCTGGGCCGGGTCGACCTCGCCGAGGTCGACGTACAGGCGCACCAGGTAGCCACCCTCGCGCGGGATGAGCAGGATGTTGCCTTCGTCGGCCGACTGGATCGCCGCCTTCAGACGGATGTCGGGAAAGTCGGTGACCGCGAGCATGTCGACCACGCCCCAGGCGTGGTTGGCGAAGTCGCCGCGCGGCTCGGCGCCAATGGCCTGCCGCACGCGGCTGCGCGCGCCGTCGCAGCCGACGACGTACCTGGCGCGCAGCGTGCGGGTCGCGCCGCCGTCCACCTCGCGCAGCGTGACGCGCACGGGGTGCTCACCGTCGGCGTCCACCGTGAGGTCGACGAACTCGAGGCCGTAGTCCGGCTCCAGCCGGGTCGGCGACTGGCGCATGAAGTCCAGCAGGTAGGCCTGCATGCGCGCCTGGTTGACGATGAGATGCGGCATCTCCGACAGGCCGTCTTCCACGTCCTGCACGCGCCCGGTGCGCACGATGCGCGAGCGCTCGCCCGGCGCGGGGCGCCAGAACGCGGTCTCGTTGACCCAGTAGCCTTCGCGCCGCAGTTTGGCGCCCAGGCCGAAGGCCTCGAACATCTCCACCGTGCGGCAGGCCACGCCGTCGGCCTGGCCCAGTTCGAGCGGGCCTTGGCGACGCTCCACGAGGCGGGTGCGGATGCCCGGGAACTGGGCCAGTTGCGCGGCCAGCACCACGCCGGCGGGGCCGCTGCCCACCACCAGTACGTCCACCGTTTCATCGGGCCCCCAGGACCGGTCCGTGGCGCCGGGTGCGGCGGCCAGCAGGTCGGGGTCGCCGGGGCGGTAGCCATTCAGATAGAACTGCATCGTGTCTCCATTCGGGTGCCCGGCAACTATCCTCGCCGCTCTCTATTGCGTCCAGCCACAATACGCCATACCCGCCATATCGTTTTTCAATAGAACTCATGTCCAAGCTCGACCTCGACTGGCTCGGCGTGTTCGTCGAGGTCTACAAGACGCAGAGCGTCTCGTTGGCTGCGCAGCGCCGCGGCATGGCGCAGGCCAATGCCAGCATCGCCCTCAACAAGCTGCGCCGCCACTTCAACGACCGCCTGTTCTGCCGCACCTCGCGCGGCATGGAGCCCACGCCGCGCGCGCGCGCCATCTACCCCGAGCTGCTGGAGGCCTGGCAACGGGTCGAGAAGGCGCGCCTCACGCCCGAGGTGTTCGATCCCGCCAGGGCGCAGCGGGAGTTCCGCATCTGCATGAGCGACATCAGCGAGGTCGTGCTGCTGCCGGCGCTGGTCAACCACCTGGGGCGCATCGGGCCGCACATCCGCGTCGAGGCGGAGAAGGCCTCGGCGCAAAGCCGCGGCCGGCTGGAGTCGGGCGATGTGGATCTCGCGGTCGGCTTCATGCCCGACCTGGAGGCCGGCTTCTTCCAGCAGGCGCTGTTCGCGCAGGACTTCGTGGTGATGGCCTCGCGCGAGCACCCGCGCATCCAGAAAAGCCTGACGAAGCACCGCTTCGAGGCCGAGGGCCACATCGTCGTGACGACCTCGGGCACCGGCCACTCGATCGTGGACAAGGTGCTGGGCCGGCATCAGGTGCAGCGCCGCGTCGTGCTGCGCGTGCCCAGCTTCCTGGGCGTGGCCCGCATCGTCGCGCAGACCGAGTTGCTGGTGGTGGTGCCGCGGCTGCTGGGCGATGTGCTGGCCTCGCAGGACCGCGTGAGACTGTTCGAGCCGCCGTGGTCACTGCCGAAGTACAAGGTCAAGCAGCACTGGCACGAACGCTTCCACGCCGACCCCGGCAACGTGTGGTTGCGCCAGACGATGGCGCAGTTGTTCGCGGGGAACTGAGCCGCCGCTCAGGCCTTCGATGGCCGCTGCGCCTTCCGCTGGCCGATCGCCTGCGCGTCGCGGTGCCACTGCAGTTGCCGCAGCAGCCCGGCCTTCATGCGATCCGTCAATGCCGCCGCTTCGATCATGGCGGGCCAGAGCGCATAGGCCGCTTCCCGGCAGCGGCGCAGCGCCGTTAGCACGGGTTTTTCGACGATGCCCAACTGCGCGCAAAAGCCGCGCACCAGGTGCACGGTCAGCACCGAGTCGCGGTTCAGGCCCTCGGGCTGATCGGGGCTGAGGTGCAGCGCGCGGCCACGCGGCATCCCGGCGTAGGCCGCGTAGCCGACGATGTCGTAGGCGGGCGGCAGCTCGGGCGTGCGGCCGTCCGGGTAGCGCAGGCCCATGTTCTTGAGGTGCATGTCGGCGTTGCCCAGCATCTCGCTCACCAGGATGCGGCGCAGCAGCTCCTGCACGGCCGGCTCGCCCAGCGTGGGCAGCGCCATGAGCACGCGCGCCACCGAGAGGTAGTCCCGCGTGTACTTGGCCTCGGGCTGCACGCCCAGGATCTGGGCGAAGTCTTCGCAGTGCACGCGCCGCGTGGGGGTGTCCGCGTCCCGGTCGTAGCGCTGCACCGCCAGGAACCGGCTGCTGGCACTGGCGTCGCCGAGGTCGTAGCGGTGCTGGGCCTCCAGCCGCTCCAGCGGGGCGAGTTCGGCCTGCACGACGCTCACCCCCGCGGCCGCGGCCAGGCGCAGCGAGAGTTCTTCCAGTTCGGGCAACAAGGGCTGGCCCACGACGGGCAGCTTGGCGATGACGTGCCGGGCCTGGTCGCGCTCGTCGAGCCGGGTGCGGGCGACGAATCGGTCGCCGAGCTTCAACACCGAGAGCTTGGCCTGGATGCCCGAGACGGAGATCGCGTCCTGGATGGGTTCGGCCGTGACCGACATCTCCAGCGCGTCGTGGTCCGAGGTGACGAGGCGCTGCATCTGCGCGTGGTCGAGGTCGGCGGGGCGCACGTAGACGTTGCCGGGCAGGTCAGCGCCGGTGGCGGCGAGCAGTTCGAAGTGGTCGTTGATGCCGCAGCCGCGCAGCTCGGCGATCTGGTTGCGCAGGGGGCCTTCGGGCAGCAGGCCCTGGAACCAGGCCGGCAGCAGCCAGCCGCGCTGGGGATCGCGCGAGAGCGATCCGTTGAGGACCGGGCTGCTCACGCCGCGCCAGAAGGCGGACTGGGCCTGCGCGTCGGCGGCCAGGAAGCCGACCGAGAGCAGCTCCTGGTTCGGGTCGTCGGCGAAGGCGTCGTGGGCGACGAAGCGGTTGGTGGTGTGCTCGGGCGAGACGGGGTACTGGAACAGGTGGCCGGCCGCCCGCTCGCCGATGAAGACCTCCAGCGCTTTCATGGCTTGAGCGCGCGCTGCACCAGGGTCTCGACGACCGGTTCGCTGACGCCGAGCGCTTCGCCACGCGCCGCCGCCTTGGGCAGGAGCACGGGTTCCAGGCCGAGCTTGTCGGCCACCGCGAGCAAGGTGCTGAGCTTGAAGTCCTCGGTGCCCTTGAACACGTTCACCGCGGTCTGGCGCGAGAGCCCGGCGGCCTGGCGCAGGGCCTCCTGGGTCATGCCGCTGCGCTTCAGCGCGGCGCGCAGGGTCTGGGAGATGTCGGCGATGCTTGTCATGTCAGTCAAACAAGAATAATTGACGAATATTCTGCTTTGATTGTCTTTTTGGTGGGCGGTTTGTCAAGACCGGCGTTCAACAAAGCAGACCAATCGGCATTTTGTCTACTTTGATGGACATCTGCCGATGCAACAAATGCGCTCGCCACCGCCCGCTTATCTCGCGACCGCCTGCGGTCGGGTCGCCTCAAGATGGCGGCCACGGCGGACGATACGCCGAGCACGCTGCCGCCGTTGCGGTGGCCAATGCCCAACTCCTTACTCCGGACCCTTGCATGAAACTCAATGACCTCAAGGTCGGCAACCGCCTGGCCTTCGCTTTCGGATTGGTTCTGCTCATCACGGCGCTCATGTCCGGCATCGGTGTCTGGCGCCTGCAGGAGCTGGCCCAGACCACGCAACAGCTGGCCACCATCGACAACGAGAAGCTGAAGCTGGCCATGCAATGGCGCCAGACCATCGACCTCAACTGGATTCGCACGCGCGCCGCCGCGCTCGACTCGGACACCAGCCGCATGAGCGAATGGCAGGCCGCCATGGACAAGACGTCCGAGATCACGCTCGCGTCGCGCAAGCGCATCATCGAACTGGTGCAGTCGGAAGAAGGCAAGCGCCGCATCGCCGCCATCGACGCCGCGCGTGAGGCCTATCGCACCCCGCGCGCCAACCTGCTCAAGCAGCGCCTGGCAGGTGAGGACATCAGCGCGGCTCTGGACCGCGACCTGCGACCGCTGGCCGAGGCCTACCTCGACTCGATCGTCAAGCTGGAGGAGTTCCAGCAGTCCATCTACGACAAGACCCTGGCCGAGGCCACCGCCACCGCCGCGCAGGGCCGCACCATCCTGATCGCGGGTGGCGTGCTCGCCCTGCTGTTCGGCGCCGCCGCCGCCTTCGTGCTGAGCCGCTCCATCACCGTGCCCTTGCAGCAGGCCGCCGACAGCGCGCGCCGCATCGCCGAGGGCGATCTCACCAACCGCATCCACAGCGACGGTCGCGACGAAGCGGCCCAGTTGCTGCAAGCCCTCAAGGGCATGCAGGACAACCTCTCTCGCGTGGTCTCCAACGTGCGCGGCAACGCCGAGGGCGTGGCCTCGGCCAGCTCGCAGATCGCGCAGGGCAACCAGGACCTGTCGGCCCGCACCGAGCAACAGGCCTCGGCGCTGGAGGAGACGGCCGCGTCGATGGAGCAACTGAGCTCCACCGTGCGCCTGAACGCCGACAACGCCCAGCAGGCCAACCAGCTGGCGATGAGCGCCTCCACCGTGGCGGCGCAGGGCGGCGAGGTGGTGGCCCGCGTGGTGGACACCATGAAGGGCATCAACGACAGCTCGCGCCGCATCGCCGACATCATCAGCGTCATCGACGGCATCGCCTTCCAGACCAACATCCTGGCCCTGAACGCGGCCGTGGAAGCGGCGCGCGCCGGTGAGCAGGGCCGGGGCTTTGCGGTGGTGGCGGGCGAGGTGCGCAACCTGGCGCAGCGCAGCGCGGAGGCGGCCAAGGAAATCAAGGGCCTGATCACGGACAGCGTGGAGCGCGTGGAGCAGGGCTCGGCCCTGGTCGATCAGGCCGGCGCCACGATGAGCGAGGTGGTGGCCAGCATCCGCCGCGTCACCGACATCGTGGGCGAGATCAGCGCCGCCAGCAGCGAGCAGAGCTCGGGCGTGGCCCAGGTGGGCGAGGCCGTGACGCAGATGGACCAGGCCACGCAGCAGAACGCGGCGCTGGTCGAGGAAAGCGCGGCGGCGGCCTCCAGTCTGAAGACGCAGGCCGCGCAGATGGTGGAGTCCGTGGCGGTGTTCCGGCTCTCGCACGGCTGAGTCACTGCGCGCCCATCGGCGCGCACCAGACCTCGAAGGCGGCCGGCAGGCCGCCTTTTTCTTTGGGCGAATGGGTGCGGATAGTTGCTCAAGCGGCAACTATCCATTTCTGCGGCGCTGGTTTATTCCCGTTCCGGCAATCTTTACAGTTCATCCCATGCCGAACACAAAGCGGCATACAGAGCAAACCCCCGTTAACTACCCGTTATCTCAAAGGAACTGTCATGAAATCCGCCAAAAGCATTGCCCTCTCCCTGACCCTTGCCCTCGGCGCCGGCGCCGCCTTCGCTGAAGGCCCGATCGAAGGCAACGAGGTCTTCAACTTCCAATCCACCCTGAGCCGCGCCGAAGTGCAAGCCGACGCCGTGCAAGCCAACCGCGCCGGCCTGATCGCCCGCGGTGAAGTGCTGCCGGTCGAAGACAAGGTCGCCAACAGCGGCCTCAGCCGTGACCAGGTGCGCGCCGAAGCCGTGCAGGCCAACCAGGCCGGCCAGATCGCCCGCGGCGAAATCGTGTCGGTGACCACCGGTGCGTAACGACAGCGCGCACCACGCGCTCGACGACGACGGCCCTTCGGGGCCGTTTTCGTTTTTGGGGGCCTGCTCAGGCGATGAGGCGCTCGAGCCAGCGCGTCCACCGGGGCACGCGGGCGGAGGCCGGCGGCGCGGACAGGCCCAGGGCCAGCAGGCGCTGCTCCACACTGGGCACACCGGCCTGCCGCGCCGCCTGGAGCGGGGTGAGGCCTTCCAGTTCGGAGAGCAGGTCGGGCCGGGCGCCGTGGTCCAGCAGGTAGTGGGCCACCGCTTCCTGCCCCTCCAGCAGGCAGGCCACCAGCGGCGTCGACAGGAATTCGGGGTGCACGTGGTTCAGGTCCACCCCCATTCGCACGTGGTACCGCACCAGGGGCAGGTTGCCCGCGCAGGCGGCCGAGAACAGTTCTTTCCAGTCTCCAGCGGACACGGTGTCTCCTCAACGAATGGCCCGGTCTGGCGCCGGGCTGGGGCAGAGAATAACCGGCCCGTTCCGCCCTTCGCCCGCCATGAAAACCCTGTACTGCACCGCCTGCTCGACGCGAAGGCCTTCGGCACCGGTTTCGCGCAACCGCACGACGAGGTCGTGAAGGCCTGAGCGCGGCACTTGCCCGCGCGCACTGGCCCGCGCGGTCACACCCGGTCACAACGGGCGCCTGCGCTATCCTGTCCCGCGGCACCAATGCCGTCGGATGGGACGATGACCACATTTGCTTCCTCGCTGAAGAAGGAAATCGCGCGCGTCGCGCGCAAGGAGTTGAAGGACGAGCTGGGCGCACTGCGCAAGGCCTCGGCCAGCTACCGCACCGAGATCGCCGCCCTCAAGCGGCAGGTTCGCGAGCTGCAGGTGGCCCTGCGCCAGACCAGCCGTCGCGCCGACAAGGCCCTGCACACGGTCGCGCCCGACGAGCCGGCCGAAGCACCGAAGCGCGGCCGGCGCGCGGTGTTCAGCGCGGAACGCTTCAAGGCCCAGCGCGAACGCCTGGGCCTCACCCAGAAGGACATGGCCGCCTACCTCGGCACCTCCACGCTGTCGGTATGGAAATGGGAGACGGGCCAAGTGACGCCACGCGCGCGCTTCCTGCCGGCCATCCTCGGCCTGCGCACCATGGGCAAGCGCGAGGTGATGCAGAAGCTGGGCACTCAGGACGGCTGAGCCCGCACAGGGTCACCGGCCCGGGCCCGCGCCGGCTTGGCGGCCATGGCCGTTCGAAGATGAATGCGCCCCCAGCGGCGCCCATCGTTGCGGGATTCGAAACAGTGCGTTGTCCGCCGCGCTGTTTTTCTCTGTCAGGGAAAACCCTAAAGTACATCCCATGTCGAACAGAAAACGGCATTGACAGACAAACCCCCTCAACGACCCGTCATCTTCAAGGAATTGCCATGAAAACCGCTCAAAACCTCGCCCTGTCCCTCGTTCTGGCCCTCGGTGCCGGCGCCGCCTTCGCCGAAGGCCCCATCGAAGGCAACGACGTCTTCAACTTCCAATCCACCCTGAGCCGCGCCGAAGTGCAAGCCCAGGCGGTGCAGGCCAACGAAGCCGGCCTGATCGCCCGCGGCGAAATCGTCCCGGTGGAAGACAAGGTCGCCAGCACCGGCCTGAGCCGTGCGCAAGTGCGCGCCGAAGCCGCCGAAGCCGTGCGCCTGGGCCTGACCGCCCGCGGCGAGCTCCTGCCCGTGGCCACCCCCGCCCAAGCCGAGCAGATCCGCAACGCCGGCCTGCGCGCCGTCGGTGGCAACCAGCTGGTGCAGTCCGGCAACGCCGCCGTGATCGCCAACTGAGCGAACCGCGCCCCACGACAACGGCCCTTCGGGGCCGTTTTCTTTTACGCTCCGTGCCCGTGATCGGCGATACTGCCTTTATTAACTCTTTAGAGAATTACAGCGCGTGAGCAAGTCTTCCCCATCGGCCCCCGAAGAGCGCCTGCGGGACGCCGATCGTTCGCAGGCGACCATCCTGAACGCCGCGCGCGACGAGTTCTCGGAGCACGGACTGGGCGGCGCGCGCATGGACCGCATCGCCGAGCGCGCGGGCCTCAACAAGCGCCTGATCTATTACTACTTCGAGGACAAGGAGCGCCTCTTCCAGGCGGTGCTGGAGCAGACCTACCACCACATCCGCGACGAGGAGCACAAGCTCAACCTGGTGCACCTCAAGCCCGAGGTGGCGCTGCGGCGCCTGGTGGAATTCACCTGGCAGTACTACCTCGACCACCCCGAGTTCCTCACCCTGCTCAACAGCGCCAACCTGCACAAGGCGCGGCACCTGGCGCAGTCCGAGCGCGCGCGCGAGCTGAACTCGCCGCTGGTGCGCATGCTGGAGGACATCCTGGCGCGCGGCCAGGCCGACGGCAGCTTCCGCGGCGGCGTCGATCCGGTGCAGCTCTACATCTCCATCGCCGGCCTGGCCTACTTCTACCTGTCGAACAACCACACGCTCTCGGCCATCTTCGGTCGCGACCTGATGGCCCCCAAGGCGCTCAACGAACGCCTCTCGCACATGTGCGACGTGATCCTAGGGTATGTCCTGAGAGGCTGAGCCAGCGGGCGCCTTGACGGCGGGGTGGGCGGTTCCTAGCATTAACCGTTCGGTGAATTAACCCCAGCCAGGAGACATCGCATGACCACCGCCCGGCCGCTGCGCCAACTGCTCATCGCCGCTCTGCTCGCCGCCGCCGCAGGCGGCGCACTCGCCCAGTGGAAGCCCGATCGCCCGATCACGCTGATCGTGCCCTGGGCGCCCGGCGGCTCCACCGACCAGGTCACGCGCGTGACCGCGGCCGAACTGGAGAAGCACCTGGGCCAGAAGATCGTGATCCTCAATCAGCCGGGCGCCTCGGGCTCCGTGGGCACCAAGAACGCCCTGGCCGCGCCGGCCGACGGCTACACCTGGACGGCCGGTGGCGCCAAAGACCTGGGCACCTACAAGGTGCTGGGCATGCTCGACACCTCCATCGGCGACTGGAACCTGTACCTGAACGTGGCGCACATCGCCGTGGTCGGCGTCAACGCCGACACGCCGTACAAGACCATGGACGACCTGCTCAAGGCCATGAAGGCGAATCCGGGCTCGGTCTCGGTGGCCACCGCGGGCGTGAACTCCAGCGGCCACTCCGCGATCGAGGCCCTGTCGCGCGCGGCCGGCGTCACCTACAAGCACGTCACCTACGACGGCGGCGCGCCCGCCGCCGTGGCCGCCGCCTCGGGCGAGACGCAAGTGACCACGCAGCTCGCGGCCGAGCAGACCGACATGATCCGCGCCAAGAAGATCCGCCCGCTGGCGGTGGTGGGCGACAAGTCGATCGAGATCGAGGGCTACGGCACCATCCCGCCGCTGTCGCAGTTCATTCCGGGCTTCAAGGACCCGATCAACTACTTCGGCGTCTTCGTGCCCAAGGCCGCGCCGCCCGAAGTGGCGCAGACGCTCAACCGCATCTGGGCCACCGAGATGGTGAAGAACGAGGCGCTGAAGAAGTACGCGCAGTCGCGCGGTGCCATGTTCGCGCCGATGTCGGGTGAGGAAGCGCAGAAAGCCGTGTTCCCCGCCGTGCAGTCCTACGCCTGGACGCAACAGGCCGCCGGCAAGGCCAAGGTGTCGCCCGACACCGTGGGCATTCCCAAGCCCTGATCCGCCCCAGGCCCTGACATGTCCGAGGGAGGAACCACCGCCCGCTCCGATCTTCGGGGCGGAGCGGGCTGGCTGGGTTTTGGCCTGCTGATCCTGATCGGCTCCTGGCGCATGGAGCGCTTCGAGTCCATGGGCGCGCAGCTCTATGCGATGCCGGGCTTCGTGCCCGCCTTGCTGGGTGGTGTGCTGGTGCTGCTGGGCCTGGCGCTGATGCTGCGCGGCTGGACGCGGCGGCGCCACGAAGCCGCCGGCGCCGGTGGTGCCGCGGCACCGCTGCTCAATGGCCGCATCGCCGCCACGCTGGCGCTCACGCTGCTGTATGCGGTGGTGCTGATCGGCCGCCTGCCGTTCTGGCTCGCCACGGCGCTGTTCGTGGCCGCCTTCGTCGCCCTGTACGCGCCGCCCGGGCAAGGCCGTGCGCGCCGCCTGGTGCTCGCGCTGCTGGCGGGCGCCATCACCTCGGCCGTGGTCACCTGGGTGTTCCAGTTCGTGTTCCTGGTCCGCTTGCCCTGACGTATTCCCGCATGTTCGACGGACTGATCCTTTTCGGCCACTCCATCGCGAACTTCGCCGCGCCCGCCACCGTCGGCCTGGCGCTGCTCGCTTCGCTGGTGGGGGTGGTGATGGGCGCGCTGCCCGGCCTCACCGCCACCATGTCGCTCGCGCTGGTGACCACGCTCACGCTCAAGCTGCCGCCCTCGCAGGCGCTGCTGATCCTCATCTGCACCTACGTGGGCTCCATCTACGGCGGCTCGCGCTCGGCCATCCTGCTCAACATTCCGGGCACGCCGGCGTCGGCCGCGTCCTGCCTGGACGGCTACCAGCTCGCGCGCCAGGGCATGGCCGGCCGCGCGATGGGCATCGCCACCACGGGTTCGGTGATGGGCACGCTCATCGGCATGTTCTTCCTGGCCACGCTCACGCCGGTGCTGGGCGGGCTGGCACTGAAGTTCGGCGCCTACGAGTTCTTCTGGCTCGCGCTGTTCGGCGTGATCATCGCGGGCACGCTCACCGGCGACGACCCGCTCAAGGGCTGGATCGCGGGCATCGCAGGCCTGTTCGTCGCCACCATCGGGCAGGAACCGCAGTACGGATTCGAGCGCTTCGCCTTCGGCGTGCGCGATCTCGCGGGCGGTATCCAGTTGGTGCCCGCGCTGGTGGGCGCCTTCGGCTTTGCCGAACTGCTCACCAACATGCGCGCGCGCCAGGCGCCAGTGAAGATCAGCGCCTTCGACACCGTCATCCCCAAGCTGCGCGACGTGTTCCAGTACTGGCGCACCATCCTGCGCTCGGGCCTCATCGGCACCGGCGTGGGCGTGGTGCCCGGCGTGGGCGAGGACGTGGCGGCCTGGTCGTCCTATGCCGCGGCCAAACGCGCCAGCAAGGAGAAGGAACAGTATGGCAAGGGCTCGGTGGAAGGCCTGATGGCCGCCGAGACCGGCGACAACGCCTGCGTGCCGGGCGCGATGATCCCGGTGCTCACGCTGGCCATCCCGGGCTCGGCGCCCGCCGCGGTGCTGATGGCCGCGATGATCATCCACGGCGTCAAGCCGGGCCCGCTGATCATGGTGGAGAACCCTTCTTTCGTGTACGACGTGGTGGCCATGATGCTGTTCGCCACCCTCGGCATCCTCATCTACGGCCTGGTGCTCACCAAGGCACTGGTGCAGGTGCTGCGCGTGCCCCAGCACCTCATCGTGCCCATCATCTTCGTGCTCTGCGCGGTTGGCAGCTTCGCCATCGCGGGCCGGCTGTTCGACGTCTACGTGATGCTGGCCTTCGGCCTCATCGGCTTCGCGCTGCGCCACTACGGCTACCCGATGGCGCCGCTGGTGCTGGGCATCGTGCTGGGCGACCTGCTGGAGAAGAACCTGCGGCGCGCGCTGATCCTGTCCGACGGCGACCTCACACCCTTCTTCACGCGGCCCATCGCGGGCACCGTGGCCGCGCTGATCGTCGCCACCATCGCCTGGCGGCTGTGGGCGCTGTACCGCCCGCGCCCCACACGCGCGCCGGCATGAAGCTCTCGCTGTGCAACGAAGTGCTGCGCCCGCTGCCCCTGGCCGCGCAGTGCGAGGCCGCCGCGCGCATGGGCTACGCGGCGCTGGAGATCGCGCCGTTCACGCTGGCCGATGACCCCGCGACGCTGAGCGTCGCCGATGCGCGCCAGTGGCGGCACACGGCGCACGACCACGGGCTGGCCATCAGCAGCCTGCACTGGCTGCTGGTCAGGCCCGAAGGCCTGTCGCTGGTGAGCGATGACGCCGCGCTGCGCCAGCGCACGCTGGCCCTGCTGCGCCACCTCATCGCGCTGGCGGCCGCCTGTGGCGCGCGCGTGCTGGTGCACGGTTCGCCGCACCAGCGCTCGCCCCGCCCGGGGCAGCGCCTGGCCGATGCGCTCGCGCGCTTCGAAGACGCCATGGCCGAGCTCGCGCCGCACGCCGAAGCGGCCGGCGTCGTCTATTGCGTCGAGCCCCTGGGCCGCATCGAAACGCCAGTGATCAACACCGTGGCCGAGGCGGCCGCGCTGGTCGATCGCATCGGCTCGCCCGCCCTGCGCACCATGCTCGACGTGAGCGCCGCCTCGCAAAACGAGACGGAGCCCGTGCACGAGGTGTTGCGCCGCTTTCTCGTCAGCGGCCACATCGCGCACGTGCAACTGAACGACCGCAACCGCCGCGGGCCCGGCCAGGGCGACACCGACCAGCGCCCCGTGTTGCAGGTGCTGAAGGACACGGGCTACACCGGCTGGGTGGCGGTGGAACCCTTCGACTACGTGCCCGACGGCCCGGGCTGCGCCGAGGCCAGCGCGAGGCACGTGCACGAACTCTGGAATACCTTGACATGACCAGCGTGAACCTGCGCCTCCACGAGATCGAGCTGTACGAGCGCCACGTCACGCTGCGTCTGCCCTTCCGCTTCGGCGCGGCCACGGTCACGCAGTGCCCCCAGGCCTTCGTGCGCGTTCACGCCGAGGCCGAGGGCCGGCGCGTGGAAGGCGCCGGCGCGGAGCTGATGGTGCCCAAGTGGTTCGACAAATCCCCCGCGCTCACGCACGAGCAGAACTTCGAGCAGTTGCGCGAGTCGCTGCGCAACGCGCGCGAGGCCCTGCTGGCCGGACGCGACGCGCTCACGCCCTTCGCGCATTCCCAATCGGGTGGCGAGGCCGCCATTGCGGTCTCGGTGTCGCGCGGACTGCCGCGCCTGGCCGCCCAGTTCGGCGCGGCGCTGCTGGACAAGGCCGTGGCCGACGCGGCCCTGCGCGCGGCGGGCCTGGGCTGGGTGGACGGCCTGCGCGCCGGTGTGCTGGGCGACCCGTGGAGCGCGGGACTCGCGCTGTCGCACCCCGACGAGGTGGTGCTGCGCCACACCGTGGGCCTGGCCGACCGCCTCAGCGAAGACGACCCCGGCACCGACCCGGGCGACGGCCTGCCCGCCACGCTGGAAGCCGCCATTCGCCGCTACGGCTTGCACCACTTCAAGCTCAAGCTCAGCGGACGCATCGAGGCCGACGTCGAGCGCCTCATGCGCATCGCCGCCGTGCTGCGCGCGCACGCACCGGCGCACCGCGTCACGCTCGACGGCAATGAAACCTTTGCCGACGCCGCGAGCCTCGGCGCCTATTGGCGGGCGCTTCGCGGCACGCGCGAACTGGCCGATCTGCTGCACCGCACCGTGCTGCTGGAGCAGCCCCTGGCGCGCGCCGTGGCGCTGAGCGAATCCATCGCGCCGCTGGGCATCGAGGTGCCGGTGATCCTGGACGAGTCCGACGACCACGCCAACGCGCTGGACGAAGGCCTGGCACTGGGCTACCGGGGCATCTCCAGCAAGGCCTGCAAGGGCATCTACCGCTCGCTGCGCAACGCGCGGCGCATCGCGCAGGACCCGCGCCTGCTGCTCTCGGGTGAAGACCTCACCTGTCAGGCCGGCCTGGCGGTGCAGCAGGACACGCTGCTGGCGGCCAGCCTGGGCGTTCGCCACATCGAGCGCAACGGCCACCACTACGTGGACGGCTTCGGCCATGCGCCTGCCGAAGAGGCCCAGGCCTTCGCCACCGCCCACGCGGGCTTCTACGAGGTGCACGCCGGGCGGCCCCACCTGGCTGTGCGCGAGGGCCGGCTGGACCTGCGCTCCCTGCGCGTGCCGGGCTTCGCGAGCGCCGCACTGCCGCAGTGGCGAAGCCTGCAAAGCATCGCCAGAAATTAACCATCTGTTGAATTGTCGCCTCACACAGCCAAGGGTATTCCCTAGTATTCGAGGCAGTCGCACCCGTTGTCCTTCGACATCCCGAGCTTCATAATCCCATCTATTCACCGATCAGTGAATTAAAACCCCATCCCGGAGACAAGACATGCAATTGATTCGCGCCGCGGCCCTGGCCGTGTCCACCCTGGCCCTGAGCCTGAGCGCCGCCGCGCAGGGCGCCTACCCGAACAAGGCCATCCGCGTCATCGTGCCCTTCGGCGCTGGCAGCACCACGGACATCATCGCCCGCGCCATCACCGACAAGATGAGCCAGAGCCTGGGCCAGCCGGTGATCGTGGACAACCGCGGCGGCGCCAGCGGCACCATCGGCCAGGCCGCCGTGGCGTCGGCCGCGCCCGATGGCTACACCATCATGATCCATTCGTCTTCGCACACGGTGAGCCCCTCCACCTTCGCGAAGCTGCCCTTCGACACGGTGAACGATTTCGCCGGTGTCACGCCGATCTCCTCCACGCCCAACGTGCTGGTCATCGCGCCGAGCAAGAACCTCAAGACCCTGCCGCAGCTCGTGGCCCACGCCAAGGCCAACCCCGGCAAGATGAACTTCGCCTCGGCCGGCCAGGGCAGCGCCACCCACCTCAACGCCGAAAAATTCAAGCTGGCCGCGCAGATCGACGCGGTGAACATCCCCTTCAAGGGCTCGGCCGACGCCGTGACCGAAGTGCTCGCGGGCCGCGTGGACTATTACTTCTCGCCCATCGCGCCCGTGATCGGGCAGATCCGGGACGGCCAGTTGCTCGCCCTGGCCGTGGGCTCGCCGCGCCGCGCCAGCGCCTTGCCCGACGTGCCCACCACCGCCGAGGCCGGCGTGCCCGGCTCCGAATTCAACTTCTGGATCGGAATGATGGCGCCCGCGAAAACGCCGCGCGACGTGGTGAACCGCCTGCACGACGAGGTGGTGAAGGCCCTGGCCACGCCCGAGGTGAAGGAGCGCTTCCTCAAGCTCGGCGCCGACGCCTGGACGCTCAAGCCCGAGGCCTTCGACGCCTACATCAAGGACGAGATCAAGAGCAACGCCGCCGTGGTGAAGGCCGCCGGCCTGCTGGCCACGAACTGACTTTTCCCCGCACGACAGACAGCACAAGGACGCTCACATGGCAGTCAAGACACTCGGCCTCATCATGCACGGCGTGACCGGGCGCATGGGCATGAACCAGCACCTCATCCGCTCCATCTGCGCCATCCGCTCGCAAGGCGGCGTGACCCTGAGCAACGGCGACCGGGTCATGCCCGACCCCATCCTCATCGGCCGCAACGCCGAGAAGATCGAGGCCCTGGCCAAGGCCCACGGCATCTCACGCTGGGGCACCGACCTCGACGCCGCGCTGGCCAACCCGGCCGACACGGTGTTCTTCGACGCCGGCACCACGCAGATGCGCCCCACCCTGCTGGCCAAGGCCATCCGCGCGGGCAAGCACGTGTACTGCGAGAAGCCCATCGCCACCAACCTCAACGAAGCGGTGGAGATCGCGCGCCTGGCGCAGGAGGCCACGCAGAAGCAGGGCCTCAAGCACGGCGCGGTGCAGGACAAGCTCTTCCTGCCCGGCCTGCGCAAGCTCGACATGCTGCGCCGCGCCGGCTTCTTCGGCCGCATGCTCAGCGTGCGCGTGGAGTTCGGCTACTGGGTGTTCGAGGGCGACCTGCAGCCCGCCCAGCGCCCGAGCTGGAACTACCGCAAGGAAGACGGCGGCGGGATCATCCTCGACATGATGTGCCACTGGCGCTACGTGCTTGACAACCTGTTCGGCGAGGTGAAATCGGTGTCGTGCATCGGCACCACGCACATTCCCAGGCGCTGGGACGAAGCCGGCCAGCCCTACGAGTGCACGGCCGACGACGCCGCGTACGCCACGGCCGAACTCACCGGCCACAACGGCGAACCCGTCATCGCGCAGCTCAACATGAGCTGGGCCACGCGCGTGAACCGCGACGACCTGGTGACCTTCCACGTCGACGGCACGCACGGCTCCGCCGTCGCCACGCTGACCGGCTGCAAGGCGCAGAGCCGCGTGAACACGCCGCGCCCGGTGTGGAACCCGGACGTGAAGAACACCATGAACTTCAGCGAGCAGTGGCAGGACGTGCCGGACACGCAGGTGTACGACAACGGCTTCAAGATCCAATGGGAGCACTTCATCCGCCACGTCGTGGAGGACGCCCCGTACAAGTGGACGCTGCCCGAGGGCGCCAAGGGCGTGCAACTGGTGGAGGCAGCCCTGGCGAGCTGGAACGAGCGCCGCTGGATCGACGTGCCTCCCCTGAAGGTGTGACATGGCGCTCTCTCTGCAACTGCCCACCGCCTCGGGCGCGCTCGCGGCCTACACCCTGCGCGGCAGCGCACCGGTGAAGCCCGCGCCGGGCGTCAAGTTCAACCGCATCGCCTACTCCGCCGCGCACGTGGTGGCCGATCCGCTCGCGGCCATCGACCCCTGGCTGCAATGCGCCATCGACTGGGACAGCACCATCGCCTACCGGCAACGCCTGTGGTCGCTCGGTCTGGGCGTGGCCGAGGCCATGGACACCGCGCAGCGCGGCATGGGCCTGGACTGGCCGACCTCGCTGGAGCTCATCCGCCGCTCGCTCGACGCCGCGAAGGACCACCCCGGCGCGCTGGTGGCCAGCGGCTGCGGCACCGACCACCTGGTGCTGGAGAACGTGAAGACGGTCGACGAGGTGATCGCGGGCTACGAGGAACAGATGGCCGCGATCGAGAAACTTGGCGGCAAGCTGATCGTGATGGCCAGCCGTGCGCTGGCGCGCGTGGCCAAGGGCCCGGCCGACTACGAGCGCGTCTACGACCGTGTGCTGAGCCAGGCGAAGCAGCCCGTGGTGCTGCATTGGCTGGGCGACATGTTCGACCCCGCGCTCGCGGGCTACTGGGGCACGAAGGACCTGGACGCCGCGATGGACACGGCGCTCGGCATCATCGCCGCGCACGCCAGCCAGGTGGACGGCATCAAGATCTCCCTGCTCGACAAGGACAAGGAAATCGCCATGCGCCGGCGCCTGCCGGCGGGGGTGCGCATGTACACCGGCGACGACTTCAACTACGCCGAACTCATCGCGGGCGACGGCTTCGGCAGCGAGAAGACGCACGGCCAGAGCGATGCGCTGCTGGGGATCTTCGACGCCATCGCGCCCGCCGCCGCCGCCGCGCTCGGTGAACTGGCGCAGGGCAACACCGCGCGGTTCCACGACATCCTCGGCCCCACGGTGCCGCTGTCGCGCCACATCTTCGCGGCGCCCACCCGCTTCTACAAGACGGGTGTGGTCTTCATGGCCTGGCTCAACGGCCACCAACAGCACTTCACCATGGTGGGCGGCCAGCAGAGCACGCGCTCGCTGCCGCACCTGGCCGAATTGTTCCGCCTGGCCGACGCGGCCAACCTGCTCGAGCAACCCGAGCTGGCGGTGCGCCGCATGAAGACGCTGCTGGCCCTGCACGGCATCGACCACTGACCGTTCGGGCTGAGCCTGTCGAAGCCCTCTCCATCACCACCCCGGCCTTCCCATGCGCGACTTCTCATCCGACCACCGCTGGCTGTCCATCAACACCGCCACGGTGCGCAAGAGCCGGGGCCAGGACCTGCCGCTGCCGCAGATCCTGGACGCCGTGGCGCGCCACGGCATCCCCGCCATCTCGCCCTGGCGCGACCAGGTCGCCGCCGCCGGCCTGAAGACCATCTCCGCGCAGGTGAAGGCCCTGGGCCTGAAGCTCTCGGGCTATTGCCGGGGCGGCATGTTCCCGGCGGTGGACGCCGCCGGTCTGGCCGCCGCGCGCGACGACAACCGCCGCGCCGTGGACGAGGCCTGCGAACTCGGCGCGCCCTGCCTGGTCCTGGTGGTGGGCGCGCTGCCCGGCGCGCTGGCGGGCAAGGCCGCGCACAAGGACATCGCGCGCTCGCGGCAACAGGTGAGCGAGGGCATCGCCGAACTGCTCGAGTACGCGAAAAAGAGCGGCATGCCGCTCGCCATCGAGCCCCTGCACCCCATGTACGCGGCCGACCGCGCCTGCATCAACACCATGGAACAGGCGCTGGACGTGTGCGACGCGCTCGACCCGTCGAAGAGCGGCGCGCTGGGCGTGGCGGTGGACGTGTACCACGTGTGGTGGGACCCGAAACTGCAGGCGCAAATCGAACGCGCCGGCCGCGAGCGCCTGCTGGCCTTCCACGTCTGCGACTGGCTCACGCCCACCACCGACCTGCTCAACGACCGCGGGATGATGGGCGACGGCGTGATCGACATCCCGCGCATCCGCGGCTGGGTGGAAGCCCAGGGCTTCGCGGGGTTCAGCGAGGTCGAGATTTTCTCGACCGGCAACTGGTGGCAGCGGGAGCACGACGAGGTGCTGAGGACCTGCATCGAGCGGCACCGCAGCGCGGTGTGAGCGACGCGTTGCTGGCAAAGGGCCCGCTCAGGCGCCCTGCGCGCCCAGTGCGACGAACTCCCCCTCGAAGTGCCCCACGGCCCGGCCTTCGAAGCGCAGGGTGGAGGCGATGGTGATCCTGGCGCGGCCCCTTCGCACCAGCGTTCGGGTGAACAGGTCCCACTGCTCGGCGGATGGCGACTCGGCGCGCGCCGTGAAGTCGCCGCTGATGGCCTGTTCGTAGTGCATGGTGTTGCGCTGGATGACCAGGCGCGTCGCATGGCCGGCGGAGGTCAGCTTGAGGTGCAGCAGCGACCAGGCCGACAGGATGGCCAGCGCCGAGGCGCTGCCACCGAACACCGTTTCCCTGTGGTTGATGTTCGGGGCCAAGGGCGCGCCCAGGACAACATGGTCCGTGCTGGCCGCTTCCACCCGAACCTGCATGGCCGCAGACAGGGGGATGTGTCCATGAAGGTAGCGCTCGAGTTCGGCTGGGCTCACTGTGTGGCTCCCCGGTTGTGCAAGGCAGGTGCATGGAGCATGGCAGATCTCCGTCGTGCTCACCGCCCCATGTGCGGCTGCTTCGCGAACAGCTCCGCCGCCCACTCCACAAACGCCCGCACCTTGGCGCTCAGGTGCCGGTTGGGCGGGTACACCACGTAGACCGGGATCGTCTCGCAGCCCCACTCGGGCAGCACCTGCACCAGCTCGCCGCGCTCGATCAGCGGCATGGCCACGAAGCTGCCCGTTTGCGCCACGCCCAGGCCGGCCAGCAGCGCGGCCGTCATGGCGTTGCTCTCGTTCACCGAGAGCTTGTAGCGGCCCGAGATCTCCAGCTTCTGCCCGTCCTTGTGGAATTCGTTCGGGTACATGCGCCCCGTGCGCGTGGAGAAGTAATTGATCATCGTGTGCTCGGTCTCCAGCTGCTCGGGGTGCGTGGGCGTGCCGTGCGCCTTCAGGTAGGCCGGTGAGGCCACCGTCACCAGCGGCAGGTTGGCGATGCGCCGCGCCACCAGCGACTGCTCCTGCAACTCGCCGCCGCGGATCACGCAGTCCACGTTGTCGGTGATCAGGTCCACCGGGCGGTCGGTGACGCCGAGGTCGAGCTGGATGTCGGGGTAGCGGCGGTAGAAGTCCGCCAGCGCGGGAATGATGATGTACTGCGCCACCGAGGTGCCCACGTCCACGCGCAGCCGCCCGCTGGGCTTGGCCTGGGCGTTGGTCATGCTGGCCTCGACGTCGTCCAGGTCGTTGAGCAGGCGCGCGGTTCGCTCGTAATAGGCGGCGCCGTCGGGCGTGACCGTCACGCGCCGCGTGGTGCGGTTGAGCAGCTTGACCTTCAGGCGCGATTCGAGGTGCTGCACCAGCTTGGTCACCGTGCCCTTGGGCAGATCCAGCGATTCGGCCGCCTTGGTGAAGGTGCCCGCCTCCACCACGCGGGCGAACACGCGTATCGATTGCAACTGGTCCATTCCCTCAACTCCTGTCTTGTCGTGTGCAGCGATTGTTGCGGCGCGATTGTTCACGCGCCGGAAACAGAGCGGTGTGTGCAGACCGCTTTTTCCGCACGATCGATGTGCCTATAGTCGCCGACATGGATTCAACTGCCACCTTCCCCCTGCCGGTGCAGACGCTGTCGGTGCCGGGCCAGGCCGCGCTCACGCTGCGGGTGCTGGGCCGCAAGCCGCGCGGCGGTGCGCTGCCGCTGGTGCTGCACTTCCATGGCGGCGCCTTCGTCTCGGGCGACCTGGACAGCGGCGCCTGCCTGGCCGAGCTGCTGGCCGGCTCCGGCGCGGTGGTGGCTTCGCTGGCTTACCCCCTGGCACCGGAGCACCGTTTCCCCGAAGCCCTGGAAGCCGGCTACGCCGCGCTGGAGTGGCTGTACAAGCAGCGGTCGAAACTGGCCGGCAAGGACGCGCCGCTGTTCGTGGCGGGTGAGGAAGCCGGCGGCAACCTCGCGGCCGCCATGGCGCTGATGGTGCGCGACCGCGCCCACCCGCCGCTGGCCGGCCAGATCATGGTCGCGCCCATGCTGGACCCGTGCAACGCCACCGCCTCGCTGCGCCAGAGCCTGGGCGACTGCGTGGAGTGCAAGTACGCCGACGGCTGGAAGCAGTACCTGCGCGGTCCCATGGACGCCGAACACCCCTACGCCGTGCCGGGCCTGGCCCAGCGCCTGGCGGGCCTGCCGCCTGCGCTGGTGCTCACCGGCGCCGACGACCCCATGCGCGACGAGGCCCTGGCCTATGCCGAGCGCCTGCGCGGCGCCGGCATCCAGGTGCAGGCCCACGTGCTGGGCGCCGACACGGGCTGGCCCGAGTCGCTGGCCGAGCCGCTGACCGGCGAATGTCCCTGTGCCAACGAGGCGCGGGAACGCCTGCGCGCCTTCTTCCAGGCCGCGACGCCGCCGCCACCGTCCTGACGGACGAGCCGCTCCCCTTTCCCCTTTTCTCCCGATGTCATCCCCGGCCACCCGCCGGGGATGGCTTTGCTCACCCTCAAAAAGGATCAGACCATGTCCCGCCCGTCCGCCAAGCCCACCGCCCTCGGCCGCATCCTGGTGCCCACCGCCGTGCTGGCCGCCATTTCCGCCGCCGTGTTCGTGATCGCCCAGCAGGCGATGACCGCCCAGGCCAGCGCGCCCACCGACGCAGCGGCGCCGCCGCCCATGCCGGTATCGGTCGCCACCGTCGCTGAAAGCGACGCGACCACCTGGGACGAGTTCTCCGGCCGCCTGGAAGCGGTGGAGCGCGTGGACATCCGCTCGCGCGTGGCCGGTGCCGTGCTGGCCACGCACTTCCGCGAAGGCGCGCTGGTGAAGAAGGGCGACCTGCTCGTCACCATCGACCCCGCGCCCTACGCCGCCGAGGTGGCGCGCGCCGAGGCCCAGGCCAGCGCCGCGCAGGCCCGCCTGAGCCACGCCAAGGGCGAATTCGCGCGCTCGCAGCGCCTGTGGGAAGACAAGGCCATCGCCCAGCGCGAGCTGGACGACCGCCAGAACGCGCTGCGCGAGGCCGAGGCCAACCTGCTGGCCGCGCAGGCGCAGGTGCAGACCGCGCGCCTGAGCCTGGGCTACACGCAGGTGCGCGCGCCGGTGGCGGGCCGCATCGGCAAGGTGGACGTGACGGTGGGCAACCTGGTCGCCGCCGGCCCGGGCGCGCCGGTGCTCACCACGCTGGTGTCGGTGAGTCCCATCTACGCCAGCTTCGACGCCGACGAACAAACCGTGGCGCGCGCGCTCGAGGGGCTGAGCCAGGGCGGCACCAGCGCACGCCAGGCCATCGAGCGCATCGCCGTGCAGATGGGCACGGCCGGCAGCAATGACACGCCTTTTACCGGGCGCCTGCAGCTCATCGACAACCAGGTCGACGCGCGCAGCGGCACCGTGCGCGTGCGCGCCGTCTTCGACAACAAGGACGGCAGCCTGATGCCCGGCCAGTTCGCGCGCATCCGCATGGCACAGCCGAAGCATGAGCGCCAGCTCCTGGTGAGCGAGCGCGCCATCGGCACCGACCAGGACAAGAAGTTCGTGCTGGTGGTGGGCGAGAACAACACGGCCGAGTACCGCGAGGTGACGCTGGGCGCCCCGGTGGACGGCCTGCGCAGCGTGCGCAGCGGCCTGAACCCGGGCGAGCGCATCGTCGTCAACGGCCTGCAGCGTGTGCGCCCCGGTGCGGTGGTGCAGCCGCAGCCCGTGGACATGAAAACCGCGCGCGCCACCAGCGACGCACAGACGCTCGCGGCCAACAAGCCGTGATGCGCCCCGAGTGAAGAGAACAACATGAACCTCTCCAAATTCTTCATCGACCGGCCGATCTTCGCGGGCGTGCTCTCGCTGCTGATCCTGATCGCCGGCCTGGTCGCCCTGCGCGGCCTGCCCATCTCCGAGTACCCCGAGGTGGTGCCGCCTTCCGTGGTGGTGCGCGCCCAGTACCCGGGGGCCAACCCCAAGGTCATCGCCGAAACGGTGGCCACGCCGCTGGAGGAATCCATCAACGGCGTGGAAGGCATGCTCTACATGGGCAGCCAGGCCACCACCGACGGCGTGATGACGCTCACCGTCACCTTCAAGCTGGGCACCGACCCGGACAAGGCCCAGCAACTCGTGCAGAACCGCGTCTCGCAGGCCGAGCCGCGCCTGCCCGAAGAGGTGCGCCGCCTGGGTGTGACGACCGTCAAGAGCTCGCCCGACATCACCATGGTCGTGCACCTGGTGTCGCCCAACGACCGCTACGACATCAACTACCTGCGCAACTACGCGGTGCTGAACGTGAAGGACCGCCTGGCGCGCATCGAAGGCGTGGGCCAGGTGCAGATCTTCGGCGGCGGCGACTACGCCATGCGCGTCTGGCTGGACCCGCAGAAGGTCGCGCAGCGCGGCCTCTCCGCCGGTGATGTGGTGGCCGCCATCCGCGGCCAGAACGTGCAGGCGGCCGCCGGAGTGGTGGGCGCCTCGCCCGGGCTGCCCGGCGTCGACCTGCAGCTCTCCGTCAACGCGCAGGGCCGCCTGCAGACAGAGGAAGAGTTCGGCGACATCATCATCAAGAGCAGCGCCGACGGCGCCGTGACGCGCCTGCGCGATGTGGCCCGCCTGGAGATGGGTGCGGCCGACTACTCGCTGCGCTCGCTGCTGAACAACCAGCCCGCCGTGGGCATGGGCGTGTTCCAGGCCCCGGGCTCCAATGCACTGGAGATCTCGGCCCAGGTGCGCGCCACCATGGCCGAGCTGCAGCAGCACATGCCCGAAGGCGTGGAGTACCGCATCGCCTACGACCCCACGCAGTTCGTGCGCGCCTCCATCGACTCGGTGATCACCACGCTGCTGGAAGCCATCGCGCTCGTGGTGCTGGTGGTGATCCTGTTCCTGCAGACCTGGCGCGCCTCCATCATTCCGCTGCTGGCGGTGCCGGTGTCGGTGGTGGGCACCTTCGCGGTGCTGCACCTGCTGGGCTTCTCCATCAACGCGCTGTCGCTGTTCGGCCTGGTGCTGGCCATCGGCATCGTGGTGGACGACGCCATCGTCGTGGTGGAGAACGTGGAGCGCAACATCGAGGCGGGTCTCTCGCCGCGAGAAGCCACCTACCGCGCCATGCGCGAGGTCTCGGGCCCCATCATCGCCATTGCCCTGGTGCTGGTGGCCGTGTTCGTTCCGCTGGCCTTCATCAGCGGCCTCACGGGCCAGTTCTACAAGCAGTTCGCGGTGACCATCGCCATCAGCACGGTGATCTCGGCGATCAACTCGCTCACGCTCTCGCCCGCGCTGGCGGCCCTGCTGCTCAAGGGACACCACGAGCCGAAAGACGCGCTCACGCGCGGCATGGACCGCGTGTTCGGCGGCTTCTTCCGCGCCTTCAACCGCGTGTTCCACCGGGGCTCCGAGGCCTACAGCGGCGGCGTGCGCCGCGTGGTCGGCCGCAAGGCGCTGATGATGGCGATGTACCTCGCGCTCGCGGCGCTCACGGTCGGCCTGTTCAAGGCCGTGCCCAGCGGCTTCGTGCCCGCACAGGACAAGCAGTACCTGATCGGCTTCGCGCAGTTGCCCGACGGCGCCACGCTGGACCGCACCGACGAGGTGATCCAGCGCATGGGCGAGATCACCAAGCAGAACCCCAACGTGGAAGATGCCATCGCCTTCCCGGGCCTGTCCATCAACGGCTTCACCAACAGCTCCAACGCCGGCATCGTCTTCGCCACGCTCAAGCCCTTCGCCGAGCGCCGCAACGCCGACCAGAGTGGCGCCGCCGTGGCGGGCCAGTTGAACCAGGCCTACGGCGAGATCCAGGACGCCTTCGTGGTGATGTTCCCGCCGCCGCCGGTGGCCGGTCTGGGCACCACGGGCGGCTTCAAGCTGCAACTGGAGGACAAGGCCTCGCTGGGTTACGAGGCGATGGACGCGGCGGTCAAGGCCTTCATGGCCAAGGCCTACCAGACGCCCGAGCTGGCCGGCATGTTCACGAGCTGGCAGGTCAACGTGCCGCAGCTCTACGCCGACATCGACCGCACCAAGGCGCGCCAGCTCGGCGTGCCCGTGACGGAGATCTTCGACACCATGCAGATCTACCTCGGCAGCCTGTACGTGAACGACTTCAACCGCTTCGGCCGCACCTACAGCGTGCGCGCCCAGGCCGACGCGCCCTACCGCGCCCGCGCCGAGGACATCGGCCTGCTCAAGGTGCGCTCCGCCAGTGGCGAGATGATCCCGCTGTCGGCGCTGATGAAGGTCGATTCCACCTTCGGCCCCGAGCGCGCCATGCGCTACAACGGCTACCTCACGGCCGACATCAACGGCGGCCCGGCGCCGGGCTTCTCCTCGGGCCAGGCGCAGGACGCGATCGAACGCATCGCCGCGGAGACGCTGCCCGCGGGCATCGGCTACGAGTGGACCGAACTCACCTACCAGGAAATCCTCGCGGGCAATTCCGCGCTCTGGGTGTTCCCGCTGGCCATCCTGCTGGTGTTCCTGGTGCTGGCCGCGCAGTACGAGAGCCTCACGCTGCCGCTGTCCATCATCCTCATCGTGCCCATGGGCCTGCTCGCGGCCATGACAGGGGTGTGGCTCGACGGCGGCGACAACAACGTGTTCACGCAGATCGGGCTGATCGTGCTGGTGGGCTTGTCGGCGAAGAACGCGATCCTGATCGTGGAGTTCGCGCGCGAACTGGAGTTCGCGGGCCGCACGCCGATCCAGGCCGCCATCGAAGCCAGCCGCCTGCGCCTGCGCCCCATCCTGATGACCTCGCTGGCCTTCGTGATGGGCGTGCTGCCCCTGGTGCTGGCCACCGGCGCGGGCGCCGAGATGCGCTCGGCCATGGGCGTGGCGGTGTTCGCCGGAATGATCGGCGTGACCGCCTTCGGCCTCTTCCTCACGCCGGTGTTCTACGTGCTGCTGCGACAACTGACGGGCAACCGCCCCCTGCGTCAGCACGGCGAGACGCCCCACTTCGAGGGCTTCGCCAGCGGCGGCGCCGACGTGCGCCCCCTGCCCGCCGCCCCGCTGACGCATTGAAGGAATCGACCATGAAAACACTCAACCGCCTCCTGCCGCTGGCCGCCGCGCTGGTGCTGGCCGGCTGCGCCACCGCGCTGCCGCCCCTGCCCAAGGCCGTGGACACGCCGCCGCAGTTCAAGGAGCTGCGCCAGAACGAGCGCTGGACCATCGCCCAACCCGCCGAAGCGCAGAGCCGCGGCACCTGGTGGAAGGCCTTCAACGACCCGGTGCTCGACGAACTCATCGAGCGCGCGGGCGCCGGCAACACCGACATCCAGCAGTCCGCCGCACGGCTGGCGCAGGCGCGCGCCCTGCTGCGCGGCGCGCAGGCCGACCGCGCGCCGCAGATCGGCGCGGGCGCTTCGGCCAACCGCGGCGCGGGCGCCGACACCGCGAACGGCCCCACGCCCGCCACGCTGCTGCAGGCCGGCCTGAACCTTTCCTATGAAGTGGACCTGTTCGGCCGCCTCTCGCGCGCGCAGGACGCCGCCTCGCTCGACGCGCAATCGCGCGAGGCCCTGCTGCAGAGCACGCGCCTGCTGGTGCAGGCCGAGGTGGCGCAGACCTACCTGGCCCTGCGCGCCACCGACACCGAGCGCGCGCTGGTGCAGGACACCGCCACCGCCTACGCCGACACCCTGCGCCTCACGCAGCGCCGGTTCGAGGCCGGTGACGTGGCCGAGCTCGACGTCATCCGCATCCAGACCGAACAGGCCGCGACCGAGGCCGAGGTGATCGCACTGGACCGCGTGCGCGCCGAGCTGGAACACGCGCTGGCCGTGTTGCTGGGCGAGCCCGCCTCGGGCTTCTCGCTGGCCCCCACCGCCACGGCGCGCGCCCTGCCCGTGATCCCGCCCGGCGTGCCGGCCACCGTGCTCGCGCGCCGGCCCGACGTGGCCGCCGCGCAGGCCTCGCTGCTGGCCGCGCAGGCGCGCGTGGGCGTGGCCCAGGCCGCCTGGTTCCCGCGCGTGTCGCTCACCGGCGCGGCGGGCTTTGCCTCGCCGGAGTTGGGTGAGCTGTTCCAGTGGTCCGCGCGCTCCTGGGGCGTGGGCGCGCTGCTTTCGCTCCCGCTGTTCGACGGCGGCCGGCGCGAGGCCGGCGTGCAGAACGCACGGGCCGAGTTCGACGCGGTGTCGGCGCAGTACCGCGGCCAGGTGCTCAACGCCCTGCGCGAGGTGGAAGACCAGTTGTCTTCCCTGCGCCTGCTGCACGAGCAATCGCTGGCGCAAGGCCGCGCGGTGAGTGCCGCGCAACGCGCCAGCGCCATCTCGGAAACGCGCTACCGCAACGGGCTGGTGAGCCAGCTCGAGTTGCTGGACGCGCGCCGCAACGAGCTGCTCAACCGCCGGCAGGCGCAGCGGGTGGAAGCGGCGCAGCAGCAGGCAACGGTGCGGCTGATCCGGGCGCTGGGCGGGGGATGGGCCGACGCCTAACCCGGTAGCGCTTGCCCTGTGAAGGCACAGGCCTGCGGCAAGTACTTGTCGAGGATCGCGACGATCGTCGCTGCTTCGGCCCTCGAGACGGGAGGAAAGGGCGAGGTGTACGAGGTGCTGTTGCGCCGCTCGTGTGCCTTGCTCACCAACGCCACCTCGCCCGGGCCAAGCTTCAGATCCTGAGAGACCCGAAGGATGGCGAGGTTACGCCCCGAGTCCTTCGTGCGCACCTCGTGGAATTCGAGCATGGCCTGAACGATGGCGTAGTAGCCCTCGTAGGCCATGGTGAAGACTTGAAGCGTCTTGTCCGGATTCAGGCTTTTCGCGACATCCAGGTAGTCGCTTGCGTTCTTCAGGTAACCGGCCACCGCGCCGGGTGTGGGTTGCACGGCCTCGAAGGCCCTGGTCTTGATCAGGTTCTCGTATTCAGTCGGTCTCGCCATGCACGTCCAGGTTCAGTCGCGGCCCCTGCGCGATTTGAGCAACGACGGGATCGTTGGCCAGCAGCGCCTGCCATTCGCTTGGTTCATAGAGGCCAAGGTGCACCGTGCGCCCGAGTTCCCCTTCCACCCGGTGCATGGCCTCGCTCACATCCAGCAGCGGCGCGGTACCGACGACGATCAGATCGACATCGCTGTGTTCGGTATCAGTTCCCTTCGCCACCGAGCCGAAGACGAAGGCCTCATGGATGCCCGATGCGAAAGGGCGAAGCGCCCGCTCCAGCGGCTCCGTGAGTGCGAACGACTTGCGCGCGATGCTGCTCAACTCAGGATAGAGAAAGAACCCGGTGTTGGCTCTGATGCTTCTCACACGGCCGCGCCGAGGCTCTTCCTTCAGCACCCCACTGGCCAGCAACTTCTCGATCTGTCGCTGCGTATTGCCCCGGCCGGATGCCGCCATCGTCAGCAGTTCCTGCATGGTGTAGGCCTGCTCGGGGTGCGAGAGCGTGGCGGCCAGCACCCGCTGCATGGCGGGGGTGAAGAGGAAGTCGGCGGCGGACATGGCCCCATTATGGGGCTTTAAAGCCACGAAATGGGGCTTTCCTCAAAAACCCATCGTGCGCACGAACCCGTTCACGTCCCGGCGCGGTGTCTCGAACCCATTCACCGCCGCGCGCTCGTCGCGGTAGCCCAGCGACAGGCCGCACACCGTCACCTGCCCGTCGGGCATACCCAGCACGGGCGCGATGACCGCGTGGTACGGCGCGAAGCTCACCTGCGGGCAGGTGTCCAATCCGCGCGAGCGGGCGGCCAGCATCACGCTCTGCAGGTACAGGCCCAGGTCCAGCCAGCTGTGCGGCTTCAGGCAAGCGTCGATGGCGAAGATGAGGCCCACCGGCGCGCCGAAGAAGCCGAAGTTGCGCCGCGTCTGGCGGGCGCGCGCCGCGGCGTCGGTGCGATCGATGCCCAGGGCCTGGTAGTAGCGCGCGGCGAAGTCCGCCTGGCGCGCGCCGTATTCGTCTGGCAAAGGCACCGGGAAGTGGTGCGGGGGCGGCAGTTGGCCGCTGTCGAACACCGCGGTGATCGCGGCCTCCAGGCGCTGGATCGCCTCGCCCGCGAGCGCGTAGACCTGCCAGGGCTGCGTGTTCGAGTTGCTCGGCGCACGACCGGCCACGCGCAGGATCTCCAGCACCGTCTCGCGCGGCACGGGCTCGTCGCGGAAGGCGCGCACCGAGCCGCGCGAGCGCAGCAGGCCGTCGAGACAGGCGGCGGTGTCGGCGATGGAAAAGCTCATCGCATATCCCCTTCCGGCGCCGGGTGGTACGCGATGCGCCCGGCCGGCAGGAAGAACAGCGCGATCACCGCGCCGTCCTTGGCCTCGGGGTAGTGGTGGCTGCCGGGCGGCGGCGCGGTCCAGCCCGCTTCGCACCAGCCGTTGGGGCCCGCCAGCGCGGCGCCCGGCGTCACGGGGATCACCATGTTGAACTCGCCATAGGGGTGCGCGTGGTACTGCCCGCGGTAGCTGCCTTCGGGGTTACCTTGCGTGTTGCCCCGGCTGTCCATGTAGACGGCGGTGATGCTGAAGTGGTGCGTGCGCGCCGAGGGTTCGAGCAGGCGACTGCGGCGGTAGATGGGCCCGTCGATCTCGACGTTGGCCGCCCAGCCATCCGCCACGCCCCGCTTGATCAGTTTTGCGAGCGTGTCGTAGAGCGCGCTGCCCGGGCCGCGTTGCGCGTTGAGCCAGCGCTCGACCTCGGTGCCCGCCGTCATGTCCTTCACCTCGGCCAGAAAAGGCAGGCAGCACTCGATGAGTTCCTCGCGTTCGCGGATGTCGGTGTCGGGGTTCATCTCACTCCTCCATGCGGAAACCCGAGGCGCGCACCACCGGCGCCCAGGTCTCGCGTTCCTGGCGGATCATGGCCGCGAACTCCTTCGGCGTGCGCGTGCGCACCTCCAGGCCCACCTTCTCGTAGCCGGCGCGCAGCGCGGCGTCGCGACTGGCCTTCTCGATGGCGGCGTGCAGGGCGTTGACGGTGTCGGCCGGCGTGCCGGGTGGCGCAAAGACGCCGTAGGTTTCCGCGCCGCGGATCTGGCCGAAACCTTGCTCACCGAAGGTCGGCACGTTGGGCAGAAAGCGCGAGCGCTGCTCGCTCGTCACGCCCAGGATGCGGACCTTGCCCTGCTGCAGGTAGGGCAGGAAGTCGGCCACGAAACCGAAGTACGCGGGGATCTGCCCACCCAGCAGGTCCTGCATGGCCGGGGCCGACCCGCGGTAGGCGATGTGCTCCAGTTTTAGGCCAGCGGCTTCTGACAGCTGGTAGCCCAGGAAGTGCGCCACCGAACCCGCGGCGGGCGAGGCGTAGAGGGCCGCGTTGGGCGTCTGGCGCACCCAGGCCACGTACTCCGGCAAGGTCTTCACGCTGGCGGGCACGTTGCCGCTGACCGCGAAGGCGCAGCCCGCCGTGACCACGGAAGACACCGGCACGAAGTCGGCATCGGCGTCGTACTGGAGCTTGGTGTAGACGTGCGGGTAGATGGTGAGCGCCGAGGTGTGCGTGCACAGCAGGGTGTTGCCGTCGGCGGTTTCGCGCTTGAGCTGGCTGTTGGCGATGCGCCCGGCTGCGCCGGCGCGGTTGTCGACGATGTACGTGCGGCCATCGCGCCGCCACGCGTCGGCGAGGTGGCGCGCGGTGGTGTCCAGCGTGCCACCGGCGGGGTAGCCCACGAGCATCTTGCCCGGGGTGTTGGCCAGCAAGGGCCAGGAGGCGCCGGCAGCGGGCAGGGCCGCCAGCAGTTGTGCGAACGCGCGACGGGAGAGTGTGTTCATGGGGTCCTCTGCTTTCAACGGCGACCGATGTCCGTTGACCCGAATGCTGCGACGATCGCGGGTTGCAGGGAACTGCTCTCTGTGCAATGGTTCGTTGCACGGCATTCATATCGGAGCGAACACGCATGAGCATCGGCAAGGTGGACCTCAATCTGCTCAAGGTCTTCGACGCGGTCTTCGAGGAGCGCAACCTGGTGCTCGCGGGCCGGCGCCTGCACCTGAGCCAGTCGGCCGTGAGCCACGCGCTGGCGCGGCTGCGCGAGGTGGTGGGTGACGAGCTCTTCGTGCGCACCGGGCGCGGCATGCAGCCCACCGGTGGCGCGCTGCGCATGGCGCCCGCGCTGCGCGACGCGCTGCGCCGCATCGAGGCCACGCTGGATGTGGGGCCGTTCACGCCGCGAGCATCGCAGCGCCGGTTCGTGATCGCGGCCAACGACCACGTCACCGCCGTGCTGGTGGCACCGCTGTCGCGCAAGCTGCAGCGCGCCGCGCCCGGCGTCGATCTCGTGATCCGCCCGTCCACGCGGCTGGACCTGGCCGAGCAGATCGACCTCGGGCGCATCGACCTGGCGATCGGCATCTTCTCGCAGGTGCCGCCGCGCATGAGCGCGCGCACGCTGATGTCGCAGGGCGAGGCGATCCTCATGCGCAAGGACCACCCGGCGGCGCGCGGCAAGCTCACGCTGGCGGCATTCTCGCGTCACCCGCTGGTCACGATCTCGGTGGGCGGGCAGGAGGAAGGCGCGGTGGACGGTTTCATCCTGGAGCGCGGGCTGGCGCGCCAGTCGGAGATGTTCGACCGTGGCGCGCTGCGCGAGGCGCTGGACGCGCAGGGCGTGCAGCCGCGCGTGCGGGTGACCGTACCGCACTCGCTCGCCATCCCGGCGCTGCTGCGCGACAGCGACATGCTGTCCATCGTGCCGGCCTCGCTGGCGCGCGCCCTCACGCGCGGCGACGCCGGGCTGGTGATGCGCCAGCCGCCCTACCCGGCCAGCCAGGCCACCACGCGCGCCGTCTGGCACAGCCGCCACGACCACGACGTCGGACACGCCTGGCTGCGCGACACGGTGGCCGAGGTGGCGGGCGGGCTCGGCGAGCGGCGTGTGGCGAAGGCCTGAGGGTTCAGGCCAGCACGTTCACCTGCGTACCCAGGCTGCCCGAGTTGGCCAGCGGCAGTGCACCGGTGACGCCCTGCAGCAGCGCCAGCGCGGCGCTGCCTTCCATGTCCATGGACTTGCGCAGCATGGCGAGCTGCACCTTCTGGGCCACGTCGGCCTGCTGGTTGGCCACGACGGCCTGGACCATGGCGGCGGGGGAAACGTCCACGGGGACTCCTGGCGGTTGAATCGATTGCCCTTCGTATCGGACGGCGCCCGCCGTTCTTGAGCGATGCGCCGCCGGGCCGCCCCGTCTCAGCCCGGGCCGGGGCCCTCCGCCGTGAGCGCCTGCATCAGCGCGATGAAGCGCTGCGCTCCCCGCCCCAGCGGCCGCTCCGCGTTCCACACCACGTCCACCCACAGGCGCAACTGGTTGCTGATGTTGCCGAAGCGGATTTCGGTGAGCTCGCCGGCCGCCACCAGTGGCTCGATCAGCCGGCGCGGCAGGTAGGCCCAGCCCAGACCGGCCTGCACCAGGCTCAGCGTGGCCAGGTGGCTGTCGGTGCGCCAGAGGTGGCGCGAGAGCAGCATGCGCGGGTCGCGCCCGCGCGGGTCGCGGCTGGCGACGGCGATCTGGCGGATCTCGATCAGGTCGTTGAGCTGCAGCGCGCCCTGGCGCGCACGCGCCTCGGGGTGGTCGGCCGCGATCACCGCCACGAACAGCTCGGTGCCCAGCTCCTGGAAGCCCTCGCGCTCGTCGCTGCCCGGGCGCTCGAACACCAGGGCCAGTTGCGCCTCGCCCGCGTGCAGCATGCGCAAGGCGTCGGCCTGCGGCGCCGACAGCACCTCCACCAGCAACGCCGGGAATTCCTCGGCCAGCACCGCCAGCGAGCGGCTCCAGGGCGCCGACAGCAGCTCGGGCGCGATGGCGATGGTGAGCTGGCGCTCCAGCCCCTGGTGCAGGGCCTGGGCGTGCGCGCCCAGGCGGCGCAACTGGCCGGCGATCTGCCGCGCCTGCGGCTCCAGCGCGCGCGCCACGTCGGTGGGCCGGGGCTCGCGCGCGCTGCGGTCGAACAGCACCAGGTCCAGCTCGGCCTCCAGTTGCGCGATGGCCATGCTCACCGCCGACGGCACACGCCCGAGCTGGCGCGCGGCGGCCGAAAAAGACCCCGTGTCGAGCACCGCGAGGAAGGTGCGCAGGTTGTCGCTGGTGAAGGCCATGGCGCCTCGATCTTTCAGTTTTTCTGAAATTATCTGACTTTTACCATCAGAAAACCCCGCATAAAGTCCCGCCATCGCCCCCGCCCGTCCGCCGCGGGGGCCGCATTCAAGGGGCTCGGCCATGCAAGGCATCCAACGAAAAATCGTCTACGTCTCCCTCTACGAGCTGTTCGCCATCGCCGCCTCCAGCGCGGGGCTGGCCCTGCTGTCCGACAGCGGCCTGGGCCACGCCAGCGTCGCCGCCGTCGCCGCCTCGGCCATCGCGGTGGTCTGGAACCTCGTCTACAACACCCTGTTCGAGCGCTGGGAGGCCCGCCAGGCCGTCAAGGGCCGCGGCGTGGCGCGGCGCGTGGCGCACGCCCTGGGTTTCGAGGCCGGCCTGGTGGTGATGCTGGTGCCGCTGTTCGCCTGGTGGCTGGGCGTGTCGCTGTGGCAGGCCTTCGTGCTGGACCTGGGGCTGATCGTGTTCTTCCTGGTCTACACCTACGTGTTCAACCTGGGCTTCGACCGCGTGTTCGGCCTGCCGGCCTCGGCCACACCGCAGCCCGCCCTGGGTCATTGACGCGGGACGGCGCTCAGGAATCCTGGAACAGGCTTTCGCGCACGCCCGAGCCCTCGGGCAGCGCGAATTCCTGGCGCACCGCGCGGCCGAAGTAACCCTGACGCACCGCCTGGCTGATCTGCCAGTCGGCGATGGTGGCCTGCGCCTTCTGCACCTCGAGCAGGCGCATGGCCGGGGTGCGGAAGTAGATGATGAGCGCGGCTTCGCGCGGGTTGAAGCCTTCGCTCAGGCCCAGGTCGATGACCGCCTGGCGCAGTTGCGACGGCACCGTATTCGAGGGAATGCCCAGGTCGCCCAGCGCGCGACTGAGGCCGAAACGGAACCACGCTTTCTTCAACATGAAGAAATTAGAGCATCGGACCGTTCAGCGGCGCCCCCGGGAAGGCCCTCACAGTCGCCCATCTGTATGACCGAGGCAACCCCGTCCGAATGGTTGCCAGTGCGAGTAAGGGATTTGTATGAATGAGAATAATTCTCATACAATCCGGTGCTTGCCTGCAAAGGCAAGTCCGTAGCCAGCCAAGGGGCGCGCCGCGCCCGCTCAGCCAGCCACTTCCGATTCGACACCCCAACGGAGTGGCTGTTGACGCCAGCGTGGTGCAGGGCGCAAGCAGCGCCCTGAAACCATGCCCAACACCCGAACCCGCCCGCCCCTGGCCGCCCGCGGCGCACAGCGCACGCTGCTGGCCACCGCCGTCACCACCCTCATCCTCTCGGCCACCGCCACGGCCCGCGCGCAGTCCTCGCCCGAGTCCGCGCCCACGCTGGGCACCGTCAACGTGACGGCGCCCAAGGAACAGGAAAGCGCCACCGGCCCCGTGCGCGGCTACGCCGCGACGCGCAGCGCCACCGCCACCAAGACCGACACGCCGCTGCAGGAGACGCCGCAGTCGGTGACCGTGATCACCGCCGACCAGATCCGCGACCAGGGCTCGCCCAACCTGCAGGAGGCGCTGCGCTACGCGGCCGGCGTGCGCAACGAGCTCTACGGCATCGACAACCGCGGTGACTGGTTCTCGCTGCGCGGCAGCGAAGAATCCACCCTGCTCTACAACGGCCTGCGCGAGCCGCTCACCGGCTACTACGGCGTGGTGCGCACCGAGCCCTACAACTTCGAGCGCATCGAGGTGCTGCGCGGCCCCTCGTCCATCATCGCGGGCCAGAACGACCCGGGCGGCGTCGTCAACCTGGTGCCCAAGCGCCCGCTGGACGCGCCGCGGCGCGAGGTCGGCGTGCGCATCGGCAACGACTCCCTGCGCGAGGTGCACGCCGACCTCACCGGCCCGCTCAATGCCGAGGGCACGCTGCTCTACCGCCTCGTCGCGGTGGAGAAGGACAGCAAGACGCAGATCCGCTTCGCGCAAGACGACCGGACCTTCGTGGCGCCATCGCTCACCTTCAAGCCCAACGCGCAGGACAGCTACACCGTCTACGCCGAGTACCAGAAGGACTTCAGCCAGAACACCAACGCCTTCCTGCCGCTGGCCGGCACGCTGTACCCCGCGCCCAACGGGCCGATCCCGCGCGACCTGTTCGCGGGCGAGCCCGACTGGGACACCTACGGCGGCACGCGCAAGCGCGTGGGCTATGCGATCGACATCGGCCTGGGTGACCAGTGGCGCCTGAGCCACCAGTTGCGCCACGACCGCGTGGACGGTTTGATGGAGTCGATGTACGTGGCCTGGTGGGACGGCTTCCGCAATGCCGCGGGCGGCGCCGACGCCAACGGCCAGTACCTCAACCGCCCCTGGTACATCTACGACGACGGCCTGCGCCTGACCACCGGCGAGGTCCTGCTCAAGCGCGACTGGCAACTGGGCGGGGTGACGCACAAGCTGGTGTTCGGCATGGACGCGACGACCATGGACACCAGCCGTACCTCGGCCTCGGGCGATGGCACCCCGCTCAACGTCTACAACCCGGTCTACGGCACGTTCCCGCGCCCCTCGCTGGGCAACGCCACGCCGACCGAGACGCGCGTGCGCCGCCAGGGCTGGCTGCTGCAGGACCAGATGAAGTTCGACAACGGCCTGAGCGTGCGCGCTGGTGTGCGCCACGACAAGGTGCGCAACACCGCGGTCGGTGGCGAGACCGAGCGCGACTCGGCCACCAGCGTCAACCTGGGCGTGGTCTACGAGGTGATGCCCGGCGTCTCGCCCTATGCGAGCTACTCGGAGTCGTTCAACCCGGTCGCCGGCACCGACGCCTTCGGCCAGGTCTTCAAACCCAAGCAAGGCGAGCAGGTGGAAGTGGGCGTGAAGTGGCAGTCGCAGACGCTGCCGATGCAGGCCACGGCCGCCGTGTACTCGCTCAAGGAAAAGAACCGCCTGGGCGACGACCCCGACAACTTCGGCTTCAGCAAGCAGATCGGCAACTCGCGCGTGAAGGGCGTGGAACTGGAAGGCCAGGCCCGCGCGGGCGCCTGGCAGTACCTAGCCAGCTACACCTACACCAACGCGCGCGCCAGCGCCTCGGCTTTTGGCGGCAATCTCGCCTTCCCCGAAGAGCAGCTCGAAGGCATCCCCAAGCACATGGCTTCCTTCTGGGCCGTGCGCGACTTCCGCGACCTTGGCATCCCCGGCCTGTCGCTGGGCGCGGGCGCACGCTACGTCGGACAGGTGGGCGATGGCACGGGACAGGTCTTCGTGCCCTCGGTGACGCTGTTCGACGCCATGGCCGCCTGGGAAACCGGCCCCTGGCGCTTCGCGCTGAACGTGAACAACCTGGCCGACGAGGACTACATCGCCGTCTGCCTGGCACGCGGCGACTGCTGGTTCGGCAGCCGGCGCAAGGTGATCCTCACCGCCGACTACCGCTGGTGACCACCAGATCGTCCACCCCCAAGGAAGCCCCCATGAACGCCACCACCGCGCCATCCACGGCCCACGTCTTCGGCCGCATCGCGGCCAGTCTGCTGGGCGGCTACGCCTTCACCTGGGGCGTCACCACGCTCGGCATCACCGGGCTGGTGGCGCTGGGGGTGGACTACCACGAGGCCCACACGGTGCTGATGCTGCTGGCCTTCCTGGTCTTCCTCGCCGTCTTCCTCTGGGCCTTCGCGGCGCGCAGCCTGGCGCGCGTGTGGGCCGTGCTGGGCCTGGGCGGCGCGGGCATGACCGGCGCCGCCTGGCTGCTGCAGCAACAACTGACCTAGGAGCCGGCCATGCTGTCCAACTTCCGCCTCTCCATGACCTGGCTGCACACCTGGTTCGGCCTCGTGCTGGGCTTCGTGCTCGTGGTCGTGTTCTTCTTCGGTTCGCTCTCGGTGTTCGACCGCGAGTTCGACCGCTGGGCCATCCCCGAAACGCGCTTCGAGCCGCAGCCCATGCCCTCCTTCGACCAGGTGCTGCTGCCCATCCTGCAGCGCGTGGAACCCGACGAAGTGGACTACGCGGCCAACATGCCGCTGCTGCACGACAGCGCCCAGGGCCCCATGACCCCGCGCCTGCAATTGCCGGCGGACGAGTTCTGGGCCTACACCACGCACCGCGACCCGGTGCTGGCCATGGGCGTGGGCTTTCGCGTGCCGCAGCCGAAGGACCCGCTGGGCCACAACCACATCCACGGCGACACCACCATCGACCCGCGCAACGGCGCGATGCTGCGCGAGGGCCAGCAGAAGATCGGCAGCGAGTTCTTCTACCCGCTGCACTACAGCCTGCACCTGGAGTGGAAGTTCATCGGCTTCTGGATCGTGGCGCTGGCGGCGCTGACCATGCTCGCCATGCTGGTCACGGGCCTGGTGATGCACCGCAAGGTGTTCGCCGAGCTGTTCACCTTCCGCCCGGGCAAGAACCCGCGCCGCAGCCTGCTGGACCTGCACAACCTCACCGGCGTGGTGGCCCTGCCCTTCCATTTCTTCTTCGCCTTCACGGGCCTGGTCATCTTCGCGGCCTTCTACTACCTGCCGGTGTCCGACACCATGCTGCGCCCGCTGGCGCAGGCACACGCGGTGGCCGAGGCCGCCGCCACCGGCCTGCCGCACGAGCGCGCGGGCGTGGCCGCGCCCCTGGCCTCGGTGGACGCGATGGTGGAGGAGGCCAAGCGCCGCTGGGACGCGCGCGGCATGCCCGGCCAGGTGGGCTTCCTGCAGGTGCACCACGTGGGCGACGCCAACAGCTACGTGAGCATCTACCGCGCCGGCAGCGACCGCGTGGCCCTGGTGGGCCAGGCCGTGCACTTCAAGGGCAGCACCGGCGAGGTGCTGCGCGAGGAGCCGGCGCCCACCGTGCCGCACGGCATCGAGGAGTTCCTGACCGGCTTGCACCTGCAGCACTTCGAGCACTGGCTGCTGCGCTGGCTCTACGTGTTCGGCGGCCTGCTTGGCTGCATCTGCATCGCCACCGGCTTCCTGTTCTTCGTCGAGAAACGCAAGCGCCAGCACGCGCAGCAGGGCGTGGCGGGCAGCCGCGTCGTGGACGCGCTGGCCGTCAGCACCATCACCGGCACGCTGATCGCCACCGCCGCCATCCTCATCGCCAACCGCGTGCTGCCCGCCGAACTGGCGGACAAGGGCGCGTGGGAACGCCTGGCGTTCTGGCTGGCCTGGCTGCTGGCCACCGCGCACGCCTTCTGGCGCAGCGCGCCGGTGGCGCGGGCGCGCCTGTCGCCAGCCTGGCGCGAGCAGTGCTGGGCCATCGCCGTGTTGAGCCCGCTGGCCGTGCTGCTGAACTGGGCCACCACGGGCGACCACCTGGGCCAAACGCTGTTCCGCTACTGGCCGGTGGCCGGCGTCGACCTGGCGCTGCTGGCCACCGCCGGCCTGGCGGCCTGGGCGGCGCGCCGGCTGGCGCGGCGCGAGCGCGCGGCCCCTGCGCCGGCCCCGCCCACCACGCACCTGCCCGCCGAGGAGGCCGCCCATGTCTGAGGCCGCTCTGCTTGCGCTGGCCGCACTGGCCTCCCTGGCTGGCATGGCGCTGTTCGCGCTGGCCCTGCCCGCGCACTGGGCGCAGGTGGCCGGCGCCCACGCCCCGCTGTCGCCCACCCTGCAGCGCCGCCTGCGCGCGGGTGGCGCGCTTGCGCTGGCGGCCTCGCTCGGCCTGTGCCTGGCCGCCGACCACCCCAGCATGGCCGTGCTGGTGTGGGTGATGTTGCTGGCGCTGTCGGCCTGTGGCCTGGCCATGTGGCTGTCGCGCCGGCCGGCCTGATGCCGCCCACCGCATTCCCCCGCTTCCGAGACCCTCCATGAACAAGCGCTACACCCCATCTTTCGCGCCTCGACCGAACGCGCTGGCCCTGGCCACCCTGCTCGCCACCGCCGCGCACGCGCAGGTGCCGCCCGCACCGTCCACCGAGCCCAGCGGCGGCACCCTGTCCACCGTCACGGTCAAAGCCAACGCCGACGCCTCCGCCGAGGGCCTGAGCGCGCCCTTCGCCGGGGGCCAGGTGGCGCGCGGCAGCCGCGTGGGCGTGCTGGGCAACCAGGACATCATGGACACGCCCTTCTCCACCACCGGCTACACCGCCGAACTCATGCAGGACCAGCAGGCGCGCAGCGTGGGCGACGTGCTGCTCAACGACGCTTCGGTGCGCGCCGCGCGCGGCTTCGGCAACTTCCAGCAGGTCTACAACATCCGCGGCCTGCCGGTGTTCTCGGACGACGTGGCCTACAACGGCCTCTATGGACTGGTGCCGCGCCAGTTCATGGCCACCGAGTTCATCGAGCGCGTGGAAATCCTGCGCGGCGCCAACGCATTCGTCGGCGGCGCCGGCCCCGGCAGCAGCGCGGGCGGTGGCCTGGGCGGCCTCATCAACGTGGTGCCCAAGCGCGCGCCCAACGAGCCGCTGAGCCGCGTCACCGCGGGCGTGCAGACGGGCGGGCAGGTCTCGCTGGCGGCCGACCTGGCGCGCCGCTTCGGCCCCGATCAGGCCACCGGCCTGCGCCTGAACCTGGCCCGGCGCGACGGCGGCACCGGCGTGGATGGCGAGAAGCAGACGCTGGACGTCGCGGCGCTGGGCCTGGACTGGCGCGGCCGCGGCCTGCGCCTCTCGGCCGACCTGGGCTTCCAGGACCACCGCCTGCGCGAACCGCGCCCCAGTGTCACGCCGGGCACCGGCTTGCCCATCGCCGAGGCCCCGGACCCGAGCAAGAACTTCGCGCAGCCCTGGACCCGCTCCGACGGCCGCGACGTCTTCGGCACGGTGCGCGCCGAGGTGGACCTGAGCGACCAGGTGGTGGCCTGGGCCGCCTTCGGCGCACGCGAGGGCGACGAGGACAACGTGCTGTCCAATCCCACGCTCGCCGACACCGCCGGCAACACCACGGCCGAGCGTTTCGACAACGTGCGCAAGGAGTCCGTGCAGACCGCCGAGGCCGGCGTGCGCGGCCGCTGGCGCACGGGCGGCATCGACCACGAACTGATGCTCTCGGCCGCCACCTTCAAGTCGCGCGCGCGCAATGCCTATGCGTTCTCGCCCTTCGGTGGCATCGCCAGCAACCTCTACCAGCCCACGCCGGTGGCCGCGCCCGCGGCCAACTTCTTCCTCGGCGGCGACCTCGCCAACCCGCTGGTGACCGAGCGCCTCGGCGCCTCCAGCCTGGCCGTGGCCGACACGCTGTCTTTCCTCGACGGCGACGTGCGGCTCTCGCTGGGCCTGCGGCGCCAGAGCCTGCGCAACACGGCCTACAACTACACCAGCGGCGCGCAGGAATCGCACTATGACGAGAGCCGCACCACGCCGATGCTGGGGCTGCTCGTCAAGCCGTCGCGCGCCTGGTCGCTCTACGCCAACTACGCCGAAGGCCTGGTCAAGGGCGACACGGCCTCGGGCGTCGGCATCGTCAACGCGGGCCAGATCTTCGCGCCCTACGTCTCCAAACAGAAGGAGATCGGCGCCAAGTACGACGGCGGCGGCATCGGGGCCAGCGTCGCGCTGTTCTCTCTGCGCAAACCCAGCGCCTACGTGGAAAACAATGTGTACGGCGTGTTCGGCGAGCAGCGCAACCGCGGCCTGGAGTTCAACGTCTACGGCGCGCCCGTGCGGTCGGTGCGCGTGCTCGGCGGCCTCACGCTGCTGGACGCGAAGCAGATGCGCACCCAGGGCGGCGTGAACGACGGCAAGGACGCGATCGGCGTGCCCGGGCACCAGCTCAACCTCGGCGTGGAGTGGGACCTGCCCGTCGCGCGCGGCCTCACGCTGGACGCCCGCCTCATCCGCACCGGCAAGCAATACGCCGACGCGGCCAATACGCAGGCGCTGCCGGCCTGGAACCGCGTCGACGTGGGCGCGCGCTACCTCACCGAGTTCAACGGCAGCCTGCTCACCCTGCGCGCGCGCGTCGAGAACCTGACCGACAAGGGCTACTGGGCCTCGGCCGGCGGCTTCCCCGGCGCGGGCTACCTGGTGCTTGGCGCGCCGCGCACCTTCGTCGTCAGCGCCAGCGTGGACTTCTGATGCCCAGCCCGCGAGCCCTTCGCGCCTGGTCCTGGGTGCACAAGTGGAGCAGCCTGGTCTGCACCGTGTTCATGCTGCTGCTGTGCCTCACCGGCCTGCCGCTCATCTTCCACCACGAGATCGGCCACCTGCTGGGCACCGAGATCGAGGCGCCCGAGATGGCGGCCGACGCGCCGCGCATCAGCCTGGACCGCGTGCTGGAGATCGCCATCGCCGAACACCCCGAGAAGGGCGGCATGTACGTCTCGCAGGAAGAGGACGACGACCGCGTCTGGTACGTCACGTTGTCGGACACGCCGCTGTCGGACTCTGGCCTCAAGCAGGTGGCCGTGGACGCGCGCACCGGCGAGGCGCTGGGCCAGCCGCCGCTGGACAGCGGCTTCATGCACCTCATGTTCTCGCTGCACGTGGACCTGTTCGCCGGCCTGCCCGGCACGCTGTTCCTGGGCTTCATGGGCTTGCTGCTGCTGGTGGCCCTCGTCTCCGGCGTGGTGCTGTACGCGCCTTTCATGCGCAAGCTCGGCTTCGGCGAGGTGCGGCGCGACCGCTCCTCGCGCGTGCGCTGGCTCGACCTGCACAACCTGCTGGGCATCGTGACGCTGACCTGGCTGTTCGTGGTCGGCGCCACCGGCGTCATCAACACCTGGGCCGATCTCTTGGTGCGCTACTGGCAGACGGACCAGATGGCCGAGATGGTGGCGCCCTACCGCGGCCAGCCGCCGCTGGATCGGGATCGGCTGGGTTCACTGCAGGCGGCGGTGTCGGCCGCGGTGGCGCTGGAGCCATCCATGAAGGTGGGCTTCGTGGCCTTTCCCGGCACGCTGTTCACCAGCCCGCACCACTACGGCGTGTTCATGCGCGGCACCGATCCGCTGAACTCGCGCCTGTTCAAGCCCGTGCTGGTGGACGCCGTGACCGGGCAGGTGACCGACAGCCGTGAACTGCCCTGGTACCTCACCGGCCTGCTCATCTCGCAGCCGCTGCACTTCGGCGACTACGGCGGGCGGCCCATGCAGATCCTCTGGGCCGTGCTCGACATCCTCACCATCATCGTGCTCGGCAGCGGGCTGTACCTGTGGCTGCGGCGCGGCGTGACCGGCAGCGCCGATGCGGTCGAACTGCCGCGGGCCCTGACCGGCCGTGAAGCCCCGAACCTGAACCGTGAAGCGACCCATCCATGAAAGCCCTGTGGAATGCGCTGGGCCCGGTGTGGGCGTGGCCGGTGGTGATCGCGCTGGCCTCGGCGATCGGCCTGGTCACGGCGCTGCTGGGCGACGGGCCGTGGGACTGGGTGTCGTGGCTGTGCCTGGGTTCGGTGACCGGGGCCTGCGTGTGGCTGGGGTGGGGGCGGGGGCGCTGACGGCTTGCGTCAAACAACCAAAATGGTAAAAATATAACCAAGTTGGTAATCTGCTTGCATGGAGAAGCGCACGCCCCATTGCAAGTTGAGCCAGATTCACCGGTTGGTCAGATCCGGCGCCATCAGAGCGACCTTCAGCGCGCTGGGTGGCGCCGCCAACATGGGCTGCGGCACGCTCGCCGACATGTGCTCCGTCGTGCTCGCCTTGAGCCCGTCGGACTTCTACAAGAGCATGACCGCCCATGCCGACCACACGATCTGGCAGGACGTGTACCGACCACGCACGCCTTGGGGGCAAGGTCTACCTCAAGCTCACCGTCGTCGACGACGTGCTGATCGTTTCTTTCAAGGAGCTCTGACCATGAAATGCCCGGCATGTGGTGGTGCGGAACTGGTCCACGACTCCAGGGACATGCCCTACACCTACAAGGGACAGGCAACAACCATTGCAGCGGTCTCGGGCGACTTCTGCCCCGCCTGCGGAGAAGCGGTCCTCGACACGGCGGGCAGTGATCGCGTGAGCGCGGCCATGATGGCGTTTCAGCGTGAGGTCAACGCGTCCTACGTATCGCCTGACTACATCGCCCAGGTGCGCCACAAGCTCAAGCTGACGCAGCGAGACGCCGCCGAAATCTTCGGCGGCGGCGTGAACGCATTTTCCCGGTACGAGTCGGGGACGATTCGACCTCCCGTTGCCCTGGTGAAGCTCCTGAGGGTGCTCGACAGGCACCCGGAGTTGCTGTCCGAGGTTCGGGAGACCCGATCGTCAACACCATGACCTCCCGGGTCATGGCTTTCGCGCTGGGCTGCCGGCACAGTGAGCCCATCAACACCAAGGAGCCTCACATGTCGGACCTCTCCCAACTCCCCCTCGCCGTCGGCCACATGATCGGTCTGGGCGCCCTCGGCTCGTGCATCGGCATCGGCATCATGGCCAGCCGCTACCTCGACGCCTCGGCGCGCCAGCCGGAGATGATGGAGGCCCTGCAACCCAAGGTCTTCCTGCTCGCGGGCCTGCTCGACGGCGCCTTCATCATCTCGGTGGCGCTGGGCGTGTGGTTCGCGCTCGCGGCGCCCTTCCCTTCCTGATCACCTCGACCCGATGCGCCAGCCACCGCCCCGTTCGCGCGTGCTCGTGATCGGCGCCGTCGGCCGCGCGGGCGCCGCCGTGCTGCGCGAGCGGCTGGGCCAGGTCGGGGCGGTGCCGGTCAAGGTGCTCTGCACGCGCGCCTTCGCGCACCAGCCTCGGGGCCTGGACCACGCGGTGGTGGACGGCGGCGACTGGCGCGACTGCCTGCCCCACGCCTCGGCGCGGGACGAGGTGCTCATCGTCCTCGACACCCCGCGCCACGCCCGCGAGGCGGTGTTCTGGCGACCCGAGCGGACTGCGCTGGTGCCGCTCATGGAGGCCCTGCACGCGCGGGGCGTGCGCCGGCTGGAGCTCGTGTTCGGCCCCGGCCACGCGCCCAGCGCGACGGAAAGCGCCGCCTTGCAACGGCTGGGTTTTGGCGCGCGCGAGGCCGGGCGGCGGCCGCCCGTGGCCGCGCCGCAGGGCCCCACCGGCAGTTGGCCCGAGCGGCTCGCCGCGTGGATGCTGCGCACGCTGATCGACACCCTGCACGCCCTGGGGATGCTGCGGCGGCCCTGAACCGGGTACCGTGCGAGCGGGCATGGCGCTTGCCCGCGCCCCAAGGCCATCGAATCAAGGAGCACCGAATGAGCACGCCATCCCTGCACCGCGGTCGGCTGATCGGCTACCACGCCGCCTTCGCGCTCAGCGGATGATGGGGAGCCGGCTCCACCCGCGCTGCGGTGAAGGCGTGATTGGTTGTTTCCGGTGGACTGCATAAGATGCGCCGGATGACAGCCCATTTCGCTGCCACCCCCGTGGGCCGGGAGACCCGCGCTTGCTGAAGCCCCCGCTCGCCTTCGCCCGCCGGCCGCTCACCTTCCTTGGCGAGGTGCTGCTGTCGGCCGGCGCCGCGCTGGGCGGGCGGCGCCGCTACCGCGCGCAGGACGCGGCGCGCGTGCTGGCCGACACCAGCGCCCGCGCCGTGGGCATCGTCTGCCTGGTCAATTTCCTCGTGGGCGCCATCCTGGCCTTTGTGGGCGCCGTGCAATTGCTCAAGTTCGGCGCCGGCATCTTCGTGGCCGATCTCGTGGCCATTTCGGTGGCGCGCGAGATGGCGGCCATCATCACCGCCGTCGTCATCGCCGGGCGCACCGGCGCCGCCTTCGCGGCCGAACTGGCCACCATGCAGACCAACGAGGAGGTGGACGCGCTGGAGGTGCTGGGTCTGCCGGCCATGGACTTCCTGGTGCTGCCGCGCGTGGCGGCGCTGCTGGTGATGATGCCGCTGCTCTTCGTGTTCGCCTGCCTCGCGGGCCTGGTGGGCGGCATGGTGGTGGCCTCGGTGATGCTCGATCTCTCGCCAGCGGCCTACATGAACCGCACCGCGGACGCGCTCGCCTGGACGCACCTGGGCCTGGGCGCGGCCAAGTCGCTGGTGTTCGGTGCGCTCATCGGCATGGTGGGCTGCTACCACGGGCTGTACGCGCAGCGCAACGCCGCCGGCGTGGGCGTGGCCACCACGGGCGCGGTGGTCACCAGCATCGTGGCCATCATCGTCATCGACGCCGTGTTCGCGCTGGTGGCGAACACGCTGGGGATCTGAATGGCCTTGCTGAGCGTGCATAACCTGGAGATGCGCTTCGGCGAGAAGCTGATCCAGCGCGAGGTGTCCTTCGAGGTGCAGGCCGGCAGCATCTTCGCCGTGATGGGCGGCAGCGGTTGCGGCAAGAGCACCCTGCTCAAGCACCTGGTGGGCCTGCTGCCGCCCGCCAGCGGCAGGGTGCTGCACGGCGGCGCGGACTACTGGGCCGCCAGCGACGCCGAGCGCGAGGCCATGCGCCTGAGGTTCGGCATGCTGTTCCAGAGCGCGGCGCTCTGGTCGTCCATGACGGTGCTGGAGAACGTCTGCCTGGCCCTGGCGCGACAGACCTCGCTGGACGGTACGCAGCAGGAGGCCCGCGCACGCGAGGTGCTGGAATGGGTGGGCATGGCCGATGCCGCCGACAAGCTGCCGGCCAGCCTCAGCGGCGGCATGAAAAAGCGCGCGGGGCTGGCGCGCGCCATCGCCTCCGAGCCACCCCTGCTGTTTCTCGACGAGCCTTCGGCGGGCCTGGACCCGATCAGCTCGCGCCGGCTCGACGACCTGATCCTCGACATCCGCGAGCGCACGGGCGCGGCGGTGGTGTTCGTCAGCCACGAACTGCCCAGCTTGTTCGCCATCGCGGACGACGGCATATTCCTCGACGCGGACAGCAAGCGGCCGATCGCGCACGGCCGCCCGAGTGAACTCGTGAAGACCCGCGTCCATCCCACGGTCGATGCCTTCCTGCGAAGGGAAGCGCTCCCCGACCCGCCAGCGCCGCCCGCGCCTGGAGACCCCGCATGAAACGCCACGCCCTTCTCATCGGCAGCTTCGTCGCCGCCGCCCTCTTCATCGTGCTGGCCGGCATCTTCTGGCTCAGCGGCAGCGACTGGTTCAGCGATCAGAGCAAGGCCACCGTCTTCTATGAGGACAACGTGAGCGGCCTGTACGTGGGCGCGCCGGTCACCTTTCGCGGCGTGGCCATCGGCGAGGTCACCGAGATCGGCATCCGCGTCAACGCCGACACCCTGCGCACCACCGTGCCGGTGGTGATGAAACTGCGGGCCTCCACGCTCGCCAGCGCCGGCGGCGACATATCGACCCTGGTCCAGCGCGGACTGCGCGCGCGCCTGGTGTCCGAAAGCATCGTCACCGGCCAGAAGGCGGTGGAGCTCGACTTCGAGCCGCAGACGCCCGCGAAGCTGCATGGCGCCTCGCGCCACCCCGAGATTCCCGCGCTGCAGGACCGCTTCGGCCCGCTGATCGAACAGGTGGCCGAGCTGCCGCTGCGCGAGACGGTGAGCGAGATGCGGGCCACCGCGGAGGAGATGCGCAAGACCCTGGTGGCCGTGCAAAAGACGCTGGGCGGCGTTCAGTCCGCGCTGACGGAGGCTTCATCCGAACTCAGGCAGACAACAGTGGCGTCGCGTCACACGCTCGCGGCGGCGACCGAGGCCATCCGCCAGCTCCAGGCCAGTTCCACCAACACGCTGGCGTCCATCGAGCGCCTGTCGCTGAGCACCGAACAGACCGTGCGCGAGGCGCGCCCCGAGTTGCAGCAGGCGCTGGTCGGCGCGCGCGAAGCCACGCAGTCCGCCCGGTTGGCGATGGACCGCCTGGCCGACATCGCCGCGCCGGACGCGCCGCTGCGCGCGGACCTGGAGACCGCCGTGCGCGACCTGTCGCAGGCCGCGCGCGGGCTGCGCTCCTTCAGCGAGCTGCTGGAAGAAAAACCCAACGCCATCATTTTCGGGAACCGACGCGAATGACCACCACCCCGCTCCACCGCCGCGCCGCGGCCCTCGCGCTCACGGTGGCCACCGCGGCCTTCGCCGCCGGCTGCGTGTCGACACCCGATCGCCCGCCCACGCTGCTGACCCTGCCGGGCCCCACCACGGCAAGCGCGCCCGCACCGGCGACCGCTGCGCCGCGCGAGGGCCGCACGCTGGCCATGGCCCGCCTGGACATCCCCGAGTACCTCGTCTCGCGCCGCGTGCGCTACCGCACCGACGGCAGCACCCTGGCCGAATGGCCCGACACCTTCTGGGCCGAGCGCATCGAGGTGGGCATGTCGCGCGAATTCGCCTCGGCGCTGCGCGCGCGTCTGCCGGGCTGGCGCCTGTGCGAAAGCCAGTGCGCCGAGTGGTCACCCGCTGCTGGCCTGCGGGTGGTGATCGACCGCATGGACTACTCGCGAGCGCAGCGGCGGCTCCAGGCCAGCGCGCGCGTCGCCGTGGTGGGCCACGGCGCCGACGCGCGCAGCGTCAACACCCAGCGGCTCGAGTACGAATTGACGTCCGAGGCGGACACCCCGCAGGCCCAGGCGCAGGCCTACGCCGACCTGCTGGATCGCCTGGCCACGGACGCGGCCGCCGCGGTGGCGGGGCTGCGGCCGTAGGCTCAGGCGCCCGCTTCCACCGAGACGATCTCGCCGCGGGCCGTGCGGCCGCTGCGCTGCGCCTGGAGGGCTTCGGCGCGAACCTGCTCGCGGCTCAGACCGGTGCCGGCGACGGCCTCGTCGGCCGGGATGATGTCGCCGCGGGCCGTGCGGCCTTCGCGGTTGGCTTGCACCGCCTGGGCTTGCACCTCGGCGCGGCTCAGGGTGGATTGGAAGTTGAAGACTTCATTGCCTTCGATGGGGCCTTCGGCGAAGGCGGCGCCGGCACCGAGGGCAAGGGTCATGGCAAGGGCGAGGCTTTTGGCGGATTTCATGACAGTTCCTTTGAGATAACGGGTAGTT
>NZ_WVZN01000050.1 GCF_011772445.1 Hydrogenophaga sp. | reverse complement strand
AGGGCGTGGCCATCGGTGCCACGGCCGGGGGCAATGCGGCTGAGCACAACTACCTCAACCACAGCCGCACCAGCATGCTGCGCCTGTCCGAGGTGGAGCAGTACGAGCGCGCAGCCCGCGAATGTGCGGGCGGCGACGCGAGCGCCTGCGGCCGACGCGATGCACTGGCCGAGCTCTCGCGAACGCGCGACCGCGAACTGCAATCGGCCTGTGCCGGCGCCACGCCCGCGCTGTGCAACAGCAAGGTGGCGGAGGCCCGCTCGATGGGCAACGCGGTCCACGGCGCCAACGGCCAATACGTCTGGGCCAACAGCCCCAAGCCCGGGTTCCCGCTGAACGTGGCCACGGCGGGCGAGGTTCAGCCCCACGCCGCGCTGCGCCAGAACTTCCACGTGCAACTGGCGCAGAGCACCTCGCAGGGTGTCTTCCTGCTGCTGCCCGGGCCCGAGGACGTGGTGGTGGGCGCGCTGCTGCTCACCGCGCCGGGCAAGGTGCTGGCCGAGGTGGTGCTCGAGGGCGGGCACAAGCTGCTGCGCTTTGCGGACGGGACGACGGCGCGGGTGGGCAGCGAGGAGGCCAGGCTGCTGGCGCGGGCGCGCATTGACAACAACTTCGGCGCTGAGATGCCTGGCTACGGCGGGCACGCGGTGCGCGACTTCCAGCCGGGGACGACGCATCGCGCGGAGGTGATCAACGCGGGGCAGGTGACGGATCGGGATGGTTTGCCCAGGGTGGACGAAATCAACAAGACCAACAACCGGCAAATTGAGGAGATCATCGGTACGCCTCCGGAATGGTGGCTTACCCAACGACCGGCGTGGAAGGAAGGCACACTCGTAACCGATCGAGTGACCACGCAGATAGAAACTTATAGGATGATCGTAGACGAGGATAGGTACAAAGAAATCGATCGACTGATGTCGATTGGCGATCACGACACTGCGGCAATGCAACTTGGAGCCTGGGCAACCAAGGACCCAATCACGAACGTCGCCGACGTTAGGAATAACTTGGCTATCAGCAGTGAATGGAAGGGTGCGAACGGGGCACCCATGTACATCGTTGAGTTCTCTGTCAAGCCAGGTGTTGGCATTCGTGAAGGACAAGTTGGACCAATGTATGACGCTACAACGAAGAACACGCTCCCCGGAGGAGGTCATCAGGTCCAATTCGTGGACGTATCTCCTCGCACGTCACCAGATAGATTCACAATTCTCCTCGACGGGTCAAAGAGGATCTCGCCATGACAGCGAAGGTGCAGCAAACCGTCCTGCTCTGGCATGCGGCCGATGGCGAGCGATTTCAGTACATTGTTGACCGAGGCGGTCTCTCCGACGAGGGAAATAGCGAAAGTTTGCGTGCCCTAAAGAGGCCGCTCGCACAAGTAAGTTCGCAACTTATCTTGGAGGATGGGAGCGTAATTTCGCTCCCGTTCACGAACTTTGCCTGGATCGTGCCCGACCGCACCGGCGTGCTCGTCATTTTTCGGCCCGGCAGCTATACGCTCCCCGACGGGCGTGACGCATTCTCGTGCCCCAACAATGCCGCAATCTTCAACGCCGACGGGAGCCTGCGTTGTCAAGTGCACTTTGCAGGCGCGCCAGAGCGGAGCTCGAGCTACATCATCGAGCGGCCATTCACTCGCACGATCACGCACAAGACCATGCCAATCGGCCGCCCAGGCGAGCCGATTGACCCTCCCATCGTTCAGTTCGGTGTGCTGGTTGGCACGAAGGAGCATCCTCCCGAGAGCTTTTATGTGCTGAACACCGAGACCGGCGAGTTGACGGATGGGTTGTTCGGTGTCCCGTATTGACTGCCGCAATTGGTATTGAGGCCGTGCCACACATCGGATCGGCATGCCAGCGCCTTTGCGCTGCTGTTGAACCGATTTCGAAAAGTGGTTTAGCAATCCGAGGACTCTCAAATGAAGGATGAAAAAGTTCAGCAACTCAACGTCGCTGTCTATTGAGAAATCTGGATGCGAGACAAGAGCAGGCTTGTTTTGAGTGAACCGATTCAGCCCCGATGGGACGACATGAACTCGCCAACCACAATGTCTTTCGCTTGAGCGCGAACAACGAAGTGGTCTGGCAGGTGCGCCGGGTGGAGTTGCCCGACAGCCCGAGTTGGACCGAGAAGCACGCCATGGCCAAACAATGGAAACGGCAAGGCTTGATCGACGGGGCACATATAGACCAGGGATTCCTAGACCCTTTCACAAGCATGAACCTCGACGAACGCCTCGCCCATGACCCGGAGCCCAAAGGCGTCTGGCGTCCCGGCTGCGTGGTCTATCTGCTCACGCGTTGGTGGGACTACAAGCCAATTAACGTGACGAATGAGCAATGGAATGGGGCGTGATGAAGGAGTGGTTCAAATGATATACAACCGGCGACTTGAGATTCTCCTCAAGTCAAGATGTCTTCAGGATTTTGCTTTACGGCATCATGCAGTGGCGCAGATCTGCGACACTAAGGACCGGTATTCAGTACTCCTTGTTCGAGGTAATTATGTGATCGAGATTTCAGAAATTATTATTGACAACTACGTTGAGGTATGGCTCTCGGATATGGGCAGTAATCTATGGGTCTCAAGCGCAGACGCGCGTGGTATATGCAGGGCGCTCGATATCCCTGTGGCAGTCGTTTGCCTACTTGACGACATTTCAATTGAAAGAACGTTTATCAGTTTTCATTCTGAAAAGGCGGCATCGTTCCCATTGGATTTCTCGTCGATTGAATCGCTGCTTGTATATATTTTCAGTCATGGAGGGATGGGTTCGGTCGCACATATTGCCCCACCCCAACCGTTCAATGACCGCCCCTATGTTCGGCCGATGACGCATTCGCAGGTGCAGGCGTATCAATTCCTGAGTTCGGCAAACTAGTGGTCGGATCCAGTAGCGAGCGCTGCAATTGGCAAAGACGCAAAACAACAGATTGAACAGCGGGAATGCGACTCTGATAGGTGGGGGCCGATGTTCGACAAGCAGCTCCACTCTGTGCTCCCCGGTGGCGGACACCAACCTGCTCAAACTGCCGCCAACTGGAAACTGCGCTCATTCGGGACGATGAAACGTGTGTGCCTTTGCCGTTTGATGAGTTGGCTTGGCTCCTCTCCCGACCGCACAGGAGTCCTCGAGATCTTCAAACCTGGTAGCTACACCTGCTCAGACGGCAGCGACGTTTTCCCCTGTCCCAACAACGCCGCCATCTTCAACGCAGACGGCAACCTGCGTTGTCAAGTGCGCTTTTCAGGACTGACGGCAGGAAGCGGAAATGAGGTGAGGCAGCAGGACAACTTGACTTGCCAGTGCCTTTGCGCTGCTGCTCAGCAGCCCGCTGAGCACGCTGGTGACGGGCCGCGTGACCACGGAGGTGGAGACCCCTGAAATGTGGTCCACACAGCTACACCGCGCTGGCGGCGGCGCCATCCGTTGGCGTGTGCGCGCGCGGATCGTCGGGCGGTGCGGTCACGATCGAGTCGAGCCGGGGATCGGGAGCGCGCAGGCGCGCCACGTCCGGCCGCGGCCGGCGAAGCCGCGGATCGCCGGCGAAGGCGCGCTCCATCGCGGCGGCGGCCCCCAGCAGCGCCAGGTCGCCTCGAAAACGCCCCACCACCTGAAGGCCGAAGGGCATGCCGTTGTCGTCGCTACCGCAGGGCAGGGCGAGCGCGGGGTGGGTGGTGAGCGTCACGACATAGGTCAGCGCGAGCCAGCGGTAGTAGTTGTCCTGCGAGCGGCCGTCGATTTCGGCCAGGTGCGGCTGCGTCCAGGGAAAGGGCGAGACCGGCGTGGTCGGCGAGAGCACCAGGTCATAGCCCTCGATGGCGCGCTGAAAGCGGGCGATCAGGCGGGTCTGCTCGGTTTGCGCCCAGGCCGTGTCGGCCAGGCCCATGCGCGTGCCCATCTCATAGTTGGCGCGCGGGTTCGGGCCGAGGCTGGCCGGGTTCTTTTCGTAGGTGGCGCGCAGGCCCGCGACGAAGGCCTCGGCGCGCAGCACATCGAAGCAGCGATGGGCATCGCCAAGATCGAAGCGGACCTCGTCGCAGGCCGCGAACAGCGGTGCCATCGCCGCGATCCTGTCGCGAAAGGCGCGGCGCACCAGTGGGTCCACGTCGCACAGGCCGAAGTCTTCCGTCCAGGCCACGCGCAGGCGCGACAGGTCCACCTCCGCCGGGCGCAGGAAGGCCAGCGCGTCCAGCGGGTGCGACAGGGGATCGCCGGCGTGGGGGCCCGCGGTGGCGGCGAGCTGCAGGCAGGTGTCGCCCACGTCGCGCCCCATCGGGCCGACCACGGAGATCGGCGAGAAGCCCAGGGGCTTGCGCACGTTGGGCACCACGCCGGGTGAAGGGCGCAGGCCGACCACGCCGCACTTGGCCGCGGGAATGCGCAGCGAGCCACCGGTGTCCGAGCCCGTGCACAGTGGAAGCAAGTCCAGCGCCAGCGCCGCGGCCGAGCCGCCGGAGGAGCCGCCCGCGTTGAGGTTCGGGTTGAAGGGGTTGCCGGTGGCGCCCCACACGGGGTTGCGGCTGTTGGCGCCCGCGCCCATTTCGGGCACGTTGGTCTTGCCCACCACGATGGCGCCCGCGCGGCGCAGGCGCCCCACGAGCTCGATGTCGGCCGAGGGCACATGGTTGCGCAGGCTGGGCGTGCCCATGGTGGACAGCAAGCCCTGCGTGGGCTCCAGGTCCTTCACGCCCAGCGGCAGGCCGTGCAGCAGGCCCAGGGGCTCGCCGCGCATCACGGCCCGCTCGGCCGCGCGGGCCTCGTCGCGGGCGCGCTCGAAGCAGGTGGCGGTGATGGCGTTGACGAAGGGATTGAGCCGCTCGATGCGCGCGATGCAGGCGTCGAGAAGCTCCACGGGCGAGAGCTGGCGCGCGCCGATGAGGCGCCGCAGCTCGACGGCGGAGGTGGCGGTGAGTTCCGTTGACGGGGCGCGGTGCATGGGGAGGTGATTCAGTCGGCCTGGATGTTGGCGCGGCGTGCCACGGCGCGCATCAGCGGCAGCTCCTTGTCGATCTGCGCCACCGCGGCCGCGGCATTGCCGAAGCGGGGCTCGGCGCCCTGGGCCTGAAAAGCGGCTTTGGCCTCGGGGCTGGCCATCACCTTCGTCAGGGCCTGCTCGAGGCGCGCGCGCACGGGTGCGGGCGTGCCCTTGGGCGCCACCACCATGATCCAGGTGTCGGCGTCGATGCCCTTGTAGCCGGCTTCGGCGAAGGTGGGCACGTCGCGCAGTTGGGAAGAGCGCTGCGCCGTGGTCACCGCAATGGCCTTGACCTTGCCGGCCTTGAGCTGCGGCAGGGCCGCGGTCACGGTGTCCAGCGAGAACGGCACACGCCCGCCGATGAGGTCCGTCATGGCGGGGGCGCTGCCGCGGTAGGGCACGTGCAGCAGCTTCGCGCCGACGGTCTGCAGCACGAGTTCGGCCGTGAAGTGGGAGGTGGTGCCGCTGCCGAATGACGCGTAGGAATACTGCTCGGGCCGGGCCTTGATGGCCGCGACGAACTCGGTCACCGTGTTGATCGGCACGTCCTTGTTGGCCAGCAGGATCAGCGGAATGCGGCCCACGATGGCGATGGGATCGAAGCTGTCCACCGGGTGGTAGGGCAGCCTGTCCTTGATGGCCGGGTTGGTGGTGAAGGTGGAGCCCGAGCTGATGAGCAGGGTGTAGCCATCGGCCGGGGCCTTGGCAACGAAGCCCGCGCCAACGGCCGAGCCCGCGCCGGGGCGGTTGTCGATCACCACCGGCTGGCCCAGTTCGTCACCGAGGCCTTTGGCGACCAGGCGGCCCAGGGTGTCCGCGCTGCCGCCGGGCGGGTAGGGCACCACCAGCGTGATCGGGCGGGTGGGGAAGGCGGCATCGGCCATCGCGGGCGCTGCGGCCGGCGCCAGGGCCAGCGCGACCGCCAGGGCCGCGAGCGCGCGGCGGCCCGAACGCGAAAAGGAACAGGGGGTGTCGGTCACGGGCGGGCTCCTGCGGTGGTGAACGGATGCGAACGCATGCTAGGAAGCCCGGACCTGTGCCGCAACACCAACAACAAGAACGTTTCATTGCCATTACGGCAAAGCTTCAGTAGGCTGACGGCGCATGACCAGCCGCTCCACCGCCCGCCGCGTGCCCGCGCGCCGCTCCATCAACCAGGCCGTATTGCAGGAGGTCTCGCTCAAGTACTTCATGGCGGTGGTGCATTCGGGCTCCATCACGGAAGCGGCAGAACGTCTGGGCGTGGTTCCCTCGGCCGTCAGTCGTCAGATCGCCCGGCTCGAGCGTGAGCTCGACACCCTCTTGTTCGACCGTCGCTCGCGCGGCATGGCGCTCAATGCGGCGGGCGAACTGCTCGCGGTGCACGCGCGCCGTGCCTGGCTCGACATCGAGCGCGTGACCGAGGACATCCTGGCGCTGCGCGGCCTGCGCGCGGGCCAGGTGCGGCTGGCCGCCACGGAGGGCTTCACCTTCGAATTTCTGCCGACGCTGATCGCGGGGTTTCAGGCGCAGCGCCCGGGCATCGGTTTTTCGCTGGACATGTGCCTGCAGACGGAGGTGGCGCGCCGTGTGCGCGAAGGCGAGGTGGACATCGGCGTGACCGTGGGCATGGCCTCGGAACGCAGCCTCAACGTGGAGCTGCGCCACCCCTCGCCGGTGCTGGCCGCGATGCGGCCCGAACACCCGCTGGCCGCGCGCCGCCAGCTGTCGCTGGCGCAGGCGCTGGCCTATCCGCTGGCCCTGCCGGCGCCCACGTCCACACTGCGTCAGTTGCTCGACATCAGTTGCAGCCGCCAGGGCCTGCACGTCGAGGCCTTCTTCACCAGCAACCACCTCTACCCGCTGGTGAACTACGTGGCGCAGACCGATGCCGTCACCTTCTGTGGCGAGACCGCCCTGCGCCAGCACCTGCACCTGGGGCTGGTGCACGCCGTGCCGCTGCGCGACCGCGAGATGAACGAACGCCACTTCGAGGTGCAATCGCTCGCGGGCCGCCAGTTGCCCGATGGCGCGCGGGCTTTCGTCACGCACCTGCGGGACGCGCTGGCCGACGAGTCCTGAGCCCTCCCTTGCCGCTGCGGCAAGGCACGGTTCACCCTTGGCGATGCCCGCTGGGCGGGGTGCGGGGAATAATGGCCGCACCGATTCTTCCGAGGCCCTCATGACCGCACCTGCATCGCGTCTCTTGTGCACAGCCCGTGTCCCGGGCCATCCGTTCCCGCCCGCCGGCCCCCGCCTTGGCTCCAGCCTGGCGAGCCCTGCGCGCGCATGAAGCCCGCCGTCATCGTCCTCGGTGCCGGCATGGTCGGCGTGTGCACCGCGCTGCACCTGCGCCAGCGCGGGCACGAGGTCACCCTGGTCGACCGGCGCGAGCCCGGCCGCGAAACCTCCTACGGCAACGCCGGCATCGTGCAGCGTGAAGCGGTGGAGCCCTACGCCTTTCCGCGCGACTGGGCCATGCTCGCGCGCGTGGCGATGAAGCGCGGTGCCGACGTGAACTACCACCTGGGCGCGTTGCCCGCGCTGGCCGGGCCGCTGAGCCGCTACTGGTGGCACTCGCGGCCAGCGAGCCACCGGCGCATCGCGCGCGATTACGCGCGACTCATCGAACACTGCCTTAGCGAACACGAGCCGCTGATCGAGCAGGCCGGCGCGCAGGACCTGGTGCGCCAGGAGGGGTACCGCTTCGTGTTCCGCGCATCGGCCAGCCTGCGCGAGGGCCTGGCCGACGCGCGCCGCCTGGCCGCCGAGTACGGCGTGCGCCACAGCGAGCTCGACGCAGACGCGCTCGCCCAGGCGGAGCCCGGGCTGCGCCAGCGCCTGTCCGGTGCCATTCACTGGCTGGACCCCTGGACGGTGAGCGACCCGGGCGAACTGGTGGCGCGTTACGCGGCGCTGCTGCGCGAACAGGGCGCCCGCGTGCTGCAGGGAGACGCGGCCAGCTTGAGCGCCACGGCCACGGGCTGGCGCGTGCGAACAGCCGAGGGCGAGATCGACGCGCCGCACGCCGTGGTCGCGCTCGGCCCCTGGTCGGACGCTCTGCTGCGCACCCTGGGCTACCGCTACCCGCTGTTCGTCAAGCGCGGCTACCACCGCCACTACACCGGTGGCGAACCGCCGCGCCTGCCGATGCTGGACGCCGATGGCGGCCTGGTCATCGTGCCGATGCGACAGGGCGTGCGCATCACCACCGGTGCCGAGTTCGCCCGCATCGATGCGCCGCCCACGCCGGTGCAACTGCCCCGGGCCCACGCCCTGGCCAGCGAGCTGTTCGAGCTGCCGCGGCCGGTGGAGCCCCAGCCCTGGATGGGCGCGCGGCCTTGCACGGCCGACATGCTGCCCGTCATCGGGGCGGCGCCGCGCCACCGGGGGCTGTGGTTCAACTTCGGCCACGCCCACCAGGGCTTCACGCTGGGGCCGGTGAGCGGGCGGCTGCTCGCCGAGCTCATCGGCGGCGCCGAGCCCGTGGTCGATCCCTTGCCCTACGCACCCACCCGGTTTCATTGAGGGCGCAAGCCAATGACCCGATGGCCACCCGCCATGACCCTGGACGACGCCGGGTCCGGCCGCTGGCCGCGCGGCGAACGCGGGCCTTCGCCAGATCAGTCGGCGGCGCGCTCCAGCACCGCCACGTTCACGGTCGCGCGCCGCCGAAAGCCCAGCGTCTCGTAGAGGCGGATGGCCGCGGTGTTGGTCTCCCAGGCGTGCAGGAAGGGCTGCTCGCCGCGCGCCTGTATGCGCGCCGCCACGGCGGCGGACAAGCGCCGCGCGAGACCGAGCCCGCGCGCGTCGGGGTGCGTGCACACGCCGCTCACCTCCGCGAAGCCCGGCACGCGGAAGCGCTCACCCGCCATGGCCAGCAGACGGCCATCGCGGCGAACGCCAATGAAGTCGCCCATCGCGTGCGTGCGTGCCAGGAAAGGCCCCGGTTCGGTCAAGGTGGCCAGCGCGAGCATCTCCGGCGCATCGGCCTCGCCCAGCGCGTCGATGCCCTCGCCGATGGCCTGCTCGCGCAGGTCGCGCGTGGCCTCCATCTGCACGCCCGTGGCCCGTTTCACCGCGCGCAAGCCGGGCGGCAGCTCGATGGGCGGCACCTGCAGCAGGAACACGCTCTCGCCCGGCGCCAGCAGATCCGCCAGCGCGGCCAGGGCTTCGGGGCCCTCGTCGGGCGTGGCGGCGAAGCGGTTGACGTCGGCGAGGTAGCGCCGCGCGAAGGCGCTGCCGCGGGACAGCCGGGCGTGCGCGCCGCTGAGGCTTGCCCAGACGGGGCGGTCAAGCGGGTGGGGGTGGGGCATGGGCGTCTCCGGTGGCCAGCCGCTGGCGGTTCACGCGCGCCAGTAGCGGCAGTGCTTCCAGCGCGTCTTCCAGCGCCGCCAGTTGGGCGAGCAGGGCGAGGCCGTGTGGCGCGCAGGCCTCGGCCACGGCGGCCTCGATGGCGGGCCAGGTGTGCTGCTGTGCGTGCGCCACCTGGCGTTGGCCGGCCTCGGTCAATTCGATGGCGCGCAGGCGCAGGTCGCCGGCCAATTGGCGCGCCTCCACCAGACCGGCCTCCTGCAGTTTGGCCAGTTGCCGCGTCACGCCGGGCTGGCTCACGCCCAGGGCCAGCGCGATGTCACCGACAGTGAGCGGGCCCAGCCGCTGCAAGGTCGCCAGCATCGGCAGGTGCGAGGAGGGAATGTCCGCGACGCCCTCGGCCTCGACCACGGCCTGCGTCTGCGCCTGCAGCCGCTCGCCGATGCGCTTCAGGCGGGAGCCCAGGGTCAGCAGCCCGAGCGATCTGACAACGTCTTCCATGATCCAAATATAACAAGGTATATGCCTTGCGATTTGAATCGGAAAACAGAAGCCTGTCCAGCCCCGGGGGTATGGACAGGCCGGCGCGGCGTTTTACTCGACGCGGATGTTCGCTTCTTTCACCACCACCCCCCAGCGCTGGCGTTCCTTCTCGAAGAACTGGTCCTGCTCGGCGGGCTGCATGGTGTGCACCTCGGCACCCTGTCCGGTGAGGCGCGAGCGCACCTCGGGGCTGCGGATGGCGGCAATGAGTTCGGCGTTCAGGCGCGACACCACGGCCGCGGGTGTGCCCTTGGGCACCAGCACGCCCTGCCAGGTGCCGGACTCGAAGTCCTTCACACCCTGTTCGGCCAGGGTGGGCACTTCGCCCACCAGGGGCATGCGCGTGCGTTTGGAGATGCCGAGCACTTTCAGGCGGCCGTTCTGCACGTGGGGCAGGGTGGCCAGCATGCCGTTCATGATCACCTGCGTCTGGCCGGCCACGGTGTCGGCCACGGCCTGCGAGCCGCCCTTGTAGGGGATGTAGGTCCACTTCGCGTCCATGGCCCGCTGCACGGCCACGCCGGCCACGTGCGGCGCGCTGCCCATGGCGGTGACGGCGAAGTTCAGGTCGCTGGTTCTGGAGAGCGCCACCAGCTCCTGCAGGTTGTTCGCCTTCACCGAGGGGTGCACCGCCAGCATGTGCGGCGAGTAGGCCAGCATGGTCACGCCGCGCAGGTCCTTGCTCGGGTCGAACGGCAGCTTGTAGACCGAGGGGCTGATGGCCAGCGCGCCCACGTCGCACAGCAACAGGGTGTAGCCGTCGGCCGGGGCCTGCGCCACCAGGCCGGCGCCCAGGTTGCCGTTGGCGCCCGCGCGGTTTTCCACCACCACGGGCTGGCCCAGGCTCTTGGCCAGCGGCTCGCTGATGGCGCGCGCGATGATGTCCGAGGAGCCGCCCGGCGGGTAGGGCACCACGATGCGCACCGGCTTGTTCGGGAATTTCTGCGCGTGCGCGGGCAGGCCCACGGCAGCCAGGGCCGCGCCAGAGGCGATGAGTTGTCGGCGATTGAGGGTCATGAAGGGTCTCCTGAGGGCTTGGATGTCCGCGAAGGCTTTGTTACAGTCGTCTCACGCAGTGATCTGTCGTCAGTTGTCGGTTGTCTGACGACTTGGGCATTCTGTGAAGACGCCCCAGGGGCGTCAAGGAAAAAGCCATGCTCTCCGTGAAAACCCCAGGTGAAGACCTGGCGCCGCCCCGGCCCCGCCGCCCGCGCGGCCTGGTGCCCGAAATCGTGGACACCCTGGCCAGCGACATGCGCGAAGGCCGCCTGCAAGCCGGCGACAAGCTGCCCACCGAGACGGCCCTGATGGCCCGTTTCGCGGTCAGCCGCACCGTGGTGCGCGAAGCCATTTCGCGCTTGCAGGCCTCTGGCCTGGTGGAAACGCGCCACGGCATCGGGACCTTCGTGCTGGCCTTGCCCGAGCGGGGCCCGTTCCGCATCGCGCCCGAGGACGTGGCCACCGCGGCCGACGTGGTGTCGCTGCTGGAGCTGCGCATCAGCCTGGAGGGCGAGGCCGCCAGCCTGGCGGCCCAGCACCGCGACGAAAGCCACCTGCGGCAGATGGAGGCGGCGTTGGCCGCGTTCGAACTGTCCATCGCCGAGTACTCGGACGCGGTGCCGGCGGATTTCCAGTTCCACATGGAGGTGGCGCGCGCCACCGGCAACCGGCATTTCGCGGACCTCATGACCTACCTGGGCACCATGATCATTCCGCGCACCCGCATCAACACGGCCAGCAGTGCCCCCGAGGGGCGCCTGGCCTATCTGCAGCGTGTGCACGTGGAGCACCAGAACATCTACCATGCCATCCGCCTGCGCGACGCCGAAGGCGCGCGCCAGGCCATGCGCCTGCACCTGTCCAACAGCCGCGAGCGGCTGCGCCGGGCCCAGGCCGAGACACCCGGCTGACGCTTTACCCGCAACGCTCCCCTGACGGGGCCTCATGGAGATGTCGACTTGGTTCCCCTGAACGACTGGCTGCTGTTCGCCGCCGCGGCGCTGTTCGTGGCCATCACGCCCGGCCCCAACATGGTCTACCTGCTGTCGCGCTCGCTCTGTCAGGGCAAGCGGGCGGGTGTGATCTCGCTGATGGGCGTGGTGGTGGGTTTCCTGGCGCACATGTTCGCGGCGGCCGTGGGCCTCACGGCGCTGTTCATGGCGGTGCCGCTGGCCTACGAACTGCTCAAGTGGGCCGGCGCCGCGTACCTGTTGATCCTGGCCTGGCAGTCGGTGAAGCCGGGCGCGCGTTCGCCCTTCGAGGCGCAGGACCTGCCGGCCGACCCGCCGCGCAAGCTGTTCCTGATGGGCTTCTTCACCAACCTGCTGAACCCCAAGATCGCGGTGTTCTACCTGTCGATCTTTCCGCAGTTCGTCTCGCCCGCGCACGGCTCGGTGTTCGCGCAGAGCGTGCAACTCGGGCTCACGCAGATCGTGGTGAGCTTCTGTGTGAACCTGAGCATCGTGCTGTCGGCCGCGCGGCTGGCGCTGTGGTTCGCGCGCAGCCCGCGCTGGCTGGCGGCGCAGCGCTACGTGATGGGTACCGTGCTGGCCGCGCTGGCGGTGCGCCTGGCCCTGGAGCAGCGCCGCACGGCGTGATCGGAAACACCCCCCGCGCCGCTTCGCGGCTCGCTGTCGCTCGCCCCGGCTGAACGCCCTCGCCGCGGGCCCGGCCGTGAGACGATAGCGACCCTCAACGACGGGAGTCGATCATGGAATGGCTTGTGCTCGGACTGGTGCTGTTCCTGGGCATCCACTCGGTGTCCATCGTCGCGCCGCGTGGGCGGCACGAAGTGGCGCACCGCTTCGGCGAAGGGCCCTGGAAGGGGCTGTACACGCTGGTGGCGCTGGCGGGCTTCGGCCTCATGGTGGCCGGGTACAGCGCCGCGCGGCAGACCCCGGTGCTGCTGTGGACGCCACCCCTGCCCATGCGGCATGTGGCGGCCTTGCTCATGCTGCCGGTGTTCGTGCTGCTGCTGGCCGCCTACCTGCCGGGGCGCATCCAGCGCGCGGCGAAGCACCCCATGCTGGTGGCGGTGAAGCTGTGGGCGCTGGCGCACCTGCTCGCCAACGGCGGCCTGGCCGACGTGCTGCTGTTCGGCGCTTTCCTGGTCTGGGCCGTGGCCGACCGCATCTCGCTCAAGCGCCGCGCGCAGGCCGGCCTGCTGCGCGCGCCGCACACCCTCGGCGCCGGCAAGGCCAACGACGCCATCGCACTGGTGGGCGGCCTGTTGCTGTACGCGGTGTTCGCCTTCTGGGCGCACGGCTTTTTGATCGGCGTGCAGCCGTTCGCTTGAACGGGAACCCCGGGGCGGGCGTTGGCCTCCATCGGGGCACGCCTTGATGACCACCCCGAAACCGATGGGAGATTCCATGATCCGACGCCTGCGTCCCCTGTTCATCGCCCTGGCGGCCGGCCTGGCCGCGGCCGGGGTCCTGGCCCAGCCGGCCGGGCGCCTCACACCCGAAGTGGTGGCTGGCGGCCTGCAGAACCCCTGGGGCCTGGCCTTCATTGGCGACGGCCGCCTGCTCGTGACCGAGCGACCCGGGCGCATGCGCGTGGTGGAGCCGGACGGCCGCCTGGGCCCGGCGCTCAAGGGCCTGCCCGACGTGGACGCCGTGGGGCAGGGCGGCCTGCTCGACGTCATCACCGACCGCGACTTCGCCACCAACCGCACCGTGCACTTCTGCTACAGCGAGCCGGCGCTGGTGGGCAACTCCACCGCCATGGCCTCGGCGCGCCTGTCCGACGACCGCAGCGCGCTGGAGAACGTGCGCGTGGTCTTCAGCCAGAAGCCCAAGGTCGGCAGCCGGCTGCACTTCGGCTGCCGCATCGTGCAGGCGGCGGACGGCAGCTTCTTCCTCACCCTGGGCGACCGCTACCTGCGCATGCACGACGCGCAGACCCTGGACAACCACCACGGCAAGGTGGTGCGCGTGCTGGCCGACGGCAAGCCGCACCCCGACAACCCCTTCGCCAAACAGGCCCGCGCGCTGCCCGAGATCTGGACGCTCGGCCACCGCAACATCCAGGGCGCGGCCCTGGGGCCCGACGGCGCGCTCTGGACCATCGAACACGGCCCGCAGGGCGGCGACGAACTCAACCGCCCCGAGGCGGGCAAGAACTACGGCTGGCCCGTCATCACCTACGGCGAGAACTACGGCGGCGGGCGCATCGGCGACGGCCTGACCAGCCGCGCCGGGCTGGAGCAGCCGGTGCAGTACTGGGTGCCCTCCATCGCGCCCTCGGGCCTGGTGTTTTTGCGCAGCGACAAGTACGGCCCGGCCTGGCAGGGCAACGCCTTCACGGGCTCGCTCAAATTCCGCCACCTGGTGCGGATGCAGATGGAGGGCGGACGCGTGGTGCAGCAGGAGCGGCTGCTGACGGAGCTGAACCAGCGCATCCGGGATGTGCGGGAAGGGCCGGATGGGTGGCTGTATGTGTTGACGGATGACAGTGATGGGAAGGTGCTGCGGCTGGTGGTTCGGTGATCATTCGCACTGCCAAGAGTGATCAAGGAGATCCGCTGTGTCCTCTATGAAAAAACCCCTCAATGACGCCGAGCTTTCCGCCCACGAGGCCCAACGCGATCTCGCGGCGGAGCTTCTGCAGTCCGTGAAGGAAATGAAGGCGGGGCAGGTTCAGGTGGTGTCGTCACCGGTCGTTGAGCCGCGGCAGAAGACGGGCACCTTGACTGCAAGAATTCCTCAGATTCACCAGCTCAAGCTGGACCCCTAGGAGCGGCAATCGGTCAGAAGCGCTTCGAGTGACAAGTCGAGCGAAGCGGCAAGCTTCGCAAGGGTGAGAAGCGGGGGATTGCGCGCTTGGCGTTCGATGTGGGCGATGACGGCCCGGTTGACGCCTGATTGCCGAGCCAACTTGTCCTGGGCTCGGGCCAGTTTGTCTGGCATCGAAGAAGTATTGGCATCGAACTCGGGTGCTACGCGGTGTCCCCGTAACTGCCCGCCTCAGCGCGTCAACACCCGCCGCGCCCCGTGGCTCGCCGCGTCCACCAGCGCCACCATCAGCAGCATGGCAGCCAGGATGGTGGCCGTCTTGCCCATGTGGAACAGGCCCATGTGGAAGGCCAGCATCTGGCCGAGGCCGCCGGCGCCCACCACGCCCAGAACCGCGGCGGCGCGGATGTTGTTTTCCCAGCGGTAGAGCGTGTAGCTGAGCAATTGCGGCAGCACCTGCGGCAAGGTGGCATAGAGGAACACGCGCGCGCCGCCCACGCCCTGCACGCGCAGCGCGGCGGCGGGGCCGGGCGGGGCGTTCTCGATGGCCTCGGCGAACAGGCGGCCGAGCACGCCGGCCGTGTGAAAAGCCAGGGCCAGGGTGCCGGCGAAGGGCCCCAGTCCCGCGCTGATGAGCAGCAAGGCGGCCCACACCAGTTCGGGGATGCTGCGCAGCGCGTTGAGCAGCAGCCGCGTGGGGCCGCGCGCCCACGACGCACCGCCATCCACGCGCCGGCTGGCGGGCAGCGCGAGCAAGACGCCCGCCACCGCCGCCAGGCCCGTGCCCAGGGCGGACATGGCCAGCGTTTCCCAGGTGCCCACGGCCACGCGGCGCAGGAACTCGGGCGAGGCATCGGGCGGGAAGAATTCGCCGAGGAAGCGGCCCATGCTGCGCGCGGCCTCCAACGACAGGAACTGACCCCATTGCAGGTCCAGCGACCAGAAGCTGGCGACCACGAGAACGGTCAGCGCGAGCAGGAACCACAGGGCCTTGCCGCGCGGGTCGAGCCAGGAGGGCGGAGCGGGCGGCAGCGGCTTCATCCCAATGCCTTTCGAAGGCCGGCGCTTACGCGGTCGGCCAGCGCCACCAGGGCCATGAAGACCAGCAGCATGGTCGCGACTTCGCCGCCGTTGAACATCTTCATGGAGTTGTCCATCTGCTGCCCCAGGCCGCCCGCGCCCACGAAGCCCAGCACCACCGAGGAGCGGATGGCGCATTCCCAGCGGTACACGGTGTAGCTGGTGAGTTCGGCCGCGTTGGTGGGCAGCAGGCCATAGAAGAAGGCCTGCAGGCGCGAGGCGCCGTTGCGCAGCAGGGTCTGGCTGGCGTGCGCCTCGCCGCTTTCCAGGATCTCGCCGTACACCTTGCCGAGCATGCCGCCGTAGGTGAGCGCGATGGCCAGCACGCCGGCGGTGGGGCCCAGGCCCACCACGCGCACGAACACGAGCGCCCACACCAGTTCGGGAATGCTGCGCAGCACGATCAGCAGCCAGCGCACGGCCTGACGCACCAGCCAGGGCCCGCGCGCCATCCGCCCCGACAGCGCGGAGAGCGAGAGCACGCGCGTGGCCGCCAGTGTGAGCGGAATGGCCAGCACCAGGGCCAGCACCATGCCGGCGGTGGCGATGGCCACGGTGCGCCAGGTCTCGCGCGCCACCAGGGCGAGGAATTCGCCGTCGAGCGCGAGCGGCAGGAAGCTGCCCAGGAACTGCGCCGTGACCCGGAGGTTCGTCGGCTCGACGAGCACCCAGGGCTTGAACTCGGTGGCCACGCCCAGCGGCCACAGCAGCACCAGGGCGGCGCCGATCCAGAACAGCCGCGATACCCAGGCGGGGTCGCGCGTGGGCGCGGGGCGCAGCGTGGTGGTGTTCATCGCGGACTCGGTGGCACATCAGCGGCACATCAGGACGGGCGGCAGGGGCTCGTCCAGTGGCGGCGGCGGGCTCGCGGGTGCGCCCTGCAGTTCGTGCTCGAACTGGTCGTACAGCTTCGCGAGGCGTTCGCTGCTGACCTCGGCGGCCGGCAGGTCGAAGGCGAGCTGGCCATCGCGCAGGCCGACGATGCGCGGGAAATGCGCCAGCGCCACGTCGACCTGGTGCAGGGTGGCCACCAGGGTGGCGCGGTGCTCGCGCGCGCCGCCGATGAGGGTGTGGATGGCCTGGCGCGCGCGCGTCGGGTCCAGGGCCGAGAGCGGCTCGTCCACCAGCCAGGCGGTGGCGGGCGCCAGCAGGGCGCGCGCCAGGCCCACGCGCTGGCGCTCGCCGCCGGACAGTCGGTCCACGCGCTCGAAGAGCTTGTCGCCGAGGTCGAAGCGCTCGAGCGCGGCGAAGGCGGCGGGGATGTCGGAGGGGCGCAGCAGCGAGCGCAGGCTGGCCCACAGCCCCATGGACGGCAGCCGTGCCGCCAGCACGGCCGTGACCACGCGCTGGCGCGGTGGCAGCGGCGGCACCTGCGGTGCCAGCAGCAGGCGGGCGCGCAGGCGCTGCAAGTCGGCGCGGGGCAGCGACCACGGCGACGCGCCGTCCAGCCGCATGCTGCCCGCGCTGGGCGCCATGGCGCAGGCCATGAGCTGCAGCAGCGTGGTCTTGCCGGCACCCGAGGGGCCGATGACGGCCACGTGTTCCCCCGCGGCCACGCGCAGGCTCAGGCCTTGCAGGGCGGGCGCCTGGGCCGCGCGGGCGGCGGCGTGGCGCGCGCTGACCTGTTCGAGGGCGATCTCCAAAACGTCGGGCTCCGGTGCGTGAACGAAGGCCGCATTAGAAACCCGATGGCGGGGCCGTCCCGCGAGCGGGGTTCATCGGGGCAAGGCCACGCTGCGAAAGCCCGCCAGGACGTCGCTGCGGTCGGCGGTGAAGAAGTTGCGGTAGCGTGGGTGTCGCATCTGCGGCGCGCTGGCCCAGCTCGCGCCTTTGAGCACGGGGCGTCCATCGAACCAGGGCTGCGAGTAGTCGCGGTAAGGGTGCGGCGCGAAGCCGGGGAAGGGCGCGAAGGCGCTGGCGGTCCATTCCCACACCTGGCCCCAGTGGAAGCCCGGCGCATGGTGCGCGGCGTATTCCCATTCGGCCTCGGCGGGCAGGCGCCGGCCGGCCCAGGCGCACCAGGCCTGGGCTTCGGTGGCGCTCAGGTGGCAGGCGGGGGCCGACAGGTCCAGCGCGTGCCAGCGGCCGGCTGCGCGCCGCCACCAGCGGCCGTCTTCGCGTTTCAGGTAGCGCGGCACGGGCACGGCGCCGGCGTCCACGGCGGGCAGGTAGCGCGCCCAGCTCACGGCTTGCCCGTCGATGTCGAAGGGCGGGAGCTCGACGGTCTGGCCGGTGAGCTCGTTGTCGAAAGCGAAGCCCGGGCCTTGCCAGCCCAGCGTCCACGACGCGGCGTCCAGGGACAGGCAGGCGTGCTCGGCGGTGGGCGGTGGCGGCACGGATTCGCCCGCGTCGATGTCGAGCACCTGCGCCATGAAGCACCAGGCCTCGCCGTGCATGTCCTCGTGGAAGAGGGCGAGGCGAAAGGCGTAGAGGCCGTCATCGGTGTCGGGCGCGCGGGCCAGCAGGGCGAGGGTCTCCTCCAGGCTGGCCTGCAGGTCGGCGCGCGTGGTGGCCAGGTCGGGCAGCGGCAGCGACCAACGCGTGTCGTGCGGCACGGCGCTGCTGTCGTACAGCGCGTCGGCGTCGACGCCGCGCGCGGCCTGGCGGGCCGGGGCCAGCGCGGCCGCGGGGTCGGCGCGCGCGCCGCGTTGGCGTTGCGAGGCGGGCTGGCGCGCCACCCAGCGGTCGGCGAACCAGCCGATGTGCCCCAGCTCCCACAGCGGCGGGTTGAGCTCGGGCGACAGGGGCACCGCCAGCGCGGGCCCCAGCGCGGCCTCGAAGGCCTCGGCCAGGCGAAGCGTGCGCGCGCGCGTGCGGCGCAGCAGCCGCGCCAGCGTTTCCCGACCGGCGCGGCGGGCCTGCTCGGCCGCGGCGCCAGGCGGGGTGGCGGGTGGGGTGTCGGTCTCCGACACAATGAGCCGCTCGATGGCCTCCATTCGCAAACCCCTGTTGTGCATCGTGACGCCGGCGCTGGCCGACGCGAACAACGGCAATTGGCAGACCACCCGGCGCTGGGCGCGTCTGCTGGCGGGGCATTATCGGGTGGTGGTCACTCGCCAATGGCCCGATGCGGACCTCGGCGAGAAGCCCGCTGCCCTCATCGCCCTGCACGCGCGGCGCTCGGCCGCCTCCATCGCGGCCTGGGCCGAGGCCGACGCCAGCGCGCCGCTGGTGGTGGTGCTCACCGGCACCGACCTGTACCGCGACATTCAAGTCGACGCCTCGGCACGGCGCTCGATCGAACTCGCGCACCGGCTCGTGGTGCTGCAGGCGCGCGGGCCGCTCGCGCTGCCGGCGCACCTGCGCGCGCGCTGCCGCGTGGTGTTCCAGTCCAGCCCTGCGCGCGCGGCACTGCCCAAACCGCGGGGCTTTCTGCGCGCGCTGATGGTGGGCCACCTGCGAGACGAGAAGTCGCCCGAGACCCTGTTCGAGGCCGCGCGGCTCATCGGCCCGCGGGAAGGCGTCCGCATCGACCACATCGGCGAGGCGATCGACCCCGCGCTGGGCGAGGCGGCGCGCGCCACCGCGCAGGCCGGCCCGCACTACCGCTGGCTGGGCGGGCTGCCTCACGCCGAGGTGCTGCGCCGCCTGCAACGCGCGCACCTGCTGGTGCAGGCCAGCCGCATCGAAGGCGGCGCGCACGCCGTGCTGGAAGCCGTGCGCGTCGGCACGCCGGTGCTGGCCTCGCGCATCGACGGCAATGTGGGCATGCTCGGCGAGGCGTACGAAGGCTACTTTCCGGTCGGCGACGCCGCCGCGCTGGCGGCCCTGCTGCGCGACTGCCGTGAGGGCATGGCGCGCGACGATGGCAGGCTCGCGCGCCTGGCCGCACAATGCGCCGCTCGCGCGCCGCTGTTCGCCCCCGAGGCCGAACGCCAGGCGCTGCTGGATCTGCTCAATGACTGCCTGCGCCCCGTGGGCGCCGGGCCCCGAACCGGAGACCGACCGTGAACGCCCCCATTCCCACCGCCGCCACCCAGCCCCGCCTCACCAGCCTGTCGCACGGCGGCGGCTGCGGCTGCAAGATCGCGCCCGGCGTGCTGAGCGACATCCTCAAGGGCAGCACCGGCCTGCCCCTGCCCAAGGAACTGCTGGTCGGCATCGAGACGGCCGACGACGCGGCCGTGTACCAGCTCAACGACGAGCAGGCGCTGATCGCCACCACCGACTTCTTCATGCCCATCGTCGACGACCCGTACGAGTTCGGGCGCATCGCGGCCACCAACGCCATCAGCGACGTGTATGCCATGGGTGGCACGCCCATCATGGCGCTGGCGCTGGTGGGCATGCCCATCAGCGTGCTCAGCACCGACACCATCGGGCGCATCCTGCAGGGCGGGCAGGACGTCTGCCGCGCGGCCGGCATCCCGATCGCTGGCGGCCACACCATCGACTCGGTTGAACCCATTTACGGCCTGGTGGCCCTGGGCCTGGTGCACCCCGGGCGCGTGAAGCGCAACGCCGACGCCAAGGCCGGTGACCGCCTGGTGCTGGGCAAGCCGCTGGGCGTGGGCGTGCTGTCGGCCGCGCTCAAGAAGGAGCAACTGGACGCGGCGGGCTACGCCGCCATGATCGACACCACCACGCGCCTGAACACGCCCGGCCCCGATCTCGCGAAGCTTGGAGGCGTTCATGCGCTGACCGACATCACCGGCTTCGGCCTGGCCGGCCACGCGATGGAGATGGCGCGCGGCGCGGACAAGGCGGTGCACCTCGACTGGAACCGCGTGCCGCTGATCCCGGGTGTGCGCGAACTCGCCGCGGCCGGTCTGGTGACGGGCGCCTCGGGCCGCAACTGGGCCGCCTACGGCCACGAGGTGCGCCTGGGCGCTGGCCTGGGGGCCACCGAGCAGGCCCTGCTGAGCGACCCGCAAACCAGCGGCGGTCTGCTGGTGGCCTGCGACGCAGCCAGCGTGGACGAGGTGCTGGCCACCTTCCGCCGCCACGGCTTTGCGCAGGCGGCCGACATCGGCGAGGTGCGCGAGTTCGCGGGCGACGGCGTGCGCCTGCAGGTGAACGCCTGAGCGCGTTCCAGGCTTGACCTAAGGCTTGAACCGGTAGTGGTCCCGGTTGAGCACCGCCGCGATGGCGGCGAGCTCTTCAGGAAACAGTTGCAGGTTCAGCCGCGTGCTGCAGTTCTCCACCATGGCCTGCAGCAGCCTGGCGTTGTTGATGCGGCCATTGGGGCGGTAGATGGCGCTGCCGTCACCGCCCACCTGCCTGGCGTGGCACTGCGCGCACTGGTGTTCGGCCAGCAGCTTCTCACCGAGCGCGAGGTCGGCGTCCTTGAACAGGGCAGCGCCTTGGGCATGGGCGAGCGCGGGCAGGGCAAGGGCAGGGATGAGGAGGGGGCGTTTCATGGGATTCGTCGGGGGCATGACCATCGGCGAAACTTGGACCATCGCGCTCCCGCCGTCAAGCCGTTGCCATGACCGTCCACACCATCCTCAAAATGGGTGATCCGCGCCTGCTGCGCCACGCCCAAGCCGTCACCGCTTTCGACACGCCCGAGCTTCACCGGCTGGTGGCCGACCTGAAGGACACCATGGCCCACGCCAATGGCGCCGGCCTGGCCGCGCCGCAGATCGGCGTGGACCTGCAGGTGGTGATCTTCGGCAGTGGTGCGCCCAACCCCCGCTACCCCGACGCGCCGGTGGTGCCGCGCACCACGCTGCTCAACCCCCTGATCACGCCGCTGGACGATGAGCTCGAAGATGGCTGGGAGGGCTGCCTCTCGGTGCCCGGCCTGCGCGGTGTGGTGCCGCGCTGGCGGCGCATCCGCTACCAGGGCTTCGACGAGTTCGGCGCAGTGATCGACCGCGAGGCCGAGGGCTTTCACGCCCGCGTGGTGCAGCACGAATGCGATCACCTCTGGGGCACGCTCTACCCGATGCGGGTGCGCGACTTCACGCGCTTCGGCTTCACCGAGGTGCTGTTCCCCGGACTGGACGCCAGCGACGACGACTGAGGCCGATGGCAAACGGCGTTACGCCGTTGAAACGATTTGAAATGTTCAGGCCTCAAGTTCGACTAGAGTCGGGCGGCTCAGAACATTCAGAACAAGCAGCAGGGGGAAGCCCCTTCACCACCATGAAGCGATTGCTCATGGCACTGGCCGCCAGCGCCCTTGTGGGCGCCTGCAGCGTGAGCCGGCCGCCGACCGACGTATCCGTTGAATTGCCCGAGCGCTGGATGGCGCCGCCCCTGGCGCACCAGGGCAGCACCCAGGCGCTGGGCGACTGGTGGGCCCGCTTCGACGACCCGGTGCTCAGCGACTGGATCGCGCGCGCCCAGCGCCACAGCCCCGACATCGCCAGCGCGCGCGCCCAGGTGTTCGCGGCACGGGCGGCCCTGGCCGGCGCCGAGGCGCAGGGCCGGCCGCAGGTGAACGCGGTGGCCACGGCCAATCGCGGCGTCACGGACACCAACACCCCGCTGGGCACCACGCTCAGCGCGGGCTTCCAGGCCTCGTGGACCGTGGGGCTGTGGGGCGAGAGCGCCGCCCGCGTGGACGGCGCCCAGGCCCGCCAGGACGCGGCCGGCGCGGGCTGGCACGAGGCGCGTGTCCTCGTGGCCTCCGAGGTGGCGCAGCTCTACTTCGGCCAGCGCCTGTGCCGCCAGCAACTGGCCGTGGCCCTGAACGACCGCGATTCGCGCCGCGTGACGGCCGAGAGCAACGACGTGACCGAGCGCGCCGGCCTCAGTGCGCCGGCCGACGCGGCCCTGGCGCGGGCCAGCGCCGCCGAAGGTGTGGCGCGCTGGCGCAGCCAGGAAGCGCAGTGCGAACGCCAGATCAAGTCGATCGCCGCCATCACCGCCCAGCCCGAGGCCGAGGTGAGACGCCAGCTCGAACGCGCGCCCGACCTGAACGCCTGGCTGGCCTCTGGCCGCGTGGAGCAGTTGCTGGCCGTGAACGCGGTGCCTGCCGAGGTGCTGCGTCAGCGGCCCGACGTCTACCGCGCCCAGCGCGAGCTGGTCGCCGCCAGCGAGGAGGTGGGCGTGGCCCACGCCGCGCTGCGCCCCGGGCTCACCTTGCAGGGCAGCGTGCTGCGCAACCACTTCTCCGGCGGCGGGCTCGACTTCACCGCCAACTCCTGGTCCATCGGCCCCATCACCCTGAGCCTGCCCCTGCTGGGGCGCGACGCGCTGCGCGCCGACGCCGACAGCGCGCAGGCCCGCTACGAGGCCGCCGCCATCGCCTATGCCGGCACCTTGCGCCAGGCCGTGGCCGAGGTGGAGCAGTCCCTGGTCACGCTGTCGGGCCTGAGCGAGCGCCTGGCCGCCACCGAGACGGCCGTGGCCGGCTACAACCGCTCCTTCGAGGCCACGCAGGCGCGTTACCGCGTGGGCTTCGCCAACCTCAGCCAGCTGGAAGAGGCGCGCCGCCTCAAGCTCAACGCCGACAGCAGCGCCGTGGCCCTGCAACAGGAACGCCTGGACGCCTGGCTGCAGCTCTACGTCGCGCTCGGGGGCGGGTTCGATCCCGCGGCAGTTCCCGCCACGTTCAGCCCCGACGCCCTCAATCCCAACGCCTCGAACGACGCCCGATGAACGCCCACTCCACCCCCCGGCGCCGCTGGTTCTGGCCCCTGGCCGCACTCGCCCTTGTCATCCTCGCGCTGGCCGCCTGGCTGCTGCTGCGGCCATCCGATGAAGCGCCGGCCGCGGCCAACAACGGCGCGAACGCCGCTGCCCCGGCCGAGGGCGAGCAGCCCCGGCCGGCGCTCACCGTCACCGTGACCAAGCCCCAGCGCGAGTCGCTGCCCATCCGCCTGCAGGCCAACGGCAACATCGCCGCCTGGCAAGAGGCCAGCGTGGGCGCCGAGGTCAACGGCCTGCGCCTGTCCACGGTCAACGTGAACGTGGGCGATCAGGTGCGCAAGGGCCAGGTGCTGGCCGAATTCGTGCGCGAAACCACCCAGGCCGACACCCTGCAGGCGCGCGCCAGCCTGATGCAGGCCGAGGCCAGCTACCAGAACGCCAAGGCCGACGCCGACCGCGCGCGCGCCATCGAGAACACCGGTGCGCTGTCGAAGTCGCAGGTGGCGCAGTACCTCACGCAGGAGAAGGTCGCACTGGCGCAGTGGGAAGCCGCCAAGGCCGCGCTCGGCGCCACCGAGGTGCGCCTGGGCAACACCCGCGTGCTGGCCCCCGACGACGGGGTGATCTCCGCGCGCGGGGCGACCGTGGGCGCCGTGGTGGCTGCGGGGCAGGAGCTGTTCCGCCTGGTGCGGCAGGGGCGCCTGGAGTGGCGCGGCGAGGTCACGCCCAGCGAAGTCGACCGCATCAGGATCGGCCAGACCGTGGCCGTGACGGCCGCCACCGGCCGCGAGGTGCAGGGCAAGGTGCGCGCCATCGCGCCCAGCGCCGACCCGCAGACCCGCAACATCCTCGTCTTCGTGGACCTGCCGCGCCACGCCGAACTCAAGGCCAACACCTTCGCCCACGGCAGCTTCGACCTGGGGCAAAGCGAGGCGCTCACCGTGCCCAGCCAGTCGGTGGTGGTGCGCGACGGCAGCAACTATGTCTTCGCCATCGACGACCAGAGCCGCGCCAGCCAGCTCAAGGTTCGCACCGGCCGCCGCGTGGGCGAGCGGGTGGAGATCCTCGAAGGGCTGAAGGAAGACGCGTCCGTGGCGGTGCAGGGCGCGGGTTTCCTGAACGAGGGCGACCTCGTGAAAGTGGTGCAGTGACATGAACGTCTCCGCGTGGTCGATTCGCAACCCCATTCCGGCGGCGATGCTGTTCGTCATGCTCACGCTGGCGGGCCTGTTCTCCTTCAAGCAGATGAAGGTGCAGAACTTCCCGGACCTGGACCTGCCCACCATCACCGTGGTGGCGTCCCTGCCGGGCGCCTCGCCCAACCAGCTCGAGAACGACGTCGCGCGCATCATCGAGAACAGCCTGGCCTCGCTGCAGGGGCTCAAGCACATCTACACCAAGGTGCAGGACGGCACGGTCTCGCTCACCGTGGAGTTCCGCATCGAGAAGGACACGCAGCAGGCGCTGGACGACGTGCGCTCCGCCGTGGCCAAGGTGCGCAGCGACCTGCCCACCGACCTGCGCGACCCCATCGTCAACAAGGTGGAGCTCGCCGGCGGCGCGGTGCTGGCCTTCACGGTCGCGTCCGACAAGATGGACGCCGAGGCCCTGTCCTGGTTCGTGGACAACGACGTGTCCAAGCTGCTGCTGTCCGTGCCTGGCGTGGGCGCGGTCAACCGCGTGGGCGGCGTCGACCGCGAGGTGCAGGTGCTGCTCGATCCCCTGAAGCTGCAGGCCCTGGGCGCCACCGCCACCGACGTCTCGCGCCAGCTCGCCAAGGTGCAGATCGAGAGCGCCGGCGGCCGCGTGGACCTGGGCGGCAGCCAGCAGCCGCTGCGCACCTTGTCGCAACTGGCCTCGGCCGAGGCGCTGGCGGGCATGCAGGTGGCGCTGAGCGATGGCCGCTACATCCGCCTGGACCAGATCGCCGAGGTGCGCGACACCATTGCCGAGCCCACGGCCGCGGCCTTCCTGGACGGCCAACCCGTGGTGGGTTTCGAGATCGCGCGCAGCCGCGGGGCCGGCGAAATCGAGGTGGGTGATGGCGTGCGCGCCAAGCTGGAGCAGTTGCGCGCGCAGCGGCCCGACCTGCACATCACCGAGTCCTTCGACTTCGTCACGCCGGTGAAGGAGGAATTCGACGCCTCCATGACCCTGCTGTACGAGGGCGCCATCCTGGCCGTGCTGGTCGTCTGGCTGTTCCTGCGCGACTTCCGCGCCACCGTGGTGTCGGCCGTGGCGCTGCCGCTGTCGGCCATCCCGGCCTTCATCGGCATGTACTACATGGGCTTCACCATCAACGTGGTCACGCTGCTGGCCATGTCGCTGGTGATCGGCATCCTGGTGGACGACGCCATCGTCGAGGTGGAGAACATCGTGCGCCACATGCGCATGGGCAAGACGCCGTACCAGGCCGCCATGGAGGCGGCCGACGAGATCGGTCTCGCGGTGATCGCCACCACCTTCACCCTGATCGCGGTGTTCCTGCCCACGGCCTTCATGGCCGGCATCCCGGGCAAGTTCTTCAAGCAGTTCGGCTGGACGGCCGCGCTGGCGGTGTTCGCCTCGCTGGTGGTGGCGCGTGCGCTCACGCCCATGATGGCGGCCTACCTGCTCAAGCCTTTCGTGCAGAAGGACATGCCGCGGTGGATGGACACCAACCCGGTCACGCGCGGCCTCTGGCGCTGGTCGCAAAACCAGAACGAGCCAGCCTGGCTCGACCGCTACCAGAACTGGGCGCGCTGGTGCATCCGCCACCGCTGGATCACCAGCTTCGGTGCCGGCCTGTTCTTCATCGGCTCGCTCATGCTGATCCCGCTGCTGCCGCAGGGTTTCGTGCCGCCGGACGACAACTCGCAAACCCAGGTGTTCCTGGAACTGCCGCCCGGCGCCACGCTGGAGCAGACCATCGCCACGGCCGAGCGCGCGCGCCTGCTGGTGGCGGCCGTGCCACATGTGCGCTCGGTCTACACCACCATCGGCTCGGGCACGGCCGGCACCGACCCGTTCGCGCCCCAGGGGGCGGCCGAGTCGCGCAAGGCCGCGCTCACCATCCAGCTCGACCCGCGCAGCGAGCGCCCGCGCAAGCAGGGCATCGAAAACCAGATCCGCGACGCCATGTCCCACCTGCCCGGCGTGCGCAGCAAGGTGGGCCTGGGCGGCTCAGGCGAGAAATACATCCTCACGCTCACCGGCACCGACGCGCACGCGATGGCCACGGCCGCGCGCGCGGTCGAGCGCGACCTGCGCACCATCCGCGGCGTGGGCAGCATCCAGTCCACCGCCGCGCTGGTGCGCACCGAGATCATCGTCACGCCCGACCTGGCGCGCGCGGCCGAGCTCGGCGTCACCAGTTCGGCCATCGCCGAGACGCTGCGCATCGCCACGGTGGGCGACTACGACAACCTGCTGCCCAAGATGAACCTGCCGCAGCGGCAGATCCCCATCGTGGTCAAGCTCGACGAGGGCGCGCGCCACGACCTGGACGTCCTGCGTCGCCTGGCCGTGCCTGGCGCGCGCGGCCAGGTGATGCTGGGGCAGGTGGCCTCGCTGGAGTTCGGTGGCGGCCCGGCCGTGATCGACCGCTACGACCGCTCGCGCAACATCAACTTCGAGGTCGAGCTCGCGGGCATCGCGCTCGGCGACATGAAGGCCGCGGTGGAGAAGCTGCCCAGCCTGCGCAACCTGCCACCGGGCGTGTCGGTGCTGGAGATCGGCGATGCCGAAGTGCAGGGCGAGCTGTTCGCCAGCTTCGGCCTGGCCATGCTCACCGGCGTGCTGTGCATCTACATCGTGCTGGTGCTGCTGTTCAAGGCCTTCCTGCACCCCATGACCATCCTGGCGGCGCTGCCGCTGTCGCTGGGCGGGGCCTTCGTGGCGCTGCTGATCGCGAACAAGAGTTTCTCGATGCCTTCGTTGATCGGTCTGATCATGCTGATGGGCGTGGCGACGAAGAACTCCATCCTGCTCGTGGAATACGCCATCGAAGCCAGGCGCCAGCACGGCATGACGCGCCTGGACGCGATCCTGGACGCCTGCCACAAGCGCGCGCGGCCCATCGTCATGACCACCATCGCCATGGGCGCGGGCATGCTGCCCATCGCCGTGGGCTGGGGCTCGGCCGACAGCAGCTTCCGTTCGCCGATGGCGGTGTCGGTGATCGGCGGGCTGATCACCTCCACCTTCCTGAGCCTGCTGGTGATCCCGGCGGTGTTCACCATCGTGGACGACGTGTCGCTGTGGTTCGCGAAGCTCTTCCACCGGCGCGACGTGTCCATGCCGCCTGCCGCGCCGCCAGGCGCATCGCTACCGGCCGCCACGGGGCACGCGGCGCCCTGAAGAGCGCAGGGGCGCGGGCCGAGCACAATAGCGGCCCATGCGCCTGCGCCACATCGAGGTTTTCAACGCCGTCATGCTCACCGGCAGCGTGAGCGCCGCGGCCCGCATGATCAACGTCACCCAGCCCGCCGTGAGCCGCACCTTGCAGCACGCCGAGCTGCAACTGGGCTTTCCGCTGTTCCAGCGGGCCGGCGGGCGCCTGGTGCCCACCACCGAGGCGCAGACCCTGTACCCGCACATCGAGCGCCTGTTCGCCCAGCTCGACGAGGTGCAGCGCCTGGCCACCAGCCTCAAGGCCGGCCGCACCCACGGCGAACTGCGCGTGCTCACGGTGCTGGGCCTGAGCTACGAGGTGCTGCCGCGCGCCATGCGCCTGTTCCGCGAGAAGCACCCCGACGTGCTGGTGCACCACCAGGCGCTGCATTCGGTGCAGATCGTCTCCGCCCTGGCCCTGCAGGAGGCCGACGTGGGCTACGTCTTCAACCCCGGCACCCACCCGGCCCTGGTGCAGGAGCGCCTGGGTGAGCGCCGCGTGATGGTGGTGGCGCCCAAGGGCATGCTGCCGGCGCGCGCGCTCAAGGCCGGCGGCATCGGCTGGGCGCAGCTCGCCCGGCTGCCCGTGATCGCCCTGGACGGGCAGGACCCCCTGGGTGTGCAGCTTTCGCACGCCATGCGCGACCACGGCGTGGACCTGCGCCCCATCATGACCGTGCAGACCTACCACGTGGCCCTGGCCCTGGCGCAGCATGGCGTGGGCGTGGCCCTGGTGGAGGGCTGCACGGCGACCTCGGCCGATCGCACGCGCGTGGACGTGCTGCCGTTCGAACCCGCGATGCTGACCATGGTGCACATGCTGCGCCCCACTGCGCGGCCGCATTCGGTGGTGGCGCGCGCGTTCACGCGCTGTGTTCAGCAGGCCTTGCAGCAGATCGGGTGAGCACGGGGGCGCCGCGGCTTTGTTCCGCCGCACCCTGGAGCTGGCGCGACACGCGCCGCGCGCTGCCGGCGGCCAGTGTGAAGCCCAGGGCGCCATGTCCGGCGTTGAACAGCAGGTTGGCGGGCGCGCCGTCCACGCGGCCGATGATGGGCACGCCTGTGGGCGTGGCGGGGCGCAGACCGGCCCAGGGGCGGGCCTCGGTGCCGGCGCAGGCCAGGGGGAAGACCTCACGCGCGGCGCGCCGCAACTGCTCCACTCGGTGGGACTCGACGCGCGTGTCGTGGCCCGCGAGTTCGGCCAGCCCGGCCACGCGCAGGCGCTGGCCCAGGCGCGCGAACACCACCTTGCGCTGCGCGTCGGTCACGCTCACGTTCGGCGCCAGGCCGCCGCTGGCCGGCACATCCAGCGTGAGGCTGTAGCCCTTGAGCGGGTACACGGGGAAGCGGGCGCCCAACTGGCGCGCGAAGGCGGCCACGCCGGTGCCCAGGGCGGCCACGAAATGGTCCGCTTCGATCCAGTCACCGCCCGCCTGCGCGGCCACCAGGCGATCGCCCTCGCGCCGCAGCGCGCCCAGCGGCGCGCCGAGCACGAAGCGCACGCCACGCGCCTGCAGGGCGCCGTGCAGGGCGTCGCACAGCCGGGCGCAGTCGGCCGCGCATTCGCCCGGCGTGTGGATGCCGCCCACGTAGCGCGCGGCGCTGCCGGCCAGCGCGGGTTCGATGCTCAAGCACTCGGCCAACGACAGCGCGTGCTGCTCGGCGCCGCCGAGCGCGCGCTGCAGGTCGAGCTGCTGCCGCGCGGCGGCGAACGAGGCCTCGCTGCCGTACATCACCAGCTTGCCGCTGGCGCTGAAGTCGCAATCGGCGCGCGTGTCGGCCAGCAGCCGTTGCAGCGCCTCGCGGCTTTCCTCGGCCAGGGCGAGCAGGGTGGCGGTGCTGCGCGCCGACACGTCGGCGCGGCAGGCGGCCAGGAAGCGCAGCCCCCAGGCCCACTGCGCCGGGTCCAGGCGCAGGCGCAACGAGAAAGGCGATTCGCGTGACAGCAGCAGCTTGGGCAGTTGCGCCCAGATCGAGGGGTCTGCCAGCGGCTGCACGTACGCGTAGCTGAGCTGCGCGCCGTTGCCGAAGCTGGCGCCCTGGCCGGGGTGCTGGCGGTCGATCACGGTGACCTCGAAACCGTCGCGCTGCAATTGCCAGGCGGTGGTCAGGCCGACGATGCCGGCGCCCAGCACGGCCACGCGGCGCGCGCCGGGCGGGCGCAGGGAAAGGGCAGGGGGGTTGTGCATGATGGCCGCACTGTAGGCAGGCGCGAGGGCCCTGTGAAATGCAGACCGGGGCATCACCCATGACCGGAACTCATGGCCGGCCCGGCAGGGGCATAACCTGAAGGCATGGGCCGGGCCGATAAAAGCATGTGGACAGGTGCGGGCGCTTGCCTAGACTGGCGCATTCCCCCACCGCCACCCACCCACCATGCAAGCCAGCCACGTCTTCCATCGCCAGTTGCTCCAGGACATGCCCGTCGCCGTCAGCGGCCAAGGCATCACGCTCACCGACAGCCAGGGCAAGACCTACCTCGACGCCTCGGGCGGTGCGGCCGTCTCCTGCCTGGGGCACGGCCACCCGGACGTGATCGCGGCCATGCACAGGCAACTGGATCAATTGGCCTACGCGCACACCAGCTTCTTCACCACGGCTGTGGCGGAAGAACTGGCCGACACCCTGATCGACACCGCGCCCGCCGGCATGAGCAACGTCTACTTCGTCAGTGGCGGCTCCGAGGCCGTGGAGGCCGCCCTCAAGATGGCGCGCCAGTACTTCGTGGAGATCGGCCAGCCACAGCGCGAGCACTTCATCGCGCGCCGCCAGAGCTACCACGGCAACACCCTGGGCGCGCTGGCCGTGGGTGGCAACGCCTGGCGGCGCGAGCAGTTCAAGCCCTTGCTCATCGAGGTGGAGCACGTCTCGCCCTGCTATGAATACCGCGACAGGCGCGCCGACGAAACCGCCGAGCAGTACGGCCAGCGCCTGGTGGCAGAGCTCGAGGCCACCATCGAACGCCTGGGCGGCGACAAGGTCATCGCCTTCGTGGCCGAAACCGTGGGCGGCGCCACGGCGGGCGTGCTCACGCCCGTGCCCGGCTACTTCAAGGGCGTGCGCGAGCTGTGCGACCGCCACGGCATCCTGCTGATCCTGGACGAGGTGATGTGCGGCATGGGCCGCACCGGCACGCTGCACGCCTGCGAACAGGAAGGCGTGGTGCCCGACCTGATGACCATCGCCAAAGGCCTGGGGGGCGGGTACCAGCCCATCGGTGCGGTGCTGGCGCAAAGCCGCATCGTCGAGACCTTTCGCCAGGGCAGCGGGCTGTTCCAGCACGGGCACACCTACCTGGGCCACGCCGTGGCCTGCGCGGCCGCGCTGGCGGTGCAGCGGGTCATCCAGCGCGACGGCCTGCTCGCCCAGGTGCGCGAACGTGGTGCGCAATTGCAGGCGCTGTTCCAGGAGGCCTTCGGCGATCACCCCCATGTGGGCGACGTGCGCGGCCGCGGCCTGTTCTGGGGCATCGAGCTGGTGGCGGACCGCGCCAGCAAGCAGTGGTTCGATCCGGCATTGAAGCTGCACGCGCGCATCAAGCGCGCCGCCATGGCGGAAGGGCTGATGTGCTATCCGGCCGGTGGCTCGGTGGACGGCCGCTGCGGCGACCACATCCTGCTGGCACCCCCCTTCGTCAGCACGCCCGATGAGCTGGCCCAGATCGTGCAACGCCTGCGCCGTGCGATCGACAAGACGCTGGCCGGGGTACCCACGTTGGCGACCGCCTGACGCCATGCCGGCTCTGCATGGCAGCCCGGGGTAAACCCGGTGCCGTCGCGGCAGGGGCAACCCGGGCGATTGCATTAGCATTCCCGGCCTGCGCGCGACCGTTCCACAAGAGCATCACGCCTTTCAACAACCACCAGTGAACCGCAGGAGAAACACCATGAAAAGACTCACCGCCTGTCTCAGCGCCGTGGCCGCATCGGCCGCGATGATGGCGCCCGCCGCGCCGGCCTTCGCCCAACAGAAATTCATGACCATCGGCACCGGTGGCGTGACCGGCGTGTACTACGCCGCGGGCGGCGCCATCTGCCGCTTGGTGAACAAGGACCGCGCCAAGCACGGCATCCGCTGCTCCGTGGAATCCACCGGTGGCTCCGTCTTCAACGTGAACACCATCAAGGCCGGCGAACTCGACATGGGCTTCACCCAGTCCGATGTGCAGTTCAACGCCACCAAGGGCGTTGGCCAGTTCAAGGACAGCGGTGCCGTGGGCGACCTGCGCGCCGTGTTCGCCGTGCACCCAGAGCCCTTCACTGTGGTGGCCCGCAAGGAGGCCAACGTCACCAAGTTCGAGGACTTCAAGGGCAAGCGCTTCAACGTCGGCAACCCGGGTTCGGGCACGCGCGCTTCCATGGAAGAACTGCTGGGCGCCATGGGCTGGAAGATGGGCGACTTCTCGCTGGCTTCCGAGCTGAAGGCCGACGAGCACGGGCCGGCGCTGTGCGACGGCAAGATCGATGGCTTCTTCTATGCCGTGGGCCACCCGAGTGCCAACATCCAGGACCCGACCACCTCCTGCGGCGCCAAGCTGGTGTCGTTGACCGGCCCCGCCGTGGACAAGCTGGTGGCCGACAAGCCCTACTACGCCAAGGTCACCGTGCCCGGCGGCCTGTACCCCAACAACCCGCAACCCACCACCACTTACGGTGTGATGGCCACGGTCGTTGCGTCCAGCAAAACCCCGGCCGACACGGTCTACGCCGTGGTCAAGGCGGTGTTCGACAACTTCGACGAGTTCAAGAAGCTGCACCCCGCCCTGGCCAACCTGAGCGCCGAGAACATGGTCAAGGACGGCCTGAGCGCGCCGCTGCACGAGGGCGCGGCCCGCTTCTACAAGGAAAAGGGCTGGATCAAGTGATGTGAGGGGCCCCTTTCCTGATGGAAACGGGCCCCGACCCTTCACACATGGCGAAGTGAGCTTCGCCATTTTTTTTTGGACCATCCCCGTTTCTTTTTTCTTTCCCGGAGCGCGCACCATGAGCACCGACATCGAAAAAGCGCCCGAAGCCTTGCAGCAGCTCGTCGCCGACAGCGACACCGGCGGCCGCAAGCCCAGCGGCATCACCGCCGGCATCATCTTCACCGTGTCCCTTTTGTGGGCGCTGTTCCAGTTCTGGTACGCGTCGCCCCTGCCGTTCGAGCTGGGCTTCGGCATCCTCAACGACACCGAAGCGCGCGCCATCCACCTGGCCTTCGCGCTGTTCCTGGCTTTCATGGCCTGGCCGGCCTTCAAACGCTCGCCGCGCGCCTACGTGCCGATCGCGGACTGGGTGCTGGCCCTGGCGGGCGCCTTCGCGGCGGCCTACCTCATGCTGTTCTACGCCGAGCTGGCCACGCGCCCCGGCACGCCCAACACCATGGACATCGTGGTGGCCACCGTCGGCCTGGTGCTGCTGCTGGAGGCCACGCGCCGCGCGGTGGGCTGGCCCATGGCGGCCTTGGCGCTCATCTTCATCGCCTACAGCATGCTCGGCCCCTGGCTGCCCGAGGTGCTCGCGCACAAGGGCGCCTCGCTCAACCGCCTGCTCTCGCACATGTGGCTCACCACCGAAGGCGTCTTCGGCATCGCCCTGGGCGTGTCGGCCGGCACCATCTTCGTCTACGTGCTGTTCGGCGCGCTGCTCGACCGCGCGGGTGGTGGCAACTACATGATGCAGGTGAGTTTCGCGGCCCTGGGCCACCTGCGCGGCGGCCCGGCCAAAGTGGCCGTGGTGTCCTCGGCGCTCAATGGCATGATTTCCGGCAGCTCGGTCTCCAACGTGGTGTCGGGCGGCATCTTCACCATCCCGCTCATGAAGAAGGCGGGCTACGGCGGTGTCAAGGCCGGCGCCATCGAGACCATGAGCTCGGTCAACGGCCAGATCATGCCGCCCGTGATGGGTGCCGCGGCCTTCCTGATGGTCGAGTACGTGGGCATCCCCTACGCGGAAATCGTCAAGCACGCCTTCCTGCCGGCCACGCTGTCCTACATCGGCCTGCTCTATATCGTGCACCTGGAGGCACTGAAACTGGGCATGAACCCCATCGTTCAGGCCGTGCAACGTCCCTGGCGCATCCGCGTGCTGCGCAACCTCATCGGCATCAGCGGCAGCATTGCCGTGGTCTGTGCGATCTACTACCTCATCATGGGCATCAATGCGGTGCTCGGCGCGGCCGCTTCGTATGCGGTCTCGGCCGTGGTGCTCGCGCTGTACCTGTTCTCGGTGTACCAGGCCGCCAAGAGCGAGGACCTGCCCGAAGACATTGACATCGAAAACCCGAAACCGCTGCAGACCTGGCCCACGGTGCGCGCCGGCTTGCACTACATCCTGCCCATCGCGGTACTGATCTGGTGCCTGATGGTCGAGGTCATGTCGCCCGCGCTGTCCGCTTTCTGGGCCGTGGTCACGCTGGTGGTGCTCATGCTCACGCAAAAGCCGCTCATCGCGCTGTTCCGCGGCGTGCCGGCCTCCGGTGCCTGGAAGGACGGCTGGGACTCGGTGGTGCAGGGTTTCACCGACGGCTCGCGCAACATGATCGGCATCGGCGTGGCCACGGCCACGGCCGGTGTCATCGTGGGCGCCATCACGCTCACCGGCCTGGGCCTGCGCATGACCGAGTTCGTCGAGTTCGTGGCGCAAGGCAATGTGATGGCCATGCTGCTGTTCATCGCCTTTGTCTGCCTGGTGCTGGGCCTGGGCGTGCCGACCACCGCCAACTACGTGCTGGTGGCCACGCTGATGGCGCCCGTGGTGGTGGAGCTGGGCGCGCAGAGCGGGCTGATCATTCCCCTGATCGCGGTGCACCTGTTCGTCTTTTATTACGGGATCATGGGAGACATCACGCCACCCGTGGGCCTAGCCACCTTCGCGGCGGCGGCGATCTCGGGCGAGGACTCGATCAAGACAGGCGTACAGGGCGCGGTGTACGCGCTGCGCACGGTGATCCTGCCTTTCATCTGGATCTTCAATCCGCAACTGCTGCTGATCGACGTGCACGGCTGGGGCGAACTGATCCGTGTGATCGCCGCCTGCACGCTGGCCACGCTGGTATTCGCGGCCGTCACCATGAACTGGTTCCGCGTGAAGAACCACTGGTGGGAAACGGTGCTGCTGGCCATCGCCGTGGTGCTGCTGTTCCGCCCCGACGCCTTCATGGACCGCCTCTACGCGCCCAACCAGAGCGTGTCGCCGGCCCGGGTGTACGACGTGGCGCGCGACCGCCCGGCCAACGACCGCGTGGTCATGGTGATCCAGGGCCTGACACTGGAAGGCGACGACGTCGTCAAGACGGTGGCGGTGCAGCTCGGCGAGGCGGGTGATGACGGCCGCAAGCGCCTGGCCGACGCCGGCCTGCAGCTCATGCCCCTGGGCGACCAGATGCAGATCGGCGCCATCAAGTTCGGCTCGCGCGCGGCCAAGTCCGGCTTCGAGCAGGGCTGGGACGTCAAGGAGGTGCTGGTGCCCAGCGACCGTCCGACGCCGCACTGGTTCTACCTGCCGGCGCTGCTGCTTGTCGCGCTGGTGTGGTGGAACCAGGGCCGGCGCATGAAGCCGGGCTTGAAGCCCGCCGTCGCCTGATGACCCGCATCGCCCTGATCCACGCGCTGTCCCATTCGGTCGCACCCATCAACGAAGCGATGGCGCGCGACTGGCCCGAGGCCATCCGCATGAACCTGCTCGACGACAGCCTCTCGGCCGACCTCGCGCGCGAGGGCAGGGGACTGGACGCCGCCATGCACGCCCGCTTCGAGACGCTCACGGCCTACGCCGAGTCCACGGGCGCGCAGGGCATCCTGTTCACCTGCTCGGCCTTCGGGCCTTGCATCGAGGCCGCGGCGGCGCGCCGGCCGCACCTGCCAGTGCTCAAACCCAACGAGGCCATGGTGGACGAGGCCGTGGCCGACGCCGCCCGGCTGGGCGGGCCCATCGGCTTGCTGGCGACCTTCGGCCCCACGCTGCGGTCCATGCCACCGGAGTTTCCGGCCGGCGTGCCATTGCGCACCGCGCTGGCCGAGGGCGCTCTCGAGGCCTTGAACGGGGGAGACACGACACGCCACGACGCCTTGGCCGTTGAAGCGGCGAAGCGGCTGCAGGCCGAGGGTTGCGCGCTCATCGCACTGGCGCAGTTCAGCCTGGCGCGTTCGGCCCCGGCGGTGCAGGCCGCCACCGGCCTGCCGGTGCTGACCACGCCGGGCAGTGCCATCCGGGCGCTGCGTCGGCACCTGACGGCCTGATTCCGGCCCGATCAGGCCCCATCCAACAGCTACAATCGCGGGTTTCCGTGAGTGGGCTACCCGCCCCGCCGGGCCTCAATCCGGCGGCGCCAGACACCCTCCCGGCGCGCGGGTGGCGAAATTGGTAGACGCACCAGGTTTAGGTCCTGACGCCAGCAATGGTGTGGGGGTTCGAGTCCCCCCCCGCGCACCAGCCCCACGGAACCCCGCTATGCCCCGCGTCGGCCCGATCGGCCGGCCTTCCCTTGGAGAACACCATGACCGTGACCGTTGAAACCCTGGAGAAGCTCGAGCGCAAGATCACGCTCACGCTGCCCGCCGACGTGATCCAGAACGAGGTCGCCGCGCGCCTCAAGCGCATCGCGCGCGACGTCAAGATGGACGGCTTCCGTCCCGGCAAGGTGCCGATGAACGTCGTCGCCCAGCGCTACGGCTACTCGGTGCACTACGAGGTCATGAACGACAAGGTCGGCGAGGCCTTCGCCAGCGCCGCCAACGAAGCGCAACTGCGCGTGGCCGGCCAGCCGCGCATCACGGAGAAGGAAGGCGCACCCGAGGGCCAACTGGCCTTCGACGCGGTGTTCGAGGTCTACCCCGAGGTCAAGATCGGCGACCTCGCCAGCGCCAAGGTCGAGAAGCTCTCCGCCGAGGTGGACGATGCCGCCATCGACCGCACGCTGGACATCCTGCGCAAGCAGCGCCGCACCTTCGCGCAGCGCGCGCAAGACCAGGCCGCTCAGGACGGCGACCGCGTCACCATCGACTTCGAAGGCAAGATCGATGGCGAGCCTTTCGAGGGCGGCAAGGCCGAGGCCTTCCAGTTCATCGTCGGCGACGGCCAGATGCTCAAGGAGTTCGAAGACGCCGTGCGCGGCATGAAGAGCGGCGAGAGCAAGACCTTCCCGCTGGCCTTCCCCGAGGACTACCACGGCAAGGATGTGGCCGGCAAAACCGCCGACTTCCTCGTCACCGTGAAGAAGATCGAGCAGGCCAACCTGCCCGCCGTGGACGAGGCCCTGGCCAAGTCGCTGGGCGTGGCCGATGGCAGCGTCGACGGCTTGCGCGCCGACATCCGCAAGAACCTGGAGCGCGAGGTCAAGTTCCGCCTGCAGGGGCGCAACAAGGCCGCCGTGATGGACGCCCTGGTGGGCGTCGCCGAGCTGGACCTGCCCAAGTCCGTGGTCCAAGCCGAGCTGGACCGCCTGGTCGAAGGCGCCCGCGCCGACCTGAAGCAGCGCGGCATCAAGGACGCCGACAAGGCCCCCATCCCCGACGAGCTGTTCCGCCCTCAGGCCGAGCGCCGTGTGCGCCTGGGCCTGGTGGTGGCCGAGCTGGTGAAGGTCAACGAACTGCACGCCAAGCCCGAGCAGATCAAGGCCCACATCGACGAACTCGCGGCCTCTTACGAGAAGCCGGCCGACGTGGTGCGCTGGTACCAGTCGGACAACCGCCGCCTGGCCGAGGTCGAGGCCATCGTGATCGAGAACAACGTCACCGACTTCGTGCTGTCCAAGGCACAGGTCAGCGAGAAGGCCGTGAGCTTCGACGAGCTGATGGCCCAGGCCTGATCAGACGCCACGCATCCTGAAAGAGGGGGCGGAGCGATCCGCCTCTTTTTTTTGCCATCCGACCCCCCATCTGTGGCACCAGCGTCCGACCGATCCGCGCCATGGCCCCACCGCCAAAAGTGGGCTTCGGGGTTGGTTACAGTTGGGCCATTGTCTTGAACCCGTACGGACTCACCCGGAGACCCTCATGAGCGTCATGGATATCCAAGGCCTGGGCATGGTGCCCATGGTCATCGAACAGTCGGGCCGCGGCGAGCGCGCCTACGACATCTACTCGCGTCTGCTCAAGGAGCGCGTGGTCTTCCTGGTCGGGCCGGTCGACGACCAGTCGGCCAACCTGATCGTCGCCCAGCTGCTGTTCCTGGAGAGCGAGAACCCCGACAAGGACATCTCGTTCTACATCAACTCGCCCGGTGGCTCGGTCAGCGCCGGCATGGCGATCTTCGACACCATGAATTTCATCAAGCCCGACGTCTCCACGCTGTGCGTGGGCATGGCCGCGAGCATGGGCGCCTTCCTGCTGGCTGCCGGCACCAAGGGCAAGCGTTTCAGCCTGCCCAACAGCAAGGTCATGATCCACCAGCCTCTGGGCGGCACCCAGGGCCAGGCCACGGAAATCGAGATCCACGCACGCGAGATCCTCAAGACCCGCGAGCAGCTCAACAAGATCCTGGCCGAACGCACCGGCCAGCCGCTCGAGAAGATCGAGCGCGACACCGAGCGCGACTACTACCTCTCGGCCGCCGAATCGGCCGAGTACGGTCTGATCGACAAGGTCATCGACAAGCGCCCCAGCGCGGCTTGAAGCCGGCGGAAAGGGTGGCCAAGCGCGGTTTTTGCCACCCTTTTCGCGGATTTGGCCCCGTCGGACCATGAACTATCATTGAACACCGTTTTTCCCTGACACCGAACCATGGCCGACAAGAAAGCCGCCTCCAGCGAAAAAGCGCTGTATTGCTCGTTCTGCGGCAAGAGTCAGCACGAGGTGAAGAAGCTCATCGCCGGGCCCACGGTGTTCATTTGCGACGAGTGCATCGACCTCTGCAACGACATCATCCGTGACGAGTTGCCTGGCATCGAGGCGGTGAAAGCCTCGGGCGACGAACTGCCCACGCCCGCGCAGCTCAAGGGCAACCTCGACAACTACGTGATCGGCCAGGAAGCCGCCAAGCGCGCACTGGCCGTGGCCGTCTACAACCACTACAAGCGCCTGCGCCACAAGCAGGGCTCGCGCAAGGACGAGGTCGAACTCGCCAAGAGCAATATCCTGCTCATCGGCCCGACGGGCTCGGGCAAGACGCTGCTGGCCCAGACCCTGGCCCGCATCCTCGACGTGCCCTTCGCCATCGCCGACGCCACCACGCTGACCGAGGCCGGCTACGTGGGCGAGGACGTGGAGAACATCATCGTCAAGCTGCTGCAGAGCTGCAACTACGACATCGAGCGCGCGCAGCGGGGCATCGTCTACATCGACGAGATCGACAAGATCGCCCGCAAGTCGGACAACCCCTCCATCACCCGCGACGTGTCCGGCGAGGGCGTGCAGCAGGCGCTGCTCAAGATGCTGGAAGGCACCATGGCCAGCGTGCCGCCCCAGGGTGGGCGCAAGCACCCCCAGCAGGAGTTCCTGCAGGTCGACACGACCAACATCCTGTTCATCTGCGGTGGCGCCTTCGCGGGCCTGGAAAAGATCATCGAGAACCGCACCGAAGCCTCGGGCATCGGCTTCTCGGCCGCCGTGCGCAGCAAGCAGCAGCGCAGCCTGACCGAGGTGTTCAAGGAAGTCGAGCCCGAGGACCTGATCAAGTTCGGCCTGATCCCCGAACTGGTGGGCCGCGTGCCGGTCATCGCCACCCTGGCCGAGCTGAGCGAGGACGCACTGGTCGACATCCTCACCCAGCCGCGCAACGCCGTCGTCAAGCAGTTCTCCAAGCTGCTGTCGATGGAGGGCGCCGAGCTCGAGGTGCGGCCCGCCGCGCTCAAGGCCATCGCGCGCAAGGCGCTGGCGCGCAAAACGGGCGCGCGCGGCCTGCGCTCCATCCTTGAAAACGCCCTCATCGACACCATGTTCGAGCTGCCTGGCCTGAGCAACGTGGAAAAGGTCGTGGTGGACGAGTCCACCATTGACGAAAACAAGCCGCCGCTGCTGGTGTACCGCGAGGCCGCCAAGCAGGCGTGAAAGGTCCCTATGTCCGGACAGACCCCATTGCCCAGTACCCCCGTCGAACTGCCCCTGCTGCCCTTGCGCGACGTGGTGGTCTTCCCCCACATGGTGATCCCGTTGTTCGTCGGCCGGCCCAAGAGCATCAAGGCGCTCGAGTCGGCGATGGAGTCGGAGCGACGCATCATGCTGGTGGCCCAGAAGGCCGCCGCCAAGGACGAGCCCTCGCCCGAGGACATGTTCGAAATGGGCTGCGTGGCCACCATCCTGCAGATGCTCAAGCTGCCGGACGGCACCGTGAAGGTGCTGGTGGAAGGCGTGCAGCGCGCCAAGGTGCTTTCGATCACCGACGGTGAAACGCACTTCGTCGCCAATGTCTCACCCATCGACCCGGCGAACGAGCGCGCCGAAACCGGTGCGAACGAACTGGAAGCGCTGCGCCGCGCGGTGATGCAGCAGTTCGACCAGTACGTCAAACTCAACAAGAAGATCCCGTCCGAGATCCTCACCTCGATCTCCAGCATCGACGACCCGGGCCGCCTGGCCGACACCATCGCGGCGCACCTGCCGCTCAAGCTCGAATCCAAGCAGGTGGTGCTCGACCTCGACCCGGTCATCAAGCGCCTGGAGAACCTCTTCGAGCAACTCGAGCGCGAAGTCGACATCCTCAACGTCGACAAGAAGATCCGCGGGCGCGTGAAGCGCCAGATGGAGAAGAACCAGCGCGACTTCTACCTCAACGAACAGGTCAAGGCCATCCAGAAAGAGCTTGGCGAGGGTGAAGAGGGCGCCGACGTCGAAGAGATCGAGAAAAAGATCAAGGCGGCGCGCATGCCCGCCGACGCGCGCAAGAAGGCCGAAGGCGAGCTCAAGAAGCTCAAGCTCATGTCGCCCATGTCGGCCGAGGCCACCGTGGTGCGCAACTACATCGACGTGCTGGTCGGCCTGCCCTGGAGCAAGAAGACCAAGATCAAGCACGACCTGGCGCACGCCGAGGCCGTGCTCAACGAAGACCACTATGGCCTCGAACGCGTGAAGGACCGCATCCTCGAGTACCTCGCGGTGCAGCAGCGCGTGGACAAGGTGAAGGGACCCATCCTGTGCCTCGTGGGCCCGCCGGGTGTGGGCAAGACCTCGCTGGGCCAGTCCGTGGCCAAGGCCACGGGCCGCAAGTTCGTGCGCATGTCCCTGGGCGGCGTGCGCGACGAGGCCGAGATCCGCGGCCACCGCCGCACCTACATCGGCGCCATGCCCGGCAAGGTCCTGCAGAGCCTCACCAAGGTGGGCACGCGCAACCCGCTGTTCCTGCTCGACGAGATCGACAAGCTCGGCACCGACTTCCGCGGCGACCCGTCCAGCGCGCTGCTGGAGGTGCTCGACCCCGAGCAGAACCACACCTTCAGCGACCACTACCTCGAGGTCGACTACGACCTGTCCGACGTGATGTTCGTCGCGACCTCGAACTCGATGAACATCCCGCCGGCGCTGCTGGACCGCATGGAGGTCATCCGCCTCCCGGGCTACACCGAGGACGAGAAGACCAACATCGCCATGCGCTACCTGCTGCCCAAGCAGATCAAGAACAACGGCATCAAGGACGGCGAGGTCGAGGTGCACGAGGACGCCGTGCGCGACATCGTGCGCTACTACACCCGCGAAGCCGGCGTGCGTTCGCTCGAGCGCGAGCTTTCCAAGATCTGCCGCAAGGTGGTCAAGGGCCTGCTGCTCAAGAAGTTCACGCCCACGGTGCAGGTCACGGCGGACAACCTCAGCGAGTTCCTGGGTGTGCGCAAGTACACCTATGGCCGGGCCGAGCAGCAGAACCAGGTGGGCCAGGTGGTCGGCCTGGCGTGGACCGAGGTGGGGGGCGATCTGCTCACCATCGAAGTGGCCATCATGCCCGGCAAGGGCGTCACCACGCGCACCGGTTCGCTGGGCGACGTGATGAAGGAATCGGTGGAAGCCGCGCGCACCGTGGTGCGCAGCCGCGCTCGCGTGCTGGGCATCAAGGACGAGATGTTCGACAAGCGCGATATCCACATCCACGTGCCCGATGGCGCCACACCCAAGGACGGCCCGAGTGCCGGCGCCGCGATGACGACCGCGCTGGTGTCGTCGCTGACGGGTATTCCCGTGCGCGCCGACGTGGCCATGACGGGCGAGATCACGCTGCGCGGCGAGGTCACGGCCATCGGCGGCCTGAAGGAAAAGCTGCTGGCCGCGCTGCGCGGCGGCATCAAGACGGTGATCATTCCGGAAGAGAACGTCAAGGACCTCGCGGAGATCCCGGACAACGTCAAGGAAGGCCTGCAGATCGTGCCGGTGAAGTGGATCGACAAGGTGCTGTCGATTGCGCTGGAGCGTCAGCCGGTGCCGCTCACGGACGAAGAAGTCGCGGCGCAGATCGCGGCAGCGTCGGTGCGTGCGGCCGCGGGCGAAACCGACGCGGTGAAACACTGAAAAAATTGCGCGCCCTTGAAAAGGGGGCGATTTTTTCGCTATACTTCTAGCTTCTGCAGAACGCAAGAACTGCAGATAACGCGGGAATAGCTCAGTTGGTAGAGCGCAACCTTGCCAAGGTTGAGGTCGCGAGTTCGAACCTCGTTTCCCGCTCCAGANNCCGCTCCAGATTCGCAAAAAGGGAAGCTCGGCTTCCCTTTTTTGTCGGGCCCGATCTGGCGCGTTAGCAAAGCGGTTATGCAACGGATTGCAAATCCGTCTAGGGCGGTTCGACTCCGCCACGCGCCTCCAAAAATCCTTATAAATCAATAAGTTACAGGGCCTTCATGGCCCTTTCTTTTTGCTTTTTTGGGGGTTTTGGAGGCTTTGCCACCCCGATTTGAGTAGCACGCCACCCATAGACGGACTGGTTTGGTCGTCTAGCTGTTGAGTTGCAATAGGTTGTTCCCGGAGAGCCGGGAGGCCGGAGGCTTGTAGCCGAGGG
>NZ_WVZN01000031.1 GCF_011772445.1 Hydrogenophaga sp. | reverse complement strand
CAGGAAGCCTCCGAACTCGGCTTCCCGCTCCTGCACAAACCCGTCGAGCCCGGCGCTCTGCGATCCATTCTGGAGCGGTGACGCTCAGGCCAGCAGCGACGCGACCCGCTCACGCAGTCCCTCGGGCGTGGCGCCCTCGGCGCCCACCGGCGCGCCCACGTTCAGGCCCACGCGGTTGAACAGGCCGCGGCGGAACGGCCGCACCATGGCCACCCGCTCGCCGCGGCGTTCCTCGATGCGGCTGAAGAACGAACCCCACAGGTTGGTCAGGCCCATCGGAATCACCGGCACCGCCAGGCCATCGGCGCGGGCCCGCTCGAGGATCTTGATCACCCCGCCCTTGAAGGCCTGCAAGCGGCCGTCGCGCGTGATGCCGCCTTCGGGAAAGATCGCCAGCAGCTCGCCTTCGCGCAGCGCCTGCGCGGCGCGCTCGAACGCGGCCTCGTAAGCCTCGGGGTCCTCGCCCTGCGGCGCGATCGGGATCGCCTTGGCCAGGCGGAACAGCCCGCCCAACAGCGGCTGGCGGAAGATGCGGTGGTCCATCAGGAAACGGATCGGGCGCGGGCTCGCGGCCATGATCAGCACGGCGTCCACGAAGCTCACGTGGTTGCACACCAGCACCGCCGCGCCCTCGGTGGGGATGTGCTCGTCGCCACGCACCTTGAAGCGGTACACCAGGCGCGAGGCCACCCAGGCCACGAAGCGCAGCAGGTACTCGGGCACCAGCATGAAGATGTAGAACGCCACCACCGCGTTCGCCAGGCCCACCGCCAGAAACATCTGCGGGATGGTGAAGCCCAGTTGCAGCAAGGCACCGGCCACCACCGCGCTGGCGATCATGAACAGCGCGTTGAGGATGTTGTTGGCCGCGATGATGCGCGCGCGGTGCGTGGGCTGGCTGCGCATCTGGATCAGCGCGTACATGGGCACGCTGTACAGGCCGGCGAACAGGCTCAGCAGCGCCAGATCGATCAGCACGCGCGCGTGTGCAGGAGCCGCCAGGAAGCTGCCCAGCGCCATCACCTCGGCCGGCGGCAGGCCGCGCGTGGCGAAGTACAGGTCGATCGCGAACACGCTCATGCCGATGGCACCCAGCGGCACCAGGCCGATCTCCACGTGCCGGCGCGACAGCACCTCGCACAGCAGCGAACCGACGCCGATGCCCACCGAGAACACCACCAGCAGCAGCGAGGCCACCTGCTCGTTGCCGTGCAGCACGTCGCGCGCGAAGGCCGGGAACAGGCTCAGGAACACCGCGCCGAAGAACCACATCCAGCTGATGCCCAGCACCGAGCGGAACACCACGGTGTTGCCATGGGCGAGCTTCAGGTTGCGCCAGGTTTCGGTGACCGGGTTCCAGTTGATGACCAGGTCCGGGTCGGTGGCCGGCGTGGGCGGCACGTAATGCGAGGCGAAGCGGCCCAGCAGGGCCAGCCCCACGCAGGCGAAGCCCACGTGGTGCGCGCCGATCTCGGGCACCGCGATGATCAGGCCGCCCGCCACGTTGCCCAGCAGGATGGCCACGAAGGTGCCCATCTCCACCATGCCGTTGCCGCCTGTGAGCTCGCGCTCGCCCAGATGCTGCGGCAGGTAGGCGAACTTCACCGGGCCGAACAGCGTGGAGTGAAGCCCCATGAGGAAGGTGCAGGCCAGCAGCACGGCGATGTGCTGGCCGAAAAAGCCCCACGCGGCCAGCGCCATGATGCCGATCTCCAATCGCTTCACGAAGACCATGAGCGAGCGCTTTTCCAGCTTGTCCGCCAACTGGCCGCTGGTGGCCGAAAACAGCAGGAAGGGCAGGATGAAGAGCGCCCCGATCACCAGGCCGGCCAGGCTGGCGGGCAGCCAGGCGATCTGCAACTGGTAGGTGACGAGCACGGTGAAGGCGAACTTGAACAGGTTGTCGTTCGCGGCGCCGAGGAACTGCGTCCAGAAGAAGGGCGCGAAGCGGCGCTGTTTGAGCAGGGCGAACTGGCCGTGGCCGGGGGTCTGCGCCGCGGCGCCGGTGTCGGACGGCAAGGTGGCGGTGGTCATGTCTTCTCCTCCTCGGGTGGGCACCGGAGCGGCGCGCGGCGGATTCTGCCTCGCGCCACGAGCCGGCGGGCGGATTTCGATACGGAATCGGATGGCATCATGCGAGGTATCGGATCTCGATACTCTGCGACGCCCTGGCCATGAGCACCACCGCCGACCTCATCACCGCCATCAAGCGCGAGCTCAAGTCCGCGCACATGACCTACGCCGACCTGGCGAGCGCCATGGGCATGGCCGAGTCCAGCGTCAAGCGCATGCTCGCCAAAGGCGACATGTCGCTGTCGCGCATCGACGCCATCTGCCGCGCGCTCAAGCTCGACTTCGCCGAACTCTCGCGCCGCGTGGCCGACGCGCAGCCGCTGGTGACCGAGCTCACGCCCGCGCAGGAGCGCGCGGTGGTGGCCGACAAGAAGCTGCTGCTGGTGGCCATCTGCGTCCTGAGTCAGTGGACGGTGGAGCAGATAAGCGCCACCTACCGGCTCAACGAAGCGGAGTGCGTGAAGTACCTGGCCCAGCTCGACCGCATCGGCATCATCGAACTGCGCCCGCTCAACCGCTACCGCCTGAAGCTCGCCAAGACGTTCCGCTGGCGCCCGCACGGCCCGGTGATGAATTTCTTTCGCGAGCACGCGCTGCTGGACTACTTCGCGGGCGGCTTCGACGGCCCCGGCGAGGGCCTGATGCTGGTGCACGGCTCGGTGAGCCGCACGCTGGCGCCGCTGTTCCTGGAGCGGCTGCAGCGCGTCGCGCAGGACTTCGCCCAGCAGCACCAGACCGACCAGAAACTGGCCGAGAAAGACCGGGAGGGCTACACCCTGGTGCTGGCCATGCGCAGTTGGGAGTTCGAGGCCTTCACGCACCTGAGGCGCTAGCGGTACCGCCGCATGGCTGGCGTCGCAGTGCACGGATCGCTGGCATGATCGCGGGCTTGCCCGTCGAACCCACCCCTGCATGAACGACACCCGACCCCAGCCCCGGCGCCCCCGCCAGGGCCCCAAGGCGCCCAAGGCCCCCTCTGCACCGCGCCACCCGCTGCTGGCCCAACTGGCCGAGTGGCACCCCGTCCTGTTCGGCGACGAGCCGCGCCCGCTCAAACGCGGCATCTACGAAGACCTGCTGGCCGCGCACGGCGAACTGGAAGGCGAGGCGCTGAAGGCCGCGCTGGGCATCCACACGCGCAGCACGCGCTACCTGAACGCCGTGGCCTCGGGCCAACCGCGCCGCAACCTGGAAGGTGAGGCGGTGGAGGTGGTGGCCCCAGAGCAGCGCCACCACGCCATCGTCGAAGTGTTTCGCCGCCGCCAGGCACGCAGCCCCGAGGACATGGGCCCGCAATTGCGCCAGCGCATCGCGCGCGCCTTCGAGGCCAGCGGCCTGGGCCGCGAGGCCTACGCCACCCTGGTGCGCGGTCGCGACGAAGCGATCAACGCGGCCACCGAGGCCGCGCTCGATGAAGCCAGCGCGCGCATCGCGCGCGAAGCCGCGCTGCTGCGCGCCTTCGAAGCCAGTGGCCTGAGCGTGGCCGCTTTCGCCGACGGGTACGGCATGACGCCGGATGACGCGCAACGCGCGCTCGAGCGCGCGCGGCAGCGCCGCTGAACGCCGCCCCCTCAGGCTTCGCGCACGAACACCGTGAGCACGCCGGTGTAGCCATAGAGCCGGTGGTGCGCGATCTCGCCGCCGGCGAAAAAGCCCACCAGCGGCACGTCGCCCAGCGCGTGGCGCACGATCTGCAACTCCGCGCTCGGCCCGCCGAAGTGCGGCCCACCCCGCCCCGCGCAGCTCACGTACACCGCGCCCGCGATATCGCGCGCCGGCTTCGGCGCCGTGTCCACGTCGCCCGAGCCCTCGCCGCCGAACAGCAGTTCCTCCGGTTCCAGTTCCTCACGCACCTCGGCGCACACGCGCATGAGGTCGGCGCGTGCGGCCTGCGCATGGCGCTCGCAGAAGGCCAGGCGCGAGCCGACCGGGGCCAGCTCGGCGATGGCCACGCCACGGCGCACCGGGTCCAGGCCGATGAGGTGGCGCACGATCACCTCGTGCCCGAAGGCGCCGCGCCGGTGCGCGCTGTCGCTCCACGCGGTGGCGCCATCCGGGCCCGGGCGCGTCAGACCCACCAGCGTCTGCCGCAGGCGCGACATCGCGTGCTCGGGGTGGTCGAGCGAGATCTCCAGTTCGCGCAGCAGCACGTCGAGCGCCGGCTCGCCATCCAGACGAAGCACGAGGTGCCCCTCGGATTCGGTCACCACGTGGGTCGCGGCGATGGGCTGCGCGCCCTGCGTGACGCGCGAGACGATGCCCACCTCGCGCCCGAAGGCCACGCCGCTGAGTCCGCCGTGGAACACGCCGCTGGCGGCGCCGTGGCCGCTGATGTTGCCGGCGCTGCCCAACGCGAACTGCACCGTGGGGCCGCGACTGCCGGCCAGCCCGCCGAACAGGTAGCCGCTGCCGGTGCGATCGGCCATCTCGGCGATGAGCTCACCCACTTCAGGCGTGCCGGCGTCGGCGTGCACCAGCGCGGTGTGCGCGACAAAACCCTCACCACCCTCGGCGCGTCCGCTGGCCGACAGCGGCGCCACGCCGCTGAACACGCGGTACTGGTCGGGGCTCAGGTCACACAGCATCACCGACAGCGCGGGCTCGTCGAAGTACTCGACGTTGCTGGCGGAGACCCCCACGCCCACGGTGCCGGCCCAGTCGGTCACCTCGGGCAGCTCGGCGCTCACGCACTCCAGCACGGCCTGCGCGTCGTCGGCGTAGTGGTCGGTGATGTAGAGCAGGCCCAGCGAGGGCTGGTGCGCGTGGTCGGGCAGGGCCATCTGCGCGCGCAGTTGGGCCACGACCATGGCCGCGGCCATGCGCCATTGCGGGTGGGTGGCGTGCGCCTGGGGAAAACGTTTCATGCGGTCTTCGAGCCGCGCGGGCCCGCGGGGTTCAAGCGCGTTTGTCGCGTGGCTTGCGGGGCGCTGTCTTCTTGGCCGGCGCCTTGGCAGCGGGGGCCACCGCGCGCGCCGCCGCACGGCCCATGCCGGCTGCCGCACCCACGCCACGGCCCACGGTGCCGGCGGCCGAGCGCGCGGCCTGGCCGGCCAGTCCGGTGGCGGTCTTCACGGCGGCGTCTGTCAGGCCCGTGGCCACCTGGCGCGTGGTGTCCAACGCGCCCTGCTTCGCCGCGTCCTTCAGCGCGTTCGTGGCGATCTGTTGAAACTGCTGCGACAAGGCACCCCACCACTGCAGCGGGTCGACCACGCCACCCGCCGGGGCGGTTGCGGAGGCCTTGTCCGCCTTGGCGGCGGGGGCCTTTTTTGCGGCGGGCTTGCGCCGGGCGGGCTTGGGCGCTTCGGTGGCGCCGTAGGTGCGCGGCGGCACCTCCAGACCCGGGAACTGGTTGGCCTTGGCGGCGACCTCGGCTGTCTTGAGCTTGAGCGCGTTGGCCACGTCGCCCATGCTGAAGTTCATCGTCTTCAGCGTGGACAGGGTCATCTTCTGCACCTCCAGGGCCTGGATGGTGGCGCCCAGGGCCTTGGCGTTCTGGTCCAGCCAGAAGTGCACGGCCTTGAGCTCCTCGATGCGTTTCTCGAGTTCCTCGACATTGAAGGTGGGCGCCACCCAGTGGCTGAGGTTGGGCAGTTGCGGGATGTTCTGCCCGATGCCCTGGGCGATGCCGCCGGCCGCCTGCGTGGCCAGGCCCTGCAGAAAGTCGAACCCCGGCACGAATTTGCCAAAGCCGCTGGCGGACGGGTCGCTCATTGCCTGCTCCTCGAAGGGTTGCCGGGGTCAGCCGTCGACGCCGTAGCGCGGCGCGCGGCGCTCGCGCAAGGATGCCACACCTTCGCGCACGTCGGGCCCGGCGAAACCCATGAATTCCAGCGCGAGCGAGGTGTCGAAGCTCGGGCCCGCCTGGCGCAGCCAGTTGTTGAGCGAGTACTTGGTCCAGCGGATCGCGCTCGCGCTGCCGCTGGCGAGCCGGTCGGCCACCTCGTAGGCCTTGTCGAGCAGTTGCTCGTCGTCCACCACCAGCGACACGAGGCCGATGCGCTCGGCCTCCTCGCCGCTCACGGCGTCGCACAGCATCAGGTAGTACTTGGCCTTGGCCATGCCGCACAGCAGCGGCCAGACGATGGCGGCGTGGTCGCCCGCCGCCACGCCCAGGCGCGTGTGGCCGTCCACGATCTTCGCGCTGCGCGCGGCGATGGAAATGTCGGCCAGCAGGCCGGCCACCAGGCCTGCGCCCACGGCCGGACCGTGCATGGCGCTGACGATGGGCTTGTCGCAGTTGATGACGTTGTAGACCAGGTCGCGCGCTTCCTTCCACACGCGCGAGCGCACCTCGAAGTCGGTGGCCATGTCCTGCACCAGGGCCAGGTCGCCACCGCCCGAGAAGCCCATGCCGCTGCCGCGCAGCACGGCCGCGCGCACGCTGTCGTCGCGGCCCACGTCGCGCCAGATCTCGCTCAGCTCCCAGTGGCCGTCGTGGCCGGCGGTGGGCAGCTTGCCGTTGCCGCCGGGGCCGTCGGCGCGCATGCGGATGTCGAGCACGCTGGGCGTGCCGTTCACCGGCGGGCCGCGGCGGGTGATCTCCAGGGTCTGGTAGCGGCTGTAGTCGATCGTCTGGCTCATGCGGGTCTCCTCGTTGTCGTGTCGCCATGAAGCGATCGATTGTGCTTGACCTGGGTCAAGCGCCGCGAGGCGCCGCGGCACCAAGATGCCCACATCGCAGGAGGCCCCATGAGCACACCGATTTCCGACACCTTCGAGTTGCAGTTGCGCGCCCGGCAGCGCGAACTGCAGGCGCGCCTGCAGGCCCAGCGCGGCGGTGCGCGCAGCCGTGCCGATGTGGCAGCCGACAAGCGCGAACGCTCGGACGACGACGGAATGAGGCGCGACGAGGCCTTCGACCTCGGCACGGTGCTCGGCGAGCGCGAAGCCGCCGAACTGCAGGCCATCGACTACGCGCTGCGGCGCATCGCCGACGGCAGCTATGGCTTGTGCCTGATATGCGGCACGCGCATCCCTGCGGCCCGCCTGCACGCCCAGCCCACGGCCGAGCGCTGCGTGGACTGCCAGGCGCGCGCCGAGTGAACGGCTGCGCGGCCGTTCACCCGGCGGCTCAGGCCTTGTTCAAGGGCGCGATCTTCTGGTCGATCGCGCCGAAGACGCTCTGCCCGTCCTTGCCCTTCATCTCGATGCGGATGGTGTCACCGAACTTCATGAAGGCGGTGGAGGGCTTGCCGTCGAGGATGGTCTCGATCGCGCGCTTTTCCGCGATGCAGCTGTAGCCTTTGGGCCATTCCTGGCGGCCGTCCACCGAGACCGACTTGTTGCTCACCGTGCCGCTGCCCACGATGGAGCCGGCGCGCACGTTGCGCGTCTTGCCGATGTGCGCGATGAGCTGGCCGAAGTGGAAGGTCATCTCGGGGCCGGCCTCGCACATGCCGACCTTTCGGCCGTTCCAGGTGCTCTGCAGCGTCAGGTGCACGCGGCCGCCCTGCCAGGCGTCGCCCAGCTCATCGGGGGTCACGGCCACGGGGCTGAAGGCGGTGGCGGGCTTGCTCTGGAAAAAGCCGAAGCCCTTGGCCAGTTCGGCCGGGATCAGGTTGCGCAATGAAACGTCGTTGGCCAGCATGACGAGGCGGATGCCTTCCAGCGCCTGCTCGGGCGTCACGCCCATGGGCACATCGTCGGTGATCACCGCGACCTCGGCCTCGAAGTCGATGCCGTAGTCCTCGCTGGGCACCACCACGTCATCCTGGGGGCCGATGAAGTCATCGCTGCCGCCCTGGTACATCAGCGGGTCTTCGTAGAAGCTCTGCGGCACCTCGGAACTGCGCGCGGCGCGCACCAGCTCCACGTGGTTGATGTAAGCGGAGCCATCGGCCCACTGGTAGGCGCGCGGCAGCGGCGCCATGCACATCGCGGCATCGAAGGGGAAGGCGTGGCGCGCCTTGCCCTGGTTCAGGGTGACGTACAGGTCCTGCAGCTGGGGACTGATGAAGTTCCAGTCGTCCAGGGCCTGCTGCAGGGTGTTCGCGATGCCGGTCGCATAATGGGCCGTGCTCAGGTCGCGCGAGACCACCACCAGTTGTCCGTCGCGCGAGCCGTCCTTGTAGGTGGCGAGTTTCATGCGTATCTCCTGCTGCCTCTTGAGTGGATGGGTGCCCCGGGGGCTTTGGGGCGATAATTACGGATAGTGAAATCCATTAACCTATGCGTAAGAGCGAGATTCTAGACCAAAGCCCCGCCGATGCGAGCGACGACAACGAACCCCAGCGCGCGGGCATCCAGTCCGTCGAGGTCGGCTTCGAACTCCTCAACGCCTTGTCGCGGGCCAGCGGCGCGCTGATGCTGCGCGACCTGGCCGCCAACGCCGGCATGAGCGCGGCCAAGGCGCACCGCTACCTGGTGAGCTTCCAGCGCCTGGGCCTGGTCACGCAGGACAGCGCCACCACCCGCTACGACCTGGGGCCGGCCGCGCTGCGCCTGGGCCTGGCCAGCCTCTCTCGCATCGACGCGGTGCGCCTGGCGCGCGAACGCATCGACGCGCTCCTGCCGCTCACCGGCCACACCCTGGCCATCGCCGTGTGGGGCAATCAGGGGCCTACCATGGTCCATTGGACCGAAGCGCCACAAGCCGTGCCCGTGGCCCTGCGCCTCGGCGACGTGATGCCGCTGCTGTCCTCGGCCACTGGCCGTTGCTTCGCTGCCTTCATGGGCGAGGAAGGCCACGACGCCCAGCGCATCGGCCCCATGATCCGCGAGGAACTCGCGCGCCTGAAGAAGCTGCCGCGCAACGGCCCCCTGCCGCTGGACCTGCCCACCTCCATGGCCGAGGTGAACGAGATGCTCGACGAGGTGCGCCGACGCGGCCTGGCGCGCGTGGTGCACAGCCTGCAGGCCAGCGTCGGTGGATTCAGTGCCCCGGTGTTCGACGTGCAAGGCCGCGTGGTGCTGGCCATGGTGGTGCTGGGCTCGGTGGCCACGCTGGACACCGATTGGGACGGCGCCCCGGCCACCGCCTTGCGGGACGCCGCCCGTCGGCTCAGCGCGGATCTGGGGCACCCCGAACCGGCCGTCCGGTCCCACGGCGGATGACGCGCAAGGAACACCTGGGGCCGGCCCCCCGCACGTGCTTGTGTCTGGGTACGGGGGTGCTGCTGGCACACCTGGCCGTGCTCGTCCCCGTGGGCGCATCTCCCCTGCCGGCCGCGCCCGCTGCCGCCACTGCAGCGGTGCCAGAAGCGGTGGTCACCACGGCCGACCGGGTCGAGCCGCTGGACGTGACCCAGGTGCAATGGGCGGCGGCCGAACGCCCGCCCGCGCCACCAGCAGCGCGGCGTCCCACGACGATGGCGCCTTCCCCGATCGAAGCACCGGTGCTGACCGCCCAGGCCGCCCAGGCGCCCTCGCCCAAGTCCGCTGCGGCCACCGCCACCCCGGCGGCCGCCGCGCCCCCCAGCGACCCGCCCCCCGCCACCGAACTGAGCTACGAGGTGTTCGGCCAGGCCAAGGGCTTCGACTACCGCGCCACCGGCACCTTGTCATGGCGCCGCGAAGGCGCGAACTACCAGGCCCGCATGGAACTGGCCATGCCCCTGCTGGGCAAGCGCGTGCAGACCAGCGAAGGCAGCGTGGGCCCCGATGGCCTGCGCCCCGTGCGCTTCGCCGACAAGCGCAGCAGCGAACGCGCCGCGCATTTCGAGCGCGAGGCCAGACGCATCCGTTTCAGCAACAACGCGCCCGAAGCCGAGTGGCTGCCGGGCGCCCAGGACCGGCTGAGCCTGTTCATGCAGCTCGCGGGCCTGCTGCGCGCGCAACCGCGCCAGGCCGGCGACGTGCTCAGCTTCCAGGTGGCGGGCGTGGGCGACGCCGAGGTCTGGCAATTCGAGGTGGGCGCGCTGGAAACCTTGCGCCTGCCCGCCGGCAACATCGAGGCTCGTCTGCTCAAGCGCGCGCCGCGCAAGCCCCATGACAGCACGGTCGAGGTCTGGCTGGCACCTTCCCTGGGCCATTTGCCGGTGCGCCTGCGCATCGCCCAGCCGGGGGGCGACGTGGCCGACCAGCGGCTGGCCCGTTTGCCCTGATCACCGGGCACCCCGGAACCCGCTGGGGGTCAAACGCCACAAGCCTGCTTGAAAAATGCCCCCGGGTCACCAACTGGGGCATACCCGGCTCCAGTGGGAGCGCGATTTGCCGATATAACGGCACCAGCGCCGACGTTTTTGGCGGAAAGGAACTCAAGTCCATGCACATGCTGTACGACTCGGAAGCCTTCGCGGTGGTCCACATCCTGGCCAACGCGCCGGCCGAAGGTGAGGCGCCCGTTGACGACAGGCCGCAGATTCCGCGCCATGGCTTCGAAATCGTGGACAAGCGCTCCGGCAAGGAGGTTTACCTCGATGGCTCCTGGGCCGAGATGTTCCAGGCGCAGATCGTGGAGTGGCAGCGCAACAGCCCCTCGCAGGAAGAGGTGGAGAACACGCTGGAGGGTTACGCCTCCCTCGCCCAGAACCCCGTCGTGATGCACTGAGCGCACCACCTCCCCAACCCCGAAAAGCCCGGTCATGCCGGGCTTTTTTGTGCCTGCGCGAAGCGCCAGCGGTACACCGGCTCAGCCAGCACCAGCACCGCCACCAGCCGGCAGACCTGGAAGGCCGTGACCACGGGCGCGCCCAGTTGCAGCACCTTGGCGGTGATGGCCATCTCGGCGATGCCGCCGGGCGAGGTGCCCAGCAGCATGGTCACGGGGTGCAGGCCGGTGAGCCGCGCCATCACCCAGCCGAAGCCCGCGCACAGGGCCATCATGGCGAAGGTGGCCAAGGCCACCGAACCCAGCCAGCGCGGCGCGGTGTGGGCGAAGGCGGGCGTGAAGCGCACGCCCAGGCTGATGCCGATGAAGAGCTGCGCCAGGTTGGTGAAAGCCACGGGCAGCGCGGAGAGCTGCACGTCCGCCAGGGTGATCACCACCGTGGCCACCAGCGCGCCCATGAACCAGGGGTTGGCGCGGCCCAGGCGCTGCATGGCGAGCGCGCCCAGCAGGGTGAGCAGGCCGAGCAGCGCCAGGCCGCTCCCGTGCACCTCACGCACGGCGGGGGGCAGCTGGTCCAGCCCGTGCACACCTGCGGCCTGCAGGGCGAAGGGGATCGTCACGGTGACCAGCAGCACGCGCAGCGTGTGCGCGGCGGCCACCAGGTCGGTGCGCGCGTGCTGGCGCTCGGCGAGCAGGGTCATCTCGGAGGCGCCACCGATGGCGCCCGCGAAATACGTGGTGGCCATGAGCTGCGCGGGCGGCAGGTTCAGCCGCGCCGCGTGCAGGCGCCGCAGCCAGGCCGAGAAACCCAGGCCCAGCAGCAAGGCCCAGGCCACACCCAGCGCGATGGCCCACCACAGGCTTGCGACCAGCGCCCCGACCTCGGGCGTGAAGTACAGGCCCAGCGCCGCGCCGATCACCCATTGCCCCACATTGCGCAGCGGCGTCCAGCTCTCGGTGGGTGCGCCCAGCACCGACACCAGGGCCGTGGCCAGCAGCGGGCCGATCATCCAGGGAATGGGCGTGCCCAGCCAGACGCACAGGCGGGCGGCGGCGCAGGCGAGCAAGAGGGTCAGGGCCGTGCGTGTCCAGGACGCCGGCCCGATGCGCGACAGGAAGGCGGGCACTCGGGGCAATCGAAGGCAGCGCCTGGGCGGCGCCGATGCGGGCCGTAGTATCGACGCATGAAGCTTTCCCTTGCCGCCATCGGATTTGCCGCGCTGCTCGCGGCCTGCGCGCAGACCCCGCCAAGAGACCTGCCTGCCCTGCTCGCGCGCACCCAGCCCACGCCGCTGCTGCTGGTGGGCGAGCAGCACGACGCGCCCGAACACCAGCAACTCCAGCGCGAGCTGGTGCAAGCCCTGGCCGCACGCGGCGAACTGGCCGCCGTGGTGATGGAAATGGCCGAGGCCGGCCGCGACACCCGGGCGCTGCCACGCGATGCGAGCGAAGACGCCGTGCGCGAGGCGCTGGCCTGGAACCAGGGCGCGAACTGGCCTTGGCCCATCTATGGGCCGGTGGTGATGGCCGCCGTTCGGGCGGGCGTGCCGGTGTTCGGCGGCAACCTGCCGCGCGCCCGAATGCGCGAGGCCATGGGCGAAGCCTCGCTCGACCGGTCCGTCAGCGCCCTTGCCCTGGAACGCCAGCGCGCCGCCGTGCGCGAAGGCCATTGCGATCTGCTGCCCGAAGGCCAGATCGCGCCCATGACGCGCATTCAGCTCGCGCGCGACCGCTCCCTCGCCGACACCGCCTTGAAGGCCCTGGCGCCGGGCCGCACGGTGCTGCTGATCGCGGGCAACGGCCACGTGCGCAGCGACCTCGGCGTGCCGCTGCACCTGCCGGCCGGCCAGGCCCACCGCGTGGTGGTGGCGCGCGCCGGCGGGGCCGGCGCCGACGTGCCGGGCGACGTGGTGTGGCCGACGCCCGCCGTGCCCGCGCGCGACCACTGCGCCGAACTGCGCGAGCGCTTCAAGCGCTGATCAGGCCGGGAGCCGCTTGATCGCGTCCGCCAGCACCGAGACCATGGTCTCGATGTGTTCGCGCTCCACGATGTAGGGCGGCGCAAAGACCAGGTTGTCGCCCGCGTTGCGCACCAGCACCCCGCGGTGGAAGCAATCGAGGAACACGTCGAAGGCGCGCTTGCCGGGCATGCCGGCCTGCGGCGCCAGTTCCACCGCGCAGGCCAGGCCCAGGCTGCGGATGCCGATGACGTGCGGCAGGCCCTTGACGGCGCTGAACATCGCATCGCTGAGCACCTGGCCCATCTGGCCGGCGCGCGCGAACAGCTGCTCCTTCTGCATCAGCTCCAGCGTGGCGATGGCCGCCGCGCAGGCCACCGGGTGGCCCGAGTAGGTGTAGCCGTGGAAGAACTCGATCGCGTGGTCCGGCGCGTTGCCGTGCGCGCCCATCATGGCGTCGTAGATGCGCTGGCTGCACACCACGCCGCCCATGGGGATGACGCCGTTGGTGACGCATTTGGCGAAGTTGAGCATGTCGGGCTGCACGCCGTACCAGTCGGCACCGAAGGCCGTGCCCAGGCGGCCGAAGCCGGTGATGACCTCGTCGAAGATCAGCAGGATGCCGTGCTGGTCGCAGATCTCGCGCAGGCGCTCGAGGTAGCCCTGGGGCGGCACGTACCAGCCCGCGCTGCCCGCCACCGGCTCCACGATCACCGCCGCCACGTTGCTCGGGTCGTGCAGCGGCAGGATGCGGTTCTCCAGCTCGAGCAGGATGTCCTCTTCCCACACCGGCTCCTGGTGCTGCACGTAGGCGTGCTTCACCGGGTCGTGGATGAAGCGCAGGTGGTCGACGCGCGGCAGCAGGCTGGTGCCGTAGACCTTGCGGTTGGCCGGAATGCCCCCCACCGACATGCCACCGAAGCCCACCCCGTGGTAACCGCGCTCGCGGCCGATGAACAGGTTGCGCTGGCCCTCACCGCGCGCGCGGTGGTAGGCCAGGGCCACCTTCATGGAGGTGTCGGCCGCCTCGCTGCCCGAGTTGCAGAACAGCACCTTGTTCAGGTCGCCCGGCGCCATCGCGGCGATCATCTCGGCCGCGCGAAAGGCCTTGTCGTTGCTCACGCTGAAGGCGGTGGCGTAGTCCAGCGTGTCCAGTTGCTTCCTGATCGCCTCGTTGATGGGCTGGCGGTTGTGGCCCGCGCCCACGCACCACAGGCTGGAGATGCCGTCGATGACCTGACGGCCGTCGTGCGTGGTGAAGTGCATGCCGTCGGCCGCCACGAAGATGCGCGGGTCCTTGGCGAAGCTGCGGTTGGGCGTGAAGGGCAACCACTGGTTGTCCATGTTGAAGTCGTTGTAGGCCATGGCGTCTCCTGGGCGGGCGATGATCCGGGCATTCTGGCACCGCGCCCGGGCCCCGGTGGCGCCACTGCCCGACCCCGCGCCGGGCCCACTGGCGGCCGCCCTGCGACAATCGCGCCGCCATGGAAAACACCTACGTCCTCACCCTGTCCTGCCAGGACCGTCCCGGCATCGTGCACGCCGTCTCCGGCTTCCTGTTCCAGCACGGCGGCAACATCGAGGAAGCGGCCCAGTACAACGACCACGACACCGGGCTGTTCTTCATGCGCGTGCAATTCGCTTGCGCGCAATTGAGCCAGGCCGAGCTGCGCGAGCGCCTGGGCGCCTTCGCCGAGCCCTTCGGCATGCGCTGGGGCCTGCACCCGCTGGCGCAGCCGCTGCGCACCGTGCTCTTCGTCAGCAAGGAAGGCCACTGCCTCAACGACCTGCTGTTCCGCTGGAAGAGCGGCCTGCTGCCGCTGGACATCCGCGCCATCGTCAGCAACCACCGCGACTTCTACCAGCTCGCGGCCAGCTACAACGTGCCCTTCCACCACATCCCCGTCACGGCCGCCACCAAACCGCAGGCCGAGGCGAAGCAGCTCGAGGTGATCCGGGCCGAGGGTGCCGAGCTGGTGGTGCTGGCGCGCTACATGCAGATCCTCTCCAACGATCTGTGCCGCGAACTCGCGGGTCGCGCCATCAACATCCACCACAGCTTCCTGCCCAGCTTCAAGGGCGCCAAGCCCTACCACCAGGCGCACGACCGCGGCGTGAAGCTCATCGGCGCCACCGCCCACTACGTGACGGCGGACCTCGACGAGGGCCCCATCATCGAGCAGGACGTGGCGCGCGTGGACCACACCGACACGGTGGAAGACCTGACCGCCCTGGGCCGCGACACCGAAAGCCAGGTGCTGGCGCGGGCCGTGAAGTGGCACGGCGAACACCGCGTGCTGCTGAACGGACACAAGACCGTCGTCTTCAAGTGAAGCCGCGATGAGCACGGTGCGCATCCCGCCCATCCAGTGCCTGCTGGCCTTCGAGGCCCTGGCGCGGCTGCGCAGCGTCACGCAGACGGCCGATGAACTCAACGTCACGCCCAGCGCGGTGAGCCACCGCATCCGCCAGCTCGAGGAGATCCTGGGCACCAAGCTGTTCGGCCGCGCCGACTTCTCCCTGACCACCGACGGCATCGAGTACCTCACCCACGTGCGCGACGGCCTGGGCGCGCTGCAGCGCTTTCCCAGCCAGAAGGCCGCGCCAGGACGGCGCAAGCTGCGCCTGGCCATCACGCCCACCTTCGCGCGCTCGGTGGTGCTGCCGCGCCTCAAGCAGTTCAGCGACACCTACCCCGAGATCGACCTCACGCTGCAGGTCAGCATCCCGCTGCTGGACGTGGTGGCCGAGGACGCCGACCTGATGGTGCGCTTCGGCACCGGCCGCTACGCCGACGTGGAACACCTGCTGCTGGCCAAGGACGAGATCTCGCCCATGGCCTCGCCCGCCTTCGCGCGCGAGCATGGCCCCTTCGAGGCGCCCGCGGACCTGGAGAACCTGCCCCTGCTGCGCAGCCCGCTGGAGCCCTGGCGCACCTGGTTCGCCGCGCACGACCTGGACTGGCCCGAGCCCGCCGAGGGCTCGCAGTTCAACGACATCGGCCTGATGTGCGACGCCGCCGCCGCCGGCATGGGCGTGGGCCTGCTGCGCTACAAGCTGGCCGCGCCCTGGCTGGACAGCGGCGCCCTGGTGCCCCTCTACCCGCGCCGCGTGCCCAGCCCGCACGCGCATTACCTGTGCTGGCGCACGGGCACCATGGAGCGCTGGGAGTGCGCGGCGTTTGCGCGCTGGCTGCAGCAGGCCATGGGTTAAGCCCCTCGACGTTTTCGCCCACTAGCCACTACCATTGCTGGAAACAAAAGGTAGGAGGTGGGCATGAAGCAGATGTTGGGGCGGCTCGCGCGCGTCGGGCTGCTGGGCTTGGTCGCGCTGGTGCTCGCGGGGTGCGCGGCGACCGGCCCCCGGTTCAGTGAGGTGCAGGAGAGCTTTCCGGCCATCAAGCCCGGGCACGGCCGGCTGATGGTCTACCGCAGTGGCGGCCTCGGGCCGGCGATCCAGCCGGACGTGCGGCTCAACGGCGAAGTCGTCGGCAAGATGCAACCCGAGGGCTTCTTCTTCGTGGACCGCCCCACCGGCCGCTACACCGTGTCCGCCCGCACCGAAATCGAGTCCAGCCTCGACGTGGACCTCACCGATGGGGCTACGGTGTACGTGGAGACGCTGATCACCATGGGCCTGTTCGTGGGGCAACCCCGCCTGTCCCTGCAGAGCGAGACGCTGGCGCGCCCCAAGCTCACCGCACTGGCGTACACGGGTTCTATCCCGCTGGTCGCCGGGCGGCCGGGCGCTGGTACCAGCGCTGCCCTGGTGCCACCCGGTGGCATTCCCAGCGGTCCCGGGCCGGCCGCGCCACCACCGCGCGTGGGCGGACGCGTCACGATGGACGACCTCAGCGGCTTGCTGCCCTCGCAGCGCTGAGCCGGTCCGCATGCGACACATCGGCACGTTCGCCCTCGCCTGCGGCGCCTCGATGGCGCAGGCCCAGCCCGCGTCCCTGGCTCCCGAAGTCCTGTTTGACAAGGTCGCACCCAGCGTCTGGGTGGTGCGCACGCAGGACGAGGCCGGCCGCGCCCTGGCCCTGGGCAGTGCCGTCGTGGTCGGCCCCGGCCGCCTGATCACCAACTGCCACGTGCTCGCACGCGCCAAGGCCGTGGCCGTCGCGCGCGAGAACGTCACCTACGGCGCGACGCTGGAATTTCCCGATCCCGATCGCGACCTGTGCCAGCTCAAGGTCGCCAACTTTCACGCCCCAGCCGTGGCCATCGCCGCGCCCGAGACCTGGCGCGTCGGCGCGCGCGTCTATGCCATCGGCAGCCCGCGCGGGCTCGAAACCACCATCAGCGATGGCCTGCTCTCCGGCATCCGCCGCAACGAGCAGGACCAGATCGAGGCCTTGCAGATCACCGTGCCGATCTCGCCCGGCTCCAGCGGCGGCGGCCTGTTCGATGCGCAGGGCCGCCTGGTCGGCATCACCACCATGATCCTGCGCAACGCGCAAAACGTGAACTTCGCCGTGCCCTCGAGCTGGATCGCCGAAGTGCCCGCGCGCGCGCAGGCGGCGCTCGCCGCGAAGGCAGCCACCGCGGCCAACGTCGGTGCTTCGACAGGCGCCCAAACCACGCCCCAAGCCGATCGCGTATTCGAGTACCGCCTGCTCGAGCGCCAGACCGGCGTCAGTCAAGCCGTGGTGTATCGCCTTGACCGCGTCGATGGCGATCGGCGCATCTTCAACCAGGGCGAGCGCATCGAACGGCTCGATGGCGGGGTGGAATCCGTCGAGAAGCCGGTGGGTGGCGAATTCGATCTGGTGATGCCCCCAGGCGGCTGGGTGAGTGGCACGCCGGATCCCGGCTCGGCCTGGCGGCTCGACTACACCGTGCGCCGCAACGACCTGGTGATCCGGATGGAATTGCGGGCTCGTGCCGTGGACACCACCACGCTGACGGTGGGCTCGCGCCGGATCGAGGCGGTGCGTGTGAACTACAGCGGCTTTACGCACCGCGTCACTGGCGGGCACATGATCAACAGCTCGACGTACGAAGCCTCGGCCTGGTATTCCCCCGCGCTGGCACGGGTGGTGCGATTCGATGCACGCACCCGCAACCAGCACATTCGCATCGACGAGACCTTCGAACTCGTCGACATCCGCAGCGAGTGAGCGCCACCGGCGCTCACTCGAACGGCATTACTCGATCGCCAGCCGCTGCCCCGTCACTGCCGCCTTCTTCGGCAGCGTCAGGCGCAGCACGCCGTTGTCGAAGCGCGCCTTGGACGCGTCCTTGTCCACGCGCTGAGGCAGCTGGAACGCGCGCGAGACGGCACCGTAGTAGCGCTCGCTGCGCAGCACGCGCTGGCCGTCGCGCTGCTCGTCGCTCTGCTTGACCTCGGCGCGCAGCGTCACCACGTCGTCCTCGATGGTGACCTGGATGTCGTCCTTGGCCACGCCAGGCAGTTCGGCGTCCACGGTGTAGGCCGCTGGGGTTTCCTTCACGTCGACCTTGATCTGCGCGGGGAGCGGGTCACCGTGCAGCGGCTTGACGAAGAAGCCGGGCGCGACGTCACGGAAGAAATCATCGAACAGGCTGTTGCGGGCAATGAGTCCGGTCATGGTGAAAGTCCTCCATATTCGGTGGCGCCGCGACCACCGCAGCGCCTGGTGCACCCAAACTGAAGTCGCTCCCCGCGCATTTCAAGACCCCGCGGCATCGCCGTCCGTCAACAGCCGCTGCAGGATTTTTCAACCCGCCGGGGAGCCCGCGGCCTACACTGGCCCGCCACCGTCCAAGCCCCCATGAACGCCCCCACCCATCCCGACGAGGCCGAGCGCCTGGCCCGCGCCGAGCGCCAGGCCGCCGTGGTGCAGGCCCTGCGCCCGCTGCTGCCCGCCCACGCCCTGCTCTGGCAGGCCGAGGACACCGTTCCCTACGAATGCGACGGCCTCACCGCCTACCGCGAACGCCCGATGGTGGTGGCCCTGCCCGAGACCGAGGCCCAGGTGTCGGCCGTGCTCCGGGCCTGCCACGCGCTGGACGTGCCGGTGGTGGCGCGCGGCGCCGGCACCGGCCTCTCCGGCGGCGCCATGCCGCACGCCCGGGGCGTGGTGCTGTCGCTCGCCAAGTTCAACCGCATCCTGCGCGTCGACCCGCGTTCGCGGACCGCCACCGTGCAGGCGGGCGTGCGCAACCTCGCCATCAGCGAGGCCGCCGCGCCGCACGGGCTGTACTACGCGCCCGACCCGTCCAGCCAGATCGCCTGCACCATCGGCGGCAACGTGGCCGAGAACTCGGGCGGCGTGCACTGCCTCAAGTACGGCCTCACCATCCACAACGTGCTGCAGGTGCGCGGCTTCACCATCGAGGGCGAGCCCATCAGCTTCGGCGGCGAATCGCTCGACACCCCGGGGCTGGACCTGCTGCCCCTGGTGGTGGGCAGCGAGGGCATGCTGGCCGTCACCGTCGAGGTCGTCGTCAAGCTGGTGCCCAAACCGCAGCTGGCGCGCTGCATCATGGCCAGCTTCGACGACGTGCGAAAGGCCGGCGACGCGGTCGCGGCGGTGATCGCCGCCGGCATCATCCCGGCCGGGCTGGAGATGATGGACAAGCCCATGACGGCCGCCGTCGAGGATTTCGTGCGCGCGGGTTACGACCTGTCGGCCGAGGCCATCCTGCTCTGCGAGAGCGACGGCACCCCCGAGGAAGTGGCCGAGGAAATCGAGCGCATGAGCGCCGTGCTGCGCGGCTGCGGGGCCACCGCCATCGCCGTCAGCCGAGACGAGGCCGAGCGGCTGCGATTCTGGAGCGGGCGCAAGAACGCGTTTCCTGCCAGCGGGCGCATCAGCCCCGACTACATGTGCATGGACTCCACCATCCCTCGCAAGCGCCTGGCCGACATCCTGCTCGCCATCCAGGCCATGGAAACCACCTACGGCCTGCGCTGCGCCAACGTGTTCCACGCCGGTGACGGCAACCTGCACCCGCTGATCCTGTTCGACGCCAACGACCCCGACCAGCTCCAGCGCTGCGAGCGCTTCGGTGCCGACATCCTGGAAACCAGCGTCGCCATGGGCGGCACCGTCACCGGCGAGCACGGGGTCGGCGTCGAAAAACTCAACAGCATGTGTGTCCAATTCAGCACAGAAGAGAACGAGCAGATGTTCGGCATCAAACGCGCCTTTGATGCCAAAGGCTTACTGAATCCCGGCAAAGTGATCCCCACCCTGCAACGTTGTGCGGAATACGGCCGCCTGCTGGTGCGCGGCGGGCAATTGCCGCACCCGGATCTCCCCCGGTTTTAGGGCGCTATTTCGCGCGGTACCCCCCTGGGCCTGGGGTACATTGCCTGCAATGAGCGCCCGCCTTTCGCCCACCGATGCGCCCCTGGCCCGCCGCGACGGCGAGGCCGGCGTCAGCGAACGCGAGCGGGCCATGGCGCTGGAGCTGCGCACGCTGCGCGCCGAGAACGAGTACCTGCGCCAGCGCTACGCGCAACAACTCAGCGGCCTGAGCCCCGCCACCGACGCCAGCCAGAAGCAGTTCCACGCCAACCTGCCGCTGCAACTTGCTTCGGCACTGGACGCCGAACGCGAAGGCCGCCCTGCGCTGGCGAAACTCGAGTACGAAGCCCTGTTTGGCGCGCTGGCCAGCGTGTTTCCCATCGGCGTCTTCCGCACCGACGAGGGCGGGCTGCTCACGCACATCGACAGCCAGCTCCAGCAGATCTTCGGCCTGCGCAGCGAGGACTTCCCCAACTTCGGCTGGCTCGGCCGCGTACACCCCGACGACCTCGAGCGCGTGCAGGCGAGCTGGGTGCGCGGCATCTCGCGCGGAGAAAGCCTCAACGTCGAGTTCCGCATCGTCAAGCCGGGCAACGAGACCGTGCACGTGCTGGTGCGCAACGCCCCGCTGCGCGACGCCAGCGGCCGCGTCGTCAGCCAGCTCGGCTTCGTTCAAGACATCACCACGCTGCGCGTGCTCGAGGCCGAAGCGCGCATCAAGGACGAACTCAACCGCCAGATCATCGCCAGCAGCCCCGACTGCACCAAGGTGCTCGACCTGGAAGGCCGCGTGGTGCAGATGACGGAACAGGGCTGCCGCCTCGTGGAGGTGGACGATTTCGAAGAGGTGCGCCTGAGCGACTGGACCACCTGGTGGCCCGAGGACGGCGGCACCCTCGCGCGCGACGCCGTCGCCGCCGCGCGACAGGGCAAGGGGTCGCGCTTCGTGGCCTTCGGCAACACCTTCAAGGGCACGCCCAAGTGGTGGGACACGGCACTCACGCCGATCTGCGATGCGCAGGGCCGGCCGGCCATGCTGCTGGCGGTGTCGCGCGACATCACCGAGCTGCACCAGCAGCAGGACGAGATCCGCCGCTTCAACGCCGAACTCGAAAAGCGCGTGAAGGAGCGCACCGAGGAACTGGCCGACGCCAAGGAGCGCGTGAGCATGGCCCTGGCCGAAGCGCAATCGCTCTACAACCAGGCGCCCTGCGGTTATCACTCGTTCGACGCCAATGGCACGCTGGTGCTGATCAACCGAACCGAACTCGACTGGCTGGGTTATGAGCGCCACGAGGTCATCGGCACGCTCAACGTGCGCGACATGCTGCCCGAGGGGGAGCGCGACCAGGCCCGTGCGCTGGACCGACTGCAGCGCCTCGTCGCCGGCGAAAGGCTCGACCCCATTGAAACGGTGGTGCGCCGCCGCGACGGCACCTTGTTCCCGGCGCTCGTCAGCAGCACGGCCGTGCGCGACAGCAAGGGCCGCTTCCTGCGCTCCAACAACACGCTGATCGACATCACCGCCCTGAAGGCCGCCGAGCAGGCCCTGGCCGCGCAAGCCCGGTTCATGCAGACGATCAGCGACCACGCGCCGGTACAGATCGCCTTCTTCGACTGCGACCTGATCTGCCGCTTCGCCAACGCCAGCTACTCCCGCTGGTGCGATGGCCGCCAGAGCGGCGGTGTGGTGGGCCGCCACCTGAGCGACATCGCCGACCGGCAGGTGTATGAGTCCGTGCGCGACCGCCTGGACGCCGCGCTGGCGGGCGAGCCCCAGCGTTTCGAGGGCGAACGCCGCTTCCCTGGCGGCGATCCGTACTACGCCAGCATCGAATACATCCCCTTCCAGGTCGACGGAGAGGTGCAGGGTCTGATCATCCAGATGATCGACATCACCGACCGCAAGGCCTCGGAGGACCGCGTCTCGCAGGCCAACCAGCGGCTGGCGCGGGCGCTGGAGCAGGCCAACGCCCTGTACAACCGCGCGCCCTGCGGCTACCACTCGCTCGACATCGATGGCGTGTTCGTCTCGATCAACGACACCGAACTGGAATGGCTGGGCTACACGCGCGACGAGGTGGTCGGCAAGCTCAACTTCCGCGACATGATTCCACCGCACCAGGTGCCTCTGCTGGAAGCGCGCGTGGGCCGCATGCTTCAGGACGACGCCCTCGAGGGCGTGGAGTACGAGATGCAGCGGCGCGACGGCACACGCTTCTATGCGCTGCTGTCGTCGGCGGCCGTGCGCGACGCGCAGGGCCGCTTCCTGCGCAGCAACACCACGGTGGTGGACATCACGCGCCGGCGCGCCGCCGAAGACGCGCTGCGCCAGCAGCAATACTTCCTGCAGTCCATCACCGACCGCGTCCCGGGGCTCATCGCCTACCTCGACGCCGACCTGCACTTCCGCTTCGCCAACGCCGAGCACCTGCGCGTCTACGGCATGGACCCGCAGCGCATCGTGGGCCAGCACCTCAGCCGTTGCGTGGCGCCCGACATCTGGGCCGACATCGAGCCGCGCATGGCCGGCGCGCTGGCCGGCACCTCGCAGCACTTCGAGGCCTGGCGCCGCATGCCGGACGGCACGCCGATCTTCATGAGCGCGAACTACCTGCCCGACCACGGGCCTGACGGCAAGGTCCGCGGCGTGTTCGTGCAGATCATCGACATCACCGAACGCAAGCGCGTGGAGGAGCGCGTCAACCACCTCAACGAGGAACTCGAGCAACGCATCCAGGAACGCTCGGCCGAGCTGCTGGAGAGCGAGCAGCGCTTCCGCCTCATGGTGGACAACCTGCGCGACTACTGCATCTTCTTCCTCGATGCCAATGGCTTCATCACCGACTGGACGGACAGCGCACAGCGCATGGACGGCTACTCACCGGTGCAGATGCTCGGCCGCCACTACGGCGTGCTGTTCGACCCCGTGGATGAAGCGGCTGGCCGCGCCGATGCCGAGCGCATGCTGCGCCTGGCCGCCTCGCGTGGCCAGCACGACGTGCAGAGCTGGCAGTTGCGCAAGGACGGCTCGCGCTACTGGTCGCACTCGGTGCTGATCGCGCTGCGTGACCAGCGCGGCGACCTCAAGGGCTTCGCCAAGATCAACCGCGACATGACGGACGCGAAGCAACTCGACGACCTCATGCGCAACATCAACGACGAGCTGGAAAAGCGCGTCGTCGAGCGCACCGAGCAGCTGCTGGCGGCCAATCGCGACCTCGAGTCCTTCTCCTACTCGGTCTCGCACGACCTGCGCTCGCCGCTGCGGCACATCTCCAGCTTCGTGAGTCTGCTGGAAGAACACCTGGGCCTGCAGCGCGACGAGACCACCACGCGCTACCTCGCCACCATCGGCAACTCGGCGCGCCACATGAGCCAGCTGATCGATGGCCTGCTGGCGTTCTCGCGCCTGGGCCGCGCGGCGGTGAACATCGCGCCGGTCGACTTCAACCACCTCGTCAGTGCCGTGGTGGCGCAGATCGCCCACGACACCGATGGCCGCGTGGTGGACTGGCAGATCGCGGCGGACCTGCCCATCGTGCACGGCGACGCCCTGCTGCTGCGCGAGGTCTGGGCCAATCTCTTGGGCAATGCCTTCAAGTACTCGCGGCCGCGCGAGCGCGCCATCATCGACGTGAGCTGGCACCTGGACCCGGTGCGCGGTTACACCTTTTCCGTGCGGGACAACGGCGTTGGCTTCGACACCAAATACGCCCAGAAGCTCTTCGGCGTCTTCCAGCGGCTGCACCGCGCGTCGGAATTCGAGGGAACGGGCATTGGTCTTGCACTCACCCGTCGTATCGTCGAACGCCACGGCGGCAGCATCTGGGCGGAAAGCCGCCTGGGCGAAGGCAGCGTCTTTCACTTCACTCTCCCGATCGACGGCCCGCGCGCCGCCGATCCCACCGATTCCATGCCGGCACCCCTGGAACCATGAACAAGACCGCCGATGCCATCCTCCTCGTCGAGGACAACCCCGACGACGCCGAGCTCACCAAGCTCGCGCTTTCGCGCCACGGCCTCGACGGCCGGGTGACTCACGTCTCCGACGGCATGCAGGCGCTGGACTACCTGTTCCGGCGCAACCAGTTCGTCAACCGGCCGGGCAGCAACCCGGTGCTGGTGCTGCTCGACCTCAAGATGCCGCTGCTGGACGGCATCGGCGTGTTGAGGGAGATCAAGAGTTCGGACGTGCTGCACAACATCCCGGTGGTGGTGCTCACCTCGTCCACCGAGCCCAGCGACCTGCTACGCGCCTACGACGCCGGCACCAACGCCTACATCGCCAAGCCGACCGAGTTCTCGCAGTTCCTCAGCGCCATGAAACACGTGTGCGAGTTCTGGGTGAACATCAACCAGACCGCGCCACCGCTGGCCACGGCGGGGGTACGAAGCACCGGTTTCGGCGAGCTGTTGTAACAGCGGCTCACCACGGGTCCACGGTGCGCACGGCGGGCCCGTCGCGCAGCTTGGCGCCCTCCAGCCCGCGCAGCAGCCAGGCCCGGGTGTCCGCCGGGTCGATCACGGCGTCGATCTCCAGCGTCGTGGCCATCGGAATCGCCGCGCCCTGGGCGATCTGGCGCGCGAGGAGATCGTCGAACAGTGCCTGGCGCTGCGGCCCCTCGGGCAAGGCCTCCAGCTCCTTCCGGTAGCCCAGGCGCACCGCACCCTCCAGACCCATGGCGCCGAACTCGGCACCCGGCCAGGCCACGGTGAAACCCGGTGCGTGAAACCCCCCGGCCGTCATGCCCATGGCCCCCAGGCCGAAGCCCTTGCGCAACACCACGCTGAAGAAGGGCACGCGCAGCGCCGCCGCCACCACGAACAGGCGGCTCACGTGGCGCACCTGCGCGCGGGCTTCCACCTCGGGCCCGACCATGAAGCCCGGCGTGTCCACCAGGCTCAACAGGGGCAAGCCATGCGCGTCGCACCAGCGCATGAATCGCGCCGCCTTGTCGGCCGCGTCGGGGTCGATGGCACCACCCAGGTGCTGCGGGTTGTTCACCAGCACACCGACCGCGCGGCCATCGAAGCGCGCCAGCGCGGTGTGGATGCCCGCGCCGAAGCCCTCGCGCAGCCAGACCACGCTGCCATCGTCGGCCAGTCCTTCCAGTACGCCGCGGCTGTCGTAGCTGCGCGAGCGGCTCGCTGGCAGTGCCTCTCGCAAACGCTCGAGGGGTGGCGGCGGCACCGGCACCACGCGCCCCTGGAAGAAGGCCAGGCAACGCCGCGCCGCCGCCACGGCCTGCGCCTCGTCGTCCACCAGCAGGTCGATCACGCCGCTGGCGTGCTGCACCCCGGCGGGACCGATCGCCTCGGGCGGGAAGCGGCCCAGGCCACCGCCCTCCACCATGGCTGGTCCGCCCATGCCGATGTTGCTGCCGCGCGTGGCGATGATCACGTCGCAGCAGCCCAGCAGGGCCGCGTTGCCCGCGAAGCAGCGGCCGGCCGCGATGCCGATGGTGGGTACCCGGCCCGACAGGCGCGCCATGGCGGCGAAGGTGCCCACATGCAGGCCCGCCACGATGGGCATGTCGGTGTCGCCGGGGCGCCCTCCTCCGCCTTCGGCGAACAGCACCACGGGCAGGCGCTGGTCCAGCGCGATGCCCAGCAGGCGATCGGTCTTCTGGTGGTTGCGTATGCCCTGCGTGCCGGCCAGCACGGTGGCGTCGTAGGCCAGCACCGCCGTGCGCGCGCGTTCGGGACCGAACATCGCGCCGTTGACCGAGCCGATGCCTGTGACCATGCCATCGGCGGGCGTCTGGGCGATCAGCTCGGCTTCGCTGCGGCGCGTGGCCTGCGCGGCCACGGCAAGGGCGCCGTACTCGATGAAGCTGCCGGCGTCGCACAGGTCGGCCAGGTTCTCGCGCGCGGTGCGCAGGCCCAAGGCGTGGCGGCGCGCCACGGCTTCGGGGCGGGCGGCATCGTCGGTGAAGGCCAGCCGCTCGCGCAGGCGGCGCAGCTCGTCCCGTTCGGGGGTCGCTGCCTCAGGCGCCGACGTGGGGGAGTCGCGCCGCGGCGCCTGAATCGCCGCCGCGTCGATGCGCCAGAGCGGGTCGCCGGGGTTCACCGTGTCGCCTGGAACCACCAGGCACTCGGCCAGGCGCCCGTCGCGCTCGGCCCGCAGCTCGTGCTCCATCTTCATGGCCTCGACCACCAGCAGCGGCTGGTCCTGGCGCACCGCATCGCCCGGCTGCGCCAGCCACTGGACGACCTGGGCCTGCAGCGGCGAGCGCAAGGTTTAAAGAAGGTGGGAGCGGACCCCGGGGCCGCTCAGTAGATGTCGGAGTCGCACCACTGCGACGAGGGGCCGAAGTCGTTCTGCTTGCTGGGCACGTTGAGGTTGAGCACGAACACCACCTCGCCGCCGAAGCGGCCCACACCCAGGGTCTTCATGAGCTGCTGCTCCTGCTCGGGCCGCTCCATGCGCAGGAAGCAGATGGCCTGCTTGGTGCCTTCGTGCATGGCCGTGAGGATGTCCAGGCGCGAAATGCGGCCGAATTCGCTGCACAGCTGATGCAGGGCCGATTTCAGGCTGGATACGTCGTTGTGTTGCCGGAGTTCTGCGAGTGCGCTCACCTTGCGGGCTCCCCCATCCTGTCGGATGTCAGTGGTGGACATGGCTTGCATGGAGTGTGTCCGGGACTAGGGTTGCACCAAAGACAATGGGACGGATCGTAGAGCAGAGGCTACAAAAAGTCACAACTCGGTTACAAAAATCCGTCACCACGGCGCGTGGCGTGCGGTAGTTCACGGGTGGTTGCCGGTGGCGCGGAACGCCGAAGCGGCGCGCGTCACGCCAAGCCCGCTATCCTAAGGCCATCATGCGCGCTGATCGACTCCCAAATGTGCAGGTTTCCGACACCGCCCGGCCGCCTGACGCGCGCGAAGCGTTCGACCGCATGGCCCACCTGGCCGCGCGCGAGGGGCGCGGCGCGGCCGCCCTGCTGCTGGAACGCTCGGATACAGCTGTTCGCGCGCTGGGCCGCGCCGGGCTGGACGCGCCCATGGAGGCACTGGCCCTCGACATCGCCAGAACCCTGGGGCCGCAGGAGCTCTGGGTGGGCGACACCAGCCGGGAAGCGCGCTGGGCCCCGCTGGACCTGGGCCGCGGCCGCCGCGCGATCCACCACCTGCACTGGCTACCCCTGAGCCGGGCGCCGGGCGCCTTCCTGCTGCTGCTCGATCACCAGGCGCGGGACGAACGCCGCAACGAGATTGGCATCGGCCTGGTGTGCGAGCTGGCGGCCGACCTCGTGCTGGCCATGCGCCACCAGCGCGAAACGGTGATGGCGCAGGTGGCGCAGCAGCGCCGCCACCAGGGTCAGATCGAGCTCGTGGAGCGCACGGCGGGCCTGGGCAGCTGGTCGGTGGAAACCGATGGCGAGCGCGTGGACTGCTCGGCCGGCCTGCTGAGCCTGCTCGGCATCGGGCCCGACGCGGCGCCGCGGACGCTGGAGGACCTGCTGGCGCACCATGCGCCCGAATGGCGACAGGGCCTGCGCCAGCGCCTGGAGCGCTGCGCCGCCAGCGCCGAGCCCTTCGACGAGGAAGTGCAGGTGCTGATCGAGTCGACCGGGCCCAAGTGGGTGCGCACCGTGGGCGCGGCCGTGACGGACGAGAGCGGCCACCCCGTGCGCGTGCAGGTGACCGTGCACGACATCTCGGCCACCAAGCAGGCCCAGCAGGAAACGCTGCGCCTGGCCATGCGCCTGACGACCACGCTGGCCAGCATCACCGAGGCCTTTGTGACGCTGGACCGGCAGTGCTGCTTCACCTACCTGAACCAGGAAAGCGAGCGCCTGCTGCAGAAGACCACGGCCGATCTCCTGGGGGTGGAGGTGTGGCACGGCTTCGCCCCGGCGCTGGCGCAACGGCTCAAGGAGCACCTGGGCCGCGCCCTGCAGACCAACCGGCGCGTCGAGCTGGAGGACTGGTTCGCCTCGCTGGGCAAATGGCTGGAGGTGCGGGCCTACCCTTTCGCGGAAGGTCTGGCCGTGTACTTCCGCGACGTGACCGAGCGCCGCCGTTCCCAGGAACAGCTCATGCTGCTGGAGACCAGCGTGGCCCGGCTCAACGACATCGTGCTGATCGCCGAGACCGGTGCGCATGAGTTGCGCAGCGAACCCAAGATCGTCTTCGTCAACGACGCCTTCGAGCTGCACACCGGCTACTCGCGCGCCGAGGTGCTGGGCCAGTCGCCCGGCATGCTGCTGGACCTGGACCCGGCGGCGTCCAAGCTGCGCGAGATCTCGCGCGGCCTGCGCGACACGCAGAAGGCGCGCACCGAGCTGATGGTGCGGCGCAAGAACGGCGCCCTGTTCTGGGTGGAGCTGGAGGTGGTGTCGGTGCAGCCCAGCGCGGACGAGGTGACGCACTGGGTGGCGGTGGGGCGGGACATCACGCAGCGCAAGACCGCCGAGGACATGATCCGCCACCTGGCCTTCTACGACCCGCTGACCGACCTGCCCAACCGCCAGTTGCTGCTCGACAAGCTGCAGCAGGCGCTGAGCGTGAGCGCGCGCAGCGGCCAACACGGCGCGCTGCTGTTCATCGACCTGGACAACTTCAAGATCCTCAACGACACCCTGGGTCACCAGATGGGCGACCAGTTGCTCAAGAAGGTGGCGCAACGCCTGGCCGCCAGCGTGCGCAAGACCGACCTGGTGGCGCGCCTGGGTGGCGACGAGTTCGTGGTGATGGCCGACGACCTCAGCCCCAGCCCGGTGGCCGCGGCGCACAAGGCGCGTGTGCTCGCCAACAAGGTGCTGCAGACCCTGCGCGAGCCCTTTGCCCTCACCGGCCACCAGCATTTCGCCACGCCCAGCATCGGCGTCACCATCTTCCACGGCACGCAGGCCGACGTGGGCGAACTGCTCAAGCAGGCCGACCTGGCGATGTACCAGGCCAAGTCCATGGGCCGCAACACGCTGTGCTTCTTCGACCCGTCGCTGCAGGCCGAGATGAGCGAGAACGCGCGCACCGCGTCCGATCTGCGTGACGGCTTGCGCCGGCGCGAGTTCGTGGTGCACTACCAGCCGCAGGTGGACAAGGCCGGCATGATCATCGGCGTGGAGGCGCTGCTGCGCTGGAACCACCCCGAGCGCGGGCTGCTCTCGCCCGTCGCCTTCATTCCCGTGGCAGAGGACACCGGCCTGATCCTGCCGCTGGGCCTGTGGGCGCTGGAGACCGCCTGCGGGCAACTGGCGGCGTGGTCGAAGCGGCCGGAGACGGCGAACCTGAGCATCGCCGTGAACGTGAGCGTGCGGCAGTTCCGCCACCCGGATTTCGTGGATTCGGTGATGGCCTGCCTGCGCGCAAGCGGCGTCAAACCCCAGCGCCTGAAGCTGGAACTCACCGAGAGCCTGCTGGCCGACCGCATGGAGATCACCATCGAGAAGATGGGCATGCTCAAGTCGCTGGGCGTGACGCTGTCGCTGGACGACTTCGGCATGGGCTACTCCTCGCTGTCGCTGCTCAAGCGGCTGCCGCTGGACCAATTGAAGATCGACCGGGCCTTCGTGGCCGACGTGCTGACAGACCCGAACGACGCGGCGATTTCGCGCGCCATCATCGCGCTGGCGCAGTCGCTGAGCCTGCAGGTGGTGGCCGAGGGGGTGGAGACGATCGAGCAGCGGGACTTTCTGGCGTACCAGGGGTGTGACCAGTTTCAGGGGCACCTGTTCGCCAAGCCCTTGCCTATTGAGGCTCTGGATGCGCTTCTGTCCAATCCTGTGTCGGGGATGGTTGTGGTGGGCTGAGTTTTCTTGCCCCCACCTCGCGAAGCTTGCGGCCACTGGGTGCCCTGCTCCGCGAATGTCCCCCGGGCGCTGCGCGCCCTCCTCCTTTATTTCGCTACGCAGGGCACCCACCGTCCGCAAGCAACAGGCACGTAGGCGCGCCAACAGGCCGAGCGCCAACGAGGTCGTCGGTGATTGGGTGTCCGGCGTAGCGAAATAAAGGAGGAGGAGTGGAGCGCGTCAGCGATCCGCTCCGGGGGACATTCGCGGAGCCGGACACCCAAGCGCCGACGACCGGTCCAGTCGGAGAAAACAGCTCAGACGTTGAGCAACAGAAACCTCCGCTCCCAAGGACTCACCACATCGAAGTACTCCCGGTACTCCGTGTCCTTGATCGCCGCATACGTCTGGATGAAGTGCTCGCCAAACAGCTCCACCAGCGGCGCGCACTGCATGAGCTTTTCCACCGCGTCGTCCAGGTGGCGCGGCAACTGGTGCGGTTGCTCGTATGCGCTGCCCGACAGCGGATCGGTGGGTTTCAGACCCTGCTTCATGCCCAGGTACCCACAGGCCAGGCTCACCGCCAGCGCCAGGTAGGGGTTCACGTCCACCCCCGCCAGCCGGTTCTCCACCCGCCGCGCCTGCGGCACCGAATGCGGCACGCGCAGGCCGCAGGTCCGGTTGTCGTAGCCCCAGCTCAGGTTGATCGGCGCCGAGGTGTAGCGCGACAGGCGCCGGTACGAATTGACGTAGGGTGCGAAGAAGGCAATGGCCGCCGGCAGGTAGGTCTGCAGGCCGCCGATGAAGTGGAAGAAGCGGTCGGAGGCCTCACCGTCCGGGCGGCTGAAGATGTTCTTTCCGTCGGCCATGCCCACCACGCTCTGGTGGATGTGCATCGCGCTGCCCGGCTGGCCCTGCATGGGCTTGGCCATGAAGGTGGCGTACATCTGGTGGCGCAGGGCCACCTCGCGGATGGTGCGCTTGAAGAGAAAGACCTGGTCGGCCAGCGGCAGCGGGTCGCCGTGGTCGAGGTTGATCTCCATCTGCGCCGTGCCCATCTCGTGGATCAGGGTGTCGAGCTGGATGCCCTCGGCCTCGCACCAGTCGTACATGACGTCGAAGATGTCGTCGTACTCGTTGATGGCGTCCATCGAGAAGCTCTGCATGCCCGCCTCGGTGCGGCGCGTGCGGCCCACGGGCGCCTTGAGCGGGATGTCCTCGTCGGGCTCGACCTGCACCAGGTAGAACTCCATCTCGGGCGCGACCACGGGCTTCCAGCCCTCGTCGGCGTAGAGCTTGAGGATGCGGCGCAGCACGTTGCGCGGCGACAGGTCGACGGACTTGCCGTCGAAGGAGAAGCAGTCGTGGATGATCTGCGCCGTGGGTTCCTTGGCCCAGGGCACGGGGCGCAGCGTGGCCGCGTCGGGCAGCAGGTGCATGTCGGGGTCGGCCACCGAGGTGTAGTCCTTCTCGGGGTAGTCGCCGGTCACCGTCATGGTCAGCACGGCCTCGGGCAGGCGCAGGCCCACGGCCGGGTCGTACTTGTGGCGCGGCACGATCTTGCCGCGCGCCTGGCCCGCCATGTCGGGAATCAGGCACTCGACTTCGGTGATGCGGTGCTCGTCGAGCCACTGCTGGATGCGTTGCGGGTCGCTGCTCGTCGGTGTGTCGGCCATGGGGCGTCGCGGGTGGAAATGGATGGCCGCGACTGTACGCCGCGCTCCGCCGCCGTGAGCGGGCCGCTTCTCACGCGCTGAACAGCGCCACGTTGCCGCCCGCGGCGGTGGTGTTGATGGTGAGCGTCTGTTCCGCGCAGAAGCGCGGCAGGTAGTGCGGCCCGCCCGCCTTGGGGCCGGTGCCCGACAGGCCTTCGCCGCCGAAGGGCTGCACACCCACCACGGCGCCGATGGTGTTGCGGTTGACGTAGACATTGCCCGCGCGCGCCTGCGCCGCCAGCGCCAGGGCGCGGCTGTCGATGCGGGTCTGCAGCCCCAGGGTGAGGCCGTAACCCAGGGCATTGACCTGCGCGATCACCTCCTTCGGCTCGCCACGCCAGCGCAGCACTTGCAGCACCGGGCCGAAAATCTCCTGCGAGGCCTCGGCGATGTGGCGGATCTCGACCATCCGCGGCGCCAGGGTGTGCGTGGCCGCCTCGTCCTCGCCGGACAGCAGTTCGCGCGCCGTGGTGCGCAGGCGCGCCAGCTGCCGCGACACACCCTCGAAGGCGTCGGCGTCGATCAGGGGGCCGACGTCGGTGGCCAGGTCGGCCGGATCGCCCACCACCAGTGCCTGCGCGGCGCCGCGCACCATGTCGATGACGCCGTCGGCGATGGCGTCGTGCACGCACAGCAGGCGCAGCGCCGAGCAACGCTGCCCCGCGCTGCGGAAGGCGCTTTGCACCACGGCGTCGGCCACCTGCTCGGGCAGGGCGCTGCTGTCCACCAGCATGGCGTTCACGCCGCCGGTCTCGGCGATCAGAGGCACGATGGGCCCGTCCTTGGCCGCGAGCGCGCGCTGGATGGCCTTGGCCACGGGCGTGGAACCCGTGAACGCCACGCCGGCCACGGCGGACTCGTCCACCAGCGCGGCACCCACGGTCTCGCCAGGGCCATGCAGCAGTTGCAGCGCCTCGGCCGGCACGCCGGCCGCGTGCAGCAGGCGAACGGCCTCTTGCGCGATGGCGGGGGTTTGCTCCGCCGGCTTGGCCAGCACGGTGTTGCCCGTGACCAGTGCCGCCGCCACCTGGCCCGTGAAGATGGCCAGCGGGAAATTCCAGGGGCTGATGCAGACCCAGGCGCCACGCCCGTGCAGGCGCAGGGTGTTGCGCTCGCCGGTGGGACCGGGCAGTTCCACGGGCGCCAGCAGGCGCTCGGCCTCGGTCGCGTAGTAGCGCAGGAAGTCGATGGCCTCGCGCACCTCGGCGACGGCGTCGGGCCAGGTCTTGCGGGCCTCGGCCACCAGCAGGGCGCACAGTGGCGGCAGTTGCGCCTGCATCTCGTCGGCGGCGCGGCGCAGGATCGCGGCGCGCTCGCCCACGGGGCGGTGGTTCCACGCGTCGAAAGCGCCCGCGGCGCGGCGCACCGCGACCTCGACCTCGCCCGGCCGGGCCTCGGGCACCGCGGGCACGGTCACCTGGCGCCAGGCATCGAACAGCCGCTCGCGGTGCTCGGCCACACTGGGGTCCAGGCCTTCGCTGTTCGGTCGCTGCACGCCATACAAGCGTGGGGGCAAGGCAAAAGCGGGTTCACCCTCCTCGCGCGCACAGCGCCCCATCGGCGATTCGAGCAGCGCGTCCATGCCGACCGATTCGTCGGCGAGCTGGTGCACGAAGGAGGAATTGGCGCCGTTCTCCAGCAACCGTCGCACCAGGTAGGCCAGCAGATCGCGGTGCGCACCCACCGGGGCGTATACGCGGCACGCCACGCCCGGGTCACGCAGCACCTCGCGGTACACGCCCTCGCCCATGCCATGCAGGCGCTGCAGCTCGAAGCGCGTGTGGCCGCGCTGGCGCGCCATGTGCAGCACGGCGGCGATGGTGCCCGCGTTGTGCGTGGCGAACTGCGCAAAGATCGCGTCGTCCGCGTCGAGCAGCGCGCGCGCGCAGGCCAGGTAGCTCACGTCGGTGCGGTGCTTGCGCGTGAACACCGGGTAGCCGCACAGGCCCAGCTCCTGCGCGCGCTTGATCTCGCTGTCCCAGTAGGCGCCCTTCACCAGCCGGCACATCAGCCGCACACCGTGGCGGCGGGCGATGGCGGCCACCTCGTCGATGAGCTCGACCGCGCGCGTCTGGTAGGCCTGCAGCGCCAGGCCCAGGCCTTCCCACAGCGGGTACTCGCGCGCCACGCGCGAGGCCAGGGCCTCGAACACGTCGAGCGAGAGCTCGAGCCGCTCCACCTCTTCGGCGTCGATGGTGAGATTGATCGAGGCCTGCGCGGCGCGCTCGCACAGGGTCCACACACGTGGCAGCAGCTCACGCATCACGCGCTCGCGCTGCGCGGGTTCGTAGCGCGGGTGCAGGGCGCTGAGCTTGATGGACAGGCCGTCGTTGAGCGAGGGGTGGCGCAACGGGTCGGCGCGGCGCGCGATCGCCTCCAGCGCCTGGCGGTAGCTCTCCAGGTAGCGCGCCGCGTCGGCATCGGTGCGCGCACCTTCGCCCAGCATGTCGAAGCTGTGGCACAGCGCGGGCAAGTTCCGCCGGGCAGCCTCGGCGCGGCGCAGCGCGTCCTCGATGTCCTCACCCAGCACGAACTGGCGCCCCAGCAACTGCACCGCGCGCAGCGTGGCCGCCACCACCGAGCGCGCGCCCAGGCGCGCCACGAGTCCCGGCGTCTCGCCCTCGGCGGGCAGCCAACGCTTGCTCAAGGCGATGGCGGCCGAGGACAGGCGCGCGATCACCGCGTCCGACGCGCCCTCGAAATCCGCGCGGCCCAACTGGTCGGCGGTGAGCGCGATGGCGGTTTCGGCGTCGGGCACGCGCAGCAATGCCTCGGCCAGGCGCATCAGGGCCAGGCCTTCGTGGCTGCTGATGGGGTATTCGGTGAGCAGGCGCTCCATGGCCCAGAAGGGCGGCGGGTTCTCGCGCACGGCGCGCACCCAGGGTTCGGCGCGGGCGCGCACCGCGGCCCATTCCAGCGCGCCGTCCAGCGCGCTCAGCCGCTGGGCCAGCACGGCGGCCTCGGCACGGTAGGGGTCGGGCAAGCGATCGGTGCGCGGCAGCGGGTCCTGGGGGATGGGGTGAAGCATGGCGGTATGGGCACAGGAATGGTGAATTGCCGCATCGTGACCGCCACGCGGGTGAATATTTCTCTATTTTTTATGGATATAAAGTGAATAATTCGGCATGAACCCCGCACCTGACCTCGACCGAATCGATCTGAAGATCCTGCGCCTGCTGCAGGCCGACGGCCGCCTGCCCAACCTCAAGCTGGCCGAGGCCGTGGGCCTGTCGGCCACGGCCGTGCTGGCGCGTACCCAGCGCCTGCAGCGCGAGGGCGTCATCCAGGGCTACGAGGCGCGGCTGGACCCGCACAAACTCGGGCGCGGCCTGCTGGTCTTCGTGGAGGTGCTGCTCGACCGCACCACGCCCAACGTCTTCGACCAGTTCCGGGCCGCCGTGCAGGTGCACGACGAGATCCTGGAATGCCACATGGTGGCCGGCGGCTTCGACTACCTGCTCAAGACCCGCATGGCGGACATGGCGGCCTACCGCGCCTTCGCCGGCCAGGTGCTCTGGCAAATGCCCGGCGTGCGCGAGACGCGCACCTACGCGGTGATGGAAGAGGTGAAGACCAGCACGCGACTGCCCTTGTGAACCCATCACTTGGAAGCCCGCGACCCGCGCCGCAGAATGCCGCCGTGCCATCACCCCAGGAGCCCACCATGACGATCCACCCCCGCCCCCTCCTCATCGCCGCCCTGCTCGCCCTGCCCCTGGCCGCCGCCCAGACCACCAAGCCCGGCCTCTGGGAAATGACGAACAAGATCGGCGGCAACGCCAAGATGGACGCCGCCATGGCCCAGATGCAGCAGCAGATGGCGTCCATGAGCCCAGCGCAGCGCAAGCAGATGCAGGACATGCTCGCCAGACAGGGCATGTCCATGCCCGGTGCGGCGCCGGGCGGTGGCATGAGCATGAAGGTCTGCATCACGCCCGAGATGGCCGCGCGCAGCGACGCCCCGCCGGTGGCCGAAGGCGATTGCCGGCACGAGGTGGTGTCGCGCAGCGCGCAAGCCATGAAGATCCGCTTCACCTGCGCCAAGCCCCCTTCCAGCGGGGAAGGCACGGTCAGCTTCCAGGGCGACACCGGCTACACCACGGTGATGGACGTGACCACGCAGGTGGACGGCAAACCCGAGAAGATGCGCGTGGAAGGCCAGGGCCGCTGGGTCGCAGCCTCTTGCGGGAACGTCAAGCCATTGGGGAAGTAGCGGGCCCTGGCTTGGACGCGCGCGCGCCGAACACGGCGCGGCCCACGCGCACCATCGTGGCGCCCGCGGCCACGGCCGCCTCCAGGTCTTCGCTCATGCCCATGGACAGGGTGTCGAGCGCGTACCCTCGCGCCCGCAGTTCGTCGTAGGCCTCGCGCGCCCGCAGGAACAGCGCGCGCTGCGACTCGAAGTCGGGCGCGGGCTCGGGAATGCACATCAGGCCGCGCAGGCGCAGGCGCGGCAGCGCGGCCACCGCGTCGGCCAGAGCGGGCAACTCGGCGGGCGCGACGCCGGCCTTGTTGGGGCCGCCGTCCACATTGACCTGAAGGCACACATTGAGCGGCGGCAGATCGGCCGGTCGCTGCTCGCTCAGGCGCTGCGCGATCTTGAGGCGATCGACCGATTGCACCCAATCGAATTGCGCGGCGACGAGCCGCGTCTTGTTGCTCTGCACCGGGCCGATGCAGTGCCATTCGATGGCTTCGCGCGGCAACGACTCCGCCAGCAGCGCGATCTTCTCGACGCCTTCTTGCACATAGTTTTCGCCAAAAGCCGTCTGGCCGGCGGCATGGGCCTGACGGACGGCATCGGGCCCGAAGGTCTTGGAAACCGCCAGCAAAGTAACCTCTGCGCTGTCTCGCGAAGCCCCTTCGCAAGCGCGCCACAGGCGCTCCTTCACTTGCTGGAGATTGCCTGCGATCGTCGTCATAATCGTTTGCAAAGCCCCTCAAATACACGGAAAAACCGGGATGGACATCACCCAACTGCTGGCTTTCAGCGTCAAGAACAAGGCTTCCGATCTTCACTTGTCCGCCGGTCTGCCGCCCATGATACGGGTGCATGGCGACGTGCGCCGCATCAACGTCGACGCGCTGGACCACAAGGCCGTTCATGCCATGGTGTACGACATCATGAACGACAGCCAGCGCAAGCAGTACGAGGAGTTCATGGAATGCGACTTCTCGTTCGAAATCGAGGGCCTGGCGCGTTTCCGCGTGAACGCCTTCAACCAGAACCGCGGTGCCGGCGCCGTGTTCCGCACCATCCCGAGCAAGATCCTCACGCTGGAGCAGCTCAACGCGCCCAAGATCTTCGCCGACCTGGCCCTGCGCCCGCGCGGCCTGGTGTTGGTCACCGGCCCCACGGGATCGGGCAAGTCCACCACGCTGGCCGGTATGGTCAACCACCTCAACGAGACCGAGTACGGCCACATCCTCACGGTGGAAGACCCGGTGGAATTCGTGCACGAGTCCAAGAAGTGCCTGGTCAACCAGCGCGAGGTGGGCCCGCACACGCTGAGCTTTTCCAACGCGCTGCGCTCGGCCCTGCGTGAAGACCCGGACGTCATCCTCGTGGGCGAGATGCGCGACCTGGAGACCATCCGCCTGGCCATGACGGCGGCCGAGACCGGCCACCTGGTGTTCGGCACCCTGCACACCACCAGCGCGGCCAAGACGATCGACCGCATCATCGACGTGTTCCCGGCTGAAGAGAAGGACATGGTGCGCGCCATGCTGTCCGAATCGCTGGTGGCCGTCATCTCGCAGACGCTGTGCAAGCTCAAGGACGGCAGCGGCCGCGTGGCGGCGCACGAGATCATGCTGGGCACCAGCGCCATCCGCAACCTCATCCGCGAGGCAAAAGTGGCGCAGATGTACTCGGCCATCCAGACCGGCAACAGCGTGGGCATGCAGACGCTGGACCAGAACCTCACCGACCTGGTGCGCCGCAACGTCATCAGCCCGGCCGAGGCGCGCGGCAAGGCCAAGATCCCAGAGAACTTCCCAGGCTGATCCGGCACGGGCAAAGGGGCAACAGATGGAACGCGATCAGGCATCGAAATTCATCAACGACCTGCTGCGGCTCATGCTCAGCCGGGGCGGCAGCGACCTGTTCATCACGGCCGACTTCCCGCCGGCCATCAAGGTCGACGGCGCGGTGACCAAGGTCTCGCCGCAGCCGCTGACAGCGGGCCATACGCTGGCGCTGGCGCGCGCCATCATGAACGACAAGCAGGCCGCCGAGTTCGAGCGCACCAAGGAGTGCAACTTCGCGATCTCGCCGCCCGCCATCGGGCGCTTCCGCTGCAACGCCTTCATCCAGCAGGGCAAGGTCGGCCTGGTGCTGCGGACCATTCCCGCCGTGCTGCCCACCATCGACAAGCTGGGCCTGCCGCAGGTACTGAAGGACGTGGCCATGTCCAAGCGCGGCCTGTGCATCCTGGTGGGTGCCACGGGCTCGGGCAAATCCACCTCGCTGGCGGCCATGGTCGATTGGCGAAACGAGCACTCCCACGGCCACATCGTCACCGTGGAAGACCCGATCGAGTTCGTGCACCCGCACAAGAACTGCGTGGTCACGCAGCGCGAGGTGGGCCTGGACACCGAGAGTTGGGAGGCCGCGCTGAAGAACACCCTGCGCCAGGCGCCCGACGTGATCCTGATGGGCGAGATCCGCGACCGCGAAACCATGGAACACGCGATCCAGTTCGCCGAAACCGGCCACCTGTGCCTGGCCACGCTGCACGCCAACAGCGCCAACCAGGCGCTGGACCGCATCATCAACTTCTTCCCCGAAGAGCGCCGCGCGCAGCTGCTGATGGACCTGTCGCTGAACCTGCGCTCGCTCATCTCGCAGCGCCTGGTGCCGCGCCAGGACAACAAAGGCCGCCACGCTGCGGTCGAGATCCTGCTCAACTCGCCCCTCATCTCCGATCTGATCTTCAAGGGCGAAGTCGCCGAGATCAAGGAAGTGATGAAGAAGAGCACCCAGATGGGCATGCAGACCTTCGACCAGGCCCTGTTCGAGGCCTTCGAAAGCAACCTCATCACCTATGAGGACGCGCTGCGCAACGCCGACTCGCTCAACGACCTGCGTCTGCAGATCAAGCTCAACAGCCAGCGCGCGAAGACCCTCGATCTGGCGGCCGGCACCGAGCACCTGACGATCGTCTGACACGGGGGCTGGGTACCATCCTGGGTTGCACCACACAACCCAGGAGACCCCGCCTTGAACCCCAAGACCTACGAACCCACCCCCTCGCGCCGCGTCGCCTTCCTTGGCCTGGGCGTGATGGGCAGCCCGATGGCGGGCCATCTGCAAGCCGCCGGCCACGAGGTCACCGTCTACAACCGCACCGCCGCCAAGGCCGAGGCCTGGGCGAAGCAGCACGGTGGCGCCTTCAAGGCCACCCCGCGCGAGGCGGCGGCCGGCGCCGACATCGTCTTCTGCTGCGTGGGCAACGACGCCGACCTGCGCTCCGTGGTGCTGGGCGCCGACGGCGCGCTTGCCGGCATGAAGCCCGGCGCCATCTTCGTGGACCACACCACCGCCTCGGCCGACGTGGCGCGCGAGCTGTACGCCGCAGCCAAGGCGCTGGGCATCGCCTTCGTGGACGCACCCGTCTCCGGCGGCCAGGCAGGCGCCGAGAACGGCCTGCTCACCGTGATGTGCGGTGGCGACCAGGCCGCCTTCGACACGGTGAAGCCCGTGGCCATGGCCTTCTCGCGCGCCTTTACGCTCATGGGTGCGCCCGGCGCGGGCCAATTGACGAAGATGGTCAACCAGATCTGCATCGCAGGCCTGGTGCAGGGCCTGTCCGAGGCCATCGCCTTCGGCCAGAAAGCCGGTCTGGACATGAACCTGGTGCTCGAGGTCATCGGCAAGGGCGCGGCGCAAAGCTGGCAGATGGACAACCGCGGCAAGACCATGGTGGCCGGTGAATTCAACTTCGGCTTCGCCGTGGACTGGATGCGCAAGGACCTGGGCCTGGTGCTCGACGAGGCCAAGCGCAACGGCGCCCGCCTGCCGGTAACGGCCCTGGTGGACCAGTTCTACGCGGACGTGCAGGCCATGGGCGGCCAGCGCTTCGACACCTCCAGCCTGATCAAGCGGCTCAAGTGAGCCGCGCCCGCCGCCACTCAGTCGCCGGACTTGCCGCGCTTCCTTGAGTCGGGGGCGTAGTGGCCCGCCTCGGCGGGCTGTCCCTCGGTCTCGACGCGGATGGTTCGCCGGTACGCCTGCCACTCTTCCGGCCTCAGGGCGGGCTGGCCGTCTTCCTGCACGCCCAGGCCGTCCACCTCCTGCGAGGTGTGCGCACGCTCATCGTACGTCTCGCGCAGCAGGGGCTGCACCTGCAGCAACGGCACTGTCTTGGGCAGCACGATGTCCACATCGGTGGCCACCAGCTGGATGTTCATGAACAGAGGGCACGGCTGGTAACGGTCGGTCTCCACGATGCCCTCGTAGGGTGAATACAGAAAGCTGCCCCGCATGTTGCTGGGCGGGCGCACCAGCACGCTCCAGCCGGGGGCGGTGCTGCACAGCAGGCCGGTCCAGACCTGCACCAGGCCGGGCAGCTGCAAACGCGTCAGGAACGGCGGCGACAGATCCACCAGGTCCTCGGGCGCGTGCGCGTTCCAGTAGTCGGCAAACCCTGGCAGCTCGGTGCGCACCAGCGGCTGCCAATGGCCGTCTTCCTTGACGAAAACGTCGGAGCCATTCCAGCGGAGGCAGATCTCCTCCGCCGGAAAGGCGTACCAACCGAAAGAAGAGGCCACTCGCATGGCCTCGCAATGGCGGTAAGCCATCGTGGGCATCAGGCCCAGGGCGGACTTGTCGGCCCGCATGGGCGGGATGGCAGCCGGATAGATGCGGTGGAACCTGATGGTGGGGGTCGGTTGCCTGTCCGGCTGCGTGGGCATGGTGTGGGACTTTCTCGGGCGGGATTCAGCGCTGGCTGGTTGCCGGGATTGTCTGTCGCAGATGCGCGGCTACAGCTGGTGTGGTGACACTGCCTCCACCGATGACTGCCGACCTGCTGGGCGGTTGGTTCCTGGGTGCGCGCAAATCCGCCTCGGCCTTTGTCTTGCGCACATGTTCAGCAACAGCCTTCGTGGTGATGCTGCCACCACCAATGACGGCCTTGCTTGCCGAGGAACGACCTTGGGATGAGCTTTGCGTGATGTTCATCAGAATCTCCTGAAAATTTCAAAGAAGGGACTAGACTGGCTCGCTCGCGAGCCGGGTCGATCAGACCATCAAGGGGGAGTACCGTGCAATTTGCGCCATCCAGCCATCGCTTGAATGCCTACGAAGTCACGTCGTCTGCTGTGCTTTCAGCCCGAAGTGCGACAGCCGCCAAGCGGATTTCCCTCGAGCACCGGCGAGGATCCCTGCATCTGGTCCTGCTGCGTTGCGGTACCAGCGAACCGCTGATCACGACAACCCTCCGCGTTCCGTCCTGAAGCCGCACCATGAATGCAGCACACACCCCTTTTCCCAGTCCCCGGGTCGAGGAACGCCCTCTGATGGCCATGGACGTGGCCGACAGCACGCCAGGCGTCTGGGGCGGAACCGATCCACTTGTGGAACGACTGCAGCATTGGGCGGGCGATGCGTACTGGCAACTGCTGTCGCACCACAAGGGCCACGTCGTCAGGCAAACGCACCAGGGGCTGATGATGGAGTTCGCCGACGCGCGCCACTGCATCCAAGCGGCCTTTGCACTGAATCAGTTGGCCGATGCCTTGAACGCGCGAGCCGATGCGTCGAAGCAACTGCAACTGCGTGCCGGAGCCCATCTGGCGAGCTACGGCCACGGTCAGCGGGAGCCTATCGATCGTGACGTGCAGCTGACCTCTGAGCTGACTGCATTGGCCGAGCCCGGCGAATTCCTGGTCACGGCGGAACTGCGTGACCGGCTGGCCAATGGGCTCGACGCGGATTTCGAGGACCTGGGCCATTGGGTGGAATCGTTTGCCCAACCTGTTCGCCTGTTCCGGGCCCACCCGAAACACGAAGCAGCCCCTGAACGCCTTGCTACAGCAAACAACGACCTTCGCCCGGCCTTGGCTGTCATCCCTTTTCAGGCCAGCGTGCCAGAAGTCAAACACTGGATACTCGGCGAACTCATCGCCGACGGCGTGATAGCGCGCCTCTCGCACAGCATCGGCTTGCGTGTGATTGCGCGTCAGTCCACCTCCGCCCTGCGTGGCAGTGGCGAGCTCGCCGAGATCGAACGACACCTGGGCGCCACCTTCATCCTGTCTGGTAGCTACAGCATCCGCAACAACAGGCTGGTCGTCACCGCCGAACTCGCCGAGGCGAGAAGCCACGCCCTGCTGTGGAAGGGCCAGTTGCAACACGCGCTGAACGACCTGCTGCAAGAACAAAGCGAACTGCTGCATGAGTTGGCCCGCACGGTGGCGCAGGCCCTGGGCAAGGCCCAAGTGAGCCATGCCTTGACGCGTCCACTGCCGAGTCTGGACAGCAGCGTCCTCATGCTGGCCGGCGTGTCGATGGTTCACAGCCATTCGAGCAGAGCCTTCGCTCACGGGCACAACGCCTTGACCACGCTAGCCCACCGTCATCCCGAGCACGCGCTGCCCCGCGCGTGGCTGGCAATGTGGCATGCCTTGAACGTGGTCAAGGGCACAAGCGGCAACGTAGCCCGCGACATCAAACAGGCGCGCGAGCAGACGCTGCGCGCACTACAAGCCGAGCCCAACAATGCAATGGCACTGGCGGTCGAGGGGTACATCCAATGCCAGTTGTTGGGCAGCCCTCAGCACGCGAGAAGCTACCTCACTTCGGCCATCGAAGCCAATCCCAGTGAACCCATGGCTTGGCTGTTCAAGAGCCTCCTCTCGAGCATGTGGGGTTCCAGCTCCCTGGCGGTGACCGAGGCGTATGTCGCTCGCTCGCTCTCGCCGGTCGATCCCTTGCAGTATTTCTTTGACCTGTTGACGTGCAATGCCCTGCTGGCTGACCGCAAATTGGAACAGGCGATCGAGTGTGGCCGCCTGTCCCTGAGGGCTCACAAGCACCATATTCCCACTCTGCGCCTGCTGCTGACGGCCTACGCGGAAAGCGGGCGAATCGAAGAAGGAAAGGCAACCATGGCACAGATACGAGCCGAAGCGCCGGAGCTGACCGTGTCTTCATACCTCTCCATGGGTAGCCAAGAAAGCCCCATTCGCCAGCGGACCGCCACCGCGATGCGCCTATTGGGCCTACCTGAAACGTGAACGCCTCAGGCACGCCACTGAATCCGAGTCAAACCAGCCATCCATGCGGCAGGATTTCATGAGAGCCACCATGCCCATACGTCCAAGCCGCCAATGCCAGGAACGCCTTCTTCTGGCGATGGGCATGGCTGAACCCGGACACAGTGCGTTGGGCGCGCACCATCCCCTCGTGGAACAGTGGCGACGTTGGACAGCAGATGCCCACTGCAGGCCGCTTTCGCATTGCATCAGTTGGCGGACTCCATGAACGGGGACACCGGCACGCACCCGCGATTGCGCCTGCGCGCCGCCGCCCATCTGCCCCGCTACTCTTACGGCGAGCGAGAACCGGCAGATCAGGATGTGCACTTGACCATCAATCTGAGCGCGTTGGCCGGACCGGGCGAGGTCCTGATCACCGATCTGCTGCGCGACAGGTTGGCCAATGGCCCTGACGCGGATCTGGAAGACTGCGGCGAGTGGGTAGGGTCCGACGAGCGCGTGCGATTGTTTCGTGCCCATCCCAGGCACGAACGCCCTGATGATGGATCGACCGCAGCGCACGGTGACATCCGTCCGGGCTTGGCCATCATGCCCTTCCGAGCAGACGCCCCTCAAACGATGCCCGAGGTAATCGGCGAATTGATTGCCGAAGGGGTGATTTCGCGTTTGTCTCGCAGCATCGGCTTGCGGGTGATTTCCCGGCAGTCCACCTCCGCCTTGCGCGACAGCAAGAAGCTCGACGACATCGAGAACCACCTAGGCGCCACGTACGTCATGTCGGGCCGCTACCGCGTTCGCGACCGCCAACTGATCGCGACAGCCGAACTGACCTTGGCCCGTAGCCACGCACTGCTATGGAAAGGAGAGTTTCAACAACCGCTGGACGACCTGCTTCAGGAGCAGAGCGAGTTGTTGCACGGGTTGGCACAAACCGTGGCGCGCCACATCGCCAACGTGCAAGCCGGCCCACCCGTGACGCGCCCACTGCCCAGTCTGGACAGCAGCCACCTCATGCTGGCAGGCATGTCGATGGGATATAGCCATTCGGGGGCAGCTTTTGAGCGCGGACGCGAAGCATTGACCGAGCTGATCTCGAGGCATCGGCGCCTCGCCCCTCCCAGGGCCTGGCTCGGCCTGTGGCACGCCTTGAATGTGGTCCAAGGCAGAAGTCGCTGCGTGGCGAGCGACATTCGGCAAGCGCGTGAACAGACACAGCGTGCGTTGGATGCCGAGCCTGGCAACGCCATGGCCCTGGCCGTGGAAGGCTACATACATTGCCAGTTGTTGGGTAACCCCCGGAAAGCGAGCAAGTGTCTCGACTCGGCCATTGAGGCCAACCCCAGCGAGCCCATGGCTTGGCTATTTAGGAGTCTGTATTCGTCCATGTGGGACTCCAGTGCCTGGGCCGTAACCGAAGCGAACTTCGCGTGCTCCCTCTCTCCTGTCGACCCCTTGCAGTACTTCTTCGACCTTCTGATGGGCAATGCCCTGCTGGCAAACCACCAGCCAAAGCAGGCGCTTGCCTGCGGCCGAAAATCCTTGAGGGCCCTCAGGCGCCACGTGCCCACTCTGCGCTTGCTGTTGACAGCCCAAGTGGAGCTGGGACATATCAGGGAAGGCAAGGACACCGTGGGTGAGTTGCTCATCGAGACGCCGGACCTGACCGTGTCTTCCTACCTGTCCATGGGAAGCGAAGAAAGCCCCGGGCGTCAGCGCGTGGCCAAAGCGATGCGAGAGTTGGGCATGCCTGAAAATTGAGCCCCGCAGACATCCAGGTGGCGCGGATGCCATCAGATCGGATAGCCCACCTCGCGTGGTGAAACGAGTTGTTCAAGCCGCACCCCCCATGCAGCCAGCTTGGAAATCAGCTCCTCCTCGTCATACGCAAAGGCGCTGGTTTTGCCCAGTACGTCCGTCGTTGCCAACCATATGTCCCGCTCTATCAAAGTGCGATAGACCTCGAACCGTTGCAGGTGATGGACACGGCTCGGCATCAACGACATCGTTTGGCCATGCGCGCGCAAAAGCTCCCGGGTGGATTGCCAATTGGAATTGAGCGGATGAACTCCCACCCATGCCAAGCAACCGTTGCGGATCGGTTCCACTGAAGCTGCAAGCGTATGGCCTTCGCGCAAGGTTCTCAGGGCAATGAAATGCGCGCGTGAGCTCATGGCAACACATCCAGAAATTTGACCATCGGGGACAGGCAACGAACACGGGTCGCCGAGTGAGGGCAGGGTGCCTGCTGCGGGCAAGGATCGTGCTGCAAATCGGCACGGCGAGAGGGGCTCACGGTCGCAGCGTCATGGCTTCTTAGCGAGCCTTGAGGTCCTGCATGAGCGGGCCCGCTCACACCATGGGGTTTGGGCTCTTCAGGCCTTCCCTAGCGGTCGACAACCACCCAACCCAGGCGCTGCGCCTCCTCCATCATCTTGCGGCGTTCCTTGTTCACTTCGTCGCCGCTCAACTGCGCCTGCGAGTCGCGACGCGGCGTACAGCGATATTCCGACGACAAGTAGAACTTGGGTGTGACGGTCCACTCGCCGTAGAAGGTGATGGTGTCACCGTCTTCGGTTTTCCAGACGATGGCGCTTCGGGTTGACGTGACGATCATCGGGTTGTTGGCGTTTGTCGTTCGTAGTTCACCTGGGCAACTCCCGGTGGACGCGCGTCCACATCAAGCTTGAGCCTCTGGAGTTCAGCCGCGAGCTCACGCAAGCTCCAGCCAGGATCGGGGAGTTGCGAAGGAAATTCGTATCGGTTGTCCCATTGACCGATCGCGTCCGCGCCGAAGGCCGTGCCCGTGCTCAGCAGGCTGCTCGCCGGCGCGCCTTCTAGCGCCTTGTCCAGCGGCGTGCCCAGCAGCAGCGCGTTGGCACTGGCCCGGCCCGCGTGTTCGATGAACTGCTTGCCGAAGTAGGCGCCCATGCCGTCGTTCAGGCCGATGTCCTTGAGGGCCTTGCCGGAGAACTGCAGGTTGTCGATCAGCCCCTGCACGATCCCGGCGCCGGCCATGGACACAAGGCGTTGCTTGACGCTGTCGCTGGAGCCCAGGTGCGCGATCAGGAGCGTCCGTGCAATCGAGGCAACCGCCCAACAGATGTGCTATCGGATCTGGGGTCACACACATGAATCCAAAGATAGAAGTTGGCCGCGTCAAATGAACTTGTAAACAAGGAGGGCCTGGATCGGCGTCCCCGTTCTGAGTGATAAACCAGCCACACATTGCCCTCTTTGTGAATACACCAGCCCCCGTCTGGAAATGCATCAGGAACGCCTAGCAGTCTCACATCCACATCTACCTTTAACCGCTGAAGTTCAGCAGAAAGCTCCCTCATTGGCCAATCGGGATCAGGATCTGGAACCCTCGGAGGAAACTCGTATCGATCGTCCCATTGAATGTTCATGGCTTGACCTTTGGATCCTTTAGATATCCGTAACGGATGAGTTCTTCGATGCGAGCGAAGCCTTCCTTGACTTCAGGAATGATTGCCCGCATCTGCACCCCACCTCCCGGCTGATTAAATGCCGGTGCGATCTTCTCTTCCATGACCGTAAACGGCTTGAGCACGGAGTACTGCTCATACGGATCGGCTTGTTTTCCGGGTGGAAGTGCGCGTTGTTCCAGAGGCGTGTTGACGGGGGAAAAATACTCGCCACTTCTGGAGCCGTAGCGATCAAGGGTACTGCCCTGTTCGACAGTTGCAGTTTTCGATGTACCCGGAACAGCCCCATTGTTGGGCGCCTGTCCTTGCCAATCCCATTCACCGCCTGGACGCGTTGAACCGGGTTTTCGAAACTGGTCGAACTGCTGCCAATCATCTCGAAGCGCATTGTTGTTGACCTTGACCAGATCATCGGCAGACGCCTTGCTCAGTGCATTGAGCGCGTCGAGGCTGCCCTTGCCACTGCCCGCCAGCACACGGATGCCAAGCTTGCCCAGATCGAGTGCCGCCTTGGCGTCGAGCAACCAGGTCTCGGGGTACACCCCTTCGAGTCCCTGCGCCTTTTGCTGCGCGACGCTCCAGTACGCCAGCAGGGTCGTTTGATCAGGACAGGCCTGCGGCGCAGTACATCCCATCGCAATCAATTGCTGATTGATGAAGTTGACGGCGTCGTTGCACGCCTCTCCCTCACATGCGGCCACGGCATTGGCCAGCAGTCGATCGCTGAGTTCGTCCTTGTATTTGAGCGCTGCTGCCGTGTCGCATTGCTGGCCTGAGGTCTTGCAGGCCTTGTCGGCCTTGTTCAGCGTCGCGCGCTCCAGGTGGTTGAGGTAGTTGTGCTCAGCCGCATTGCCCCCGGCCGTGGCACCGATGGCCACGCCCTCGGCGCTGCCCGAGGCCAGGGCCCCACCGAA
>NZ_WVZN01000009.1 GCF_011772445.1 Hydrogenophaga sp. | reverse complement strand
AGGAGGACCGGCGCAGCCGGTCCGGGGGACATTCGCGGAACAGAGCGCCCTGGCGCCCGATCCTCGCGAAGCAGCCGCCTGAACCGCGAACGCGAACGACAACCGCTAGCGAAACACAGGGGGCGGTCAGCCCATCCTCTCCCGCATCCAGACAACGCACCGATCCGCGTTCAACCCCGGCACCGCCACCGGTTCCACGTGAAACACGTCAATCGTGGGCGGCAGGGCCAGCAACTCATCCAGGGGATGCTTGCCCTTCAAGGCCATCCACATGCCCCCGATCTGGAGCGCCGACCGTGACCACTGAACGAAGTCGGACAGGGAAGAAAACGCGCGCGACGTCACGACGTCGTAGCCTTCCTCCCCCCGCCCCCGACTCAAGGACTCCACCCGCGCGTGCAGTCCGTGCAGATTGACCAGCCCCAACTCCGCCGACACCTGCCGCAAAAACGCCGCCTTCTTGGCCACCGTGTCCACGCAGGTCACCTCGATCTGCGGACAGGCGATGGCGATCACCACCCCCGGCAGGCCGGCGCCCGAGCCCACGTCGAGCAGCCGCACCGGTCGGCCATCCGTCTCCCTCAGCAAGGGGCCGACCACCGCCAGGCTGTCGAGCAGGTGGTGGGTCAGCATCTCCGTCGGCTCGCGCACCGCTGTCAGGTTGTAGACCTTGTTCCACTTCTCGATGAGCGCCAGGTAGGCCAGCAACATGTCCACCTGCTCATCGTCGAGCGACAACTCCAGCGCCTGCAGGCCGATCTGCAGTTCGTTCCGCAAGCCATCCGTCATGGCGTCTCAGCCGTGGCGCGGGCCGAGGCCAGGCCGCCGTAGCCACCCTTCTTCAAGTGGATCAGCAGGAGCGAAATGCTGGCAGGCGTGATGCCCGAGATGCGCGAGGCCTGGCCCAGGGTTTCTGGCCGGTGCTTGGCCAGCTTCTGCCTCGCCTCGAAGGACAGGGAAGAGACCTTCAGGTAGTCGATGTCCGGCGGCAGCTTCATGTGCTCGTAGTGGGCGGCTCGCTCCACCTCGGCCTTCTGCCGGTCGATGTAGCCGCTGTACTTGGCCGCGATTTCCACCTGCTCGATCACGGGCTCGGCCAACTCGCCCAGGGTTTCACGTGAAACCGTGTCGCTGACGAAAGCGCCGCCGTTCATGCCGACGAGGGAGGCATAGTCCACCCCGGGCCGGCGCAGCAGATCGAACAGGTTGTGCTCGTGCTCGATGGCCTTGCCCAGCACACGCTCACCCTCCTCCGCCGACAGGATTTTCGGGTTCACCCAGACCGATTTCAGGCGCTCGGTTTCACGTGAAACCGCATCGCGCTTGCGGCTGAAGGCGTCCCAGCGCGCGTCGTCGATCAGGCCCAGGCGGCGGCCGTCCTCGGTGAGGCGCATGTCGGCGTTGTCCTCGCGCAGCTGCAGGCGGTACTCGGCGCGGCTGGTGAACATGCGGTAGGGCTCGGTCACGCCCTGGGTGACCAGGTCGTCCACGAGCACGCCCAGGTAGGCCTGGTCGCGCGAGGGCAGCCAGGCCGCTTCGCCCCGGCACTGCAGGGCGGCGTTGATTCCGGCAAACAGGCCCTGGGCCGCAGCCTCTTCATAGCCGGTGGTGCCGTTGATCTGCCCCGCGAAGAACAGGCCGCCGATCTGCTGGGTTTCGAAGCTGTTGCGCAGCGAGCGCGGGTCGAAATAGTCGTATTCGATGGCGTAGCCCGGGCGCAGGATGTGCGCGTTCTCCAGCCCGGGCATGCTGCGCACCAGCGCGTATTGGATGTCAAAGGGCAGGCTGGTGGAAATGCCGTTCGGATAGACCTCGTGCGTGGTGAGGCCCTCGGGCTCCAGGAAGATCTGGTGGCTGTCCTTGTCGGCGAAGCGGTTGATCTTGTCTTCCACGCTGGGGCAGTAGCGCGGGCCCACGCCCTCGATCTTGCCGGTGAACATCGGGCTGCGGTCAAAGCCGCTGCGGATGATGTCGTGCGTGCGCTCGTTGGTGTGCGTGATCCAGCAGGAAATCTGCTGCGGGTGCAGGCCGGCATGGCCCATGAAGCTGAACACCGGCACCGGGTCCAGGTCGCCCGGCTGCTCGGTGCATTTCGACCAGTCGATCGTGCGCCCGTCCAGGCGCGGGGGCGTGCCGGTCTTCAGCCGGCCTTGCGGCAGTTTCAACTCCTTGAGCCGCGCCGAGAGCGACACGGCCGGCGGGTCGCCCGCGCGCCCCGCGCTGTAATTGTTCAGGCCCACGTGGATCTTGCCGTCCAGGAAGGTGCCCGCCGTCAGCACCACCGCGCGGGAGCGGAAGCGAATCCCCACTTGCGTCACGGCGCCCACCACCCGGTCGCCCTCCACCATCAGGTCGTCCACCGCCTGCTGGAACAGCCACAGGTTCGGCTGGTTCTCCAGCCGGCGGCGGATGGCCGCCTTGTAGAGCACGCGGTCGGCCTGGGCGCGCGTGGCGCGCACGGCGGGGCCCTTGCTGCTGTTGAGGGTGCGGAACTGGATGCCACCCTCGTCCGTGGCGATGGCCATGGCCCCGCCCAGCGCATCCACCTCCTTCACCAGATGGCCCTTGCCAATGCCACCGATGCTGGGGTTGCAGCTCATCTGGCCCAGGGTCTCGATGTTGTGGGTGAGCAGCAGCGTGGCGCAGCCCATGCGGGCGGCGGCCAGCGCGGCCTCCGTCCCAGCGTGGCCGCCGCCAACGACGATGACATCGAATTCCTGGGGGTACAGCATCTTGAAGAACTCCAAAGCCCGCGGCGGCACGGAACCGGCGCAGGCAAGCCCGCGATTGTCCCATCAAGGGGGAAGTCCTGCGCGAGCGCGGGCACCCCACCCCGCTCACGCAGAAATCCGGCGCGGGGGCGGTGCCAGAATCCGCCCCATGAGCACGCCGACCCCCCTCCTCGTTTTCGCGGGCAGCACCCGCGCCCAGTCCCACAACCGCAAGCTCGCCCGCATCGCCGCCGAACTCGGCCGCGCCGCCGGGGCCCAGGTCACGCACCTGGAACTGGCCGACTTCGAGCTGCCGCTCTACAACGCCGACCTCGAAGCGCGCGGCACGCCCGAGGCCGCGCGCCGGCTCAAGGCCATCTTCCACGCCCACCCGGCCTGGGTCATCTGCTCGCCCGAGTACAACGGCAGCTACACCGGCCTGCTCAAGAACACCATCGACTGGGTGTCCAGCCCCATCAAGGGCGACCCGGAATGGTCCAGTGGCAGCAAGCCCTTCGCGGACAAGGTGGTCGGCCTGCTCAGTGCGTCGCCCGGCGCCCTGGGCGGGCTGCGCAGCCTGTCGCACCTGTCGCCGCTGCTCCTGAATCTGCAGTGCTGGCTGACGCCGAAGCAGTACGCGCTGAGCAAGGCCGGTGAGGCCTTCGACGACCAGGGTCAACTCATCAGCGGCCTCGCCCAGGCCGCCGTGCAAGGCGTCGTGGAGCAGGCGCTGCGCGGCGCGCGCAAGCTCCACGCACCGGATTGAGCATGGACTGCCGCCCCGGCTGCGCGGCCTGTTGCACCGCTCCCTCCATCAGCAGCCCCATGCCCGGCCTGCCCCAGGGCAAACCGGCCGGCCGGCCTTGCCCACACCTGGACGCGGCCCTGCGCTGCCGCCTGTTCGGTCGACCCGATCGACCCGCTGTGTGCGCCTCCCTCAAGCCGAACCTGGAGATGTGCGGCAGCGAGCGCTCACATGCCATTCACTGGCTCGAGCGCCTCGAGCGGGCGACAGCTCCCTGATCTGGATCAAGGCCGGCGCGCGGCACCCGACGTCCAATGGCGGGGAACATCATCGTTCACTGATGGAGACCACCATGACCCGCAACGTCGGCACCATCGACCGGGGCCTTCGCATCCTCGTCGGCCTTGTCCTCATCGCCCTGGCCGCCACCGGCACCGTCGGCTGGTGGGGCTGGCTGGGCGCCCTGCCCCTGCTCACCGGCCTGATGGGCTGGTGCCCGCCCTACGCCCTGTTCGGCATCAGCACTTGCAAGACGCGCAGCTGAACGCGCCGGCTTGTCGCTGGTCGGACAGCGCAGGCCGTGTCCCAGCGCCTAGAGTGCGTGTCACGCCGCCCCTGAGAGGCGGCGCCGGAGACACGCCATGCACATCCCCTCCCTGAAAGAAGTCGTCAGTGCCGAAGAATGGGCGCTGCGCTGCGACCTTGCCGCCTGCTACCGCCTGGTGGCGGCCTATGGCTGGAGCGACCTCGTCTTCACCCACATCAGCGCCAAGCTGCCGGACAGCGTCACCGGCGGAGAACACCACTTCCTCATCAACCCCTACGGGCTGATGTTCGACGAGATCACCGCCAGCAGCCTGGTGAAGGTGGACATGGCCTGCAACAAGCTGCACGACACGCCCTTCCCCGTGAACCCGGCGGGCTTCGTCATCCACAGCGCCGTGCACGAGGCGCGCCCCGAGGCGCAGTGCGTGCTGCACACCCACACCCGCGCGGGCGTGGCGGTCAGCGCGCAGAAGCAGGGCATCCTGCCGATCAGCCAGCAGAGCAGCTTCGTGCTGGCCTCGCTCGCGTACCACGCCTACGAAGGCGTGGCCTTCCGTCCGGACGAGAAGCCGCGCCTGCAGGCCGACCTGGGGAAGGCCAACTACCTGGTGCTGCGCAACCACGGCCTGCTCACGGTAGGCCGCTCCATCGCCGACGCCTTCCTCTCCATGTACACCTTCGAGAACACCTGCCGCATCCAGATCGACGCGCTGGCCGGCGGCGGCGAACTCACCCAGGTGGACCCCCGCATCCTCGCGGGCATGGCCGACGTCATGCGCGTGGCCACCGCCGGCCAGGGCGCGCAGATCGCCTGGCCCGCGCTGCTGCGCAAGCTCGAGCGCATGGATCCGTCGTACAGGACCTGAGGGCGCGCCTCAGCGCGCGGCCACGAAGGCCGCCATGCCTTCAAGCACCGTGCGCAGGCGCATCAGCTCGCGCGAGGTGTCGAGCCGGCGCGACCAGGCCGCGATGCGCGAGACGCGCTGCAGGCGCGGCAGCAGGTGGGCGATGAAGTCGCGCAGCGCGCGGGCCTGTGACTCGTTCACGTCGGCGTAGGCGTCCAGCACGGCGTGCACGGCCGACGGGCCCAGCGGCTCGATGAGCCGCGCCAGCGAAAGCAGCAGCTGCAGCACGTCGTAGCGCTGCACCATGTCGAGCGCCAGCCCGGGCACCAGGGGCTCCTCGAAGTCCAGGCGCGCGAAGCGCTCGCCGTCCCAGGTGATGTTGCGCGCCTGAGCGCCGCCGTGCCATTGGCCGCGCGCATGGAAGCCCGCCAGGTCGGCGGCGGCTGCGCGCATCAGCGGCAGGCGCTCCCCGGGCGCGCGCTGAAACAACAGGTGATCCAGCGTCGGTCCCACGTCGCTGGTGACCAGGGTGTCGCCATCGAAGCCGATCACGTGCGGCACATGCTCGCCCACGGCGGCCAGGGCCAGCAGGCGCTCGTGCTCGTGCGCCAGCAGGGCGCGCGGATCGGTCTGGCGCGCGGCCGCCCAGGGGATGGGCACGCCAACGAAGTGCGCGAAGAGCCACACACCCGCCGACTTGCGCCAGCTTCGCAGCGGGCGGTCGGTGGTCTTGGTCCAGGTCCGGGTGCCGTCGAGGGTGGTGCTTGGGGAACTCACGCGCGCGATTATCCCGATCGGGCCGCCCTCCCCCGGATCAGGCGTCGGCGTAGCGCGCGAGTTCCCAGGCACTCACCTGCGCGTGGTACTCCGCCCACTCGGCGCGCTTGAGCATCAGGTACTGCTCGAGCAGCGGCTCCCCCAGAGCGGCGCGCAGCGCGGCATCACCCTCCAGCGCCAGCAGCGCGTCGTGCAGGTCGCGCGGCAGGCACTCGGGCAGCGGCTCGCCGCGCGCGTGGCGTTCGTACAGGTCGTCCTTGCAGGGCCTGGGCGCCACCAGGCCCTGATCGATGCCATCCAGCCCAGCCGCCAGCGTGGCCGCCAGCGCCAGGTAGACGTTGCAGCTCGGGTCCGGCAGGCGCCACTCCAGCCGCCCCGCCACCGCGCGCAGCAGGCAGGTGCGGTTGTTCTCCCCGATGGCCTTCCACACCGGCGACCAGGTGGTGCCCGACGCGCTGCGGCTCGCGGCCAGGCGCTTGTAGCTGTTGACCGTGGGCGCGCACAAGGCGGCCAATGCGTCGGCGTGATGCAGCAGGCCGGCCGCGAAGCGCCAGCCCGTTTCGCTCAGGCCCAGGGCGCCCGCGCCGTCGGCCATCAGCGGTACGCCGCTCCCATCCGTCAGACTCACATGGAAATGCAGTCCACTGCCCGGCGCGCCCGCCAGCGGCTTGGGCATGGTGGAGAACACGCTGCCATGGCGCTCGGCCACGGCCTGCGCCGTGAGCTTGAAGAGCTGGTAGCGGTCGGCCGCGGCGAGCGCGTCGTCGTGGCGGTAGTTGATCTCGTACTGCCCGACGGCGTCCTCGTGGTCCATCTGCTGCAGCTCGAAGCCCAGCGCCGTGAGCGCCTGGCGCATGTCATCGAGGAACCCCAGGTTGCGGCCGATGGACCGCAGGTCGTACGAGGGCTTGGCCAGCGTGTCCTGCGCATCGGCCACGCCCCAACCGCCGTCCGCCCCGCGCTTCAACAGGAAGAACTCGGGCTCGATGCCGACCCACAGCGTCCAGCCGCGCTCGCGCAGCCGCGCCACCTGGCGCTTGAGGGCGCCGCGCGGGTCGGTGTCCAGCGGCTCGCCGCCCGCGAAGCCATCGCACACCGCGTGCGCCACGCCGGGCATGAAGGGCAAGGGACGCAGCGTCTCGGGCAGCACGCGGCCGAAGTACTCGCTGCGCGCGCCCATGCGCGGCAGTCCGGTGCCCACGATGCTGGGACCCGCGAAGCCCGCGCCCACGGCCACCGCGTCGGCCAGGCCTTCCAGCGGCACCAGCTTGCCCTTGGGCGTGCCCAGCAGATCGGTGAAAGTGGCCAGCACCGAATGCACGCCCTGGGCCCGCAGTTCGGCCGCGCGCGACTCCAGCGCATCAAGCGCCCGGCCCAGGCGCGCCGCGCTGTCGTTCAAGCGGCCACCTCGGCCAGGGCGGCATCGAAGACCGACAGCCCCTCTTCGAACACCGCGTCCTCGATGGTCAGCGGGAACAAGAAGCGGACCACGTTGGCATTGACGCCGCAGGTGAGCAGCAGCAGGCCACGCTTCAACGCCGCCATCTGCACGTTCTTCGTCGTCTCGGCGTCGGGCGCGCCAGTCTTCGGGTCCACGAACTCGCAGGCCACCATGGCGCCCAGGCCGCGCACGTCACCGATGCGCTTGTGCACGGCGCGCTTGGCGGCGAGGTAGGCGATGAGCTTGTCGCCCAGGTGCTGGGCGCGCTCCACGAGCTTTTCCTCCGCCATCACGTCCAGCACCGCGTGCGCCGCCGCGATGGCCAACGGGTTGCCCGCGTAGGTGCCGCCCAGGCCGCCGGGCGCGGGCCCGTCCATCACGGCCGCCCGGCCGCACACCGCCGACAGCGTGGTGCCGCCGGCCATGCTCTTGGCCAGCGTCATCAGATCGGGCTTCGCGCCGAAGTGCTCCATCGCGAACATGCGCCCGGTGCGCCCGAAGCCGGTCTGCACCTCGTCGGCGATGAGCAGGATGCCGTGCGCGTCGCACAAGTCGCGCAGCCACTTCACCGCCGCGGGCAGGACGGGGTTGAAACCGCCCTCGCCCTGCACCGGTTCGAACACGATGGCGGCGACCCGCCGGGGCTCGATGTCGGCCTTGAACAGGTGCTCCATGGCCTGCTTCGCCAGCTCGAAGGAATCGGCGTGCATGGGGAAGGGCACGTGGTAGACCTCGGGCGCGAAGGGCCCGAAGCCGGCCTTGTAGGGCTGCACCTTGCCCGTGAGCGACACCGCAAACAGGCTGCGCCCGTGGAAGGCGCCACCGAAGGCGATGATGCCGCTGCGCCCCGTGGCCGCGCGCGCGATCTTCATCGCGTTCTCGATCGCCTCGGCACCGGTGGAGAAGAAGGCCGTCTTCACCGGCCCGTCGATGGGCACGATGGCGTTGATGCGCTCGGCCAGCGACACGTACTCGGCGTACGGCACCACCTGGTAGCAGCTGTGCGTGAAGCGCTGCAACTGCGCCGCGATGGCGGCCTGCACCTTGGGGTGCACGTGGCCCGTGTTGAGCACCGCGATGCCGCCCGCGAAGTCGATGAAACGGCGGCCCTCGATGTCCCACAGCTCGGCGTTCTTCGCGCGCTCGATGAAGAAATCGCCGAACACCCCCACNNGAACACCCCCACGCCGCGCGGCGTGGCCGCGAGCCGGCGCTGATGCCAGGCGGCGTTGGTGTGCGGGGCGTTCAGGGTCTCGGGCTTCTGCGGGGCGTTCATGGCGCTCTCCTCAAATAGGGCTGTCGATCCGTATCCACGTGGTTTTCACTTCGGTGTACTTGTCGAAGGCGTGCAGCGACTTGTCGCGGCCCACGCCGCTCTGCTTGAAGCCACCGAAAGGCACGGTGATGTCGTCCTCGTCGTACTGGTTCACGTGCACCGTGCCCGCGCGCAGCGCGCGCGCCACGCCATGCGCCTTGTTGATGTCGCGCGTCCACACCGCCGCCTGCAGGCCGTAGATGTTGCTGTTGGCCTGCTTCACCACCTCGGCCGCGTCGGTGAAAGACAGCACCGACAGCACCGGGCCGAAGATCTCCTCGCGTGCAATGGTCATGTCGTTCTTCACGCCGTCGAAGATGGTGGGCAGCACGTAGCAGCCACCCTTCACGGGCTCGGCCGCCTCGCCGCCTGCCAGCAGCTTCGCGCCCTCCTTCTTGCCGCTGTCGATGTAGCGCAGCACGGTGTCCATCTGCGTCTTGTCGACGATCGCGCCCATCACCGTGGCCTTCTCCAGCGGGTTGCCCGGCTGGTACTGCGGCACCAGCTTCAGCGCCTTCTCGAGAAAGGCCTCCTTGATGGACGCTTCCACGAACAGGCGCGAGGGCGCGTTGCAGCTCTCGCCCTGGTTGAAGAAGATGCTGCCCACCGCGGCCTCCACGGCCTTGTCGATGTCGGGACAGTCGGCGAACACGATGTTGGGCGACTTGCCGCCCAGTTCCGTCCAGGCGCGCTTGAGGTTGCTCTGCCCCGCCATCACGTGGATCTGCTTGCCCACGCGCGTGCTGCCGGTGAAGGCGATGCAGTCCACGTCCATGTGCAGCGCCAGCGGGCTGCCGGCCTCGGGGCCGAAACCCGGCACCACGTTGAACACGCCCGGCGGAATGCCGGCGGCCAGCGCGAGTTCGGCCAGGCGCAGCGCCGTCAGCGGGCTCTTCTCGCTGGGCTTCAAGACCACCGAATTGCCCGCGGCCAGGGCCGGCGCGATCTTCCAGGCCGCCATGATCATGGGGTAGTTCCAGGGCACGATCACGCCCACCACGCCCAGGGGCTCGCGCGTGATCAGCGCCAGCGCCGTGTCGGGCGTGGGCGCGATCTCGTCGTACACCTTGTCGACCGCCTCGCCGTACCAGCGGATGCAGTTGGCCGCGCTGTTCACGTCCACGGCACGCGCGTAGCGAACGGGCTTGCCCATGTCCAGCGTCTCGGTCAGCGCGAGTTCGTCGGCGTGCTGCTGGATCTGGTCGGCGAAGGCCTGCATCACGCGCTTGCGTCTGGCCGGCGGCAGGCCGGCCCAGCGGCGGTCCTCGAAGGCCTCGCGCGCGGCCGCCACGGCGGCATCGATGTCGGCGGCCTGTCCGCGCGCCACGGGGGCCAGCAGGCGCCCGTCCACGGGCGAAAAGCAGTCGAAGGTCTGGCCGTCGCGCGCGGCAACGCGCTCGCCGTTGATGAAGGCGCGGCCGTCGAGGGACAGGGAGGGGGCTTGGAGCGAGGTGGTGGTCATGGCGAGGGGCGCGCAGGGAACAACAGTGGTCCCATGCTACGCCCCTTGGTCGTTGGCGTGAACAGCCACTTTGCGCAGGGGCTGGCCGTCCACTGGGTCGCTCAACCCCGGATCGCCGCCGCCATCTCCCGCTCGCGCTTGCGCGTGGCGCGCGCCACCCACACCGCGTAGGCCACCACCACGATGGTCACGGTCACGATGAGGATCGTGGCCGCCGCGTAGATCGTCGGGTTGATGCCCCGGCGTGCGTAGCCGAAGATCACCTGCGGCAAGGTGCTCACGCCCGGGCCGCTCAGGAATTCGGTGATCACCACGTCGTCGAACGACAGCGTGAAGGCCAGCAGGAAGGCCGCCAGGATGGCCTGGAAGATGTTGGGCAGCGTGACCAGGAAGAACACCTGGTGCGGCCGGGCGCCCAGGTCCATGGCCGCCTCCTCGATCGAGCGGTCCATCTCCAGCAGGCGGCTCTGGATCACCACCATGCCGTAGGCCATGCCCAGCAGCGTGTGGCCCAGGACGATGGTGAGCATGCCGCGCTGCGGCCAGCCGAAGAGGTTCTGCGCCCCCACGAACAGCAGCAGCAGCGACAGGCCGGTGATCACCTCGGGCATCACCAGCGGCGCGTTCACCATGCCGCTGAACACCGTGCGGCCCAGGAAGCGCCGGTAGCGCACCAGCACGAAGGCCGCGAAGGTGGCCAGCACCGCCGACAGCAGGCCCGTGACCGCGGCGATCTTGAGCGAGAGGAAGAAGCCGTCGACGATCTTGCTGTCGTTGAGCAGGGCCTCGTACCAGCGCATCGAGAAGCCGGTGAAACGCGCGTCGGTGCGCGTGCTGTTGAACGAGAACAGCACCATGAAGGCCAGCGGCAGGTACAGGAAGCCGAAGACCACCAGCAGCCAGACCTTGCCGAAGTGCTTTTCGAGGACGGGTTTCATGCGTGTGCCTCCTCAGCGTTTCTCGGCCTGCTCGCCCGCGTACTTGTAATAGAACGCCAGCGGAATCACGATGATGGCGATCATCACCACAGCCAGCGCGGTGGCCTTGGGCCAGTCGTTGGCGGTGAACATCTCGTCCCACACCACGCGGCCGATCATGTAGTTCTCGGGTCCGCCCAGCAGCGAGGGGATCACGAATTCGCCCACGCAGGGAATGAACACCAGCATGAAGCCCGCGATGATGCCGGCCTTGGACAGCGGCACCGTGACGAGCCAGAAGGCCTTGAACGGCGTGGTGCCCAGGTCGTATGCGGCCTCCAGCAGGCGGAAGTCCATCTTCACCAGGTTCGCGTACAGCGGCAGGATCATGAAGGGCAGGTACACGTAGGTCATGCCCACCAGCATGGACACGTTGGTGTACAGCATTGGGATGGGTTCGCTGGTGATGCCCACGGCCATCATGAAGCGGTTGATGACGCCCTGGTCGGCCAGCAGGCCCTTCCACGCGTACACACGCAGCAGGAAGGATGTCCAGAACGGCAGCATCACCAGCAGCAGCAGGGCGGGCCGCACGCTGGCCGGCGAGCGCGCGATGAAGTACGCGAAGGGGTAGCCGATCACCAGGCAGAAGATGGCCGTGAGCAGCGCGTACCAGATGGAGCGCAGGTAGGAGTCGATGTAGAGCGTGCGAAACAGCGGTGCGCCCTCTTCCGTGCGGAAGATGTCGAGGTAGTTCTCGTACTTCAGGTGCAGCACGCCGGAGACCGGGTCCCACAGCGGCTTGAAGGGGCTGATGTCGCCGCCCATGTCCACGAAGCTGATGTACAGCAGGATCAGGAAGGGCAGGAAGAAAAACAGCAGCAGCCAGCCATAGGGCACGCCGATGACGAAACGCTTGCCGGGCATGGGGAGGTTCATGGTCAGTCCCTCAGAACGACGCCCGCCGTGTCGGACCACCAGAAGTTCACCTCGTCCTCCCAGGTGATGTCGGAGAGGTCGTGGCGCGAGGTGTTGGCCTCGGTGATCTTCACGCGCTGTCCGTTGGCGGCCTGCACGATGAAGGTGTTGTGCGCGCCGAAGTAGGCGATCTCCTTGACTTTGCCCTTGAACACGTTGGGACCCGCGTCGGGCGGCGGCGGCGCCTTGCTGATCTCGATCTTCTCGGGCCGCACGGCCAGCGCCACCGGCATGCCCAGGGTGCCCGGCATGCCGTGCCCCACGTGGATCTCGCCGATGCCGCTCGCCACCGCGCAGCGGTCGGGCTCGTCCACGCTGAGTTTGCCCTCGAACAGGTTCACGTTGCCGATGAAGTCGGCCACGAAGCGGTTCACCGGGTGCTCGTAGATCTCGGCCGGCGTGCCCACCTGCAGCACGCGGCCCTTGCTCATGATGGCGATGCGGCTGGCCATGGTCATGGCCTCTTCCTGGTCGTGCGTCACCATCACGCAGGTCACGCCCACCTTCTCGATGATGTTGACCAGCTCGAACTGCGTCTGCTCGCGCAGCTTCTTGTCCAGCGCGCCCAGCGGTTCGTCGAGCAGCAGCAGCTTGGGCCGCTTGGCCAGGCTGCGCGCCAGCGCCACGCGCTGCTGCTGTCCGCCCGAGAGCTGGTGTGGTTTGCGTTTGGCGAACGGCGTGAGCTGCACCAGCCCCAGCATCTCGTCGGTGCGCTGCTGGATCTCGGCCTTGGGCAGGCCCTCGCGCTTCAAGCCGAAGGCCACGTTCTCCCACACCGTCAGATGAGGGAACAACGCATAGCTCTGGAACATCATGTTCACCGGTCGCTCGTAGGGCGGCACCGCCGCCACGTCCTGCCCGCCGAGCAGGATGCGCCCGGACGTGGGTGTCTCGAAGCCCGCGAGCATGCGCAGCAGCGTGGACTTGCCGCAGCCCGAGCTGCCGAGCAGGGCAAAGATCTCGCCCTTGCGGATGGACAGGGACACCTCGTCGACGGCCAGCGCTTCGTCGAAGCGCTTGACCACTTTCTCGGTCACCAGGTAGCCGGGGGTATCGGACATGAAGGGGCCTCCAGAAAAGCGAAGGGGCTGTTCGTCCTGGTGGATGAACAGCCCCGGTGTGTGCCGAGCGGGTGCCGGACTTACTTGCCGCGCTTGAACGCGTTGTAGGTGTCGTTGAGGGTGCCGGAGATCTCGTTCGAGAAACCGCCCGTGGGGATCAGGCGCGCCGTGTCCTCGGGGCCCAGGAAGATGGTGTTGTTGCTCTTCACCTCATCCTTGATGTCGGGCAGCGCGGCCTTGTTGCCGGTGGGGTAGTTCATCTCGTTGGCCATGGCGGCGGCGTTGGCGGCGCGCAGGTAGAAGTCGATGAACACGTGCGCGTTGTTCACGTGCTTGGCGTCCTTCGGAATGGCCATGGTGTCGATGAACACCAGACCGCCGCCGGTGGGCAGCAGCGGCACGATCTCGTCCTTGCCGCCGGTTTCCTTCACGCGGTCGGCGGCGATGTTGATGTCGCCCGACCAGCCGATGAAGGCGCAGGCCTTGCCGCTGGCGATGTCGTCGATCATGGTGCTGGAGAACAGGCGCACGTCCTTGCGCACCTTCATCAGCATCTCACGCGCGGCCTTGAAGTCCTCGGGGTTCTCGCTGTACGCGGGCTTGCCCACGTAGTGCAGCGCCACGGGCAGGATCTCGCTGGGCGAGTCCAGGTAGGCGATGCCGCAGGAGCGCAGCTTGCTCGAGTACTTCGGGTCGAACACCAGGTCCCAGGCGTTCTCGGGCATGGCCATGCCACCCAGCGCCTTCTCGACCTTCTGCTTGTTGATGCCCACGGTGGTGAAGCCCCAGGCCCAGGGCACCAGGTGCTTGTTCTCCGGGTCCACGCCGGCGATCTTGGCCATGAAGTCCGGATCGAGGTTGCCGTAGTTCGTGAGCTTGCTCTTGTCGATGGGCTGGTACAGGCCGCCGTCGATCTGCTTCTTGGCGAAGCCGGCCGTGGGGATCACGATGTCGTAGCCCGAGTTGCCGGCCACCAGCTTGGCGTGCAGGGCCTCGTTGTTCTCGAAGGTGTCGTAGTTCACCTTGATGCCGTACTCCTTCTCGAAGTCGGCGATGAGGGTCTCGGTGATGTAGTCGGGCCAGTTGTAGACGTTGAGGACCTTCTCGTCGTCGAGCACCGGGCCGGCCGGGGCGGGCGCGGGCGCCGGGGCGGTGGCCACCGGTGCCGGTGTGGGGGCAGGAGCGGGCTCCTCCTTCTTGCCGCAGGCGGCGACCATCACGGCCGCCATCGCGAGAACCAGAACGTGCTTCTTCATGGTGATGCTCACTCCAAGGGAGGTGGGTTGGGACCAAAACCGCTCATGCAGGCGGCGGATGACCCGCCCAGGGCATGCAAGTTCCAGACCCGGGAAGCCCGTTCCATCGACCGCCGTGCCCCAGAAAAGGGATCGGCGGTCATTCTAGTCATGCGTGCAGGCCTTTCTGGCGCAATTCGCTCAGTGTGTCGTCCAGGCATCGGCGGATCAGGGCCACCATCTCGTCGATCTGCTCGCGCGTCATCACCAGCGGCGGCGCGATGATCATGCGGTCGCCCACGGCGCGCATGATCAGCCCGTTGCGGAAGCAGTGGGCGCGGCACATCATGCCCACGGCCAGTTCCGGGTCGTACATCGCCTTCGAGGCCTTGTCCTTCACCAGCACCAGGCCGGCCACGAAACCGCAGGTCTCGGCCAGGCCCACCAGCGGGTGTTCGGCGATCTCGGCGAAGCGCTTGGCGAGATGGGGCGCCAGTTCCTCGCGCACCTTGCGCGGCAGCTCCTCGCGCTCCATCAGCTCCACGTTGGCCAGGCCCACGGCGCAGGCCACCGGATGGCCGCTGTAGGTGTAGCCGTGGTTGAACTCGCCGCCTTTCTCGATCAGCACCTTCGCCACGCGGTCCCCCACCATCACGCCACCCAGGGGGATGTAGCCGCTGGTCACGCCCTTGGCAAAGGTCACCAGGTCGGGCCGGTAGCCGAACTTCTCGTAGGCGAACCAGTGCCCCAGACGGCCGAAGGCGCAGATCACCTCGTCGCTGATGAGCAGGATGCCGTACTGGTCGACGATGCGCTGGATCTCGGGCCAGTAGGTGGCCGGCGGGATGATCACGCCGCCCGCGCCCTGCACCGGCTCGGCGATGAAGGCCGCCACCTTGTCCGGGCCGATCTCCAGGATCTTCTCCTCCAGCGCCCGCGCCGCGCGCAGGCCGAAATCCGCTTCGCTCTCGCCGGGTTTGGCGTTCTCGAAGTGATAGGGCTGGTCGATGTGCACGATGCCCGGGATCGGCAGGTCGCCCTGCGCGTGCATGCCGCTCATGCCACCGAGCGAGGCCCCCGCCATGGTGGAGCCGTGGTACGCGTTGTGGCGGCCGATGATGGTCTTGCGCTGGGGCTGGCCCATCAGGTCCCAGTAGCGGCGCACCAGGCGCACGTTGGTGTCGTTGCTCTCGCTGCCGCTGGAGCTGAAAAAGACATGCTCGAACTTGCGGCCCTTCACCTCGGGCGCCAGCGCGGCGAGCTTGGCCGCGAGCTGCACCGCCGGCACGTTGGTGGTCTGGAAGAAGCTGTTGTAGTAGGGCAGCGTCATGAGCTGCTGGTAGGCCGCGTCGGCCAGCTCCTTGCGGCCGTAGCCCGCGTTCACGCACCACAGGCCGCTCATGGCGTCCAGGATCTTGTGGCCCTCCGAGTCCCAGATGTAGATGCCCTGGGCCTGCGTGATCACGCGCGCGCCGCGCGTGGCCAGGTCGCCGTGGTCGGTGAAGGGGTGGATGTAGTGCGCGCTATCGAGCGCCTGGATGGCCTTGGTGTCGTGCTGCTCGGCGCGGCGCACCAGCGCAGGCGGAGCGATCAGGGGGTTGGGGTTCATCGCAGAAATTCCAGTTCACACATGGAGCAACAGGTGTTCGCGCTCCCAGGGCGAGATGACCTTCATGAACTCGTCGAACTCGAGTTCCTTGATCTCGGTGTAGATGGTCACGAACTCGTGGCCCAGCACCTCGTGCAGGTCGGGCTCGCGGCGCAGCCAGTCCAGGGCCTCGCCCAGGCTGCGCGGCAGCGCGTAGGGCGAGAGGTAGGCATCGCCCTTCATCTCGGGTTTGGGCTTGATCTTGTTCTTCATGCCCAGGTAGCCGCAGGCCAGCGTCATCGCCATGGCCACGTAGGGATTGGCGTCGGCGCCGATCACGCGGTTCTCCACCCGGCGCGCTTCCGGCGAGGCGATCGGCGAGCGGATGCCCACGGTGCGGTTGTCGTGCCCCCACTCGATGTTGATCGGCGCGGCCGTGTGGCGGGAGAGGCGCCGGTAGCTGTTCACGTACGGCGCCACCAGGGCCATGGCCGCCGGGATGTAGCGCTGCAGGCCGCCGATGTAGTGGAAGAACTCGTCGGAGGCCGTGCCATCGGCGTTGCTGAAGATGTTCTGGCCCGTGGCCTTGTTCAGCACGCTCTGGTGCATGTGCATGGCGCTGCCCGGCTCGCCCGCCATGGGCTTGGCCATGAAGGTGGCGTACATGTCGTGGCGCAGCGCGGCCTCGCGCACGGTGCGCTTGAAGAAGAAGACCTCGTCGGCCAGGCCCAGGGGGTGGTCGTGGAAGAAGTTGATCTCCATCTGCCCCGCGCCGATCTCGTGGATCAGCGTGTCCACGTTCAGGCCCATGAGGTTGCAGTACTCGTAGATCTCCTCGAACAGCGGATCGAACTCGTTCACCGCGTCGATGGAGTAGGCCTGGCGCGAAGTCTCGGCCCGCCCGCTGCGGCCGATGGGCGGGCGCAGCAGGGTGTTGGGGTCGGTGTTGCGCGCGGTCAGGTAGAACTCGAGCTCGGGCGCGATCACCGGGTCCCAGCCCTCGGCCTCGTACAGGCCGCAAATGCGGCGCAGCACGCTGCGCGGCGCGTAGGGCACCAGCTTGCCCTTGTGGTCGAAGCAGTCGTGAATGACCTGCGCCGTGGGGTCCGTGGCCCAGGGCACGATGCGCACCGTGGTCGGGTCGGGGCGCAGCTGCATGTCGCGGTCGGTCGGCTCCACCACGTCGTAGTAGGGGCCGCTGGCGGGCTGCTCGCCCGTCACGCTCATGGCCACGATGGCGTGCGGCAGACGCATGCCGCGGTCCTCGGTGAATTTCTCGCGCGGCAGGATCTTGCCGCGCGCCACGCCGGTCAGGTCGGGCACCAGGCATTCCACTTCGGTGACGCGGTGTTCGTTGAGCCAGCTCTCCAGCTCGTTGAAGTTCTTGGGGGCGCTCATGGCCGGTTCCTCGGGTTGGTTTCGGTTCGGGTGTCAGGGTACGTGAATCGAACCTACCCGGGCTGGCTGCGCGCCAGGTCGTTCGCCTGCAAGCGCAGGCTGCGCCGCTGGCGGCAGGCGCGGCCGAAGGCCTCGAAGATGTTGGCGTAGAACGGCGTCTCCCAGCAGCGCCACTCGGGGTGCCATTGCACGGCGTAGGCGAAGGTGCGCGCGCCCTTCACCCAGAAGGCCTCGACCAGACCGTCCGGGGCCCAGGCCAGCGGCGTCAGGCCCTCGGCCAGGCGCGCGATGCCCTGGCCGTGCAGGGAATTCACCTCGGCCTCGGTGCCGCCGGCCCACTCGGCCATCACGCTGTCCGGGGCGATGCGGATCGGGTGGCGCGGCGCGTACTGCTCGTCGGGCGGCGCGGTCTTGGGCTCGCGGTGGTCGTTCATGCCGGGCACCTGGTGCACGCGCTGGTAGAGCGCACCGCCCAGGGCGACGTTGATCTCCTGGAAGCCGCGGCACACGCCCAGCAGCGGCACGCCCTGGTGCACGCAGGCCTTCACCAGCGCCAGCGTCAGCAGGTCGCGCTCGGCGTCCAGGGGCAGGCTGGGGTCGGCCACCTCCTCCTGGAAGTGCGAGGGATGCACGTTCGACGGCGACCCGGTGAGCATCACCCCGTCGACCATGCCGAGCAACTCGTCGATCTGCTCGACCTCGGCCAGAGGAAACATCACGGGCTGGGCCTGGGCGCCGACCTTCACGGCCCGCGCGTACTTGTCGCCCAGCAGCAGAAAGGGCATCTGATGCCCGTGGTCGCCCAGCAGTCGGTGGTCGGCTGGCAGCCAGACCATGCATGGCGGCTTGTTCATGGGTTCTCCACTTTCTCCAGGCATTGTGGCCAGGGAATTGGATCACAATGGGGGCCAGTTGTGCCCATCACGTGGTGCCACTTACCCCTACCCGGTACAACATGCTGTCCGAATACCTGCTCGCCGAGATGACCCGCCTGGGCGCGCAAGACGCCCTGCCCCTGCACCGCCAACTCTACGAAGCCCTGCGCCGCGCCATGCTGGACGGCAAGCTCGGTGCCGGCGAGCGCCTGCCCTCCAGCCGCGACCTCGCGGAGGACCTGAACCTCTCGCGCAACACCGTGGTGGCGGCCATCAACCAGCTCAGCGTGGAAGGTTATCTGGCCAGCCGCGTGGGCAGCGGCACCTACGTGAACGACCACGTGCCGCGCAGCGGCCTCTCGCGCGGCCCGCGCGCGCCGGGCCAGGCGCCGCAGCATCAGCCGGCGCGCCTGTCCGCGCGCGGGCATTCGCTGGCGCACAGCTTCAGCGCCGGGGCGCTGGAGGTGCAGCCCTTCACCCCGGGCATCGCCGACTTCTCAGCGTTCCCCCTCACCCTGTGGCAGCGGCTGCAGAACAAGCACTGGCGCATGACCTACCCGGACATGCTCGACTACAACACCTCGGGCGGCTACGCGCCGCTGCGCCGCGCCATCGCCGACTACCTGCGCGTGTTCCGCAGCGTGCAGCTCGACGCCGACCAGGTCATCGTCACCACCGGCACGCAGCAATCGCTTGAGCTCTGCGCACGCCTGCTGGCCGACCACGGCGACACCGTGTGGGTGGAAGACCCGGCCTACTGGGGCGCCATGAAGGCCTTCATCGCCACCGGCCTGGCCGTGCACCCCGTGGCCGTGGACGAACAAGGCATCAGTCCCACGCCGGCCGACGATGCGAAGCCGCCGCGCCTGATCTACGTCACGCCCTCGCACCAGTACCCCGTGGGCGCGGTCATGTCGCTGGCGCGCCGGCACCAGTTGCTGGCCACGGCACGCGCGCACGGCGCCTGGGTCATCGAAGACGACTACGACAGCGAGTACCGCTTCAGCGGCCCGCCGCTGTCCAGCCTGGAGGGCCTGGACCCGGACGGGCGTGTGCTCTACATGGGCACCTTCTCCAAGGTGCTCTACCCGGGCCTCAAGCTGGGCTACCTGGTGGTGCCCAAGGGCCTGGTGGAAGCCTTCCGCCAGGCGCACTACGACCTCAACCGCCCCGGGCAGATGCCCACGCAGGCGGCACTGGCCGAGTTCATCGAAATGGGCCACTTCGCCAGCTCGTTGCGCCGCGCGCGCCAGACCTACGCCGAGCGCCGCCACTGCCTGCTGGAGGCGCTCAGGCCCGTGTTGGGCGACGGCCCCGACGCGCCGCGCATCAGCGGCGCAGAACAGGGCCTGCACCTGTGCCTGCGCCTGCCGCTGGCGGTGGACGACCAGGCCCTGGCGCGCCAGCTCGCGCAGCAGGGTCTCACCGTGCGCCCGCTCTCGGCCTACTGCCTGCAGCGGCAGGATTTGCGCGGGCTGGTGATCGGCTACGGCTATGCGGCGCTGGAGGAGATCAGGCGCTGCGGGCCGGTGGTGGCGGCGGCGGTGAAGAGCGTTTGACATGAGCGACGGCTCGACCGTGGATGCCTTGAGCCCGCCGTCGTAGATCGGGGTGGTACTAACATCCGCGACCCAGCAACCGAGCCGCTGAATTTCTTCGCTAGCCCACAGGAGACGCCCATGCCCACCGTATCGCCCAAAGAAGTAGCCGAGTCACTGACAGAGCTGTGGTCCCCGCGGGTCGTCGGTGAGGTCGATGACGCCTACATCAAGGTCGCCAAGATCCATGGCTCGCTGGCTTGGCACAGTCACGAGAACGAAGATGAGCTGTTCCTCATCCTGAAGGGCCGTCTGCGCATCGAGATGGAGAGCGGTGCGATCGAACTCAAAGAGGGCGAGATGTTCATCGTTCCCAAGGGCGTTCGCCACAATCCCGTAGCTGAGCACGAGTGCCTTCTCATGCTGATTGAGCGCAAGTCCACGCTCCATACCGGTGATGTCACAACCGAGAAGACACGAAGTCTTGCTGAGCAGTTGCGGCCGCTGTGAGCGCCTCATACGACCTGCGGGGCAAGCTTGCTCATGAGAGTGCACGTGCCGGCTAAGCCATCGTTGCACCCGACGCACCACGGCTGGCCTCTCCGACCTCCGCCCGCAGGTGAACTCCAAGGTGGCGCCACTGGATTCCAGCGTCAGCTCCCACGACGCTGAGCAGCGCCGGCGAGAGATTCTTCGGCCTGTTAAGCCAGTCCGCCAAACTCTCGCCAGCCGCTCACGGCGACACCTTCGCGCTCGTAGCGCCCCGCGCCGCCAAACACCAACTGTGGCGCGGCCGTTCGCTCACCCTGCTGCTCGGCCAGCGCCGCCCACCGGCGCAGACCATCGAACCAGTCGCTGGCCACCGTGCTGCCCGACTTGAGCTCCACCGGCCGCAGGCCCGAAGGCTCTTCAATCAGCACATCCACCTCATGGCCGATGTGGTCGCGCCAGAAGAACAGGTCGCTGGCCTGGCCGTCGTTGTAGCGCCGCTTGAGCAGCTCGCTCACCACCCAGGTCTCGAACAGCGCGCCGCGCGCGGGATGCGTCTCCAGCGTCTGTACGTCGCGGATGCCCAGCAGCCAGGCCATCAGGCCTGTGTCCAGGAAGTACAGCTTGGGCGTCTTGACCAGGCGCTTGCCGAAGTTGCGGTGGTGCGGCAACAGGCGGGTGGCGAGGTAGCTGGTCTCCAGCACCGAGACCCAGTCGCGCGCCGTCGGGCCGGTGATGCCGGCCTCCGCGCCGAGTGCGGCCAGGTTGAGCAACTGCCCGGAGCGCGCCGCGCACAGGCGGATGAAGCGCTGGAACTGGCCCAGATCCCGCACCTCGATGAGCTGGCGCACGTCGCGTTCCACGTAGGTGGCCGCGTAGTTCGCGAACCAGTCGCCGGGCGCCAGCGGGCGGTCGTGCAGCGCCGGGTAGCCGCCTAGCAGCAACCACTCGTCCAGGCGCGCGGGCGCGCGCTGCGGCCCCAGTTCGACAACGGCAGAAGCTCCACCCGGCCGACCCGGCCCGCCAGCGATTGCGTGATGCCCGCCATCCGTTCGAATTGGGCCGATCCAGTAAGCACGAACTCGCCCATGCGTCGGTGCTCATCCACGATGCTCTGCAGCCAGGACAGCAGCTCGGGGCAGCGCTGCACCTCGTCCAGCACGGCACCGTGCGGAAAACGCGCGAGGAAGCGCTTGGGGTCGTTCAGCGCGAACTGCCGCTCCTCCGGGTTCTCCAGACTCACATAGGGCTTGTCGGGAAACACCGCGCGCGCCAGCGTGGTCTTGCCCGACTGGCGCGGGCCGGTGAGGGCGACGATGGGGAAACCTTGGGCCAGGCGCTGCAACGCCGCGGCCCCTTGGCGCGGGATCATTTACAAATCTAAAGTTGAATTTCAGATTTGTAAGACTGCCGCGTCACACCGCGTCGCGCAAGCACCGTCGTCCCCGTGCTCATGCTGGCACTCGAGCCGGCCTATTGCGCCCTGAACTACGACGCTGCAAGCACATCACACATCTGCATCCTGAGCAGGATTCTTGAATCTATGCCAAAAGAGGCGCAGCGCACGCGCAGCGTCGTTGTCATCCCCCAGCACGTGGTAGTACCGATCATGGACTTCCTGCAGATAGTCCGCGACGAAACTGAGCTGCTCTGCACTGAATGTCCTCAGGATTGGCAACAAACGATTGTCGAGCTCGCCGTTTGCCATTTCCAAAAAGTCGCTAACCACCGTAACGGTCAACGTAGGAGTTTCGCCGCGTTCGTAGTCTTCGAGCGCCACTTTCATAAACGCGGGAAGAAAGAACACGTAGGCCTCGTCATTGAGAAGACAAGGGGCAATCGACCAGTCCTTTCGGTACTCATTAGCAAGTGACTCGTAGTTGACCTCTTTGGCAAGCCGCCCTCGAAAGAAGCGTTCCGCCTCGTCACCTTCCCATCGGTCTCCGACGCGTGATGCTTGAGCTGCAGGTCGGTCGATGGGGTATCGACCACGTTCAAAAATGTCGTAGTTCATGGGAGCTTCGACAAGATGGATTCACAATTTGCGACAGCCTTCCAAGCCTTAGCTGCCTCATTGCGGTGGTCCGCATCTCCCCCCGCAAAGCACTTCTTATTTAGCTTGTCTCGCGCAGTCCCACACGCCCTTCCGTTTTCCAGTCTCTCGTTCAGTTCGCTTCTGACCATTCCCGCTCGACATGCTCTGGGGACCGCCTTACACCATTGATCAACCTGGTCCTGCAGTTGACGATGATCGTTAGGCGTGCAATTTCCCGGAGGCGGCACACACGACTGCGGACTAACCAGCAGCCCAGCCTTGTCGTATGTCGGGGGAGAAGGTACAGATGATGCTTGGGATTGCCCCGAGAGAACGATGCCGACCTGCGTGAGCCATCCTATACCGGCCACAGACGGAATGGAGCCTGATGCACTCGCGCTTTGGCCCGCGCCGCCCTGGCAGTTGGCTCCGCAGCCCGCCGCATTGGAACCCGGGATACCCGCAGCGTTGAGGCGATTGGCTTCAGCCACGGACATGATTCCCAACACCACACCAGCCGGCACCAGCACCAGCACCGGGTTGGCGTGGACCGGTGGCAAGAGCATCTGCGCGATGCGATCACCCCGATCGCTCAACCATTGAGCCACCCGCTGCATGAGGCGCTGCGGGTCCAGGCCTTCCGTGTCGCTGCTGGCGATCTGCTCCACCAGCCCGGAGCTGTCGCGGATCTCGATGAGCTGCTGCGCCGGGCTGTAGCTGTAGCGCACCCAGCGCCCATCACTGAAGCGGATTTCGTTGATCAGGTTGCGCGCGTCGTGGACGTAGGTGATGTTCCCGCCCGGCGTATAGGCCGCCGTCATCTGCCCGCGGCTGTTGGCCGTGAAGCTGGCCTGCGCGCCGTTGCTGGCGATGAGACGGCTCAGGCGCCCGTTGCCGTCGTGCTCGAGCGTGGCGCTCTGGCTGGGCGCCATCGCGTCGGTGACGCTCACGAGATCGCCCTGCGGGCTGTAGCCGTAGTCCCATCGCTGGCCGAGCACGCCATCGCTGAACTCGCTGATGCGCTGGGGCAGTGATTGGGCGCTGTAGAGCGTCTCGGTGCGCTGCAGCGCACCGCTGGGAGCGGCGTTGAAGCCGGCCGCGCCTGTCAGGTCGCTGGTGGCCTGCGTGGTGTGGGCCGTAACGCCACTGGCGCTGTAGGCGTAGGTACTGATGCGCCCGGGCTCGGCCACGCGCGTGGGCAGGTTCCAGGTGCCGTGCCATTCGGTGGTGGTGACGGCGCTGGCGTGGCTCAGCGCAGGGCGGGTGCTGGCGCTGGCAAAGCTGGCGGGGAAGCTGGCGCGCTCGGTCTCCTGCCCGCGCGCGTTGTATTGGTGGAAGACGACGCTGCCGTCGTGCTGCACTTCGCGCAGCTTGCGCCCGACGCTGTCGTAGGCGATGGCCTGCGCGGTGTTGCCGCACAGCGGGCAGGGGGCGCTGGCGCCGGCTGGGCGCAGCACGCGGCCCTGCAGGGCGAAGCGGTGCGTGCGGCTGCTGGGTGCGCCCGAGCCGAAGTCGGTGATGGTGGTCTGCGGCGCGCCGCTCGCGTCCTGCCCGTAGCTGAACTGCAGGCGGTCCACGCCGCCGGCGCGCTGGGTCTCGATCACGCGGCCCTGGGCGTCGTAGGTGTAGCTGCCGATGCGCTGGCCGGTCTCGTCGGTGATGCCGGTCAAGGCCCTCGGGAAGCGACTGTCTTCGTAGTGGTAGCGCTTGACGTTGCCGTCGGGCCAGGTGATGGCGAGCAGATTGCCCTGCGGGTCGTGGCTCAAGCGCGTGACGTTCGCGTCCGGGGTGGTGATGGCCGCGAGCCAGCCGTTGGCGTCGTATTGCAAGCGCAGTTGCCGCCGAAAGGCGTTGTAGACCGCCTGCAGCCGCCCCGCGTCGTCGTAGACGAGGCGGCTCGCCCAGCCGTTGCGCGCGGTGATCTTGAGGAGTTTGCCGTTGTGATCGTAGGTTTCACGGCTGTCGTCTTGCTGGCGGTGCAGCTCCCAGCTCACCGCGTCCGGGTCGCTGGCGGCGATGCGTTTGAGCGTGTCCGCGGACTCGGTCGATGCCCAGGTGTTGGCTGCTGCGCCTGGAATGAAGCGCAGCACGTGTCCGTCCGGGCCGAGAGCGTGCACGTCCGAGGGGCCGATGTGCAGGCGCGCCGAGTAGCTGTGCAGCCAGCTGCCCGGTGGCAGCAGGGCGCGAGCCGAATGGCGCGAGCGGTAGTGCAAATCGAAGACCAGCGCCGAGGCAAAGTCGGCGACGTAAATGCCTTCTCGATGGACCTTGACGCCAAGGCCGGCAAGCGTGGGGTTGCCCACGGCGCAAGCGGCTTCTTCCCAGTGGTTCGGATCGCTGCCGTCTGCGAGGCCCCCGCCCGGGAGCGCGGCCACACAGCTGTTGGTCAGCGGTGACAGGGTGCTTCCCGAAGGGCAGACGCAGCCCATCTCGTGACCCGTGCCGTCGCGGCAAAGACCGCCGTTGGTCACGATCGGGTCGCAATAGCGCCAGGCCAACCAGGCCGAGGCGGGGCCTTGCACCACGCGAAAGGGACCCGGCAGGTGGCCACACACATCGTCATTGCCCAGGCGCTGGCAGCGCGCGAACTCGGCGTCCCAGGCGCTTTGCCAAGTGAATCGAATGCCTTCGAGTTGCTGCAGTACGGGGGCCGGGCAGGTGGCGTGCGCGAGGCTGGAATGAAAGAACAGGCTCAGTACAAGAAGGACGAACCGGACCGGATGCGGGAGTTTCATGCCCGCATTGTTCGATGGTCAACGCCAGCACGCCGTGATGATGTCGTGACCCCACAAGCTGCGAACTTCACCAATCACATCACGTCGCGCAAGCGGTGCCACAGCATCCCCAGCGCCAGACTGGGCGTGCGCAGCAGCGCGCCACCGGGGAAGCGGCGGTGCTTCAGGCGCGCGTACAGATCGAAGCGCCCTGCCTGACCCGCCACCGCCTCGGCCACGAGCTGCCCGGCCAGGCCCGTGAGCGCCACGCCGTGGCCGCTGAAGCCCTGCAGGTAGTACAGGTTGTGCCCCAGGCGGCCGAAGTCGGGCGCGCGGTTCATGCTGATGTCCACGAAGCCGCCCCACAGGTGCTCCACCGGCACCGCGCGCAGCTCGGGGAAGACGGCGGCCATGCGCGCGCGCATGGTCTCTTCCAGGTGGCGTGGCGTCATGGTGGTGTAGCTCACGCGGCCGCCGAAGAGCATGCGGCGCTCGGCGCTGAAGCGGAAGTAGTCGAGCACGAAGTTGTTGTCGCAGACGGCCGCATCGCCGGGGATCAGGCGCTCGGCCAGGTCGGCCGCCACCGGTGCCGTGCCGAGGATGTAGGTGCCCACGGGCATGATGCGCGCCGCGATCTCGGGCGCCACGGCGGGGCCGTACTCGGGCAGCATGCAGTTGCCCGCCAGCACGCCGAAGCGCGCCGAGACCTGGCCGTGTGCGGTGCGCGCGATCAGCGTGTCGCCGCGCTGCAGCGCGGTGACGGCCGAGTGTTCGAAGACCCGCACGCCGGCGGCCTCGGCCGCGCGCGCCAGGCCCAGGGCGTATTTCAGCGGGTGCAGATGGCCGCTGCGCTGCTCGCGCGCCGCCGCCGCGTAGTGGTCGGTGCCGATCAGGCGGCGCGTCTGCGCGCCCTCGGCCCAGTCCACCGCGACGCCGCGCGCGGCCAGGCCGTCCATTTCCTCGCGCAACTCGCGCGCCTTGCGCGCGCTCTCGGCCACGTAGACGTAGCCGAAGCGGCGGTCGCAATCGATGCCGTGTTCGGCGATGCGCCGGTCGATCAGGTCGATGGCCTCCAGCGACATCGCCCAGGCGCGCTCGGCGTCCTCGCGACCCAGTTGCTGCTCGAACGGGCCCTGCCCGCTCGCGTAGCCCACGATCGCCTGCCCGCCGTTGCGGCCGCTCGCGCCGCTGCCGATGCGATCGGCTTCCAGCACCGCCACCGACAGGCCGCGTTGGGCCATCTCCAGCGCGGCCGACAGGCCCGAGAAGCCCGCGCCCACCACCAGCGCGTCCACCTTCAGGTGCTCCTGCAGCGGCGCGCGCGCCGAGCCGCGCTGCACGCTGGCCTCGTAGTAGCTGCGCTGATTCAGTTGCGTGTCCGAGCCAATGAGGGACATCACGCTGCCGCCCGGGCCACGCGACCCGCCAGGTACGTCCAGACGAAGCAAGCCGCCGCGTTGCTGGTGAGCTCGGCGTGGTCGTAGGCCGGGGCCACCTCCACGCAGTCCATGCCGATCCAGTTCAGCGGCGCCAGCTCCTCCAGAAAGGTGAGCACCTGCGAGCTCGTCAGCCCACCGGGCTCGGGCGTGCCGGTGCCGGGCGCAAAGGCCGGGTCCAGCACGTCGATGTCGAGCGTGAGGTACACGGGGCGCCCGGCCAGGCGCTCGCGAATGGCGGTGACCACCGGCCGCAGGGCCGCTCCGTCCAGCCCGCGCAGCTCGCGCGCGGTGAAGATCTGCCCCCCCTGGTCGGCCACGTAATCGCGCGCGGCGCGCTCACCGCTGGACCGCGTGCCGATCTGCACCGTGTGCGCCGCGCTCACCAGGCCCTCCTGGATGGCCTCGTAGGTCCAGGTGCCGTGGCCCGAGGGCTCGCCGAAGTGGTCGCTCCAGGTGTCGCAATGCGCGTCGAAGTGCACCAGGGCCAGCGGCTCGCCGCCGTGGCGCGCCTTGGCCGCGCGCAGCAGCGACAGCGTCACCGAATGGTCGCCGCCCAGGAACACGCAGTGGTGCTTCGCCATCAACTCCGCCGCCTGGCGCTCGATGTGCGCACGCACCTCGGGCAGTGGCGAGGCGTTGGGCAGGCGCATGTCCAGGGCATCGCCCAGGTGCTCGAGCGGCGAGACGTCGAACACCGGGTGGATGCCGTCGCACAGCATGAGGCTGGCCGAGCGGATGGCCTGAGGCCCGAAGCGCGCGCCGGGGCGGTTGGTCACCACGCCATCGAAGGGGATGCCGCACACCGCGTACGGCTGGTCGGCCAGCGGCGCGCAGGCCAGGAACCGGTTGCTGTTGTTGGCGTAGGCGAACTGACCAAGGGCCATGGGTGAACGGGGTGTTGTCTGCGGATCGCCATGCGGCGGGAGGGGCGACGATAGCTCCGTGCCCGCCCGTCGCAGGGGGCCACTTGGGCGGCGCCTCCGCCGTCCACCCCGCATCCCGCCAGACGGCACGGCGCGGCTCCCCTCGCTCCCCGCCTAACGCGCCAGTTCCAGCCGGTAGCTGAAGGCCTCGGGCCGGTAGGTGCTGGCCTCGAAGTGCAGCGGCCGGTCGTCCGTGGTGAACACCGTGCGCTCCACCCGCAGCACCGCCGCCGGCTCACCCAGGCCCAGCAGCTTGCGCTGGCGCGCCGTGGCCAGCGCCGCGCCGATGTCCACGGCCGCGCGCGTCACGCGCAGGTTGAGCGCGCTCTCGTAAATCGTCAGCAGGTCGGTCTGCGCCAGCGCGGCCTCGTCCAGCGTGTCGCCCACGGTGGGTTCGATCCAGATGCCGTTGAGCGACAGCGGCTGCCCGTCGGCGAAGCGCAGGGTCTGCAGCTCGACGCAGGGCGTGCCCGCCGGCAGGCCCAGGGCCTGGGCGGCGCGCGCCGGAAGTCCGGCCCGGCCCAGCGAGAGCACGCGGGTAAGCACCTCGCGCCCCTGCCCGCCCAGGGCCTCCGACAGGCCCTGCAGGCGCGAGAGCTCCTGGCGCACCGGCGCCGGCGCCACGAAGGAGCCCTTGCCCTGCACGCGCACGATCAGGCCATCGCCCGCCAGGTCGGCCAGCGCCTGGCGCACGGTGATGCGGCTGACCCCGTGCCGCTCGATCAGCTCGTTCTCGCTCGGCAGGCGCTCGTGGGTGCGCCAGTCGCCGCGCAGAATGCCCGTGCGCAGCGCCTCGCGAACCTGGGCGCGCAAGGTCAGGCCGTTGCCCGCGGGTGTCGCTGATCCTGGAACGGTGTTTGCTTCACTTGTCATGACTTGTTATATCAAGTTGAATCCGACCACCCGCCGGGTGCCCCTCCACTTTGTCAGGAGTTTCACATGTCCACCCCGTTCCGCGCCCTTTCCCGCCGCCTCATCCTCGCCGCCGCGCTGGCCAGCGCGGCCGGCACCAGCCTGGCGCAGGCCGCCGGCTACCCCAGCCGCGCCGTCACCGTCGTGGTGCCTTTCGCACCGGGCGGCAGCGTGGACGCCGCCGCGCGCCTCACCCTGCAGGCGCTGAGCGAGCGCATGAAGCAGCCGTTCGTCGTCGAAAACGTGGCCGGCGCCTCCGGCACCATCGGCACCCAGCGCGTGGCCCGCGCCGCGGCCGACGGCTACACCCTGCTGTTCGCCGTGGCCAGCCCGATCAATGTGGCACCGGTCGTCAAGCCCTCCATCGTCCGCTACGACGTCTTCAAGGACTTCGCGCCCATCGCCACCGTGGCCAGCTCGCCCTTCGTGCTCATCGGCAGTCCGAAGCTCGGCGCCGCCGGCACGACCGAACTCATCGCCGCCGCGCGGCAGGCGCCCGGCAAGCTCAACTACGGCACCGACGGCGTGGGCACGTCCATGCACCTGACGGCCGAAATCATCAAGCTCGGCGCAGGCGTGGACATCGTGCATGTGCCTTACAAGAACGGCCCACAGGTGCTCACCGAGTTGTCGGCCGGCCTGATCGAACTCGCGGTCATGCCGATCTCGCTCGCGCAGCCCTTCATCAAGGACGGCAAGGTGAAGGCCTACGGCGTCACCACGCGCCAGCGCTGGCCGTCCATGCCGGAGATCCCCGCGCTGGCGGAGACCCCCGCCCTGAAATCGGTCGACGTGGACGCCTGGTACGGCCTGTTCGCGCCCGCCGGCACGGACGCGGCCATCGTGCAGCGCGTGGCCGATGGCCTGCGCGACGTGCTCAAGGACCCGGCCGTGGTCGAGAAGATGAACACCGCCGGCCTGCGGCCCCTGAGCGTGGAGCGCGACGCGTTCGGCGCCCTGCTCAAGCGCGAGCGCGAGACCCTGGCCGCCGCCGTGAAGGCCGCCGACATCAAACCGGAATGACAGACCCTGCATGACCGGCACCGAAGCCCTCGCCTGGGCCGTGATCGCGCTGGCCGGCGCGGCCATCGGCGCCACGTCCATCGGCGGCGTGCTGGTGGTGCCCGCGCTCAGCAGCCTGTTGGGCGTGCCCCTGCCCGAGGCCATTGCCGCCTCCAGCCTGGCCTTTCTCGTCACCGGCGCCTACGCGCTCACAGGCAAGGCCTCGGGCGCGCTCGCGCACCTGCAACGCGACGCGCCGCTCATGCTCACGGCCCTGCTCGGCGCGGGCGCGGGCGCCGCGCTCGCCGCCTGGGCACCAGGCGACGCGGTGCGCGGCTGGATCGGCCTGCTCGCGCTGGCCTCAGGCGCGCATGCGCTGTGGCGCCTGCACCGGCCCTACCCCCGCGCCGACCACCCCTGGCCCGGCCTGGGCGGGCAGATCGCACTGGGCCTGGGCGTGGGCCTGGGCTCGGCGCTGTCGGGCACCGGCGGCCCGGTGATGCTGCTGCCCATCCTCATGCTCATGCGACGCCCGCTGTCGCGCGCCATCGTCGCCGCACAGGTCATCCAGTTGCCCATCGCCGTCGCCGCCAGCGGCGCGCACGCCCTGGCTGGCCGGCTCGACTGGCGCCTGGGCGCCACCATCGCCGTCGCCCTGCTGCTGGGCGCCTGGGCCGGCCGCCGCCTGGCGCGCCGCGCCAACCCCCGGCCGCTGCAGGCCGCCACGGCCGCCGTGCTGCTGGCCACCGGCGCCTGGTTCCTTCTCGCCTGACCACGAAAGCCCGCCATGGACCTGAGAACCGCCCTCGGCGCCCCTGAAGCGCTGCTGCGCCCCGAACTCACCCTCATCGACGAGGTGCCGCAAGCCGGCCTGGCCGTGCTGCTGCGCGATGGCCATTTCGCCGACATCGGCCCCACCGATGAGGTGGTGCAACGCCACCCCGGCCTCACACCCGTCGACCTGCCGCGTCGCCTGCTCATGCCGGGCTTCATCGACACCCACCACCACCTCACGCAGTCCTTCGGCAAGGCCCTGGCCTTCGGCGAGCCGTCGGAGATCTTCCGCCGCATCTGGGTGCCGCTGGAGCAGCACCTGAGTGAGGAGGCCCTGCACGTCTCGGCCCGCCTGGCCGCGCTGGAGGCGCTGCGCGGCGGCTTCACCACCGTGTGCGACGCCGGCACGCGATCCGAGCTGGGCCTGCAGGCGCTGGAGGCCGCCGTGCGGGAAAGCGGCATCCGCTGCGTGCTCGCGCGCACCTGCAACGACGCCGGCCTGGACGAGGCGGCCGCAGCGAACATCGTGCGCGAGGCCGAGCGCCACCTGAGCGCCCACCACCCCGAGGGTCTGCTCCACGCCTCGCTGGCCATCTCCATCCCCGAGGCAGCCGGCGACGCCATGCTGGCCCGCGTGGCCGCGTTGTGCCGCGAGGCCGGCGCGGTGTTCCAGGTGCACCTCAACGAACACCTGGCCTCCATCGAACGCTCGCTCATCGCGCGCGGCCGGCGCCCGCTGGAAGTGCTGCACCAGGCGCGCGCCCTCGGCCCCGAGCTGCTGGCCGCACACGCCACCATGGTCACGCCGCACGAACTCGCCCTGCTGCGCGACAGCGGCGCGGCCGTCAGCTACAACCCCGTGGCCAGCAGCTGGAAAGGCAACGCCGTGGCGCCCGCGCTGCTGATGCACGGCCTGGGCATCCGGATGGGCCTGGGCACCGACGGCACGCGCAGCGACGGTTTTCGCCTGATGGACGCGGCCGAGACCGCGCAACGCCTCACCAGTGGCATGGACGTGGGCGATTTCTCCACCGGCGCCGGCTGGACCTGGCTCGCCATGGCCACCGCTGCGGGCGCCGACGCGGCGGGCCTGGCGCGGGTCACCGGGCGCATCGCCCCGGGCCTGGCGGCCGACGCCCTGCTCATCGACCTCGACGTACCCGAGCTCACGCCGTCCTGGGACCTGGGCTGGGAGCTGGTGCGCCTGGCCCACCGCGGCCAGATCGAGGCCGTGCTGGTGCAGGGCCGCCTGCGCCTGTGGCAGGGCTGGCCCGTGGACTGGGATGCGCGAGCCCTGATGCACCGCGCCCGCGAGCTCGCCCGCGAGGCCGTGGCCGCCGCGCCGATCCAGCGCATCCATCCGACTTCTGCGCAGGCGCCGCGCGCCATGTGATCACACCTCCGTCATGATTGCTCGCGCCTCTTGCGCGAGACTGCGCCCCCGAAGCAACAGGGTGGGGACGAGCGCATGGACGCATGGCACAGGCACTGGCTCGGCCGGGCACAGACCGCAACGAACCGACAGGAACTGACGTCGATCGCCAGCGACGCCGCGCAAGCGCTCGGCTTCGAGCGCTTCTGCTATTTGCAAAGCACCTGGCTGCTGCACTCGCGGGCGGTGGTGCTCACCCTGCACAACCACCTGATCTCGCGGCCCCCGCACGACCTCAGCCGCGCCGACGCCGATCCGGCCATCGCGCACTGCCGGTTCTCCAACCTGCCCTTCGTGTGGCGGGCATCTGCCAACGGCGCGGGCTGGGCGCAGGGCGTGTCCTCCCCCCGTGCCCTCGGTGTGCGCGGCATCTTCAGTCTCACACGCGAGGGGCCGCCGCCCGACGATGGCGACCTGCAGCACGTGGAGCCACTGCTGTCCCTGGTCAGCAAGGCCATCCACGACGCCATGCTGCGCATCGAACGGCCCACCCGCAGCGCCACCCTCACCGAGCGCGAGCGCGAGGTGCTGCGCTGGACCGCCGTCGGCAAGACCTCCACCGAGGTGGCTCAAATCCTCACCATCTCCGAGAACACCATCAAGTTCCACATCAAGAACGCCACCCACAAGCTAGGCGTGGCCAACAAGACGGCGGCCGTGGTCAAGGCCGTGCTGATGGGCCTGCTGCACTGAGCACGGGCGAGTGCCCTGCGCGGGCCGCGCCACTGCCCGATCAGGTAGTAGGCGGTGCCCGGCCAGGGTGCTCGAATGCGGCCCCGCCACCTCCCACCACCGCCCGCCATGACCCCATCCGCCACCGCCTGCAGCAAGGGTTTGAAGCTCGTCGCCGAGCGCGAGTCCAACGCCCGCACCTACGCGCGCACGTTCGACCGCCTGTTCACGCGGGGTTCGCTCTCCACCATCTGGGACAGCGATGGCCGCGACTACATCGATCTGCTGGCCTGCGCGGGCGCCCTGCCGCTGGGCCACAACCACCCCACCGTCATGGCTGCGGTGGGTGAATTCCTCGGCGCCGGCCACCTTCAGCAGGGGCTCGACCTCGCCACACCCAGCAAGCTGGACTTCATCGAGCAGCTCCTGAGCACCCTGCCCCCCGCCTTCGCGCGCGACTGCCGCCTGCAGTTCTGCGGCCCTTGCGGCGCCGACGCCGTCGAGGCCGCGCTCAAGCTCTTCAAGACGGCCACCGGGCGCCACGCGGTCATCGCCTTCCACGGCGCGTACCACGGCATGACGGCCGGTGCCATGGCGCTCATGGGCAACCTGGGCCCCAAGACGCCCGTGCCGCACTCGGGCGCCGGCGTGCACTTCTTTCCGTTCCCCTTCCCCCACGCGCGGCATTGCCCCTTCGGCGTCGGCGGTGAAGAAGGCGAGACCCTGAGCCTGCGCTACCTCGACCGCGCGCTCGGCGACCCCGAAAGCGGCATCACCCCGCCCGCCCTGGTCATGGTCGAGGCCATCCAGGGCGAAGGCGGCTGCATCCCCGCCTCGGCCCGCTGGTTGCGCGGGCTGCGCGATATCACCGCGCGCCATGGCGTCCCTCTTGTCATTGACGAGGTGCAGACCGGCTTCGGCCGCAGTGGTCAGATGTTCGCGCACGAGATCGCGGGCATCGTGCCCGACGCGATCGTGCTGTCCAAGGCCCTGGGTGGTGGCTTTCCGCTCGCGGTGCTTGCCTACCACCAGCGCCACGACGCCTGGCTGCCCGGTGCGCACGCGGGCACCTTCCGCGGCAACCAGATCGCGCTGGCCGCTGGCGCGGCCACGATGCGCTTCCTGCGCGACCACGACCTGCCTGCGCGCGCCGCCGCCAGCGGCGAGCGGCTGCGCCAGGGCCTGCGTGAACTCGCCGGCACCTTCCCCTGCCTCGGCGACATCCGCGGCCGCGGCCTCATGCTGGGCCTGGAGATCGTGAGCCCTCGCGACGGCGCGCCCGACGGCGCCCTGGCCCGCCGCCTCAAGCGCGCCTGCTTCCACCAGGGCGTCATCGTGGAAACCGGCGGGCGCCACGGTGCCGTGATGCGCCTGCTGCCGGCGCTCACGATCAGCGACGACGACATCGACAAGGCCATGCAACGCATCGGGGAGGCCCTGCGGGCCTGTGCAGCCGAACGCGAACCTGCCGCCGCCTGATCTCCCTTCATCACACCCCCCGCACGTACCCACTCCGAAACCAGTCCCATGTCCGACCCCATCCGCCCCTACGCCCGCTTCACCGTTCCACCGCTGTCCGACGACGCCATGCGCGAGTTCGACACGCTCCCCCTCGACCCCTATACCGGCGGCTCGCAGCGCTACCGTCGCTTCTCACAGTTCCGTCTCTGGTACGAAGGAGACGACTGGCGCACGGAACGGCTGCCGCACCGGCCCTTCATCCAGTCCCGCCAGTACAACGGCGTGGTGGGCGGCGTGCGCCGCGAGTTCGAGCCGATCCGCTTCGACCCCACGCCCCAGGTGGCGGCGGGCGCCCGCGCCGCCTGGCTCGAACAGGACCGGCTCTACCAGATCAACGTGCACCAGGTGCGGGTGATCACCTCTACCGACATCAAGGGCATCGCCGTGCCCGAAGGCCCACACCGCGACGGCCACGACTTCGTCATGAACGCCATCTTCTCGCGCCACAACATCACCGGCGGCGTGAGCCAGCTCATGCCCACGGGCGGCGGCCCCTGCTTCTTCGAAGACGTGCTGCAGCCGCAGGAAGCCATCGTCATGGCCGACGACAGGATGTGGCACCACGCCACCGACATCCTGCCCGCTGGCCCGGGGCCGGGGCATCGCGACATCATGATCGTCTCGTTCAATGCCTGGGAACGGCGCCGCTACGGCGAGGAATTCGAGCGCCGGCTGGGCGCGCTGAACCACGAGCCCGTGCCCGCATGAGGAGCGCCTTCCGGTGAGCACCCGGCGCCTGACGGCTCTGCTGTGGACCATCAACCTGTCCGCCATTTCGGCGAGCATGTTCGTCTACCTCTACCTCGCCCAGCACGCCTACCACACGCTCGACAATCTGCTGGTCTCCGAGTTCGTGCTCGTCGCGCCCCTGGTGATGCCCGTGCTGCTGGCCTTTCAGCTCAACCAAGTGGCCGCGCGCGTAGGGCCGCGCCCTCTGCTGTTCGCAGCCAACGCGGCAGGCGCGTGCGGCTGCGCCGTGTTGTTCCTGGCCACCACCCTGAGCACCTGGAGCGTGCTGATCGGCGCGGCCGTGGTGGGCACGCTCGATGCCCTGCAGCGCGTGGCCCGCATCGTGGCCATCAAGCGCTACTTCAGCGCGCAGGACGTGCGCCACACCGTGCCACTCACCCTCACCGCGCAGTTCATTGCGGGCGCCCTGGCCGGTGCCCTCCTCGCCTTCTTTCCGGGCCGGCTCACCCTCTCGGGCGCCGCCCTCGCCACCACCTCGCTCATGGGCCTGGCGGCCGCCTGCGCGCTGTGGCTGCCGCACCCGGCGCCCGATGCCACCGGCGAGCGCTCCACCGCCAGCCTCACGCACGCCGTGGCGCTGCTGCGGCACACCCCCGCGCTGCGCGACAGCCTGCTGGGCTTCGTGCTGCTCGGCGCCTGCTTCCAAGGCTTCTACAACCTCTCCCGCGTGGCCTTGCCCGCCCACCACCTGGGATTGCCCGGAACCTTCCATGTCGGCGTGCTCCAGATCACCGCCAGCCTCGCGGCGGTGTTGGGGGCACTGGCCTACAGCGCGCTCAGCCGCCGTCAGCGCGCACCGGGCCTGGCGGTGGTCACCCCCGTCTGTGCCATCGCCATGCTCGCGGCCTGCGAGCTGCCCGGCGTCGCCGCCAGCTTCACCAGCTACTTCGTCTACTTCTTCTGCTTCGAACTCGCCTTCTTCCGCTTGCAGAGCGACATCGTGCTCGCCACGCCTCCGGCCAACATGCCGCTCGTGGCCACGCTGCAGTACGCGCTCGTCTATGCAGGCCTGATGCTCACCGGAGGCGTCGGTGCCCTGCTCATCGGGCCCATCGGCCTCAGCGGCACGGCCCTGTGCCTGGCGCTGGGCTACTTCGCCGGCCAGGCGCTGTTGCGGTGGCTGGCACGCCGCGTCGTCACGCCTGCCTCCGCCCATCCCACGCTGCCCGAACCATGAACCTTCCCCACATCGCCTTCGTTGACTCGACCATCGCCGGACTGAACGCCTTCCGCTCGGCACGCGAATTGGGGTGTCGCGTCAGCTTCATCGAACCACGCGACAGCTCCTTCCTCGCCATCTCCAGTGCCGACGCGGCGCGTCTGCGACCGCACTTGATCCACCTGCACGAGCACCTGCGCATTCCCTCCCTGGGTGGCGACGGGCTCGTCGACGCGCTGCGCGAACTCGGCGAGCGCCACGGCAGGCTCGACGCCGTGATCACCACCTCCGAGGCCGCCATCCTGCCCGTGGCACGGGCGGCCGAGGCCATCGGGGTCCTCACGCCGGGCGCCAACGCCCTGGAGAACGCCGTCTTCAAGGACCGCTGCCGCGCTGCGCTGCGACGCGCGGGCCTGCGCTCACCCGGCTTCGAGGTGATAAGCGAGGACCAGTTGCTGGCCGGGCAGGCGCCGCGCCTGCGCGCCCCCCTGGTCGTCAAGCCCACGCGCGGCTTCGGCAAGCAGTTCTCGGCTGTGTGCCGCACCGAGAGCGATTTCCAGCGCTTCGTCGCCACGCTGCAAGACGCGCGACGCCAGAGCGACCCCATGATCAACCACATCGTCAACCGCGAATACATCCTCGAAGCCTACGTCAGCGGCTCGCTGCATTCCGTCGAGGTCGTCGTGGTCAACGGCGACGTGCGCATCTACGCCACCACCACGCGCTACCGTTCGCGCCACAACGAGCTGCTGGAAATCGGTTACTGCATGCCCTCGGGGCTGAGCGCCGAACGCCGGGTGGCCCTGGAGGCGTATGTGCGCGAGGTGTTCCAAGCGGTCGATCTGCGCTTCGGCCTGTACCACGTGGAGGTGATCCTGGAAGAGGATGGACCCTGCCTGGTCGAGATCAACGGCCGCATGATGGGTGGCGTGGGGCCACAGGCCTACGAATCGGTCTCAGGCCAGGACGCGTTCCGCTGGCTGGTGCGCCTGCACCTGGGCGAAGACATCACGCCCGACCCGGCCGCCATCCAGGGCGCAGCCACCGTCGTACTCATCGGCGCGCGCGAGGCGGGCACCGTGTCCGGCGCTTTCACTCAGGCCCGGCTGGATGCGCTGCTGCAACGCCACGGCATCGGCTTCTGCACCTTGAACCTCGCACCCGGCCAAGCGCTGAGGCGCTTCGAAGGCAATGTCTCGGTGCTGGGCCACGCCATCGTGCCCGGTCCGGACGCCGCCGCATCCGCTCGTCAAGGCCAGCGCTTTCTGCACGAACTCGACGAACTGCTGGGCGTGGAAGTGGCCAAGTACGAGCTGGACCCCGAAGCGGGACACTGACCCACAGCCCGGCCGGCGCGGTGCCTACCGCTTTCCGCCGAACAGGTCCTTGATGCCCTCACCCAGGCGGTCCCCGAGGTTGGCCCCCGCCCCCGTGCCCACCCCCGGCATCACCGCCGTGCCGATGGCCGCGCCCAGCAGCGCCGCACGCGTCAGCGTCACCTGCGGGTCGTCCAGGGTGCCGCCCACGGCCAGCGGCACGCCCACCACACCGGCCGTGGCGCCGCGCGTCACGTCCACGCGCACCCGGCCCGACAGCGCGCGGCTCGGGGAAATCGCCACGTCGCCCGTGGCCGCCAGCAGGCCCGAACTCGCCACCAGGTTCGACAGCTGGATGGCCTTGCCCCGCGTCGACACCTGACCCGCCAGCGTGTCGAGCTGCGTGAGGCCGCCGCTGGACAGGCCCACCGTGCTCACGGCCCGCACCAGGTCCAGGCCGTGCAATGTGGCGCCGGTCACCGTGAAGCGCGTGTCGCTGCGCAGGGCCGTGACCAGTGCGTCCGCGCTCACGCGCTCGGGAAAGCGCGCACCCAGCGTGGTCTCGGCCTGCAGCCGCCCCGTGAGCGGCTTGCTCGGCGCCGTCAGGGCCGACACCTCCACGTTGTCGGTGCGCAGCGAGCCTTCGAGCACCACGCGCCGCTCCGCCGCGCCAGGCCCGGGCAGTTTCACCTCGACAGGTCCGCGCACCCGGCCACCACCGACGCGAGCGTCCAGCGCCCAGGCCGTGGCCTCGCCCTCGCGCCGCAACGTGGCCGTGGTGCCGCGCAGCGCCCCGCCCACGATGGCCAGATCCGCCTTGGCCGGCCACCCGTCCTCGGCGAAGCGCAGATCGGCGTTCACGGTGGTCCGCGCGCCATCGGCCGCCAGCCAGCTCACCTCGTCGAGCACCAGCTCGCGCGGCAGCAGCGAGAAATCGATCGCTTCATCGCCGTCCGCCGGTGCTGGCTTGGCGTTCGCCGCTCCGATACGCGCGCCCAGGAGCGCGATGGTGGCCTCGGGCAGCACCGCCTGGCGCACCACCAGGGTCTGCACGCGCAGTTGCCCGGCCAGCAAGGCCGACCAGCGCGGCCGAAGTTCCACCCGCTGCAACGACAGCGGCGTGCGCGCCTGCACGCTCAGGCCGTCCACCGCGACGCCCGGCACCGGCCACAGCGCCAGGCCGATGGCCTGTGCGCGCACCGGCGCCCCTAGCAGCTCGCTCGCCTCGGCGGCCAGGCGATCGCGAAAACCCTCGCCCGTCACCCAGCGCTGCAAGGCCAGCAGCAGGCCCGCCAGCACGAGCAGGGGCAAGAGGAACCACAGGGCGAGTCGGGTGAATCGGCGCATGCCGAAATTGTGCCCAGGGAGTCCCGCCAAAGGAGGCAGGGGCCCTGCCGTTCGCGGCGCCGCCACGCCCTCACAGCGGGCGTTGACGCCACGCGAACAAGGCCCCCACGGCCAGCGCCACGGCAGAGAACACCAGGCCACGCGCCAGGCCGCCCGGGCCGTCGCTGATCAGGCCCGTGAGCACCGGGCCCACGATGTGCCCCACCGCGAAACAGATGGTGAAGCGGCTGATGCCACGCGCCCACGCCGCCGGCGGCAGGTTGTGGCGCACGAAGGCCGTGGTCGAGGCCACCACCGAAAGAAAACAAACGCCGAACAGCAGGCCCGACACCAGCGCCACCACCCACCCGCTGGCCAGCACCGGCAGCAAGGCGGCCACCGCCAACAAGGCGTTCAAGCGCGCGAAAGCCCCACCGCCGCGTTCGCGATCCAGCAGGCTGGCCCACACGCGCGGCGCCACCACCACCGCCACGCCCAGCAAAGTGAAGTAGGTGGTGATGCCCGGCGCCGACAGGCCCTGCTCGCGCAGCAGCGCCACCGAGAAGGTCATGTAGCCGATGTAGCCCGCGCCGAACAGGCCATAGCCCATCAGCAACCAAGCCATGTCGCGCAGGCTTGCAGACGTTTGGCCGATCGCTGCGCCAGGCACCTCGCTCACGGGCGGCGCCGATCCGTCCAGCACCCGCACCGGCCAGGCCATGAAGGCCGAAGCCAGCGCGCACAGCAGCGCCAGCCCCCACCAGGCCCAGGCCCAGGCATGCGCCTGGGCGGCGGCGGCGTGCAACAGCAGCGGCACCGCCAGCGCCGAAGCCACGATGCCCAGGCCTGCACCGCCGTAGTACAGGCCCAGCAGCAGGCTGCCACGCGCCGTGTCGCGCGCGGCCAGGCGAGCCGCGAGCAGCCCGCCCGCGATGAACTGGAACGCGCTCAGCACCCCCGCCAGCAGGCGTTGCGCGAGCAGCGCCCCCGGCTCCACCAGAAAGCCCGCCACACCCATCAGCAGCGTGGCCAGCCAGCCGCCCCACAGAAACAGCGCCGACGGCCCCAGGCGGCGCATGAGCAGCGGCGTCAACAGCGCGCCCAGCAGGTAGCCCACCGCGTTGACCGTGTTCATGCTGCCCGCCAGGGTGTAGCTCCAGCCCAGGTCGTCGCGCATGGGCGGCAACAACAGGCCGTAGGAAAAGCGCGTCACGCCCAGCGACACGGCGGCGCCAAGCGAAAGGGCCAGGGCCAGGCGCATCAGCGGCAGCGGTGTCGGCGGGTGCATGGCCGGCATTGTGGATGCCGGCCCTGGCACGCGCTGTCGCGCCGGTCCTTCGACCCCGCCACGCACTGGCCCTGTGCCGATCGCGCCGCAGGCCGTAGAGTGGCCGCATGAACGCCCCGGTCATCTCCTCCGAACGGCTCGTGGCCCTGCGGCGCCAGGAGTCGGAACGCTTCGTCGCCACCCACCCGCGTTCCATGGCCCAGGCCGAGGCCGCGCGCGCCCACTTCCTGTTCGGCGTGCCCCTGCACTGGATGCGCGACTGGCCAGGCCCCGCCACGCTGGCGGTCGAACGCGCGCAGGGCGCCACGCTGTTCTGCGCCGACGGCCTGCGCTACAGCGACTTCTGCTTGGGCGACACCGGCGCCATGTTCGGCCACAGCCCCGAGCCGCTGGCGCAAGCCATTGCCCAGCAGGCCGAACGCGGCCTGACCTGCATGCTGCCGTCCACGCACGCCCTGGCCGTGGGCGAGGCCCTGCAGCGCGTGTTCGGCCTGCCCGTCTGGCAGCTGGCCCTGTCGGCCAGCGACGCCAACCGCTTCCTGCTGCGCTGGGCGCGCGCCACCACCGGCCGGCCCCAGGTGCTGGTGTTCGATGGCTGCTACCACGGCGCGGTGGACGACACCCTCGTGGACCTGGACGCGGCCTCGGGCACCACCGTGCGCCGCCCTTCCCTGCTGGGCCAGGTGCACAACCACCACGCCCACACGCGCGTCGTGCCGTTCAACGACCTGGCGGCGCTCGAAGCCGCGCTCTCGCGCCACGACGTGGCCTGCCTGCTGGCCGAACCCGCGCTCACCAACTGCGGCCTGATCCCGCCCAACACGGGCTATTGGCCGGTGGCGCGCGAACTCTGCCGCCGGCACGGCGCGTTGTTCGTGATGGACGAGACCCACACCATCTCCACCGCCCTGGGCGGCTACGCCCGCGCCCACGGCCTCGAGCCCGACGCCCTCGTGGTCGGCAAGGCCGTGGCTGGCGGCCTGCCCTGCGCGGTGTACGGCGTGACGAGCACGCTCGCTCAGCGCATGGTGCGTGCCAAGGAGGCCGCGCCCGAGGGCCACAGCGGCATTGGCACCACCCTCTCGGGCAACGCCCTGGCCCTCGCCACACTGGAAGCGTCGCTCACCCACCTGCACACCGAGGCGAACTACGCGCACATGCTGGCCATCGCCGCCTTGCTGCAGGACGGCCTGGTGAAGCGCCTGCGCGCCGCCGGCCGCCCCTGGACCGTGACGCGGCTGGGCGCGCGGCTGGAACTGCACTACATGCCACGCACACCGCGCCACGCGCAGGACGTGCGCGAACTCGCCCAAGGCGAACTCGAATCGCTGACCCACCTCTTCATGCTCAACCGAGGCGTTCTGCTCACGCCCTTCCACAACATGATGCTCGCCAGCCCCGCCACCACGCCGGCGGACGTGGAACGGCTGCTGAGCGTGTTCGACGAACTGCTCGCCGCGCTGGCCGACTGAGCCTCAGCCAACGCCCACGGGCGACGGTGCCAGGCGAACGATGCGCGTGAACAGCCGGTCGAAGGCCGGGTCGCGCGAACCCTCCGGGCTCAAGGGGTCCACGTGGTTGGCAAAGGCCGCGTCCAGCGCGCGGCGGTCGGCCTCGTCAAGGCATTGCTCGGCGGCGGGCAGCACCACCTGCTCCTCCAGCTTCATGTGGGCCAGGTAGAAGTTCACATAGTCCTTCGCCTCGCTCACGAACTCGCGGCGCCGGGGCTCGCCCAGGTACTCCCAGGCCAGCAAAAGGTGCATCAAGCCGCGCACGCGGTTCTCGCCACCCAGGTGGTCCTTCTCCAGGCGACGGATCGCCTCCATGGTCTGTGGTGCGGCCCGCGCCACGCGGGGAAACAGCAGGTCCGACTCCTTCGGGTGATGCAGCCGTTCGGGAAATTCGCCGATGTAGAACAGCATCGCGCGCAGCACATCGAAGAAGCGCTCGGGACCGTCCGTCTCCGGCCCCCGTTCGATCATCACGAGCATGGAACGCAGCATGGCCGACAGGCTCGCGTGTTCGTCGCGGATGGTGCTCAGGGCGTCGCGCTTCATGGTGTGTCTCCTCGGACTGGGGGTCCACAGCTTCCCACGCGATGGCCGCCCGGGCCTTGACACAGGTCAAGCCCATGAACACATCGCTAACCCGCACGCTTGACCTTGACACCATGTGAAGCTTGAGAATGCCTTTACCCCAACACAGGAGCCATTCCATGAACCAGACCTTCAACGTGCAAGGCATGACCTGCGGCCACTGCGAGCGCAGCGTCACCAACGCCATCAAGCAGCTCGACCCGCAGGCCGAGGTGCGCATCGACCGGCCCCAGAACCGCGTCGAGGTCGACAGCACCGCGTCGCGCGAGAAGATCGCCGCGGCCATCCGCGAAGAAGGCTACACGGTCGCGGCGTGATGGACACCCACGCCACCACCTGGCCGGTCAACATCGGCCAGGCCGCGCAACTCAGCGGCATCTCGCCCAAGATGCTGCGCCACTACGAGGGCCTGGGCCTGCTCGGTGCGGTGCACCGCACCGACAGCAACTACCGCCAGTACGCCGAGTCCGACGTGCACACCCTGCGCTTCATCCGCCGCGCGCGCGACATGGGCTTCACCCTCGACGAGATCCGCGACCTGGTGAACCTCTGGCACAACCGGCGGCGCAGCAGCGACACGGTCAAGCGCATCGCGCAGAAGCACATCGACGACCTGGCCGAACGCATCGCCGCGCTGGAAGCCATGCGCCGCACCCTTCAGGACCTGGTGCAGCGCTGCCCCGGCAACGACCGGCCCGACTGCCCCATCCTGGACGACCTGGGCGGCGGCATCGACACGGATCTTTACAAGAACCTCACAGAGCCTGCCACTTTGCTGCACAGAGCCCGCGCACAGTGAGACCCACGCCACCAGCCGGTGGTCCCAACGTCTCACAGGAGTGCCCATGAAACCCTCGATCTTCGGCCGCCGCGCCTTCGCCGTGACCGCCGCCGCCACCGCCATCACCGCCCTGTCCTTCGGCGCCCTGGCCCAGAGCACCGGTGCGCCGGCCCAGCCGGCGCCCGCCGCCAGCGCCACCCTGTCCCAGGCGCAGACCCCGCGCCACGACCCGCAACGCCACGCGCAGCGCATGGAGCGGATGCAGCAGCGCATCGCCGAGCACCAGTCGCGCCTGAAGGACAGCCTGCAACTGCGACCCGAGCAGGAAACGGCCTGGAACGACTTCCTCGCCAAAACCCGACCCACCGCCCGGCCCGCGGGTGAACGCCTCAGCCGCGCCGATTGGGCCAAGCTCAGCACGCCCCAGCGCCTGGACCGCCTGGACGCCATGAAGGCCGAGCGCGACCGCCAGATGGCCCAGCGCCACGACGCGATCCGCCAGTTCTATGCCCAGCTCACGCCCCCGCAGCAGAAGGCCTTCGACGCGCAGCGCGGCATGGGCATCGGTGGCATGCGGCACGTGGGCCACCACGGACCCACGGACCGGATGCACCGCATGGACCACGGCGGCAAGGGCTTCAAAGGCCATGGCGAACCGCGCCAACCCCGTCTCTGACTTCTTCTTACTGAATCAATTACTTAAATTAGTCGTAGTAGATAAGGGGCGCCGTCCGCTGTGGACAAGCGCCCCTTGTCCTTTCGTGACAAGGATTTTTCGATCCTGACAAGTCTGTGTGAAGTACCCGCCTGAACGCGGCACACGATTGGGGACAAACCGCGGTGGGGGCCGCCGGCTGTGGACAAGTCATGGCTTGTCCCGGAATTGCCCACAAAGTTGTTCCAGCGTCCGGTGACAGTTGCTCACCAAAGGCCGCGACACCCGCTGCTACACTGCGCGGCTTTCGCCCGCCCGCCTTTCGCAATGCCCGTGTCCCTCGGCGGCCAAGCGCCCGCCAGCTTCGACCTCAAGAGCGTTCACCTGCCGCTGCTGGCGCTGCTGCTCAAGTCGGGCGACCTCGATCTGCTGCGCCGCGAGTTCGGCCAGCGCTACGGCGACCAGCCCGACTTCTTCGACCACGACCCGCTACTCATCGACCTGCAGGGCCTGAGCGGGGACGAGGCCCTGCCCGACCTGCTGCAGGTGAGCGAGCTGCTTCGCGCGCACCGCCTGCACCCCGTGGCCGTGAACGTGGCGGGCGAGGCGCAGCGCGCCGCGGCCCAGGCCGCCGGGCTGCCCCTGGCCGACGCCCCGCTGCTCACGCGCCAGGGCAAGGCGGCCGAACCGGCCGCCAGTGCGGCGCCCGCGCCTGCGCCGCCACCCGTTCCGGCGCCCGGTGCCCTGGTCATCGACAAGCCCCTGCGTTCGGGCCAGCAGGTGTACGCGCGCGGGGGCGACCTCGTGGTCATGGCCATGGTCAACCCGGGTGCCGAGGTCATCGCCGATGGCCACATCCACGTTTACGCGCCGCTGCGCGGCAAGGCCATGGCCGGCGCGCGCGGCAATGCGCAGGCGCGCATCTTTTCCCTGGCCATGGCGCCCGAACTCATCTCCATCGCCGGCGTCTACCGCACCAGCGAAGTCCCCCTGCCTGAATCCCTGCTGGGCAAGCCCGCCCAGGTGCGCCTGCACAGCAACGCCGAGGGCGACCGGCTCGTCATCGACGCCCTGCCGACCTGAACCTTCACACGCATCCACGGAGCCATTCCATGACCCGAATCGTCGTCGTCACCTCCGGCAAGGGAGGGGTGGGCAAGACCACCACCAGCGCCAGCTTTGCCACCGGCCTGGCCCTGCGTGGCCACAAGACCGCCGTCATCGACTTCGACGTCGGCCTGCGCAACCTCGACCTCATCATGGGCTGCGAGCGTCGCGTGGTGTACGACCTGATCAACGTCATCCAGGGGGAAGCCAACCTCAACCAGGCGCTCATCAAGGACAAGCAGGTCGACAACCTGTTCATCCTGGCCGCCAGCCAGACGCGCGACAAGGACGCCCTCAACCAGGAAGGCGTCAAGCGCGTGCTCGACGACCTCAGCGGCATGGGTTTCGACTACATCGTCTGCGATTCGCCCGCCGGCATCGAAGCCGGTGCGCTCATGGCCATGCACTACGCCGACGAGGCCCTGGTGGTGACCAACCCCGAGGTCTCCAGCGTGCGCGATTCCGACCGCATCCTGGGCATGCTGTCCAGCAAGACCCGCCGCGCCATCGAAGGCAAGGACCCCATCAAGGAGCACCTGCTCATCACGCGCTACAACCCCACGCGCGTGGCCGACGGCCAGATGCTCTCGCTGCAGGACATCCAGGACATCCTGCGCATCCCGCTCATCGGCGTCATCCCCGAAAGCGAATCGGTGCTGACCGCGTCCAACCAGGGCACGCCGGCCATCCACCTCAAGGGCAGCGACGTGGCCGAGGCCTACGGTGACGTGATCGATCGTTTCCTCGGCCACGACAAGCCCCTGCGCTTCATCGAAGCCGAAAAAGCCGGCTTCTTCAAGCGCCTGTTCGGAGGGAAATGAGGCATGTCCCTGCTGTCCTTCCTGCTGGGTGAGAAGAAGAAGACCGCGTCGGTCGCCAAGGAGCGGCTGCAGATCATCCTGGCGCACGAGCGCTCGGGGCGCAGCGCCGCCGAACCCGACTACCTGCCCTCCCTGCAGCGCGAGCTGGTGGCCGTGATCGGCAAGTACATCCGCATCAATCCGGACGACATCAAGGTCCAGCTCGAGCGGCAGGACAACCTCGACGTGCTCGAGGTCAAGATCGAGCTCCCCGAGCGCCGCTGAGCCTCGACCGGTAAAATCCTTGGGTTTTGCGCGCGCCACCGCGCACCAGGCCCGGCCCCCCGCCCCGGGCCGATCGCCGGCCATCGCCCCCAGATGGCCTTTTTCACGCCCCCTGCCACCGTGGCCGATTGCCGGTCGCGGGCGCCGCCTGTGTGCCGGGCGCGTGCAATCTATCGAAAGGACCGCATGGCCAAGGAAGAACTGATCGACATGATGGGCATCGTCAACGAGGTGCTGCCCGACACGCGTTTTCGCGTCACCCTCGACAACGGGCACCAGCTCATTGCCTATTCCGCCGGCAAGATGAAGAAGAACCACATCCGCATCCTCGCGGGTGATCGCGTCTCCCTCGAACTTTCGCCTTACGACCTCACCAAGGGCCGCATCAACTTCCGCCACCTGGAAGGCCGTGGCCCCGCGACGCCGCGCCGCCGCTGAGCGGGCAAAGCGTCACGCTCCCGCCCCGATCGGTCACTGAACCCGATCGGAGGCTTTCAGCGCACCGGGTCAACGGCCGAGAACATGGCCAGGGCTCCACCGGAGCCAACGTGTTCAAGGTGACCCATGTTCGTGCGCTCCCCCGGCTTCGGTTTCGTTTCGGCCCTGCTGGCCCCCCTGGCCCTGGGCCTGCCTCTGGCGGTCAACGCGGCCCAGGACGATGGCGCCGCACCGGCCACCGCCGCCAGCGCGCCCGAGATCTGGCTCAACGTGGGCGGCTTCTCCCGCCACTTCGACCGCAGCAACCGCTACAACGAGCGCAACTTCGGCTTCGGCATCGAGTGGCGCACCTCCGAGCAGGTCGCCTTCATGGCCGGTGTCTACGACAACAGCCTGGGCAAGCACTCGCAGTACGCGGCGGTGAACTGGCAGCCCTGGAGCCTTGGCCCGGTCAAGCTCGGCGCGGCCATCGGCGTCATGAACGGCTACCCCGCGCTCAAGCGCGGTGGCACCTTCTTCGCCGCCCTGCCCATGGCCTCCATCGAAGGCCGGCGCTTCGGCATCAACCTGGGCCTCATCCCTTCCATGAAGAACGTGGACGGCGCGTTCATGCTGCAGTTCAAGCTGCGCGTGAACTGAACGCGCGCCGGGCGACCTGTGGTCGCGTGGGGTCGGGCGCGCAGCGCTAGCATCCACAGCCCTGTTTCCCACGCCGATCGACCACCATGGAATTCGCCACCTGGCTTGCTTTCTTCGCCGCCTCCTGGGCCATCAGCATCTCGCCCGGCGCGGGCGCCGTGGCTGCCATGAGCGCCGGCCTATCGCACGGTTTCCGCCGCGGCTACCTCACCACCCTCGGCCTCGTGCTGGGCATCTGGACGCAGATGCTGGTGGTGTCCGTGGGCCTGGGCGCGCTGGTCACCGCATCCAGCACGGCCTTCCTCATCGTCAAGTGGGCCGGCGTGGCCTACCTGGTGTGGCTGGGCATCCAGCAATGGCGCGCGCCCGCGCGGCCCCTGGCCAATGGTGATGAAGCGGCCACCAGCCGCCGCCCGCGCGACCTCATCACGCGCGGCTGGATCATCAACGCCCTCAACCCCAAGGGCACGGTTTTCCTGCTCGCCGTGGTGCCGCAGTTCCTCGACCTTACGCAGCCGCTGGCGCCGCAGTACCTGGTGATCGGCCTGACCCTGGGCTTCACCGACCTGGTGGTGATGGCGGGCTACACCGCGCTGGCCGCGCGCCTGCTGCGCACGCTCAAGTCCACCGCGCACATCCGCGCGCTCAACCGCGTGTTCGGCACGCTGTTCGTGGTCGCGGGCGGCCTGCTCGCGATGTTCAAGCGCAGCGCGTGAGGGTCAGTGCAACTTCACCAGGGGTGTTGCCCGCTTCACCAGAAACCGGGCCACCGCCAGCGTCGCCGTGCGCGCCGTCCCCAGCACCGCCTGGTGGTGCATCAGGTGCAGGCTGGTGTACATCACCCGCGCCAACAGCCCCTGCACGAACCACGTGGATCCGAACAGGTTGCCCATGAGGCTGCCCACCGAACTCTGCGTGCCCAGCGACACCAGCGACCCATGGTCGCGGTACCGGTACGGCTCCTTGTCGAGCGCGCGGCCTTCGCTCAGGTCGCGCAGCCGCCTGGCGAGGTAGCTCGCCTGCTGGTGCGCGGCCTGCGCGCGTGGCGGCACCAGGCCACCGCCCGGCAGCGCGCAGGCCGCGCAGTCGCCCAGTGCGTGAATCGCCTCGTGGCCCTTCACGCGCAGGTCCGCCTCCACCTCCACCTGACCTGAGCGGGTCACCGGCAGGCCGAGCTCGCCCAACAGCGCCGGCGCCTTGATGCCGGCCGCCCACACCACCAGGTCGGCGGGGAAGCTGCGGCCCTCGGTGTCGGTCACCGCGTCGGACGTCACGCCCGCTACGCGGCATCCTGTGACCACGTTCACCGCCCGCTCGCGCAGCAGCGCAGTGGCCGAGGCCGACACCCGCTCGGGCAGCGGCGCCAGGATGCGATCCGCGCCTTCGATGAGGGTGAGCTGCACGTCGCGCAGGCCATCGAGCCGGCGAAAACCGTAGCGCGTGTGCACCTGGCTGGCCTCGCGCAGCTCGGCCGCCAGTTCCACGCCGGTGGCGCCGCCGCCGATGAGGACCACGCGCACCGCGGCCTCCACGCCCGCGCTTTTGCGCAGCTCGGCCGCCGTCAGCAGCTTGAGCATGCGCTGGCGGAAGCGCTCCGCGTCGGCCGGCTGGTTGAGCGACATGGTGTGCTCGGCCGCGCCGGGCACGTTGAAGTGGTTGGCCGTGCTGCCCAGGGCCAGCACCAGCTGGCCATACACGAGCGTGCGCTCGGGGATGAGTTGCTCCCCATGCTCGTCGTGCACCGCGTCCACGGTGATCACGCGCTGATCGGCGTTCAGGCCCTTGAACGCGCCCAGGCAGAAGGTGAAGCGGTTGTCGTGCGCGAGCATCTCGTACGACAGGCCCTCCTGGTGGATGTCCAGCGTGCCCGCGGCGACCTCGTGCAGCGAGGGTTTCCAGATGTGGAAGAGCTGGCGGTCGACGAGGGTGACGCGCTCGGGCCCGAGTCGGCGGCCCAGCTTGCAGGCGAGCTCAAGGCCGCCGGCGCCGCCGCCGACGATCACGATGGGGTGGTTCATGCCAAGGTCCTTCGCGGCAAGGGCGCCGCACTGGGCCGGATCATGCCAAAGGCGAGGTGGCCGACGCGGGGCGGCGCGTCCGGGTGGAGCTCTCACGAAGCTTTGATGAGAGAAGGCCATGGGGAACACGGTGTCCGGCTTCATTACCCAGGCCCCACCTTTTCAACCGAGTCGAAGCAAGCCATGGAACGCAAGCAAATACAGGACAAGAAGCCGTTTCACTACATCGGGAAGCGATTCAGCGAACTCCACAACGCGGTGAGAGACAGGGTGCAAAGCCCCCGCGAGGACGGGGCCAGCGACCAGCAAGTGCTGAAGGCCGCGATGAAGGCCGCGCAGCGCCAGTACAAGAAGCAGCCCGAGCGTCTGGTGCAGCTCAGCGAGTTCCTGGCGGCGCTGAAACTGCCAGACGAGCAGATGAAAGCCTTCCTCAAGACCGGGTTCATCGACCACTTCATGGCCTGCGTGGAGCGGGCCGCCTTTGACAACGCAGAGGTCAGCGGAGACGCCGCGTTCTGGCGCGGGGTGCTGATCAGCCTGCAGCAGACCTGCGGCCCCGATGCGGCGCGCCAGCTGTTCGTGGTGTGCAGGCCGTCGCTGCAGGACCAACTGTCCCTGCCGCATTCGGCCTACGCGCACATCCACATGGAACCGCCGGCACCGCTCAAGCGCTCGCCGCTGATGTCGTTGATGGACGACGCCCTGGCGGCCGCCGATCAGGCGTGCATGCAGGCGGTGGGTGCCAGCGAGTCGATGGACAAACGGGAACGCAATCTGCGCTTGAACGACCCGTCTGAAAAGCAAAAGGCCAGGGTGTTGAACGACCCGTCGCTGCATGGCCACGTCGACCGCCTCGTCAACGCCATGGGAGATGACCCGGACGCTCTGAGCGAAACGGTCCTGGCGCTGCGCCCCCAGTTCGGAACCTGGGTCGGCACGTCCGTCGTCGGTGTGCTCATGACCAGCCTGATGCGGCGGGCCTGCGAACGACAGCAGGCGTTCGATCTGCCGGCCTTCGTGGCGGCGCTGGCCCGGGCGGGCTTCCCCAGCGCGGCCATGCGTTCGCTGGGTGTGTCGTTTGCCCTGGCCGCGCACTGGTCGGACGGGTTCCTGGACCAGGTGGTCGACAGCGTCCGGCAACGGATCTGCGGGTCCGACACACCACTTGACCCGAACGAAAAGCCCTTGTGGGACCGTTGGGTGAAAGAGCTGATGTTTCAGGGCTCCAAGCGCGCCATCGACTGGAGCCGGACCCAATGGATCGCCTTGCACGAGGTCGAAGACCGCTTGCAGCTCACCACGCCCACCGCCCGCTCCCTCAACGGTCCCGGTGTTCCCCCGCCAGAATCGATCGGTCACTTGAGCGCTGGCGCGCCCGACGCCGGGTCCGAACCCATGGAAGACCTTCTGAGGGCGGGACAGCAGGCCCTGACCCAGGCGCTGAGCGGGGCGGTTTTTTCCACCACCGGGGACATGACGGCCAGGATCTGTCTGACGACGGTGTCGGACCCGGAGGTGAGCCGCTGCTTCGGTGCGATCTGGGCACGGCGCGGCGAAGGCCCGCTTCCGCCGCAGGAACTGGTGGCCTGGCTGCAGCGCCTCCCAGCCCGCGACAAGGCCCTGGTGCTGCAGGCCCTGATGCACGCCGCGCTCCAATCGGACCCGCCGGCGCTGGACCTGAAGGCGTTCATGGCGCTGGCCCTGAAGGATGTGGGCCTGCGCAGCGAGCACATGATCGGCTTCGTGGCCGTGCTGTTGGCGGCGCATGCAGGAAGGGCCGCCCTCAGCCCATTGCTGCAGGCCCTGGGCGAGATGGCCTCCCTGCCAGGGCTGGAGTTGCAGCACCTCATCGTTCTACTGGACTTGCTCAAGCAGTTCGAGCCCCAGCTCGCGAAGGCCCATCGCCGGAACGAACTGGATCCGCAGGCGTTGGACAAGGCCCTCAACGAGGTGGACAAGGCGATTCAGCGCAAGGATGCCGAGCGATTGAAGCGCGCTCAGGCGGAGGCGGCCCTGGGCGCATCCCCCCGGCCTGTCGCTTCATCGGTGCAGCCGGTGTCTCCGTCTCTCAACGACAGCCTGAGCGGTCTGTTGAAGGCCGCCAGGCAGGCCTTGGGGCCGTTCGCGAACGACCGCAATGCGGTCATCTTCCCGAAGTCCTGTTTGAAGATGGTGTCGGACCCGGCAGTGGAAGAGGCATGTGGCGCCATATGGGAGGCCAGCGGCGAGGGGCGGTTCTCGCTGGACGGCGTGATGCAGGCCATGAAGGGCTTCGATGCCCACGACAAGACCCTGGTCTTGCTGGGTATGTTGTTTCCCAGGCTGGCATCGCGGGGCCTGGACAATGGTCTGGAGAGCTTCCTGATCACCCTCCTGCGGGACGTCCCCATGCCGGGCAACTACGCGCCGGCACTCGCCGCCATCCTGCTGAATGCGTATCCGCGCGACAAGCGCCTCACGCAGTTGATCGACTGCCTGCTGTCCTTGCTTCCTCTCTCCGAGCTCCGTGGCCCGGCATCGGATCGCTTGAAGTTGCTGTGCAAGGAGGTGCAATTCCAGGCCTCGAAAGCGCGCACCCTGTCGGCGGCCGACGCCAATAGGCTCATCCAGCGCCTCGATCAGTGAAGCTCAACACGGCTGGAAAGCGATCAAGGCCCTCGCAGCAGGGTCTTCATGGGCAGCACTTGAAGCAGAGCCTCGCCGTGCGTGGCCGAAGGGCTTGAAATTCCCTGGAAAAGCCTGAAGTGACTACAGTGTCGGCTTCGGTCTGAAAGGAGCAGCGCCATGCAGATCAAGGACCTCTCGCGCGCCACCGGCGTGGACATCGAAACCATTCGCTACTACGAGCGCCAGGGCCTGTTGCCCGAGCCCGCGCGGCGCGACAACGGCTACCGCGACTACGCCGGCGAGCACCTGGAGCGCCTGGCCTTCATCCGCCACTGCCGCGCGCTGGACATGCCTCTGGCCGACGTGCAGCGCCTGCTGGGCTTCCTGGACGACCCCGATTCGCACTGCCAGCACGTGGACGGCCTGGTGGACGAACAGCTCGCGCGCGTGCGCGCCCGCCTCAAGAGCCTGCGCGCGCTGGAGAAGCAGCTGCTGCGCCTGCGCGAGCGCTGCCAGGATGGCGAGGACGGCTCGAGCTGCGGCATCCTGGACGAACTGGTGTCGGCCGCGCACGGCGAGGCCTGCGCCTGCCATCCCGGCATCGCCTGAACCTCTCTCCTGCAACCCATCGCCGCCCATGCGCCCCATCACCCTGCACCGCCTCGGCCCCGACGACCACGCCCTGCTCCTGCGTCTGAACGCCATGTTTGCCGAGGCCTTCGGCGACGACGAGACCTACCGCGGCGCCCCGCCCGACGAGGCCTGGGCGCGCGAGGCCCTGGGCCGCCCGAACGTGATCGCCCTCGCGGCGCTCGATGGCGAGGCTGTGCTCGGCGGCCTGGTGGCCTACGAACTCGACAAGCTCGAACGCCGCCGCCGCGAGGTCTACCTCTACGACCTCGCCGTGGCCGAGTCGCAGCGCCGCCAGGGCATCGCCACGCGGCTCATCGACCACCTGCGCGCCATCGCGCGCGAGCGCGGCGCCTGGGTGGTGTACGTGCAGGCGGACTACGGCGACGAGCCGGCGATCGCGCTGTACACCAAGCTCGGTGTGCGGGAAGACGTGATGCACTTTGATCTGCGGATGGCCTGACACGAGGCCCCATCGTTTCTTATTGCGATCGACAGGAAGCCAAATAGGCCGTCTTGTCCGCGAAGTTGGAGCATTCCATCCCGTCGAATGGGTTGTAAATGGGTTGGTCGACCTGCTGATGTGCGGCCTTCAGCATGACGTAGGTCGTCCCTGCGCGTTCCACACTGTCGCCAATCTCCAGAATCTGGCCAGGCAACACGACCACGTGGTCTACCAAAAAGCCCGTGGCAATGTTTTTCTTTGGTACATCCTTGCCCAGAACAAAGATGAACTTCTTGCTGGCGTCGACAGGTCGCTCAAGCTGCCAATCTTCCGCATTCGGCAAATGTATGCTGGCAGACTGAATCCCCAGATCGGCAATGTGAGTGCCAGGCGTCGTGAGCCTGGTCACCGCCTCGGGGCGCACATACTGGACTCTGAACGCGTATTGATTGTCGCAATCGCACTGCGAACGAAGATCCTCAAGCAACTCGACGGTTGAACTCTGGAGTCGATGGTCGTCACACTTGGCGACCTTGCGCAAATCACCATTGGGAACGGCTGCGCCGTTCTCGACGAATTCCGGTATCGACTGAACGTGTTCTGCCTTGGACGACTTCAGCAAGTGAGCAATATCCGTATGCGGATAGCCTCGCTTGCCATGATCGTCCAGCAGCTCCGTCAAGGTCGGCGACGACGGCGGCAGCGTGTTGCCGACATCGTACGGAGCCTTGACTCCACTGCTCCGGGAACTCCGATGAATCATTTGCGCCTCCCCGAATGTCGGGGAACGCGGCGCTCCGCAGAATCAAACCGAAGGCGTCGTCGAACGCCGGTGCGAATGCAAATTTCGGATGTCATGGTGGATAGGGCGTTGCAGCGTTGTTGCTCCCGCTGTGACGCGTGGGGAACAGTTCAACTCGCCATCATTCCGAAATTGGCAATCAGCGCTAAGGCATCGAATCTAAAGCAAATGGGTTAGCGAAAACGGATCGCGCACATCCGCCCTCACACCCGCGACCCCGTCGCCAACTCGATCGCCCCCATCGCCGCCTTGAAGATGCGCTGGCGGTTCGCCAGCGGCACCTTGTGCTGCTCGTGCAGGTCGTTGAGCGCGATGGTCAGGTCCAGCATCAGGTTCTTCAAGGCCTTGCGGTCGAGCTCGTGGCCGATGCGGCCGTTGGGCAGGCGCACGCCCGGGCCCAGGGGCAGCAGGCACAGCAGCAGCACCGTCCACAGCTCGGGCACCGGCGCCAGGAAGTGCAGCCAGTACGGCCAGCGCTCGTGCAGGGCGCGCAGCATGTCGCGGCATTCGGGGATGGTGTGCACCTGGCGCGGGTCGCGGTCGAGGCCGTTGAAGGCGAAGTAGACCCCCGCGGTGAGCTGCTCCACGCGGATGGTGTTGTCCGACAGGTGCAGCAAGTCCTCCACGCAGCGGCCCAGGCCCTCGCCGCTGGCGTCGGCCAGGTTCAGCGTGAGCACCAGGCGGTGAAGCTCCGTGGGCAGGGCGTCCAGCCCCGAGCCCAGCGGCAGGCGCTGGGGGGTGTCGTCGGGGTGGTCGAGTGCCATGGGATCGGATTCTGCGCCGAAGCCGGGTGCGCCCGTTCAGCGCCGTCCCGCCAGTGGGGGAGGCAGCGGATCGCCCGCCTGGCGGCGGCGGAACAGCGCCGCGCGCGCCAGCACCATGGTGGTGACCGGCGCGGTGATGGACAGCACGATGATGATCAGCCACACGTGCAAGGCCAGCGCGCCCTCCTCGGTGTGCGAGCTGAAGTGCACGATGGACGCGAAGGTCACGATCCATGCGCCCAGCGTGGAGGCCAGCGCCGGCGAGTGCATGCGCGAGAAGAAGTCGGGCAGGCGCCACAGGCCCAGCGCAGCCAGCAGCACCACCACGCCGCTGGCCAGCAGCAGCACGGCGACGAGGATCTCTGTCCAGGGCGGCAGGTTCATTCGATGACCTCCCCGCGCAGCAGGAACTTGGCCAGCGCCACCGAGCCGACGAAGCCGAACAGCACCATCAGCAGCGCGCCCTCGAAGTACATGTCGCTGTCGTAGCGGATGGCCAGCACCAGCATCACCAGCATGCCCACGATGTAGAGGAAGTCCACCGCCAGCACGCGGTCCTGCGCGCTGGGGCCGCGCAGCAGGCGCATCAGGCCCAGGCCCATGGCCACCAGGTACATCACCATCGTGGCGGTGATCGACAGCATGAGGAAATTGCTCATCCGAATATCTCCTTCAGAGGGAGTTCGTAGTCGGCCTTGAAGTGGGCGATGAAGGCCGCCTCGTCGTCGAGGTCGAACACGTGCACCATCAGCGTGCTGCAGTCGGGCGCGAGCTCGCACCACACCGTGCCGGGCACGACCGCGGTGATCATGGACAGCGCGGCCAGGCCGTGCACGTTGCGCAGGTCCAGCGGCACCACCACGAAGCGGCCGCGCGGCGGCGTGCGCTGCGAGCGCGCCACGCCAGCGGCGACGTCGATCGCCGAGCGCACGACGTCGCGGCCCACGCGCAGGATCAGCCGCACCAGGGTGCCGGGGCGCCGCAGCGGACCGGGCCGGGGGCGCAGCGGCGCCATCAGCAGCGGCATCGCGACGGCCACCAGCAGGCCCAGCAGGACCTGGCCCGCGCCCATGCTGCGCGTGAGCAGCAGCCAGCCGCCGAAGATGCCCAGCGACAGCCAGGGCGATGGGATGAGCGAGGCGCGGCCGCCCGAAGGCGCTCGCTCCGGAGCCGCGGGCGAAGGTACATCGGTCGTGCGCTTCATGGCGTGCCTCCTCGCACAGCGGGATGCGGCACGGTCGTCGCGCCGCGCACCGCGTCGATGTAGCGCTGCGGCTCGTGCAGCGCGTCGGCCGTGGCGCGTGTGTAGCCCAGCACGGTCTCGGCCTGGCTCACCATGGTCAGCGAGGCCAGCAACAGGGCGGCGATGGGCAGGGTCTCGGCCACGCGCAGGCGCGGCGCGGGCCGGTCCTGCGTGGTCCAGAAGTGGCGCATGCCCACGCGCATGAGCGAGATGGCCGCAAACAGGCCGGAGACGATCAACAGGGCGAACAGCAGCCACGCCGGCGTGTTGCGCACCTCGATCAGCGCGCCCAGCATGGCCAGCTTGCTGACGAAGCCCGAGAACGGCGGCAGACCCGCGATGACCATGGCGCACAGGGTGAAGGCCACGCCCAGGAAGGCGAGCGCGGCGGGAATGGCGCGGCCGATCAGCGCTTCTTCGTTGTCATCGAGGTTGATGCCTTGCGGTGGCGCGGCGTCCAGAAAGGCCGGCAGGCCGTCGCGGCCATCGTCCAGGTCTTCGGGGCCTTCCTGCACCTCGCGCGCGCGCTCCAGCAACTCCACCAGCAGGTACAGGGCGCAGCCCGCCAAGGTGGAACTGGCCAGGTAGAACAGCGCGCCGGCGCTGAGCGCGGGGGCGTCGAAGCCGATGGCGGCGATCAGCGTGCCCGAGGACGCGATCACGCTGTAGCCGGCCAGGCGGTTGAGCTGCTGCGAGGCCAGCATGCCGATGGCGCCGAAGGTCAGGGTGGCCAGGCCGCCCCAGATCAGCGCCGTGCCGCCAAAGCCGGCCGAGCCACCGGCCTCCGCCGGGAAGCACAGCGTCCACAGACGCAGGATGGCGTAGACACCCACCTTGGTGAGGATGGCGAACACCGCGGCCGCCGGTGCGCTGGCCGCGCCGTAGGCGGGCGGCAACCAGAAGTTGAGCGGCCACAGCGCGGCCTTGGCCAGGAAGGCGATGGCCAGGATGGCCGCGCCCGCGTGCAGCAGGCCGCGGTCGCGTTCGGCCACCAGCGGCAGCTTGTCGGCGATGTCGGCCATGTTGAGCGTGCCTGTCACGCCATACAGCAGCGCCACGCCGATGAGAAACAGCAGCGAGGCAAACAGGTTGATGGCGATGTAGTGCAGGCCCGCGCGCACGCGTGCGATGCCGCCGCCGTGCAGCAGCAGGCCGTAGCTGGCGGCCAGCAGCACCTCGAAGAACACGAAGAGGTTGAACAGGTCGCCCGTGAGGAAGGCGCCGTACAAGCCCATGAGCTGCAACTGGAACAGCACGTGAAAGTACACGCCCGCGTGCTGCCAGCGCGCCAAGGCGTAGAGCAGCGCGGCCAGGCCCACTGCACCCGCCAGCACGGCCATGAAGGCGGCCAGCGGGTCGGCCACGAGCACGATGCCGTAAGGCACCGGCCAGTTGCCCGGCAGGTAGATGCCGAACGCGGCGGTGCCGCCGGCCTGCACGCGCATTAGCAACAGGATGGCCAGGGCCAGGCCCAGCGCGGTGGAGGCGGTGTTGATCACCGCCTTGCTGCGGCGGCGGCCCTCGCCCAGCATGAGCATGAGCGCGGCGGTGCCCAGCGGCAGCAGCACGGGCGCCACCAGCAGGTGTTCGGTGACGGGCAGTGAGGTGAAAGCCATCATGAGCGCTCTTCTTCCCCATCGACATGGTCGCCGCCGGACAGCCCGCGCAGCGCCAGCAGCACCACCAGGAACAGCGCCGTGGTGGCGAAGCCGATGACGATGGCGGTGAGCACCAGCGACTGCGGCAGCGGGTCGGTGTAGTGCTGAAGGTCGGCCGGCAGACCGGGGCGCACGATGGGTTCGGCGTCCACCGCCAGGCTGCCGACGCTGAAGATGAACAGGTTCACCGCGTACGACAGCATCGACAGGCCGATCAGTACCTGGAAAGTTCGAGGTCGCAGCAGCAGCCACACCCCCGCACCGGTCATCACGCCTATCGCGATCGAGATGATCAGTTCCATCAGCGCGTTCCTTCCCGTTGCAGTCGTTGTTCCTGTGCTTCCAGCTCCTCGTCCTGCGCGGCGAGCTGGCGGCGCGCGCGCAAGGACTGGTGGGCGATCGCCGTGAGCAGCAGCAGCGTGGAACCCACCACCACCGCGAACACGCCCAGGTCGAACAGCGCGGCGCTGGGGATGTGCACCTCACCCACCAGCGGCCAGCTCACGTGCGCCGTGTGCGTGGTGAGGAAGGGGTAGCCCAGCGCCAGCGAACCCAGGCCCGTGGCCAGGGCCAGGCCGAGGCCGACGGCGATCCAGCGCGGTGGCAGCAGGCGCATGCGGTCTTCCACCCAGCGCGTGCCGCTCACCATGTACTGCGCGATGAAGGCGATGGCCACCACCAGGCCGGCCACGAAACCGCCGCCCGGCTCGTTGTGGCCCCGCATGAACAGGTGGAATGCAAACACGCCGGCCACCGGCAGCAGCAGACGCACCAGCACGGCAGGGACCTCGAGGTAGCGCTGCGGCGTGTCGCCGTCCTCGCGCGTCATCAGGTCGCTCTCGATGTGCTGGGGCACCGCTCGCTGCTGGGCGGGGCGGTCGATCACCTCCACCGGCGGACGGAAGCGGCGCAGCAGCGCGAACACGGTGACGCCCACGATGCCCAGCACCGTGATCTCGCCCAGCGTGTCGAAGGCCCGGAAGTCCACCAGCATCACGTTGACGATGTTCGTGCCGCCACCCTGAGGCAGGGCGTTCTCGATGAAGAAGGGCGAGATGGACAGCGGCGCGGTGCGCGTGAGCAGGGCGTAGGACAGCACCGCCAGGCCGGTGCCGATGAGCACCGCGACGAGCAGGTCGCGCCGGCGGCGCCAGAAGGCGCGCAGCGCGAAGCGCGGGTCGTCCTCCACCACGCGTTTGGGCATCCAGCGCAGGCCCAGCAGGAACAGCACCGTGGTCACCACCTCCACCGACAACTGGGTGAGCGCGAGATCAGGAGCCGAGAACCAGGCGAAGGTGATGCACAGCGCCAGCCCGACCACGCTGAGCATGATCAGCGCCGCGAGCCGGTGGAACTTGGCCTGCCAGGCGGCACCGATCGCACAGGCGCCCGCGACCACCCACAAGAGCACGAAGCCCGGCGAGGCCGGGATGCGCGGGCGGTCGCCCCAGCTCAGCGGCACCACCAGGGCCGCGCCCACGCCGGCCAGGCCCGCGATCGTCACCATGGCGAACAGCTGCGGCTGCAGGCGGCGCGTGCCCAGGTGGCGCAGCAGCCAGCGCGACAGTGCGGTCAGCGCGACGAAAGCGCTGTCGAACACGGCGCGCCCGTCCAGCCCCAGCAGGCCCGGCGCGCGCGTGCTGGCGCGCCGCTTCAGCCACTGGCCGAACAGCAGGTAGGCCACCAGGCCGCCCCCGGTGGCGATCAGGCTCATCACCAGCGGCGTGTTGAAGCCGTGCCAGACGGCCAGGCTGTACTCGGGCAGGTCGCCGCCCACCACCGGCGTGGCGGCCATGGCCAGCAGCGGTCCCACGGACCAGGCCGGCAGCGTGCCCACCACGATGCAGGCCAGCACCAGCAGCTCCACCGGCACGCGCATCCAGTGCACGGGCTCGTGCGGCTGGCGCGGGCAGTCGGGTGGCGCGCCGAAGAACACGTCGTGCCCGAAGCGCAGCGAATACACCACCGCGAACACGCCGGCCAGCGTGGCCAGCGCCGGCAGGCCCACGCCGATGGCCGGGTTGGCGCTGATGTAGACCGTCTCGGCGAAGAACATCTCCTTGGAGAGGAAACCGTTGAGCAAGGGCACGCCCGCCATGGCCGCACAGGCCACGATGGCCAGCGTGCCGGTGATGGGCATGGAGCGGAACAGGCCGTCCAGGCGGCGCATGTCGCGCGTGCCGGTCTCGTGGTCGATGATGCCCACCGACATGAACAGCGAAGCCTTGAAGGTCGCGTGGTTCATCATGTGGAAGACCGCGGCCACCGCCGCGAAGGGGCTGTTGAGGCCCAGCAGCAGGGTGATCAGGCCCAGGTGGCTGATGGTGGAGTACGCCAGCAGCCCCTTCAGGTCGTTCTGGAACATGGCCGCGTAGGCGCCCAGCAGCAGCGTGGCCAGGCCGGCTCCGCCGACGATCCAGAACCATTCCGGCGTGCCCGCCAGCGCCGGCCACAGCCGCGCCAGCAGGAACACGCCGGCCTTCACCATGGTGGCCGAGTGCAGGTAGGCCGACACCGGCGTCGGCGCGGCCATGGCGTGCGGCAGCCAGAAGTGGAAGGGGAACTGCGCGCTCTTGGTGAGCGCGCCCAGCAGGATCAGCACCAGCGCGGGCGTGTACAGCGCGTGCTCGCGGATGCGGTCACCGGCCGCCAGCACCACCTCCAGTTCCAGGCTGCCCACGATGTGCCCCAGCAGCAGCACGCCCGCCAGCAGCGCCAGCCCGCCCGTGGCGGTGACGGTGAAGGCCATGCGCGCGCCGCGCCGCGCGTCCTTGCGGTGGGTCCAGTAGCCGATCAGCAGGAAGGAGAAGACGCTGGTGAGTTCCCAGAACACCACCAGCTGCACCAGGTTGCCAGACAGCACCACGCCCAGCATGGCGCCCATGAAGCCCAGCAGCAGCGAGTAGAAACGCGCCGCCGGGTCGTCGGCCGAGAGGTAGTAGCGGGCGTAGACGATGACCAGCAGGCCCATCGCACTGACCAGCATGGCGAACATCCAGGCGAAGCCGTCGATGCGCACGATGAGGTCGATGCCCAGCGCGGGCAGCCACGACCAGCGTTCGATCAGCACGGCGCCGTCGCGCACCTCGGGGTAGAGGAGGCCGAGGGGCACCGCCACCGCCAGGGCCACCAGCGCGGCCCACAGCGACTCGAGGTTGCGCGCATTCGTCGGCAGCAGCGCCGCGACCACGCAGCCCACGAAGGGCAATAACAGCAACAAAAACAAGGACATGGCCCGAGTCTAGGGCCAGAAAGGCGCACGAAGTTCCGCCGCGCGCGAGCTTGGCGCGGCTAGTCGGGCGCGCCGCCCTCCTCGCCCAGCAGCTTCTTGCGCCGCTTCCACAGCGTGGTGCGCGAGATGCCCAGGCGCTGCGCGGCCTCGGCCAGGCGCCCACCCGACTGCTCCAGCGCGCGCTCGATCTGCGCGAGTTCGGCGCGCTCGCGAGCGTCGGCCAGCGTGTCGGCCGGGCCGGGCTCGTCGAGCGCGCGCTCGGGGAAGAGATCGGCCGCGCCCAGGGCCTGCCCGTCGGACAGGGCCATGGCGCGTTCGATGCGGTTGCGCAACTCGCGCACGTTGCCGGGCCAGTCGTGCGCGCGCAGCGCCGCCTCGGCGTCCTCGGCCAGCGTGGGGGCGGCCAGGCCCTGGCGTGCGGCCGCCTGTTGGACGAAGCCGCGCGCCAGCGTCAGCACCTCGCCCGGGCGCTCGCGCAGCGGCGGCACGCGCAGCTCGACCACGGCGAGGCGGTAGTACAGGTCCTCGCGGAAGCTGCCCTCGGCGATGCGCGCGCCCAGGTCGGCGTTGGTGGCGGCCACCACGCGGCCACGGAAGCGCTGGTCCTGCCGGGCGCCGAGGCGGCGGAAGTGGCCGTCCTGCAGCACGCGCAGCAAGGCCGTCTGCAGGCGCGGGTCCAGCTCGCCGATCTCGTCCAGGAACAGCGTGCCGCCGTCGGCCTCCTCGAACCAGCCGGCGTGCGCGCCGCTGGCGCCGGTGAAGGCGCCGCGCTCGTGGCCGAAGAACTCGCTCTCCATCAGCTCGCGCGGCACGGCGCCGCAGTTCACCGCCACGAAGGGCTCGTTCGCGCGCGCCGAGCGCTCGTGCAGCAGGCGCGCCGCCACCTCCTTGCCCACGCCGGTCTCGCCCAGCAGCAGCACGGGCGCGTCGCGCGAGGCCAGGCGTTCCAGGTCGGCGGCCAGGCGCCCGGTGGCGGGCGACAGACCGAAGCCCAAGGCCGGTCCCTCGCCCGTTTCCCCGGGCACCAGCGCGCGGATGCGCTCGACCAGGGCATCGACGTCGAAAGGCTTCGTGAGGTAGTCGTCCGCGCCCGCGCGCACCAGGCGCACGGCTTGGCCCACGTCGGCGAAGGCGGTGGCGAAGACAATGGGCGTGCGGCCGAGGTAAGGCAGTGCGCGGCGGTACAGGTCCTCGCCCGAGCCGTCGGGCAGGCGGATGTCACTGAGCACGAAGTCGGGCCGCTCGCGGCGCAGCGCGGCCAGGGCCTGCGCGCCGTCGGCCGCGTGCGTCACCGCGAAGCCCTCCAGCCGCAGCCGCTGCACGAGCGCGCCGCCGAGCACGGCGTCGTCCTCGATCAGCAGCACGTGGATGGTGGTGGTGGTGGTCATGACGTGGCAGGGCCTTCAGCGGGGCCGTTGTCGAACGGCAGTTCGAGCGCGATGCGCGTGCCCTGGCCCGAGTGTGCCCGCACCGCCACGCGCCCACGCAGGCGCTGCACCAGACGCACCACCACCGCCACGCCCAGGCCCGCGCCGGTCGCGGGGGCCACGCCCCGCTCCAGGCTCGCGGCCAGCGGTCCGGGCAGGCCCGCGCCTTCGTCGATCACCTCCAGCCACAGGTGGTCGGCGCGCGCCTCGCAGCGCAGCGTGACGCGCGCGCCGGCCGCCGAGGCCTGGATGGCGTTGAGCAGCAGGTTCAGCAGCACCTGGCGCACCTCGCCGCCGGCCAGTGGCACGGTGTGCGCCAGCGTGGAGTCGAGCACCAGCGCCACGCCCGCCTGGCGCGCCTGCGGTGCCAGCAGCCGCCGCACGTCTTCCAGGTCCTGCGGACCAAAGGCCAGCGCGCCATCGACCGGGCGGTGCGTGGCCAGGGTCGCGTCCACCACGCCACCCAGCACGCGCAGGCCGCGCTCCATGAAATCCAGTGCCTCCGCGCGTGTCTCTGGTCGCTCGCCGAAGCGGCGTAGCGTGTCGACGGCGGTGAGCACGCCGGCCAGCGGGTTGCGCACCTCGTGCGCCAGCGTGGCGGACAAGCGGCCCAGCACGGCCTCGCGCTCCTGCTCGGCCATGCGCGTGATCAGCGCCTCGCGTTCGCGCGCCGCGCCGGCCATGCGGTTGTAGGCGCGCAGCAGGCGCGCGTTCTCGCCGTCGTTGGGCGGGATGAGCGCCTCCGCCACCGGCTCCGGCCCGGCCTCGCCCGTGCGCTGCAGGTGCCGCGTCAGCAGGTCCAGCGGGCGCTGCAACCGGCGCATGATCAGCACGCCCAGCACCGCGCACACCAGGCCCAGGCCCAGGTTGAAGGCCACCACGCGCCACCACAGGCGTTGGCGCTCGGCCACGTAGTCGCTCAGGTCGAGATTGGCCACCACCGTGAACGCGCCCGCTTCGCCGCCAACGCCCAGGCGCGCGTCGCTCAGCGGGCGCCACACCCAGTAGCTGCTGTCGTCGATGTCGATCTGATCGCCGCTCGCCAGCTCGGTCACGGCCTCGGGCAGGGGGACGTCGTGCAGGCCCGCGCGGTCGGCCCGGGCCAGCGGGCGCCCGTCCCGGTCCAGCAGAAACAGGTGCCGGTCCACCAGGCCCTGGTGCATGCGCAGGGCCTCGTCCAGTGCGCGGTCGATCCCCGCGCTGTCGTTCGTCATCACGGGCGGCAGCAGGGCCGCGGCCAGGCCATCGAGGTAGATCTGGCCCGTGCGCTCGATCTGGCGCTCCACCTGGCGCAGCAGGCCCTGCATCGCGATCTGCGTGGTGCCCAGCGCCGTCACCAGGATGACGGCCACCACCGCGAGGGACAGGCGCGCGGTCATGGGCAATCGGTGGATCCAGCGGGTCAGGAGCGATCGGGGCATGGGCCCGATCGTAGGCCCGCCGCCACGTGTTCAGCGCAGCACGCGCAAAGGCCGCAGGCCCGGCAGGTCCAGGCGGCTGGCCACATCCACGCGCAGGTCCAGCACGCCCTGGTCGAACCAGCCCTCGGCGGCCGCCGTGAGCAGCGTGGCCTCGTCGCTACAGGCGCGCAGCACCGCGCGTGGGCGGCCCTCTTCCAGTTGCGTGCTCCAGCGCAGGCCGCTGGCGCGCGCGGCCGACTCGAAGCGCTCGATCACGTCGGCCGCCGCGCGGCGCGCCTGGGCGATGCGGTGCTCGCGCATGCGCTGCGCGTGCCAGCCCGCGCCGATCGGCACCGGCCCCACGTTCTGCAGGCGCGGCACGTCGATCACCGCCACGCCGTGCAGCTCGGCGCCGTGGCGGCGCGCCAGCGCCACCGACTGCGCGATCGCCGCGTCGATGTGCGGCCCCGCCGCCAGCGCCAGCAGCACGCGGCGCACCGGGGCCTCCTCGGGCGTGTCCGCGCCATCGATGCCGCCGCGCGGCAGCACGCCGGCCAGCGCGTCCTCTCGCGTGCCGCGCCACATCGGCACGCCGCTGAGGTAGCCCGCGCGGCCGATGAGGTGCCCCGCCACCGGCGTGGTGAGCAGCAGGAACAGCACCGCCAGCGCGGCCTTGATCCAAGTCGCGGTGTCGCCGTGCAGCGCGGCCACGCCCAGCAGCACCAGCCCGCTGCCGGCCACGCCGGCCTTGGTGGCGGCGTGCATGCGCATGAAGAAGTCGGGCAGGCGCAGTACGCCCAGCGCCGCCAGCAGGCACAGCAGCGCGCCGCCCAGCAGCAGCACCGATCCGATCCACTCGTTCATGACCGCTCCTTGTCCTGGTGTTGCGCACCACGCGCGATGAAGCCCGCGAAGGCCACGGTGGCCAGGAAGCCCACCAGCGCCACGCCCAGGGCGATGTCCACGAAAGCCGGCGCGCCCGCCACCAGCGCGGCCAGCCCGGCGGCGGCCACGCCGATCAGCCCCAGCATGTCCAGCGCGATCACGCGGTCGGCGGCGGCCGGCCCGCGCACGACGCGCAAACCCGCGGCCAGCACGGCGCCGGCCAGCAGCAGCGCGCTGAGCGCCAGCACGGTGTCAAACAGGGTCTCGTTCATTCCAGGCACTCCTTCACGCGGCGTTCGAAGCCGCTCTGGATCTGCGCGACCGTGTCGTCGCCCAGGTTCATGGCGTGCACGTAGAGCACGCCCTTGTCGTCCGACACGTGCAGGCTGGTGGTGCCCGGGGTCAGCGTCACCAGGTTGGCCAGCAGCGCGATGGAGGTCTCGCCCCGCAGGCTGAGCGGCACGGCCACGATGCCGCTGCGCTGCACGCGCGAGGGATCGAGGACGGCCTTGATCACGTCGTTCACCGACAGCGCGAGTTCGCGCGCGAACAGGCCGGCCAGCACCAGCCAGGCGCGGGCGCGGTTCAACAGCAGGGTCATGGGGCGGCTCCTTCGGGCAGGGACGGAATGGCCGGCGCGGGCGCGGCGCCCAGCACGGCCTGCACATAGGCCTCTCGGCCCAGCATCTGTTCGGCCGCGCGGATCGAGAAGTCCACGAAGGGCTCCGTCCACAGGCCGATGGTGAGCGTGATGGCGGCCAGCGCGGCGATGGGCAGCAGCAGCGCCGCGCGCGTGGCGCCCCGCGCGCGCCAGTCGCTCGCGGCGCGCATCGACAGCTCGCTTGGCGCCTTCCAGAAGGCCTCGTTCCAGATCTTCAGCATGGAGTACAGCGTGAGCGCGCCCACGGCCAGCGCCACCACCGCCAGCGCCACGTGGCCGGCCTCCAGGCTGGAGCTGATCACCAGGAACTTGGCCCAGAAGCCCGACAGCGGCGGCAGCCCGGCGAGTGACAGTGCCGGCACCACGAACAGCAGCGCCAGCAGCGGCGCGCTGCGGTGCAGGCCGCCGATGCGCTTGAGTTCGTACGAGCCACCGGCCAGGCGGATCGCGCCCGCGATCAGGAACAGGTTGGCCTTCACCACGATGTGGTGCAGCACGTAGAGCACGGCGCCCGCGATGGCCAGCGGCGTGGCCACCGCCAGGCCCACCAGCATGTAGCCGATCTGGCTGATGATGTGGAAGGACAGGATGCGCCGCACGTCGTAGTGCGCCGCCGCGCCCAGCACGCCCGTGACCATGGTGAGCGCGGCCAGCACGCCCACGATGGGGCCGATGAAGTCCAGCGTGCCGCCAAACACCAGCGTGAAGCAGCGCAGGATGGCGTACACGCCCACCTTGGTGAGCAGCGCCGCGAAGATGGCCACCACCGGCGCGCTGGCCGTGTGGTACGCGGCCGGCAGCCAGAAGAACAGCGGGAACACCGCGGCCTTGGCGCCGAAAGCCAGCAGGAACAGCAGCGCCAGCGTGCCCACCAGGCCCTGGTTCTGCACCTGGGGCAGCGCGAGCGACAGGTCCGCCATGTTCAGCGTGCCCGTGAGGCCGTAAAGCAGGCCCACGCCCAGCAGGAACAGCGTGGTGACCAGCAGGTTGAGCACCACGTACTTCACGCCGGCGTCGAGCTGCGCGCGCGTGCCGCCCTGCACCAGCAGGCCGAAGGACGCGATGAGCATGATCTCGAACCACACGTAGAGGTTGAAGATGTCGCCCGTGAGGAAGGCGCCGGTGACGCCCAGCAGCAGGCCGTGGTACAGCGGGTGGAACCAGGCACGTTCGCGCTCTTTCGCGCCGCTGGCCAGGGCGTAGACGGACACGGCCACGGCCATCAGGCCGGTGATCACGACCATGGCGGCGGCGAAGCGGTCGGCCACGAAGCTGATGCCGAAGGGCGCGGCCCACTGGCCGAACTGCGTGGCGAGCACGGTGCCGTCGAGCACCGCATTCAGCAGCAGCCCGCTGGCGATGAGCAGGCCGGCGCTGCCCAGCAGGCTGACGGCGCGCTGCAACGCGGGCCTGGACTGCAGCAGCGCGCACAGGGCCAGCGTGGCCAGGGGAATGGCCACGGGCAGGGTGAGCAGCAGGTGCGGCGTCACGGCGCGGCCTCCGCGCGCGGCTCGGCCTCGCGCATGGCGTCGGGGTCCAGCGTGCCCAGGGCGCGGTGGGCGCGCTCGAACAGCACCACGGTGTAGGCCACCAGCGAGAAGGAGATGACGATGGCCGTGAGGATCAGCGCCTGCGGCAGTGGGTTGGCGCTGGTGGCGATGGCCAGCGCGCCTTCGGGCACCAGGGGCGGCGTGTTCGACGACAGGCGCCCGGCGACGAAGATGGCCAGGTTCACCGCGTTGCCGAGCAGCAGCAGGCCCAGCACCATGCGCAGCAGCTGCCGCGACATGAGCAGGTACAGGGCGGCGGCCAACAGCGCGCCGAAGCTCAGGGCGTAGAGGGTTTCCATCAGTGATCGGCCTCCTCGCCGAGGTAGTAGCCCACGAAGGCGCACACGGCGCCCAGCACCGAGAGGTAGACCCCCACGTCGAACACCAGCGCCGTGCCCAGCGCGAGGCCGTTGTCCCAGAACTGCCACTGGTGGGTGAGGAAGGGCGTCTGAAGGAACAGCGCGGGCGCGCCCGACACCAGGGCCAGCAGCAGGCCGACGGCGGCGATCGAGGCGGGCGGCCAGCGCAGCGCCTTCAACAGGGCCGCGCGCCCACGCGGCAGCGCGTGCACGGTGAAGCCGGCTGCGGCCACCAACCCGCCGACGAAACCGCCGCCGGGTGCGTTGTGGCCGCGCCAGAGCAGGTACAGCGAGAACAACAAGGCCAGGGGCAACAGCATCCGTCCGGCCACGTTCAGGATGGGGGAGTTCATGCGGTGCCCTCCCCGTCTTTGTCGACGGTGCCGCGCGATCGCCGCGTGCCCGCGAGCGCGGCGGCCGCGGCCAGCGCCGCCAGCGCCAGCACCGTGATCTCGCCCAGCGTGTCCAGTGCGCGGAAGTCCACGATGATCACGTTCACCAGGTTGCGGCCGTGCGCCTCGGGCACGCTGGTGGCGCGGAAGAAGTCGGGCAGGCGCTCGTCGAAGGGTGTGGCCAGCACCGACAGCAGCAGCAGCGAGGCCACCGCGCCGAAACCGATGGCGATGACCGCGTCCATCCGACGCTGTGGCGCCGTGCGCGCATCCTCGCGCGCGAAGGGCATGCGTCCGGCGATCGCCAGCAGCACCACGATCGCCACCGCCTCCACCGAGAACTGCGTGAACGCCAGGTCCGGCGCGCCGTGGAACAGGAACACCAGCGCCAGCCCGAAGCCCACCATGCCCGCCGCCACGATGCCGCGCAGAAAGCCCCGCGCGCGCACCACGGCCCAGGCCGCCAGCAACAGCAGGGCCGGCAACAAGGCGTACAGCGACAGCGCGCCCGTCAACGACGGCCAGGCCAGCGCGTCGCGCGCGACCAGCGCCAGGCCCACCGACCCGCCCACCACCGCCAACGTGGCGCCCAGGTAGCGACGCAGGCTGCCCGACTGGATGCGCTGCGTCTGCCACACCGCCACGCGTTGCAGCGCGGCCATGGCGCGGTCGTAGGCCGCGTCGGGGCCGTGCGTGGTGATGGCCTCGCGAGCCGCCAGTGCGCGGTGAAGGCGGTTCCAGCCGCGGTAGATGGCCACGCCCAGCGCCAAGGTGAACACGCTCAGCGCCAGCATGGGCGTGAGGCCGTGCCACAGCGACAGCGTCGTCTCGGTGGGGTGGCCGGCCACGGCGCTCGCCGCCGCCTGCACCAGATCGCCGGCCAGCCCGGGCGCCAGGCCCAGCAGCAGGCCCAGCGCGGCCAGCAGCGCGGGGCCGATCCACATGGCCAGCGGCGGGTCGTGCGGCGTCAGGGGCGTGGGGCGCAGCGGGCCCCAGAAGGCGCGCACCGTCACCACGCCGGCCACCGCCACCATCACCGCATTGGCCAGGATGGCGATGGCCACCGGCAACCACGAGGCGGTGGCGCTGAGCTGCGCCTCGTACACCAGCTCCTTCGCCACGAAGCCCACGAAGGGCGGCAGGCCGGCCATGGACAGGCCCGCCAGCAGCGCGGTGGCCGCCGTCAGCGGCATGCGCCGCGCCAGGCCGCCGAGCTGCGTGCTGTCGCGCGTGCCGGCCTCGTGGTCCACGATGCCCGCCACCATGAACAGGCAGGCCTTGTACAGCGCGTGCACGATGAGGAAGGCCACCATGGCCGTGGCCGCCAGCGGGTGCGGCAGCGCGATCAGCGTGACGAGTGTGCCGAGCGACACCACGGTGGAGTAGGCCAGCACGCGCTTGAGGTCGGTCTCGCGCAGCGACAACAGCGCGCCAGTGAGCATGGTGGCCAGGCCCGCCGTCAGCAGCAGGCCGGTCCACAGCGCGTGCTCGCCAACCACCTGGTTCAGGCGCGCCAGCAGGTACACGCCCAGCTTGACCATGGTGGCCGAATGCAGAAAGGCCGACACCGGCGTGGGCGCCACCATGGCGTTGGGCAGCCAGGCGTGCAACGGCACCTGGGCCGACTTGGCGAAGGCGCCCAGGGCGACCAGCGCGATCACCCAGGCGGCATGCGGATGCGCGGCCAGGCCCTGCGTCGCCAGGATCTCCGAGATCCGGAACGTGCCCGCGGCCTGCCCCAGCACGATGGCGCCGGCCAGCAGCGCCAGGCCACCGCCCACGGTGATCAGCAGGCCCTGCTGCGCCGAGCGGCGCGAGGCCGCCTGTTCGGGCGTGAAGCCGATCAGCAGGAAGGACGCCAGGCTGGTGAGCTCCCAGAACACCAGCAGCACGATCAGGTCGTCGGCCAGCACAGCCCCCAGCATGGCGCCCATGAAGAGCGTAAGCCGCGCGAAGAAGCGCGCGATGTCCGCGTGCCCCGCGAGGTAGCGCGCCGCGTACAGGAAGATGAACGTGCCGATGCCCGTGATCAGCAGCGCGAACAGCAGCGACAGGCCGTCGGCCCGCAGCGCCAGCGCGATGCCCAGGCTGGGGATCCAGGGCGTGACTTCCACGCGCGCGCCGCTGGCCAGCACCTCGGGCAGCAGGCTGGCGAAGCCCGCGCACAGCGCGGCGGGCAGCAGCCAGGCCAGCGCGGCCAGCGGCGCGCGCCAGCGCAGCAGCGCCCACAAGAGCGGCGCGGACAACAGGGCGGTGAAGACGAACAGGGTGAGCGACATGGGCAGGCGGGGTGAGGTCCCTGCCTGTTCCAGCGCAAGCGCCGTGCCGGCGCGTTCAGGGCCGCGTTGCCCTTGGGAATCAAGCACTTGCGCGGGGCCTTGCCGCGCGCGTGTTCAGGAAACTGAACGTCGATGACGCGCAGTGTCGTGCGATGTGAACGATGCGCTATATTCAGTTGGATATAGCGAAGCCCTCACGGAGCACGCCCATGCAGAACCGCCTGACCCACACCCTGGCCCTCGCGCTCGCCGCCGGCCTCTCCTTCGCCGCCCAGGCGGCCGACCTCACCGTCTCCGCCGCCGCCAGCCTCACCAACGCCTTCAAGGACATCGCACCCCTGTTCGAGGCGGCACACCCAGGCACCAAGGTGCAGCTCAACTTCGCGGCCTCGGGCGTGTTGCTGCAGCAGATCGCCAAGGGCGCGCCGGCCGACGTGTTCGCCAGCGCCGACCAGGACACCATGGACCAGGCCCAGGCGCAGAACCTCGTCAAACCCGCGCAGCGGCGCGACTTCGCCTCCAACCGCCTAGTCGTCATCGTGCCCGGCGCCAGCACCAAGGTGCCGTCGGCGGTGGCCGACCTGACCCAGCCCGCCTACGGCAAGATCGCCATCGGCCTGCCCGCCAGCGTGCCCGTGGGCCGCTACACCAAGGGCGTGCTCGAAGGCGCCAGGCTGTGGGGCGCCATCGAGCCGAAGGTGGTGGGCGCCACCAACGTGCGCCAGGCACTGGACTACGTGCAGCGCGCCGAGGTCGACGCCGGCTTCGTCTACTCCACCGACGCCGCGCTGATGGCCGACAGGATCAAGGTCGCCCTCACCGTGCCCACGCCCAAGCCCATCCTTTACCCTGTGGCGCCGCTGCCGGCCGGACCCAACGCCGCCATGGGCGAAAAGTTCGTCGACTTCCTGTTCACGCCGCCCGCGCAGGCGGTGCTGGCGAAGTACGGCTTCGGCAAGCCCTGAACGCTCGCCGCAGGTTCTGTCGTGGCCGACGCCTGGATCCCGCTGGTCCTCACCCTGAAGGTGGCGGGCTGGGCCACCGCGCTCAACCTCTTGCTGGGCACGGCGGTGGGCTACGCGCTGGCGCGCGGGCGTTTCCCCGGCCGCGACCTGGTGGACGCCGCGCTCACCCTGCCCATGGTGATGCCGCCCACCGTGCTGGGCTACTACCTGCTGGTGGTCATCGGCAGCCAGGGCGTGCTGGGCGCCTGGCTGCTGCAGCACTTCGGCATCCGCCTCATCTTCACGGTGGAGGCGGCCATCATCGCGGCCACCCTCGTGGCCTTCCCGCTGGTGTTCAAGGCGGCGCGCGCGGCCTTCGAGACGGTGGACCCGCAGTTCGAAGACGCGGCGCGCACGCTGGGGCTCGGCGAATGGGGCATCTTCTTTCGCGTGACGCTGCCGCTGGCCTGGCGCGGCATCCTCGCCGGGCTGCTGCTGGCCTTCGCGCGCGCGCTGGGCGAGTTCGGCGCCACGCTCATGGTGGCGGGCAGCATCGTCGGCAAGACGCAGACGCTCTCCATCGCCGTCTACGAGGCGGTGCAGGCGGGGCAGGACGGCACGGCCAACTTCCTGGTGGTGATCACCTCGATCGTCTGCCTGGCGGTGCTGCTGGGCGCCGGCCGACTGGTGCCCGGCCGGGTGGCGGCGCGCTGAGGGAGACACGGCCGTGATCTGGGACCTGTTCTTGCAGAAGACCTTGCGGCAAGGCGACTCGCGCTTCGACCTGGACGTGAGCGTCCGGTCGCCCGCGCAGCGCGTGGTGCTGTTCGGTCCCTCGGGCGCGGGCAAGACGCTGACGCTCAAGATGGTCGCCGGCATCCTGGTGCCCGATCGGGGCCGCGTCGCCGTGGACGGCCGTGTGCTGTTCGACAGCGAACGCGGCGTGCGCAGCACCGCGCAGCAGCGCCACCTGGCCTACATGTTCCAGGACTACGCGCTGTTCCCGCACCTCACGGTGCGGCAGAACGTGGCTTTCGCGTTGCGCCAGGGCCTGCGCAACCCGGCCAGGGACGAAGCGAACGCCGAGGTGGACCGCTGGCTCGCCAGCTTCGGCCTGAACGCCGTGGCCGGCCACCACCCGCACCAGATCTCGGGCGGCCAGCGACAGCGCACGGCGCTGGCGCGCGCCCTGGTGTCCCGGCCCACGGCGCTGCTGCTGGACGAACCCTTCGCCGCCCTGGACAAGGGCCTGCGCCAGCGCCTGCGCGATGAACTGAAGGACCTGCAGGCCGAGCTGCAACTGCCGCTGCTGCTGATCACGCACGACGACGACGATGTGCGCCACCTCGCCCAGGAGGTGGTCTGCGTGGACGCCGGCCGCACCGTGACCTGCGGCGGGGCCCTGGAGGACCGCTGATATCCTCGCCGCGGCCCCGAAAGCCGCAGGAGCAGCCACGATGGCGACGAAGAAGCACAGGAGCAAGAACCCGCTGGAGGTGCACGGCGCGCTCTGGCTGTCGGCCGGTGGCGCCAGCCTCGCGGGCCACGGTCGCATCGAATTGCTGCGCGCCGTGGCCGAGCACGGCTCCATCACCCAGGCCGCCAAGGCCTTCGGGATGAGCTACAAGGCCGCGTGGGACGCCATCGACACCATGAACCAGCGCGCCAGCCAGCCCGTGGTGGAGCGTGCGGTCGGTGGCAAGGGCGGCGGCGCCACCCGGCTCACCGCCTTCGGTCAGCGCCTCATCGCGCGTTACGGGCAGGTGCACGCGGTGCACCAGCGTTTTCTCGGGCTCATCGAACAGGGCGCGATGGACCTGGACCAGGAGTTCTCCCTGCTGAAGGTGCTCAACATGAAGACCAGCGCACGCAACCAGTGGTTGGGCACCGTCACGGCGGTGCGCGCCGGTGCGGTGAACGACGACATCGAAGTCGCCCTGCCCGGCGGTCAGCGCCTGGCCGCTACCGTCACGCGCGCCAGCACCGAAGCGCTGGCGCTGCGCACGCAGATGGCGGTGATCGTGCTGATCAAGTCATCGGCCGTGATGCTGGCGGTGGACCTGGCCGGCGCGCGTGTCTCGGCGCGCAACCGCATCGCCGGTGAGGTGGTGTCGGTCACGCCCGGCGCGGTGAACGCCGAGGTGGTGCTGCGCGCCGACGGCGACCTCGAGGTGGTGGCCGTGGTGCCGCAGGGCGCGGTGGCCGAGCTGGGCCTGGCGCCCGGCGCCGAGGCCACGGCGCTGATCAAGGCTTCGGACGTGATCCTGGCGGTGGTGAGCTGAGGGCGTTGCGGGCATGCCCAGCAATGCTCGGGCCTTGTGTGGGAAGCGGAAGTTATGTCACGAGGCCGGGCGCGCGCGCCGCTTGCGGGGCCGCGGCGCCATCAGCGGTGATTCGCCGAGTCGGGGCGTGGCGTACTTTTCCGCCGGTGCCGGTCGGGGCAGATCCTCTGATGCCGCGGTCTCGACCCAGTCCGCCAAGCCGAACGTGCGTCGCTCGCTCAGGCGCTTCATGCCCTCGTTCCACTCCCACAGCATGCGCAGGCCCACGGGCGCGAAACCCGGCGTGTGACGGATGTGGTGCTTGAGATCTGGCACCACCGCATCGACGGCGGTGCACACGCGGTCGACCAGCGCGCGCTGGGCGGCGGGCTCGAAGCCCAGTTGCTGCTGCAGGTAGCGCCACAGGGCCTTGGTCGCATCCCAGCGTTTGCGACCATCCAGGTACATGCCCGGCGGGTTGTCTGCGTAGCGGTCGTAGGCCAGGATGGTGAGCATGTCGTAGACGGGCGCCACCTCCACGTCCTGCAGGCCGGTGTAGAGAAATCCCAGGTTCTTGGTGTGGCAGTCCGCGTTGCCCAGCGCATAGGTCAGCAGCAGCGTGACGGCCAGGCGCTCGTTGGAGGCGCGTTGACGGTCCGCGGGCACATAGTCGCGGACCAGCCGGGCCACGCGCTCCCAGGTCGATTCGTACTTCTGTTCGGGCGGCAGGCCCAGCAAGCTGCAGAAATCCTCGAAACCCTTGCGCTGGCCGGTCGCCGGATCCACGTCGAATCGTTCGACCACCAGCACCTGAGCATCATCGGACACCATCGTCGCGGCGGCGGGCACGCCCGAGCGTCGGGCCGCTTCCATGCACAGGTGTTCGTTGAGCGCTATGAAGGGCTGGTGATCGGAGCCAGCCTTCACGATGTGCCGTTCGGTCGCGACGGTCCCCTTGCGGAACAAGGCCTCGGTATCGGGGCTGAGGAACTTGGGCACCACGCCGGACACGCCCGAGGCCGCGAAGCGGCTCATCAGCGTGAGAAAGACCTTGTGCGAGGCTTCACCATGCAGGAGTTGCTTCAGGTCGGCCACGGCCAGTTCGGGCTGCGGCCGCTGTCCCGCGCTCACCTGCACACGGCCAATGAGGTTGTGGCCGACCACCGACAGCAGATCAAGTGGCGTGGCGCCCAGGTGCGGCCCCAACTGCTCCTTCAGCACCGACAACAGGAAGCCCTCGGGCAGGCTCACCTGGAAGAACGGGTGCAAGGCCGGCCAGCGGAAGGCCTGGCCTTCAACGGGCATGGTCAGGGAGACGAAGCGCTCTGCAGCAACCCCGGGGAGGTAGCGCATGACGTGTTCGAAGCCGTCCGGGCTGTCGAGCGTGGCGACGGCGGCGCCGTGCACGAAGACGTTCAGGCTCATTGCGCATCAGGCCCGGTGTTGCGGCCTTCGCGCACCTCGTGCAGCACCTCATCGAGCGTGGGCCGGCGCACGACCGGCTTGAATTCCAGCTGGAGCTCGAGCGCCTGCAGCAGGCGCAGCAGCTTGGCCAGGGAAAAGTCGGCGGCGCTGCCCGACTCGAAACGAGAGAGCGCTTCCTGACGCATGCCGACGGCGTTGGCGAGTTCGGTCTGTGTCTTGCCGGCTGCCTTGCGCATGACCTGGAAACGCCGGCCGACATCGGGCAGCGTCTGAAGTGGATCGGGAGTGGAGTATGCGTATGGCGTCATAAATTCTCCATGATGAGGAGAATTATGACCCCAAACGCATTTTCAGAAGCCCGACTGGCTGTAATATGCGGTTGAACGCATAAACAGATCGTCAGACCCCCACCACCGACACCGCCTTGGTGTTGAGGTACGCCTCCATCGCCTCCGGCCCGCCCTCGGTACCGTAGCCCGAGTCCTTGATGCCGCCGAAGGGCAGCTCGGCCGAGGGCGTGGCCGGCTGGTTGATCCACACCATGCCCGCTTCCACGCGGCTGGCCAGCAGCTGCACGTTCTTGTACGAGCGCGTGAAGGCGTACGCCGCCAGGCCATAGGGCAGGCGGTTGGCCTCGGCGATCGCGTCTTCCAGCCGGTCGAAGGCGCGGATGCCCGCGATGGGGCCGAAGGGCTCGTTGTTGAAGAGGTCGGCCTCCAGCGGCACCTCGCGAATGATGGTGGGCGCGAAGAAGTTGCCGGCCTCGCCCACGCGCTCGCCACCGGTGAGGACCTCGGCGCCATGCTCGACCGCATCCTTCACCACATGGGCCATGGCTGCCACGCGGCGCGCATTGGCCAGCGGGCCCAGCGTGGTGCCCTCGGCCAGGCCGTCGCCCAGCTTCAGGCCCTGCGCGTGCTGCGTCAGCGCGCGCGAAAACGCTTCCACCAGGCTGCTGTGCACCAGGAAGCGCGTGGGCGAGATGCAGACCTGGCCCGCGTTGCGGAACTTGGCCGCGCCCGCGGCCTTCACGGCCAGGGCCACGTCGGCGTCCTCGGCCACGATCACCGGTGCGTGGCCGCCCAATTCCATGGTCACGCGCTTCATGTGGCGCCCGGCCAGGGCCGCGAGCTGCTTGCCCACGGCGGTCGAGCCGGTGAAGGTGACCTTGCGGATCACCGGGTGCGGGATCAGGTGGCCGGAGATTTCGGCCGGGTCGCCGAACACCAGACCCACCACGCCAGGGGGCAGGCCGGCGTCCACGAAGCAGCGCAACAGCGCGGCCGGCGCGGCGGGAGTTTCCTCCGGCGCCTTGCACAGGAAAGAGCAGCCGGTGGCCAGGGCCGCGCCCATCTTTCGCACGATCTGGTTGACCGGGAAGTTCCAGGGCGTGAAGGCGGCGACCGGGCCCACGGGCTCCTTGATGACCATCTGCTGCGCGGCCAGGTTGCGGCCCGGCACCAGGCGGCCGTAGACGCGGCGGCCCTCTTCGGCGAACCAGTCGAGGATGTCCGCGCCCGCGAGGACCTCGCCCTTGGCCTCGGCCAGCGGCTTGCCCTGCTCCTGCGTCAGCAGGCGCGCGATGTCGCCAGCGCGCTCGCGCAGCAGCGCGGTGGCGCGGCGCATCAGGGCCGCGCGCTCGTAGACCGAGGTGTCGCGCCAGACCTCGAAGCCCTTCTGCGCCGCCGCCAGCGCGCGCTCCAGGTCCTCGATGCCGGCGTGCGCCACCGTGCCGATGACCTGGCCCGTGGCCGGGTTGCGCACGTCGAGGGTCTTGCCGCTGGTGGCGTCGACCCACTGGTTGGCGATGAGGAGCTGGGTGCTGGGGTAGGTGGTGGTCATGGCTTGTGGACTTGGCAGGTAGAGGGGGCCGGCCGGCGCCGGCCGAGGCTCCGGACCATACCCCAGTTGGATACGGTCATCAAATAGTTGCTTTTGGAACAAACAGGATCAAAAATATGTTCCAGAAAGAACAATCATGAGATCCACGGTTCCCTTGCTCGTGCAATCCGCGCTGGCCGATCTGGGCCAGCGCATCGCCATCGCGCGCAAGGCGCGCGGGCATTCCCAGGCCGAGTTCGCGGCCCTGAGCGACCTGGGGCTGTCCACGGTGGTCGGCATCGAGGCCGGGCACCCCGGCGTGGCCGTGGGCAACCTCGCCAAGGCGCTGGACGCACTTGGCCTGCTGGCCCAGATCGACGGCGTGGCCGAGGTGTCGCAGGACCCCTTCGTCGTGGACGCCGGCCTGCGACGCTTGTCGCCCCGAAAGCCGCGCCATGGCCGCTGAGCACACGGTGCCGGTGTGGGCGTGGCTGCCTGGGCGCGACGAGCCCGTGCTCGCGGCCGAGCTGAGCACCGATGGCCAACTGGGCGGCCGACTGAGCTATGCGCCCGCCTACGTGGCCGATGCAGGGGCGTATGCCTTCGATCCCGTGGCCCTGCCCTTGCGACACAAGGCGCGCGGCATCCGCTTCACTGGCGTCGGCGGGCTACCGGGCGCCTTGCAAGATGCCTGCCCCTCGGGCTACGGCGCGGACCTGCTTCAGGCGGACCATGGGCGGCCGCTGTCGGCGCTGGAAATGCTGGAGCTCGGCGCGGGTGACACCATCGGCGCGCTGGAGGTCTGTCTCGACATCGAACGCAAACGCGCCTTTCGTTCGCCCGAGCTGTCCGAACTGGCCGCGCTCGTGCACGAACTCGACGAGGGCCAATCGCCCAGCCGCGCCATTCGCCGCCTGCTGGGCGATGGCGCCACCAGTGCGGGCGGCGACCGGCCCAAGGCCACGATCACCAGCGAGGGGCGGCTCTGGCTTGCCAAGATGCAGGACCGCAGCGACACGCCCTTCCTGCCCGCGAAGGAGTTCGTGGTGATGCGGCTGGCCGCCGATTCGGGCATCACCGTGCCCGAGGTCCGGCTCGAGACGCTCGCCAGCCACCATGTGTACCTGATCGAACGCTTCGATCGCCTGGGCGATCCGCGCGCGCCTCAGCGCCGGCCCTTCGTCTCGGCGCACACGGCGCTGCGCCTGAGCCCCGCGTCCACGACGGGGGATCCAGCCCGTTCCTATCTCGTGCTGGCCGACATGCTGCGCCGCTGGGGAGCGGCGAACCCCGCGCTGGACGCCGACCTGGCCGAGCTGTGGCGGCGCATGGCCTTCAACGCCTTGGTGGGCAACGCCGACGACCACCCGCGCAACCACGGCTTCTATCGCCTCGACGGCACGTGGCGCCTGTCACCCGCCTTCGATGTCACGCCGCTGTCCACCTACCGCGGCGTGTTGCGCCTCGCGGTGGGCGCCGACGGTTCCGCCGAAGCCACCGCCGGGCGCCTGCTGCAATCGGCCCCGCACTTCGGCGTGGCGCCGGCCGATGCGGCGGGCTGGCTGCACGGCACCGCCGCGCGCGTGCACGACCGCTGGGCCGACGAACTCGCGCGCCTCGGTGCGCCGGCCGAGGTGGTGGCCGGGCTGCGGCCGGCGTTCGCGCTCAGCGCGGACCTCGCCGAGGGCCGCGTCGATGCGGGCGCGCTGGCCGATGCGCTGCAGGCCGCACAGAAATCCCGTGTGCGCCGTGGCCTGCCCGTGGGCCGGCCTTAGGCGGTGGGCGCCGGGCCGCGCACCGCCGCGTCCATCGCGCGGATCAGGTCCGACTGCGTGACGATGCCCACCAACCGGCGCTCGGCGTCGATGATGGGCAGGTGGCGGTGCCCGCCCTCGGAGAACACCGGCACCAGCTCGGTGAGCGGGCGGTCCGCGCTGGCCACGCGCACCTGGCGCGTCATGATCTCGCCCACCGTGTGGCGCACCGGCCGGTGCATCTGGCGCAGCAGCGCGCGCAGGCGAAAGTTCACGCCCTCGTGCACGTCCATGTCCACCTGGCGCATGAAGTCGGCCACGGTGACGATGCCCACCAGGTGGTGCTGCCGGTCCACCACCGGCAGTGCCTTCACGCGGTGCTGGCGGATCAGCGCCCAGGCCTGGCGCAGCGGCATCTCGGCGCGCGCGGTCACGGGCTCGCGCGACATCACGTCGGCGGCGCGCAACTCGCCCATGGTGCGCTGGTATGCCGCGGCCTCGGCGTACTGCATCAGGTCCTGCAGGTCCTCGCGGCTGATGTCGAGCACCTGGTTGTAGTGGGCCAGCGCGGCGTCCAGGTCCCGGCTCGTGAGGCGCGCGCCGCCGGGCTCGGCCGGCACCGCGTGGTGCACGTGCGGCCAGCGCCGCCGTGTGAGGTTGTTGTAGAGCAGGCCCGCCGCCACCATCAGCACCGAATCCACCAGCACCGGCTGCAGCGCCACGCTGAAATCGTGGCTGCCCATCAGCACCATCAACAGCGCCGACGCGCCGCCCGGCGGGTGCAGGCAGCGCAACGCCAGCATCAGCGCAATGGACAGCCCCACCGCCAGCGCCGCGCCCAGGGCGGCGTGCGGCACCCAGATCGCGCAGGCCACGCCCACCAGGGCGGACAGCGTGTTGCCGCCGATCACCGACCAGGGCTGCGCGAGCTGGCTGGAGGGCACCACGAACACCAGCACCGCGCTGGCACCCAGCGGCGCCACCAGCGCAGCGGCCAGCGCGTGCTGGCCATCGCCCGGGGACAGCCACGTGGCGCCCACACCGGCGATCAGGATGCCCAGCGCGGCACCGATGCAGGCGCGCCATTTCTCGCGCGCGTCGATGGACTGGGCAGCGGGCCACAGGGCGCGCAGGGAGAGCAGGAGTTCGGGCCGGAAGCCGTGCAGCGCGCGGCGCCACGCGGGCCGGCGCGGGGACGCGATGGGCATGGGAGAAGAAGGGGATGGGGGAAGCCGCCGCCGCGGGCCTCGTTGCCGCGCGGGGCCGTAGTGTGCCAGCCTCCACAGGCCGGCCTCCCGAACAGGACCGCCGCTTGCCCCGCGAGCCGGCACACTCGACCTGAGCAAGGACGCGCAGCCACCATGAAGCCCTACCTCTCCCTCATCACCCTCGCCGTCGCCGACCTCGAGCGCGCCCTGCGCTTCTACCGCGACGGCCTGGGCCTGCCCACCGAGGGCATCGTCGGCCAGGACGTCGAGCACGGCGCCGTCGTGTTCATCGACCTGCAGCCCGGCCTCAAGCTCGCGCTGTTCCCGCGCGAGAACCTGTGCCACGACGCGGGCATCCCGCCCGGCCCGCCCAGCCCGTCGAGCATGAGCCTGGCGCACAACGTGGGTTCGGCCGAGGCCGTGGACGCGGTGATGCGCGAGGCCGAGGTGGCCGGCGCGCGCATCGTCAAGCCCGCGCAGCCCACCTTCTGGGGCGGCCACGCGGGCTACTTCACGGACCCGGACGGGCACCTCTGGGAGGTGGCCTGGAACCCGGCCTGGCCGCTGCCGGAGTGAAGCGGCGCGGGGGCACACAATGCGCCGCATGACCCCCATCATCCACAGCCTGCTCGACACCGACCTCTACAAGTTCTCGATGTGGCAGGCCCTGCTGCACCGCCACCCCACCACGCAGGCACGCTACAGCTTCGTCTGCCGCAACGCCAGCGCCTACCCCTTGGCCGAGCTGGTGCCCGAGGTGAACCGCGAGCTGGACCACCTCTGCTCGCTGAGCTTCACGCCCGACGAACTCGCCTACCTCAAGGGCCTGCGCTACATCTCGTCCGACTTCGTCGACTTCCTGCGCATCTTCCGCTTCCAGCGCGATTTCATCGAGGTGCGCGCCGCCGGCGAGTCGATCGACATCGTCGCCAGCGGCCCGCAGGTGCACGTGATGGCCTTCGAGATCTTCGTGCTGGCCATCGTGAACGAGCTGTACTTCCGCCGCTTCGACGCCAGCGCCGCGCTGGCCGAAGGGCGCCGTCGACTGGTCGCCAAGATCGATCTGCTGCGCGATTTCGAGCGCGAGCCACCGCGCCGTCACCCCTTCGAACTCTCCGACTTCGGCGTGCGCCGCCGCTACAGCGGTGCCTGGCAGCGCGAGGTGGTGGCCACGCTGCGCGACGCCGTACCGCAGTTCTTCAAGGGCACCTCCAACGTGCTGCTCGCCAAGGAACTCGGCCTGCCCCCCATCGGCACCATGGCGCACGAGTACCTGCAGACCTACCAGACCCTGGGCGTGCGCCTGCGCGACTTCCAGAAGGCCGCACTGGAGGACTGGGTGCAGGAGTACCGCGGCGACCTGGGCATCGCGCTCACCGACGTCATCACCATGGACGCCTTCCTGGCGGACTTCGACCTCTACTTCGCCAAGCTCTTCGACGGCCTGCGCCACGACTCGGGCGACCCCATCGCATGGGGTGAGAAGGCACTGGCGCACTACGAACGCCTGCGCATCGACCCGCACACCAAGCGCCTAGTGTTCTCCGACGGCCTGGACCTGCACCGTGCGCTCGCCATCTACCGCCACTTTGCCGACCGCACGCAGATGGGCTTCGGCATCGGCACGCACCTCACCAATGACGTGGGCCTGGAGCCGGTCTCCATCGTGATGAAGCTGCGCCAGGCCAACGGCCAGCCGGTGGCCAAGATCTCCGACACGCCGGGCAAGGCCCTGTGCGACGACGCCACCTTCCTGGCCTACCTGCGCCAGGTGTTCGGCGTTGGCGATGGCTTGACGCAATAGGACAAGCGTCCTATGCTGCGCCCTCCCGGCTGGGACAAGTGTCCTAATCCCACCGGGAAGCGCCCATGTCCATCCGCGACCAGATCATCGAGACCGCCGACCGGCTCTTCTATGAGCAGGGCTATGCGCCGACGTCCTTCAGCCACATCGCCGATGCGGTGGGCATCTCTCGCGGCAACTTCTACTACCACTTCAAGACCAAGGACGACATTCTCGATGCCGTGATCGACCTGCGCCTGGCGCGCACGCGGCAGATGCTGGACGAATGGGCCGCGACGGTCGACGACCCCGCCGAGCGCATCCTCCTGTTCGTCGAGATCCTGTTGCGCAATCAGGACAAGATCATGCGCCACGGCTGCCCGGTCGGCAGTCTCTGCCAGGAGCTGACCAAGCTCGATCACGCAGCGCAGGGGCGTGCCAGTGGTGTGATGGCGCTGTTTGCCGAGTGGCTGCGCGAGCAGTTCGAGCGCATGGGCTGCGGCGGCGACTCGGCCGGCTTCGCCTTGCACCTGCTGGGCCGTACCCAGGGCGTCGCCGCGCTGGCCAATGCCTTTGGCGACCCGGCCTACATCCGGCAAGAAGTCCACCTGATGGGCGACTGGGTGCGCGCACGCAGACCCCCGGTCTCCACCCCTGCGCGCGCTGCGCGCGCCTGAACCTCAAGGAACTCCCTCATGCATCTTGTCCTGTTGCGCTTCGGCCCCCACCGCGATCGCGCTGCGCAGCACCTGGCTGGCCACAAGGCCTGGTTGCAACGCGGATTCGACGATGGCGTGTTCGTCCTCGCGGGCAGTCTCGGCGACGCACAAGGCGGCGCCGTGCTGGCGCACCGCGAGTCCATAGGCGATCTGCGCGAACGGCTCGCCCAGGATCCTTTCGTGGCCGAAGCCGTGGTGCAGGCCGAGATCGTGGCGATCGAAGCTTCGCGCGTGGACGAGCGCCTGTCCTTTCTCCAGCACTGATCCGCCCACATGAGCCAGACCCTCCCCGGCCCCGACGGCCAACCCCGCTGCCGCTGGTGCGCCACCACGCCAGAGTTCCTTCCCTATCACGACAGGGAATGGGGCTTTCCCGTCAGCGACGACCAGCGACTGTTCGAGAAGCTGAGCCTGGAGGGGTTCCAGTCGGGCCTGAGCTGGCGCACCATCCTCGCCAAGCGCGAGAACTTCCGCGCCGCCTTCCGCGGCTTCGACTTCGACCGCGTGGCGCGCTTCAACGAGCGCGACGTCGAGCGCCTGTTGGCCGACGAGGGCATCGTGCGGCACCGGGGCAAGATCGAGGCCGTCATCCACAACGCGCGCTGCGCGCAGGAAATGGTGAAGACCGAAGGCTCGCTGGCCGCCTATTTCTGGCGCCACGAGCCCGGGGCCAGTGAACTGGCGCCTCCCCAGAGCGCCTCGACCTCGCCCACCTCCATCGCGCTTTCCAGGGACCTGAAGCAGCGCGGCTGGAAGTTCGTAGGCCCCACCACCGTCTACGCCTTCCTGCAGGCCATGGGCCTCATCAACGACCACGCCGAGGGCTGCGTGGTGCGCGCCGAGGTGGACCGGGCGCGCCGCGCCTTCCGCCGCCCCGGCCGCTGAGTTCCATCGCGCGACAGCGGGTGTTCCGCCACGGAACACCCGGGCATGGGGATTGCCCGAGGGTGCGGTGCCGACGCGTCGGCGCGAACATGCCGCTTCGCCAGGAGAAGCCCATGAACACCCCCACCGAATCGATGGCGCGAGGCGCCACGCAGCCGCCCCTGCGCGAGGACACCATCGGCGCCGCGCTGGACGCCACCGCGCGCGAACACGCCAACCGCGAGGCGCTGGTGATCCCCCACGAAGGCGTGCGCTGGACCTGGGCCGAACTGCGCGAGCGCGCCGACGAACTGGCGGCCGGCCTGCTGGCCATGGGCCTGCGGCCGGGCGACCGCGTCGGCATCTGGGCGCCCAACTGCAGCGCCTGGACGCTGACGCAGTTCGCCACCGCGCGCGCCGGGCTCATCCTGGTCAACATCAACCCCGCCTACCGCGCGAGCGAGCTGGCCTATGCCCTGCACAAGGTGGCCTGCTGCGCCCTGGTGCTGGCGCCCGCCCTCAAGACCAGCGACTACATCGCCATCCTGCGCGGCGTCGCGCCCGAGATCGACCGCTGCGAGCCCGGCCAGTTGCAGGCCCTGGCGCTGCCCGAGTTGCGCTGGGTGGTGCGCCTGGGCGAGGAGCGCACGCCGGGCATGCTCAACTTCGCCGACGTGAGCGCGCGCGCCACGCCGGCCTCGCGCGAGCGGCTCGCCGCCATCGGACCGCGGCTGAAGGCGCGCGACCCGATCAACATCCAGTTCACCAGCGGCACCACCGGCCACCCCAAGGGCGCCACGCTCACGCACCGCAACATCCTCAACAACGGCTTCTTCGTGGGTGAAGCCATGCGCCTCACGCCGGCCGACCGGCTGTGCATCCCCGTGCCGCTGTACCACTGCTTCGGCATGGTCATGGGCAATCTGGCCTGCGTCACGCACGGCAGCACCATGGTCTACCCCAGCGAAGCCTTCGACCCGGCGGCCGTGCTGCGCACCGTGCAGGCCGAGCGCTGCACCGCGCTCTACGGCGTGCCCACCATGTTCATCGCCGAGCTCGACCACCCCGACTTCGCCGGCACCGACCTGCGCACGCTGCGCACCGGCATCATGGCCGGCTCGCCCTGCCCCATCGAGGTGATGAAGCGCGTGCAGAGCCGGATGAACATGGGCGAGGTCACCATCGCCTACGGCATGACCGAGACCTCGCCCGTCTCCACCCAGAGCGCGGTGGACGACCCGCTGGAGCGGCGGGTGTCCACCGTGGGCCGTGTGCAGCCGCACCTGGAGATCAGGATCGTCGACGCCGACGGCCGCACCGTGCCGTGCGGCACCGTGGGTGAGTTCTGCACGCGCGGCTATTCGGTGATGCAGGGCTACTGGGACGACGCCGAGAAGACCGCCGAGGCCATCGACGCCGACGGCTGGATGCACACCGGCGACCTGGCCACCATGGACGACGACGGCTACGTCAACATCGTCGGCCGCATCAAGGACATGGTGATCCGCGGCGGCGAGAACGTGTACCCGCGCGAGGTCGAGGAGTTCTACTACCGCCACCCCAAGGTGCAGGACGTGCAGGTGGTGGGCGTGCCCGATGCGAAGTACGGCGAGGTGCTGTGTGCCTGCGTCGTGCTCAAACCCGGCCTGGGCTGCACGGCCGACGAACTGCGCGCCTTCGCGCAGGGCCAGATCGCGCACTACAAGGTGCCGGCCTACTTCGAGTTCGTCGACGCCCTGCCCATGACCATCACCGGCAAGATCCAGAAGTTCGTGCTGCGCGAGCAGATGGCGAAGAAGCTGGGGCTGAAGGCGGCGGCCACCGCCTGATCAGCTCAACCGCGTGCCGTAAGCCTCGGCGATGAGGTTCGCCAGCCCTTGCATGGCCTCGGGCAGGTCGGCGCGGTGCACCAGGCCGATGTCGCGGTGGAAGGTGTTCGCGCCCAGGTCCAGCGCGCGCACACCCGCCGGCCAGCGGCGCCGGTCGGTGGTCTGCGGCACCAGGGCCGCGCCCAGGCCCGCCGCCACCAGGCGCACGATGGCCTCCTGCTCGTCGAGCTCGCACACCTCCCGCACCGACAGGCCGTTGGCGCGCAGGAAGCGGTCCACCTGCCGGCCGCCGAAGGAACTGCGGTCGTAGCGGATGAAGGGCAGGCCCGTGATCAGCGCGCGCCAGTCGCCCGCGGGCGCGCTGCGCGGCACCAGCAGACGAAAGGGCTCGCGCGCCAGCGGCGTCCAGCGCAGGTCGCTGTGCAGCGCGAACGGCGGGCGGATGATCAGCGCCGCGTCCAGGTCGCCCGCGTCCACCGCGTTGAGCAGGGTGGTGGACACGCCGGGCACCACCCGCGTGCGGCTGCCCGGCCACTGGCGGTGGAACTTCACCAGGGCCTGCGGCAGCAGGGCCTGCTGCACCGAGGCGATGGCGCCCAGGCTCACGAACACCGCCTGCCCCTTGGCGCGCTGGCGCGAACCGAGCTGGCTGTAAAGCTGGATGAGCTCCTGCGCCTGCGCCAGCGTCTGCCGCCCGCGCGGGTTCAGCCGCGCCGAGCGGCCGGTGCGGTCGAACAGGGTGAAGCCCAGCTCCTCTTCCAGCCGCTTCATCTGCGCGCTCACGGCCGCCTGCGTCAGGCCGATGCGCTGGCCGGCGGCGGCGAAGGTGCCCTCGCGGGCCACGGTGACGAAGGTCTTCAGCTCGGGAATCATGCACAAAGGATACTTGTGCCCGGCCCAAAAAATGATTGATTTTCTTTTGGCTTGGCAGGGCCTAGCATCGGCGTTCTGATTCCACCCACGAGCACCTCCCATGAGCAACGCCACCATCGCTCCCGCCCCCACCATGCGCGCGCCCAGCACCAACCCCGCGCCCCTGTCGCCCTTCCACCTGGCCTTCCCCGTGCACGACCTGGACGCGGCGCGCCGCTTTTACGGCGAGACCCTCGGCTGCCCCGAAGGCCGCAGCTCGCCCGAGTGGATCGACTTCAATTTCTACGGCCACCAGATCGTGGCCCACCTCGCGCCCGAGGCCTGCGGCGGCGCGGCCGTGAACGCGGTGGACGGCCACGGCGTGCCGGTGCGCCACTTCGGCATCGTGCTGCCCCTGGCCGACTGGGAGGCCATGGCCGAGCGGCTCAAGGCGCTTGGCACGACATTCGTCATCGAGCCCTACATCCGCTTCAAGGGCCAGCCCGGCGAGCAGGCCACCATGTTCTTCCTCGATCCCTCCGGCAACGCCATCGAGGTGAAGGCCTTCGGCGACATCAACAAGCTCTTCGCCAAATGAGCGCCAGCCGCTTCGAGCCCGTGCGGCTCGAGCACGCCAGCCGCCTCATCAACCACGGCCCCACCGTGCTCGTGACCAGCGCGCACGGCGGGCGGCGCAACGTCATGGCGGCGGCCTGGTCCATGCCGGTGGAGTTCACGCCGCCCCGCGTCGCGGTGGTGATCGACAAGACCACCTTCACGCGCGAACTGGCCCGGGCCAGCGGCGGCTTCGGCCTGTGCCTGCCGGGCCTGGCGCTGGCCGACCTCACCTACAGCGTGGGTCAGCACAGCGGGCGCGGTGGCGACAAGTTCGAGCGCTACGGTATCCAGGCCGTGCAGGGCCCGGTGCTCGGCATGCCCCTGATCGAACAGGGCTGCGCGGCCTGGCTCGAATGCCGCCTGATCCCCGAGCGCCACACCGAAGACGCCTACGACACCTGTTTCGCCGAGGTGGTGGCCGCCGCGGCCGATCCGCGCATCTTCGCCAACGGGCACTGGCTGTTCGACGAAGACAACACCGAGCTGCAGACCATCCACCACCTGGGTGCGGGCCTCTTCGTGCGCTCGGCTGGCGCGGTGCAGGCGCGCGCGCTCTAGCCCCTCCGAACCCGTCTCGCGCCGCGTGCCCTTGCACGCGGCGCTTGCATTCATCCGGCAATGCAATTAGATTTGCGACATCGATGATCTTGCAAATTTCAAGTGCATCGACTTGGTGCATCGAGAACCCCACTTTGATGCGCGTTCCACCTTTCACGAGGATCACCGCATGAACACCCTTCGCCGAGTCCTGTTGATGGCCGCCGCCCTGTGCGCGGCCCTGGGCGGCAGCGCCGCCATCGCGCAGTCCCAGCCGCTCGTGGTGGCCACCGACACCGCCTTCGTGCCCTTCGAGTTCAAGGAAGGCGACAAGTACGTGGGTTTCGACATCGACCTGTGGGACGCCATCGCCAAGGAACTGGGCCTGAGCTACCGCCTGCAGCCCATGGACTTCAACGGCATCCTTCCGGCGCTGCAGACGAAGAACGTGGACGTGGCGCTCGCCGGCATCACCATCAAGGACGAACGCAAGAAGGTCATCGACTTCTCAGACGGCTATTACGACAGCGGCTTCATGCTGCTGGTGCCGGCCAGCAGCAAGATCAATGGCGCGGCCGACCTCAAGGGCAAACAGCTCGCCATCAAGACCGGCACCTCGGCTGCCGACTACGCCAAGGCCAACTTCCAGGGCACCGAGCTGCGCCAGTTCCCCAACGTCGACAACGCCTACCTCGAGCTCATGACGGGCCGCGTGGACGCGGCCATGCACGACACGCCCAACGTCCTGTACTTCGCCAACACGGCGGGCAAGGGCAAGGTGAAGGTGGTGGGCACGCAGATGATGGCGCACCAGTACGGCATCGGGTTCCCCAAGGGCAGCGCGCTGGTGCCCAAGGTGAACACCGCACTGGCGAAGATCAAGGCCGACGGCCGCTACAACGCCATCTACAAGAAGTGGTTCGGCACCGAACCGCCCAAGCCCTGAACGCCGGACGCGCGCGCCCCCCGCCATGGATTTCGACGTCTCGGTCATCGTCAAGGCCATCCCCGCCCTGCTGCAGGGCGCCAAGCTCACGGTGCTCATCACCGTGGTGGGCCTGCTGGGCGGCACCGTGGTGGGGCTGGTCTTCGGCCTCATGCGGGCCTACGGCAACCGCCTGCTCGACACGCTGGGCTTTCTCTACATCGAACTGGTCCGCGGCACACCCATCGTGGTCCAGGTCATGTTCATCTACTTCGCCCTGCCCGTCATCGCCGACATCCGCGTGGACCCGCTCACGGCGGCCATCGTCTCCATCGTCGTCAACTCGGGCGCCTACATCGCCGAGATCGTGCGCGGCGCCTTCCTCTCGGTGCCCAAGGGCCTGCGCGAGGCGGGCCTGGCGCTGGGCATGCCGCTGTGGCGCGTGCTGGCCTTCGTCATCGGCCCGGTGGCCTTCCGGCGCATGACGCCGCCGCTGGGCAACCAGTTCATCGTCAGCCTGAAGGACACCTCGCTGTTCATCGTCATCGGCGTGGGTGAGCTCACGCGCCAGGGCCAGGAAATCATGGCCGCCAACTTCCGCGCAGTGGAGATCTGGAGCGCCGTGGCGCTGATCTACCTCTGCCTGATCGGCGCGCTCACCTTTGCCCTGCGCACGGTGGAAAAACGGATGCGCATCCTATGAACATGGTCGAGTTCCAGAAGGTCAGCAAGCGCTTCGGTCAGACGGTGGTGCTCGATGGTGTCGACCTGCGCATCGGCCAGGGTGAGGTCGTGGTGCTCATCGGCCCCTCGGGCTCGGGCAAGTCCACCCTGCTGCGTTGCATCAACGCGCTGGAAACCATCGACGGCGGCGACCTCGTCGTCGACGGCCGCAGCGTGCGCGGCGGCGCGTCCACCGTGCGCGAGATCCGGCAGGAGGCCGGCATGGTCTTCCAGCAGTTCAACCTGTTCCCGCAGATGACCGCGCTGCAGAACGTGGCCTTTGGCCCGCGCCAGGTGCGCGGCACGCCGCGCGCGCAGGCCGAGCAGGAAGCGCGGGCGCTGCTGAAGAAGGTGGGTCTGGCCGAGCGCGAGCACCACTTTCCGAGCGAACTCTCCGGCGGCCAGCAGCAGCGTGTGGCCATCGCGCGCGCCCTGGCCGTCAAGCCCAAGCTCATGCTGTTCGACGAGCCCACGTCCGCGCTGGACCCCGAGCTGCGCCAGGAGGTGCTGCGCGTGATGCAGGCCCTGGCTGAAGAGGGCATGACCATGATCGTGGTGACGCACGAGATCGCCTTCGCGCGCAAGGTCGGCACGCGGCTCATCTTCATGGAGCACGGCCACATCGCCGTGGACGGCCCGCCCGGCGAACTCATCGACCGCCCCACCAATCCCCGGCTGCGCGAGTTCCTGCAGCACGTCGAATAGCGCACCGCATGCTCGCCTATCTGCAACTCGAAGGCTCCCCGTTCGAGGTGGGCCAGGCCCTGGGCCGCTTCGGCGCGGCCGCCCTGCAACGTTACGCGGCCAGCTCGCCCGCCTGGGCCAAGGTGATGCGCTGGCGGGGCCACGCCTCAGTGGCCGCGATGGCCGAGCTGGTGCGCGCGCGCCAGCCGGCCATCTGGCAGGAACTGCAGGGTCTGGCCGCCGGCCTGGACCTGCCCGCCGAAGACGTGTTCCTCTGGAACTGCCGCGGCGACCTGTGGGCCATGGCGCCCGATGGCTGCACCACCGTGCAGTTGCCCGCCGCCACACCCGACGCTACGCCCGTGGTGGCCCACAACGAAGACGGCGACCCGGCCTTCCTCGGCCACTGCGCCATGGCCAGCGTCTCGGTCCGGGGTGGTGGCCGCTTCGCCTCCTTCGTCTACCCCGGCTCGCTGCCCGGCCACACCTTCGCCGCCACGGCCACGGGCCTGGTGATGACCGTGAACAACCTGCGCACCCTGGAAGTGGGCCTGGGCCTGCCGCGCATGGTGGTCACGCGCGCCCTGCTCGACGCCCCCGGCGTGGACGCTGCGCTGGACCGGTTGGGCGCCATGCCGCGCGCGGGTGGCTTTCACCTCACGCTCGCGCAGGCCGGCCTGCCCTGCATCACCAGCGTGGAGTTCAGCGACGCCGTGCTCTCGGTGCAGACGGTGGAGCGGCCCGCCGTGCACGCCAACCACATGGTGCACGCGGCCATGTCGAACCGGCCGCAGATCGTCACCGGCTCGTCGGGCCACCGGCAATTGCGCGGCGACGAGCTGCTGCGCCAGCGCGAGGGCGAGGCCATCGACCCGCTGGACGTCCTGTTCGATCAGGGCAATGCGCGCTACCCCATCTACCGCGACCGCGCCGACGACAGCGACCACGAGAACACCATGGCGACGGCCTGCTTCGAACCCGGCACCGCGCATGTGGACTGGGTGGTGCACACGGGCGGGCGCCGCGAAAGCTCGTTTAGGATGCGCGACGCCCTCCGCCTGTAGCCCCCCCGTCCACCGCTTTTCGCCTCGCTCCCATGCCCAGACCCGCACCGCCCGTGGCCCGCACCGTGGACGAACTGCGGGCCCTGGTGGTCGCCATCAACCGAGGCGACGCCAGCGTCTCGCTCGGCGGCAAGGCGCTCGCCGTGCTCGCGCGCCTCGTCGAGCAACCCAAGGACGTGGCGCTCAGCACCATCACCGAGCTGGGTGACCGCATGGGCGTCAACCCCTCCACGCTCACGCGCCTGGCCACGCGCCTGGGCTTCGCCGGCTTCGCCGACTTCCAGGCCGTGTTCCGCGAGCACGCCATGCAGGGCGGGGCGCACTTCTACACCCAGCAGGCCCACCGCCTGCTCGAAGACGCCTCGGCCGAGAGCCCGCGCACCGCGCGCGGCGTGGTCGCCAAGCTCGCGCAGGAGTCCATCCGCAACGTGGACGCCTTCCTCGGCCAGCTCGACGAGGCCGAACTCGCCAAGGCCGCGCGGCTGCTGGCGCGCGCGCCCCACGTGCGCGTGCTGGGCCTGCGGCAGATGCACTCCATCGCCAGCTTCCTCACCTATGGCCTGGGCATGCTGCGCGCCGAGGTTTCGCTGGCCGATGGCCCCGGCCTGGGCGTGGCCGAAAGCCTGGCCCAGATGTCGCGCGGCGACGCGCTCATCGTCAGCAGCGTGGCGCCCTACACGCGCATGGTGGCCGACGTGGCGCGCGCCGCCGCCGATGCCGGCGTGCACGTCATCGCCATCACCGACACCCGCGCCTCGCCCCTGGCGCCGCCCGCGCGGCACGCCTTCTTCATCCCGCACGACAGCAGCTTCATCAGCAACAGCATCGGCGCTTACGTGGTGTTCTGCGAGGGCCTGATCAACCTGGTGGCGCGCGAGCTGGGCGACAAGGCCCTGCAGGCGCTGGCGCGGCGCGAGGGGTTCATCGCGGAGCTGGGGATCGAGACGGGGTGATCAGGCGTACGGCTCGACGCGGTTGCTGTCGCGCGTCAGCAGTTGCATGAGCTTGGGGTGGATGAAGAGCTTCTCGCGGCCGACCGGCATCTCACGCAACACGCCGACGTCCACCAGGTCCTTCAGGTAGCGCGAGGCGGCCTGGCGCTGACCGATGCCCTTGTCCACGAGGTTGCCGATGCGGCAGTACGGTTGCTCGAAGACCACGTCCACCAGTTCACGGCTATAGATGCGCGGCAATGCATCGCGCACGTACTCGGTGGTGTGCTCGGCCAGCGCCCGGATCGCGGCGATCTTGTCGGTGGTCCATCGGGCGGTTTCCTCCACGGCGCGCAGCATGAACAGCAGCCAGTCCTCCCATGCCTGGTCGCGCGTCACATCCAGCAGCAGGCGGTAGTAGTCGGCCTTGTGCGCAATGATGTGCCGGCTCAGGTACAGGATGGGCAGGGTCAACAACCGCTCCTGTATGAGGTACAGGATGTTGATGACACGCCCCGTGCGACCATTGCCATCGACGAAGGGGTGTATCGCCTCGAACTGGTAGTGGCCTACGGCCATGCGGATCAGAGGATCGAGCGTGCTCTCGTTGTGCAGGAAACGTTCCCAGTTGGCCAGCAGCTCGCGCAACAGTGCCTCGCCTTGCGGCGGCGTGTAAATCACCTCTCCGCTGCGGTCGTTGACCAGTTGCGTGCCCGGGGTGCGGCGGATATCCATGTCCGCCCCCTTCAGCGTGCGGCAGATCGTCACCGCGGTGGCCGTGCACAGCGGTTTGTCCTTGAGCGACTGGAAGCCTTGGTGCAAGGCGGTGCGGTAGCGCAGTGCCTCCTTCGTGGCGTGGTCGGTCGGCCCGTCCCCCTGCACGTGCTGGAACAGCTGGTCGGTGGTGGTGACGATGTTCTCGATTTCCGAACTGTCTTTCGCCTCCAGCAGCGGGATCGTGTTGATGAGCATGCGCTGGTTCGGGATCAGCTCGGCGGCCTGCTTCAACTCGGCCAAGGCGGCGCGGGCGGTGATGCAGGCGCGCAGCACCGGCTTGCTTTCCAGGTCGGATCCCGGGGGCAGCAAGGGGAGTTGGTTGTAGGGCTGATCGGCCCGCCAGGCGGCTGAAGGGCCTGACATGTTCTCAAATCGAGGTTTTGACGACATGTTCCCAGAATAGGTCGTCGGCGAGAACAGGTCAAGAAAATGTGTCGCTGTTTCGTTGATTTGACGACATGTTCCTGGGATATGTCGTCGAACGCCGCCCAGGCATGCGTGCGCCGGCCGTTCAAGCCTGTGCCGCGAACGCCGCGTGGTACGCCACCTCGCCGCGCGGCACCCCGCCCGCGAAGGCCAGGGCCATGAAGTACTCGGGCGGCACGCCGGGGTAGACCAGGCCTTCGTGCACCGCGAAGCCCCAACGCCCGTAGTAGGCGGGCTCGCCCAGCACCACGCAGCCCTCGGCGCCCAGGGCCTTCAGGCGGGCCAGGCCGTCGGTCATCAGGCGGCTGCCGATGCCCGCGCGCTGCAGCGCCGGCAGCACCGAGATCGGGCCCAGGCCGTACCAGCGCCCTGCGCGCCCGGCAATGGTTACGGGCGAGAACGCGATGTGGCCGACGATGTTGCCAGTCTCATCCACCGCCACCAGCGAGATGGTGAGCGCGCCCGCCGCGCGCAGCTCGCGCACGATGGCGGGCTCGGTGCCGCCGCTGTGGGGGTGGCCGTCGAAGGCCTGGGCGATGAGCGAGGCGATGGCGGGGGCGTCGGCGGGGCGTTCGGGGCGCAGTTGCATGGGCTGGATTGTCCGCGTCGACAGGCCTATGCTGGCGTGCTGGCTCCACGAGCCCGGCGGCTCCTGCGGCGCAGCGCCCCTGAACCCGGCGAAAGGAGTGCGTATGTTGGCCAATGCGGCGGTTACCACCATGCTCCCGGTCATCGACATGGCGCGGGCGCGTGAGTTCTACGAGAAGCGCCTGGGCCTGGTGCCCGGCGGCTTGCGACCGGACGGCAAGTTCGTCTACCGCGTGGGCGGCAGCACGCTGGCGCTGTTTCCGAAGCCCGAGGGCACGAAGGCCGAGCACACGGCCATCAGCTTCCAGGTGGCGGACATCGCGGCGGCCATCGACAGCCTGAAGCGCACCGGCGTGGTGTTCGAGGACTACGACTTCCCCGACTTCAAGACGGTCGACCACGTGTGCGTGCTGGGCGCGGAGAAGGCGGCGTGGTTCAAGGACCCGGAGGGGAATTTCCTGTGCCTGCATGAGGATCTGGCGGCGGGGGGCGAGATCGCGATGTGAGGCCGCGACGAGCGTTCGGCGAACGCCCTTGCCGCTCACCGCGCGCCGCGGTCCCGGCCGACGCGCGTGACTTGCACCACGCGCTCCACCGCCTCGCGCGCCTTCTCCAGGCCCATCAAGGCAAACAAGCCCGGCAGCAGCGCCTGCCGGATCGCCGCGTCGCAGTTTTGCGGGTTGAGCGAGTGTTCGACCAGGGCCTGATTCACCGCGGCGTCGATGGCCAGGGCCTGTTGCACCCAGGTGTCGGGCGGTGTGCGGGCGAAGGCATCGTCGCCCATCACCAGGCGGCAGATGCCGTGGTACGCGCGGGCGTGCGGCCGCTGCGCCAGGGCCTCGGGTATGCCGTCCACCACACGTCCGGCCACGCGCTCCTCGAATCTCCGCAGCATCAGGTACTGCTCGATCGGGCGGTCGAAGCGGGCCTGGGCGTCGGCGATGGTCTGCTTCAGCAGGTCGGAGAACATGCGTTGCGCGTAGGGGTCTTCGCCCAGGTCGACTTCGATGGCCTTCTTCAGCCGCGTGCGGACCAGGTCGGCTTCGTTGCGTGCCTTGTCGTCGTTCCAGCGCTCGGGCGGTTCCATCGGCACCACCTCGTACACCGCCTCGGGCTCGCGCACGGCCAGGCCCGCCACGTGCTCGTCCAGCAGCGGGCGGTACCGCCGCTCCTGCGGGGCGGGCGCCAGACCCTGTTGCGCGTCGCGTCGCGCGGCCTGTCGCACAGCGATGAAGAAGCGCAACTCGTCCTGCCACAAGGCGATGTCCTGGCGCGACGCACTGTCGAGCGCTGCGCACGATGACGACACGATCTGCAGGCACTGCTCGAATTGGGCGAGTGCCGCCTGGAAGTCATCGCGCAGACGCTGGCGCGTGTCGAAGGGCCGACCGCATTCGTCGTCGATGAAGCGCGGCATCAGGATCTGGCGGCAGGACTCGATGTCGCCACGCTCACGCGCGTCGCCGAGCAGCGAACACAAGGCCGCGTGCAGACCGGGCAGGCGCTGGTATTCGGTGTCGACCGCCCGGTACAGACCGTCGATGTCCGCGATGTCGTAGCCACCCTGCGTGCGCGCTTCCAGGTTCTGGTAGTCGCGCACGGCGGTGTCCAGCGCCTTCAGGATGCCGCGGTAGTCCACCAGCAAGCCGTGGCGCTTGCCCTCGTGCAGGCGGTTCACCCGCGCGACGGCCTGGATCAGGGTGTGCTCCTTCAGTGGCTTGTCGATGTAGAGCACGGCGTTGCGCGGTTCGTCGAAGCCGGTGAGCAGCCGATCCACCACGATGAGCAGGTCCGGCGCGCCATCGCTCGCGAATTCGCGCAGCACACGCGCCTCATAGGCGTCGGCATGGCGGCCCACGTTCTCGTCCCACCACGCCCGCAACTCGGGCAACTGGCCCGCTTCCACGTCGGCATCGCCTTCGCGGTGACCGGGCGCGGACATGATCACCGCGCTGCTCACCAGGCCCGTGGCGTTCAGGCAGCGGTGGTAGCGGATGGCGTCGAGCTGGCTGGCCGTGGCCACCTGGCCCTTGAAGCCCAGGCCGAGCGGGCGGATGGTGCGGTGAAAGTGCTGCGCGATGTCCCAGGCGATGAGTTCGATGCGCTGGGTCGCGCCCAGCACAGACCGCGTGCTCGCGAGCTGGCGCCTGAGCGCGGTGCTTCGCTCGGGGGTGAGATCGGCCGCGAGGCGGTCGAACCATCGGTTTACCTTGTCCTCGTTGTCGATGGCCAGTTCGGGCACGCGCTCCTCGTACAGCAGCGGCGCCACGGTGCCATCGCTCACCGCGCGTTGCAGGGGGTAGGCGTGCACGATGGTGCCGAAGCGGTGGGTGGTCTTTTCGTCCCTGAGCAGTGGTGTGCCGGTGAACGCCAGGCAGGCCGCGCGCGGCAGCGCCTTGCGCAGGCGCTCGTGCATCAGGCCGCCGTGGCTGCGGTGGCCTTCGTCCACCAGCACCACGACGTCTGCCGACGGGTTGTAGCACTCGCTCATGCGCGCGGCAGTGGCGAACTTGTGGATCAGCGTAAAGACGATGCGCTCGCTGCCGTGGCCGATGCGACGCGCCAGATCGCGCCCGCTGCCCGCGCGCGCCTTCTCGCCCTCTTTCCTGGCCGCCACGGCCGAGCCGAAGGCGCCGCCGTGGAGGAAGTTGCGCGCGAGCTGGTCTTCCAGGTCGATGCGGTCGGTGACCACCAGCACGCGGCAGGCCCGGGTGGCCGGGTTGAGCACCAGCGCCTTGGTGAGGAACACCATGGTGAGGCTCTTGCCGGAGCCGGTGGTGTGCCACAGCACGCCGCCCTGGCGCGCGCCGTCGGAGCGGCGCTGCTGGATGCGCTGGAGCATCGCGCGCACGCCGAAAAACTGGTGCGGGCGCGCCACCACCTTGCCGAGCCGACGGTCAAACAGCACGAAGTGGCGCACCAGCTCGAGCAGGCGCTCGGGCCGCAGCAGCGCACGCACGGTGTCCTCAGGGGTGTCGTCGCGTCCGGCGCCGGGCTCCTCGCGCCAACGGGCCCAGAACTTCGGTGGCGTGCCCGTGGTGCCGTAGCGCGCCTCGCTGGCGCCCAGGGCCAGCAGCAACTGGGCATAGACGAACAGTTGGGGAATTTCATCGTGCCGCTGATGGCGCAGATGCCGATGGATGGCCTCGTCCGCCGTGGGCTCTGCGGTGAAATCGCCTGCTCGCCGCGCTTCGATGACCACCAGAGGCAGGCCATTCACGTACCCCAGCACATCGGGCTGGCGCAGGTGCGTGCCCTGGGTCGACAGCAGCTCGGGCGATTCGGCGGCGTCCCAGAGGTTGGCGGCGGGATGCTGCCAGTCGATGAGAGGAATCGTGGGCTGGTGCTTCTTGCCATCGGGCATGAACTCGGTGACCGTCACCCCCAGTGTGAGCAGCCGGTACAGGCGCTCGTTCGCGGCCAGCAGGCCTTCGCCCAGGTGCAGCGACTGCACCTCGCGCACCACTTGGTCGATGCCGCCCGGCGACAGCGGGTGGCGTTCGCCCTTGTAGTCGAAATGGCGCGTGCGCAGCACCTCGATCAGGCGCGGTTTGAGAATCACCTCCCGCACGCCGCCGCGCAGCGCGAGGGCATCGGCGCGGGGCAGGAAGCACCACCCCAGTTCGGTGAGCCATCGCAGGGTGGGCACGGAGGCACCAGGGGCGTTCATGCGGGTTCAGCGGCGGTCGCGCGCACGCGGCGCCGCCCGCTGAGCAGGTCGCGCATCAGGGCGCGCTTTTCTTCGCGCAGTGTCTCGCGCTGGGCCACGATGACGCGCTCTTCGGCCTCGGCCACGCGCAGGATCGCGGCGATGCGCCGTTGCACATCCAGCGGCGGCAGGCACAGCGGCAGTTTGAAGAAGTCTTTGAGGCTGACGTTGAGCAGGCCGTGGTTGCGCGCGCCTTCCTGCGCGATGCTGGTGATGGCTTCGTTGAGCATGCCGGCTTCGAAGTACAGGCGGTAGAAATCGTTGTCCACCTCCACGCCGGGCTTCTGGCGAAAACAGATGTACAGACCGGAGACCACGCCCGAGTCGTAGGCCACCAGCGGCTTGATGGCGCCAACCGGGTAGCCTGACGAGGAGCTGCGGTTGTAGGCGAAATCGCCCGTGGTCAGGCGGGTGTAGCCACTGAGGTCGTCGCTCGCCACGTGACGGCTGAAGTAGTCGCGCTGGCTCACCAGGCCGTGCTGGGCCGAGATGGTGAGCACGTTGCGGTCGCCATCGGTGTTCTTGTTGGTGATGCGCTCGAACACCGTGTCGAAGTCCACCTGCGCCCAATGCGCCCGCGCGTTGACGACGGAGCGCCGTCTGGAGAGCAGCAGGTGCATCAGGTGCCGCTTCTGGTGGCGGCTGTTGTCGAGCAGTCGCCCGGTGGTGTCGATGGCCCGGTCCCAGACGCCTGCGATGCGCGCGATGCGGGTCTGCTCGTGCAAGGGCGGCAGCGGGACGCTGATGTTGCGGATGATCCCCGCGTTCAGGTTCTGTTGCGAACCGGCGTTGCCCAGCTCGCGCAGTGCGGTGTAGCTGTTCGCCAGGAACTGATAGACGTAGTCCGGGTCAGTGCCGCTGCGCAACTGGATGGCGGCGCAGGCCTGGTTGGTGGTCGCCTCGATGCCCAGCCTGGCGACCTGGCCGCGCGTCTTTCCCTGGCCGTACATCGCCATCAGCAGGGTGCCCGCGGGAAACAGCTTGGCCGCCGATTGCCGCAAGCCCTCAGGGGTCAGCTTCTCGGCGGTGTCGGTGATGGTGTTGAACCGGATCTCGCCCGTGGTGACCCAGGGAATGTCGCCACCCCAATAGCTCGCTCGCGTCCGGTTCGGCGTGCCACCCGAGCTGATGTGGGCGATCTCGCCCAGCGGGGCGCGTATCCAGCCCGCGGGTAGCTCACTCATACCCGAGTTCCTTCATGTAGACGGCCATCTGCTGTTCCAGATCGGCCAACTCGGCCTTGAGCTGCAGGCGCGTCGCGCGCACGGTCGCGAGGTCGGCGGTCTCGGTTTCCTCGAAGGTATTCACGTAGCGCGGTATGTTGAGGTTGAAGCCGTTCTCGGCGATCTCCTCGCGTGCGGCGAGGTGGGCGTACTTGTCGATGGGGCCGCGCGCCTGCACCGCGTCGACGATGGCCTGCAGGTCCTGCGCACGCAGCAGGTTCTGGTTCTTGCCGTCCTGGTAGGCGCGGCTGGCGTCGATGAAGAGCACCTTGTCGTCGGCCTTGGTCTGGCGCAGCACCAGGATGGCCGCCGGGATGCCGGTGCCGTAGAACAGCTTCTCGGGCAAGCCGATGACGGCGTCGAGCAGGTTCTCCTCGATCAGCGTCTGGCGGATGCGTCCCTCGGCCGCGCCGCGGAACAGCACGCCGTGCGGCACCACCACGGCCATGCGCCCGGTGCCTGGCTTCATGGTCTCGACCATGTGCAGGATGAAGGCGTAGTCGGCCTTGGTGCGCGGCGGCACGCCGCGGCGAAAGCGATGGTAGGGATCCTTCGCGGCGTTCTCGAAGCCCCATTTCTCCAGCGAAAACGGCGGGTTGGCCACGACGACATCGAACCGACGCAGCCGTCCCTCGGGGTCGAGCAGCTTGGGGTTGCGCAGCGTGTCGCCCCACTCGATGCGGTGGTTGTCCTCGGCGTGCAGGAACATGTTCATCTTGGCCAGCGCCCAGGTGCTGCCGATCGCCTCCTGCCCATAGAGGGCGTAGCGGCGCCCGCCGGTGTTGGCGCGGATGAGCTGCGCGCACTTCATGAGCAGGGAGCCCGAACCGCAGGTGGGGTCGCAGATGTCGTCGCCGGCTTGTGGGTCCATCAGCCGCGCCATCAGTTGCGACACCTCTGGCGGGGTGTAGAACTCGCCCGCCTTCTTGCCGGCGGTGGTGGCGAAGTTCTTGATGAGGAACTCGTAGGCATTGCCGATGACGTCGAGCTGGCCCACGCGGCTTTCACGCAGGTTCAGCTCGGGCCGCGCGAAGTCCTCGAGCAGGTGGCGCAGGATGTCGTTCTTCTGGGCTTCGTCGCCGAGCTTGTTGGAATTGAAACTGATGTCCTGGAAGACATCGCGCAGCTTGCCGAGGTTGGCTTCCTCGATGGCGTGCAGCGCCCGGTCGATGCGCTCACCGTTGCCGGGCTGGTGGCGCGCCTCGTGCAGTGCCTGGAAGCTGGCGCTGGGCGGCAGCACGAAGCGCTCGTTCCTGAGCAGTTCCTCGATGAGTTCGGGATGGGCCCCGTGCTCGGCCTCGTAGCGCTCGTAGTGGTCTTGCCAGATGTCGGAGATGTATTTGAGGAAGAGCATCGTCAGGACGTAGTCCTTGTAGATGCTCGGGTCCACGGTGCCCCGGAAGGTGTCGCAGGCGTTCCAGACGGCGGCATTGATGGCGTTCTGGCTGATGGCGGTGTCGTGGTTCATGTCGGTGGGAAGGGTCAGCGCGGGCGGGGGGATGGCGAGAGCAGGCGTTGCGCAAGCGCGTCGAGTTGTAGCTCGCGGTTGTGGATCAAGGCTTCGAAACGCCGCCGTTCCTGCACCGCCGCGGCGCCCAGGTTCACCAGCAGGCGTTGCCGCGCCAGCTCGGGCACGGCCACGGGCAGCTCCTCCAGCACCGCGCGGCGGATGCTGAGCTGGTCGGAGCCTTCGGCGTTGTTGCGCAGGTAGCGCTGGCTGGGCGCGCGGTTGATGTGCCAGGCCAGGTACTCGGGCAGCACGCCCTCGGTCTTGCTGCGCAGCACGAAGAAGTGCTGCGCGCACACCGTGCCGGAAGGCACCTGGCTCAGGCACACGGCGTAGTAGCGCGCGCCGCGCGCGACGAACAGGAGGTCACCGTCCCGCAGCCAGTCGGGCGACCGGTTGCCAGCGAGGTCGGTGCGCGCCAGGTGGTCCCAGGCCACGGTGCCGTCGGGTGAGACGTCGCGCATCTGGATGACCCGCGTGTTGCCGCCTTCCACGAGCGGCACGCTGCCCCGGAAGGGATGGCCCGCCCGCACCTCGGCGAGCACTTTCAATGATGAAATCATTTGCATCAAGGGGAATGACGTGAAATTCTGATTGCGCCTCTGCGGCAGAGCAAGTAAGCTTAAAGTGCTCACACTTCAAGCCAGATGATGCATATTTCCAGGGAGGAAACGCATGCGCGAGTTCGAAGTCAACTGTGTCACCCGCCTCAGCCGCTCGGCCGGGCACGAGCAGCTCACCCATGTGGGCCACATCGCCAACCACTGGCGCCTCACGCGCGATTCGGTGATCCGGCGCGTCGAGTCCGGGGCGGAGGCGTACTACACCATCGACAAGGCCAGCGGCGAGCGCTGCTACATCGGTGTGGTGCGCGAGCCGGGCCACGCGCCCTACCTGCGCACGCAACGCGCTGGCGGCTGGACGGACCACCTCCTGTCCTTGCCCGAATGCGGGCGCACCTGCGAACTGGTGGGGTAGCGCGCCGGCGCCTACTGCAGCAGGCCGCCCGCCATGGCCCGCAACTCGGGGCTCAGGTGCTCCGCCCAGCCCAGCTGCTCGGCCATGTGACACACCACCCAGCGTGCCTCGGGGGGTGAGAGCACGCTGTCGGCGTCCTCGCCCGCCAGCTCCAGCAGGCCTTCCAGCACCTTGTCGATGACGTCGGCCTCGGTGATGCCGAGCTTGAACTGCACCTCCTGGGCGCGGGTGACCAGCGCGGCGGCCATGTCGTCGCACACCTCGAAGCGGCGGGCGATGTGCGCGGCCAGGTGGGCGGGCCGGGGCTGGTTCGGCCGGGCGTGGAGCCGGATGAAACTCTCGGGGATGTGGATCTGGGAAGCGTCGTCCATGCCGAATCATGTCGGAATCGGCGCGCGGCGTCACGGCGCGTGAGCCGACGGCCGCGTCGGACGTGTCCGACGCGGGCGGGCGCGAGGGCGCGCACATGATCGAAGGCCGATGAACTTTCGTCCCCACGCATGAACATCTTCGAAGCCCTGCGAGAGAGCCACGAGTTGCAACGAAGCCTGAGCCGGCGCCTGCTGCGCGTGAAACCCGCCGACCGCGACGCCATCTTCCTGATGCTGAAGGTCGAGCTCGAGGCCCACGCCGCCGCCGAGGAGCGCTTCCTGTACGTGCCCATGCTCATGACCAACCCCGGCCTGAGCTCCTCGCGCCACGCACTGGCCGAACACCACACCATCGAGGAGCTGTGCGAAGACCTGAGCGTGCCGGACAAGCGCACCGCGGACTGGCTGGAGACGGCCAAGCGCCTGAGCCACAAAGTGCATCACCACCTGCGCGAAGAGGAGCGCAAGTTCTTCCAGGTGGCGGGCAAGCTCATCAGCGACGCGGACAAGCGGACCCTGGGCCGCAGCTACCTCAAGGACCTGGTGCACATGCGCCAGCACTATGCCCAGGCTTACAAGAGCCTGGCGGTGAACCGCGATGGCGCGGTGGTGATGGCTCACGCCTGAACGGCAACCCACGCGCGCGGCCGCGCTTGAAAAAGAAGAGCGGGAAGCCAGCCGGGGGAGCCTGTGGGCCGTGGCATGCTCGGGTCCCCCGTCACTGTCGACGGCTCTTTTTCACCTTGCTTCATGAACGCTCTCAACGCCCTCTTCGACCAACCGCGCTTCGGCGTGCTGCTGCTGCGCTGGACGCTGGCCATCCTCATGCTCTTCCACGGCTGGTCCAAGATCACCAATGGCGTGGGCGGCATCGTGGGCATGGTCAGCGCGCACGGCCTGCCGGGCTTTCTGGGCTATGCGGTGTACCTCGGCGAGGTGGTGGCGCCGCTGATGCTGCTGGTGGGCTTCTGGGTGGTCCCGGCCGCGCTGGTGATCTTTCTCAACATGGTGGTGGCGCTGGTGCTGGTGCACTCGGGCCATTTCCTGGACGTGACCAACTCCGGCGGCTGGCGCCTGGAGTTGCAGGCCTTCTTCCTCGTCAGCGCGCTGGCGGTGGCGTTCACGCACCGGCTCGGCCCGCAGCGTTGAGCGGGGGCATGCGTGCGCAGCGGCCGTGCGGCGGCCGAAGGCATCAGGCAAACCTCACGCGCACCATGCCCGGCGGAACCCCACCGGGGCCATTGCCCACGATAGGACGGTCGTCATATCGCGCGGTGGTGCGCCCTGTCCATGATCAAGTCCGCTTCGAAGCTCTTTCTCAGCACCAGCCAGCAGCAGCGCAAAGCCGATGACCGCCAACGCCGGCACCGCATCGCCAACCAGCCCACGCCGGGCGAGATGCTGGAGTGGCTCCAGGGCGTCAAACGCGGACACGTCCTGGTGCTGGTGAACAAGACCGGGCAGGCCGCGGACGCCCGCGTGAAAGATGTCGGGCGCGACTTCACCAATGCGCTGGACCCCGTTCGCCCTCGGGGGGCGGGGACGTTCCGCCGACTCATGCGGCGCATGCTGTCCGAACTCGCCGATGTGCCGCAGGACGGGCTGCGGGCCGCACAGCTCCTGAGCGATCTGCTCGCCAGCGATGACGTGAAGACCTTCGGCGTCGTGTGCACGGACACCCTTCTCCTGCGGTTGACGGAGCTGAACGACTCGCTTGAGCGCCAGCGGCAGGCGCGACGGGATCGTCGGGCGACGACCCTCGAGGCGTCCGAATGAGGGTGCATCCGTTTCGCGCCGAGGGCTCGCGCCGATAATCCCGCGCACCGCAACCGGTCGACCCACGATGCCCACACGCCGCGCCGCCGCCAGCAGCACACCCGACGCCGACAGCAGTGCCGCGCGCGCGGCCATCCTCGCGGCGGCCCGCGCAGAGTTCTCCGCCAAGGGCCTCACCGGCGCGCGCGTCAACGAGATCGCGGCCCGCGCCGGCGTCAACAAACAGCTCCTCTACTACTATTTCGGTAGCAAGGAAGACCTGTACCGCACAGCGCTCGAGGTGGTCTACACCGAGATCCGCACGCAGGAGCGCAGCCTCAAGCTGGGCGACATGAAGCCCGAGGAGGCCATGGCCGCGCTCATCGGCTTTTCGTTCGACTACCTGGCGCAGCACCCCGATTTCATCGGCCTGCTCAACCACGAGAACGCGCAGGGCGCGCCGCACGTGCGCGACTCCAGCGCCATCCGCGACACCAACTCGCCCCTGATCGAACTGATCGCCAAGACCCTGGCGCGCGGCATCCGGGCCAAGGTGTTCCGCCGCGGCATCGACCCGGTGGAGCTGTACATCTCGGTCGCGGGCATGTCGTACTTCTTCTTCTCCAACCGCCTCACGCTGGCGTCGATCTTCGATCGTGACCTGCAGTCCGAAGCGGCGGTGAGCGCCTACCGCGCGCACGTCGTCTCCTTCGCGATGGCCGGCCTGCGCGCCTGATCCGCACCTCGGTGAGGCCTGGGCGGGCGTCCCTGCTGGCATACCCCTATGCCGCATTTCAACCAAACGGTTGACGCTATGCGGTCACGCCCCTATGCTCATTCCATCGAGTCTGAGAAAAGGGGCGATTCCATGCCAAGCCAGCCATCCGGGGCCTCGGGGCGCAGCCGCGTCACCTTGCTGGATCCGGCCCACCTGCCCGAGCGCTTCGAGTCCGTCGAGGCGCTGGAGGAATTCCTGTCGCGGCCCAGCCAGGCCCTCATCGACGACCTCGCGCAAGTGGACGGCGACCTCATGATCCTCGGCGTGGCCGGCAAGATGGGCCCCACGCTCGCGCGCCTGGCCAGGAACGCCGCGCCGCACAAGCGCGTGATCGGCGTGGCGCGCTTCAGCGACCCCGAGGTGCGCGAGCGCCTGGAGGCCTGGGGCATCGAGACCATCACCGCCGACCTGCTGGACCGCGCGTCCATCGAGGCCCTGCCGCGCGTGCCGAACATCGTCTTCGCTGCCGGCCACAAGTTCGGTGCCAAGGACAACCAGGCCCTCACCTGGGCCATGAACACGCACGTGCCGGCCCTCGTGGCCGACACCTTTCGCGACTCGCGCATCGTGGGCTTCTCCACCGGCAACATCTACCCGCTCACCACCGTGGGCCGGCAGGGCGCCAGCGAGAGCACGCAGCCCGCCCCGCTGGGCGAGTACGCGCAGTCGTGCATCGGGCGCGAGCGCATGTTCGAGTACTTCTCGGCGCGGCACGGCACGCCGGGGCGCCTCTTCCGCCTCAACTACGCCATCGACATGCGCTACGGCGTGCTCTACGACGTGGCCTCCAAGGTGCACCGCGGCGAGGCCGTGGACGTGACCATGGGCCACGTGAACGTGATCTGGCAGGGCGATGCCAACGCGCAGGTGCTGCGTTGCCTGCGCCACTGCACCACGCCGGCCACGCCGATCAACTGCACGGGGCCCGAGACCCTGTCGGTGCGCTGGCTCGTCGAACAATTCGCCACCCGCCTGGGCGTGCCGGCCAAGGTGGTGGGCCAGGAGGCCAGCACCGCCCTGCTGTCGGACACCACGCTGGCCTGCCGCCTGTTCGGCTATCCGCTGGTGCCGCTGGGCGCCATGCTCGACTGGGTGGCCGACTGGGTGAAGCGCGAGCAGCCCGCCTTCAACAAGCCGACCAAGTTCGAGGTCAGGGATGGCGCCTTCTGAGGCCCTGAGCCTGGTGGTGCTGGGTCCGGACGACGCGCCGGACGGCCTGGCGCTGTCGGACGCGGCGGGCTGGAACCAGACCGCCGGGGACTGGCGCTTCTTCGTGCGCCACGGCCGCGTCTTCGGCCTGCGCGCCGCGGACAACGGGCGCCTGGTCGCCACCGCGGCGGCCTTGCCTTATGGCTCAGGGGTGGGCCAAGGTGTGGGCAACGGAGCGGGCGGTGGCATCGGCTGGATCTCCATGGTGCTGGTGGCCGCCGAGTGGCGGCACCAGGGCCTGGCCACGTCGCTGATGGGGCACTGCATCGCGCACCTGCGCGCGCTGGGCGCCACGCCGGTGCTGGACGCCACGCCGGCCGGGCAACCGGCCTACGCGAAGCTCGGCTTCGAGGCCGGCTTCGCGCTCTCGCGCTGGGAAGGCACGCTGGCCCAGGCACCGGCGACGCACGCCACGAACGCGGTGGACGCCGCAGCCATCGCAGGCCTGGACGCCCAGGCCAATGGCTTTGACCGCGGTGCCCTGCTGACCGACTTCCTGCAGCGCCCCGGCACGCGCGTCCACGCGTCGCCGGACAACACCGGCTTCGCACTGGCCCGCCAGGGCCGCCGCGCCACGCAGGTGGGCCCGCTCGTGGCCGCCGACGAGGCCTCGGCCGTGTCGCTGCTCCAGGCCACGTTCGCCGCGCTCACCGGCCCCGTGTTCCTCGACGTGCCCGAGCGCTGGACCGCATTGACGGCCTGGCTCGCGCAGCACGGCTTTGCGCGCCAGCGTTCCTTCGCGCGCATGGCGCTCGGCGCCGCTCCCATCGCCTCCGTCCCCCACCGGCTCTTCGTCGTGGCCGGCCCCGAATTTGGTTGACACCCCATGAGCCTGAGCCCCACCCACGTCCAACACGCCCGCGCGCTGCTGCAGCGCGGCCTGGCCATCCCCGCGCACCCGCTCGCGCTCAACGCGCAGCGCCAGCTCGACGTGCGCCGCCAGCGCGCGCTCAGCCGCTACTACCTGGACGCTGGCGCCGGTGGCCTGGCCGTGGGCGTGCACACCACGCAGTTCGCCATCCGCGAAGTCGGTCTCTACGAAGAGGTGCTGCGCCTGGCGATAGACACCGCGCGCGACTGGGTGGCCCCCGGCCGCGAGCTCGCCATGGTGGCGGGCGTCTGCGGCCGCACCGAACAGGCCATGGCCGAGGCGCGCCTGGCCCTGGGCCTGGGCTACCACGCCGGCCTGCTGAGCCTGGCCGCCATGAAGGGCGAGAGCGAGGACGCGCTGATCGCGCACTGCGAGGCCGTGTCGCAGGAGATCCCGCTGATCGGCTTCTATCTGCAGCCCGCCGTGGGCGGCATGGACTTGAGCGCCGCGTTCTGGGCGCGCTTCGCGGCCCTCCCCAACGTGGTCGCGATCAAGGTCGCACCCTTCCACCGCTACCGCACGCTCGACGTGGTGCGCGGCGTGGTCGAGGCGCGCGCCGAGGACCGCGTGACGCTCTACACCGGCAACGACGACCACATCGTGCTGGACCTGCTCACGCCCTTCACCGTCATGCGCGATGGCCAGCCCGTGAGCGTGCGCTTCCGTGGCGGCCTGCTGGGCCACTGGTCGGTCTGGACCTCGGGCGCGGTGCGCCTGCTGGCGCAATGCCAGGCCGCGGCGCGCGAGCCGGCGGTGAGCGCCGAGATGCTCGCGCTCGACAGCCGGGTCACCGACTGCAACAGCGCCTTCTTCGACGTCGCCAACGACTTCCACGGCTGCATCGCCGGCTGCCACGAGGTGCTGCGCCGCCAGGGCCTGCTCGAAGGCATCTGGTGCCTGGACCCCAACGAAGGCCTCAGCCCCGGGCAGAAAGAGCAGATCGACCGCGTGTACGCGCAGCACGGCGAGCTGGCCGACGACGCCTTCGTGGCCGAAGGGCTGAGCCGCTGGCTGGCCTGAGCATTGCCTAGCAAGGAACCCACCATGACCCAGAACAAGCTCGTGCGCTGGACCGCCCACTACCTGCCCGCCATCGGCCTGTTCGTGGGCTTCATCCTGCTCTGGCAGCTCGCGGTCACCGTGTTCGACATCCGCGAGTACCTGCTGCCCGGCCCCTACGCCGTGTGGCAGGCCATGCTCAGCGACGAGATCCCCTGGCTCGCGCACAGCTGGATCACCGGCGTGGAAATCCTCGGCGCCTTCGTGCTGGCCGGTGTGGCCGGTGTGGCCCTGGGCATGGCTATCGCGTGGTCGCAGGGCATCTCGCGCGCGCTCACGCCCTTCCTGGTGTTCGTGAACACCTTGCCCAAGGTGGCCATCGCGCCGCTGTTCCTCATGTGGCTGGGCTACGGCATCCTGCCCAACATGCTGATCGGCGCGCTCATCGGCTTCTTCCCCGTGGTCATCAACACCGCCGTGGGCCTCACGCAGATCGACCAGGACATGGTGGACCTGGGCCGCGTGTTCAGCGCGCCCAAGTGGAAGGTGTTCCTGAAGATCCGCATCCCCAACGCCTACCCCTACATCCTGAGCGCGCTCAAGGTCACCGCCACCTCGGCCGTGGTGGGCGCGGTGGTGGGCGAGTTCGTGGCCTCGCAGAAAGGCCTGGGCTACGTGATCATCACCACGCAGAGCAGCATGAACACGCCGGCCGCCTTCGCCGCGCTGGTGTGGATCTCGGTGCTGGGCCTGCTGCTCTATGGCCTGGTGGCCTTGCTCTCCCGCCTGCTCGCGCCCTGGGCCGAAGAGGCGCCGCGCTGATTCCCCGTTCGCCCTCCCACCCGTCCTCCGAAAGGAAAGCACCATGACTCCCCGGATCGCTGTTCCCCTCGCCGCCCTGTGTTCGGCGCTGCTGGCGCTGATGCCGCTGCCGGCCGCCGCGCAGGCCAAGGAGAAGTTCACTTTCGCCCTGAACTGGTTCGCCGTGGGCGACCACGCCGCCTACTGGGTGGCGCTGGACAAGGGCTACTACGCCCAGCGCGGCCTGGACGTGACGCTGGAAAACTCCAAGGGCTCGGGCGATTCCATCGCCAAGGTGGACACCGGCCGCGCGGACGCCGGCCTGGCCGACGCGGTGCCGGTCATCTCGGCCGCCTCGCGCGGCGCGCGCGTGAAGATGGTGGGCATGGTGTTCGACAAGACGCCCATGACCTTCTTCAGCCACGCCGACAAGCCTCTGCTCAAGCCCAAGGACCTGGAAGGCAAGACCGTGGCCGCGCCCGCCGGCGACAGCCAGCGCCTGGCCTTTCCCGCCTTCGCGCGCCTGAACCAGATCGATCCCAACAAGGTCACCTGGGTGAACATCGAACCCACCGCCAAGGTGGCCTCCATCGCCGAGAAGCGCGTCGACGGCGTGGCCGACTACACCACCGGCCAGCCCTTCTACGACAAGGCCATGGGCGCGGGCAAGGCGGTGCGCCTGCAGTGGGCCGACTACGGCTTCGACCTCTACGCCATGTCCATCATCGCGGGCGAGAAGACCATGGCCGACAAGCCGCAGCAGCTCAAGGCCTTCCTCGAAGCCAGCTACATGGGCTGGCGCGACGTGATGAGCAACCCCAAGGAAGCCTTGGCCATCTTCAAGAAGCGCGTGCCCGAGATCGACCTCGCCATCATCGAGGCCAACATGCAGATGGGCTTCGACCTGATGCGCACGAAGAACTACGCCGACAACGGCATCGGCTGGATCGACGAGAAGAAGATGTGCGCCTCCACCGAGATCGTGAACACCTACATGGGCCTGCCGAAGAAGGTGGACTGCAAGGACGTGTTCAACCCCGCCTTCTTCACCAAGGTGGCGATGCCGCTGACCGTCAAGTGAACCCACGCGTCCTCATCGAAGTCGACCACGCGGGCATGGTCTACCAGGCCGACAGCGGCCCGGTGGAAGCCCTGCGCGACATCTCCCTGCAGATCCACGAGGGCGAGTTCGTCGCCCTCGTGGGCCCCAGCGGCTGCGGCAAGTCCACGCTGATGCGCGCCATCGCCGGGCTGCGCCCGGTCACCAGCGGCCGCATCCTGGTGGACGGCGTGCCGGTGGACAAGCCCATCCCGAAAGTGGGCATGGTGTTCCAGGCCGCGCTGCTGCTGAAGTGGCGCACCGTGCTGGACAACGTGCTCCTGCCGGTGGAGCTGTCCGGCGGCCACCCCGCGCAGTACCGCGAGCGCGCGCTCGGCCTGCTGAAGATGGTGGGCCTGGGCGACTTCGCCGACAAGCGCCCCGGCGAACTCTCGGGCGGCATGCAGCAGCGCGCCTCGCTGTGCCGTGCCCTCATCATGGACCCGCCCATCCTGCTGATGGACGAGCCCTTCGGCGCGCTCGATGCGATGACGCGCGACGAGATGAACATCGAGCTGCTGCGCATCTGGGGCGAAAGCGCCGGTGGCGGCCAGCGCAAGACCATCGTCTTCGTCACCCACTCCATTCCCGAGGCGGTGTTCCTCGCCGATCGTGTGGTCGTCATGTCGCCGCGCCCCGGCCGCGTGGCCAACATCCGCGCGGTGGACATCGCCCGCCCGCGCACCGCCGAAACGCGCGCCGACCCCGCGCTGGGCCGCATGGCCTTCGAGCTGTACACCGAACTGTCCGGCGCCACCGGGCGGGGCGAGAGCCGCGCCGGCCCGCACTGGTGAGCGCCCGCGCGATCGGCATTTCGATGGCCTGCCGAAGGCCCTGGACTGAATGAGCACCACGCCCGACGCCCCCCGCCTGAAGGTCCTGTCCGTCGAGCGCTTCGAGTCGCCCTACCGGCTGCGCCTGCCCTTCCGCTTCGGCGTCATCACCGTCACCGAAGGCCGCCAGGCCATCGTGCGCGTGCGCGTGCGCCACCAGAACGGGCGCGAAGGCACCGGCTACGCCGCCGAGGCGCTGGGCGCCAAGTGGTTCGACAAGAACCCCGCGCTCTCCGACGCGCAGAACCTCGATCAGTTGCGCAAGGCGCTGGAGCTGACGGCCGACGCCTACGGCGCTGCGCCCGGGCTCAGCGCCTTCGACCTGTACGCCGAGCACTACCGCGCGCTGCTGGACGCGGGCGCCGCCTGCGGCCTGAACCCCCTGGTCACCAGCTACGGCCCCGCCCTGCTGGACCGCGCCGTGCTCGACGCGCTGTGCCGCATCGAGGGCCTGAGCTTCTGGCAGGCCCTGCGGCACAACCGGCCCGGCCTGCGCGCGCACGCCATCGCGCCCGACCTGGAAGGCTTTGATCTGGCGCCCTTTCTGCGCGGACTCGAACCCCTCACCAGCGTGGCGGTGCGCCACACCGTGGGCCTGCTCGATCCCATCGTCGCGGCCGACCAGGCCAGTGGCACGCGCGTCAACGACGGCCTGCCCGAAACCCTGGAAGAGGTGGTGTCCGCCTACGGCAACCGCTACTTCAAGCTCAAGGTGAGCGGCCAGGCCGACGCCGACCTGGACCGCCTGCGCCGCATTGCCTCCGTGCTCGACCGCCTCGACGAGCCCTACGCCGCCACGCTGGATGGCAACGAACAGTACGAAGACGCCGGGGCCATCGCCGCGCTGTGGCAGCGCATGGCGGCCGAGCCGTCGCTGCAACGGCTGTGCGACTCCACGCTGCTGATCGAGCAGCCCATCAAGCGGCAGGTGGCGCTGGCCCGGCCGGTGGCGGCGCTGGCGCGTTACAAGCCGGTCATCATCGACGAGTCCGATGGCGATCTCGAGGCCTTCCCCCGGGCGCGCACGCTCGGCTACGCCGGGGTGTCCTCCAAGGCCTGCAAGGGCTTCTACAAGTCCTTGCTCAACCTCGCGCGCTGCCGCGTGTGGAATCGGGTCGAGGGCCGGTCCACGTACTTCATGTCCGCCGAGGACCTGACCACGCAGCCCGGCCTCTCGGTGCAGCAGGACCTCGCGCTCGTGGCCCTGCTCGGCATCCCGCACGTGGAGCGCAACGCCCACCACTTCATCGACGGCTTCAACGGCCGCCCCCCGGCCGAGGCGCAGGCCTACCTCGCCGCCCACCCCGACCTGTACCACGAGCAGAACGGCCGCGTGCGCCTGCGCATCGAGCGCGGGCAACTGGCGCTGGGCTCGCTGGCCGGCGTGGGTTTCGGCTCCGCCGTTGACCCGGTGCTCGACGACACCGGGCCCATGCCGCGCGCCGACTGGCCGCCCACCCACTCGCCGCCGCCATGAACGACTACGAACAACACGACGGCCTGGCCTTGGCCGCCCTGGTGCGACAAGGCGAAGTGACGCCGGGCGAGCTGCTGGACGCCGCGCTCGCGCGCATCGATCGCCACAACCCCTCGCTCAACGCCGTGGTCACGCCGCTCCACGACGCCGCGCGCGGCGAGATCGCGCGCGGCCTGCCGCCCGGCCCGTTCCAAGGCGTGCCCTTTCTGGTGAAGGAGCTGGTGGCCTCCGTGGCCGGCGCCGCCACCACCGCGTCCTCGCGCCTCTACGCGAACCAGATGCCGGCGGCCGACAGCGAGATCGTGGCGCGCATGCGCCGCGCCGGCCTGGTCATCGTGGGCAAGACCAACTCGCCCGAGTTCGGCCTCTCGCCGGCCACCGAATCGCTGCTGTACGGCCTCACCCGCAACCCCTGGGACCTCGCGCTCACACCCGGTGGCTCCAGCGGCGGTGCGGCGGCGGCCGTGGCCTCGGGCATGGTGCCCGCCGCCCACGCCACCGACGGTGGCGGCTCCATCCGCATCCCCGCTTCGTGCTGCGGCCTGTTCGGCCTGAAGCCCACGCGCGCGCGGGTCACCGCCGGCCCCGAAGGCGGCGAGGGCCTGAGCGGCCTGGCCCACCAGCACGTGGTGAGCCGCAGCGTGCGCGACAGCGCGGCCCTGCTCGACGCCCTGGCCGGGCCGATGCCGGGCGATCCCTACAGCGCGGCGCCGCCCGAGCGGCCTTTTCTCGACGAGGTGGGCCGCGCGCCCGGGCGCTTGCGCATCGCCTTTGCCACCACCGCGCCCACCGGCGTCCCCGTGGACCCGGCCTGCGTGGCGGCCGTCAAAGACGCCGCGCGCCTGTGCGAACAACTGGGCCACCACGTGGAAGAGGCCTCGCCCGACTTCGACGCGCCGGCGCTGGAGCGTGGCTTCGAGATGGTGTTCGCCGCCAACACCCTGGCCAACATCGCGCGCGCCACCGGCGGGGCCATGCCGGACCGGGATCTGGTGGAGCCCCTGACCCAGGCGCTGGCCGAGTCCGCGCGCGGCCTCAGCGCGGCCGAGTACATCCTCAACCTGCAGGCCCTGCACCGCCAGGCGCGGCGCATCGCGGGCTTCTTCGAGCGGGTCGACATCTGGCTCACGCCCACGCTGGCGCAGACGCCGCGCCCGCTGGGCTGGTTCGACATCCGTTCCAGCGACGCGCGGGCCTGGCTCGCCAAGGTCACCGCCTACCTGCCTTTCACCTATCCCTTCAACGTCACCGGCCAGCCGGCGGCCTCGGTGCCGCTGCACTGGACGCCCGAAGGGCTGCCGATCGGCTGCCAGTTCGCGGCGCGTTATGGCGAAGAGGGCCCGCTGCTGCGCCTGTGCGCGCAACTGGAGGCGGCGCGGCCCTGGTTTCATCGCCGCCCGCCGGTGAGCGGGCTGGCGCGCGGCGACTGAAGCGCGCGGACCGGACAGCCTACCTTCCATCCTCCTCAGCAGACCGGCGGTCGCCCTTGAGCGCGGCGGCATCGCTAGCATTTGTCGGTTTTTGTAACAACCGTAGCGGCCGATGTATGTGACCGAGGGGGGGACACATGAACAGCATGGGCAGGTGGAGCGCGGCGTTGCTGGGACTGGTGGCGGCCGGTGCGGCGCACGCGCAACGCGAGGAAGTCATCGGTGTGGTGGCCAATCCGCCGCAGGTGGAGGCCTACGCGCAACCCGATGGGGGCGACCGGGTGCGCCTGGTGCCGGCGGCCGAGCTGGCCCACAGGCCGCGCGTGCTGGAAACCAGCGCGGACCATAGCCGGGTGCGCGTGAGCGTGGGCGGCCAGGACCTGTGGCTGGAGCGCCGTGCCTTGCGCCTGAAGGCCGAGGTCAACGCCACCTGCCACACGGTGGCGACCTCGCGCGATGCGCCGCCCATGGGGGCGGGTCGCGGCGCCAACAGCGGCTGCGCGCCGGCGAGGCCATGATGGCCGCGGGCCGCCCGCACCGCGCCACGCCGCCCCTGCTGCTGGCACTGGCGCTGTGCCTGCCCGCGTCGGCGCAGCAGGGTGCCGACCCCACCGACCCGGCCAACCGCACGGGCTCGGCGCCGGCCGCCAGTGGCGAAGCGCCCGCGCCCATCAAGGCCATTGGCGGCTTCCTGGGTGGCCTCATCGGCGGCGACCGGAACAAGCCGCAGATCGACGAGCTCAAGCCCGGTGCCTATGCGAAGTCCAACGAGGCGATCGGCGAGGAGCGCGACCTCGCGGAGATGGAAGTCTCACGCGGCGTGGTGCCCATGGAGGGTTTCACCACCTACGCCAATGGCGTGCTCGACAAGCTCAAGGCGGCCAGCGGCCTGACGCAGATTCCCGGCCAGGTGCACGTGGTGGCCAGCGGCGAACTGGACGCGGGCGCCACGGCCGACGGCAACATCTACCTCTCGGTGGCCTACCTGCGCTCGCTCAAGAACGAGGACCAGCTCACCGCGCTGCTCGCGCATGAACTGGCGCACGTGCTGCTGAAGCACCACGACTCCAACGTCTTCACGCGCACGCAGAAGCAGCTGTCGTCCATGCTGGCCGTGGGCATGGGCACGCGCAACGCGCTGGACGCCATCGGCGGCCAGCGCGCGGCCAGCGCCGCGCTCACGCCCAGCCAGCAGAAAGCCCTGGGCGAGCTGGAGGTGATGATCAAGTTCAGCGACCTGGCCCTGCACCCGGCCTGGTCGCGCCGCCAGGAGAGCGAGGCCGACCGCCTCGGCATGGACCTGCTGGTGCGCGCCGGCTACAGCCACTTCGCCGGCCTGGTGCCCTGGCTGGAGATGGTGGCGCAGTGGGACGACCTGCGCGCCCAGCGCCTGGCCGAGCAGCAGGCCCGCAAGCAGGAGACCCTGAACACGCTGTTCGCGTCGGGCCAGCTCGACCAGGGCCTCAAGCAGACCCTGGACATGGGCGCCGGCCAGATCATTGGCGCCTTGTCGCGCACGCACGAGGACGGCCAGCAGCGCCTGAGCGACATCAACGCCTACTTCGAGAACGTCTACAAGAAGGAAGTGCCCAAGGTCGCGCCGCGCGTGCAAGCCTTCGAGGCGGTGGTCAATCGCCCGGCCGTCAAGGGCATCGCCGATGGCTACACCAAGGTGTTCGAGGCCCGCGACCTGCTGGTCAAGGGCGAGCCCGGTCCGGCCGCGGCGCTGCTGACACCGCTGGTGCGAAGCGGCCCGCTGGCCCAGCACGCCCTGCCCAACACGCTGATGGTGGAAGCCCTCAAGGCCACGGGCAAGCGGCGCGAGGCCGAGGCCCACCTGGCGCGCGCGCCGCGCTGGACGCCCACCACCTGGGACGTGTACGAAACCGCGGCCCTCTTCGAGAAGGACCGCGGCAAGCGCGACGCCGCGCGCCAGATCGGCAAGACCGCCTTCGACCGGTTCTCCCGCGCGCCTTCGGCCTACCCGCGCCTGATCGCCCTGTACCGGCGCAGCGGCCTGCCTGAAGACGCTCAGCGTGTGCTCGGCGAATGCAAGCTGGTGCAGGCCGACATGCGTGAGCGCTGCGACGAGGCCGCGCGTGGCAGCTGAGGACAGCGGCGCGCCCGCGCCGGCCTGCCCTCCACCCGCTCCACCGCCGCCGGTGCCGCTGGTGGTGCTGTGCACGATCGCCGCGGGCCTGGTGCTGGCCTGGCTGTCCAACTTCTTCGACAGCGACGAGATCCTCAAGCGCCTGGCCGCGCGCAGCTTCGCGCCGCTGCTCACGCAGGGCTACGGCACGCAGGGGCAGGCCCGCATCGCGGTCGTGACCATCGACGACGGCGACCTCGACGAGTACGGCCTGACCTGGCCGGTGCCCCTGGACTTCCATCAGCGCCTGATCGGGCGCATCGCCTCGCACCAGCCGCGGGCCGTGTTCCTGGACGTGGTCTTCCTGGACGACCGGCCCCCGCCACAGGTGGAGCGCTTGCGCGAGGCCGTGTGCGCGGCGGCGGCCAAGGGCGTGCCCTTCTACTACGCGACCTACCAGCGCGTGGACCTCAGCTCCAACGTCGAGCTCATGCTGTCGACCGCGCGCACGCCCGCAGGCGAACGCTGCGCCCAGCCGGTGCGCGCGCCGGTCGAGGTCGACCGGCTCGACCAGCACCAGTGGGTGTACCTGCTCAACCCCGCCTCGGGCGCCGCGGCCCACGACCGGGCGCGCCGCGCGCCCTCGGTGGCGCTCACCCTGTACTGCCTGCACGATCCGCAGAACTGCCCGCGCGACACCGGCGAACCCATGGCCCTGCTCTGGCCCACCGCCGCCGCTGCAAGCAACCTGGAGATCATGGTCAGGCCGCGCATGGACGGGAAAGGCTACGACCCGATCTGCCGCGGCGAGTGGCACTGGTCGGAGGCCGTGCCATTCAACGGGCTCGGGCGGCGCGTGTGGCACTGGGTGTGGGCGCAGGAATACCAGAGGCCGGCCCCGCTGTGCCCCTACAACCAGGTGGTGCCTGCCTCGGCGTTCAAGGGCATCGGCTTCACGGCGCAGGAGCTCGACCAGGCGCTGCGCGATCGCTTCGTGCTCATCGGTGTCGATCTGATCGCCATCAACGACCACGTGCTTTCGCCCGTGCACGGCCGCTTGCCGGGCGTGCATTCGCACGCGGTGGCGCTGGACAACCTGATCACGCTGAACGGCCGCTACATGGGCGGTGGCGGCTTCGAGTGGCCCTGGGACGGCTGGACCTGGACCGGCTGGCAGAAGGCCACGCTGTTCAGCCTGGCCAGCGTGTGCCTGGTGGCGGGCGCGCTCGTGCCCTACAAGAGCTGGCAACGCGCTCGATTGAAAGCGGCCCGCGCGGAGCATGCGGCTTCCGGGCAATCCGCACCCTTCCAAAGCTGGGAACGTTTCGCGGAACTCGCGCGCCGGCAAGCGGGGACGCGCGGCAAGGCCTTGCGATGGCTCGTCCTGGGGGCGTTGCTGGTGTGGCTGCTGGCCTACCTGTGCAGCGCCGCGGGCGGCCCGGGGCGCTTGCTGCTCCTGTTGCCGCTGGCCCTGGCGCTGTGGATGCTGCTGAGCGGCCAGCCCGTGTTTGGCCGCCACGCCGTCCACCGCCTGGCGCTGGGGCTGCGCGTGGTGGAGGTGCTGGTCTATGCCTTGGTGACGCTGGCCATCGTTGGCCTGGGCTTCGTGGTGTTTCGCCAGGGCCCGCTGGTGATCGTGGAATACGTGGGCCTCACGGCCCTGGCCGGCGTGCTGGGCTGGGGCGAGACGGTGGCGCGGCACGCTCACGCCTTCTGGCGTGCGCTGTCGGACGGCGACCCCGTCGAGGCCTGGAACCGCCACGCGGCCGAGGAGGCGGACAAGCGCATCGATCCCTGAGCGTCAGGGGTGCTGCCTGTGGCGGCGGCCCGGCCTACTTCGCCCCGCCCACCCGGCGCGTGATCTCCGCCGCGCAGGCCAGCAGGGGCTTGGCGATGCGCCCGTTCCACGCGGTGTCGAAGGTGGCCGACGGCCCCATCACCAGCACGCCCAGCACGATGTGGCCCTCGGCGTCGAACACCGGCGCGCACAGCGCGTCGATGCCGGGGATGGGCTGACCGAGCGTGCGCGACAGGCCGTGCTGCCGGATCTCGGCCAGCGTGGGCTCCAGGTCCTGGATGGTGTGCACCGGCTTCGGCGTGGTGCCGTAGTTCGAGCGCGCCAGGTCTTCCGCCAGCAGCCGCTCCACCACCTTGGGCGGCAGGTAGGCCGCGAACAGGCGACCGGTGGCCGTGCTGGTGAGCGACATCACCGTGCCCGTGCGCAGGTTCACGTGCAGCGGCTGGATGGGTTCTTCCATGCGCACGATGGTGGGCCCCAGGTTGCCCCACACCACCAGGGCCACGCTCTGCCCGGTGGCGTGCGCCAGTTGTTCCAGCACCGCGGACGCTTCCTTCACCGGGTCCATGCGCTGCAGCTTGATGAGCCCGAGCTGCAGGGCCAGCGGGCCCAGCTCGTATTGGCCCGCGTCGTTCTGCGACACGAAGCCCACCTTGAGGAAGCTGACCATGTACGGATGGGCCTTGCCCGCCGTCATGCCGGCCGCCTTGGCCAGGTCCTTCAGCGCCACGGGGCGAACCTTGCGCGCGAGCTCCAGCAGCAGGGCGCTGCCGATCTCGATCGACTGGATACCTCGGCGGCTCTTCTCTTCCATGGGGGTGTGGGCGGTGACGGCGCGCGCAAGTGTATCCATAGGGTTTTCCCTGAGCATTTCAAACGGCTACGACCCAATCAGACAAAAAGATATTATCAAATGCGTTGACGATAGTCAGATGAGACTTCTAGAATCGCCCCACTGACCAGGAGCAATGCATGTCACAGGAGACAAAGCTCGTCGACGTACTGGTGATCGGTACCGGCGCATCGGGCATGGCCACCGCCGTCACGGCCGCCGCACAGGGGCTGGACGTGCTGGTGGTGGACAAACAGCCGCAGTTCGGCGGCACCACCGCGCGCTCGGGCGGCTGGCTGTGGATCCCCGGCACCCACCTCGCCGAGGAGCAGGGCATCACCGAGCCGCCGGGCGCCGCCAAGGCGTACCTCAAGCACGAGGCCACCACGCACTACGACGAGAAGCGCGTGGACGCCTTCCTCGAGAACGGCCCAAAGGCCATTCGGTTCTTCACCAGCCAGACGCCGCTGCGCTTCGACCTGCCGCCGGTGTTCCCCGACTACCACGCCGAAGCGCCCGGCGGCCTGCCCGGTGGTCGCTCCATGGTCACCCGCCCCTTCGACGGCCGCGAGCTCGGCCCGCGCATCAAACAGCTCGCGCCGCCGCTGCCCGAGCTCACGGTGTTCGGGATGATGCTGGGCTCCGGCCCCGAGATCCGACACTTCATGCGGGTCTTCAAGTCGCTGTCCTCGTTCTGGTACGTCACGAAGCGCCTCACGCGCCATTTCCTTGACGTGCTCATCCACGGCCGTGGCATGACGCTCACCAACGGCAACGCGCTGGCGGGCCGCCTGGCCAAGGCCGCCATGGACCGCAACATCCCCGTGTGGCTGTCGTCGCCGGTGAAGCAGTTGCTCACCGAGGGCGATACGGTCACGGGCGCGCTGGTGGAGCACGAAGGCCAACCGGTGCGCGTGACCGCGCGCCGTGGGGTGGTGCTGGCCACCGGCGGTTTCCCGTACGACGTGGAACGCCGCAAGCAACTGTTCCCGCACGCGCCCACCGGCCGCGAGCACTTCTCGCCCTCGCCGTCGACCAACACCGGCGACGGCCTGCGCCTGGCCGAGTCGGTGGGCGGGCGCGTGGACACGACCATCCCGCACGCTGCCGCCTGGGTGCCGGCCTCGGTCACCACGCGCCCGGACAAGAGCACCGGTGTGATGCCGCACTTCATCGACCGCGCCAAGCCTGGCGTGATCGCCGTCAACCCCGACGGCCATCGCTTCACCAATGAAGGCAACTCGTACCACGACTTCGTGCAGGCCATGGTGAAGACCTGCGCGGGCCGTGGCGAGACCTTCGCCTGGCTGCTGTGCGACCACAAGGCCTTGCGCAACTACGGCCTGGGCTGCGTCGCGCCCGCACCGCTGCCCATCGGGCGTTACCTGCGCAACGGCTACCTGAAGTCCGGCGCCAGCATCGGCGAGCTGGCCACGAAGCTCGGCATCGCGCCCGCCACGCTGGAGCAGACCGTGGCCGAGTTCAACCGCCACGCGGCGACCGGCGAAGACCCGGCTTTCGGCAAGGGCAGCAAGGCCTACAACCGCTACCAGGGCGACGCCGCCGTCACGCCCAACCCCTGCGTGGCCCCGCTGGAACACGGCCCCTACTACGCCATCAAGCTCGTCATTGGCGACATCGGCACCTTCGCGGGCCTGGTCACCGACGAAAAAACACGCGTGCTCAACGGCCTGGGCGAGCCCATCGCCGGCCTCTACGCCGTGGGCAACGACGCGGCCAGCGTGATGGGCGGCAACTACCCCGGCGCGGGCATCACCCTGGGCCCGGCCATCACCTTCGGATTCATCGCGGGCAATGAGCTCGCCAAGGCCGCGCCACTGGCGCAGCGGCCGGCCGCCGCGGGTGTGGGCGCGTCAACACAACTGGCACCCGCCGCCTGAGGACACCGCCATGCCCACCTACCCCGACACCCTCGCGCCGCGCCTGCTGCAAGGCCGCCTGGCGTTCATCACCGGCGCCGGCCAGGGCAACGGCCGCGCCTTCTGCCTGGGCCTGGCGCAGGCCGGCGCGCGCATCGTCGCCACCGACATGAACACCGCCGCCGTGGAGGAGACCGCGCGCCTGGTGCGCGAGGCCGGCGGCCAGGCCTGGTCCTTCACGCTCGACGTCACCTCGCCCGAGGCCTGCCGCGACGTCGCGCAACAGGTCGCGGCGCAGATCGGCGAGGTCGACCTGCTCGTCAACAACGCCGGCATCATCATCCGCGAGACCACCGCCAGCCCGCGCGCGGCCGAGAACTTCAGGAAGACCCTGGACGTGAACGTGCACGGCACCTTCAACGTCACGCACGCGCTGCTGGATTCGCTCAAGGCCACGCGCGGCTGCATCGTCAACATGGCCTCCATCGCGGCCTACGCGGGCCAGGCCGCCTCGCTCGGCTACTCGCCGTCCAAGGGCGCCATCAAGATGCTCACGCAGTCGCTGGCCCAGGAGCTCGCGCCCTTCGGCGTGCGCGTCAACGCGCTGGCGCCCGGCGTCATCGCCACGCCCATGACGGCCGCCACGCGCGAGGACCCTTCGCGCCTGCAGGGCTTCATGACGCGCATCCCGCTGGGCCGCGTCGGCGAGACGGAGGACCTCGTCGGTCCCATCGTCTTCCTGGCCAGCGACATGTCCCGCTACGTCACCGGCATCACGCTGCCGGTGGACGGAGGCTTTCTCGCGGTTTGACGCCAGCGCCAAGCCATTCCTTCCGCCCATCCCATTCACAACAGGAGACAACATGAGCATCAAGCGTTATTGGGGCGCCGCCCTGTCGGCCATCGCACTCTCTGCCTTCGCGGGTGGCGCCCAGGCCCAGGACATCAAGCTCGGCTACAACGGCGACCTCTCGGCCTCGCCCTCGGCGCAGAGCGGCCAGGCCGCCGTCATCGGCATGGAAGCCGCCATTGCCGACATCAACGCCGCCGGTGGCGTGCTGGGCAAGAAGCTGGCCCTGGTGGTGCGCGACGACGCCTCCGCGCCGCCCAAGTCCATCCAGAACATGACCGAGCTGATCGACAGCGAGAAGGTCGTGGCCGTGTTCGGCCCCACCAACTCCGGCAACGCCATGGCCTGGAAGCACATCGCCAACCAGAAGAAGGTGCCGGTGATCGGCAACGTGGGCTCGGGCACCGCCATCACCGCGCCTATGGGCTCGGGCGACAACTACATGTTCCGCGTCTCCATGGTGGACCGCGAGCAGGTGGCCGCGCTCATGGCCTACGTGAAGAAGAACAGCAACGCCAAGAGCGTGGGCCTGATGGCCGAGACCACCGGCTACGGCCAGGGTGGCATGAAGGACATGCAGGAGCTCGCCGAGAAGCAGGGCATCAAGATCGTCGCCACCGAGCACTTCGGCGTGGGCGACACCGACATGACCTCGCAGCTCAACAAGATGAAGGCCGCCGGCGTGGACACCGTGGTGGTCTGGGCCCAGGGCACGCCCATCGCGCAACTGGTGCGCAGCATGGAGAAGATCAACTACTTCCCGCTCACGCTTACCTCCTGGGCCGCCGACAACATCACCTTCTACGACGCCGCGGGCAAGGCCCTGGCCGACAAGCCCATCTTCATGCGCACCGTGAGCGAGGAGAAAACGCCCGCGCAGCAGAAGCTCTACGACCGCATCGGCAGCAAGCTCAAGGCCCCCAGCGCCTTCTCCTTCGCGCTGCACGGTTACGACTCGGTGCTGCTCTACGCCGCCGCCGCCAAGCAGGCCAACAGCACCGACGGTGCCGCCGTGCGCGCCGCGCTGGAAGACCTGAAGACCCCCGTGCAGGGCGTGCTCAAGACCTACAACCAGCCCTTCAGCAAGACCGACCGCGAGGCCCTGACCGCCGAGGACTTCGTCTGGATCCGCTGGAAAGACGGCAAGCTGCTGCCCTACAGCGACCCGATCCTGAAGACGCTCACCGCGGCGGACTTCAAGAAGTAAGCGGCCGCGCGCGCGGCGCCCTCAGCGGCCCGCGCGCCCTTTCCCGGAGACAGACAACATGACAGAAGCGCTCCTGCAGGCGGTGCTCAGCGGGCTGTGCGTGGGCGGTGCCTACGCTCTGGTTGCGCTGGGTTTCAGCGTCACCTTCACCACCACCAAGACCCTCAACTTCTCGCACGGTGAGTTCGTGACGGCGGGCGCCTTCATCGGCATGAGCGTGCTGTTCCTCGCCGTCGGCCGCCCGCTCACGGCCACCAGCTTCGGCGACGCCGAGCCCGGTGGCGCCGCGCAGTTGATGGCGCTGGTGGGCGCCCTGGGCGTGATGGGCCTGCTCGGCTGGCTGCTCTACGCCGTGGGCGTGCGCCCCTTCGCGGGCCGCCCCGGCATGGCCTGGGTGATGAGCACCCTGGGCTTCGGCGTCATCCTGCAGAGCATCGGCCTGGCCATCTGGGGCCCCAAGCCCGTGGTGGTGCCCAGCCCCGTGGGCGACCAGGTGCTGCGCTTCATGGGCGTGGGCGTGCGCCCGCAGGAGCTGCTCACCCTGGGCGTGGCCGTCGTCGTCATGGTCGGCTTCGACCACGTCATGAACCGCACCCTGCTCGGCAAGGCCATGCGCGCGGTCGCGGCCAACGGCAGCGTGGCCAGCCTCATGGGCATCAACACCAAGGCCATCATGGTGATCGCCTTCGTTGTGAGTTCCGCGCTCGCGGGCCTGTCGGGTTTTCTGCTCGCGCCCATCGCGCAGGCCTCGCTCTACATGGGCCTGGCCGTGGGCCTCAAGGGCTTCTCGGGCGCCATGATCGGCGGCCTGAGCAACCCGCGCGGCTGCGTCATCGGCGGCTTCGCGCTCGGTGTCATCGAATCGCTGGTGAACCTGTGGCAGGCGCAGTGGCGTGAGGTGGCCATCTTCGCGCTCGTCATCCTGGTGCTGGCCTTGCGCCCCACCGGCCTGTTCGGCGCGCGCGCGGTGGAGAAGGTATGAAGCGCTTTCCCCACATCGCCGGCGTGCTGCTCGCCGTGGCCGCGGTGGTCGGCCTCACGTTCGCGCTCAACAACGATTACTACCTGCGCATCCTGTTCATGATGGGCGTGTACTACCTGTGCGCGGCCGGCATGAACGTGCTGGTGGGTTACGCGGGGCAGAAGTCCCTGGGCCAGGCCGGCCTGTTCGCGGCCGGCGCCTACGCGGTGGCCCTGCTCACCACGCGCACGGAGATCAGCCCCTGGATTGCGCTCGCGCTGGCGGCGGTGGTCTCGGGCGTGTTCGGCGTGCTCATCGCCCTGCCCTCGCTGCGCGTGAAGGGCCCTTATCTGGCGATGGTGACCCTGGCCTTCGGCATCGTGGTCGAGAAACTCGTGAGCGAATGGACGGACGTGTTCGGCGGTGCGCAGGGTGTCTACGGCATCCGGCCCCTGAGCTGGGGCGAGGAGCCGCTGAGCACGCAGCAGTGGGTGTGGCTCACCGTCGCGCTGTGCGCCATCGCCCACCTGCTGTTGCGCAACCTGGTGGGTGGGCGCTTCGGCCGCGCGCTGCTCTCGCTGCAGGCGGACGAGATCGCGTCCTCGTCCGTCGGCGTGCGCGTCTACCGCGCCAAGGTCATCGCCTTCGTGGTCGCGGCCGTCACCTGCGGCATCGCGGGCGCGCTGGTGGCGCAACAGAACCAGTACGTCAACTCCGACTTCATCACCTTCCACCTGTCCATCTTCATCCTGCTGCTGGTGCTGTTCGGCGGTGCGGGCTCGCAGTACGGGCCGCTGGTGGGCACGGTGATCCTCACCGCCATTGACGCGGCCCTGGCGCGCTGGCCCGCCGCGCAGCACTTCCTCTACGGCTTCCTGCTGCTGTTCGCGCTGTATGCCATGCCCGGCGGCGTGATGGGTGTGTTGAACACCCTGTTCGCGCGCTGGCGGAAGCAGCCCGAGCTGCCATCGGGCGTGGGGCCGCGCGCCTACCGCCCGGCCGCGGCCGACGCCAGCGGCGACCTGCTCGTGGTCGAGAACGTCTCCAAGGCCTTCGGCGGCGTCAAGCCCGCGCAGGACGTGTCCTTCCGCCTGCAGCGCGGCCACGTGCACGCGCTCATCGGCCCCAACGGCGCGGGCAAGTCCACCATGATCAACATGGTCACCGGTGTGCTGGAGCCGAGCGCGGGCAGCATCTGCTTCCTGGGCCAGAACCTCGCGGGCCGGCCCGCGCACACCATCTGCCAGCTCGGCATGGGCCGCACCTTCCAGAACCTGCGCCTGTTCGCGGAGTTGTCGGTGCTGGACAACGTGAAGCTCGGCCACCACACGCGCATGGGCAACGGCTTCTTCGCCTCGCTGCTGGCCTTGCCTTTCGCGCGCCGCGAAGAGGCGCGCACCACCGAGCGCGCGCTGCAACTGCTGGCCCTGGTGGACCTGCTGCCCCTGGCCCATGCCCCCGCCGGCAGCCTGCCCTACGGCCTGCAGCGCCGCGTGGAACTGGCGCGCGCGCTGGCCACCGAGCCGCAACTGCTGCTGCTGGACGAACCCGCCGCCGGCCTCAACCCGCAAGAGACGGCGGAGCTGGGCCAGTTGCTGCTGAAGATCGCGCGCTGCGGCATCTCCATCCTCATGGTGGAACACCACATGGACCTGGTCATGTCCATCTCCGACCACGTCATCGTGCTCGACTACGGCATCAAGATCGCCGAGGGCAAGCCGGCCGCGATCCAGAACAACCCGCGCGTGATCCAGGCCTACCTCGGCGTCGAGGACGAGGCCGACGCCACACCGGCGACGGCCTGAGGGGACACAGCATGTTGAAGATCGACCAACTCGAGGTCGCCTATGGCGCCATCCAGGCCGTCAAGGGCGTGAGCCTGGAGGTCAAGGCCGGCGAGGTCATCGCCATCATTGGCGCCAACGGCGCGGGCAAGAGCAGCCTGCTGCGCTGCATCGCCGGCCTGGAGCCCGCCAGCGGCGGGCGCATCACCATCGCGGGCGAGGACTGCACCCGACTGGCGCCGCACAAGCGCGTGGGCCTGGGCGTGGCCCTCTCGCCCGAAGGCCGCGGCGTTTTCCCCGACCAGACCGTGCGCGAGAACCTGCTGCTCGGCGCCTACGCGCGCCGCGCCGACAAGGCTGGCGTGCAGCGCGCCATCGAACGCGAGTTCCAGCGTTTTCCGCGCCTGCGCGAACGCGAGGGCCAGCTCGCCGGCACGCTCTCGGGCGGTGAACAGCAGATGCTCGCCATCTCGCGCGCACTCATGAGCGAGCCGCGCCTGCTGCTGCTCGACGAGCCCTCGCTCGGCCTCGCGCCGCTCATCATCAAGGACATCTTCAAGGCCATCCGCGAGCTGCGCGAATCGGGCCTGACCATCCTGCTCGTCGAGCAGATGGCCAAGCAGGCCCTGGGCGTGGCCGACCGCGCCTACGTGCTCGAAACCGGCCGCATCACCCTGCAGGGATCGGGCGCGGAGCTGTTGAACGACCCGAAGGTGAAAGCCGCCTACCTCGGCTCGCACTGAGCCCCATCAGGAAGGAAAGTCCCATGTTCGTGCGGTCGGGTTTGATCAGGAAGAAGCCGGAGTGGAGTGACGAGGACTTCCGCCGCCACTGGCTCGGTCACCACGCCGAACTGGCGGCGCGCCTGCCCGGCCTGCGCCGCTACGAGCAGAACCACGTCACCGACAGCCTGCAGCGCGGCTTCAGCTACCCGCGCGGGCCGGAACAGCTCGACGGGTTCTCCATGCTCTGGTTCGACAGCGAACAGGCCATGCGGGCGGCCATCCAGACGGAAGCCGGCCAGGCGCTGATTGCCGACGAGAACCACTTCATCGGTGATTTGCGCATCGTCACCATCGACCAGATGGAGGTCATCGAGCCCGAGGCCGATCGCCCGCTGCTCAAGCGCATGTCCTTGTTGAAACGGCGCGAAGACGTACCGCCCGACGAGTTCAAGACCGAGTGGCGCCAGGAACACGCGCACCTGGTGAAGCGCGTGGCCGGCGTGCGCGGCTACCGCCAGAACCTCATCGTGGGCCGCGAGGCGCCCAAGGGCCACCCCGTGGAGCGCGACGGCCTGCCCATCGACGGCATCGTCGAACTCTGGTTCGACGACACCGAATCGCTCAACCAGGCCTTCGCCTCCCCCAAGGGCCAGACCCTGATGACCCACGCGCGCGAGTTCATCGCCGAGATCACCACCTTCCTCGTCGAACGGCACGTGGTGGTGGGCGAGCGCGGCTGACGTGGCCGACGGCCGGCGCGCGTACGCCCTGCTCCTGGTGGCCATGGCCATCTGGGGCGTCAACCTCTCGGCGGTGAAGGCGCTCACCGACAGCCTGGACGTGCTGACCGTGGCTGCGGTGCGCATGGTCGTCGCCACCATCGCGCTGACGGTGCTGCTGTTCCTGCGGCGCGAATGCCTGCCCGCGCTGCGCGGGCGCGACCTGCTGGGCCTGACCGCCTGCGCGCTGTTCATGGTTTACGGCAACCAGATCCTGTTCGCCAGCGGCTTGTCGCGCACCACGGCCACCAACGGGGCGCTCATCATGTCGCTGGGGCCATTGGTGTCGGCCTTGCTGGCGGCGCTGGTGTTTCGCGAAGCGCTGGGCGCGCGCCGCCTGGCCGGCGTGGCCATCGGCTTCGCGGGCGTGGCCCTGGTCATCCTCAACCGGCCGGGCGCGCAACTGGGCAACGGCTCCCTGGGTGATCTGCTGATCCTGTCGTCCCTGGTGTGCTTCTCCTCGGGCGGCATCGCGGTGCAGAAGCTGTCGAAGGCCTTCACGGTGCTGCAGATCAGCGTGGTGATCCATGTCATCGGATCGGTGCTGCTGGTGCTGCACGCCGCGTTGTCGCCGACTGCGCGGCTGGCGGACCTGGCCGAGGCCTCGACCACGACGTGGTCGCTGATCCTCTACTCCGGCGTGCTGGCGACGGCGCTGGCGGCGCTGGTGTGGAACCTGTCCATCGCGCGGCTCGGGGCGGCGCGCACGGCGATGGGGTTCTATTGGGTGCCGATCTTCGGGGTGGGGTTTGCGGTGGTGTTTCTGGGAGAAGCGCTCACGGTGTGGCACGCGGTGGGCTTGGGCTCCGTGATCGTGGGGTCGCGCTTGGGATTCGCGCCCAGGCAATGAGCCTTCAAGGCAGGCCGACGTGCGCCTTCACCACGGCCACCACGCCACCACCCGCCGCCTTGGCCGCGCCTTCGACGAACTGGCGCGCCAGGGCCTTGAAGCGCTTCACGCGCTCGGCTGCGCTCTGGGTCTTCCTGGCCTCCTCGTAGCCCTTCATGAAGGCGGCCAACTGCTGCTTGTCGAACAGCGTTTCCAGCACCGCGAACAGGCCGTGGGCGGACACACGGATAAGCTCGGAATTGAAGGGGTGATCGAAGATCTGCTGGCGCAGCTTGAGCTGGCCCTGCAGCCAGTTCTTGGCCAGGGTGTCTTCGATGATCAGGCAGATGCGGTCTTCCTGCGGCTCGAGCGTGGCAACCGCCAGCGCCGCGAGCAGCCGGCCCATGGCCTGGTCCTCTACGCGCCCGCCGAACTTGAGCGCCGCTTCGTAGCGCAGCTTCTTGACCTTGGCCACCGGCGTGCGCAGCCGCTCGCTCACCGTCTGGTTGCTCAGCGAGGCCAGAGGCCCCGAGCCACCGAGGCCGTGGCGATCGAGCAAGGCCATCACCAGGGCATCGATGTCCGACTTGGGCATGGAACCCAGCCCGAACTTCAGGTAGTTCTCGAGGAATTCATCGGCAAACGTGGCGGGCTTGGGGGCCATGGCGTGGCGGCTCCTGATGACAACAGACCGGAGGCCCGTCTTGAACGCGAGCCGCGCGAAGTTTCAGCGGTTGGGAAGCCGCTGGGTCAAGGCCCTGATCGCAATGGCCCGCAAGCACAGCCTCTTCCCCTCGATGAGCGCCACGTAGTCCACCAGAAAGTTGCGGAACGACGGCTCCCAGATGCCCGAGTGTGCCCCAATGATCTCCTGCCCGCTGTAGGCCACCAGCACCGGGCTGTACGGGATGTGTGGAGCCCGGGGATCAGGTGCCAGCAGCGCGCCGCCAACGTTGGTCCTCGGGTTGGTGAAGTCCATTGGAACCACCTGCTCGCAGTACCTCTGTGGGTCCCATTCGATCGGCGTGGCATCGGCGTTCAGCTCCAGCGTATGCGTACGCTGGTGCTCCGCCTCCCCAAGCGCGAGCAGCCATTCGTCTCGCTGTCGCTGGTCACGGAACGGCGGCCGCAGCAGCGAACTGAACCATCTACCGATAGGGAAGAGGCGTTGTCGTGCGGTATCCGCCTCACCGGAGAAGACAGTCAGCACCGGCGTCTGAGTCAGCGGGTAGCTGCGTTGCCGGTAAAGATCGTGAATGCGGTTGAACTGCATCGCCTCCAGCGCCGGGTTGATCAGTATCACCAAGTCGCCGACGGAAGATACCGGTGGAATTTCAGCCAGGCGTCGCTCCTGTCCGGCACCCAGCGCCATGACCCTGGCAATCGTTTGATCCCGCCGCACCAGGTCATCCTCGAACACCGACGCCGTTGCCCTGTGCAATACCTGACCGCCAAACGAATGGCCAAGGAACACCAGCCCCATGAATCGGGGACTGTCTTTGGCGTTCGCCTCCTTGTAGATCTCATTGAGCCGGAGAACGAACTCTCGCACCGCGCCCTGCCCCACCCTCTCGGCGGCCGCCTTGCGCCCCCAGAACGTCGCATAGTCGAGCAGACCCGGCAGGGAGCGGCCGCGCCACCCCAGGTAGATGCCGATGACCCTCACACTCTTTCCGGCGCCCAGCCCCTCTCGCGCCGCGATGTATGCCGGGGCCGCAAGGGTGGCGCGCACCTGCTCTACAGCCTTCTTGAACTCGGTTCGGTTCTGGTTGTCGGTGTGCGCGTTGTGGTGCCATCCATGGGCGAACGCGACGACGATCGTGTTGGTCTCGGCGATGCTTGCCTTGATCCGGTCGAGAGCGGCGCTCTGCTGCTCTGAATGCCAAAGCTGACCAAAGTCATCGACCTCGACGTCGAACCAATCGTCCACCGGCGGACCGGTCTGGAATTGCCTGTGTCCGTAGCCGTTGCAGCCGGCCAGTACCAGCATGGCTGCGATCGTGACAGCGACCGTCAGCCAAAGCGAAGCATGCGAGGAAGGGCTCACGCAACCTCCTTTCTGGGCGAGGGCATGGCAGTCTGCAGCCGCACTTCTGTGCGCGCATCCTCCATCTTTGGGAGCCCGGCGAGAGAGCCGATGGCCATGCCTGCAGCGCCGTCGAGCAGTCCGCAAGGGCGCTGGCGCGCTACCAGCCTCTTGGCGCGCCGCAGTTAACCGAGCGTGCGCGAGAGAAAGTCGCGCATCAGGCGCGCGACCTCGTCGAGGTGCGTCTCCAGCAGCCAGTGGCCGCCGTCGGGCAGCAGGTGCAGCTCTGCCTTCGGCAGATCGCGCAGGTAAGCGCGCGCGGAAGGCGCCGGCATGTAGCCGTCCTTCGGGCCCCACACGATGAGCGTCGGCGGTTGGTGGTCCCGCAGGTAGGACTGGTAGCGCGGGAACCAGTCGAGGTTGTCCTTGAGCCCTGCGATCACGTCCACGGCGATCTGCCCGCGCCGGGGTGTCATCAGAGACCAATGCAGCCGCCACAGATCGGGCGGGATGCGCATCGCCACCTCGGGCGACACTTCATTGAGGAACTCGTCCTTGAAGCGCTCTTCGCTGACCGCCTCCGCCAGCTTGGCCTTCGCTTCAGCGGTGGGGTGGCGGAAGTAGGCCTGCAGCGGTTCGTACTTCGGGCCCAAGGCGTCTTCGTAGATGTCGCCGTTCTGAATGACGAGTGCCGTGATGCTCTGCGGCCGTGCGATCGCCAGGCGCAGGCCGATCTGCGAACCGAAGTCGTGCAGGTACAGCGCGAAGCGCGGCACCTCCAGGCGCTGCATCAGGCGGTCGAGGAAGTCGGCGTAGCCGTCGAAGTCGTAGCGGAAATTTTCAGGCGTGCCGCTGTAGCCGCAGCCGGGGAAGTCGGGGGCGATGAGGTGCCAGCGGTCGGCCAGCAAGGGGATGAGCTGGCGGAATTCGTAGGAGGAGCAGGGGTAGCCGTGGGGGAGGAGGAGGGTTGGGGCCGAGGGAGGGCCGGCTTCGCGGAGGAAGACTTCGAGGCCGTCGAGGTTGATGTAGCGATGCTGGACGGTGATGTGTGCGGGCTGGGAGTCCATGCCGCTTCGCCGGCAAGTGACGTGCCTTGTTGGGGTTGCGGAGCTTGATATCGCCTGCGGGCGGCATCACTCATATCATTTGCCCGCTAAGGGAGGTGATTCATGAGCGACGAGACAACGCGGATCGGGGTGGGGGCTGCAATCGCGGCTGATGGGGGCGGAACGAGCGTGGTCAGCGACTTGCGAAGTGCCGACGACAAGGCGCCACCACCAAGAACGCCCAGATGGACATGGCAGGCCGTACTGGCCTTTGCGACAGCCTTTACTGGCGCTTCTGCGGTGCTCCTACATTTGATAGGCAACGCGTTTCACGAGGCTTACTTTTCGCAGTGGGGCATCGACACCGGGCCTTTCCCCAAGTCATCGGATTGGCTGGTAACCATGGGGTACTACGGGATCTCGAATGCTCTCGCGACTGCGGCCCTGGCGATGTTGGAGCACTGGTACGTCGTCATGTTGAGCGGCATTGGTCTGGCCTTCTACCTATGGCTTCTCTTTAGTCCCTGGAATCCGTTTGATTCCCTTGGCAAGTGGTCGACGCTGATGCCAAGCCTGCCGAAGTGGGCCCGAAAGTCTCTTCTTGTCGCAACCGTTGGTGCGCTGATGAGCGTGTTGTCACTACCGATCATCTTCTTGCTCGTCATATTCATTGGAATCCCCGCGGAGATCGGGCGCGGGATCGGTGAAGGCGTCGCGCAACGTGAAGCGAAGGACTTCGAAAAGGGCTGTGAAGCCTCCAAGCGCAAGTGCATCCGCCTTCTGAGGGATGGTTCGCCAGTTGGAGAGGGCTACCTGCTGGAGAGCTCGCAGACGCACATCGCATTTCTGGATGTGTCCATGCAGAGGGTGCGCATAGTGCCGAGGGAGGACCTGGAGCTTCAGCCATTGCGGCTTCCGACCGCGAAGTAGCGTCGGCAATGCAGGGGTTGGAACCGTTGAGACCTCAAAAGCGAACGAGTGGTCTCAGCCAGTCTGCGGTCGCTGAGGCTTCGCCTGGCGGTTGCTGTTGTTGTCGAAGCGGATGGCGTCAACGTCTGAATAACCGCCCAAAACTAGCTGCGCTATGGCGCCTGCGAGTTGCTGCGTGCCAAATACGACTCCGTTGCTCCCGAAGCGGGTGGCAAACGTGTAGCCGACGCCGTCGATGCCGCCATCACCGAGGTTGTTGAACGTGTAGCTGACATTGCTCGCCAGCCCCAACGAAGACAAAGTCGAGATGGCGACTAGTTGGAAAGTAGCCGGTCGTCGAGTTGCTGAGGGCGTGCCGAAATTCTTCAGTCAACTGGACGCCGGCTGGGCCGGGTCCACCCGAAACGGAAAAGTCGGCGCCCTGCGCACTTGGAACCGCCGAGAAAGGTGCAAAAGCCCCGAAGTCAATGTTGACTGGGGCTGCGAGTGCTGATCGCATGCACAAGGCGGCCACCAGAACACATGCAGTCGAGAAGATGGGCGGATCGAGTTGATCCAAAAGGTGTGACAGAAATGCCGCTCGCCCTGATCAAGGTCGGCCAAGGCGAGCGGCGTCATACGGCGTCTACACGCCGAGCCATCGTCTAAACCGGGCCCACCAGCTGGATGGCTTGGCGGACGCCTCTCTGTCCAGATAGGCCTGGAGCCGCTCCTGATCGCGCTGCCTGCCAGCACGAACACGGGCCTCGCTCCATTGGTCAGACCAAACCACCCGACCGCGCTGGATCAGATAGTGTGATCGACACGGGAACTGCCAGTTGCCGATGGAGGGGCGGACAGTGACACCTTGCGGTGTCTCGTCCACTTGCCATTCGGCCGGCCCCAAGGGGGTTCTGACCTTTGAGCCACACCCACATGCGCACAGGTGATGAGCGGTTTCAAATTCCCGAGACACGTACAAGATTCCCGGCGCAAGCGTGGGCGGCATGGCGACCACGTGTTTAACCTTAAATCTCATCGGCCGTCATCCCCGCCATCTTCAGGTCAGACAAGTCGAACAGAAGATGGCTCTGAGCGGTCGCCTCGGTATAGAACTGGCGCAATTGCTTGTAGCGGATCACCGCCAGCGCCGCGTTCAACCCGTTCAGCTCGGCAATCTGGACGTTGGTGCGGTAGATGTTCTCCGGCGTCTCACTGACTTCAGCCAGGCCCATCGCACGCATCTGCTGAGCTTTTTCTACACAGAAGTACGTCGTGCGCAACATGCCGCTCAACGCCCCTCCTGCGCGCTTCAATCCCATGCCTACGTCGATGAACGGAATCCCAAGACCGATCAGGAGATCGAAGATGGCCCCCCGGGCTGGCCCCTTGTCCACACAGACGAACGCGAAGGTGACGCCTTCGAGCGCGGGGCCGGATTCCGAATCGACGTACTGCTTGTACAGCTGCACGCCTGAGCGGAAACCCTCATAACGCCCCTGATAGACCACCGCCTTGGGTTGCCCCAACTCCCATTCCTCCAGCTTCCCTTGTGACCGGTAGGCGTTATGGACGTGGAAGTAGTCGCCGTCGAAGCCACGGATCTCCCTTACAGGCGTCTTCACCATGTAGTCCAACACAGAGCTCCCGGTGCCGCCCAAGCCGATGATGGCGATGACGTCATCCTTCAACTTGGCCGACAAGTCAGCGATCTCCGCCTTCGAACTTAGGCTGTCTTGGTATCGAAACACCGACGGCTCTGGGATGTCCTCGACCGCCTTGTAGGTGAGCGGGTTGGAGCCATGGCGTTCCATGGCCGGACCAGCCACGATGCCCACATAGCTTTCGATCTTCTCGTAGAAGTTCTGGTAGCCATGAAGAGCACCGGCGATGCGCGGCTTGTTCGAGAAGCGTCGTTGAACGACGACATCCGCACAGGCCGCAGACAACTGCAGCTGGTGAGTGCCTGCATCGATCAGCGGGATCGGCACGCCGTCCAAACCGCAGGGGTGTGTGCCCGCGAAAAGGATCGTGTGATCTTCCTGCTGGACCAGGTCCGTAGCATCGACGGGGACCAACTTGGTGGCGATGGCACCCCACTGTTCGGCGCCTTGCTGATCGAGGTAGGGGATGTCCCGGATGATCATCCAGCCGCTGTCGAAAGTGACGGCGTATCCCTTCCCGACCAGGCGCGCGATGTCGTCGTTACGACTGACCAGTTTCTGAAACTGTGAAGCGGATGCCATCTTTGACTTTCACCGATGCGCCAGGGACCAGAATGCCTTCCGGCTTGTCGCCGTTTCCACGCGTCCACTTCACTGAGTAGGTGATTGGTGAATCCGGGTCGTAGTCCGGGACCTCCAGCTTGACCACCTGAGCGAACGAAATGGGCTCGTTCTTGGGCCAGCGGTGCTGTTTGGCTTCGACAAAGATGGTCACGTACTTGTCGCTGGCGCTTTTGCCATCGACGTCTTCGTTTCCCTTGGGATGCAGATTCTCGTTACCCATTTTGTTTTCCTGTTAATGGGTGGCATGGAGCGACCCGCCCCGAATGGGGCAAGCCACTAACGGTGCCGGCTGGCCTAGCCGGCGGCCGAACGCACACTTGACGGAAGACAACGAGCTGCAGACAATCGCGAACGCCAATCCGGCGAGTCACAAGCTCGTCACCCCGCGGCCGGGTGCTTCAGCATCCGGCCGTTCCTATTTGGTGCTGATCACTCGGACCTCCATTTCGATGAGTTGATGTTTGGTAGCTCCATCAAGCGACCACTTGGAACCAGGGCTTGACCGAACCGGCTTCGGAAATCAAATTGCTCAGCAGGCGCCAGTTGCCTGTTTGATGGCGCACTCGCCCAGCTACGATGGCCGGGGCGACTCCAGCAAGTGCGGCCAGTTCTCGGGCGTCTTCTGCAGAATGCGTGTGTTGGACTTTGGCAGCAGCCCAAAGCTCCGGCGGTATGAGTGCCTCCTGTGCTCCCAGGTCAGCCTCGTCTTCCTGCGACTGCCCTGCGCGACCCTTGTCGTCCAAGTTGTCGGCAATGAAGCGGCACTGCGGCGTCAAGTGCTTTTGCACATGGACTGCTTCATGCAGCAAGGCAAACCAGAAGTTGTCGACACGGTCGTGCCGAAGGGTGAGGCCAATGATCGGGCGATCGCCATCGAGCATCGCGCAGCCGTCGAGATAGGTTTTCTTGAACGGCAACTCCGTCACCAAGCAAATGCCGTGCTGGCTCAGGAATTCCTGCGCCAGCTTGGGACCTTGCTCGAAACGAGATAACTTGGCCAGATCGCGCAGCCACGTCGGCGTGATGGTTCCTGCCTTGTAGATGCCTTGCGGGGGGTTCTGGTGTGCCTTATCCACGACCACTGCACGCCAGATGAACAATGCGTGGGTGTCCATCGTTCGCCCCCCGCTTTGGTGGAGCGGAGCGCGCAGCAAGGCCGGTTCATGTGCCAAGTGGGCAACGCGCTCGAGGAATGCTCGCACCTGCTTCTCAGCGGCATCTCGCACCGTGCTCGTAACCAAGCCACGTTCGCGCATTTCCTTCAGCGGAAGCTTCTCGATGGGGTACGAGTCAGCCAGTTCAAGCGTGGCTTCGTCGTGGGAAGAGCCATCGATGAGCGCCTTTGCAGGAATTCCCAGGCCATTGTGCAGGCGTTGGATCATCTGCAAGCTCAGCGGCCGCTTGCCTGCGAGCACTTCAGACACCTTGGACTGGGAGCCGATGAACGGCTCCAGATCCTTGCGCGTGAGCTTTTGCTGCTCCATCCGGAAGTTGATCGCCTCCAGCGCAGACACAAATGGACGGCGCACATGATCGCGTTCGTAAGCGCCGATCACCAGCTCGAGCAGTTCGAACTCGGCCTCTTCGTCCGAGCCGGTGGACAGCTCTGTCGACATCAGCATAGACAAACGTTTCAAGGCAGCCTGAAGTTCTTCGTCGGTCTTCAGGACGCGCACTTGATGCTTCATGCCCGGCTCCCCATTGCTGCGCTGTTTGCCGAACGCCGCAATGCTGGAGCCAGCGTTACAGCCCAAACGTTCTCAACCAAGAGAACACCTCGTTCAAAGCGGGTTGTCACGTCGATCTTGTACAAATCCTTGATGTTGAACACCACGCGAATCGGCTCGACGACAGCTGTCAGGTAGCGGGCACGAACAGCGTCCGGTCCCGACCAAGTCGCCTCCTCGACTTCTAGCTGCCAAGTGGCCAAAGGCCCCCGCGAAGACGGGTGAGCTTCCGCGAATTTAGCTAGCTTGGAGGTGCCGTAGAGCCGCATGTCATATCCCTTTATGGGATAAATTGTGCCCATCCCTACAAGGGATGTCAAGGCCGCGCCTAAAAGTCGCAAACGGCCTGCGCAAGGCTTCGGTTTTGTCCGAGGTTGTTTCAGCTGCGGTCGCGGATCTGGTTGGGGGCCGTTCTATCTAGCCATGGCGTCGTTTCACGCAAGCCATCGACATCGAAAAGACCAGCATCCGAATGACTGCGACGTGGCGCAGATCGGACGTGAAGGGAGCCGACTCAGCTGGCCGCAACCAGTCTGAAGCGGACGCCGCTTCTTCATTAATGCATCGAAGGCGGCATTGGCACTTAGAAAGCTTTGGGCTTTCCTGAGTCGGCGTGGCCGCGCGCCGCCAGCGGCACGCCCACCACCTCAAACGTCAATATTCCCCGCCCTCAGCGCATTCGTCTCAATGAAATCCCGCCGCGGCTCCACCTCGTCCCCCATCAGCATCGTGAACACCCGATCCGCCTCGATCGCGTCGTCGATCTGCACGCGCAGCAAGCGCCGCACCTCCGGGTCCATGGTGGTCTCCCACAGCTGCTCGGGGTTCATCTCGCCCAGGCCCTTGTAGCGCTGGCGCGCGGTGGTGCGTTCGGCTTCGCTGATGAGCCATTGCATGGCGGTGCGGAAGTCGCTCACGCGCTCTTCCTTCTGCCGCTCGCCCTCGCCGCGCATCACCTTGGCACCTTCGCCCAGCAGGCCGCGGAAGGTGTTGGCGGCTTCGGCCAGGGCCGCGTAGTCGGCGCCGTGCACGAAGTCCTGCGTGATGACGCTGCTCTTGATATTGCCGTGGTGGCGGCGGCTGATGCGCAGCACGGGCTTGTCGGTGCGTTGGTCGAACTCGGCCGTCACGGTGGCGGGCACGCCGGTGGTGCTCAGCTCGCGCAGTTTGGTCTGCAGCTCTTGCGCGCTGGCGGACGCGGCTTCCATGTCGTCCAGGCCCAGGGTCACGCCGTCGGCCACGGCGCGCAGCGCCTCGGCGTCCATGAAGGCGGAGAGGCGCGCGATGACGTGTTCGGCCACCTGGTGCTTGCGCGCCAGTTCTTCCAGCGTGCTGCCTTCCAGGGTGGCGTTGGACGCGCCACCGGTGAGCACCTTGGCTTCCTTCAGCGCGATGCGCAGCAGGAAGCCGTCGAGCGCGGCGGCGTCTTTCAGGTAGAGCTCTTCCTTGCCGCTCTTCACCTTGTACAGCGGGGGCTGCGCGATGTAGATGTGGCCGCGCTCGACCAGCTCGGGCATCTGGCGGTAGAAGAAGGTGAGCAGCAGGGTGCGGATGTGCGCGCCGTCCACGTCGGCGTCGGTCATGATGATGATGCGGTGGTAGCGCAGCTTGGCGACGTCGAAGTCGTCCTTGCCGTCACCCGTGCCGGCCTTGCCGATGCCGGTGCCCAAGGCGGTGATGAGCGTCAGGATTTCGTTGGAGGTGAGCAGCTTCTCGTAGCGCGCCTTCTCCACGTTCAGGATCTTGCCTCGCAGCGGCAGGATCGCCTGGAACTTGCGGTCGCGGCCCTGCTTGGCGGAGCCGCCGGCGGAGTCGCCCTCCACGATGTAGAGCTCGCACAGGGCCGGGTCTTTCTCCTGGCAGTCGGCCAGTTTGCCGGGCAGGCCCATGCCGTCCAGCACGCCTTTGCGGCGCGTCATCTCGCGCGCCTTGCGCGCGGCTTCGCGGGCGCGCGCGGCCTCGACGATCTTGCCGCAGATGATCTTGGCGTCGTTGGGGCGTTCCTGCAGGTAGTCGGTCAGCAGGCGGGCCACCACGTCTTCCACCGGGCCGCGCACCTCGCTGGAGACGAGCTTGTCCTTGGTCTGGCTGCTGAACTTGGGTTCGGGCACCTTCACGCTCAGCACGCAGCACAGGCCTTCGCGCATGTCGTCGCCGGTGACTTCCACCTTGGCCTTCTTGGCCAGTTCGTTCTCTTCGATGTACTTGTTGATGACGCGCGTCATGGCGGCGCGCAGGCCGGTGAGGTGGGTGCCGCCATCCCGTTGCGGGATGTTGTTGGTGAAGCAGAGCACCTGCTCGTTGTAGCCGCTGTTCCACTGCATGGCGACCTCGACACCGATGTTGGTGCCCTGGTCGCTCTGGCGGTCGCCCAGCGCGTGGAAGATGTTGGGGTGCAGGACGGTCTTGCCCTTGTTGATGAACTCGACGAAGCCCTTGACGCCGCCGGCGCCGGAGAAGTCGTCTTCCTTGCCGCTGCGCTCGTCGAGCAGGCGGATGCGCACACCGTTGTTGAGGAAGCTGAGCTCGCGCAGGCGCTTGCTCAGGATCTCGTAGTGGAAGTCGTTGTTCTCTTTGAAGATCTCGGTGTCGGGGAGGAAGTGCACCTCGGTGCCGCGCTTCTCGGTGTCGCCCGTGATCTTCATCGGCGAGATCTCGATGCCTTCGGCGTTGGACTCGACGATGCGGTTTTGCACGAAGCCACGCGCGAACTCGAGCTGGTGCACCTTGCCTTCGCGACGCACGATCAGGCGCAGCCATTTGCTGAGCGCGTTCACGCAGCTCACGCCCACGCCGTGCAGGCCGCCGGAGACCTTGTAGCTGTTCTGGTCGAACTTGCCGCCCGCGTGCAGCTCGGTCAGCGCGATCTCGGCCGCGCTGCGCTTGGGCTCGTGCTTGTCGTCCATCTTCACGCCCGTGGGAATGCCGCGGCCGTTGTCGACCACGGTGATGGAGTTGTCGGTGTGGATGGTGACGACGATGTCGTCGCAGTGGCCGGCGAGCGCTTCGTCGATGGAGTTGTCGACCACTTCGAACACCAGGTGGTGCAGGCCGGTGCCGTCGGACGTGTCGCCGATGTACATGCCGGGGCGCTTGCGCACGGCCTCCAGGCCTTCGAGGATCTGGATGGAGCCCTCGCCGTAGCCTTCGCTTGCCCCGGCCTGGTTGGCGTCGATCTTGGGCTGGAAATTGGAGCTTTCGGGGCTCGAAGAAGCGTCGGACATAGGAACTTTCTCTATCGCTAAAACGCCAAACCCGCTGGTCAGCGGGTCGGCTCGATGTCGGGTCGGGAGGCTGCGCGCTCAGATGCGCATGGGCATGACGACGTACTTGAACGCGTTGTCGTCGGGGTTGGTCACCAGGGCCGAGCTGTTGCCATCCGCGAGTTCGACACGGACCATTTCCTGGCCCATGTTCTGCAGCGCGTCGATGAGGTAGGTGACGTTGAAGCCGATCTCGATGGTGTCGCCGCCGTAGTCGATGTCGAGTTCGTCCACGGCCTCTTCCTGCTCGGCGTTGCTGGAGGCCACGCGCAGGGTGCCGGGCTCCACGTTCAGGCGCACGCCCTTGAACTTCTCGCTCGTCATGATGGCGGTGCGCTGCAGGCTGGAGAGCAGCGGCGCGCGGCCCAGGGTGACGATGTTCTTGTGGTTCTTGGGGATGACGCGGTTGTAGTCGGGGAACTTGCCCTCGACCAGCTTGGTGACGAACTCCATGCCGTCGAAGCTGAACTTGGCCTGGTTGGCGGCGAACTGCATTTCGATGGCGCCGTCCTTGTCGGACAGCAGGCGCTGCAGCTCCAGCACGGTCTTGCGCGGCAGGATGACCTCTTGCTTGGGCACTTCCACGTCGAGCGTGGCGGAGGCGAAGGCCAGGCGGTGGCCGTCGGTGGCCACCAGGCTGAGCTGCTTGCCCTCGGCCACGAACAGGATGCCGTTGAGGTAGTAGCGGATGTCGTGCACCGCCATGGCGAAGGACACCTGGCCCAGCAGGCCCTTGAGGGTTTTCTGCGGCACGCTGAACACGGGGCCGAAGCTGGCGGATTCCTGCACCAGGGGGAAGTCTTCGGCCGGCAGGCTTTGCAGCGTAAAGCGGCTCTTGCCACCCTTGAGGATGAGCTTGCCGCCGGTGTGCTCCAGGCTCACGGTCTGGTCGCCCGGCATGGTGCGCAGGATGTCGATGAGCTTGCGCGCGCCCAGGGTGGTGGCGAAGCTGCCGCTGTCGCCGTCGAGCTCGGCCGTGGTGCGGATCTGGATTTCCAGGTCGCTGGTGGTGAGCTGCAGTTGCGAGCCCGACTTGCGCAGCAGCACGTTGGCCAGGATGGGCAGGGTGTGGCGCCGTTCCACGATGCCCGCGACCGACTGCAGCGCGGCCAGAACCTTGTCCTGCGAGGATTTGAAAACGATCATCTGCGGCTCTTTCTTGATGAAGATGCTCCCGGGCCGGGATCGGCGGGCCAAAACCCCCCTATTCTCGCCCTTTTTGAACGCTGTTTACCAGCTTGACTGGCTTGGAAAGGCTCACGCCGGCCTCACCCCTTCAGGGTCTGCTCCAGGACGTGCAGTTGCTGGTTGAGTTCGGTGTTCGTCTGGCGCTCGCCGGCGATCTTGCGCACGGCGTGCAGCACGGTGGTGTGGTCGCGCCCGCCAAAGAGCTCGCCGATCTCGGGCAGGCTCTTCTGGGTGAGCTCCTTGGCCAGGAACATGGCGATCTGGCGCGGCCGGGCGATGCTGGCCGGGCGCTTCTTGCTGTACATGTCGGCGACCTTGATCTTGTAGAAGTCGGCCACCGTTTTCTGGATGTTCTCCACGCTGATCTGCCGGTTCTGGATCGACAGCAGGTCTTTCAGCGCGTCGCGCGCGAGCTGGATGGAGATGTCCTTCTGGTTGAAGCGCGAATAGGCCAGGATCTTGCGCAGCGCGCCTTCGAGCTCGCGCACGTTGGAGCGCACGTTCTTGGCGACGAAGAAGGCCACTTCCTCGGGCATCACGGCGCCTTCGACGGCGGCCTTGTTGATCAGGATGGCCACGCGCATTTCCAGCTCGGGCGGCTCGATGGCCACCGTCAGGCCGGAGTCGAAGCGCGACACCAGGCGCTCATGGATGTCGGCCAGGCCCTTGGGGTAGGTGTCGCTGGTCAGCACGATGTGGCTCTTCTTGGCCAGCAGCGCCTCGAAGGCGTTGAAGAACTCTTCCTGGGTGCGATCCTTGTTGGCGAAGAACTGCACGTCGTCGATCAGGAGCAGGTCGAGCGAGTGGTAACGCGCCTTGAACTCATCGAAGGTCTTGCGCTGATAGGCCTTAACCACATCCGAGACGAACTGCTCGGCGTGGATGTAGAGAACTTTGGCCTGGGGCCGCTCGGACAGCAGGTGGTTGCCAATGGCGTGCACCAGGTGGGTCTTGCCCAGGCCGACCCCGCCGTAGATGAACAGGGGGTTGTACAACTGCCCCAGGCTGCCGGCCACGTGCATGGCCGCGGCCCGGGCCATGCGGTTGGCCGAACCCTCCACCAGGGAGGCGAAGGTGAGCGAGGGATTGAGCCGGGTCTTGGGGGTGCTGGCGGGTTCGGCGGGCGCCACGTCGGCCAACTCGCCGAACACCGGGTCCGCCGGCGCGTCGAACACGGGGCGGTTGGCGGGCATTGCCCTGGCGGGGGCTTCACGCGGAGCGAGCGCCAACTCAAGCGTCACAGGCGCGCCGTGCACGCTTTCCAGCAGGGCGCTGATGCGGCTTGCATACTGCGCGCGGATCCAGTCGAGCTTGAAGCGGTTGCCCACGGCCAGCACCACCTTGGACGCGTCCGGCGCGACCGTGGCGGTCAGGGGCCGGATCCAGGTGTTGAACTGTTGCTCGGGGATTTCCTGGGCGAGGCGTTCGATGCAGGCCGCCCAGATGGAGCGGTCGTCGCGCAGCGCGGCAGACGGGGTGGTGCCCTCGGACATTCGGGAAAGGGGGAAGCTGTTTGTAGTTGTGGACAAGGGGCGGCACCCCAGGGCGCGCATTGTAGGCACGCGCGGCAGTTATCCACAAGCGCCGCCGGGCAATTTCAGCCCGCCCGCGGGCCTGGTGGGGCTGGCCCGGGGCCAAAGGACATTGTCTTGCCGCGGCAGGGGGTTTCTGGCGATAATTGCGGGTTTCCCCGATTTCAGAGCTCATACCATGAAACGCACCTATCAGCCCTCCAAGATCCGCCGCGCACGCACCCACGGCTTCCTCGTGCGCATGAAGACGCGCGGTGGCCGCGCGGTCATCAACGCCCGCCGCGCCAAGGGCCGCAAGCGTCTGGCGGTCTGAGTCCGGTCGAGCCTCGCCCGCCGGTGATCCAGCGGCTGCGGACCCGGCCCCAGTTCCAGGCTGTGCTGGCCAGCGCCCCCGTGGCCAAGACGCCCCACTTCGCTCTCCACCGCCTCGTCCTTGAGCCGGCCGAGGGCCTTGACGCGCTGTTTCCCGCCGCCGGCCCCTGGCTCGGTGTGCTGATTCCCAAGCGCTGGGCCCGTCGGGCCGTCACTCGCAACGCCATCCGCCGCCAGATCTACGCCACCGCGCCCTCGGGCGACGGGTTGCCGGCGGCGGCGCACGTGGTGCGCCTGCGCGGTGCGTTCGATCCCAAGCAGTTCGTCAGCGCCAGTTCCGAAGCGCTCAAGCGCGCCGTGCGCGCCGAGCTGCTCGGCCTGTGGTCGCGCGTGCCCACGCGGACCGCGCCCGCTGCCCCCCGCGGCCATGTGGCTTGACCTTCCCCGTCGCACCCTGATTGCCCTCGTCAAGGGCTATCGGCTGCTGCTGAGCCCCTGGCTGGGCAGCGGTTGTCGCTTCGAGCCCACCTGCTCGGCCTACGCGCTGGACGCCTTGCAGCGCCATGGTGCCCTTACCGGCAGCCGCCTCACGCTGAATCGGCTGGCGCGCTGCCATCCCTGGTGCGAGGGCGGCCACGACCCGGTGCCCACCGCGCGCCCCGAGGGCCTGTTCACGCGCCTGCTCATCCGAAACCCCGAAAACAAGAACGCGTCATGAATGACATTCGTCGCTCCATCCTGTGGGTGGTCTTCGGTTTCGCCATGGTCCTCATCTGGGACAAATGGCAGATCCACAACGGCAGGCCCGCCACCTTCTTCCCCACCAGCTCGCCGCCGGCCGTGACCGCGCCCGCGAATGGCGCGCCCACGCCCGCCCAGGCCGATGCCTCGCTGCCGAGCGCTTCGACGTCGGCCCCAGCCTCGCCTACGGCCGGTGCCAGTGCGGTGCCGGGCGCCGAGGCCTCCGCCCCGGCGGCGGCCACGCGCCACGAAGTCACCACCGACGTGCTGCGCCTGAGCTTCAGCAGCGAAGGCGGCGCCTTGATCGGCGCGCAGTTGCTCAAGCACGCCCAGGCATCGGGCGGCGCCGACCGCGCGATCCAGACACCCTTCACCCTGCTCTCGCAGACCGGCCAGCGCACCTACGTGGCACAAAGCGGCCTGGTGGGTGGCAGCTTCCCCACGCACAAGACGCCGATGCGCCTGGCGGGCGATGCGCCTGCCTCCTTGGCCGAGGGCCAGGACTCACTGCAGATCCGCTACGAATCCGCGGAAGTGGGCGGCGTTCAGCTGGTCACCACCTACACGCTCAAGCGGGGCCACTACGACATCGGGGTGCAGCACGAGGTCCGCAACCTCGGCGGCGCGCCGGTGAGCCCGCAGCTCTACCGCCAGCTCGTGCGCGACGGCAGCACGGTGGAAAGCCAGACGCCCTTCTATTCCACCTTCACCGGCCCGGCCGTCTACACCACGGAACAGAAGTTCCAGAAGATCGAGTTCAAGAACATCGACGGCGACAAGGCCAGCTACGTGAAGAACGCGAGCGACGGCTACGTGGCCATGGTGCAGCACTACTTCGCCACCGCCTGGCTGATCGACGCGGGCGTGGCGCGCGAAAACTTCGTGCGCAAGGTGGCCGACAACCTTTACTCGGTCGGCAGCCTGGCGTCCTTGCCCACCATCGCACCGGGCCAGTCGCAGACGGTACAGGCCCGCCTGTTCGTGGGCCCGCAAGACGAGAAGCAACTCGAAGTCCTTGCCCCCGGCCTGGAACTCGTGAAGGACTACGGCTGGCTCACCATCCTGGCCAAGCCGCTGTACTGGCTGCTCGAGAAGATCCACGGTTTCGTGGGCAACTGGGGCTGGGCCATCGTGTTGCTGGTGGTGCTGATCAAGGCCGCCTTCTACTGGCTCAACGCCAGCGCCTACCGCAGCATGGCCAAGATGAAGGCCATCAACCCGCGCATCATGGAAATGCGCGAGCGCCTCAAGAGCAACCCGCAGCAGATGCAGCAGGAGATGATGAAGATTTACCGCGAGGAGAAGGTCAATCCCCTCGGCGGCTGCTTCCCCATCCTGATCCAGATTCCCGTGTTCATCGCGCTCTACTGGGTGCTGCTGTCCAGCGTGGAGATGCGCAACGCGCCCTGGGTGGCCTGGATCCATGATCTGTCCTCTCCAGATCCGTTCTACATCCTGCCGCTGGTGATGGCCGCCACCACCATGATCCAGACCGCGCTCAACCCGCTGCCGCCCGATCCCCTGCAGGCCAAGCTGATGTGGATGATGCCGCTGGTGTTCTCGGTGATGTTCTTCTTCTTCCCGTCGGGCCTGGTGCTCTACTGGATCACGAACAACGTGCTGACGATCGCGCAGCAGGCGCACATCAACCGCCGCATGGGTGTGCCGCTGAAGTTCAACATGCCCAAATTCAGGTAACCCCCTGCGCCGCTTCGCGGCTTCCCCCTTGCAGGGGGACGACACCCACGGCCCGGCGAAGCCGGTTCCGTGGTGTCCCTGGGTCTGGGGGCTGGCGCACCACCGCTTTTTATGCTCCCGCATCACGCTGATCCCATTGCTGCGATTGCCACCGCCCCCGGCCGGGGCGGCGTGGGCATCGTGCGGGTGTCGGGCAAGGGGCTCGCGCCCTTCGTGCGTTCGCTGCTCGGGCGCGACCTGAAACCGCGCGAGGCCACCTACGGGCCTTGGCGCGGGGCCGACGGGCAGCCGCTGGATCATGGGCTGTCGCTGTGGTTTCCGGCGCCGCACTCCTACACCGGCGAAGACGTGCTGGAGCTTCAGGGCCACGGCGGGCCGGTGGTGCTGCAGTTGCTGCTGGCGCGCTGCCTGGAGGTGGCGCGCGCCACCCTGCCGGGCCTTCGCCTGGCGCGCGCTGGCGAGTTCACCGAGCGCGCCTTTCTCAACGACAAGCTCGACCTCGCGCAGGCCGAGGCCGTGGCCGACCTGATCGACGCCAGCACCGAAGCCGCGGCGCGCAGCGCGGCGCGCTCGCTCGACGGCGCGTTTTCGCGGCGCGTGCACACCTTGCAGGAATCGCTCACGAACCTGCGCATGCTGGTCGAGGCCACCCTGGACTTTCCCGAGGAAGAGATCGACTTCCTGCAGAAGGCCGATGCGCAGGGCCAGCTCGATCGCCTGCGCGCGGCGTTGTCGGTGCTGCGCGCCGAGGCGCGTCAGGGCGCCTTGCTGCGCGACGGCCTGCAGGTGGTGATCGCCGGCCAGCCCAACGCCGGCAAGAGCTCCTTGCTCAACGCGCTGGCGGGCGCCGAGCTCGCCATCGTCACGCCCATCGCCGGCACCACGCGCGACGTGGTGCAGCAGACCATCCAGATCGAAGGGGTGCCGCTGCACGTGACCGACACCGCCGGCCTGCGCGACAGCCCGGAGATCGACGAGGTCGAGCGCATCGGCATCGAGCGGGCGTGGCAGCGCATCCGCGGCGCCGACGCGGTGCTGTTCCTGCACGACCTCACGCGCTGGGGCGAGCCGCGCTACCGCTACGCCGACGCCAACATCGCGCGCGGCCTGCCGGCGGGCGTGCCGGTGCTGCATGTGTGGAACAAGCTGGATCAGGCGGACGCCGCACCGCAAGGAGCCGACGACATCGCCCTGTCGGCCAAGCTCGGCACCGGGCTCGACGCGCTGCGCCAGCGCCTGTTGCAGCTGGCGGGTTGGCAGCCCGGTGGCGATGGGCTCTTCATGGCGCGCGAGCGGCACCTGCAGGTGCTCGCGCGCGTCGATGAGCACCTCAAACTCGCTGCAGAGCACCTGTGCGAGGCCGCCGCGCAACTCGATCTGCTGGCCGAAGAATTGCGCCTCGCGCAACAGGCGCTGGGCGAAATCACCGGCGAGTTCACGGCCGACGACCTGCTGGGCGTCATTTTTTCGCGTTTTTGCATCGGCAAATAGTTTTCCGTGCCGCCGTTCACGGGTTGTGCCGCACCGCTGGGAACCGATCTGTAAGGATGGGTTACGCCGGTGTTGCGCCGTGCGACGCGCTGGGGTTCACTTGGCGCATGAGTGCCCCCACCGCCGCCCCCGCGCGCTTCGACATCCAGCATCTGGCGCAGGCCATGCGTCACAGCAGTGCCCTGGACGCGGTGCCCCTGAACCTGAGCGACGCCCATTGGGTCACCCTGGCCAACTACATGCAGCCCGTTGCCTTGCAGCAGGGCCAGGTGCTGATCGAACAAGGCGTGAAGGACCGCACCGTCTACTTCGTCGAGAGCGGCACGCTCACCGTGCACTACGAGGACGCCAAGGAACGCGTGCGCATCGCCGTGGTGGGCGCGGGCTCCCTGCTGGGGGAGGGCGCCTTCTTCAGCCATCTCCCGCGCAGCGCCACCGTCAACGCGGGCAGCGACTGCCGCTTGTGGTGCCTCATGCCATTGCGCTTTCGCGAGCTGGGTGTGCGACACCCACAGATTGCCCTGGAACTGACCATCGCGATGTCGGCCGTGCTGGCGCGGCGCATGTACAACAAGCCCAAGCGCGTGGCGGTGACTTGACGCCGTTCAACGGCTCGTTACGCCACGGCGACAGTCCAGCCCCTTACGCTCACGAACCCGCCGCCACGTGATCACCACACTCAACATGTCGTTCCTGAACTGGTTGTCGGCCCGGAAACCGTTCGCTGGCAAGGGCGCCCTTGCGCGCGCCCGCAACGCCTTTCGCACCACCACCATGCCGCTGATCTCGCCGCGGCGTGGCCGCCGGCTGTTGCGGCGCGAGCAACTCTTCGCGGTGGTGCGCGAGTCGCTCATCCGCGGCGGCGTGCTGTCCACCAGCTACTCGTTCAAGGTGCTCAACCTCGACGCCAACGGCGACACCTTCATCGCGCTGGTTGACCTGGCGCTGCCCGCCCAGTCCATGCCCGACGAGTTCCTGCTCGAGATCGAGCGCTGGATCCAGCAAAGCGCCAAGAGCCGGCACGTGATGGACGTGCGCGGCGTGTACTGGCGCCGCAAGGCCACGCCCGAGCAGGTGGGCCAGGCCCTGCGCGCGGCGGTGCCGGCGCAGACGCGGCGCGAGGTGCCGGACACGTCCATTCCCCGGCCGGCGGTGTCCGCCAGCCGAGCGCCCGCGCAGGCCGTGGGCGAGGACGAGGTGCGCGCCTTCCGTGACGCGATCAATTCGCTGCCGGCGGCGACCATGCGCCACCCCCAGGAGCCTCAGTTGCCGATGCCCACGCCTGAGGCAGTGAGCGATTTCGCCGCGCTCAGCGACACGCAGCACGGCAAGATCTGAGCCGCGCGGGCCCAGGCCCGCTCAGTGCCCCTCGAAATCGATCAGCGTGAACAGCGCCAGGCCGCTGTCGCGCAGCTTGGCCGAGCCGCCGAGTTCGGGCAGATCGACGATCGCGGCGCCCTCGGTCACCTCGGCGCCCAGTTTCTCCAGCAGGCGACGCCCCGCCATCATGGTGCCGCCGGTGGCGATCAGGTCGTCGATCAGCAGCACGCGGTCACCCGCCTTCACCGCGTCGGTGTGCAGCTCCACCGTGGCGCTGCCGTACTCCAGCTCATAGGTTTCTTCCACCGTGTTGAAGGGCAGCTTGCCCTTCTTGCGGATGGGGACGAAGCCCACGCCCAGTTCGTAGGCCAGCACGGAGCCGATGATGAAACCGCGCGCGTCCAGTCCCGCCACCACGGTCGGGCGCAGGGCCGGGTCCATGTAGCGGTGCACGAAGGTGTCGATGAGCACGCGAAAGACCTTCGGGTCCTGCAGCAGCGGGGTGATGTCGCGAAACATCACGCCCGGTGCGGGCCAGTCGGGCACGGTGCGGATGTGGGAGCGCAGGTAGGCGGCGGTGTCCATGGCGGGGATTATGGAAGACGGCCCCTGCGCCCCGCGCTTCAGCCCGACAGCAGCTTCTCTTCGGCCAGCGCCAGCGCGGCGGACTGCCCACTGAGCACCAGCGTGTCGCCTCCGGCAAGCACCGTCTCGTCTTGCGCGGCGCCGGGGCGCCCGTTGGCGTGGCGCAGACTGACCACGCGCACGCCCATGGCCGGCAGGGCCAGGCTGCCCAGCGAATGGCCGACCGTGCGGCCGGCGCGTGGCAGCGTCACTGTGGTCAGGCGCTCCTGCTGCAGCTCGTCCGCGGTGTCGTCGTCGGCGCCGCGGAAGTAGCCGCGCAGCAGCTCGTAACGCGCGTCGCGCTGCGCCTGCACCGCGCGCAGCACGCGGCGCATGGGCACGCCCACCAGCGCCAGCGCGTGGCTGGCCAGCATCAGGCTGGCCTCGATGGCCTCGGGCACCACCTCGGCCGCACCGGCCGCGCGCAGCCGCTCGAGGTCGGCGTCGTCCATGGTGCGCACCACCACCGGCACGTGCGGCGCATGCTCCGAGGCGTGGTGCAGCACCTTGAGCGCCACCGGGGTGTCGTTGAAGGTCACGACGGCCGCGCTGGCGCGGTGCAGCCCGGCGGCCATGAGCGCCTGCAGCCGGGCGGCGTCGCCGAACACCACCGAATCGCCCGCCGCGGCGGCCTGGCGCACGCGGTCGGGGTCCAGGTCCAGGGCCATGTAGGGGATGCCTTCGGCCTCCAGCAGCCTGGCCAGGTTCTGTCCGCAGCGGCCGTAGCCGCAGATGATCACGTGCTTGTCGGCGTTGATCGCCTTGCGCGCGATGGCGGTCATCTGCACCGACTGCATCAGCCAGTCGCTGCCCACCAGCCGCGTGACGATGCGGTTGCTGTACAGCATGGCAAAGGGCGTGAGCATCATGGACACCACCATGCTGGCCAGCACGGGGTTGAACAGCTCGGGCGGCACCAGGCTGTGCTGCCCCGCCAGCGTGAGCAGCACCAGACCGAACTCGCCACCTTGCGCCAGGTAGAGACCGGTGCGCAGGGCGGTGCCCATGGGCGCGCCGAAGGCACGCGCCAGCGCCGTGATCAATACCAGCTTGAAAGCCACCGAGGCCACCAGCATGAACAGCACCAGCGACCCATGCTGCAGCACCAGCCGCCAGTCCAGGCTCATGCCGATGGTGATGAAGAACAGGCCGAGCAGCACGTCGTGGAAGGGACGGATGTCCGTTTCCACCTGGTGCTTGTATTCCGTCTCGGCGATGAGCATGCCGGCCACGAAGGCCCCCAGGGCCAGCGAGAGCCCGGCGTGCTCGGTGATCCAGGCCAGGCCCAGCGTGACGAGCAGCAGGTTGAGCATGAACAGCTCGTCGCTCTTGCGCCGCGCCACCAGGGTGAGCCACCAGCGCACCACGCGCTGCCCGCCGGTGAGCAGCACGCCGAGCAGCACCCCCGCCTTCAGCAGGGCCAGGCCGAGCGCTTTGGCGAGTTCTTCTGGTGGCGCCGACAACGCCGGGATGAGCACCAGCAGCGGCACCACCGCCAGGTCCTGGAACAGCAGCACGCCCATCACCCGCTTGCCGTGCTCGGATTCGAGCTCCAGGCGCTCGGCCATGAGCTTGATGACGATGGCCGTGCTGCTCATCGCCATGATGCCGCCCATGGTCAGCGCCGCCTGCCACGACAGGCCCCAGGCGCTGGGCAGCGCCAGTCCCAGCAGGAACGAGGCCAGGGCAGCCAACACCATCGTGCAGACCACCTGCGACAACCCCAGTCCGAAGACATGGCGCCGCATCGCGCGCAATTTGGGCAGGCTGAACTCCAGCCCGATCACGAACATGAGGAACACCACGCCGAATTCGGCCAGGTAGCGCAGCCCGCCGGAGTTCTGCGACAGCGCCAGCGCGTGCGGGCCGATGAGCACGCCGACCGCGAGGTAGCCCACCATGGGTGGCAGCCGGTAGCTGCGGCAGGCCACCACCGCCAGCACGGCGGCCAGCAGGTACAGCAGCGCGAGGTCGAGTGAGGTCATGGCGCGCATCGTAAGCGCGGCTTCGCCCCCGCGCGGGCCGGGGTTTCGCGGGGCCGCGGCGATAATCCGCCGCATGTCCGCCTTCCCCCCGATCGACCCGTCGCGGGCCCGCCAGCTGGCCATCGAAACCCTGCAGATCGAAGCCGACGCGGTGAGCGCGCTGGCCCGGCGCGTCGACGCCGCCTTTGCCCAGGCCGCCCAGCGCCTGCTCGACTGCCGCGGGCGGGTCGTGGTCATGGGCATGGGCAAGAGCGGGCACATCGGCCGCAAGATCGCCGCCACGCTGGCCTCCACCGGCACGCCGGCCCTGTTCGTGCACCCGGCCGAGGCCAGCCACGGCGACCTGGGCATGATCACCCGCCAGGACGTGGTGCTGGCGCTGAGCAACTCCGGCGAGAGCGAGGAGCTCAGCGCCATCCTGCCTTTCATCAAGCGCATGGGTGTGCCGCTGATCGCACTGACCGGACGTGCCGACTCCACCCTGGGGCGCCACGCCGACGTGGTGCTCGACACCTCGGTGGCCAAGGAGGCCTGTCCGCACAACCTCGCGCCCACGGCCAGCACCACGGCGCAGCTCGCCATGGGCGATGCACTCGCGGTGGCGCTGCTCGATGCGCGCGGCTTCCTCGCCGACGACTTCGCGCGCTCCCACCCCGGCGGCGCGCTGGGCCGCAAGCTGCTCACGCACGTCGGCGACGTCATGCGCCGCGACGAGGCCGTGCCGCGCGTGACGCCCGATACCGGGCTGATGGCGCTCATGCGCGAGATCAGCGCCAAAGGGCTGGGCATGAGCGCCGTCGTCGCGGACGGCCGCGCGGTCGGCATCTTCACCGATGGCGACCTGCGCCGCCTGATCGAGCGAACCGGCAACGGTACCGACCTGCGCGCGCTGACCGCGCGCGAGGTCATGCACCCGGCGCCGCGCACCGTGCGCGAACACGCGCTGGCGGTGGAGGCCGCCGAACTCATGGAGGCGCACAGCATCACCAGCCTGCTCGTGGTGGACGAGGCCGGTCAACTGGTGGGCGCGCTCAACAGCAACGACCTCATGCGAGCGAAGGTGATCTGATGGCGCCCGTGCTGACCTTCGCCCCGGCGCTGCTGTTGCGCGCCCAGCCCGTGCGCGTGGCCTTCTTCGATGTCGATGGCGTGCTCACCGACGGTGGGCTGTATTTCAGCGAGGCGGGCGAAACGCTCAAGCGTTTCAGCTCGCTCGACGGCCACGGCCTGAAGCTGCTGCAACGCCACGGCATCACGCCGGCCGTGGTCAGCGGGCGCGACGGCAAGCCCCTGCGTCAGCGCCTGTCAGCGCTGGGTGTCACCCATGTGCGTCTGGGCACGGAGGACAAGGCGCCCGCGGCCCAGTCCATCCTCGATGAACTCGGCCTGGGTTGGGAAGCCGCCGCCGCCATGGGCGACGACTGGCCCGATCTGCCCCTGCTGCGCCGCGCCGCCCTGGCCGTCGCACCGCCGGCCGCGCACGACGAGGTGCGCGCCATCGCCCACCACGTCACGCACCGTGCCGCGGGCGAAGGCGCGGCGCGCGAATTCTGTGACCTGCTGCTGATGGCCCGTGGTGCCTACGCGGCCGAGCTCGAGGCCGCCGCGCGGTGAGCGCCGACGACGACTTCGACCTCATCCCGGGCCTGGACCGCAGCGCGCCACCCGAGCCGCGCCGGCGCCCCGCCCCGTGGTGGGATCGCCTGTCCATCTACCTGCCCATCATGCTCATGGGCCTGCTGGCGCTGGCGTCGTACTGGCTGCTGCGCGCCACGCCGCCCGCGCCAGAACCCCAGCCCGAGCGGCCGGTGACCAGCGAACCCGACTACTTCATGCGCCGCTTCTCGGTGAAGTCCTTCGATGCCGCCGGCCAGCTCAAGGCCGAGGTCATTGGCGACGAGGCGCGCCACCACCCCGACGACGACCGGGTCGAGATCGATAACGCGCGCATCCGCAACCTGGCCGAATCCGGCGCCGTGATGCGCGCCACGGCACAGCGCGTCACCACCAACGCAGAAAACACCGTCTTCGTGCTCGAGGGCGACGCCGTGGTGGTGCGCGAAGGCGGGCGCTCGGACGCAGGCGAACCCCTGCCGCGCCTGGAGTTTCGTGGTGAGTTCCTGCGCGTGGAGCTCGAACCCGTCGAGCGCGTGACCTCCGACCAACCGGTCGAGCTGCTGCGCAACGGCGACCGAATCAACGCGCAAACGCTGGACTACCGCGGCGACGAGCAGGTCGCCGATTTCCGCGGGCGCGTGCGCGTCCAGCTCAACCCCCGGGCCGCCCCATGAACCCGCCTGCCGCCCCCCTGGTCTTCATCACCGGCGCCTCCAGCGGCATCGGCCAGGCACTGGCCGCACGCTTCGCGCGGGCCGGCTACCGGCTCGCGCTGGTGGCGCGCCGCACCGCCGACCTGCAGGCCTGGGCCGATGCCCAGGGGCTGGGCCCCGATCGCTGCCGCATCTACGGCGCCGACGTGTCGCAGGTCGAGAGCATCGTGTCCGCTGGACAGTCCTGCCTGGCCGAGCAGGGCTTGCCCGAGGCCGTGATCGCCAACGCCGGCATCAGCGTGGGCATGGACACGGGCGAGCGCGACGACCTGGAGGTGCTGTCGCGCACCTTCGCCACCAACAATGTGGGCATGGCGGCCACCTTCCACCCCTTCGTGCGACCCATGCAGGCTCGGGGCACGGGCACGCTGGTCGGCATCGCCAGCGTGGCGGCCATTCGCGGCCTGCCCGGCCACGGCGCCTACTGCGGCAGCAAGGCCGCCGTGGTGAGCTATTGCGAAAGCCTGCGTGGCGAGCTTCGCGGCAGCGGGGTCGCGGTGGTGACCCTGGTGCCCGGCTACGTGGACACCCCCCTCACGCGCGAAAACCGCTACCCCATGCCCTTTCTGATGTCGCCCGAGGCCTTTGCGGACCGCGCCTTCGACGCCATCGCCGGGCGTGCCAGCTACCGCGTCATTCCCTGGCAAATGGGTGTGGTCGCCAAACTGCTGCGCCTGCTGCCCAACGCCCTGTTCGACCGCCTGCTGCAGGGACGCTCCCGCAAGCACCGCGCGGGCGAGGGCCGCTGAAAAACAAAAACCCCGCGAGGTCGTCGCGGGGTTTGCTGGAGGACGGGGGACGTCCGCCGGGATCAGTAGCCGCCGCGGCCACCGCCGCCATCGCGACGACCGCCACCGCCGTAGGGGCTGCGGAAGCCGCCGTCCTGGCCGCCACCACCGAAGCCACCTTCACGACGGCCACCGCCGAAGCCACCGCCACCGCTGCGCGGGGGACGCGGCTCCATCGGGCGCGCTTCGTTCACCACCAGGCTGCGGCCGCCGAGCGACTGGCCGTTCATGCCCTGAATGGCGGACTGCGCTTCAGCGTCACTGCCCATCTCCACAAAGCCGAAGCCCTTGGAGCGACCGGTTTCGCGCTCCATCATGACCTTGGCGCTGTTGACAGCACCGTAAGCCGAGAAGGCCTGTTGCAGGTCTTCGTCGCGCACCGTGTACGGCAGGTTGCCGACATAAAGTTTGTTGCCCATTCGAGGGACTCCTGAAAACACAAGAAAAGAAGCGATGGAGGAGCCCCGTCGTCCGGCACAGGTGCAGCGCGCGAAACCAACCGATCACTTGACACGCGGCCGCCTTGGCGGCACGCCGGGGCATTATGCGCCGATCGTCGGAAAGCCGGTGACAAATTTCCGGACGATGCAAGTCAAACCCCTGGCCGATGCGCGGTTACAACATGCCTGGCGCTTATACTCCCCGCCCAGCGCCGATTTGTCCGGATTGCGGGCGCTCAACAAATGCCGCTAAAGGGGAGCTCGGAGATGCCCGGTTCGCCTTTTGGCCACCGGGTTTTCTGTTTCAGGCCCTGCGCAAGCGGGGAACGAGCGTGATCGTCACCCCCGTCACCTACCGATTCGACCAGCCGCTGACCCTGCGGGGCGGCGCGGTGCTGCCGGCCTACGAGCTGGTGGTCGAGACCTACGGCACCCTCAACGCCGACAAGTCCAACGCCGTGCTGGTCTGCCACGCGCTCAACGCCTCGCACCACGTGGCTGGCTGGCACGCCGACGCCAACGGCCAGCCCCTGGCCCGCTCCGAGGGTTGGTGGAACAACATGATCGGCCCGGGTAAACCCGTAGACACCGACCGTTTCTTCGTCATCGGCGTCAACAACCTCGGCTCCTGTTTCGGCTCGAGTGGCCCCACACACACCAACCCGGCCACCGGCCAGGCCTGGGGCGCGGACTTTCCCGTGGTCACGGTGGAAGACTGGGTCGAGACCCAGGCCCGCCTGCTCGACGCCATGGGCATCGAGACCCTGGCCGCCGTGATGGGCGGCAGCCTGGGCGGCATGCAGGCGCTGGCCTGGACGCTGCAGTACCCCGAGCGCGTGCGCCACGCGGTGGTGGTGGCCAGCGCGCCCAACCTCACGGCCGAGAACATCGCCTTCAACGAGGTGGCGCGCCGCGCCATCGTCACCGACCCCGACTTCCACGGCGGCCATTACCTGCGCCAGGGCACCCTGCCGCGCCGCGGCCTGCGCATCGCCCGCATGATCGGCCACATCACCTACCTCAGCGACGACGTGATGAACGAGAAGTTCGGACGCGCGCTGCGCGCGCCTGAACTTGAAGAAGCGGTTCCTGGCGGCGTCCGACCCGCCGCCGGGCCGCCCCAAGGCGGGTCAGCCCCCTCGGGGGGCAGCGACCCGCGCAGCGGCGGAGCGTGGGGGTACAAGTACACCACGCAGGACGTCGAGTTCCAGATCGAGAGCTACCTGCGGTACCAGGGCGACAAGTTCAGCGAATACTTCGACGCCAACACCTACCTGCTCATTACCCGAGCGCTGGACTACTTCGACCCGGCGCGGGAACACGGCGGGCGCCTGGCCGCGGCGCTGGCGCGCGCGCAGGCCCGCTTCCTGATCGTGAGCTTCAGCACCGACTGGCGCTTCTCCCCCGCCCGCAGCCGCGAGATCGTCAAGGCCCTGCTCGACAACCGCCGCGAGGTGAGCTACTGCGAGATCGATGCGCCGCACGGGCACGACGCCTTCCTGCTCGACGATGCGCGCTACCACGCGGCCGTGCGCAGCTTCTTCCAACACACCGTGGGGGCCGTGCGATGAGCGCCACCCGGCCGCCCGAAGGCGCTCGCACCGCAGCGCGCCGCGCGAAGGTTTCACCATGAGCGAACGCGACCTGCTCGACTCCATTGCCCGACTCGTTCCCCCTGGCTCGCGCGTGCTCGACCTGGGCTGCGGCGACGGCGCCATGCTGGCCCACCTGCAGGCCACGCGTGGCTGCACGGGCTACGGCGTCGAGATCGACGACGCCGAGGTGCAGGCCTGCCTGCAGCGCGGCGTCAACGTGCTGCAGCTCAACCTCGAAGAGGGCCTGACCATGTTCGGCGACAACGCCTTCGACGTGGTCCTGCAGATCGACACCCTGCAACACCTGCGCAACGCCGAGACCATGCTGCGCGAGACCGCGCGCGTGGGCCGCATCGGCGTGGTGGCCTTCCCCAACTTCGCTCACTGGCCCAACCGGCTGGCCGTGCTGCAGGGCCGCATGCCGGTGACCAAGCGGCTGCCCTTCCAGTGGTACGACACGCCCAACATCCGCGTGGGCACCTACGCCGACTTCGAGGTGCTGGCACGGCGCAACGGCCTCACCGTGGAAGACGGCTTCGGCCTGCACGAAGGCCGCGAGGTGCGCGTATTGCCCAACCTGATGGCCAGCACGGCGGTGTTCCGCTTCTCCAAGTGAGTTGAACGCGCCCGCCCACGCCGGTTCAAGGCGTGGCGTTCTCGCGCGCCGCGTCCGCGGCGAAGTCGCCCTCGGCCGCGGCCTGGCCGAAGCCCGGGTAGATCACCGCGAAGTCGGCGGTGATGCGCTCCAGCGGCAGGTCGTCAAAGCTGCCGCGCTCGTTCACGTACTCCATGTGGCGCTGGCCGGCCCGGTCGTAGGGGTGGTACAGCGAGTCGTGCACGCCGTCGAACGCCAGCGGCAGGAGACCGAACTTCTCGCACAGCGAGAGGTTGAAGGCCGGTGTGGCCTTGCGCCAGGCGCCGTCGATCCAGAGTTCGGTGTAGCCGTGCCAGACGAAGACGTCGCTGCCCATGGTGCGGCGCAGCTTTTCCGTGCTCATGTGGTTCTTCACGTCGGCGAAGCCCAGGCGCGCCGGGATGCCGGCGGCGCGCGCCACGGCCGCCATCAGCACGGCCTTGGGCACGCACCAGCCATGGCCTTGTTGCAGCGTGGTGCTGGCGCGCATGCCGGCGGGTGAAAGGTCGATGCGGTAGGGGTCGTAGCGGATCTGGTCGCGCACGGCCAGGTAGAGCGAGACCGCGCGTTCGCGCACCGAATCGCCCCGCGCGTGTTCGTGCGCAAACGCACGGACCGACGGGTGGTCGCTGTCGATGGCGGGGCTGGGGTCGAGGTGGGTGGACATGGCCGGAAGTTAGCAGAGGCCCCGCACCCCGGGCGCGCCTGGGGTGAAGCGGCGAATGCTTTGGTACTCAAAGAATGCCCGGCGCGGCACGTCGGTGCCTGATAGGCCGGGGTTTGTCGTCCTTTTTCCGACTTCAGACCGCGCGGCCCTGGCCGATAGTCCCCTCACCCCCATTCCCATTTCCTTTCCTGCAAGAGGACAGACAGCCATGGACATGCGCAACGAAGCCACCCACATCGCCCGCCAGGACGGCGCGCGCGCCGCCGCGCAAGCCGCTGCCAGCGCGGAATTCCTGACCTTTCGCCTGGGCGCCGAGGAATACGGCATCGACATCCTGCGCGTGCAGGAGATCCGTTCCTACGAAGAACCCACGCGCATCGCCAACGCGCCCAGCTTCATCAAGGGCGTGGTCAATTTGCGCGGCGTGATCGTGCCGGTCGTGGACCTGCGCATCAAGCTGGGCTGCGAGAAGGTCGAATACAACGGCTTCACCGTGGTCATCGTGCTCAACGTGCGCGGCCGCGTGGTGGGCGCCGTGGTCGACTCGGTGTCCGACGTGCTGGAACTGGCCGGCGACCTCATCAAGCCGGCGCCCGAGATGAGCGCCTCGGTCGACACCAGCTTCATCACCGGCATCGCCAGCGTGGGCGAACGCATGCTGATCCTCATGGACATCGAGGCACTCATGTCGAGCGCCGACATGGGCCTGATCGAAAGCGCGCAAGCGCTGCAATAAAAGGCCGCGCCTGCCGCCGCCGCTCGTGGAAGGAGACACCTGACCATGTTCCGATCGAATCACTCAACGGACAAGAAGAGCGGCGCCTCCGTGGCCCGCCGACTGTCCCTGCAAGCCGTCGCGCTGCTGGCCGGCACGCTGGCCGTCATCAGCATCAGCATGGCCTTCGTGGTCGAAGGCAATTCGCGCACGCGCCTGGCCACCGCCGCCGGTGACAAGGCCGCTGCTCTGGCGGATTCGGTGGACGCCTTCGACGCGACGGCGCGCATGATGACCGAGCGCGCCTACCAGCCGTTCCGCAAGAAGTTCGCCGAGCACTTCGAGCTCGACGTGGCCAACAACATGCTCAAGAGCTGGGGCATGCTGCTCAATGGCGACAACAGCGAGGCCGACTCCTTCCACCTCGCCAACGGCGGCGTGGCCACCATCTTCATGCGCAAGGGCGATGACTTCGAGCGCATCAGCACCTCGCTCAAGAAAGAAAACGGCGAGCGCGCCGTGGGCACCACCCTGGCGCGCAACCACGCCGCCTATCCGCTGATGCTGCAGGGCAAGCCGTACACCGGCCGTGCCGTGCTCTTCGGCAATGCGTACATGACGCACTACGAGCCCGTGAAGGACGCCGCTGGCCAGGTGGTCGGCATCCTGTTCATCGGCTTCGACATCCGCGACTTCCAGGCCTCGCTGGACAAGCTCGTCACCGACGCGACCTACTTCCAGTCGGGCGGCACGGCGATCATCGACCCGCGCGACAGCAATGCCAACGCGCTGTTCATTTCGCCGCCCGCGCTGGCGGGCAAGAAGGTGCTGGAGGTCAACCCCCAGGCCGGCGCGATGATGGACGAGATGCGCGCGGGCCAGGACGTGTTCGTGCGCGATTCCGTCGCCCTGCTCAATCCGCAGATCACCAGTCCCTGGGCCGTCAAGCGCGACACGCAGGCCAGTGGCTGGTGGGTGATCGCCGAGGTGTCGGACGACGAAGCCATGGCCTCGCACTGGCGCATGATGTATATGTTCTGGGGCCTGCTGATCTTCACGACCGTGCTGCTCGGCGCCGGCCTGTTCGTGCTGATCCGCCGCAACGTGAGCGCGCCCCTGGGTGAGCTCACCAAGGCAGTCACCACCGTGGCCCAGGGCGACCTGACGCAGGCGTTCCAGACCACGCGGCGCGACGAACTCGGCACGCTCGTTGTCGAGGTCGAGGCCATGCGCCAGCGCTTCCTGGACATGATGCGCCAGTTGCGCAGTGCCACCGACAACATCAACACGGCCTCGCAAGAGATCGCCACCGGCAACCAGGACCTGAGCGCGCGCACGGAGCAGACCGCGAGCAACCTGCAGCAGACGGCGGCCAGCATGGAGCAGCTCACCGGCACGGTGCGCCAGAGCGCGGACGCCGCGCGTCAGGCGAACCAGCTGGCGGCCAGCGCCGCC
>NZ_WVZN01000028.1:1033-26845 GCF_011772445.1 Hydrogenophaga sp. | reverse complement strand
ATCACACCGCGTCGGTGTGCGCATCCCTGGAGGTCGCGCCAGTGGTCCCCAAGCGCTCGGTGGAAGAGCGCCTGCGTGTCTGCCTCACACCCGAGTACCGCCGCTCGCTCTACTACTTCGTCCTGCGCCGCGTGGGCAATCCCGATGAGGCCGAGGACATCGCGCAGCAAGCCCTGGTCGAGGCCGCCCACCACATCGACCGCTTCCGTGGAGAAGCAGAGGTGACCACCTGGGTGCACGGGATCGCGCTGAACCTCGCGCGCAATCACCTGTCCCGTTCGCCGCAGCGGCGCATGGTGTTCGAGTCCGACGAAGTGCTCGAGGCCAGCGAATCCCCCAACAGCGACCCTTGCGACCAGGCCATTCAGCGCCAGGCCCTGGTGCACCTGGGTGATGCCTTGCGTGGTTTGCCGGAGGGCTCTGTGCAGGCGTTGATGCTGGTGGCGGTCGACGGGTTGAGCTACGAAGAGGCCGCCACCGAACTCAGTGTGCCGATCGGCACGATCCGCAGCCGGGTGTCGCGCGCGCGGGCCGAGATCCGGCAGCGCCTGCAGAGCCATCTGCGCTGATGACCGGGTAGATCATGCAGATCGTCGACGGACTGTTGCGCATCAAGCGGATCCGGGAAAGCGCCCGCGAGCAGGACGTGCTGCGCGAGCGCCGCGCGCTCGATGCCGCCACCGAGGCGCTGGAGCGGGCCGTGGAACACCGGCGGCGTCGCGACGAGGCGCGTCAGACGCAGGAGCAGCAGATGGTGGCCAGGCTCTGCGCGGGTCCGGTCAAGGTGCGCGAGATCGAGTGGACGCGCGTGGACATCGACGGCCTGCGCCAGGAGGCGGACAAGGACCGGACCGAAGAAGAGGGTGTGCGCGCCCGCCGTGAGGAAGCCCGGGACGTGCTGCGCGCGGCGCAGCAGGTGCACCGGGCGGCCGTGCGCGCATCCGAGAAGTTCCAGTTGCTGGCCGACCGCGAGCGGGAGTCCCGTCTCGAGGCGATGGAGCGGCAGGCCGATCTCGAGCTGGAAGAGTTCCGTGTGCGCGCGCCCGAGTCCGAGCTGGAGGCGGCCGCGTGAGTGACAAGCCCCGCCAGGTGGACCTCGGCCCCATGTACCTGCCGCTGGGCCAGGAGCGCCAGCGCCCGGTCGCGCCCGCTGCCAAGGCGGTGCCGGTGGGTCGTCGCGAAGACGTCGACCGCTTCCGCGAACTGATGCAGCGCTCACCCGGGGCGCTTGCCTCGCCGGGCGGCGTGGCGCCGCTGTCCCTGCTGGCGCGTCGCGACGACAGCGACCCACCGCCCTGCGGGCGTGGCGAGCACCCGGGGCTCATCGACGCCATGGAACGGCTTTGGGTGAGCGAGGGCCTGCACGGCGAGCGCGAGGTGCGCATCGGTCTGCGCAACCGGATCCTGCCCGACACGGCCGTGCGCATGCGCACGCTTGAAGGGCATCTGCAGATCGACCTGTCGAGCCTGGATGGCCGCGGGGCGCGCCAACTGGCCGCCCAGCTTGAATCGCTGGCGCGCGAGTTGGGCTCGCGGCTCGACCGTCCGGTGGTGGCCACGGTCGAGCACGTGGACCACGGCCTTCTGCGCACCGCAAGCTGGTTCCCGGGGCAGTCATGAACTTCGCCACCGTGCTGTCCCGACCGGTGCGCTGGCCCACGGTCACGCGCGATGAGCTCAGTCATCGCAACGTCCTGTGCCGCCACCGCGAGCCCTGGACCATGACCTGGCTGGAGCGCGATTGGTGTTTCAGCTTGTCGCCGGCCACGAGCCTGCCGCCGGCGGTGCGGTACCTGCACATCGAGTGGGGTGGCGCGCAGGTGGTGGTGGGGCTGGACGAGGCCGTGATCCAGGCGATCACCGATGTCGCGCTGCCCGGCCAGTCGGTGCTGAGCTGGCCGCAGGACGTGGCCATGGCGGCCATCGAGTTCAGCGCGGAGCTGATGTCGGTCGCCATCGAGTCGGCGTCTCGCAAGAGCCTGCACTGCGCGGGCTGGAAGGCCGAACGACCCGCAGGTGCCGGTATGGAGCGCTACACCTGGCGTGCCGTGAGCGAGCAGACCTGCCTCGAGGGCGAGATCTGGCTCGACACGGTGGCCTGCCGCTACCTGGCCGCGCAACTGCGGGAGCACCCGGTCACCGGAGACCCCGCTGGCGCGCAAGCCTGGGACGACCTGCCGATCGTGATGCACCTCGTTGTCGGGTGGGTGGACGTGCCCGCGAGCCTGCTGCCCCAGATCGAGTGGCGCGACGTGCTCGTGCTCGACGAATGCCTGCTGCGCGATGACGGGCAGCAACTGCTCGTTCGCCTGGGGAGCCACCTGGGCCTGGCCTGCGCGATCGATGGCCCCGTGCTGCGGGTGCTGGAAGGAGTGAAGGAAATCATGTCCGAAGCCACCGTCTCCCTGGCCGCCTCCGGCGGCGTGCTCGACGACATTCCCGTTCGCCTCACGTTCGATGTGGGCGAACGGGAAATCTCCCTCGGCGATCTCAAGAGCATCCAGCCGGGCTACGTCTTCAACCTGGGCCGTGACCCGCGAAGCGTGGTGAGCATCCGCGCCAATGGTCGGCTCATCGGCGAAGGCGAACTGGTCGACATCGAGGGCCGCCTGGGCGTGTCGGTGCTGCGGTTCAAGCTCGAAGCGAACTGACACCATGGGCGATCCCATCCTCCTGATATTCGCGCTGGGGCTGCTGGCCCTGGTGCCGCTGGTGATCGCCACCTGCACGGCCTTCCTAAAGATCGCCATCGTGCTTTCGCTGGTGCGCAATGCCCTGGGCGTGCAGCAGGTGCCGCCCAACCTGGTGCTCTATGCGCTGGCCCTGGTGCTGACCGCCTTCATCATGGCGCCGATCGGCGCCGATCTCCTGCATGGCATCGAAAACCATCCCGGTGGCGTCAAGAACATCAGCGACATGGTCGCCGTGGTGCGCGAGGGCGTGGAGCCGCTGCGCCGCTTTCTGCTGAACAACAGCGCCGTCGAGCACCGGGACTTCTTCATCAGCCAGGCCCGGCGCATCTGGCCGCCCGAGATGTCCGCCGACGTCACGCAGCAGGACCTCGTCGTGCTGATGCCGGCGTTCGTCATCACCGAGCTCACCGCGGCATTCCAGATCGGCTTCCTGCTCTTCCTGCCGTTCGTGGTGATCGACCTCGTGATCTCCAACATCCTCATGGCGATGGGGATGATGATGGTCTCGCCCGTGACCATCTCGCTGCCGCTCAAGCTCTTCCTGTTCGTGATGGTCGATGGCTGGAGCCGGCTGATGCACGGCCTGGTGCTGACCTACAACCTCTGAAGCCCGCCATGGACGTCACGGACATCATTTCTCAGGTGGTCCACGGGCTCATGCTGACGCTGTGGCTGTCGCTGCCGCCCATCCTGGTGGCGTCCGTCGTCGGCACGCTGTTCAGTCTGGTGCAGGCGCTCACGCAGATCCAGGAACAGACGCTGTCGTTCGCGGTCAAGCTGATTGCTGTGGGTGTGACGCTGTTCCTCACGGCGCGATGGATCGGTGGCGAGATCTACAACTACACGATCGCGCTGTTCGACAGCTTTCCGCACATGGTCCGGTGATGGGATTCGACCTGTCCCAATGGCCTTTCCAGCACCTGGCGGCGCTGGCGTATTCCCTGCCGCGCATCGTGGGCGTGTTCCTGGTGCTGCCGCTGATGGGCAAGGAAACCATGCCCACCTTCCTGCGCATGGCACTGGCCTGCAGCCTGGCCATCTTCGTCATGCCGCTGCTGCTCGACCAGGTGCCCGTGTCGCGCAGCACGCCGGAGCAGATCCTGGTGGTGATGAAGGAAACCTTGCTGGGTTTCCTGCTGGGCTTCATCCTCTCGGTGCCGCTGTGGGCGGTGGAGGCCATGGGTGACATCGCCGACGTGCAGCGCGGCGCAGCCATCTCACAGACGCTCAACCCGATGACGGGTCACGACACCTCGCCGCTGGGCGAGCTGTTCAACATGGCCGTGATCACCTTCGTGCTGGTCATCGGCGGCTTCACCGCCATGATCGGCGTGCTCTTCGAAAGCTACCGGTTGTGGCCGGTCTTCGTCTGGTGGCCGCCGCTGGGGCACGACGCTGCCCTGGTGGCCCTTCGCATCCTCGATCACTACATGCTGCTGTCGGTGCTGCTGGCATCGCCGGTGATTCTGGTGATGTTCCTGGCGGAAACGGGCCTGGCGCTGCTCAGCCGGTTCGTGCCCCAGTTGCAGGTGTTCTTCCTGGCCATGCCGATCAAGAGTGCGCTGGCCATGCTGATGTTCGCCTTGTACGCCGTGGTGCTGTTCGACCATGCCGAGGGTGTGATACGCGAGACCACCGCGGGCTCTTTGTCGACCTTGAACGAGATGCTGCGGGGGATGCGCACACCATGAGCGAAAAAACCGAGCAGCCCACCGACCAGCGCTTGAGGCAGGCGCGCGAGGAAGGCAATGTCGCCAAGAGCAAGGACTTCACCGAGACCGTGCTCATGGGCGGGCTGCTGGTCTACACCCTGCTTGCCGGCCCGGACATCGTGCGCGCGATGACCGAGATCATGGTGATGCCCGGCCAACTGTATGGCATGCCGTTTCGCGATGCCTTGGCGCTTCTGGTGGTGGCCGTCATTGACAAGTCGATCGAGCTCCTGCTGCCCTTTGTCGGCCTTGTGCTGTTCCTGGGCATCGGGGTCGAGGCCCTGCAGACGGGCTTCAACGTGTCGTTCAAGGCCATGGCGCCGAAGGGTGAGCGCATTGATCCGATCAAGAACCTCAAGCAGATGTTCACCATGAAGAACCTGGTCGAGTTCTTCAAGTCGATGTTCAAGCTCGGGGTGCTGTCGGCGGTGGTCTACCTCATCATCTACGACGCGATCGAGCCGCTGAGCAAGATCCCGCTGGCTGGCATCGGCGCCGTGGGCCTGGCCTTCACCGACATGATGGTGCTGCTCACGACCTGGACGTTCCTCGCCTTCGCCACCATCGCGGTGCTCGACTTCCTCTGGCAGCGGTACCAGTACACCAAGAACCTGATGATGTCCATGGAGGAGGTCAAGCAGGAGTTCAAGCAGATGGAGGGCGACCCGCACGTCAAGGGTCATCGCAAGGAGTTCGCCAAGGAGTTGGTCTTCGGCGATGAAGAGAACGCCACGCGCGATGCTTCCGTGGTCGTCACCAATCCCACGCACCTCGCCATCGCCTTGTACTACGAGGAAGGCCAGACCCCCCTGCCGGTGGTGCTGGCCAAGGGAGAGGGCGGCGTGGCCGAGGCCATGAAACGCGTCGCCGAGGAAGAGGGCATTCCCATCATGCGCGACGTGCCCCTGGCGCGCGCGCTCATGAGCGAGGCCCAGGTCAATCAGTACATACCGAGCGAGCTCATCGAGCCCGTGGCCAACCTGCTGGTGACGCTGCGACGCATGGCCGAGGCAAGCAACGACGCACAGGCGCAGGAGTTCGACGATGGGCAATAGCAGTCGCCACGCCGGTTTGCAGGGCTACCTGCTCCGCGCCAAGCTGGAACCCGGCGCCGAGCGTGCCGACGGTGCGCTCGTCATCGTGTTCGACGGCAACCTGCGCGTGCTGATCCACCCCGCGGGGCGCGGTGATCTGGTGTTCGAGTCGCTGATCTGTGCGTTGCCGGCCTTGCGTTCGTCGGCCGATCGCTTGTTGGAGAGCGTCGCGCGCCACGCCACCGAGCGATCGCCGGCCGAGGCCGACTGCCTGTGCCTGCGGGGCGAACCCGAGCAACTGATGCTGCAGCAGCGCGTGGCCAGCGACGCGTCGTCCGACGAGTTCGAGGCGGGGCTCGGGAACTTCCTCAACGCGCTGACGCGCTGGCGCGCCCGCACCGGCGCGCTGTGACCGGCCGACGGAGATGTTCATGAAAACCCTGCTTCGTCACCGCTGGCTCGGCCCGCTGCTGTTCTGGGCCCTCGCCGGCGCGCTCTGCCTGGGCGTGGTGGACGTGCGGGCCAGCGAAACGCCTGCCACCAGCGCGCCCTGGCCCAACAGCGCCTTCAGCTACATCAACCGCAACCAGAGCCTGGAACAGGTTCTCAAGGACTTCACGACCACCTTCGGACTGCGCCTGCAGATCGAAGACGACCTATCGAGCGAGCCGATGCCCGCCAGCGGGCGCAGCCAGTCGGCCAGTCCGGGCGAGTTCCTCAATCAGCTCGGCGCGGCGCACGGCCTGAACTGGTACCACCACGCGGGTGTTCTGTACATCAGCCGCATCAGCTCGCGGGCCACGCAGAGCTTTTCCACGCGCGGCCTGCCGCCCGATACGCTCAAGCGCGTCGTGAACGACCTCGGCCTGTTCGACGAACGCTTTGGCTGGAGCGGCGTGCCCGAGCGCGGTGCGGTGTTCGTGTCGGGGCCCTCGTCCTACGTCGAGCGCATCGGGCGCGCGATCGAAGCCCTGCCGCAGCCGAGTTCCGATCAGCGCCTCATGGTCTACCGGCTGCGCCACGCCGCGGTGGACGACCGCACCCTGCGTTACCGGGACACCGTGGTCACCACGCCCGGCGTGGCCACGGTGTTGCGTGGCTTGGTGGGCCTGTCGGCCGATCGCATCGACACCGCGCCGGTGGTGGCGAACGACACGCGGATGGGCGAGCCGCGGGAGCTGCCCGAGCGTTCGCAGATCGCCGCCGCTGCCGCCTCGCAGCGCGGTGGCAAGCGCGGCGACAGCGGCGCTGCGGGCATCGCGCCCATGATCATTTCCGACGCGCGCCTGAACGCGATCATCATCAAGGACGCGCCGCAGAACGAACCGGTGTACCGGCAACTGATCGAGGCGCTGGACGTGCCGAACAGCCTCATCGAGATCGAGGCCATGATCCTTGACGTCAACTCGACCAGCCTGAAGGACCTCGGCATCGACTGGCGCGTCAGCGGCAGCAGCAGCCGCTCGCTGTCGTTCGGCGTGCCCGACCTCGCCCCCGACCGCAACACACTGGTGTACAGCGGCCTGGGCACCATCGCCGACGTGTTGGCGCGCATCCGCCTGCTCGAGTCGAAAGGCGCGGCGCGCATCGTCTCGCGTCCCTCGATCCTCACGCAGGACAACATGGGCGCGATGATCGATCTCTCGGATACGTTCTACATACAGACCGTGGGCGAGCGTGTGGCCGAGGTTCAGCCCATCACCGTGGGCATTTCCCTGCGCGTGGTGCCGCGCATCGTTGAGGACGAGAAGGGCCGCGCGATCCATCTCGTGATCGACATCGAGGACGGGTCCATCCAGGACGTTCAGGTGGGCACCCTCCCCACCGTGCGCCGCAGCACCATCGGCACCCAGGCCATGGTGCTGGAGAACCGATCGCTCGTGATCGGTGGCTTCAACGCCCAGCGCAACCTTCGGCAACGCGACCAGGTGCCTGTGTTGGGCGACGTTCCCGTGGTTGGCAACCTGTTCAGCAAGACGACGCGTCGCGAAGAGACCTATGAGCGGCTCTTCTTCATCACTCCGCGCGTGGTGCCCCTGCACCAGGCCGGACTCGACAGTACCCAGAAGGCACAGCCGTGATGACCGAGCATGAATCCCCTTCCGCTACCACCCATGCCCGTCCCGCCACGCCCCGCGCGGCGTGGCGCCATCCATTCCACCTTCACGGTCCGTGGTGGCTGGAGCCACTGGAGCAACGCCACGCGTCGGCACTGGCCGTGCAGTACCGCGACCCGGCTACCTCGGGCATGACCGGCTTGCCCCTGATCGGCGAAGGTCTCGACGCCACCGAGTGGATCCGGCTGCGCAACGAGGAAAGTCCCGCGACCTATGCCTTCATGCACGCGCGCTACGGCTTTGTCGGTTACGGGGACCTGTTTCTCCATCGCGACGAGGGCTACCTGTGCATGTGGATGGGCGAGGACTTCCGCGGCCGCGGCTGGGGCCGGGCGCTGGTGCAGCACCTGTGCGCGCTGGGCCAGCGGGGCGGCCTGTCGGTCATCTGGTCGTCGGCCTACCACGCCAACCTGCCCTCGCTGCGCGCCATGGCCGCGGCGGGCTTCCTCACCATGGACCTGCGCGCCCTGCCGCCCGACGAGGCGCGCGTGTTCGTCTACCGGCCGCTGCGGCCGTTCACCACCGAAGAAGCCCGCGCGGGCATGGTCGATTTCTGCGATCGCACCGAGACCGGCGTGCGCTTCGACGACGGCAGGTCCGTCGACTTCTCTTCCCTTCACCGCCCCGAGGAGGTCTCGCCATGAGCCAGCCCAAACTGAACACCAACCCCGTGCCCGGCGTGGGCACGGACGTCCCGCCCGCGCCCATGCAAGCGCCGGGCGGGGGCCACCCGCCCCCGGCCTCGCAAGATCAGGTGCTGTCGTGGGAGGCCGCCATGGGGCGGGCCGAGCAGGGCGCGGCGCCCTCGGGCATGCCGTGCTCCCCCGCCGAAGCCGCCGGTGCGACAGGCAACGAATGGTCGCCGATGAACCCGAATGGCGCGCCTGTGGCGGCGGGCGATGCGCCTGGTGCGCAGGGCGCTGCTGGCGCGCCGTCGGCACTGCCAGCGTCCGCGGCGGCCGACGTGCAGGCGCAGGCCCTGCCCGGCGCGGTGGGCCAGGGGGGCACGCACATGAGCCCCGAAGAACTGTTGCAGCGCCAATGGGACCGCATCGCCATGGGCCTGGAGCCGGGCGCGGCGGCACCGACTGGCGCCTTCGATGACGCCCTGTCGGGCGGCCTGGCCACCGGTGACGAGGGCCTGGCGGACGTCAACCTCGCCCAGCCAGTGACCCTGGCGCAGCCGATCGCGCTGGGCTGGCAGTCGCTGCCCGTGAGCGAGCGCCCGGTGACCGAGGGCATGACCGTCGACGAACTCGTGACCGAACGCCACGTGGAAGAAGAACGCCACGACGAGCGGGCGCACGAAGCCGGCGATGCGGTGGCGGCGGAGCAGGCGCGCCTGGCGGAGGTCAACACGCCCGAAACCCTGCCCGAACGCACGATCGAGTCGGTCTGATGAGCCGGGAGCCGCACATGGACGAAGAACAGAAGCCTCAACGCGACGCCAGGGAAGCCATTGCCCGGGGGCGCGCGCTGGTGCGGGACACGCGGCAACTGCTGGAACGCAGCCGCCACCTGTTCGCCGAGCTGGGCATCGACCCCGCCGAGGAGCACGCGGCTCTGTGGGCGCAAGGCGGCGACGAGGCGATCGCGCGGGTGCAGGTGGAGTACCAGGCCTTCATCGACGAGGTCGAGGCCGAGGTGCGGCGCACCCTGATGCACGCGCAGTCGCGCGGCAGCAGCCGGCAACTGCGCGTGCGACCCAACAAGGTGTGAGCGGGCGGCCATGTTGCCTCCGGAACCCTAGACCACCAAGCCGAGAGACGAAACCGGCGTGCGGATCAATCATCAATTCCCCGAAACCCCTTGCGAACCCCGCACGCCATGAGCCGGTCCCACCAGTCCCCCGCCACCGAGCAAGTCCTTGCCCAAGGGCGGGAACTGATCGAGCTGAGCCGCCGCGCCATCGCCATCGGACAGGCGCTGCAGGCCCAGGCGGGGCCGGCACCGCAGGCCAGCGACCCCGGCCTGGCCCGCGAGGCGCAGGCCCGCGCGGCCGCCATGCTGGACCGCGCCGAGGTGGCCACGCGCCAGCTCATGGGTCTCTCGCCGGCGGTGGTTCGGGCCAGTCGGCGTGCGCGCCGTCACTTCATCTGAGTTCGAAATGACACCCGTTTCCACTTCACTCGATTCACTCCAGGGGTTCATCCGCCAATTCGGCGTCGCCGATTCGGGCGATCCGCTGGCGATACTGCGCAGCCTCGGGATTCAGATCAACGAGGCCATGGCGGGCGCGGTCGAGACGCAAAAGACCGACCTGGAGGCCCGCCTCGCTGCCCTGAAGACGAAGGGTGAGCTGCTCGACCGCCTGGCGGCCGGCGAGCCGCTGGGCGACTTCATCGTCTGGCCGGTGGACGAGGCGAACGCCCTGCGCGCCGCCCTGGCCACCCCCACGAGCGACCCCCTCAGCCCCTTCGAGACCTTCGTGCGCTACCAGCGCGAGGTGATCGCCGCCGGCGGCGGCAGCACCACCACCGATCAGGGCACGACCATCGCCAGCCAGGCCGACTGGCTGAGCGATTACACGCGCTCGGTCAACGAGTTCGGGCAGGTCGTCTGGACCAAGGTCGGCGCCGGGGGCGGCACCCTGGGCGAGACCATCGTCTTCACCGAACTTGAAACGCTGGCGGGCGCGCCCGCCCCGCGGGTCAACGCCGCCCAGGGCGAGCTGGTGCTGGAGATGTCGCAACTGGTCCTGGGCGTCGCCGCCGAAACGCAGAAGCTGCGCTTCACTTTGAAGGAATGGCTGAGCGACGTGCGCATCGACGAGCGCTGGATGCAGTTCGGCCGTCGCACCGAAGCGCGGCGCAGCGACGCGCAGCTCGATACCCAGCGGCAGGAACTCCTGGCCCTGCTCGAGCGGTTGGACGAACTGGGCCACGAAAGCGTGGAGATGCCGCCGCCCTGGGTGGCCGAGTCGCACGCGCGGCGCGCGGCGCCGGCGTCCACCAACGGCGAACACGCCGAGGCACGCGAGGCGTATCCCCGAGAGGAACCCCGGCCCACGCGGGTGGGCCCGAGGGGCTGATCCACCAGGAGCGCGAGCATGGCCGAAGACGTCACCATCCCGGGCGGCAAGTACACGATCACGATCAAGGACGCCCTGTCCGAGGCGAACGATGACATCACGGGCGACAAGGCCAACATCATGAACATGGCCCTGGCGCGCGGCTGCTGGTTCCAGTGGGAATACAGCGTGCAGATCGAGCTGCACACGGGCGAAGTGGAGGACGATCTGGCCGAGCTGCAGGAGATGCGCGACCTGTACGCAGAGGTCGCGGATTGGACGCCGCAGATGTTGAACGCACCCGCGAACCTAGCCGACTCGCTCAATGCGCTGGTTCGCTGGGCCGCGGGCTCGGGGCTGATTAACCAGGCCACCGGGGCTACGATCAATGGGGTGGCCGGGGCGTTCGACTGGCCGCCCTATACGTACTGGACCTATGGCACGCTGCAGCTCCCTTTCGGAACCTGGGAGGAGCTTCAGACCACACCGTTCACACCGGGCAGCACCTTCATCGGGCAGAGTTCTGACGGCGTGTACTTCCGTATCAGCCCCACCGGTGCGCCGGTGCGCGTCGAGGCCGAGGACATCCAGCTCGTGTTCGACAACCCCATCGTGGCCAGCGATGCCGATATCGCCAAGGCCCGCCGCGAACTGGAAGCCGCGATCGAGTCGAAGACCCAGCGCAACCAGGAAAAGCAGGCCCAACTGCAGGACCTGACGGCCGCCCTGCAGCGCTGGTTCACCTTCACCACCAACGTGAACGAGCGCAAGAAGCGCGACGCCGACACCATTGCCGGCAACTTCCATTGACGCCCGCCGCCCTGTTCTGATCGGAGACGCATCATGGCCATCGGCGATATCAACACGGATGTTTACGCGGAAGCCGCGGCCCGCCTCGAAGGCTGGTCGACCCAGTTCGACGCCGTGGCCGACCCGCTGCGCCGCGCGGCGCGCGTCATGGCGGCCATGGCCCACGTCATGGCCAAGGTGCTGGAAACGCAGACCCTGGCGGTGACGCGCATCACCGACCGCATGGCCATCGTCAACGATGTGCTGGACACGGCGAACCGGGGCCTGACGCTGAACAAGGACACCGCCGACGACAACCCGATGCCCCTGTTCCGCTGGGTCCAGGGCTCCAAGGCGGAGATCGACCTGATCGCCAACGTGCTGCGCGCCGAGACGGATGTGCCGGAGTTCGTGAGCACCGATGTGAACGCGACGTACGGCGGCTGGTTCTGGGTGTTCGAGGACACCGACGGCGCTGATGCCGGCGAGTGGTACATCGTCACCAACCACCGCGACCTCACCGGCATCGCCGACTCCTTGCAGATCGCCCTGCAGAAGCTGGGCAGCACCCAGCAGAACGACCAGACGCGCATACAGACCGCGGTCGGCCGCTACAACGCCACCTTCGAACTGGTGTCCAGCCTCATCAAGAAGAGCGAGACCCAGGGCGACAGCGTGGGCAACAACCTGCGCGGCTGAAGGGACCTTGCGATGACACCGGAAGACCTCAAAGCCCTCATCCCCGCGGCCGGCGCGCTGATGGAGTTCTTCAGCCGGGGGCACACGCTGGCCATGGCCCTGGGCGTGTCGCGGCAAGCCCAGGAGCAGCTCTACCTGCTGGCCCACCGCCTCTATGGCCAGGCGAAGTACGGCGAAGCGGCGCACATCTTCGGCCAGCTCACCACCATCAACCACCTCGACCGCCGCTTCCCCCTGGGCGCTGGTGCCTGTGAGCACATGCAGCGGCACCACAACGACGCGGTGGCCTATTACGGCGTGGCCTTCATTCTGGATCTCACCGATCCCGTGCCCCCCATCTACATGGCGGAGAACCTGCTCGCCATGGGGGAGCGCGACAAGGCCCGCCAGATGCTGGACCACGGCCTGGTGCAGGCCCGGCACCACGAACGGCACCGGGCCCATGTGCCCCGCCTGGAAGCCCTGTTGGCGCTGCTGGACTCGTCCGGCGCGGCCGAAGCGGCTTCGCCCGCCCATTCCCCGTCCCCTTGAAGGAAGCAACGTGAACAGCACCTCCGTGGACCTGAAGCTCCATACCTTGCAGTCGAGCTTTGCCCCCGGGCAACAACCCATCACCCTGGAGGAAGCGAAAAAGCTGTTCGAAACGGCGGTGGTGGAAGGCGGCGTCTGGGCCGATGGGGAGCCGGTCCTCCTGCAAGTGGTGTCCGGCCAGCCGGGCCAGAGCTTCTCCATGAAGTTGGCGCCGCAGTTGACGCCTCCGTTCGAGGGCGAAGCCTTGTCGGTGGACGCCGCGATGGCCTTGCTGTCGCACCTGCAGACGACGCTCTTCCAGCTGAACCTCGTCTCCAACGCCATCCGGACCCAGATCGATGCGCTGACCCAGTCGATCAACCTGGAGCAGCAGCGGGACGACAACCTGGCGCAGATCGACGCCGAGATCGCGGCCAGGGCGGCGGGCCGGATGGCCGAGGCCGCCGATGGCGCCGCCATGGGCGGGGCTTTGCTGGGGGCGGGCATCGCCATTGCACTGGCCGCGATCTTCACCGGGGGGCTGGCGCTCGTCGTGGCGGCGGCAGCGGCGACGGTGGCGGTTCTGGAAGTGGGAAGCGCGATCGCCAAGGCCGCGGGGGCCAAGTCTCCCTTCAAAGGCCCCGACGGCCGGCAGAATGAGCTCAATTTCACCGTGGCGGGCCTGGTGCAGATGTCGATCGATGGCGACTACGACCGCGGCCGGATCGTCATCGCGGAACAGCGCCCTGATGGCAGCTGGCAAGACAAGAACGGCAACACGATCGCCGATCCCCGGGCGCTGGGGGTGATGGTGATGAGCCAGACGCAGTTCAACAATCACTACGCCTACACCGGCATGGCGCTGTCCCTGGCGCTGGGCGTGGGCATGATGATTGGCGGTTTCGCGGTGGCCAAGATGGCGGTGGACGCGGCGAAGTTCGCGGCGAACGTCACCAAGCTGAATTCCCTGCTGGGCACGACCATGTCGACGAGAACCGTGCAGCAGTTGGGCACGGCGGCGGAAGCCGGCACGGCCGTCGTCGAGGGCTCAACCAATGTGGTCAACGGGGCCACGCAGGTGAACCTCGCCGTGAAGCAGGAGATGCTGGAAAAGCTGAAAGCCGCGCTCGAACATTTGAAGTCCCAGATCGACTTCATGTCGCAGCACATGAACCTGATGCAGAAGCTCATCAGCGAGCAGGCGGAAAAACTCAACGAGTCGCAGATCTCGACCATCCGCAGTATTGGCGACTACTACCGCGGCCAGACGCAGATTGCCCACAACCTCACGCCAATGAGCTGAGGCTTGCATTCACCGGGCCCCGAAACCATTGAACCCATTCACCCCATCATCAAGGAAGCGCAACCATGGAGTTTTATCTGGACAGGTTCTACAACTACCAGGCGGGTGGGCAGAACTGGAACGTCGACTTCAACCGCTTGCCGGTGTCCGTGCAGAAGGAGGCCTTGGCCGCCCTTCAGACGCTGGGCAAGCCTGACAGCCTCGTCACGCTGGCGGGTCTGCAAACCCAGTTCCCCGCCGCCTTCACCAAGGTGTCCTCGGTGGGGACGCTGCCGGCGCCCGACCTGTCCCAGAGCATCAGCGCGATTCCCTTGCAGGCCTCGGTCGACACGCTGCTGGCGTTCATCTTCAACAAGACCATGGACATGGCCATTGAGGCCAGCGAGAGCGGGAGCAAGAACGCGGTCAACATGAACGTTGCGCAAGCCAATTTGTCGGACGAAAAATACAAGAAGCAAATGCTCGCGGCTTTGGAGAATTTGATAGGGGGTGTTCTGTCCGGAACCGTTTCCATGGCGGCTGGTGTGGGGAGTTTGAAAACGGGCGGGGACGCCGCCACGGACAGCCTGAAGCACAACAAGATGTTGAAGGATGTGAGCGCTGCCAAGCGAAACACCGACGACTACAAGAACACCATGGAGCGCAACGTCAAGGGCTTGGAGGACCGCGCGCAGCTGAACCGCGAAACCGCCGGCGACCTGGACAAGTACGCCAACGAAATCAATTCTCCGAAGGGCCTGAGCGACGACAGTCGGAAAAAGGTCGACGCCGACATCAAGGATAAGGAAGAGCAACTCCTGGATTGCTCGAAAGAACGGGAGCGCTACGACAGCGCGATTCTCGATGCAGAGACCAAGCTCAAGGACGGCAAGCTGAGCGCGGCCGCCAAGGCGAAGGTCCAGGAGGAGCTGGACGGCTTGAAGAGCCGACGGGACAGCTTCAGGGCCGACATGGACGCGCAAGAGGTCCGCCTGGATTCGGACATCAAGGCGCTGAAATCCGTCCAGGGCATGGACGACAACGCGAAGCAACTCAAGGCGAAGACGGACAGGCTGGAGGAGTTGCAGCAACTGGGCGTGCGCACCCCGGCCGAAGACAAGGAAATGCAGCAGCTGCAAACGGACATTCCGAAGCACGTTCAGAAGCTCTCGGACGGCCGTGTGGACATCCAAGTGCGGATCGACAAGCTCAAGAGCGAAGCCACCGAACTGAGCAAGAACGCCAGCGCCTTGCAAAAAAGCGTCCAGGACGAATTGGCGTCGCGGCAAAAGGTCCATGCCGAGAACGAGCATGACGTGATGCAAGTGATTGACCAGACAAAGAACGAGGTCACCTCAAAGAGCGCGAGCTGGCAGATCCTGGGGGGCACGAATCAGATATTTGGTGCCGGCCCGCAAATGCTCGCTCAGGAGGACACCGCGCAAGGCGAACACATCGAGGGCCTGAGGCAGTTCCTGGGCACGTCCGCCGATGTGGACAAGGACTTTGCTCGTGCGCTGCAGGAGACAGCCGACGACACGAGGAGTGGCCTGAAGGACATGGAGCAACAGCAGAACGATCTGACGAAGGCCATTGCGGGGAACATGGCATGAGTGCCGCCAGCGCCCCTCGATCGCTGCTGTTGCCCGACGTGCCCGGCCTGGCCGAGCGCTTCCAGGCCGCTGGCGTGCTGGAGTTGTTGAGCCAGGAGGGCGCGGAAAGCGCCTACGCGCAAGCCTATTACCTCACCCAGCAGCGCCAGTACCTGCCGGCCAGCCGCCTGTTCGCGCTGTTGAGCGTGTTCCGGCCGTACGAGTTGCGTGTGTGGCAAGGCCTGGCCTTGTGCGCGCGGGAGTTGAAAGCCTACGACGACGCGGTGCGGGCGCTGAAGCGGTACCTCGAACTGGCGCCGCAGGCCCATGAATTCTCTTTCGCCGTGGCCGATTGCCTGTGCCTCAACGGCCAGCGCGACCAGGCGATCGACTGGTTGGAGTCGCTGGCGGCGACAGCCAGGAAGCAGGGCGCACAGGACCTGTTCGACCGCGCCCGCCACGTCATCGCCCGACTGCAAGGAGCAGCACATGCACAACCCCAGCACTGACCCGGCTTCCGCCGAGCAACTGCGCGAACTCGCCCGCATCGGTTTCCTGGCCGTGCACGTGGGCGAGCCCGCCGCGGCGCGCGCCATCTTCACCTCGCTCATGGTGCTGCGGCCCGACAGCGTCCTGCCGCACATCGGCCGCGCCATGGCCGAGCAGGCCGCGGGGCGCATGGAAGAAGCCGTGCGCTGGCTGCGCGACGAAGGCCTGCGCCAGCACCCCGACGACCCCGAGCTCATGGCCTTTCTGGGCCTGGCGCTGGTGCAGGCGGGTTGGCCCTCGCAGGCCACCGCCCTGTTGCGTCGCGTGGCGCAGCTCGGCCCCGAGGCGGGCGCGCACGTGCGGATGGCGCGCGAACTGCTGGAGCGCGCCGCGCCCGGCGCGCCGCTGCCGCCGTTTGCACCCACCCTGCACTGACCACGGAGGCGGCCATGGCTGGCGATGTGATCAACCTGGTGGCGCAGGCCACCACCTCCCCGGCCTGGGTGGACACGCCTGTGCTGCGCGAGGTGCCCGAGTCCGAGGCGGCGCGCTTCACCGATGTGCTGCAGGCGCTCCAGGCGCCCCAGGCGCCGCTGGATGCGCCCCTCGCCGCACCCGTGGCGGGCAGCGAGCCCGGGCACCTGGGCGACGCCATCCTGCGCTCCATGGAAAACGCCGGCCGCGAGTACTTGGCCAAGACGCAGGAGATCCACGCGGCGCTGACCGAGCGCGGCCAGGAGATCAGCACCACCACCCTGCTGCGTCTGCAGGTGCAACTCACCGACGCTTCGATGTTCGTGGACCTGCTGGGCAAGGCCGTGTCCAAGGCCACGCAGCACGTTGATCAACTCACCAAGCTGCAGTGACGCCATGACCAAGCGATTGCGTTTCTGGGCCGCGATGGCCTGTGTGGTCTTGCTGGCGGCGTGCGGCCAGCACGTGGCCCTGTTCAACAACATGAGCGAGCGCGACGCCAACGAGGTGCTGGCCGCGCTCGATCGCGCCGGCATTGGCGCGGAGAAGCAGCCGGGCAAGGATGGCGCGGTGAACCTGATGGTGGCCCAGACCGACGTGGCGCGCGCGGTGGCGCACCTGGACCGCGAAGGCCTGCCGCGCGAACGCCGCGCTAGCATGGGTGACGTGTTCCGCAAGGAAGGCCTGATTTCTTCGCCGCTCGAAGAGCGCGCGCGCTACCTGTGGGCTTTGTCGCAGGAGCTGTCGGAAACGCTGGCGCAGATCGACGGCGTGCTCACGGCGCGTGTGCACGTGGTGTTGCCCGAGCGCAGCACGGGTGGCGAGCCGGGCCTGCCTTCCTCGGCGGCGGTGTTCGTGAAGCACCGGCGCGAGGTGGACCTGCAGCCCAATCTTCCCGAACTCAAACGCCTGGTGTCCAGCAGCATTCCCGGCCTGTCGGTGGAAAAAGTCAATGTGGTGCTGATGCCGGCTGCGTCTGCCCCGGTAGATGAGTCGGCGGCCAAGGCGTCCAAGGAGGCCGCCGAAGCTCAGGCGCAGGACGAGGCTGCACTGCGGCAGCAGCGGCATCTCGGCATCTGGGGTGCGGTGGCGGCGATGGCCTTGCTCCTGCTGGCCGCGGCCGCGTGGTGGTTGCGGCGCTGGTGGCGCGCGCAGGCGCCTGTTTCCGCCGCGCTGCCGGCGGCGCCGGTGTCGCCGGTGAATCTGCCCGCCATCGCCAGCGAGTGACGGCATGGGCCTGGCCTCTCCCCTGACTCGCTGGCCCGCATCGCGTGGTCTGCTGTCGGTGGTTGCCCGCTTCGATGCCTCGCCTGCGGAGTACATGCGCGGCGACCAGATCGATGCCTTGTTCGGATCGGCTGTGACCGAGCGCCTGTGGCACAGCGAGCGTGCCCGCCGCCACCTGAGCCGCGCGGTGCGCCGTCAATTGAACGAGAACACCGACTGCCTCGACCTCGATCGGCCGGAGTGGCGCCTGGCTCTGTTGCCTGTGGCGCGTCTGGACCGCCTGGCCAGCCACGTGGCCAGCCTGGTGGTGGCCGCAGAGGTGCGGCGTGCCTTGTCTCGTGAGGAGGTGCGCCTGTGGCGCGATTGGCTCGAGCCCGAGGCCTACGAGTTTGCCCAGACAGTGACGGGTTTGATGCCGGTGCTCGCGCCCTTGCCCGAGCCGCAGGCGTGGCGGCGTTTCACGGCCGCCGAGGTGGGCTGGTGCTGGATGGTCGCGGCCGCCGATGCGTGGCCCGGTCCGATCCGTTCGCGCTTCGTGCTCAAACAGCTCGCCCTGCCCGACGGCTGCGTGTGTCCTATGGACGACGCCAGTGCCCGGCGTGTGGTGCAGGCGGTGTTGTCGATTGTGGAGAGCCGGTGGTGTTCATCATTCGCGACGCAGACGAACTGAGCCGCCCTGATGCGGCGACCAAGCTCATCAAGGCCAGGGACTTCTGGGTCTTCAAGGACGCCGAGCGCGCGCTGGCCGATGCGCAAGAGCAGAAGGAGCGCATCCTGCTGGCGGCCCGGGACGCCTACGAAGCCGAGCGCGAGCGCGGCTACGCCGATGGCAACGAGACCGCGCGCCTGCAGCAGAGCGGCCGGATGATGGAGATCGTCAACCAGACCGTTGGCTACTTCACCCGGCTCGAGGCCGACATGGTCGAGCTGGTGCTCGAGGCCGTGCGCAAGGTCGTCAGCGATTTCGACGACCGCCAGCGGCTCACCACGGTGGTGAAGAACTGCCTGGAGCTGCTGCGCGGGCAGAAGCAGCTCAGCCTGAACGTGCATCCCTCGCAGGTGACATTTCTGCGCGGCCAGATCGATGCCCTGCGCGAGCTTTACCCCAGCGTCGCGCACATCGACGTGCATCCCGACGCGCGCCTGGCAATCGATGCCTGTCTGGTGGAGTCGGACATCGGTGTGGTGGAGGCCAGTCTGTCGGGCCAGGTTGAGATCCTCAAGGCCGCGTTGAGTGCGGCGATCGCGCCGGCAAGCCTGGATGAGTCGAGCGATGCAGAGCCGCAGGCCGGGCCCGACCCCGCCCTGCCGCCCGATCTTGCCCCGCCATCGTTGTACGACGACGCGCCATGACGACCGAAGCCCGCCTGTCCTCACTCAACCCGCCCGAACGGCTGGACCAGATCGCGCGCCTGCTGCGTGGTGCGGTGGCACAGACCACGACCGTCAAGGTGCGTGGGCGCGTCATCCAGGTGGTGGGCACCATCGTGAAGGCCGTCGTGCCATCGGTGAAGGTGGGCGAGGTCTGCCTGCTGCGCAATCCGCACTCGGGCCAAGAGACGCCGGCCGAGGTGGTGGGCTTCGCCAAGGGCGTGGCCTTGCTGGTGCCTTCTACCAGCACGCAGGGCATCTCCGGCGAGACCGAAGTCATCCCCACGGGGCGTGAGCAGATGACCCCGGTTGGGCCCGCCCTGCTGGGGCGTGTGCTCGATGGCCTGGGCCAGCCCATGGATCTGGCCACCCGCGGGCCGCTGCTCACGTCGAGGCAATACCCGGTCTATGCCCCCGCGCCCGACCCGCTCACGCGGCGCATCATCAGCACGCCGCTGCCACTGGGTGTTCGCGCACTCGATGGCTTGCTGACCTGTGGCGAAGGCCAGCGCATGGGCATCTTTGCGGCGGCGGGTGGCGGCAAATCAACGCTGATGGGCATGCTCGTGAAAGGCGCGGCAGTCGACGTGACGGTCGTCGCGCTGATCGGTGAGCGCGGTCGTGAGGTGCGCGAGTTCCTGGAGCGCGAGCTGGGGCCCGAAGGCATGGCGAAGGCTGTCGTGGTCTGCGCCACCTCGGACAAGTCGTCCATGGAGCGCGCCCGCGCCGCGTACGTGGCCACGGCCATTGCCGAGTTCTTTCGCGATCAGGGGCAGCGGGTGCTGTTTCTCATGGATTCGGTGACCCGATTCGCGCGTGCACAGCGTGAAATCGGTCTGGCGGCCGGGGAACCGCCCACGCGGCGCGGCTTCCCGCCAAGCGTGTTCGCCACCCTGCCGCAGCTCATGGAGCGAGTCGGCACGAACGACAGAGGCTCCATCACGGCGCTGTACACGGTGCTGGTCGAGGGGGACGATATGACCGAGCCTGTGGCGGACGAAACCCGGTCCATTCTGGACGGGCACATCGTGCTATCGCGCAAGCTCGCCGCCGCCAATCACTACCCCGCCATCGACGTGCTTGCATCGGCCTCGCGAGTCATGGGCGCGTTGATCTCGCCTGAGCACAGGGCGGCAGCCGGCCGCGTCCGCGAACTGCTCGCCAAATACGACGAGATCGAACTCCTGCTCAAGGTGGGTGAGTACAAAAAGGGTTCGGACCGCATCGCCGACCTGGCGATCGAACGCCGCGAGGCCATCATGGCCTTTTTGCGGCAGCCTACGCACGAACTGTCCGGTTTCGACGCCGCGATCAAGCAACTGCGCGCATTGGCGGCCTGATCCGCTCCGGGCGTTTTCGCCCTTCCCCATCATGCTTGCTTGGCCCTACGCTTGGGCCGTTTGGCCGCTCCCGCCGGGGCTTCGCTTGACCGGCCGGTCAGGTCATGTGTTTGATGCATGGAGTGTCAAATCTGACAGGGGTTCGGATTGCAAAAGCGAGATGTTGCGCTATACTTTAGGCGGGTGCCGCAAGGTACTCCCCGCTTTTCCTCCCTGAGCGGGTGCCTTAGTGTGTGACAGCAAAAAGGCTTCCCAACCCGGCCATTGGCCGGGTTTTTTTTGTTCTTCTGACATTTGCTGCGACCGCGAGGCTGTGCTGCCTCAGTGTGTTTCCCCAAGGGTCTTGGGGAGCCATGGCAACTACACTGCCTCCATGCTCTGGGTCAAAGCCTTCCACATCGTGTTCGTGGCCAGTTGGTTCGCCGGCCTTTTCTATCTTCCTCGCATCTTCGTCAATCTGTCCATGGTGCCTCCCGAGAGCGTGGCTGAGCGGGCGCGATTGCTTCTGATGGCGCGCAAGCTGCTGCGATTCACCAGTTTGTTGGCGGTTCCAGCGCTGGCTCTGGGGCTGTGGCTGTGGCTGGGTTATGGGATCGGGCGCGGGCCTGGCAATGGCTGGATGCATGCCAAGCTGGCCATCGTGGTGTTGATTCTCGGTTATCACCACGCGTGCGGGGTGCTGCTGCGCCGCTTCGAAAGCGGGGCGCGTCAGCGCGACCACGTCTGGTACCGCTGGTTCAACGAGGTGCCGGTTCTGTTGCTGGTCGCAGCCGTGGTGCTGGTGGTGGTCAAGCCGTTCTGAGCGCCCGATGGCGATGGGCTCGCGGACCTCGGCTTGGCCTCTGGCGGTGCTGTATGCGGGGTTGATCGCCTATGCCAGCCTCTATCCCTTCACGGGCTGGCGCGTTCAGGGCGTGGAGCCGTGGTCATGGATCTGGGCACCTTGGCCGCAGTACTGGACCGGTTTTGACATGTGGTCCAACTTCGTGGGCTATATGCCGTTGGGGGGGCTGTTGGCGGTGGCCGCCCTTCGGCTGGGGTGGCACCGAGGGGCGTTCTGGTGGGGTGCCGCTGCCGCGCTGGCATTGTCGGCCTCTGTGGAGAGTCTTCAGACCTTTTTGCCTGGCCGCGTGCCTTCGAATGTGGATTTCGGCCTGAACTCGCTCGGTGGGGCGTTGGGCGCGGGCTTGATGGTCGTGCTGGATCGGTGGGGAATCTTGGCGCGGTGGAGCCGCTTTCGAGATCAATGGTTTGCACCTGGCGCGCACGGAGGCTTGGTGCTGCTGGCGTTGTGGCCCCTGGCGTTGCTGTACCCGGCCTCGGTGCCTTTCGGGCTGGGGCAGGTTGCCGATCGCCTGATGGCGGCTTTGGCCGATTGGTTGTGGGACACGCCTTTTGTCGTTTGGCTGCCCGTGCGCTCGGAGCCAGCTGTCCCGTTGAGTCTTCTGACGCAGTCCTTCTGCATCGCCCTGAGTCTGTTGGCGCCGTTGCTCATGGCCTTTGGCGACATGCGTGCCTGGTGGCGACGAATGGCTTTTCTTCCCTTCTTCTTCGGCGGCGCCATGTTGGCGGCCGGACTATCGTCCGCGCTCACCCATGGGCCATCGCACGCCTGGGCCTGGCTCAGTCCGGCAACCCTGGTTGGCATGGGTGCGGCGCTGGCGGCCGCGCTGCTGTGTCTGCCCTTGCCGCGGCGGGTCTGCCACGCGGTGATGCTGTTGTGTCTGGGGGTGACGCTCGCGCTGCTGAACCGCGCGCCCGAGGTGCCCTATCTGGTTCAGTCGCTCGAGGTCTGGGAGCAGGGGCGCTTCATCCGCTTTCATGGCCTCTCACAGTGGTTGGGGTGGTTGTGGCCCTTTGCGGCCATCCTGTTCGGTTTGCGCGCTGTGGCCCGCTCACCCGCAAGGACTGAGGCTGCCGCCTAGAATCCCGCCATGTCCAGCGGTGCATCCCTTCCCCCGGCGTCCTACTATCAGCGGCATATCTTTTTCTGCCTCAATCAACGCGAGGGCGGTGAAGCCTGCTGCGCGGATCACAAGGCCGAAGATGCGTTCGCTCGGTGCAAGTCACGCGCCAAGGCGCTGGGCTTGTTGGGGCCCGGTGGTGTGCGCGTCAATCGCGCGGGCTGCCTCGATCGTTGTGCGGGTGGGCCGATCGCGGTCGTGTACCCGGAGGCCGTCTGGTATAGCTATGTTGATCAACACGACATCGATGAGATCGTCGAATCGCACCTGCGCGATGGGGTGGTCGTCGAGCGGCTGTTGACGCCGCCCGGCGTGGGGCGCTGAGGTGAACGCGCAAACCGAATCGCGCCTGATCAATGGGCCGGCCGGCGCCATCGAACTCGCCATCGACCGACCGGATGGCGCGACCAGCGCAACCGCCATCATCGCGCATCCGCACCCCTTGCACGGCGGCGCGCTTACCAACAAGGTGGTGCAGACCTTGGCCCGAGCGGCCGTGCTCGCTGGCATGGTGGCGGTGCGCTTCAACTTCCGCGGGGTGGGGCGCAGTGGCGGGCAGTACGACGAAGGCCGCGGCGAGGAGGATGACCTGATGGCCGTGGTGCAGTCCGAGGCGCCTTCGGGCCCACTCGCCGTGGCCGGCTTTTCGTTCGGCTCCTATGTCGCTTGCCGGGCCTTGCAGCGCCTTCATCCCGCTCGGGACGTCCGTCACGTGGTGCTGGTGGGCACCGCGGCGAGCCGCTTTGTTGTGCCGCCGATTGCCAAGGAACTTCAGGCGCGGGCGCTGGTCGTTCACGGCGAGCTCGACGACACCGTGCCGCTGAGTGCGGTCATGGACTGGGCGCGTCCTCAGTCCCTGCCTGTGCTGGTGGTGCCAGGAGGAGGCCACTTCTTCCACGGCCAACTGCCTTTGCTGCGCGAGCAGGTGTGGCGCCACTGGCGGCATTGAGCCGTGGTGACGCCGTTCTTCATTTAGGAATTTGAGTTGATGACCCGTTTCCGTTCCCTGATCGCCGGCCTTGCGCTGTCGCTGACCGTGCTGGCGCCGGCCGCGGCCCAGATTCCCCAGCCGCCTGAAATCGCCGCTCGCGCCTACCTGCTGCTGGACGTGACGACGGGCCAGGTTCTGGCCAGCAAGGACCCCGACGCCTCCGTCGAGCCCGCTTCGCTGACCAAGCTGATGTCGGCCTATCTGGTGTTCGATGCCTTGCGCGCCGGCAAGATCACGCTCACGCAGACCTTTGGTGTGAGCGAGCGTGCCTGGAAGACCCCCGGTTCGCGCATGTTCATCGAGCCGCGCATGCAGGTGCCGGTGGAGGACCTCATCAAGGGCATGATCGTGCAGTCCGGCAATGACGCGACCGTGGCCCTGGCCGAGGGGGTGGCGGGCTCGGTCGACCGGTTCGTGGAGCTCATGAACCAACAGGCAAAGGCCCTGGGCATGACGGCCACCGGCTATCGCAACCCGGAAGGCCTGACCGCGCCGGGACACGTCACTACCGCGCGCGACCTCGCCACGCTCTCCACGCGGTTGATCAATGATTTCCCGCAGTACGTCGGCTACTACTCCATTCAGCGGTATCGCTACCCGGGGACGCCCGCCACCAACGACACGAACCGCAACCTGCTGCTGTTCCGAGATCCCACCGTCGATGGACTGAAGACCGGCCACACCGACGCGGCAGGCTATTGCCTCGTGGCCACGGCGCGCAGACCTGTACCCGGCTTGGGCGACGGGCCCGCCGGCCAGCGCCGCTTGTTGTCGGTCATGCTGGGTACCTCAAGTGAAAACGCCCGGGCGGCCGAATCGCAGAAGCTGTTGAACTGGGGTTACACGGCCTTCGACACCGTGCGCCTGTTGGCGGCCAACCAGCCGGCGGCCGAGCCGCGCATCTGGAAAGGCAAGTCCGACACTGTCAAGCTCGGACGCGCCGAGGGGGTGATCGTTTCCGTCCCGGCGGGCGAAGGGGCGAAGCTGAAATCCGAGGTCGTGCGGCCCGATCCGCTTGTCGCCCCTCTCCAGAAGGGGCAGGGGGTGGGCACGCTGCGTGTAACCACCGCTTCGGGACAGCCCGTGGTCGAGGTGCCGCTGACGGTGCTGGAGACGGTGGAGGAGGCCGGGATTTTTGGCCGGGCCTGGGACGCGATCCGTCTCTGGATTCAGTGATCCATCCGGGCGGGTGGGGCGCCCCGGTTGGCGCTGCCAGCCCGCCAGTGCTACACTAGTAGGCTTTTCGGAATTTTCCGAGAAGCTTTGCCGTTTTCAAACGTTTAGGGACGTTTTCAATGCCAACCATCAACCAGCTCGTGCGCCACGGCCGGGAGGTCGAAAAGACCAAATCCAAGAGCCCGGCCATGGAAAACTCGCCGCAGCGTCGCGGCGTGTGCACCCGCGTGTACACCACGACGCCGAAGAAGCCGAACTCGGCGCTTCGCAAGGTCGCCAAAGTCCGCCTGACCAACGGTTTCGAAGTCATCTCCTACATCGGCGGTGAAGGCCACAACCTGCAGGAGCACAGCGTCGTGCTGGTGCGCGGCGGTCGTGTGAAAGACCTTCCAGGCGTGCGCTACCACATCGTGCGCGGTTCGCTGGATCTGCAGGGTGTGAAGGACCGCAAGCAGGCGCGCTCCAAGTACGGCGCCAAGCGTCCCAAGAAGGCCTGATCGGCCGTCAGTCGGTGCCGCCCGGTTTTGACGAGCCGGATCGGCGTAGTGACCTTGAACAAAGGTCGAGTAAGTGCAGGTCCCAATGGGTCTGCGGGGTGTCTGGATCAGAAGGACGTCCGGACATCAACTGAAGCAAGAGGTGAATCATGCCCCGTCGTCGCGAAGTCCCTAAACGTGAAATCCTGCCGGATCCCAAGTTCGGCAACGTCGAGCTTTCCAAGTTTATGAACGTGATCATGGAAGGCGGCAAGAAGGCTGTGGCCGAGCGCATCATCTATGGCGCGCTCGAGCAAATCGAGAAAAAGACCGGCAAGGATCCGGTCGAGATCTTCTCCACCGCCATCAACAACGTCAAACCCATGGTGGAGGTCAAGAGCCGCCGCGTGGGTGGCGCCAACTACCAGGTGCCGGTCGAAGTGCGTCCGGTGCGCCGTCTGGCGCTGTCGATGCGCTGGATCAAGGAAGCCGCGCGCAAGCGCAGCGAGAAGTCGATGGCGATGCGCCTGGCCAACGAGTTGGTCGAGGCCACCGAAGGCCGCGGCGGCGCGATGAAGCGCCGCGACGAGGTGCATCGCATGGCAGAAGCCAACAAGGCCTTCAGCCACTTCCGCTTCTGATCCAGGTCAGTCCCCTTCGATCAACCTGAACCGAGAGCCCGCAATCCCCATCCGGGGTGGCGGGCTCGAACCTTTCCGGAGTATTTCCATGTCCCGCACCACGCCCCTCGAGCGCTACCGCAACATCGGCATCTTCGCGCACATCGACGCCGGCAAGACCACGACCACCGAGCGCATCCTGTTCTACACCGGCGTGACCCACAAGATCGGTGAAGTGCACGACGG
>NZ_WVZN01000028.1:0-1023 GCF_011772445.1 Hydrogenophaga sp. | reverse complement strand
CTTCACCATCGAGGTGGAGCGCTCGATGCGTGTGCTCGATGGCGCCTGCATGGTGTATTGCGCCGTGGGTGGCGTTCAGCCGCAGTCCGAGACCGTCTGGCGCCAGGCCAACAAATACAAGGTGCCGCGTCTTGCTTTCGTCAACAAGATGGACCGTACCGGCGCCAACTTCTTCAAGGTCTATGACCAGATGAAGCTGCGCTTGAAGGCCAACCCTGTGCCGGTCGTGATTCCGATCGGCGCCGAGGACAACTTCAAAGGCGTGGTCGATCTCCTCAAGATGAAGGCCATCATCTGGGACGAAGCCTCCCAGGGCATGAAGTTCGAGTACCAGGACATCCCGGCCGAACTGCAGGCGCAAGCCAAGGAGTGGCGCGAGAAGATGGTGGAGGCCGCGGCCGAAGCCAGCGAAGAGCTGATGAACAAGTACCTCGAAGAGGGCGACCTGTCCGAGGACGAGATCAAGCAGGGCATCCGCGCGCGCACGCTGGCCACCGAAATCCAGCCCATGCTGTGCGGCTCGGCCTTCAAGAACAAGGGCGTGCAGCGCATGCTCGACGCCGTGATCGACTACCTGCCCTCGCCGGTGGACATCCCCCCCGTTGGCGGCACCGACGAGAACGAGGCTGCCACCACGCGCAAGGCCGCCGACGAAGAGAAGCTCTCCGCGCTGGCGTTCAAGCTCATGACCGACCCGTACGTGGGCCAGCTCACCTTCGTGCGCGTGTACTCGGGTGTGCTCAAGAAGGGCGACTCCGTCTTCAACCCGGTCAAGGGCAAGAAGGAGCGCATCGGGCGCATCGTGCAGATGCACGCCAACAACCGCCAGGAAGTGGAAGAGATCCGCGCCGGCGACATCGCCGCCTGCGTGGGCCTGAAAGACGTGACCACGGGCGAGACCCTGTGCGACCCCGAAGCCATCATCATGCTCGAGCGCATGGTCTTCCCCGAGCCCGTCATTGCGCAGGCCGTGGAACCCAAGACCAAGGCCGACCAGGAGAAGATGGGCATCGCGCTGCAGCG
>NZ_WVZN01000032.1 GCF_011772445.1 Hydrogenophaga sp. | reverse complement strand
CGCGCGGGCGAGGCGCCAAGCGTGGCCGCCGCCTGCGCCAGCGACGGCGGCAACGCGTCCAGCGCGGCGGCCAGGGCGCGCGCGATGAAGGGGTAGGCGATGAGCGCGTAGGCCGCCACCAGCAGGGGCAGGCTGGCGGTGAACGCCGGGTAGAGCAGCAAGAGCCCGAAGGCCACCGTGACGGGCGACACCACGAAGGGCAGAAAGGCCGCCGCGCGCCAGGCCAGGCACAGGCGCCGCAGGCCCTGCGCCGACAGCGCGTGCGCCACGCCCAGCACCAGGGCCAGCGCCAGGGCCATGGCGCTGAAGCGCAGCGTGTTGAACAGCGCGTGCAGCGTGGCGGGTTCGCGCAGCACGGCCCAGGCCGCGCCGTCGAGCAGCGCGGGCGCGGTGCGCAACAGCAAGGCCAGCAGCGGCGCGCCGGCCAGGGCAAACAGCGTGGCATGCAGGCCCGCCACGGCGAGGCGGTCGCCAGGCGATGCCACCGTGCGGCGCGCGAGGGGCGCCGCGCGTGCGGGCGCGGCCAGGCGCTGCTCGATGGCCGCGTAGGCCAGCGCGACCGCGCCGTTGAGCAGCAGCATCCACACCGCCAGCACACCGGCCTGGCCCAGCGCCAGTTCGTGCGCCACCAGGGTGTAGATCTCCACCTCGGCCGTGGCCCAGCGCTGGCCACCCAGCACCAGCGCCAGACCGAAGCCCGAGAGGCAGTACAGGAACACCAGGCAGGCCGCCGAGGCGAGCCAGGGCCGCGCCTCGGGCCATTCGACGCGCAGGAACACCCGCCAGGGCGAGGCGCCCAGCGTGCGCGCGGCGGCCACGCGCGTGGCGCTCACGTGCTCGAAGGCGTCCACCCCCGCGCGCACCACCAGGCACAGGTTGAAAAACAGGTTGCCGTACAGCAGCAGCCAGGGCGTGCCCGAGCCGTCGATGCCCAGCACGCCCAATACGCCGCGCGGCCCGGCCAGCGCCAGCACGCCCATGGCCGCCACCAGCGTGGGCACCACGAAGGGCAGCATCAGCGCGCGCAGCACGAGCCCACGGCCCGTGAAGTCGATGCGCGCGAGCACCCAGGCCAGCGGCACGCCGACCAGCAGCGCCGCCACCGAGGTGATGCCCGCCTGCGCCAGCGACCACAGCACGCGCCCGCGCAGGTAGTCGTCGGCCCACAAGGACCAGAAGCCGAACTCGCCCGCGCCCCAGCCCTCGGCCAGCAGCCGCGCCACGGGCGCCACCGCCACGAGGGCGAGGAAAAGCAAGGGGATCAGGGCGAGCGCGAGGCGCATGGAGGGCCGTCAGCGCAGGACGGTTTTCACCCAACGGTCCTGCCAGGCGCGCAGTTGCTCGCTCGCGCGCTCGGCCGGCGGGTTGTCGAAGCGCGTGGGCTCGGGCGCGTGCTTTTTCAACACCTCGGCGCGCGCGGCGCCGGGCTCGGCGGGGTACATCCACATGCTGGTCTGCAGCGCCTGTTGCACAGGCGGGGAGCGCAGGAATTCGATGAAGCGGCCGGCGGCCTCGCGCGCGGCGGGGTGGCTGCCCTTGACCAGCGCCACCCCCTCGACCTGGCGGAACACGCCGCCGGGCAGGAACAGGCTGGCCGTGGGCGATTCGGCGAGCGGCGTCTTGCTGAAGAAGACCTCGGCGGCCGGGCTGGTGGCGTAGCTCACCACGATGGGCCGCGCGCCGCCGTTGCGGCTGAACTCGGTGTAGTAGGCCTCGCTCCAGCCCTTGACCACCTTGAGGCCGTTGCGCCGCATGCGCGCCCACCAGTCGAAGGCGCCCTCTTCGCCCAGGCCGGCGATGGTGGCCTGCAGGAAGGCCTGGCCGGGGCTGGAGGTGGCCGGGTGCGGCACCACCAGCAGGTCCTTGTAGGCCGCTTGGGCCAGGTCGTCGAGCGAGCGCGGCAGGGCCAGGCCCTTTTGCGCGAACCAGGCCTTGTCGATGTTGAGCGCGACGTAGCTGTGGTCCACCGGCACCACGCCATCCCCCAGAGACGCGGCGCTGGGGCGCTGGGCGGCGGGGCCGTTGTACGGGTCGATCATGCCGGCCTGCCGCGCGCGCGGCAGCAGCGCGTTGTCGATGCCGAAGACGACATCGGCGATGGGCCGGGCGCGCGTGAGGATCAGGCGGTTGAGCATCTCGCCCGCGTCGCCGCCCTTGATGACTTGCAGCTTGGCACCAGCCTCGCGCTCGAACCGCGCGAGCAGCGGCGCGGGGAGATCGAAGGAGTCGTGGGTGAGCACGCGCAGGGGCGTCTGCGCCACCGCGAGGCCGGGCGCCCAGGCCAGGGCGGGAAGTAGAAGGATCGAACGCCGTTGCATGCCGCTACCTTACCCGCCCGCGCGGGGCAAGCTCAGAACCCGAGTTCGACACAGGCGCCCGGCTCGATCACGCGCTCGGGCCACTCGTGCGCGCCGGCGATGGCCCGCGGTCCGTGCGCCTTGAGGTAGTGCGCCGCGCGGATGACACCCGCGTGCGTGACCCAGGCCGCCTCGCGAATGCCGCTCGTGTGCAGTTCCATCAGCACGGCGGCGACGCGATCGATGATCTCTTGCGTGCTGGCCTCGCCGCCGAAGCGGTGGTGCGCGAAGTCGGCCATCCAGGCGTCGAAGGCGGGGCGCGGAATGGCGTCCCAGGCCTGCATCTCCCAGCGGCCGAAGTCCATTTCGTTCAGGCGCGGCTCCACGCGCGCGGCGCCCAGGTCGGGGCGCAGGCGCTGCAGCGCGGCGGCCAGTTGCTGCGCGCGCGCCAGGCCCGACACCCACAGCGGCACGTGGCGCGGCAGGGCGGCGGCCACGGTCTCGGCGGCGGCCAGCGTGGCCTCGGCGCGCGCGGGCGCGTCAGTGATGCCGTAGCACAGGCCCGGTGGCAGGGCGACGGCGGCGTGGCGGATCAACCAGAGCTTCATCGGCACCTCATTCGAAAGGCAAGGCGATGGCCACGCCCAGGTAGAACAGCACTTCGGCCACCTGCTGCGTGGCGCCCAGTCCGTCGCCGGTGAAGCCTTGCAGACGGCGCCACAGCAGGCGCCCCACCCAGGCGGTGCCCAGCGCGGCGCCCAGCACGCCGGCCCACCAGGCCATGCCGGGCATCAGCGCCACCACCAGCAGCAGCGCCAGCGCCATCCACAGCAGCCCGGCCAGCAGCGCGGCGGGCGTGAGGCCGTCGGCCAGCGGCTTGCTCTTGGAGCCGGCCACGTCGCCCACGTGCGGCAGCGTGAAGATGAGGGGCAATGGCGCGGCGCGCGACACCACCTGCGCCAGGAACAGCGCCGCCACCGCGTGCAGCGGGTCGATCTGCACCAGCAGCGCGAGCAGCGCCACCTTGCACAGCAGCGCCAGCACCAGCGCGATGGCGCCGAAGCTGCCGATGCGCGAGTCCTTCATGATTTCCAGCGCCCGCGCGCGGTCGGCGCTGCCGCCCAGGCCATCGGCCAGATCGGCCAGGCCGTCCTCGTGGAAGGCGCCGGTCATGAGCACGCCGGCCACGGTGGCCCCCAGCGCGGCCACCCAGGGCGCGGCGCCCGGCCCGGGCAAGGCCCACAGCAGCGCGGTGAACACCAGCGCCACCCACAGGCCCACCAGCCAGCCCACACCAGGAAAATGCGCCGCGCTGGCGCGCAGCATGGCCGGGCTGTAGCCCACCCAGGCGGCCAGCCGGCCGGTGACGGGCACGCGGGTGAAGAACTGCAAGGCCAGCAGGTAATGACGAAGGAAGCGGCTCATCGCGCCGGCTTGTCGGTAACGGGCGCGGGATCGAGGGGTTCGACGCTGGCGGTGGACACGCCCGCGCTGGCGAAGCTGGCCATCTCGTTGAGCAGCGCGCAGGCGCTTTGCAGCAGCGGCCAGGCCAGCGCCGCGCCCGAGCCCTCGCCCAGGCGCAGGCCCAGGTCGAGCAGCGGCTCGGCGCGCAGGTGGGCCAGCATGAGCGCGTGGCCGCGCTCGCCCGAGCGGTGGGCGAAGACGCAGCGCTGCAGCACGTGGGGCCGCAGCTTGCTGGCCACCAGCACGGCGGCGCTGGCGATGAAGCCGTCCACCACGACCACGCGCCGCTCGGCCGCGGCCTGCAGCACCGCGCCCACCAGGGTGGCGATCTCGAAACCGCCGAACGCGGCCAGCGCGGCCAGCGGGTCGCGCGCGTCGGCGTGGCGCGCCAGCACGGCGCGCAGCACGCCGATCTTGCGCAGCACGGCGTCGGCGTCCAGGCCGGTGCCGGCGCCCGTCACGTCGCCCACCTCGAAGCCGCCCAGGCGCGCCAGCAGAAGCGAAGCGGCCGAGGTGTTGCCGATGCCCATTTCACCGAGCAGCAGCGCGTTGCCGGGCAGGCCGCGCACGGTGGTCACGCCGTTGGCGATGGCCTCGTCGCGTTGCGCCTCGCTCATGGCCGGGCCCTCGAGCGCATCGGCCGTGCCCGGCGCCACCTTGCGCACCAGCAGGCCCTCGCGCGGCGCGAAGTCGTGGCGCACGCCGCAGTCCACCACCGTGAGCGCCAGGCCGTGCTGGCGGGCCAGCACGCTCACCGCCGCACCGCCGGACAGGAAGTTCTCCACCATCTGCCAGGTCACGTCGCTCGGGTAGGCCGAGACGCCGCGCGCCGCCAGGCCGTGGTCGGCCGCGCACACCAGCATCTGCGGCTGGTGCAGGCGCGGCGCGGCCGTGCCCTGGATGGCGCCCAGCCGCTGCGCGAGCGATTCGAGGCGCCCGAGCGAGCCCAGGGGCTTGGTCTTGTCGTCCATGGCGGCCTGCAGCGCGGCGGCCAGGGTGTCGTCGTGCAGGTCGGGGACCTCGGGGAGCTTCGGCTGGGTCATGGTGCGATGAGCGCGTCGAGCGCGCCGGGAATGAAGTGCTCGCGCACGCTGTCGGCCAGGCGGTCGAACACGGTCTCCAAGGTGGGCGCGGTGGCGCCGAACAGGGCCCGCAGCACGCGATCGTCCTCGAACAGGCCGTGCAGGTACAGGCCCAGCACATTGCCCTCGGTGTTTTGCCAGGCCAGGCCGGGGATCACCTCGTGCGCGACGGCTCCGGCCGCCACCATGGCGGGGTGCGGCGCGGTCTGGCCGTGGTGGATTTCGTAGCCGCTCACGCGCACACCCGACAAGGCCGCCCAGGGGCCGCGCACGGTGGTGAACGCGGCCTCGGTGCGGCGCACGGTCTTGTCGCGCGCGAAGCTGGTGACCAGCGGCAGCAGGCCCAGGCCGGGGGCGTTGCCGTCGATGCCCTCGGTGTCGATGAGCGCCTCGCCCAGCACCTGCAGGCCGCCGCACACGCCCAGCACGCGGCCACCGCGCGCGGCGTGGTCGGCCACCCAGCGGTCCAGGCCCTGCTCGCGCAGCCAGTCCAGGTCGGCGGCGGTGGCCTTGCTGCCGGGCAGCACGACCACATCGGCGCCGGCGCCGTCCGCCGGCGCGCGCACCCATTTCAGGCGCACGCCGGGCAGGTTCTTCAGCGGCTGGAATTCGTCGAGGTTGCTGATGCGCGGCCAGGCGAGCACCGCCACCGTGATGTGCACCGGGCCGGCGGCGTGCGAGCGGTCGGTTTCGCCGCCGGGCCGCCCCAAGGCGAAACGCACCCCCTCGGGGGGCAGCGAACCACGCGCAGCGGGGAGCGTGGGGGTCATATCAAACACGCCGTCCTCCTCGGGCAGGCCGTGGCGCCACTGCATGGGGATCACGCCCAGCATGGGCACGCCGGTGAGGTCCTGCAGTTGTTGCGGCCCTGGTTGCAGCAGCGACGCATCGCCGCGGAACTTGTTCAGCACGAAGCCGCGGATGAGCGCGCGGTCGGCTTCACTCAACAAGGACCAGGTGCCGTACAAGTGGGCGAAGGCGCCGCCGCGATCGACGTCGGTGACCAGCAGGCAGCGCGCCTTGGCCTCGCGCGCCACGCGCAGGTTGACGATGTCGTTGGGCATGAGGTTGATCTCGGCCGGCGAGCCCGCGCCTTCGATCACCACCACCTCGTGCTCGGCGATGAGTTCGTGCAGCGCGCGCCGCACCGTGGGCCAGGCGCGTTCGCCGCGCTCGCGCCAGGGCAAGGCGGTGAGCTCGGCGTCCACACGGCCCATCAGCACGTACTGGCTGTGCGTGTCGGCCTCGGGCTTGAGCAGCACGGGGTTCATGCGCACCTCGGGCTCGGCGCCGGCCGCGAGCGCCTGGAAATACTGCGCACTGCCGATCTCGCCCCCATCGACGACGCGGGCGTTGTTGCTCATGTTCTGCGCCTTGAACGGCGCCACCTTCAGTCCTTGCCGCGCGTAGTGGCGGCACAGCGCCGTGGCCAGCCAGCTCTTGCCGGCCCCACTGCTCGTGCCGAGCACCATCACGCAGACGGCGGCCATGCGCTTCAGCCCTTTCGGGTGGTCAGGCCCAGCTTGTCCAGCAGCGCCTGATCGGCCGCCACATCGGGGTTGCCGGTGGTGAGCAGCTTGTCGCCGTAGAAGATGCTGTTGGCGCCCGCCAGGAAGCACAGGGCCTGCACGGCCTCGCCCATCTGCTGGCGCCCGGCCGACAGGCGCACCTTGGCGCGCGGCATGGTGATGCGCGCGACCGCGATGGTGCGCACGAATTCGAAGGGGTCGAGGTCGGGCTGGTCGGCCAGCGGCGTGCCGGCCACCTTGACGAGGTGGTTGATGGGCACGGACTCGGGGTAGTCGGGCGCAAGGTTGGCGAGCTGCGCCACCAGGCCCGCGCGCTGGCGGCGCGATTCGCCCAGGCCGACGATGCCGCCGCAGCAGACCTTCACACCCGCGCCGCGCACGCGCGCCAGCGTGTCCAGGCGGTCCTGGTAGTCGCGCGTGGAAATGATGTCGCCGTAGAAGCCGGGGTCGCTGTCGAGGTTGTGGTTGTAGTAGTCGAGCCCGGCGTCGCGCAGTTGCTCGGCGTGGCCCTCGGCCAGCATGCCCAGGGTGGCGCAGGCCTCCAGGCCCTCGGCCTTGACGGCGCGCACGAGCTCGGCCACGGCCTCGACGTCGCGGTCTTTCGGGGCGCGCCAGGCCGCGCCCATGCAGAAGCGCGTGGCGCCTGCTGCCTTGGCGCGCTGCGCGGCCTCGCGCACGGCGTCCACGGCCATCAGCTTGCCGGCCTGCACGCCGGTGTCGAAGTGCACCGACTGCGGGCAGTAGGCGCAGTCCTCGGGGCAACCGCCGGTCTTGACGGACAGCAGCGTGGCCAGCTCCACCTCGTTCGGCGCGTGGTGCTCGCGGTGCACGGTCTGGGCGCGGTGCATCAGGTCGGCGAAAGGCAGGTCGAACAGGGCCTCGATGGCCTCGGCGCTCCAGCGCTCGGTGGCGGGCGCGGCCGGCGCGGTGTTCGCGCGCGGCACGAGGCGGATGGTCTGTTCGGCGGTGTCTTGCATGAGGGTCCTTTCTGTCTCTCTCGACTGCGACGGCGTGGGTCCGTCGTCAATGGGGGCGATTGTCACCGCCGCGCCCGCGCGGCCAGGCCGCGCGCAGGGCGTCCTGGTCGGCGGGTGATCGCACGCCCAGGCGCACGTGGCCCGGCAGGCCGAAGGAGGCGCAGTCGCGCAGCTTCACGCCGTGGTCGCGGCGCAGCGCGGGCAGGCGTTCGGTGTCGCCGGCGTGAGGCAGGCGCGCGACGAAGTAGTTGGCGTCGCTGGGCAGCACGGTCCAGCCCAGCGCTTCGCAGAGCGCCATTTGCCGGGCCTTCCATTCGCGCAAGCTGTCCAGGCTGTCGTTGAGCCATTGCTGCGCCTCGGGCCGGGTCCAGGCCAGCAGCATGGCCTCGGCGTGCACGCCCAGCGGCCATGAAGGCGCCAGGGCCTCCAGTTCGGCCATGGCCTGCCGCGCGGCCAGCGGCGCGATGGCGTAGGCGCCGCGCACGCCCGTGAGGCCCAAGGCCTTGTTGGGCGAGACCAGGCGCCACACGCGGTCCGGCGCAGGGCCGCTCAGCGTGGGCGCGCCGTGCAGGCGCAGCGGCGCGTAGGCCTGGTCCAGCACCAGCGATTGCTCGGGCCGCAAGCCCGCCACGCGATCGGCGAGGCCCGCTTCGGCCTGGCCCAGCGGCGCCGAGGGCTCGCAGGCCCAGAGCAGGCGCGCCCTGCCCGGCTCGTTCGTGCGACCGAGGCCCCAGGCATCGGCCGCGCGGGCGAGGTCGCCGTAGTGGTGCGGCGGCAGCCACACCGAGGCGCCCGGTGATCGCGCGGCCCAGGCCGAGAAGCGCTGGATGCCCTCGCTCGCGCTGGCCAGCAGCAGCACACGATCGGGCGCCACGCCGTGGAACTCCCCCAGCGCGGCCTTCAGCCGCGCGCCCGTGGGGTCGGGGTAGCGCGAGGCGTCGGCCTGCGCGATGGCCAACAGCGCCGAGGGACAGGGGCCCAGGGCGTTGGCGTTGGTGGAGAAGTCGTGCGCGGGCGCGCCGAGGGCGTCGGTGCCGCCGTGCTCGAACGCCTTGTTCATGCCATGGACCAGGTGAACAGCACCACGGCCCCGAGCAGCACCAGGCCGACGGCCAGCGCGCGCCCCGCCAGCACGATGGCCGCCGTGGTGTCGGCGGGCCCGGGCGCGCGGCCATCGGCGTTGAGCGTGTACACGCCCGGCTTGCGCAAGCGCAGGTTCAGTGCCAGCGCGAGCGCGGCCATGGGCCAGCCCGAGTTGGGCGACGGCGTGCGGCGCGCCTCGCGCCACAGCGCGCGCAGCGCCAGGCAAGCGCCCGCGAACAAGAGCAAGGCGGCCGTGAGGCGCGCGGGCACCCAGGACAGCGCATCGTCCACGCGCGCGGCCCACTGGCCGGCCCAGGTCCAGTCGCGCGGCGTGCCGTCCGTGTCGCGGCGCAGGCCGTCGTAGCCCCACATCGCGTCGGCCGTGTTGGCCCAGCGGTAGAGCGCCGCGCCCGGCAGGCCCGCGATCAGAAACCAGAACAGCGGCGCCACCACCGAGTCGCTGAGGTTCTCGGCCAGGGATTCGATGGCGCTTTCGCGCACGGCCACCGCGTCGAGCGCGCGCGTGTCGCGGCTCACCAGCCACGACAGCCGCTCGCGGCCCTGCTCCAGCGACTGCGACAGCGCGGACTCGACCGCGAGCACCTCCTCGCGCAGCAGGCGCCAGGACATCAGCGGCTTGAGCAGCAGGCCGGTGAGCAGCGCCGCCCACCAGGGGTTCAGCGTCGACAGCGCGGTCTGCGCGGCCCAGGCCACGGCAAGGACCACGAGCGCGCCCGCGCTCCAGCCCAGCGCACCCAGCGCCCAGCGCACGCCGTCGAAACGCGGTTCGGCCTGATCCCGCACGGGCGCGATGCGCTGTCCCATGGCGCCGAGCGCGCGGCCCATCCACACCACCGGGTGCCAGGGCGCGCGCGGCTCGCCGAAGGCGCGGTCCAGGCCCAGGGCCACGATCAGCGACAGGGCCGCGCCGAGCATCGCGGGGCTCAGTCCTCGATGCCGCGCTGCGCGGGCACGCCGGCGTTGAACGCGTGCTTGACCTTGGTCATCTCGGTCACGGTGTCGGCCAGTTCGATGAGTTCGGGCGGGCAGCGCCGGCCCGTGATGACCACGTGCACATGGGCGGGACGGGCCTTGAGCGTGTCCACCACCGCCTCCAGCGGCAGCCAGCCGTAGATCAGCGGGTAGGTGAGTTCGTCGAGCACGACCATGAAGTTCTCGCCGCTCAGGATGGCCTCGCTGGCGCGCTGCCAGCCGTCGCGCGCGAGCTGGGCGGAGCGCTCCAGGTCCTGGCTCTTCCAGCTGAAGCCGTCCCCCAACCCCTCGATGGGCAGGCCGAGCTGCTCGAACATGCGGTGCTCGCCGAAGCGCGCGCTGGGCACCTTCATGAACTGGAAGATGCGCACGCCCTTGCCGTGCACGTGGGTGCGGCCGAAGGCGCGCAGCGCCAGGCCGAAGGCGGCCGTGCTCTTGCCCTTGCCGTCGCCGGTGTTCACGATGAGCAGGCCGCGGCGCTCGCCCTCGGGTTTGTCGTAGGGTTTGGCGCTGGGTGGGGTTTCGATCTGCATGCGAGGCTCCGTCGGGAAAGAAGTATCAGCGAGGCAGCGCCACCCACTGCTCGCCCAGCGGGTGGATGGCGATGCGGTGGTCGAACACCGCTTCCAGGGCGCGGTGCGTGGTGCCGTCGTCGCAGGCACCCTGGTGGCGCACGCGGCCACCGGCCACCACCACCATCTGGTCCGCGTGCAGGGCCAGGCCGATCTCGTGCAGCACGCTCACCACGGTCTTGCCCTGCGCCACCAGTTCGCGCACCAGTTGCAGCCAGTCGGCCTGGTGCGGCGGGTCCAGGTTGGCCAGGGGCTCGTCCATCAGCAGCACGTCGGCGTTCACCGCGAGCAGGCGCGCCAGCAGTACGCGCTGGCGCTCGCCGCCGGAGAGCGCGCCGAGCGCGCGCTCGCGCCAGTCCCAGGCCTGAGTGGCGCGCAGGGCCTGTTCCACCGCCACGCGGTCGGCGTCGGACGGCGGCGCGAGCCAGGGCTGGTGCGGCAGGCGGCCCAGCATGGCCACGTCCCACACGCTCAGGTCGTCGGCGCCGCTCTCGCCCTGGCCCAGCCAGGCCAGGGCGCGGGCGCGTTCGCGACCGCGCCAGGCGCTGAAGGGCCGGCCCAGCAGTTCGGCCTGGCCGCTGTGCGGCAGCAGGCCGGCCAGGGCCTTGAGCAGGGTGGACTTGCCCGCGCCGTTGGGGCCGACCACGCTGGTCCAGCGCCCGGCGGGCAGGTTCAGGTCGACGCCATGCAGCACCTCGACGCCGCCGAGCGAGACGCCGATGCCTTTGGCTTGCAGTGCGGGGCTCACTTGAGGCTCCCGGGTGCGCCGCGCCGGTGCATCAGCCACAGCAGGTAGCTGCCGCCCAGCACCGCCGTGAGCACACCCACCGGCAATTCCTGCGGCGCGATCACCCAGCGCGCCAGCACGTCGGCCGCCATCAGCAGCAGCCCACCCATGAAAGCCGCCAGCACCACCAGGCGCCCGTGCGTGGTCTTGACGATGGAGCGCACCAGGTGCGGCGAGGCCAGGCCGACGAAGGCGATCAGTCCGGTCTGCGCCACGGCGGCGCCGGTGGCCAGGGCCAGCACGCCCACCAGCACCGCGCGCACGGCAGCCAGCGGCAGCCCCAGGCTGCGCGCGGTGGATTCGCCCAGGGCCAGGCCGTCGAGCACCCGGCCCAGCGCCGCGGCCACCAGCACGGCGATCAGCAGCATGGCCGCCATCACGCCGCAGGCGGCCCAGCCCACGAAGCCGGTGCTGCCCAGCATGAAGCCCTGCATGGCCTGAAGGGTGTCGGGCTCGGCGATGGTGATGAGGTCGCGCGCGGCGCCCAGCACCACGCCCACGATGACACCGGCCAGCAGCAGGCGCAGCGTCTGCTGCACGCCCTTGGCCAGCGTCAGGGTGAGCGCCACGCCCAGCACCGCGCCCAGGAAGGCCGCGCCCGTGAGGCCCAGGCGCACCACCCACTGCGTGGCCAGCGTCGACGCGCCGAACAGCATCAGCGCGCCGGCCACGCCCAGCGCCGCGCCCGAGGCGCTGCCCAGCAGGTACGGATCGGCCAGCGGGTTGCGGAACAGGCCCTGCGCCACCGCGCCGGCCAGGCCCAGCAGCGCGCCCGCCAGCCAGGCGCCCAGGGTGCGCGGCAGGCGGATGTCCCACAGGATCTGCCAGGCCACGGGGTCGTGGCGGGCGTTGAGCACGCTGTCGAAGCCTGTGCTGCCCACGCCCGCGCCGAGCAGCAGCACGAGCAGTGCGCCCAGCAGCAGCGCGGCGCCGAGCCACAGGCTGTGGGCCCGGCCGTTCATGTCAATCCCTTGTCCTGAATGCAGCGCGCCATCAAGCGCGCGGCCTCCGCCATGCGCGGCCCGGGGCGCACCAGCACGTCGGACTCGTCGGCGGTGAACACGCAAACGCGCCGCTCGCGCAAGGCGCGCATGCCCTGCCAGCCGGGGCGCTGCTCCAGGCCGGCGACGTTGCGCTTGCCGATCATGATCAGGTCGGGATTGGCGCGCACCACGTACTCGGGGTTGATGCGCGGGAAGGGGCCGAGCTCGGGCGTGACGATGTTCTTCACCCCCAGGCGGTCCATGAGTTCGCCGATGAAGGACTGCGGCCCCGCCGCGTAGCCGCCGTTGCTCACCTCGTAGTACACGCGCAGGCCGCGCGCCGCGGGCGGCAGCGACTGCGCGGCGGCCGACACGCCCGCGTCGATGGCGCGCCAGATGCGCTGCGCGTCGGGCACCTCCAGCACCTGGCCCAGCACGCCCATCACGCGCTGGGCGTCGCGGCTGGTGCGCGGCTCCAGCGCCAGCACCTTCAGGCCGAAGGACTCCAGCCGCTGCACGCCGCGCGAGGACGTGGCGGCCAGCACCACGTCGGGCCGCAGCGCCACGATGGCCTCGATGTTGGGGTCGACCCCGCCGCCGGTCTGCGGCAAGGCGCGCACGGAGGCGGGGAAATTGGAGTAGCGGTCCACGCCGACCAGGCGGTGGCACTGCCCCAGCTCGCACACGGTTTCGGTGAGCGATGGCAGCAGCGAGACGATGCGCTGCGGCGAGCGCGGCAGGCTCACGGCGACGCCGCGGTCGTCGGTGACGCGGATCTCGGCGGCCTGGGCGGCGCCGAGCCATGCAAGACAGAGGACGAACAGGAAAGACAGGCTCGGGCGCGTCATCGCGGCGCTTTCAGGGTGAGCGGCAGGCCGGCCGCCATGAAGGTGACGCGCTCGCAGGCGCGCGCCACGGCCTGATTCAGGCCGCCGAGCGCGTCGACGAAGGCGCGGGTCTCGCGGCCCATGGGGATGACGCCGAGACCGATCTCGTTGCCCACCAGCACCACGGGACCGCGCGCGGTCTCGATGGCGTTCAGCAATTGCTGCGTGGGCGCCTGTGCATCGGCGGGCCCGCCCTGCGCCGGCATCAGCAGGTTGGTGAGCCAGAGCGTGAGGCAGTCCACCACCACCAGGGTGTCGGGCGCCGTGAGGTCCCCCAGCGTTTCGGCCAGGGCCAGCGGGGCCTCCACGGTGGCCATGCCGGGCACGCGCTCGGCGCGGTCCTGCTGGTGCCGGGCGATGCGCGCGCGCATGTCTTCGTCCCAGGGCTGGGCGGTGGCAACCAGCACCGCGCGGTGCGTGCCGTCGGCGTCGAGCCACTGGCGCGCGAGCGCTTCCGCGCGGCGCGACTTGCCGCTGCGCTGGCCGCCGAGGATGAACTCGCTGCGGGCGATGGCTTCAGCCATGGCGAGCGCTCCAGTCCAGCACGAGGCGGTGCAGTTGCTCCACGCCATCGGTGAGCGCGGCCGGGCCGGGCTGCAGGATGTCGGCGGACTTGATCTCGTGCAGTTCGCCGTCGCGCACGGCCGGCACATGCTGCCAGCCGTCGCGCGCGGCCACGCGCTCGGGCCGGAACTTCTTGCCGCACCAGGAGCCGACCACGATGTCGGGAGCGCGCTCGACGATGCGCAGAGGCTCGCCGATGATGCGGTCCTTGCCCAGCGGCATGGCGGCCAGTTCGGGGAAGCAGTCGTCCCCGCCCGCGATGCCGACCAGCTCGGACACCCAGCGTATGCCGCTGATGCAGGGATCGTCCCATTCCTCGAAGTACACGCGCGGGCGGCGCGGCAGCGCGCGGCCCGCCTCGGCGATCTCGCGCAGGCGCGCCTGGGTGCGCGCGATCCAGGCCTGGCCCTGCTCGGCCTCGCCCACCATCGCGGCCACCTGAAAAAGCATGTCCAGGATCTGCGCCACGCTGCGCTGGTTGAAGACGGTGACCTGCACACCCGCGCGGATCAGCGCCGACGCGATGTCGGCCTGCAGGTCGGAGAAGCCGAACACGCAGTCCGGCTCCAACGCGAGGATCTTGTCGATCTTCGCGCTCAGGAAGGCGCTGACCTTGGGCTTCTCCTCGCGCGCGCGGCGCGGGCGCACCGTGTAGCCCGAGATGCCCACGATGCGCGACTCCTGCCCCAGCAGGTAGAGCCACTCGGTGGTCTCCTCGGTGAGGCAGACGATGCGCTGCGGGCCCGTGGGCGCGCGGGAGAAGTCACTGGCCATCGGGCGAATTTACTTCGGCGCCCAGCGCAGGGTGACGAAGACGCCACGGCCCGGCTGGTTGTAGCCGCGCACGGTCTGGTAGTCCTCGTCGGTGATGTTGCGCAACTGGGTCTGCACGGTCCAGTTCTTCGACACCGCGTAGTCGGCGTGCAGGTCCAGCGTGGTGTAGGCGTCCAGCTTGAAGCTGTTGTTGGCGTCGTCGAAGCGGTCGCCCACGTGCAGCAGGGTGCCGCCGAACTTCCAGGCGCCCACGCCGACGTCGGCGCCCAGCGTGGCCTGCGTCTTGCTGCGGCGCGGCAGCAGCCGGCCCGTCACCTCGTTGCGCGGGTCGATGCTTTCCAGCGAGGCGCGCAGTGCCCAGGCGCCCACGCTGCCGTCGTAGCCCAGCGTCCAGCCTTCGATGCGCGCGCGCGGCACGTTGGCCGGCAGCGGGCCCGAGGGGATGAAGCCGCGGATCTTGTTGTCGAAGTAGACCGCCTTCACCGTGTGGCCGCCCAGCGACCAGCTCAGGCCGACGTCGGTGTTGCGACCCTCTTCCGGCTGCAGCGTGGGCGTGCCGAAGCCGGGGAAGTAGAGCTGGTTGAACGAGGGCGCCACAAAGCTGGTGCCGTGCGACACGTGCGCGCGCAGCGAGGGCGTGAGGCGGTAGCCGTAGCCCACGAAGCCGGTGCTGCTGTCACCGAACTGCGAGTTGCGGTCGTTGCGCAGGTTGAGCTGCCAGCTGTGCGAACCCGCTTCGCCATTGAGGCCCAGGAAGGCGGAGTTGATGCTGCGCTCGGTCACGTCGTAGCGCGTGGCGCTGTCGACCTTCTGCTCCAGGCGTTCCACGCCGGCCAGCACCACGCCGATCGGCGTGTCGATGTCGTTCTGCCAGAGCACCTGGTTCTGTTTCGTGCCGAAGTGGCTGGGCAAGAAGGACGCGACGATGGACCTGGCGTAGTCCTCGCTTTGCGACACCTGGAATTGCGTCCTCCAGCCCGGCAGCACCTTGCCGCTGAGGCCGGCGCGCAGCACCTGCGAGCGGAAGTCGTCGTGCGTGTCGCGGCCCGGGCCGTCGTCGTAGTGGTTGGTGCCCTCGGAATACAACACGCCGGCGTCGAGCTTCCAGTCGCGCGTGAGTTCGATGCCGACCGAGCCGTTGAGCGAGCGCTGGCGGAACGGGTCGCGGTCGGGGTTGTGGTTGCCGAACTGCACCGTGGGGTTGGTGGCGGAAAAGCCGCCGTCGTTGAGGGTGGAGGCGTCGATCGCGTACGTGACGCCACCGCTGCCACCGCTCAGGCCCGCGCCCACCTGCGAGAAGCTGTCGCTGCCGAGCGTGACGAAGGCGCTGGGGTGGAAGCCCTCGCGGCCCTTGCGCGTGAAGATCTGCACCACGCCGCCGACGCCGTCGCTGCCGTACAGCGAGGAGCCCGGGCCCTTGAGCACTTCGATGCGCTCGATCGCGTCCAGTGGCAGGCCGCTCCACACCGGCGTGCCCGCCGTGGCCGAGCCGTAGCGCACGCCATCGATCAGCAGGATGGTGTGGCGCGACTCGGCGCCGCGGATGAAGATGTTGCCGCTCTTGCCGCGGCCGCCGTTGGTGGCCATCTGCACGCCGGCGGCGCGCACCAGCACCTCGGTCAGGGTCTGGCCGGCCATCTTCTCGATGTCGGCGCGTTCGATGACGGTGACGTCGCTCACCAGGCTGTCCACCCGCGTGGGCGTGCGGTTGGCGGTGACGACGGTTTCGGAGAGCGCGGGGGCGGTGCCCTGCGCAAGCGCCGGAAAAGCGGCGGACAGGGACAGCGTCAGGGCGGCCAGGCGCCAGGACGGAACACGGGATTTCATGGTTGTGGAAACAGAAGGGCTGCCCTCACCGCCTTCCCCGACGGTGCCTGGGCGTCACGGTGGCGCGCCTTGCGACGCACCACCACCGTGCTGGCCGGTATCCGGGCTGACAGACCAACCCCCCTCGCCTTCCCAGCCAGTGCACAAGGCGCCGGCCAGTGGCGGTGTGAGGGGGGCAGAGCATCCGGCGGCTTGGAGCCGCCGGCCATCTCGTCTGCTTACCGTTGCGGGGGCAGCGCAGGTTAGGTTCGCCGCCGCTGGCAGCGCGCCCTCCTGCTTCCCGTTTAACCGCGGCGCGTGAACCACGCCGCGAGCACCAACGCCGGCGATTCTAAGCAAAGCCTTTGGTGACGCCTACAATGCCCCACGCCCTTCGCCACGCAAAGACCATGGCCGTGCCCTCGCCCATCGACCAGATCACCGACAAGGTGGAGCGGCTGCTGCTGCGCCACGAAGAGCTGCAGCGCACCAACGCCCTGCTCGTCGAGCAGGTGCACGCGCTTCAGGCCGAACGCGATTCGCTGAAATCGCGGCTCATGGCGGCGCGCGCGCGCATCGACGCGCTGCTCGAACGGCTGCCCGGCGCAGGTGCCGACGAACGCAAGGAGCGCACATGAACCGGCCCGGCTACAAGCAGATCGAAGTGCAGATCATGGGGCAGAGCTACCTGCTGTCCTGCCCCGACGGCGGCGAGGCCGCGCTGCTCGACGCCGTGGAGCGCGTGGACACCGCCATGTGCCGCATCCGCGACGCGGGCAAGGTCAAGGCGCGCGACCGCATCGCCGTGCTGGCCTCGCTGAACCTGGCGTTCGAGCTGTCGCAACTGGAGCGCAAGGAAGCCGAGCGCGAGGCCGAGGCCCAGCAGTTCCAGGCCTCTTCCTTCGCGCAGGCGGAAGGCAGCGCCTTCGCCGAAGCCGGCGGCAGTTTCGACCAGGACCCGATCGATCCGCAGACGCTCTCGCGCGTCGAAGACCTCATGCGCCGGCTCGACCAGACGCTGGACAAGGACGGTCGGCTGCTCTGATGAAATCCGCGTGACCGCGCGCCGCCCATCAGCACGCGCACACGCACCGACCGATGGTCCGCAGGGGTTTTGCACTGCTCCTAAAATTGCGTCCGTCTGCAGTGTGTGCCGGGTTCTCATGTCCTTGAACCAATGCTCATTGAGCCCGGGCTTGGTACATTGCGCGGCTGGTGCGAGCGTCTCGCGTCAGACGAACCCGAAGCCGCGTTGCCCTCGCCCACCTGAACCCCGGTTCAGGCTAACGGCCCGGCACTCACTTGCAGACACCTTTCATGCCACTTGAACCCCTGTTGATCGCCGAGCTCGCACTGCTCGGCGTGGGGACCGGATTCCTCGCGGGCCTTCTGGGCATCGGCGGCGGAATGCTGATGGTCCCGTTCATCACCCTCATCCTCAACGGCCGCGGCGTCGCGCCCGACCTGGCCGTCAAGATGGCCATCGCCACCTCGATGGCGACCATCATCTTCACCAGCATCTCGAGCGTGCGCGCGCACCACAAGCGCGGCGCGGTGCGCTGGGACATCGTCAAGCGCCTGGCGCCGGGCATCGTGCTGGGCGCCGTGGTGGCGAGCATGGGCGTGTTCGCGCTGCTCAAGGGCTCGTGGCTGGCGCTGTTCTTCGCGCTGTTCGTGGGCTTCTCTGCCACGCAGATGCTGCTGGACCGCAAACCCAAGCCAACGCGCACCATGCCGGGCACGGCCGGCCAACTCGGCGCGGGCGGCGTCATCGGCTTTCTGTCGGGCCTCGTGGGCGCGGGCGGCGGCTTCGTGTCGGTGCCCTTCATGACCTGGTGCAACGTGCCGATCCACAACGCGGTGGCCACCAGCGCGGCGCTGGGCTTTCCCATCGCACTGGCCAACGCGGCGGGCTACGTGGTGTCGGGCCAGGGCGTGGCCAACCTGCCGGCCAACTCGGTGGGCTACATCTATGTGCCGGCGCTGGTGGTCATCGCCTGCGCAAGCGTGCTGATGGCACCCCTCGGCGTTCGCGCGGCGCATGCGTTGCCCATCGCCTCGCTCAAGCGGGTGTTCGCGGGCATCCTCTATCTGCTGGCGGCGTACATGCTCTGGAAGGGGCTCATGGGCTGAGGCTTCCTCGGTTCTCCGGGTTTTCTCCGACTACCCCGGTCATCGGCGCTCGGGTGTCCGGCTCCGCGACTGTCCCCCGGAGCGGATCGCTGACGCGCTCCACTCCTCCGCCTTTATGTCGCTACGCCGGACACCCGATCACCGACGACCTCGTTGGCACTCGGTCCGTTGGTGCGCCACCGTGTCTGTGGCTCGCAGACGCTGGGTGCCTTGTGTAGCGAAATAAAGGAGGAGCCAAGGGCGCAGCCCTTGGCGGGGGACATTCGCGGAACAAGGCACCCAGTGGCTGCGAGCTTCGCGAGGAGTAGGCAAGCAAGCGCCACAACCGCCAGCCACCCAGCTCAAAGCCGAACGGAGCTGACCACCACCCCGTCCTCGTCCGCGTAGAGCCAGTCCCCCGGACGAACCCACACCCCCTGCACGCGCACCGCGACATCGCGCTGGCCTTCGCCGCGCCGCTCGGTCGGCAAAGGCATCGGTGCCAGCGCACAGATGCCCACATCGCATGCGGCCAGTTCGGCCACGTCGCGCACGCAGCCGTCGATCACCACCCCCGCCCAGCCATTGCGCGCCGCCGCCGCGCCCAGGTTGCCGCCCAGCAGCGCGCGGCGCAGCGAGCCGCCGCCGTCCACCACCAGAACGCGCCCCTCGCCGGCGCTCTCCACCGCCGCCTTCACCAGCGAGTTGTCCTCGAAGCACTTCACCGTGCTCACCAGCCCATGGAACGCGCGGCGCGCGCCGAAGTGCCGCCACACCGGCGGCAGCACGCGAAACGCGCCGCTGTCGTCGGCCTTGTGGGCGTCGCAAAGATCGCAGGTGGCGGGGGAAGCAGGGTTCATGGCAGGCTCCTCATGGGTGGTTTCGGCACGCGCGCATTGTCGAAGACAAGCACCGGCCCCACGCGCCTGCGCGCTCGCTCTGGAGCGCTCGCTGGCGCACACACCCCCGTGGAGTGTTGTTTTCCGCGCCAAAAAGCGCCGTTTACCGCGGGCCACCCCTTGCAAAAGCGCGTCTTCCTCCTTGGAAGCCGCGTGCAACTCCATTAGCATCATGACGCTTGTGAGAGAGCGCGTTCTCCACCAGCGATACATCAACTTCTAGAAGGAAATCAACCATGGCAACTGCGAAGAAAGCCGCCGCGAAGAAGGCTCCGGCGAAGAAGGCCGCTCCGGCCAAGAAGGCCCCGGCGAAGAAAGCCGCCCCGGCCAAGAAAGCCGCTCCGGCGAAGAAGGCCGCTCCGGCCAAGAAAGCCCCGGCGAAGAAAGCCGCTGCTCCGGCCAAGAAGGTCGCCGCGAAGAAGGCCCCCGCGAAAAAGGCCCCCGCCAAGAAGCGAACCCCCAACGCCGCCTTCATGAAGGCCCTGACCCCCAGCGCCGCGCTGGCCGCCATCGTCGGCAGCAACCCGCTGCCGCGCACCGAGGTGACCAAGAAGGTGTGGGACTACATCAAGAAGAACAAGCTGCAGGACTCGGTCAACAAGCGCATGATCAACGCCGACGCCAAGCTGAAGGAAATCTTCAAGAAGGCCCAGGCCTCCATGTTCGAGATGACCAAGCTCGTCAACGATCACCTCAAGTGATCCCCCAACCGCCCTTGAAACGGCGGTGAACCCGACAAAGCCGACGCCCCGTCGGCTTTGTCGTTTCTGAGCGTTCATCGGCGATTGGCCTCATCGCGCGATATCGATTGTGCGAAACTGAATCGTTTGGTCACATTTGCCCGCATGGTCCCCTCTCCCGCGCCCTTCTCTTCCGAGCCTGCTGTGCCGCCCATTGGCCAGGCCGTGGAGTTGCCGCCGGTGCAGCACAAGACCGTGCTCGTGATCGATCTCGTCGAGTCCGTGCGCCTGATGGCGCACAACGAAGAGCAGGTGGTGCGCCTGTGGCGCGGCTTCGTGCACCACGCCACCACCGAGGTCTTCCCCCCGCACGGCGGGCGCCTGGTCAAGAGCCTGGGCGATGGCCTGCTCGCCGAATTCGAGCACCCGGCCCAGGCCGTGCGCGCCGCGCTGGCGCTGCACCGCCACTTCGACGCGGCCAACCAGAACCTGCCGGCGGCGCAGCAACTGCACCTGCGGGCCGGGCTCAACGCCACCCAGCTCTACGTCGACGACAACGACATCTACGGCCAGGGCGTGAACCTGGCCGCCCGCGTGGCCGACCTGGCCACGCCGGGCGAAACCGTGGTCACCGCCAGCGTGTACGACGCCATCGTGGTCGGCATCGACGCCGAGGTGCAGGACCGCGGCGAGAGTTACCTGAAGCACTGGCCCGAGCCGGTGCGCACCTGGACGGTGACACCCGTCTCCGCACAAGGCGCGGTGCCGCGCATGCCCGCGCCCGAGGCCGCCACCAGCGATTTCCGCCCCAGCATCGCCGTGGTGCCTTTCGAGACGCGCAGCCACTCGCAGGAGCAGTACGTCATCGGCGAGCTGCTGGCCGACGGCGTGATCACCCAGCTCTCGCGCAGTCCCGACCTGCGCGTGATCTCGCGCCTGTCCACCAGCGCCTTCCGGGGCCGGCAGGCCACGGCGGCCGAGGTGGGCCAGCGGCTGGAGGCGGCGTACACGCTGAGCGGCAGCTACGTGAGCTATGGCGACAAGGTCGTCATCAACGCCGAGCTGTGCGACAACCGCCGCGGCGAGGTGGTGTGGGCCGAGCGCCTGGCCGGCGAGGTGATGGACCTGCTGCAAAGCGACAGCCAGTTGATTCACCAGTTGAGCGAGGCCTGCGCCGAGGCCCTGCTGCAGCACATGGTGCAGCGCACGCTGGTGCTGCCGGTACCGCAGCTCGACAGCAACGCGCTGATGCTGGGCGGCATCACGCTGATGCACCGCTCCACGCCGCGCGACCTGCAGCGCAGCCAGCAACTGCTGGAGGCCGTGGTGGACCGGCACAAACGCGTGGCCACGCCCTGGGCCTGGCTGGCGAAGTGGCACATCATGCAGGTGGTGCAGGGCCTGGCGCCCGAGCCGGCGCAGACCTTCCGCGCGGCCATCGCGGTGGCGGATCGCGCGCTGGACCTGGAGCCCCACAGCTCGCTGGCGATGGCGATCAAGGGGCATGCGCTGTGCCATCTGGGCGCCGATATCGACGCTGCGCGGCAATTGCTGTTCGAGTCGACACTCAACAACCCCAACGACCCGATGGCCTGGCTATACCGCAGCGTCTGGTCCACCATGTGGGGCACCGCTCAGGACTCCGTGGTCGAGGCAGAAACGGCACTGCACCTTTCCCCACTCGATCCGCAAAAGTACTACTTCGAAATGATGCTGGCGAACTGCTACCTCTCGATGGGTCAACACGAGCAGGCAGCAGAACAGTGCCGCGTTTCCTTGCAGAAGAACTGCTACCACTTGCCAACGCTTCGCGCATACGTCATTGCCCAATACGAAATCGGTGACGTCGAAGGGGCCCGCAAGACACTGGACACCATTCTCAAACTCCAACCCGACCTGACGCTTGATCGTTATCTGGCATCAGGTCGGGAGAGTCGTCTGCGCCAGCATGGCGCAAGGGTGCTCAAGGCCTTGGGCCTGCCCATTCACTGATTCGAATCAATCATTTATTCAAGGAGGACAGCATGAGTGGTGGTTACAGCGGCGGCTATAGCGGTGGATACAGTGGCGGCTATAGCGGTGGATACAGTGGCGGTTACAGCGGGGGCTATGGCGCACCTGCTGGCGCAGTGCCCTACCTCGCGTCTGCAGACGCCTTGACCCTCTCCCGCGCCGCCATCGTCGGCCCCTACGACGGCCCGACGCTGAAGGTGAAATGGCCCGCCTTCAACGACCCGACCAACCTCAAGCGCTGGGCCGACGGCCCGCGCGTACAGGCCATCGGCTCCGAGCTCATGGAAGGCCTGAGCTTCGGCACCAACGCGCGCCAGTACCGCGCCGAACTGCAGTACACGCGCCAGGGCGCGCCGCACACCCTCGTCACCCTCAAGGGTCCCGACGAGGCCCTGCTCAAGAAGCAGCTCTCGCTCGTCGCCGCCTACGCCGACCTGCGCACCGACCGCTCGCTCGAGATCGTCGAGCAGATGGGCTACCCCATCGCCTTCTGGAGCTCGGTCGTGGGCCTCACCGCGCACCGCCACGGCAAGACGCTGCAACTGCTGGAGGTGGCCTTCAACCTCGCGGCCAGTGTCACCCAGCGCTTCAAGTTCATCTTCTCCACCACGCGCCCGGTGGAGTTCTCGCCGCAGATTCAGCCCATGATCCCGACCCCGGGACACGGCGCCTGGCCCAGTGGCCACTCCACCGAAGCCTTCCTGGCCGCCACGCTGCTGCAGGCCCTGCTGGACGCCGGCTCGCCCACCACCGCGCGCCACCCCGGCAACGGCGTGGCCAGCCGCGAGCAGTTGCAGCGCCTGGCCGCGCGCATCGCCATCAACCGCACCGTGGCCGGCGTGCACTATCCGGTGGACAGCGCCGCGGGCCGCCTGCTGGGCACCGCGCTGGCCGAGTTCATCGTGGCGCGCGCCACGGGTGGCAAGGTGCACGCGCGCGGCTTCAACTCGGCCCTGTTCCAGGAGCCCGATGGCGCGCCCAAGGACTTCAGCCTGAACGACCCCATGGACCACGCCAGCGGCTACCCCTACACCCGCGACCCGCGCGCCCGCGCCGTGGGCGAGGCCCCGCTGCTGAACTGGCTGTGGGAAGAAGCCGTGAAGGAATGGCCATGAGCAGCGGCGCACGACCGCTCGAAGGCGCTCGCGCCACAGCGCGCTGCGCGGAGGCTTTCCAATGAGCTGGAGCCCGCTGCCAAGGGGTGAATTCACGGGCATCGACTGGTCCGCGCCCGGGGCCATCAACGGCATGGACCCGTACCTGGCGTGGGCCGAGGCCGACGGTTTCATGGGGTACCAGGTGCACGGCCGTGAGCGCGAAAAACTCAAGTGGCTCCCCCTGGTCATCGGCCTGCGCGAGGGCGTGGACGTGCGCCAGCTCGTGGACGCCACGTCGGCCGACTGGCTGCGCATTCCACAGGCCTACCTGCTGGTGCCCGGCCTGCGCCACTGCAGCGCGCGCGTCTCGCGCGAGTTCTTCCGGCAATGGCGCACCCGGCCCGCGCTGCGGGGCCTCATCGAGCGCTTCGAGCTGGGCTTGCCCGTCGAGCAATTGCCGCTGGGCCTGAGCGAGTTCTGCACGCCGCAGTGCCAGCCACGGCCGCCGCGCCAGCGCGTGCGCGGACCGGTGCTGGGCGTCATCGACGGCGGCCTGGCCGTCGCCAACTCAGCCTTCCTCGACAGCAAGGGCCGCACGCGCGTGCGGCACTTCTGGCGGCAGGACAACTTCTACGGCGGCCGCTGGCCCGGCACGCCCGGCCACCGCCGCGTGCCGCTGGACCCGCGCCGCGCCGGCCCTCGGCCGGACGACATGGGCTACGGCCACGAACTGAGCCGCGAGGACATCGACCGCGTGCGGGCCGAGTTCACGCGCCGAGGCCAGGTGGACGAGGAAGCGCTGTACCAGTACGTGCAGCTCTGGGACCTGTCGCACCCGGTCAACCACGGCACCCACGTCACGGGCCTGGCCACCGCGCCCGGCGGCCCGCTCGACCCGGGCCTGGACGACGCCGCCAGCCGCAGCGCCATCGTGGCCGTGCAGCTCGACTGGGCCAACGTGCTCGACACCTCCGGCGGCGCGATGAACGTGAGCGTGCTCGACGGCCTGGTGTACATCGTCTCGCGCTGCGCGGACGACGCCGACATCGTGGTCAACGTGAGCTGGGGCACCCTGGCCGGGCCGCACGACGGCAGTTCGCTGCTGGAAGCGGCCATGGACGAGCTGGTGGACAAGCTCGGCGGGCGCCTGCGCATCACCCTGCCCGCCGGCAACGGCTACCAGGGCCGCACGCACGCCAACGCCACGCTCGCACCGGGCGAGTCGCTGCCGCTGCACTGGCGCATCCAGCCCGACGACCACACGCAGAGCTTCCTGGAGATCTGGCTGCCCGATGGCGCCGAGGGCGTGAGCCTGAGCGTCGCACCGCCGGACCGTCCGGAGCAGGCGGTGACGCTGACACAGGGCCAGTCGGGCATGTGGACGGACGCGCAGGGCCAGCCGCTGTGGACCCTGATCTACCCCACGCGAAGCGCACTGGGGGAGCGCGGCACCTGCGCGCTGCTGGCGCTGGAATGCACGGGGAGCCATGAGCACGACCACCCGCTGGCCCCCTGCGGCGTGTGGACGGTGACGCTGCGCAACCGGGGCCGCAGCGCCGTGGTGTTCGACGCCTACGTGGAGCGCGACGACATCGCCCTCGGGCTGCACACGGGCGGGCGGCAGTCGTATCTGGAGGACCGGTTCTACGACACCCAGGGCAACCTGAACGGCTGGGTGGACCAGCCTGGCAACCCCACCGCCATCCGCCGCAGCGGCGTGTTCAACAGCCTGTCCACCGGGCGGCGCACAGTCAGCGCGGGTGGCACGCGCGTGGCCGACAACGGGCCGCAGAACCTCTCGCGCTTCGCGCGCTACTCGCCGCAGCGGCCCGACCCGGGCCCGGCGCGCGCGCAGCGGCCCGACGTGAAGCTGGTGCCGGAAACCCTGGCCGCGTGCGACGACAACCCCGCGCTGTGGGGGGTGCGCAGCACGGGCAGCCTGAGCGGCAGTTCGGTTCGCTTGGCGGGCACGAGCTCGTCGGCGCCGAAGGAAGCGCGGCGCTTGCTCAACGGCCTGAGCTGAACACGGACGGAACCTGCCGGTGGCTCACCACCGCGCCGGCAGGTTCTTCAGCAACCAGATCCGCCGCTCGCGCACGGCGATGTAGCCGCCGTTCTCCAGGTCCTTCAACAGCCGGCTCACCATCTCGCGCGAGCACGCCAGGTGCTGCGCGATCTGCTGGTGCGTCAGGCGCTCGCGAAGCGGACGCGCGCCGTCTTCGTCCTGCGGCTCCAGCGCCCAGCTGTTGAGCAGCTTCACCAGCCGGCCATAGACGTCGATCAGCGCCACGCTGCGCGCACTCTCGGTGGCCAGGCGCGCGCGGCGGATCAGGCGCGCCATGAGTTCGAAGGCGAATTCGGGGTGCTCGGCGATGTAGGCCAGCAGGCGCTCGCGCGTGATGACCGAGCAGGTGCTGGCCTCGGCCGCCTCCACGTTGGCCGAGCGCGGGCCGCCGTCGAGCGACATCTCGCCCACGTACTCGAGCGGGCCGTACAGGCCCAGGGTGAGTTCACGGCCGGAGGCGTCGGCCACGTAGGCGCGCAGGCGGCCTTGCAGCACGATGTACAGGGTGTCGCCGGTTTCGCCTTCCTGAATGAGCAAGGCGCCGCGGCGATAGCGGCGTTGGATCCCTTGCGCGGCCAGTGCTTCGATGTGCTGCGTGTTCTGCGAGGGGAAAGTCGAAGCGCTGGCTAAGGGCATCCGGTGGTGGCTACGGGTGGGAGTAGGCCACCGGATTGTGCGCGACCGGCGTGATGATGCGCAAGGCAGGCACCACGGGCGGCAGGCTGTTCACCCGCTGCAGCAGGCGGCGCACGCTGCTGGCGCCGGCCTTCTCGCGCAAGGTCTTGACCTGGCTGCGCACGGTGGAGATGGCCACGCCGTTCTCGGCGGCGATCTCCTGCACGTCCAGGCCGCGGCACAGGGCGAGCATCACCACCTCCTCGGTGGGGCTCAGGCTCAGGGCGCGGGCGAACATGCGCACGGCCAGGTTGTCGCTGGCGCTCTGGCGCGACAGCAGCACCAGCACGGTGGGCGTGTCGTCTTCCAGCGGGTGCGACAGCGGCGTGAAGGCCATGGACAGGTCGCGCTCGCCTTCGCGCATGAGCAGCAGGCGGCGCTGGCCGCGGCTGGCGGCGTCCAGCGCCTGCTGGATGCGCTCGCTGTGCTCGGCGCTGCTGCCCATGAGGTTGCCACTGCAGGCGCGCAGCACGCGCCGCTGCGCCAGTTCGTGGCGCGCCAGGTGGTTGGCGTGCAGGATGCGCCCTTGCGGGTCGAGCAGCAGCATGCCGTAGTCCACCTCGTCGAACACCCGCAGCAGGTGGGCCTGGCTCAAGGCCCTGGCCTCGCCCGTCGAAAACTGCGTGCTGCTCCCCCAAACCGTGTCAGTTGCCTGTCGCATATGAATACCTCCGTATGACGGAAAGTTTTTCACTGACAGGCGCTGGATACTGTGCCGTGTTGGGGTCTAAACCTGTGATGTATTCACATTCCGCCCCGCGGCCGGGGCGGGCTCGGCGCCGGATTCAGCGCTTGAGGGCGGCTTCGCGAATGGCCGTGAGCGTGCCCCGGGTGGTGATCACCTCGGGCGAGAGCGGCACCACGATGACCGTGCCGCCCGGGTGCGCCAACGCGCGCTGCAGGGCGGGCTCGAAGTCGGCGGTGCGCTCGACGCGCTCGCTGGCGTAGCCGTAGGCGCGCGCCAGGGCCGCGAAGTCGGGGTTGTTGAGGTTGGAGCCGCTCACCCGCGCGGGGTATTCGCGCTCCTGGTGCATGCGGATGGTGCCGTAGGTGCCGTTGTCCAGCAGCAGCACGATGCTGCGCGCGCCGTGCTGAACGGCGGTGGCCAGCTCCTGCCCGTTCATGAGGAAGTCGCCGTCGCCCGCGATGGTGAAGGCGGTGCGCCCGGTGAGGATGGACGCGGCGATGCCGGCCGGCACGCCATAGCCCATGGCGCCGTTGGTGGGCGCCAGTTGCGTCTTGTGGCCGCGCGCCAGGCCGGGGTAGCGGTAGAAGCGGTGCAGCCAGCTCGCGAAGTTGCCCGCGCCGTTGGTGAGCACGGCGTCGGCCGGCAGCAGCCGCTGCAGGGTGTGCACGAGGGCCGGCATGTCGATGGGCCCGGGCAGTTGCACGCCGCCGTTGGCCGGGTGAATGTTGGCGAGGTAGTCGGCGTGGCAGGCGTCCGTCCAGTCGGCCCAGGGCAGGCTGGGCGGCGGGCTCAGCACCTCCAGGCTGCGCGCGGCGGCGTTCATGCTGGCCTGGATGGCGAGCGCGGGCTGGTAGACGCGGTGCAACTCCTCGGCGCTGGCGTGGATGTGAACCAGCTTCTGCTTCGGCACGGGCGCTTCGATGAGCGTGTAGCCGCCCGTGGTGCTTTCGCCCAGGCGCGGGCCCAGGGCGATGAGCAGGTCGCTCTCTCGCACCCGCCGCGCCAGCGCGGGGTTGATGCCCAGGCCCACGTCGCCCGCGTACTGCGCGTGGTGGTTGTCGAAGCAGTCCTGGAAGCGGAAGGCGTTGGCCACGGGCAGGCGCCAGGCCTCGGCGAAGCGCTGCAAGGCAGCGGCGCTCTGTGGCGTCCAGCCACCGCCGCCGGCGATGACGAAGGGCCGCTCGGCCGCCAGCAGCAGGCTGCGCAGCTCGCGCAGCGCGCCCGGGTCGCTCCAGGCCTGCACGGGCTCCACGCGCGGCAAGGGCGCGGTGTCCACCTCGTGCGTGAGCATGTCCTCGGGCAGCACCAGCACCACCGGGCCCGGGCGCCCGTTCATGGCGGTGGCGAAGGCGCGCGCCACGTACTCGGGGATGCGGCGGGCGTCGTCGATGCGCTCGACGCGCTTGGCCATGCCCTTGGTGGACGGGCCGAAGAAGGCGGCGAAGTCGACTTCCTGGAAGGCCTCGCGGTCGCGCGCGTCGCTGGCCACGTCGCCCACGAAGAGCACCATCGGCGTGCTGTCCTGGAAGGCCGTGTGCACGCCGATCGAGGCGTTGGTGGCGCCCGGACCGCGCGTGACGAAGCAGACGCCCGGGCGGCCGGTGAGCTTGCCCTGGGCCTCGGCCATGAAGGCGGCGCCGCCTTCCTGCCGGTTGGTGACGAAGCGGATGCGGTCCGCGTGCGCGTGAAAGCCGTCGAGCACGGCGAGGAAGCTCTCGCCCGGCACACCGAAGGCGTGCGTGACGCCCTGTTCGATCAGGCACTCGACGAGGAGGTGGCCAGCGAGTTTCATCGGTGCACTCATCGGGTCGCCTCCACGCGCTTGCCCACGCCGAGCGCGGCGTAGGCCGACAGGGCCAGCACGACGGCGCCGCCGGCCAGCGTGGCCGCGTACCAGCCGTGGTCCATCAGCACACCGAACACCAGCGGCGAAAGCGCGAAGCCCACGTCCAGGCCCGAGTAGACCGTGCCGTAGACCCGGCCCGTGGCGCCCTTGGGGGTGGCGCGCTTGATGAGCAGATCGCGGCTGGGCCCGGCCACGCCAAGCGCAAAGCCCGTGGCGGCGAGCACGACCATGGTGCCGGCCTCACCGAACCAGCCGGTGGCGCACAGCAGCATCAGCAGCGCGCCCAGGCCCATGCCCCAGGCCAGCACGGTGTCGCTGCTGATCCGGCGCCGCTGGCCGTAGACCGCCACGAAGCCGCCCACGAACATGCCGACGGCCGAACACAGCATGTAGGCGCTGACGGTGAAGGTGGCGGCCTCCATCGAGGTGCCGTAGACCGCCTGCAGGATGGACGGCACGAAGCTCTGCACCACGGCCAAGGTCATGGTGGACAGCAGGAAGAAGGCGAAGCACCACCAGACCACGGGCAGCTTGAGGAAGTCCAGGTCCCGCGCCTTGGCCGCGCCGGGCGCCGCGGGCGCGCGCACCACCACCTGGGTCAGCAGCTTGTCGCGCTGCCACCAGAGCAGCGCCAGCACACCCAGGTAGAGCAGCGCCGCCGAGTAGTAGGCGGTGCGCCAGTCGCTCATGCTGGTGATGCCGACCAGGAACACCGGCGCCAGCGCCCAGCCCAGGCTGCCGGTGACGCCGTGCACGCTGAAGGCGTGACCCAGGCGCTCATTCGAGACGCGCTGGTTGAGGATGGTGAAGTCGCAGGGATGGAACGGCGCGTTGCCGATGCCCGCGAGCACGGCCACCGCCATCAGCCCCCAGTAGCCCGTGGCCTGAGAAGCCACCAGCGAGGCGGCGAGGAAACAGCTGATGGCCGCGAACAGCACCGGGCGCGCGCCCACGCGGTCGACCAGAAAGCCCGACAACGCCTGGCCAATGCCCGAGATGACGAAGAACACCGTCATCAGCAGGCCCACGTCGGCAAAGCCCAGGCCGAAGTCCCGGATGAACACCGGAAACAGCGGCGCCAGCAGCATGTGGGAGAAGTGGGACGTGCCGTGCGCCAGGCCGACCAGACCGATGACGGCGGCGTCTTGCTTGAGCGGGGCAGGATGGGCAGGGGGCAGCGTGCCCAGGGCGGCGGCGGCGGAAGTCATGGGCCGAGATGGTACCCAGCCCGCGCCACGCGGGTGCGCGAACGGTTACTGCACGCTCACGGGTTCCAGCACCGGGGGCGCACCCGACGCCAGCACCGATTCCAGCGCCGTCTGCACCACCGGCCGGGCCTCGACCGGGCGCAGCCAGCGGTTGCGGATGAGCCGCACGCACACGCGCTTGGTCATGGAGTGGGCGCGCCCGCCCCGGCTGGTGAACATGAACAGGGTGCCGCGCGTGCTGGCCCAGATGAGCTGGGCGCGCAGCCACTCGCCATGCGAATACAGGTCGACCCAGGTGCCTTCGCGCAGCGACATCAGCAGTTGCTCGGCGTCCAGCGCCTCGCCCTCCCCGCCCAGGGGCATGCTGTCGGAGTCGACCTCGCCATGCAGGCCGCCGAGGTCGGAGGCCAGGGTGTCCTCGAAGCCCGCCTCGGCCAGTTCCTTCTGGCCCAGCCAGGGCTGCGCGGCCGCCTTGGGCAGGCGCTGCTCGGGGGTGGCCGGCGCGAACTCGTCGAAAACGGTCGGGTCGACGATCTGCTCCAGCGGGATCGGATCGGAATGGCCCGAGTCGCTGCGCACCTTGGCGCGGCGCAGGCCCAGCACCGGCTCGTGCAGGCGCATCAGGGCGTCGAAGAAGGGCTTGGTTTCGTCGCGGGTCTTGCCCAGGGCGTCCAGGCCCTGGTGCAGGGTCTTGATGAGGCCGGGGATGATGCGGAACAGGTCGGCCGGGCGGCGCAGGGTCACTTCCTTGCGGATGCTCCAGAGCAGGTCGGTGACGGCCTTGCGGTAGGCGTTGAGGTCGTTCTGGCTGTCGGGCAGGCCCATTTCGGCCTGCGCCAGCACCAGCGCCCAACTGCCGTAGATGAAGTCGAGGATGAAGCCCGGCGCGTTCTCCACGTCGGCGCGCTGGCTCAGGTCCCAGGCGATGCGGTCGGCCAGTGCCTGGCGTTCCTCGGCGTGGCGCAGGGCGTGCAGGCGGTCCTTCTGCTGCTGTTGCTCGCGCTCGTCCTGCGACCGCCAGTGGCCGCGCAGCTTGTCCAGCGCCTCGCCGAAGGCCTTGGGCTCCTTGCTGGCGCGTTCGTTGAGCTGACGGAACGCGTCGCGCACCGGGCCGAAGAAGGACTCGAACTCTTCGCTGAACTCGTCGTTGTAGCGGAAGCTGCGCTGCGCCACGCTTTCGACGAGGCGGCGCGCCGGGTGGGCGTCTTCGTTGAAATAACGCGGCTGCGTGAGCGCCTGGTTGAGCAGCGCGGGCTCCAGCGCCACCACGGCCTCGCGCACCGGCGCCAGCAGCAGCGGGTCGCGGGCGACCTGGTTGACCAGCTTGCGCACCACGTCCAGGCCCACGGCCTGGCCCACGGAACGGGCCTGGCGCTTGAGGTCGAGCAGCTCGCGCGAGCGCCGCACGGCGCTGGCGAAGTCGCCCCAGTCCTGCTGGTTGAGCTGCGAGCCGATGCTGACGCCGCGCGCGGGCCGGTCCACCACCGGCAGGTCGCGAAAGCGCGTGCGCTCCTCTTCCAGCACGACGTCGTCGAGCACGGGGAGCGCGGCCTCGGCCTTCACCGCCGCCATCTCGCGGTCGAGCTGGCGGTAGTACTGCTCGTCCAGCGACTGCTCGAACTCCTCGCCGCCGTGCTGCAGGAACTGCTGCATCACGTCGTGGTCGATGGTGGGGTGGGCGCGGGCCAGGTCGCCCATGGCCGGCATGAGGCCATAGGCCGGCTGGGCCGGTGCCGGGGCGTGGCCTTCCGTGGCCACGCCACCGGGGGTGAACTCGAAGTCGAGCAGGTCGCGCTTGGGCGGCGTGGGGCGCGTGGCCTGCGGGTCGGCCACCAGGCGCACGCGGTAGCTGGCCTCCTGCACGTTGGCCCGCTGCAGCATCAGCGCCAGGTTTTCGTACAGGCCGCGCAGTTCGCGGCCCAGCACCGGGGCCAGGTGGCGCATCCACAGGGTGCGCACCTCGGCGTCGTTCTCGCTGGCGGCCAGCAGCTCGCGCAGCACCCGCACGTACACCGAGGGGCGCAGCGGGTTCTTCTCGGCATGCACGGTGTCCAGACCGATGAGCGAACTCATGCGCGCGTCCAGCACGGCCAGGGCCTGCTCCACCTCGGGCAGCAGGTTCTGCAGCAGCTTGGCGGATTCGATGGATTCGGCGACCGCGTTGTCGTCCACCAGGGCCAGCAGCTCGGTGTTGGACAGCAGCGCCAGGCTGGAGGTGTTGCCCTCGTTGTAGCCGGTGCGCAACGCGGCCTTCAGGCGCTGCGCGAAGCTGGGACCCCAGGCGTTGCGGTGCTTGAGCAGCGCGAACCAGGACCGCGCCGCGCGGTCCCGCGCGGCCACCTCGCGCATCTCCTTCTCCTCGTTCTGCAGGGAGGAGACGCCCACGTCGATGCAGCGGCCCAGCATGGGGGCCGCGTGGCGGATGGCTTCCTCGAAGCACTGCTCCAACAAGGGAGAGGGAACGGTCATGGGGGCGAGGGACCTGCAATCGTCACGTGATGCAGGTCACGGTTATAGCGTCGTCAGATGTGATCGATGTGGTGATCGGCCGTTTTCCGGACAGGGGTACCCCTTGGGGTTCCAATCGGTCGCCGATGGGGCGCGGACGGCGGGAAGCCGGGTTGGCCCGGTTCTTGAATTTGTCTGACGGCCAGGCGTGCTTTCATCGCGAGGTCACGCCGTTGGTGCATCCTCGCCGTGACATGGAAGGCAAGCTGTACACGAAAACGCCGCGCGCCTGGGAGGCGCTGGCCCGCCCCGACGGGCTGGACCGCCGGGCGCACACCCTGCTGCTGATGGCCAATGGCCGGCGCAGCCTGCGCGAACTCTCGCGCCTGCTGGGCGAGGACGTGCGCGACCTGGCCCGCCGGCTGGCCGCGCAGGGCTACCTGCAAGACGTCCAGGTGCCGGTACTGGCCGAGACCGACGACGAGGCGGCCTGAGCGCCGCCGGCCGTCGTCCCAGGGCACCCGGCCCGGGCCTCAGTCCATCGCCACCGGTTCGCCGAACTCGAACACGCCCGGGTTGCGCACCGGGTCCACGCCCACCGGAATCACCGACTTGGGCGGGTAGCGCCCCTCCAGCAGCAGCCGGGAGAGCGGGTTCTCGATGCGCTGCTGGATGGCGCGCTTGAGCGGGCGGGCGCCGAACACCGGGTCGAAGCCAACCTTGGCGAGTTCGGCGAGCGCCGCGGGCGCAACGTCCAGGCGCAGGTCCATCTTCTGCAGGCGCGCCTGCAGCGCCTTGAGCTGGATGGCGGCGATGGCCTCGATGTTCTTCGCGTCCAGCGCGTGGAACACCACGGTCTCGTCGATGCGGTTGAGGAACTCGGGCCGGAAGTAGCCCTTGAGCTCGCCCCACACCGCCTCCTTCACCTCGTCGTAGGGCTGGCCCACCATGGACTGGATCATGTGCGAGCCGATGTTGCTCGTCATCACGATCACGGTGTTCTTGAAGTCCACGGTGCGGCCCTGGCCGTCGGTGAGGCGGCCGTCGTCCAGCACCTGCAGCAGCACGTTGAAGACGTCGGGGTGGGCTTTCTCCACTTCATCGAGCAGCAGCACCGAGTAAGGTTTGCGGCGCACCGCTTCGGTGAGGTAGCCGCCCTCCTCGTAGCCCACGTAGCCGGGCGGCGCGCCGATCAGGCGCGCGACCGAGTGCTTCTCCATGAACTCGCTCATGTCGATGCGCACCATGTGCTCTTCGTTGTCGAACAGGAACTCGGCCAGCGCCTTGCACAGCTCGGTCTTGCCCACGCCGGTGGGGCCCAGGAACAGGAAGGAGCCGATGGGGCGGTTCGGGTCGGACAGGCCCGCGCGGGAGCGGCGGATGGCGTTGGCGACCGCGCTGATGGCCTCGTCCTGGCCCACCACGCGCTGGTGCAACCTGTCTTCCATCTGCAGCAGCTTGTCGCGCTCGCCCTGCATGAGCTTGCTCACCGGGATGCCGGTGGCGCGCGCCACCACCTCGGCGATCTCTTCGGCGCCGACCTGGGTGCGCAGCAGTTGCGGGCGGCCCGCGTCCTTCTTGCCGGTCTCGGCGGCCTGGGCGTCCTTCAGGCGCTTCTCCAGCTCGGGCAACTTGCCGTACTGCAGCTCGGCCACCTTGTTGAAGTCGCCCTTGCGGGTGAACTCCTCGATCTGGTGGCGCAGCTTGTCGATCTCTTCCTTCACCTGGGCCGAGCCCTGGGCCTGCGCCTTCTCGGCCTTCCAGATCTCCTCCAGGTCGGCCAGTTCGCGCTTGAGCCGGTCGATCTCGACGTCGATGAGGCCCAGGCGCTTCTGCGAGGCCTCGTCGGTTTCCTTCTTGATGGCCTCGCGCTCGATCTGCAGCTGGATGAGACGGCGGTCCAGCCGGTCCATGGCCTCGGGCTTGGAGTCGATCTCGATCCTGATCTTGGCCGCGGCCTCGTCGATCAGGTCGATGGCCTTGTCGGGCAGGAAGCGGTCGGTGATGTAGCGGTGGCTGAGCTTCGCCGCGGCCACGATGGCCGGGTCGGTGATCTCCACCCCGTGGTGCACCTCGTACTTTTCCTGCAGGCCGCGCAGGATGGCGATGGTGTCCTCCACCGTGGGCTCGTCCACCAGGATCTTCTGGAAGCGGCGTTCCAGCGCGGCGTCCTTCTCGATGTACTTGCGATACTCGTCGAGTGTGGTGGCGCCCACGCAGTGCAGCTCGCCGCGCGCCAGCGCGGGCTTGAGCATGTTGCCCGCATCCATGGCGCCCTCGGCCTTGCCGGCGCCCACCATGGTGTGCAGCTCGTCGATGAAGACGATGATCTGGCCCTCGTCCTTGGCCAGTTCGTGCAGCACGCTCTTGAGGCGCTCCTCGAACTCGCCGCGGTACTTGGCGCCGGCCAGCAGCGCGGCCATGTCCAGGCTCAGCACGCGCTTGCCCTTCAGGCTGTCGGGCACCTCGCCCGCCACGATGCGCTGGGCCAGCCCCTCGACGATGGCGGTCTTGCCGACGCCGGGTTCGCCGATGAGCACGGGGTTGTTCTTGGTGCGCCGCTGCAGCACCTGGATGGCGCGGCGGATCTCGTCGTCGCGGCCGATCACCGGGTCGAGCTTGCCGGCGCGGGCGCGCTCGGTCAGGTCCATGGTGTATTTCTTGAGCGCCTCACGCTGGCCTTCGGCCTCGGGGCTGTCCACCTGCTGGCCACCGCGCACGGCGGCGATGGCCGATTCCAGGCTCTTGCGCGAGAGCCCGCTCTCGTTGGCGATGCGGCCCAGCTCGCCCTTGGCGTCGGCCACGGCCAGCAGAAAGAGCTCGCTGGCGACGAAGGCGTCACCGCGCTTGATGGATTCCTTCTCGGTGGCCTGCAAGAGCTTGGCCAGCTCCTGGCCGACCTGGACCTGCTCCTGCCCTTGCACCTGGGGCAGGCGCTTGACGGCCGCTTCGGCCGCCTGGGTCAGGCCGGGCACGTTGACGCCGGCGCGCTGCAGGATGGACACCGGCCCGTCGGTCTGGCGCAGCATGGCCAGCAACAGGTGCACGGGCTCGATGTAGGCGTGGTCATTGCCCAGGGCGAGCGATTGGGCGTCGCCCAGGGCTTCCTGGAATTTGGTGGTGAGTTTGTCGAGACGCATGAGAGGGGCGCTCCGGAAAAAGTGGATTGCCAAGCACATGGCGGCGATGGGGTCATTTTCAAGCCGGCAGGACATCGACAGCGCCCCAGGGCACCGGAACCGGCTCCGCCGGGCTGCAGGTGCCGCCCCCTTGAGGGGGTCGCGCAAAGCGCGGCAGGGGTGGTTCAATTTCTCCAGTAGGCGTACGGCCAGGCCAGTTGGAAGCCTGCGCGCTGGTAGAGCGCCAGCGCGGGCGTGTTGTCCGCCGTGACTTGCAGGAACACGCGCGGGATGCCCCGGCGCAGCGCCTCACCCGCCATGGCGCGCAGCACCATGCCCGCCAAGCCGCGCCCGCGCTGGCGCGCCGCCGTGCGCATGCCGTGCACGCCCAACCAGCCGTGGCTGAAGCTGGCGGCACCGCAGGCCAGGGTCTGGCCCGCTTCGCTCAGGCTGGCAAAGCGCGTGCCGACGGCGCGCGAGAGCGCGCGCGAGCGGCTCGCGCCGTCCACCGGGTCCAGCCCTTCGCCGAGGAACATGGCCAGCCAGGCCGCGTCGGGCGTGTCCGTCAGGCGCAGTTCGATGCCCTGCGGCGGGTCCGGCAGGCGCCGCAACAGTTCGGCGGCTTCGGCGATGTGGGTTTGCGTGGGCTGGGTGCGGGTGAAACCGCGCTCGGCCAGGGCATGGACGAAGGCGTCCCACTCGGGCAATTCGGGCAAGCGCCAGGCCACCGCGAAGCCACGCGCTCGGTAGCGCTCGGCAATGGTGTCGATGAGGGCCGGGTCGGGCACCGCGTGCGACAGCGGCACCGCGCACTGCGCCCGCCCCACGGTGCCGCGGTCCATGGGCAGCAGCCAGCCGGGCAGCCCCTCGTCCACATGCTCCGGTGCCACGGCCTGGACCGTGTTGCGTTCGATGGCCTCAATCACGGCAGGGCCCATCGCCAGCTTTTTAGGCGTTGCCCGCCTGGATGCCCCAGCGCGCCAGCGCCGCGTCGTCGCTCACGCGCGCGTCGACCCAGCGCGCGCCGGCGGGCGTCTCTTCCTTCTTCCAGAACGGCGCCCGGGTCTTGAGGTAGTCCATCAGGAACTCGCAGGCCTGGAAGCTCTGGCCGCGGTGCGCCGAGCTGACGACCACCAGCACGATCTGGTCGAGTGGCTGGAGCGGCCCCACGCGGTGGATGACCCGTGCGCCCAGGATCTGGAAGCGGCGGAAGGCCTCGTCGATCATGGCCTCGATGGCCTTTTCGGTCATGCCGGGGTAGTGCTCCAGCTCCATCGCGCTGACGGACTGGCCGTCGTTGCGATCGCGCACGGTGCCGATGAAGCTGCACACGGCGCCCACGCCCTTGTCCTGCGCGCGCAGGCGCGCGACCTCGGTGCTCAGGTCGAAGTCATCGGTCTGGATGGAGACCCGGCTGGCCACGCTCATCCCCCGGTGACGGGCGGGAAGAAAGCCACCTCGGCGCCATCGGCGAGCGCGGCGGATTCGTCGGCCATGGTCTGGTTGAGCGAGACGCGCACGGCCTTGCCGCGCGCCAGCGCCTCGGCGTGCGCGCCGCCGCGCGCGATGAGTTCGTCGCGCAGCGCGGCCAGTGTGGGCGCCGCCGTGCTGAGCCGCTCGGTACCGGTGCCGATGGCCTCGCGGATGGAGGCGAAGTAGCGCAACTGGATGGTGTTCATGCGAGCAGGTCCGACAGGGCGACGAAGCGCACGGTGTCGCCAGGTGCGATGGTGGTGCCCGATGGGTTGTCGATCAGGCCGTCGGCCCAGACCACCGAGGTGAGCACGCCCGAGCTCTGGTTGGGAAAGAGCTTGACGCCACCGTCGCCATGGCGGCGCGCGCGAAGGAACTCGCGGCGCTTGTCGGCGCGCGGCAGGCTGAAGTCGGCGCGCAGCGGCGTGGCGGGCGGCAGGCGCAGGGCGGCGGGGTCGGCCACGCCCTGCAGCTTGAGCAGGAAGGGCCGCACCAGCAGCAGGAAGGTGACGTAGCTGGACACCGGGTTGCCCGGCAGGCCGATGAAGTGGCAGGCGGTGGCGGCGTCGGCGCCCGCGCCGGCGTCGCGCCGCACGTGGCCGTAAGCGAACGGCTTGCCCGGCTTCATGGCGATCTGCCAGAGGTCGAGCCCACCGAGTTGCTGCACCGAAGGCTTGATGTGGTCTTCTTCCCCGACCGACACGCCGCCGCTGGTGAGGATGAGGTCGTGGTGGTCGGCCGCCGTCTTGAGCGCGGCCAGCGTGGCCTCGCGCTTGTCGGGGACGATGCCGAGGTCGCTCACCTCGCAGCCGAAGCGCTGCAGCAGCGCGCGCAGGAAGAAGCGGTTGGAGTTGTAGATGGCGCCGGGCTTCATGGCCTCGGGCGGCACTTCGCCGGGCATCACGAGTTCGTCGCCGGTGGAGAACAGGGCCACGCGCGGACGGCGCACCACCTTCAGGTGCGCCAGCCCCAGGCTGGCCGCCAGGCCGAGCGCGCCCTCGTCCAGGCGCTGGCCGCGCGTGAGCACGGTGGCGCCGCGCGCCACGTCTTCGCCGCTGCGGCGCACCCATTGGCCGGGCTCGGGAATGGCGTCGATGTGCACCGCGTGCAGGTCTCCGCCGACCTCGCGCGTGTCCTCCTGCATCACCACGGCGTCAGCGCCTTCGGGCATGGGGGCGCCAGTGAAGATCCGCGCGCAGGTGCCTGGCTGCAGGGGTTCGCCTGCGTGGCCCGCCGGGATGCGCTGGCTGATGGGCAGGACCACGCCCTTTTCCGTCACGTCCGCGCGGCGCACCGCGTAGCCGTCCATGGAGGAGTTGTCTTGCGGGGGCACCTGCAGGGCGCTCACCAGGTCCTGGGCGAGCACGCGGCCCACGGCGTCGAAGGTAGGCACCGATTCGGTGCCGGCCAGGGGCGCGGCGCGGCCGAGCAAGGCGGCCAGGGCGTCGTCCAGGGCCATCAGGGGCGCGCGGGCCGGGGCGTTCATGTCTTCTCGGGTGGGCTGTAGTGGAACCGGCTGGCATTGTCGACCAGCCACGCGGCCACGTCATCGGGGGCGTTCAAATCCAGCACCGGGCGTGCGGGTGGCTCGGGCAGGGCGGCGGGGCTGTCGGTGGCGATGGCCAGCACCAGCGGCTGCGCCGGGTAGATCACGCGCTGGCCGCTGGCCTCTCGCCAGACCTCGACCTTGGGCAGGCTGCTGGCCTTGAAGCCCTCGACCAGCACCCAGTCCACGGCGGCGCTCAGCCGCGCGACCAGCGCGTGCACGTCGTGCGTGGTCTCGGTCTCGAACTCGCGCATGACCACCATGCGCCTGGGCGAGGCGGCCACGATCTCCACGGCGCCGGCCTCGCGGTGGCGCCAGGTGTCCTTGCCGGGGTGGTCGATGTCGAAGCTGTGGTGCGCGTGCTTGATGACCGAGACGCGCAGCCCACGCAGGCGCAGGGCCGGGATGAGCTGCTCGACCAGCGTGGTCTTGCCCGAACCCGAGAAGCCCGCGAAGCCGACGACGTTCATGCGGCCGTGGTGTGCTCGGCGATGTACGCCTTGACCGCCGCCGCGTCTGCCGCCATGACCTTCACGCGCTTGGGCAGCGCCTCGATGCCCGCGTAGGCGGCCGGGCGCTCGGGCTCGTGGCCCAGCGCCTCGACGATGGTTTCGGCGAACTTGATCGGCAGCGCGGTTTCCAGCACCACCATGGGCACGCCCGGCTCGAAGTGCTCGCGCGCCACCTTCACGCCATCGGCGGTGTGGGTGTCGATCACCACGGCGAAGCGGCGGTCGACGTCGCGGATGGTGGCGAGTCGGTCGGCGTGGGTGCTGCGCCCGCTCAGGAAGCCGTAGTGGGCGGAGGCATCGGCGAAGACGGCGTCGCCGCTGAGATCGAAGCGGCCCTCGCGCGGCAGCGCGTCGGCAAACAGGGCCTTGCAGCGCGCGGGGTCACGGCCCACCAGGTCGAAGACGAAGCGTTCGAAATTGCTCGCCTTGGAGATGTCCATGGACGGGCTGGAGGTCTCGTGCGTGTCGGCGCTGCCGCGCACGCGGTAGACGCCGGTGCGGAAGAACTCGTCGAGCACGTCGTTTTCGTTCGTGGCCACCACCAGGCGGTGGATGGGCAGGCCCATCTGGCGCGCCACGTGACCGGCGCAGACGTTGCCGAAGTTGCCGCTGGGCACGGTGAAGCTCACGCGCTCGCTGTCACTGCCCGTGGCCTGGAAATAGCCGGCGAAGTAATAGACGACTTGCGCGAGCAGGCGCGCCCAGTTGATGGAATTGACCGTGCCGATCTTGTGGCGGCGCTTGAAGTCGAGGTCGTTGCTGACGGCCTTGACGATGTCCTGGCAATCGTCGAACACGCCCTCGACGGCGATGTTGTGGATGTTCGGGTCCGTGAGGCTGAACATCTGCGCCTGCTGGAAGGGGCTCATGCGGCCGTGGGGGCTGAGCATGAACACGCGCACACCGCGCTTGCCCTTCATGGCGTGCTCGGCCGCGCTGCCGGTGTCGCCGCTGGTGGCGCCCAGGATGTTGAGCTCTTCGCCGCGGCGGCCGAGTTCGTACTCGAACAGCTGGCCGAGCAGTTGCATGGCCATGTCCTTGAAGGCCAGCGTGGGGCCGTTGGACAGGGCCTCGAGGTAGAAGCCGTCGTCGAGTTGCTTGAGCGGCACGATGGCCGGGTTGCCGAACACCGCCTCGGTGTAGGTGCGCTCGCAGATCGCGCGCAGATGGGCCGCGGGAATGTCGTCGATGTAGAGCGAGAGGATCTCGAAGGCCAGCGCCGCGTAGCCACCGGGCTTGCCTTCGTTGAAGACACCGCGCAGGCGCTGCAAGCTGGCGGCGTCCACTTGCGGGTAGCGCTCGGGCAGGTACAGGCCACCGTCGGGCGCCAGGCCTTCGAGCAGGATTTCGCAGAAGCGCTTGCGGTCCGCGTGGCCGCGGGTGGAGAGATACAACATATCAACGGTCCATTTCACTCTCACCCGATCCGCCGCGAGCGCCGCGGTCGAACCGGGAAACACCGCGGAACCGGCTTGGCCGGGCCGCTGGTGTTGCCCCCTTCAGGGGGGAAGCGCCGAAGGCGCTGCGGGGGTGCCTCACGTCAGCGAAGCTCTTCCTTGCGGATGCGCACGATGGGCGACAGCACGGTGGGCAGGGATTGCAACTCGGCCAGCACGGTGTCCATGGTGCCTTCGCGCGTGTCGTGCGTGAGGATGATCAGGTCGGTGCTGGTGGCGCCCTCGCCGCCCACCTCGTCGGCCTCGCGCTGCAGCACGGCGTCGATGCTGATGCCGTTGAGCGCGAGCACGCCCGTGACCTTGGCCAGCACGCCCGCCTCGTCGGCCACGCGCATGCGCAGGTAGTAGCTGGTGATGACCTCGCTCATGGGCAGCACCGGCAGGTCGCTCATGGCGTCGGGCTGGAAGGCCAGGTGCGGCACGCGGTGGTGCGGGTCCGCCGTGTGCAGGCGCGTCACGTCCACCAGGTCGGCGATGACGGCGCTGGCGGTGGGTTCACTGCCCGCGCCTTTGCCGTAGTACAGCGTGGTGCCCACGGCGTCGCCGTGCACCACCACCGCGTTCATCGCGCCTTCGACATTGGCAAGCAGGCGCTTGGCCGGCACCAGACTGGGGTGCACGCGCAACTCGATCCCCTTGGGTGCCCGCTTCGTGATCCCCAGCAGCTTGATGCGGTAGCCCAGTTGCTCGGCGTAACGGATGTCAGTGGCCGACAGCTTGGTGATGCCCTCGACGTGCGCCTTGTGGAACTGCACCGGGACGCCGAAGGCGATGGCGCTCATGATGGTCGCCTTGTGCGCGGCGTCCACGCCCTCGATGTCGAAGCTCGGGTCGGCCTCGGCGTAGCCCAGGCGCTGCGCTTCCTTGAGCACGACCTCGAAGTCGAGCCCCTTGTCGCGCATCTCGGAGAGGATGAAGTTGGTGGTGCCGTTGATGATGCCGGCGATCCATTCGATGTGGTTGGCCGCGAGGCCTTCGCGCAGCGCCTTGATGATGGGGATGCCACCGGCCACCGCGGCCTCGAAGGCCACGATCACGCCGCGAGCCGAGGCGGCAGCGAAGATTTCGGTGCCATGCACCGCCAGCAGTGCCTTGTTGGCCGTGACGACGTGCTTGCCGGCCGAGATGGCCTCCATCACCAGCGCCTTGGCGATGCCGTAGCCGCCGATGAGCTCGATCACGATGTCGATGTCGGGGTTGGCGATCACCTCGCGCGCGTCGCTCACCACGGTGACGCCCTCACCGACCACGGCCCTGGCGCGCGCCACGTCGAGGTCGGCCACCATGGTGATTTCGATGCCGCGGCCGGCGCGGCGGCGAATCTCTTCCTGGTTGCGTCGCAGCACGTTGAAGGTGCCGCTGCCCACGGTGCCAATGCCCAGCAGGCCCACTTGAATCGGTTTCATCGGTCGGTCAGATAAGAAGAACTCAGTTGCCGTGGCGTTTTCGCCAGTGCTCGAGGAAGCGCGCGACGCGGCCGATGGCCTCGCGCAGGTCGTCCTCGTGCGGCAGGAAGACGATGCGGAAGTGCTGGTTGTCGGGGTAATTGAAGCCCGAGCCCTGCACCAGCATCACGCGCGTTTCCTGCAGCAGTTCCAGGAACATCTGCTGGTCGTCCTGCACGGGGTACATCGCCGGATCGAGCTTCGGAAACATGTACAGCGCCGCCTGCGGCTTGACGCAGCTCACCCCCGGGATCGCCGTGATGAGTTCGTAGGCCAGGTCGCGCTGGCGGCGCAGGCGCCCGCCTTCCTGCACCAGGTCGTTGATGCTCTGGTAGCCGCCCAGCGCGGTCTGGATCGCCCACTGGCCCGGCACGTTGGCGCACAGGCGCATGTTCGAGAGCATGTTCAGGCCCTCGATGTAGTCCTTGGCGGGTTTCTTGTCGCCCGACACCACCAGCCAGCCCGCGCGGTAGCCGCAGGATCGGTAGCTCTTGGACAGCGAGTTGAAGGTGAGCGTGAGCACGTCCTCGGACAGGCTGCCGATGGGCACGTGCTTCACGCCGTCGTACAGCACCTTGTCATAGACCTCGTCGGCGAAGATCACCAGCCCGTGCTCGCGCGCGATGGCCACGATCTGTTGCAGCAATTCCCTGGAGTACAGCGCACCCGTGGGGTTGTTCGGGTTGATCACCACGATGCCCTTGGTGGCCGGCGTGATCTTCCGGCGGATGTCGTCGATGTCGGGCATCCAGCCCTTGGACTCCTCGCACATGTAGTGCACCGGCGTGCCGCCCGACAGGCTCGTCGCCGCCGTCCACAGCGGGTAATCGGGGGCCGGCAACAGCAACTCGTCACCGTCGTCCAGCAAGGCGTTCGTCGCCATCACGATCAGCTCGCTCGCGCCGTTGCCGAGGTAGATGTCGTCGAGTGTGACGCCCTTGATGCCCTGCAGCTGCGTCTCGTGCATCACCGCCTTGCGCGCCGCGAAGATGCCCTTGCTGTCCGAATAGCCCGCCGAGTTGGGCAGGTTGCGGATCATGTCCTGCTGGATCTCCTCGGGCGCATCGAAGCCGAACACCGCCAGGTTGCCGATGTTGAGCTTGATGATCTTGTGGCCCTCTTCTTCCATCTGCCGCGCCGCGTCCATGATGGGACCGCGGATGTCGTAGCAGACGTTGGCGAGCTTGGCGGATTTCTGGATGGTCTTCAAAGTCCCTCCGACGACGGGATCGCGACACGCAGGGCTAAGATGCAAGCCTCGCCAGCCACGAGCAAACCGGCAATTTGACCACAGTTCCCCGACCCGCCCAGGGCGCGAACGCCCCATGAAACTGCACCCCGACACGCCCCACCAACTCGCCATCACCTCGCTCGGCGAAGGCTGGATTGCGGTCAATGGCGAGCGGCAGGAGGCGAGTGTGGTCCTGAGCGCGGCCGGGCAGTTGCGCCCCTGGGAGTGCCAGCGCTTCGAGGACCTAACGCCGGCCCATTTCGAGGCGTTGGTGGAGCCGGATGGCGTCACGCCCGAGCTGGTCATCTTCGGCAGCGGTTCGAGCTTGCGTTTCGTCGCGCCGCGCCTGTTGCGAGGCCTGCTCGAACGGGGCATTGGCGTCGAAACGATGGACACGGCGGCCGCCTGTCGCACCTACAACATCCTGGCCGGTGAGGGGCGGCGCGTCACCGCGGCCCTCCTGCAAGAAGGTGGATCCCCGCCCATAAACGGGTAATCCGGGCCCCGAGGAGGTAAAATAGCGGGCTGTTGCCCGGCCAGACCTTCCGTATGCATACGGAGCGCCCGTCCGGCCGTTCGGGCAGCCAACGCAACACCATCCACTTACGTCAGGGGTCTCCACAGCATGGCCGTCGTTGTCAACAAACCCATCCCCGAGTTCGAATCCCAGGCCACCGGCGGCATCAAGGTCAGCCACCAGAGCCACCTCGGGCAAACGCTCGTGCTGTATTTCTACCCCAAGGACAATACGCCCGGCTGCACCACCGAGGCCATGCAGTTCCGCGACAAGTACAAGGATTTTGTCAAGGCCGGCGCCCAGGTGTTCGGTGTCTCGCGCGACAACATGAAGTCGCACGACGACTTCAAGGCCAAGCTCGAATTGCCCTTCGAGCTGATCGCCGACACCGAGGAAAAAATGTGTCACATGTTCGGCGTGGTCAAGAACAAGATCATGTACGGCAAGAAGGTCAAGGGCATCGAGCGCAGCACCTTCCTGATCGGACCTGACGGCGTGCTGCGCCAGGAGTGGCGCGGTCTGAAGGTCCCCGGTCACGTCGAGGAAGTGCTCAAGGCGGTCAAGGCGCTCAAGAAGGCCGCCTGATCGCGATGGTGCGGCGCAGCGACACCTCGCTGCCCCGCCGCCACGCCGAGCCTTCGGCGACATGTGGAAGGTGTATAGTGGTCCGCATGTCTTCGGGCATCTTCCCCGTCCACCGCTGTTTCCCTCCCGTCCGACGCACGCAAAGCCGCCCGGTTCTCCCGGCGGCTTTTTGTTTTTTCGAGCCCGCACGCTGAAGCCCACATGCCCCTGCCCCCCGCCCCCTCCAAACGCGCCGCCCTCCTCGCCCCCGACGCCTATTCCCTGAAGGCCTCCAACGCCAGCCTCGAAGACTTCGACGAGCGCAGCGGCGGCCTGAACATCCTCCCGGACGACGACACACTGACGGCACCCGAGCCGGTCGAAACGCCCGCGCCCCGCAAGGCGCGGCCAGCGCCAGCGGCCAAGACCCGCCGCGCGCCAGCGACGGCTCCCGCGCCCGCCCTGGAACTCAAGAGCCGCCCGGAACGCCCCGAGCCGGCCGCACCCGCCGCGGTCAAACCCGCCACCCCGTCGCCGGTGGCCGCCGCGCGGCGCCGCGCCCCGGGCAAGGGCGTCAGCGGCGGTCCCGCCCGCCTCTTCGTGCTCGACACCAACGTGCTGTTGCACGACCCAATGAGCCTCTTCCGCTTCGAAGAGCACGACATCTACCTGCCGATGATCGTGCTGGAGGAGCTCGACGGCCACAAGAAGGGCATGACCGAGGTCGCGCGCAACGGTCGACAGACCAGCCGAAACCTCGATGGCTTGGCCGCGCAGGCCGGCGGCGACATGACCAAGGGCTTGAAGCTCTCGGCCACCGGTCACCAGTCCGCGCGCGGGCAGCTCTTCTTCCAGACGGAGCAGTTGCTGGGCGAACTGCCCGCCGCGCTCCCGCAGGGCAAGGCCGACAACCAGATCCTGGGCGTGGTGGCCGCGCTGCGCCAGCGACACCCGGAGCGCGAGGTCATTCTGGTGTCGAAGGACATCAACATGCGCGTGAAGGCCCGCGCGCTGGGTCTGGCCGCCGAGGACTACGAAAACGACAAGACCCTGGACGATGGCGAACTGCTCTACCCGGGCTCGCTCGCGCTGCCACAGGACTTCTGGACGCGCCAGAGCAAGACCATCGAAAGCTGGCAGAGCGGCAGCCACACCTTCTACCGCGTCAGCGGTCCGGCGGTGAGCCAGTTCTACATCAACCAGTTCGTCTACTTCGAAGCACCTGGCGAGCCCTCGCTGTACGCGCGCGTGACCGAGATCCGCGACAAGACCGCGGTGCTCAGGACGCTCAAGGACTACACCCACCTCAAGAACGCCGTCTGGGGCGTGACCAGCCGCAACCGCGAGCAGAACTTCGCGCTCAACCTGCTGATGGATCCGGAGATCGACTTCGTGACCCTGGCCGGCACGGCCGGCACGGGCAAGACGCTGATGGCGCTGGCCGCCGGCCTCACGCAGGTGCTCGACGACCGGCGCTACACCGAGATCATCATGACCCGCGCCACCGTGAGCGTGGGCGAGGACATCGGCTTCCTGCCCGGCACCGAGGAAGAGAAGATGGGCCCGTGGATGGGCGCGCTCGACGACAACCTGGAGTTCCTGGCCAAGGGCGACGGCGGCAACGCCGGCGAGTGGGGTCGCGCGGCGACCAACGAGCTCATCCGCAGCCGCATCAAGGTCAAGAGCATGAACTTCATGCGCGGGCGCACCTTCCTGAACAAGTACGTGATCATCGACGAGGCGCAGAACCTGACGCCCAAGCAGATGAAGACGCTGATCACGCGCGCGGGCCCTGGCACCAAGATGATCTGCATGGGCAACCTGGCGCAGATCGACACGCCCTACCTCACCGAAGGGTCTTCGGGTCTGACCTTCGCGGTGGACCGCTTCAAGGGCTGGCCGCACGGCGGGCACATCACGCTGGCGCGTGGCGAGCGCTCGCGGCTGGCTGACTTTGCGTCTGAAGTCCTCTGACGCTCAATAGTCTCCGCCGCCGACCAGGCTTTCAAAGCGGGTCAGCATGTTCAGGAAGGCCAGCTTGACGGTCCCGGTGGGGCCGTTTCGCTGCTTGCCGATGATGATCTCCGCCACCCCTGGCTCCTTGCAGGCGTCCTTGGTGTAGTACTCATCGCGGTAGATGAACATGATGATGTCCGCGTCCTGCTCGATGGCGCCGGATTCGCGCAGGTCGCTCATCATGGGGCGCTTGTCGGTGCGCTGCTCCACCGAGCGGTTGAGCTGCGACAGCGCGATCACCGGGCACTGCAGCTCCTTGGCCAGCATCTTCAGTCCACGCGAGATCTCGCCAAGTTCGGTGGCGCGGTTGTCGCCACCGTCGCTGCTGGAGCCGCTCATGAGCTGCAGGTAGTCGACCACGATCAGGCCGAGCTTGCCGCAGGTGCGCGCCAGGCGCCGGGCATTGGCGCGCAACTCGCTCGGCGTGAGGCCGGGCGTCTCGTCGATGTGCAGTGAGACGTGGCGCAGCTTCTCGATGGCCTCGGTCAGGCGCGGCCATTCCTCGTCGGTGAGCTTGCCGGTGCGCAGGTGGCCCTGGTTGATGCGGCCGATGGAGCCCACGATACGCACCGCGAGCTGGGCGGCCCCCATTTCCATGGAGAACACGGCCACGGGCAGGCCTTCGTTGAGCGCCACGTGCTCGGCGATGTTGATCGCAAAGGCGGTTTTGCCCATGGACGGGCGCGCCGCCAGCACGATCAAGTCACCGCCCTGCAGGCCCGCCGTCATGCGATCGAGGTCGATGAAGCCCGTGGGAACGCCGGTCACGTCTTGCGGGTTGTCGGCCATCTCCTGCACGCGGTCCAGCAGGTCGACCACCAGCCGGTCCATCGACTGGAAGCCCTCCTTCATGCGCGAGCCTTCCTCGCCGATCTTGAAGATCTTCTGCTCCGCCTCGTCGAGGATCTTGGCGACCGGCTTGCCCTGCGGATTGAAGGCGGAGGTGGAAATCTCGTCGCTGGCGGCCACGAGTTTGCGCAGCACGGCGCGTTCGCGAACGATCTCGGCGTAGCGGCGGATGTTGGCCGCGCTGGGCACGTACTGCGCGAGCGAGTTGAGGTAAGCCAAGCCTCCCGCCTCCTCGGCCTTGCCGAGGTTCTGCAGGTGCTCGAACACCGTCACCACGTCGGCCGGCTTGGACGCATTGACCAGCGCGGCGATGGCCGAGTACGCCAGGCGGTGCTCGTAGCGGTAGAAGTCGGAGTCGTTGAGCAGGTCGGCGACGCGGTCCCAGGCACCGTTGTCGAGCAGCAAGCCACCGAGCACGCTGGACTCGGCTTCGATGGAATGGGGGGGGACGCGGAGCTGAGCGACTTGTCGGTCGCCGGTGTCGTCGAGTCCGCTACCAAGGTCGGGAAAGGGGCTGGAAAAGGCGGTGGACATGCGGCTTCTGGGCAAAGGGGCATGGTAAGCCCGGATACCCCTCCCGGGTGTGGACAAGGCTGGGGAGAAGTCCTGCATATCCAGTGCGAAACGCGGGACAGGCAGGGACGGGAAAAAGAAAAGCCGCTGCCCGAAGACAGCGGCTTTCGGCAAGCCGGACGGCTCGCGGGTATCAGGCGGTTTCGCCCAGCACCGAGACGGCCACGTCGACCGTGACGTCGGTGTGCAGGTTGACCTGCACCGTGTAGTCGCCGACGGCCTTCAGCGGGCCGTTGGGCATGCGCACCTGCGACTTCACCACCTCCTTGAAGCCGAGCTTGTGCAGCTCGTCGGTCACGTCGTGGTTGGTGACGGACCCGAACAGGCGGCCATCCACACCGGCCTTCTGCGTGAGCTTGAGGCTGGTGGCGGCGAGCTTCTCGCCTTGGGCCTGGGCAGCGGCCAGCTTGGCGGCAGCGGCTTTTTCCAGTTCGGCGCGGCGGGCTTCGAAGGCCTCCAGGGCGTCCTTGGTGGCGCGGCGGGCCTGGCCGGTCGGGATCAGGAAGTTGCGGGCGTAGCCGTCCTTGACCTTGACGACATCGCCGAGGGCGCCGAGGTTCTGGACTTTTTCGAGAAGAATCACTTGCATGTCGGGCTCCTCGATCAGACGCGGTGCTGATCGCTGTAGGGCAGCATGGCCAGGAAGCGCGCGCGCTTGATGGCGGTGGTGACCTGACGCTGGTAGATCGCGCGGGTGCCGGTCAGGCGCGCGGGAATGATCTTGCCGTTCTCGGAGATGAAGTCGCGCAGGACGTCGATGTCCTTGTAGTCCACCTCTTCGACCTTGGCGACGGTGAAACGGCAGAAGCGCTTGCGCTTGAAGAGCAGCGACTGGGTGTTGCGCTTGGGGCGCTTGTCTTTGTTGAAACGCTTGGGTGCAGCCATGATGGGCCTTTCCTATGTCTTGCTGAATGCCTGGATGTGGAAAACCACGCCTTTGCCGTTGCGCGCGTTCGCGAGGAAGCCGCCAAACACCGCCAGTTCGTTGAGCGCCTGTTTCTGCAGGGTCTCGGCCAGGGGCCCGAAGGCCACGGCACGGATCTGGAGGGCGACGGTTCGGGGGGTGTCCAGTTCGGTCTGCTGCGACTCGTGTTCGAGCACGAGGTTGAGCACCGGGATGCCTGCCGGTGTGTAGCGCAGGTTCTGCACCTGCACCACCGCGGCCTGCAACTGAAAACGGTTCACCCGATTCCCGCGAGCCTCACGCCAGGGGCGTCAGGCGGATTGCTCCTGCGACTGCTGCTGGGCCTTGCGGGCCTCTTCGCGCTCGACCGTCTTCATCATGGACGACGGGCCGGTGTCGGCCTTCTTGCGCTGCACGCTCAGGTGGCGCAGCACGGCGTCGTTGAAGCGGAAGGCGTGCTCCAGCTCGTTCATCACGGCCTGATCGGCCTCGATGTTGACGCAGAGGTAGTGGGCCTTGGACAGCTTGTTGATCTGGTACGCCAGTTGACGGCGGCCCCAGTCTTCAACGCGGTGGATCTTGCCGCCGCCGGCGGTGATCATGCCCTTGTAGCGCTCCAGCATGGCCGGAACCTGTTCGCTCTGATCCGGGTGGATCAGCAAGACGATCTCATAGTGACGCATGGACTCTCCTTGTGGATGACCCCGGCCGACCGGAAAACCCTGGCCGGGGAGGTTGACAGCTGCCCCCAGGCGTCAGCAGGGGTGCAGCAAGGCAAGCCCGCGATTATACAAAAGTGAAAGGCCCGGGCCACCTTGCGGTGGTCCGGGCCGTGGAGTCACCCGCCTCGGGCGGGTGAAAGGCCTCTCAGGCGCCGATCATGCGGCCCGCAGGTTGGGGTAGCGCACGTGCTCCACCAGCTCCTGGATCTTCTTGTTCGGCGCCGGGGTCACCAGGCTGACCAGGATGATCACGGCGAAGCCGATCGGCACGCCGAACAGGCCGGCGGAGATCGGCTGGATGCCCCACCACAGCTCGATCGGCGAGGTGACACCGAACACCGAGCGCAGCCAGGGCTGGGTCGTGGCCATGTAGTAGAAGGTCACGCCCAGGCCGGCGATCATGCCCAGCGAGGCGGCGATGCCGGTGGCGCGCTTCCAGAAGATGCCGAGCACCAGGGCCGGGAAGAACGCCGCCGCCGCGAACGAGAAGGCCGCGGAAACCAGGAACAGGATGTCGGCCGGCTTCTGGGCCGCCACATAGGCGGCGCACAGGGCCACGACCAGCAGCAGCGTCTTGGAGATCGTGACGCGGCGCGCCGTCGAGGCGTTGGGGTCGATCATCTTGTAGTACAGGTCGTGCGACAGCGCGTTGGCGATGGCCAGCAGCAGGCCGTCGGCGGTGGACAGCGCCGCGGCGAGACCGCCGGCCGCCACCAGGCCCGAGATCACGTACGGCAGGCCACCGATGGCCGGGGTTGCCAGCACGATGATGTCGCCGCCGATGCTCATCTCGTTGAGCTGCAGGATGCCGTCCTTGTTGACGTCGGTCACCGAGAGCAATCCGGGATCGACGCGGTTCCAGGCCGCGATCCATTCAGGCAGGTTGTTGAACGGTGTGCCCACGAGTGACGTGAACACCTCGAACTTGACCAGCACCGCCAGCGCAGGCGCCGTGAAGTACAGCAGGAAGATGAAGAACAGCGACCAGGTCACCGAGGCGCGGGCTTCCTTCACGCTGGGCACCGTGTAGTAGCGCATCAGGATGTGCGGCAAGGCGGCGGTGCCCACCATCAGGCAGAAGATGAGCGCGAGGAAGTTGCGGCGCGATTCGTCGAAGGTCTTCTGCGCCGCGGCGTCCCCGTTCGGATCGCCCGCGTACTGCTGCGCATGGCGTGGCATGCCGTTGAGCGGCTTGGTCTTGGCGTCGGCGGCGGCCTTGGCCTTGGTCCAGGCGGCCTTCGCGGCGGCTTCGTCCTTGGGCATGTCGGCCACGGCCTTCTCGGCGGCGGCGATCTCGGCGCTCGGCGCATTGGCGGCGCGCAGGTCGGCCAGCTTCTTGTCGGCAGCGGCCTTGTCGGCGGCCAGGGCGGCGGCCGGATCCTTCAGCTTCGCGGCCAGCGCGTCGGAGCGCGCCTGGAACACGCCGCGCACTTCGAGCTCCTTCGGATCGTTGATCAGGCGCTTCTCGGCTTCGGTGACCTTGAGCAGTTGCTGACCATAGATCGCCTGCGGCACCGGCACGCTGGTCTGCTTCACCGACAGCCACACCACCGGGATCATGTAGGCAATGATCAGGATGATGTACTGGGCCACCTGCGTCCAGGTGACCGCGCGCATGCCGCCCAGGAACGAGCACACCAGAATGCCGCCGAGGCCCAGGAAGACCCCGAGCTCGAAGGCCACGCCGGTCAGGCGCGCGGTGATGATGCCCACGCCGTAGATCTGCGCCACCACGTAGGTGAAGGAGCAGAGGATGGCGGCGAAGATGCCAAGGAAACGCGGCAGGTTGCCGCCGTAGCGCTCACCCAGGAAGTCGGGGATGGTGAACTGCCCGAACTTGCGCAGGTACGGCGCCAGGAACAGCGCCACCAGGCAATAGCCGCCCGTCCAGCCCATGATGAAGGCCAGGCCGCCGTAGCCCGAGAGGTACAGCGTGCCGGCCATGCCGATGAAGGACGCGGCCGACATCCAGTCGGCACCGGTGGCCATGCCGTTGTAGACGGCTGGCACGCGGCGCCCGGCCACGTAGTACTCCGCCGCGTCGGTGGTGCGGCTCATGATGCCGATGCCCGCATAGAGCGCGATCGTGGCGATCAGGAAGATGAAGCCGATCCACTCGCGCGACAGCCCGAGTTGTTCGAAGATGGCCAGGGCGACCACGAAGACGAAGAAGCCGCCCGTGTACCACTTGTAGACCTTGTTGAGCTGCTTCTTGAATGCAGCGTTGGAGCCTGCACCGCCGGCGGCGCCGGTTTCAAACATGCCTGCCATGGTTCACTCCTCGGCTTCGTCGACACCGTGTTCGATGTCGAGCTTGTTCATGTACCAGGCATAGAAGCCGATGATGGCCACGTAGACCACCAGAGCCCCCTGCGCGCCAACCCAGAAGCTGAACGGCCAACCGAAGAAGTTGAAGTTCAGATCCCGGGCGAAGTAGCCCACCACGAACGTCACGAAGAACCAGATTGCAAGCAATATGGCCGTGATGTTGAGGTTCTTCCGCCAGTAGTGGCGGTGCTTCTCAGACAATTGCATCGCGTCGACCTCCATCAACAAGACCCTCTCGGGCACGTCACGGACACCACCGTCTCCTCATGGCGGCCTGCAACCGGTCCGTGTTCTCGGCACCGGGCTCGCGCCCGGCACCCCTTTTGCTCAGCCGCTCGGCGGCAGCGCGCTTCAAGCCGGGGATTTCCCCAGACCGGTTTCGCGCTCCAGCTGAGCGGCCACCTTGGGCTCGAACTTTCGAAGGTGGCGAATGATCTTCGCCGCCTCCTCGGGCTCTTGCCGGTCGACATGGACCCGCGCCAGCTGGTACCAGCCGTACGGGCTCATGGGCTGCAGTTCGGTGTTGCGCTTGAGGGCCACCACGGCGTCGTCGAAACGGCGCTGGCGGATCAGGCACAGGGCCAGGCCGTACCAGGCCCGGTCGAATGTGTCGTCGAGGGCGATGGCCTGGCGAAACGCGGCCTCGGCCTCGTCGATGCGGCCCAGGTCCTCGCGCAGGAAGCCGAGGTTGAACCAGCCCGCCGCGTGTCGCGGCTGCAGGTTCACGAGGCGTTCGAGCGCCTGCGCCGCACCGGCCTTGTCGCCCTGCTCCGCCAGCACGTGCGCGCGCGTGGCCCAGGCGTAGGCGTCGTCCGGGTCGATGGCCAGCAGGCTGTCCACGCGATCCAGCGCCGCCTGGCGCCGGTTGAACACCAGCAGCGACTTGATCTGCAGGCGAAGGAACCAGCGATTGAGCGCACCCGTCATTTGCACAACTCCACGCCGATGTGGATGCAGTGGTTGATGCGCAGCGCGGTCACCACGATCCAGGCAAAGGCCAGCACGAGAAAGGCCACGAGCGGCACGTGGCGGTCAAGCACGATGCTGCGCGGCGAGATGAAGCGCGCCATCACCACGAAGGGCCGGCCCACCTGCGCGAGGATCTGATAGAAGAGATTGGTGTCTCGCTTGGCGCCAGCGAGCAGACCCAGCACCCACTGGCCGAACAGCGACATGAGCGCGATCTCGAAGATCAGCTTGAGGGCGGAGAGAAGCAGCAGCATGCGAAGGGTGTGCCTTGATTTGCCGCGATTCTGGGCGGGCAACTTACCGCCTTCTTACAAAGGTGTCAGACAAGGCGCCCAGGCAGGTCAAACCCTCTCGGGGTTTTCCCGTGGGTGCTTCGCTGCGGCGCAATGAAAAACGGCCGGGTCTCCCCGGCCGTTGTCTTGGTGAATACCGAAGACCTCAGGCCCCGGGCTGCGCCAGCAGTTGCCAGGTGTCGACCACCGTGTCGGGGTTGAGCGAGATCGAGCTGATGCCCTCGTCGCGCAGCCATTGCGCGAAGTCGGGGTGGTCGCTGGGGCCCTGGCCGCAGATGCCCACGTACTTGCCTTCGGCCTTGCAGGCGCCGATGGCGAGCTTGAGCAGCGCGCGCACGGCCGGGTCGCGCTCGTCGAAGTCGTGCGCCAGCAGCTCCAGGCCCGAGTCGCGGTCCAGGCCCAGAGTGAGCTGGGTGAGGTCGTTCGAGCCGATGGAGAAGCCGTCGAAGTACTGCAGGAAGTCCTCGGCGAGCACGGCGTTGCTGGGGATCTCGCACATCATGATGAGCTGCAGGCCGTTCTCGCCGCGCTTCAAGCCCTTGGCCGCCAGCAGCTCGGTCACGCGCTGCGCCTGCGCCAGCGTGCGCACGAAGGGCACCATGACCTGCACGTTGGTCAGGCCCATGTCCTCGCGCACGCGCTTGAGCGCCTCGCACTCCATGGCGAAAGCCTCGGCGAAGTCGTGGCTGATGTAGCGCGCCGCACCGCGGAAACCCAGCATGGGGTTCTCTTCGTCGGGCTCGTAGCGCGAGCCGCCCACGAGCTTGCGGTACTCGTTGCTCTTGAAGTCCGACAGGCGAACGATCACCGGCTTGGGCCAGAAGGCCGCCGCGATGGTGGCCACGCCTTCGGCGACCTTGTCGACGTAGAACGCGCGCGGCGAGGCGTGGCCCCGCGCCACCGACTCGACCGCCTTCTTCAGATCGGCGTCGATCTGCGGGTAGTCGAGGATGGCCTTGGGGTGCACGCCGATGTTGTTGTTGATGATGAACTCGAGCCGCGCCAGGCCCACGCCGCCGTTGGGGATCTGCGCGAAGTCGAAGGCGAGCTGCGGGTTGCCCACGTTCATCATGATCTTGACGTCGAGATCGGGCATCTCGCCGCGCTTGACTTCGGTCACCTCGGTCTCGAGCAGGCCGTCGTAGATGTTGCCGGTGTCGCCCTCGGCGCAGCTCACGGTGACGAGGGTGCCGTCCTTCAACAACTCGGTGGCGTCGCCGCAGCCCACCACGGCGGGGATGCCGAGTTCGCGCGCGATGATGGCCGCGTGGCAGGTGCGCCCGCCGCGGTTGGTGACGATGGCGCTGGCGCGCTTCATCACCGGCTCCCAGTCGGGGTCGGTCATGTCGGTGACGAGCACGTCGCCGGGCTGTACCTTGTCCATCTCGCTGATGCTGTGCACCAGGCGCACCGGGCCCGTGCCCACCTTCTGCCCGATGGCCCGGCCGCTGGCCAGCACCGCGCCCTTGCCCTTGAGCTTGTAGCGCACCTCGGTCTTGCCCGCGCCCTGGCTCTTCACCGTCTCGGGGCGGGCCTGCAGGATGTAGATCTGGCCGTCGGTGCCGTCCTTGCCCCACTCGATGTCCATGGGCCGGCCGTAGTGCTGCTCGATCACCAGCGCGTATTGCGCCAGTTGCGCCACGTCGGCGTCGCTCAGGCTGTAGCGGTTGCGCTGCTCCACCGGCACGTCCACGGTCTTCACCAGCTTGCCCTTGAGCGGGCCTTCCGCGGCCTTCTCCTCGGCCGTGCTGAACACCATCTGGATCAGCTTGCTGCCCAGGTTGCGGCGGATCAGCGCGCGCTTGCCCGCCTTGAGCATGGGCTTGTGCACGTAGAACTCGTCGGGGTTCACCGCGCCCTGCACCACCGTCTCGCCCAGGCCGTAGCTGCTGGTGATGAAGACCACGTCGGAGAAGCCGCTCTCGGTGTCGATGGTGAACATCACGCCGGCCGCGCCCAGGTCGGAGCGCACCATGCGCTGCACGCCGGCCGACAGCGCCACGTCGGCGTGGGCGAAACCCTTGTGCACGCGGTAGCTGATGGCGCGGTCGTTGTAGAGGCTGGCGAAGACCTCCTTCATCTTGTGCAGCACCTCGTCGATGCCGACCACGTTGAGGAAGGTCTCCTGCTGGCCGGCGAAGGACGCGTCGGGCAGGTCCTCGGCGGTGGCGGAGGAGCGCACCGCGAACGAGGCCTTGTCATTGCCTTCGCTCAGGGTGATGAACGCCGCGCGGATGGCCTGTTCCAGATCGGCCGGGAACGGCTGGGCCTCGACCCAGCCGCGGATCTCGGCGCCGGCCGCGGCCAGGGCGCGCACGTCCTCGGTGTCGAGCGAGCCCAGGCGGGCGTTGATGCGGTCGGCCAGGCCATCGTGCTTGAGGAATTCCCGGAAGGCGTGCGCCGTGGTGGCAAAACCCGTGGGCACCTTCACGCCGCTGGGCAGCTGCGAAATCATCTCGCCGAGGCTGGCGTTCTTGCCGCCGACCGACTCGACGTCGCTCATTCGCAGCTTTTCGAAGGGCACGACCAGGGCGGTCGGCTCGAACAGGTTGGACATGGAAAAACTCCTGAGGTTGAAAAACCGGGGGTCCATGCGCCAGCGTGTGACCTGTGCTTCTGTTGTGGGTCGGCCACCGGGCAAGGCGGAAATCGGGGGGCGGCGTGGCCCGGATAATGGCCCGCCACGCAACAGCAGCGGATTGTAAGGACGCCCTCCCATGTCCCTCAGAACGGTTTTCTTCGTCTCCGACGGCACCGGCATCACCGCCGAAACCTTCGGTAACGCCATCCTCGCCCAGTTCGAGGCCACGGTGCGCCGGGTGCGACTGCCCTTCCTGGACAGCGTGGACAAGGCCCACCAGGCCGTGCGCCAGATCAACCACACCGCCGAAGTGGAGGGCAAGCGCCCGCTGGTGTTCACCACCGTGGTCAACGACGAGGTGCTCGACGTCTTCCAGCACCACTGCCGCGGCATGCTGCTCGACATGTTCGGCACCTTCGTTCAACCGCTGGAGGAAGAGCTTGGCATCAAGAGCAACCACCGCGTGGGCCGCTTCTCCGATGCCTCCAAGAGCAAGGCCTACCACGACCGCATCGAGGCCATCAACTACTCGCTGGCGCACGACGATGGCCAGAGCGACAAGGACCTGGAGAGCGCCGACGTGATCCTGGTGGGCGTGAGCCGCAGCGGCAAGACGCCGACCTCGCTCTACCTGGCCATGCAGTACGGCCTGAAGGCATCCAACTACCCCCTGATCCCCGAAGACTTCGAACGCCGCAAGCTGCCGCCGGCCCTGGTGGCGCACCGCAAGAAGCTCTTCGGCCTGACCATCGCGCCCGACCGCCTGAGCGAGATCCGCAACGAGCGCCGCCCCAATTCGCGCTACGCCGACCTGGAGAACTGCCGCAACGAGGTGGCCGAGGCCGAGGCCATGATGCGCCGCGAAGGCATCCGCTGGCTGTCCACCACCACCAAGTCGATCGAGGAGATCGCCACCACCATCCTGCAGGAGCTGCGGCCCGAGCGCCTGGAATATTGATGGCCCCCGGCGGATCGCCGCGGCCCGCCTCCCTCAGTTGGGGGAGCGGCGCGACCCCCGCGATTGACGCGCCTGTGGTGCCCTCCCAGAATCCGTGCGGCGTTTCACGGATTGTTACCCCTGGAGGGTGCCATGACGAAGAAGGGCAAGGCGGACAGCGGCGGCGCCCCCCGGGGACTGTCGCTGCACATCGGCATCAACGAGGTGAGCGCCGATGCCTACGAAGGCTGGACCGGGCCGCTGGCGGCCTGCGAGGCCGACGCCCATGACATGGCCGCATTGGCCGTCGCCCGCGGCCTGAAGGCCAGCCTGCTCATCACCCCCAAGGCCACGCGCCGCAACGTGCTGCGCGCCTTGCGCGCCGCCGCCAAGGCACTCGTGGCGGGCGATCTGTTCCTGCTGACGTTCTCCGGCCACGGGGGTCAGGTCGACGACGTGACCGGCGACCAGGACGAGGAGGACGACAAGCTCGACGAAACCTGGTGCCTGTACGACGGCCAGTTCATCGACGACGAGCTGTACCTGGAACTGAGCCGCTTTGGCCAGGGCGTGCGCGTGCTGGTGCTGTCCGACAGTTGCCACAGCGGCACCGTCACGCGCGCGCCCGATCCGGCCCTGGCCAATGGCCGTCCGCGCCAGATGCCGCGCGACATCGCCCGCCGCGTGTACCAGGCGCACCGCGCCTTCTACGACGACCTGCAGCGGGACGTGGCCAAGGCCGCCAGCGCCGCACCGGTGGACCCCGACACGGCGCTGGCCAATGTCGCCGTGAGCCAGCGCCTCAGCGCCATCGTCAAGGACTTCAAGCCCGCCGTCATCCTGATCTCGGGCTGCCAGGACAACCAGTTCTCCATGGACGGCGACCACAACGGCGCCTTCACCGGCCAACTGCTGCGCGTGTGGAACGACGGCCGCTTCAAGGGCAGCCATGCGCGTCTGCACGCGCTGGTGCGCGCGGGCCTGCCGGCCACGCAGTCACCCAATCTGTTCACGCTCGGCCCGGCGGCCGGATTCCTGCAACAGACGCCCTTTACGGTGTAACCAGCGGTCCGGGCACGACCGCCTTTCCAGCGTGCCCCTCTCGTCCGAGGAGCCGAGATGCTCAAGATCGCCAACCACCGGCTGAGCGGGCCGGGCGTGAGCCACCAGGCGACGCCCAATACCGGCGGGACGCTGCGTCCGCGCTTCCTGGTGCTGCACTACACGGCGGGGCGCGACACCGACAGCGCCGTGCGTTCGCTGTGCGCGCGCAAGCCGCAAGGCAATGCCTCCGCCCACCTCGTGCTCGGGCGCGACGGGCGCATCGTGCAACTGGCCGACTTCAACCTGGTCACCTGGCATGCGGGCGTGAGCCAGTGGGCCGGTGTCAATGGCCTCAACCCGGTGGCCATCGGCATCGAGATGGACAACGCCGGCCTGCTGCACCGCGAAGGCGATCGCTGCGTGTCCTGGTTCGGCCGGGCCTACCCCGAGGACGAGGTGGTGCTGGCCGAGCACAAGCACGGCGGCGGCCTGCGGCCCTGGCACCACTACACCGAAGCGCAGATCGGGCGCGCGCTGGAGCTGTGCGAGCTGCTGGTGGCGCACTACGACCTGGAGGACGTGCTGGGCCACGAGGACGTGGCGCGCGGGCGCAAGCTGGACCCGGGCCCCGCGTTTCCGCTGGCCGCCGTGCGCGGCCGTGCGCTGGGGCGCGGGAGCGACGCGCCGCCGCGCTGGGTGGTCACCGCCACGAAGCTGAACATCCGCGGCGGACCGGGCGCCGAGCACGCCGCGCTGGGCACCGCGCTGCGGCGCGGGACCGAGCTGATCCTGCTGGAGCCGCTGGACCGCTGGAGCCGCGTGGCGGTGGTCGGCGAGACCGACCTGGAAGGCTGGGTCTGCAACGACTTCATCGAGCGCCTGGCGGTGCCGCGCTCGGGGCCTGGGGTGCTGCACCGGTCGCAGCGGCAAGCGCCCGTGGCCACGGCGGCGCGTCGACCGGCGCCCGGGGCCGCCCTCCCCCGCAGCACCGCTGGCCGGGGGCGGGCGAGCCACACGGAGGTGAATCCATGAGCGTCGACCGCCCCCCCATCGTGTTCGTGGTCCACGGCCAGGCCGCGTCCCCGGACGCCACGCGCGGCGGTCCGGCCAGCGCGCCGAGCGCGCTCGGTGCACGGGGCCAGGTGCTTCAGCGTGTGCAGGTGGGCGCGNNCGCCCCAACGCCTGAGCGCACGGCCCGGACAGGACGCCGTGGTGCTGCACATCACCGACGGGCCCTCTCTGGTGTTGCACCCGCTCACCGCGCAGGCCCTGATGCAGGCCCAGGCCGCGGCGGTGCGCGCCGGCGCGGACGAGACCGCCATTCCCGCGCAACTGGCTTGGCCCGGGCTGGCGCCGCGCGGCGCCACACGCGCCGGCCTGGGCAGCGCGCTGCTGTCGGCGGTGGAGGTGATCACCGGGATGGCGCTGGAGCCCGCGGCGCGGTTCACCGCGCGCCGCCTCGCCAGGCGCTTCGACGAGCAGGTGACGCCCGGCGTGCACCCGCTCTCGGCCGAAGCCATGAGCGATTCGCTCAAGGGGGAGGCGCCGCTGGAACGCATCCCCGCCGCGCCGGCGGGCGCGCCGCTGCTGGTGCTGCTGCACGGCACCTTCTCCGACACCCACGGCACCTTCGGCAAGCTCTGGCTGCACCACCCGCAGCGCGTGCGCGAGCTGTTCGGCCACTACGCTGGCCGCGTCTACGCGCTCGACCACCCCACGCTGAGCGTGAGCCCGATCGACAACGCCCTGATGCTGGCCAAGGCCCTGCCCGACGGCGCGCGCGTGCACCTGCTCACCCACTCGCGCGGCGGCCTGGTGGGCGAGGTGCTGGCGCGCGTGTGCGCGCACCCCGAACTCGACGAAGCCGCGCTCGCGCCGTTCAAGGCCGAGGGACACCGCGACCAGTTGCGCGCCCTGCGCGCGCTCGCGGCGGAGCTCAAGGGCCGCGACATCCGCGTCGAGCGCTTGCTGCGCGTGGCCTGCCCCGCGCGTGGCACGCTGCTGGCCTCCGGACGGCTCGACGCCTACGTGTCGGTGCTCAAGTGGACGCTGGAGCTCGCCGGTGTGCCGGTGGCGCCGCAACTGCTCCACTTCCTGGGCGAGGTCGCCAGCCACCGCACCGACCCGCAGGAGCTGCCTGGCTTGCAGGCCATGACGCCGTTGAGCCCACTGGTGCAGTGGCTGCACGCCAGCGACGCGCGCGGCCCCCTGCCCGGCCAGTTGCGCGTGGTGGCGGGCGACATCGAAGGCGACTCGGTCCGCGCCTGGGTCAAGACGCTGCTGGCCGACGCCTTCTACTGGACCGACAACGACCTCGTGGTGCAGACGCGCTCCATGTACGGCGGCGCGCCGCGCGCGGCCGACGGCGCGCAGGCCGGCGCGAGCTTCGTGCTCGAACGCGGCGGAAACGTCACGCACTTCGCCTACTTCAGCCACCCGCGCACCGCCCAGGCGGTGTGCGACGGCCTCATGCAGGAACAGCCGGCGGGCTTTCGCCCCATCGGCCCGCTGTCCTGGGCGGGGCAGAGCGAGACCGGCGTGCGCGCGCCCCCCACGCGCGGCGACGCACGGGAGGCGGCGCGCAGACCCGCCGTGATCCTCTTGCCCGGCATCCTGGGCAGCCACCTGGCCGTTGACGGACAGCGCGTGTGGCTGGGCCTGCGCATCATCGGCGGACTCGACCGCCTGGCCTGGCAGGGGCAGCCGGGCGAGGTGCGTCCCGACGGCCCGATCGGCGCCTTCTACGACAAGCTCGCGCGGCGCCTGAGCGAGACGCACGAGCTCATTCCCTTCGACTTCGACTGGCGACGCCCGATCGAGGAAGAAGCCCGCCGGCTTGCCGAGTGCATGGAACGGGCCCTGGCCGCGCGCGAGGACAGCGGCCAACCGGTGCGCCTGCTCGCCCACTCCATGGGCGGCGTGCTTGCGCGCACGGCACAGCTCGAACGGCCGGACGTGTGGGAGCGCTGGGCGCAGCGCCCCGGCGCGCGCCTGCTCATGCTGGGCACGCCCAACGGCGGCTCCTTCGCGCCCATGCAGGTGCTCTCGGGCGACGACAACTTCGGCAACGCGCTGGTGGCCTTCGGCCTGCCTTTCCAGGACCACCGCGCGCGCCAGATCATGGCCGCCATGCCGGGCTTCCTGCAGTTGCAGGCCGGCCTGCTGGACCCGGCGCTGGGTCTGGCCTCCAGCCAGCGCTGGAGCGAGCTGGCCGAGCAGGACATGAAGACCCTGGAGCGGGCGCTGGCGTGGCACAGCGAAGGACCGCAGCGCGCCATCTACCGCTGGGGCATCCCGCCGCAGTCCGTGCTGGACCAGGCGCGCGCGCTGCGCGAGCGGCTCGACCGGCAGGCGCGCGAGGCCCTGCCCGCGTTCCGCGACCGCCTCGTCATGGTGATCGGCCGCTCGCGTTTCACACCCGCCGGCTACGAACTCGACGAGGACGAAGGCCTGGTCTACCTTGACCGCCCCGATGGCGGCGACGGCCGCGTGACACAAGAGAGCGCCCTGCTGCCCGGCGTGCGCGCCTGGCGGCTGGACTGCGCCCACGGCGACCTGCCCAAGGCCGAGCGCGCCTTCGACGCCTACCTCGACCTGCTCGAGCGCGGCGAGACCACGCGGCTGGAGCCGGTGGGTGGCGCCGCGCGCGGCGCGCCCGGCGGGCCCACCGGGACACCCTCGGTGCGCAGCCGCCCCTCGCGCCAGGGGCGCGCCGTGGACGAGCCACTGGTCGACGTGCACGCGCTGCTCGACCCCGAAGAGCCCCTTGCGGCACCGGCGCCACCGCCCGGCGCCCCGCCGCTGGCCATCACCGTGCACAACCGCGACCTGGTCTTCGTCGGTCAGACACTGCTGGTGGGCCACTACGTCTCGTCCCGACTCACCGGGACCGAGGCGGTGGCGGACCGCTTGCTGGGCGGCGTGCTGTCGGCCTCGCTGGCCGCCGGCCTGTACCCCGAAGCGCCCGGCACCCACCAGATCTTCGTCAACCGGCACGAGCACCCCGCGCGTCCCCTGAGCCTGCCCCAGCCGCCCTGGGTGGTGGTGGCCGGCCTCGGCGCCGAAGGCAAGCTGGGCAGCGCGCAGCTCGTGCACACCATCTGCCAGGCCACCATCGCCTGGGCCCTGCGCCTGGCCGAAGACCCGGCGGGGCCGCCAGCGCAGTTCGAGCTGACCAGCACGCTGATCGCCAGCGGCGGCAGCGGCATTCACGTGGGCACCTCGGCCCAGGCCCTGGCGCACGGCGTGCGCGAAGCCAACGCCCGCCTGGCCCAGGGCCGCTGGCCCCAGGTGAGCCACCTGCACATCAACGAGTTGTTCCTGGACCGCGCGACCGAGGCCTGGTCGGCGCTGCAGATGCTGGCGGGCGCCGCGCAGGGGCATTTCCGCCTCGCCCCGCTCATCGAGTCCGGACCCGGCGCCCTGCGCCGCCCGCTGGACAGCGGCTACCGCGGCACCGGCTACGACTTCGTCAGCGCCACCGTGCACGACGACCGCCACGGCGAGCCCGTGATCACCTACACCCTGGACACCAAGCGCGCACGCAGCGAGGTGCGCCAGCAGCCGCTGCAGCAGCGCCTGATCCACGACCTGGTCGCCACCGCGTCCAACCACCTCACACGCGATCCTCAGCTCGGCCGCACGCTGTTCCAGTTGCTCGTGCCGCAGGACCTGGAGAGCAGCCTGGAAGGCACCAGCGAACTCGTGCTCGAGCTCGACGACCGCTCGGCCACCGTTCCCTGGGAACTGCTCGACGCGCCGCTGGACCGCCGGCGCGACCCCAAGGAACCCTGGGCCATCCGCAACCGCCTGGTGCGCCGCCTGCGCACCGAGGTGTTCCGCGCCCAGGTGCGCGACGCCACGATCGAGGACCACGCCCTGGTGGTGGGCGAGCCCGCCAGCGGCCCCCAGCCCCTGGCCGAACTGCCGGGCGCACGCGCCGAGGCCCGTGCCGTGGCCGCGGCCTTGCTGGGCCCCAAGGGCCTGGCGGAGAGCGAGGTGTGCCGCCTCATCGCCGACGAAGACGGCCACAAGCCCGGCGCCGCCGACATCATCAACGCGCTGTTCGAGCGGCCCTACCGGGTCCTGCACATCGCCGGCCATGGCGAGGCCGCCCTCGCGCGCGACAAGGGCCCGATCCGCCCGGCCCTGCGCGGCGTGGTGCTCAGCGACGGCGCCTTCATCGGCCCGCGCGAAATCGAAGCCATGCGCGTGGTGCCGGAGCTGGTGTTCCTGAACTGCTGCCACCTCGCGGCGGACAAGAGCGCCTCGCTGGCTGGGGCCGACAACCGCAGCGAACTCGCCGCCGGCCTGGCCCAGCAGTTGATCCGCATCGGCGTGCGCTGCGTGGTGGCGGCCGGCTGGGCCGTGTCCGACGGCGCCGCCGCGGCCTTCGCGACCACCTTCTACCGCCGGCTGCTCGATGGCCAGCGCTTCATGGACGCCGCGTGGGCCGGTCGCGTCGAGGCCTACCGCGCCGATGGCGGCAGCAACACCTGGGCCGCCTACCAGTGCTATGGCGACCCCGACTGGGTCTGGCAGCGCGCTGGCGGCGAGGCGGCCCACGCCCCCTTGCCGGCCGAGCAGCGCTACGCCTCGGTGGCTTCACCGCCGGCGCTGGTGGTGGCGCTGGAATCGCTCATCGCGCAATGCAACACCGGCGACCTCGCTCCCGCGGAAATGGTCGAGCGCCTGCGCCACCTGCAAGACCGTTTCCAGGAACCCTGGGGCGGCAGCGGCGCCATTGCCGAGGCCTTCGGCCTGGCCTGGCGCGAAGCCGATCGGCTCGACGAGGCCGTGCGCTGGTTCGAGCAGGCGGTGCGCGCCGGCGACGGCAGCGCGGGCATCCGGGCGGCGGAACAACTGGCCAACGTGCTGGCGCGCCGGGCCTGGTACCGCCTGCGCGACGCCGTCGGCCAGACCGACGCGCTGCCCGAGGCGCTGCGACAGGCCCGAGCTGACGTGGCGCGCGCGCTCGACAGCCTGCAGGCCCTGGTGGCGCTGGCGGATTCCGTCGAGCGCGCCAGCCTGCAAGGCGGCACCTTCAAGCGACTGGCGCAGATCGAGCGGCTGGCACATGAGCGCGGACTGGCTCCCGACGACTCGGCCTGCGCGAAGGCGTTGGAGGGCATGGCCGAGCACTACCAGCGCGCTGAAACCCTGGCCCTGCGCCAGGGCCAGGACGAGGCCTTCCATCCCGCGATGAACCTGCTGGCCGCCGACGTGGTGCGCGGGCGCCCCCTGGAGCCGCGGCGCCTGGCGCAGGCCAGCACCAGCCTGCGCCGCCAGCACGCCCGCGCGCCGAACTTCTGGAGCGCCGTGGCGGACGCCGAACTGCTCATCCTGCAAGCGCTCGACAAGGACCGGCTGGCCCAGGCGCAAGCGGGCATCGACGCCATGCTGGTCGACCTGCACGCCCATGCGGGCTCGAACTGGCTGTGGAAATCGCCGGCCGACCAGCTCGAGTTCCTGCTCGGGCTGGCCGACGCGGGCCAGCGCTCCGCTGCACACCGGGCAGCGGCAGCGCTGCTGCTGCAGCGCTTCAGGCGCTATGCGGGGACGGCAGGGGCCGCCTGATCACGCGGCCGCCGCCGCCTCCACCACCGGCAGGCGGATCAGGTGATCGAACGCGCTCAGCGCGGCCGTGGACCCTGCGCCCGCGGCGATCACGATCTGCTTGTACGGCACCGTGGTGCAGTCGCCGGCCGCGAACACCCCTTCCACGTTGGTGTGGCCCTTGGCGTCGATCACGATCTCGCCGAAGCGGCTCAGCTCCACCGTGCCCTTGAGCCATTCGGTGTTGGGCACCAGGCCGATCTGCACGAACACCCCTTCCAGTGCCACGTGGTGCTGCTCGCCGCTCACGCGGTCCTTGTAGCCCAGGCCGTTCACCGTGCCGTTGGCGCCCGTGATCTCGGTCGTCTGCGCGTTGACGTGGATCGTCACGTTGGACAGGCTCTGGAGCTTGCGCACCAGCACCGCGTCGGCCTTCAGCGCGTCGGCGAACTCGATCAGCGTCACGTGCTCGACGATGCCAGCGAGGTCGATCGCGGCCTCGACACCCGAGTTGCCACCACCGATCACCGCCACGCGCTTGCCCTTGAACAGCGGGCCGTCGCAGTGCGGGCAGTAGGCCACGCCCTTGTTGCGGTACTCGGCCTCGCCGGGCACGTTCACGTTGCGCCAGCGCGCGCCGGTCGACAGGATGACGCTGCGCGCCTTGAGTGCGGCGCCATTGGCCATGTGCACCTCCACCAGACCGCCCGGCTCGCTGGCGGGCACGAGCTTCTCGGCGCGCTGCAGGTTCATGATGTCCACGCCGTAGTGGCGCACCTGCGCTTCCAGCGCGGCGGCAAACTTCGGGCCGTCGGTTTCCAGCACGCTGATGTAGTTCTCGATCGCCAGCGTGTCGTTCACCTGACCGCCGAAGCGCTCGGCCGCCACGCCCACGCGAATGCCCTTGCGCGCCGCGTACACGGCCGCCGCGGCACCGGCCGGGCCACCGCCCACGATCAGCACGTCGAACGGGTCTTTCGCGTCCAGCTTGGCCGCTTCGCGCGCATCGGCGTTCACGTCGAGCTTGGCGACGATCTCTTCCAGCGACATGCGGCCACCGCCGAACTCCTCGCCATTGAGGAAGACCATGGGCACCGCCATCACCTGGCGGCGCTCCACCTCGGCCTGGAACAGGCCGCCGTCGATCACCGTCACCTGCACGGCCGGGTTGCGGATCGCCATCAGCGACAGCGCCTGCACCACGTCCGGGCAGTTGTGGCAGCTCAGGCTCATGTAGACCTCGAAGCGCAGATCGCCCTGCAGCGTGGCGATGGCATCCAGCGTCTCCTGCTCGGCCTTGGGCGGATGACCACCCGTCCACAGCAGCGCCAGCACCAGCGACGTGAACTCGTGGCCAAGGGGAATGGCGGCGAAGCGCACGCCCGTGGTCTCGCCTTCGCGGGCGATCACGAAGGACGGCTTGCGCTCGTCCGTGCCGCTGTCGTCGAAGGACACCTGGTCCGACAGGCCGGCGATGGTCTGCAGCAGCTCGCGCAGTTCCTGCGACGAGGCGGAATCGTCGAACGAGCCGATGAGGCGGATGGGCCGCTGCAGCTTGCCCAGGTAAGCCTGCAACTGGGCCTTGAGGGTGTCGTCGAGCATGGGGGACTCCTTTCAATGAAGACCGGCGTCAATGCCGCTGTTGGATGGGCCACGAAGCCCATCGGGCAGCGGTACTGCCAGAAGCAGCGGAGCGAGGGGCTCCAACCAGGGATGCCACCGATCCGGCTTTGCCGGTCGGTAGGCATCGCCCCCTTGAGGGGGTGACGCGCCGCAGGCGCGGCGCGGGGGTGGTCAGATTTTTCCGACCAGGTCCAGCGAGGGCGTCAGGGTCTTGGCGCCGTCGTTCCACTTGGCGGGGCACACCTGGCCGGGGTTCTTGGCCACGAACTGGGCGGCCTTGAGCTTGCGCAGGGTTTCCTTCATGTCGCGCGCGATGGCGTTGTCGTGGATCTCGGCGGTCTTGATCACGCCCTCGGGGTTGATGATGAAGGTGCCGCGCAGCGCCAGGCCTTCTTCCTCGATGTGCACGCCGAAGGCGCGGGTCAGGGCGTGCGTCGGATCGCCCACCAGCGGGAACTTGGCCTTGCCCACGGCGGGCGAGGTCTCGTGCCACACCTTGTGCGAGAAGTGCGTGTCGGTGGTGACGATGTACACCTCCGCGCCCAGCTTCTGGAATTCGGCGTAGTTGTCGGCCGCGTCTTCCACTTCGGTGGGGCAGTTGAAGGTGAAGGCCGCCGGCATGAACACCAGCACCGACCACTCGCCGCGCAGGCTCTGGTCGCTCACCGGCACGAACTTGCCGTTGTGGAAGGCCGTGGTGGAGAAGGGTTGAACGGTGGTGTTGATCAGGGACATGGGAACTCCTGGTTGCGGTTGAAGGGGAAAGGGAAAGACGGTGACGGCGCCGAACAGTGTTCAACGCGACAGGGTCAATCATAGTCGATGACTATGGATGAGTCGGATTAATAGTCTTTATCCAGCCCATAGGGATTTTTGTGCTTTGCAGCAGAAATGACACCTCCTGCTGTCACAGGCAATCGGTACGCCCAGGGGCGGCTGTTGATGTGCCAACGCAACAAAGTGTGTGGAAATTTTGCATGTATTGTGAATGCGAACCGTTTTCATTAGCAATAATCTCGCCCGCAGCCAGCCACCGACCCAGCGTTCCCCTTCGTGCCCACCGGCACTTGCGCGCCGTGATGAGGAAGCCAGCCAGCCGACTCACCACTGCCTCAAGGACCCAACATGGCACGCAAGCACCGCTGCTCCCCTCGCCCTTCCACCCAACTCCTGGCCCTGCTGGCCGCCGTCGCGCCCGCCGCCGGCATGGCGCAAGGCACCACCAGCACCACCCTGCCCACCGTCACGGTGAAAGAGGCGGCCGAGGTGCCGTACAAGGCCGAAAAATCGGCCAACGAGAAATTCACCGCCCCGCTGCTGGACACGCCCAAGACGGTGCAGATCATCAAGAAGGAGGTGATCGAGGAGCAAGGCGCCGTCACGCTGATGGAAGCCCTGCGCAACACCCCCGGCATCACCATGCAGATGGGTGAGAACGGCAACACCTCCGCCGGCGACACCTTCCAGCTGCGCGGCTTTTCACTGCAGCAGTCGATCTTCGTGGACGGCATCCGCGACCTGGGCGCCGTCACGCGCGACACGTTCAACCTGGAACAGGTCGAAATCGTCAAAGGCGCCGCCGGTGCCGAAACCGGTCGTGGTGCCAGTTCGGGCTTCATCAACTTGGTGTCCAAGCAGGCCCATCTGGGCGACGAGAGCAGCGTCACCGGCACCGTCGGCACCGGCGACCGCCGCCGCGCCTCGGTGGACCTGAACCGCCAACTCAGCGACACCTCGGCCTTCCGCCTCAATGCCATGGCGCAAGACAGCGGTGTGGACGGCCGCGACTTCGTGGAGAACAAGGGTTACGGCCTGGGCCTTTCCTACGTGAGCGGCCTGAACACGCCCACCCGAGTGCACCTGTTCAGCCAGCACCTGCGCCAGGACAACGTGCCCGACGGCGGCATCCCGGCCATCGGTTACGAAGGCTACACCTCGGTCATCGGCCCCAAAGTGCGCCGTGAGAACTTCTACGGCAGCGTCAACGACCGCGAGAAGGTCGACGCCGACATGTTCACCGTCAAGGTCGAACACGACCTGGGAGAGGCCACGACGATTCGCAACGTCACGCGCTACGGCAAGACGCACATGGACCGCACGCTCACCGGCATGAACACAGGCGGAGCGGGGATCGGCAATACGGGCGGGCCACTGTCGGCCTGGACGGTGAACCTGTCGCGCCAGCGTGTCGACCAGGAAAACAGCATCCTGGCAAACCAGACCAGCCTGAACACCGAATTCAACTCGGGCAGCGTGAAGCACTCGCTGGCCGCGGGCGTGGAACTGCTGCATGAGAAGCAGACGAGCTTCGCGCACGTTGCCGCGACGCCTGCCACTGCGCCGGCCAATCTGTACAACCCCGACCCGTACCGGGCCATGGGCAACTTCGGTCCTCGCACGGGCGACGAATCGGGCACCACCACCAACACCATCAGCGTCTACGCCTTCGACAACGCTGAGCTCAACGAGCGCTGGTCCATCAATGGCGGCGCGCGCGTGGACGTCTACAAGCTGAGTTCGAGTTCTGCCGTGGGGGCCACCCCGATCGAGGACTCGCGCAGCCTGGTGAGCTGGAGCATCGGCAGCGTCTACAAGCCCGCGGAAAACGGGAGCGTCTATGCGTCGTACGCCACCTCCTCCACCCCTCCCGGTGCCTTCACCCAGTTGAGCGCGAGCGCCACCAACATCAACAACCCTGCGTTCGACCCGCAAAAGACCAACACGGTCGAGCTGGGCACCAAGTGGGACCTGCTCGACAAGCGTTTGAACGTCGCGGCCGCGATCTTCCGCACCGTCAACGACAACCAGACCACGGTGGACCAACTGACTGGGGCCACGGTCCAGGAAGGCAAGACCCAGGTGCAGGGCATCGAGCTGTCGGCAACGGGTCAGATCACCCGTTTCTGGCAGATCACCGCTGGCCTGGCCAAGACCAGCACCAAGCAGATCGACGTGCTGAACGCGGCAGGCGTGGGCACCGACGGCGTGCGTTGGTCGCCCGACTTGACCGCCACGTTGTGGACCTCGTACCAGTGGGACAAGCTCACGATGGGCTTTGGTGCACGCTACGTGTCGGAAGCCAAGCGCTTCGTCAACACCAGCGGCGCCCAGGGCAACATGCCCAACGTGCCGTCTTACTGGGTCGCCGACGCCATGGCCAAGTACCAGGTCAACCCGAAGCTCAGCCTGCAGTTGAACATCTACAACCTGTTCGACGAGGAATACCTGATGGCGCTGAACAACGGCGGCGGCCGCCTGGCCCTGGGCGCTCCGCGCTCGGCCACGCTCACCGCCAACTACAAGTTCTGACCGGACCGCACATCCAAGGCATTGCCGCCAGGCCCCGGCCTGGCGGCTTTTTTTCGCCCGCGCGACGCCCGCGGCGTTCAGTACACCTGGGGCACGTAGATCTCGCCGGGCACCTGATGGCGGCGGTAGCCCTCGTGGCGGATGCGCTCGGGCAGCGTGATGCCGGGCCGCTCCACCTCGTGGTACGGAATGAGCGAGAGCAGGTGGTGGATGCAGTTGAGCCGCGCCGTCTTCTTGTCGTCCGCCGGGACCACCCACCACGGCGACTCGGGGATGTTCGTGCGCGCCAGCATCTCTTCCTTGGCCTTGGTGTAGAGCTCCCAGCGGCGGCGGCTTTCCAGGTCCATGGGGCTGAGCTTCCACTGCTTGAGCGGGTCGTGGATGCGGCCGAGGAAGCGCGCCTCCTGCTCTTCGTCGGAGATGGAAAACCAGTACTTCACGAGCTGGATGCCGGAATTGACGAGCATCTTCTCGAACTCGGGCACGGTGCGGAAGAAGGACTCGAGCTGCGCGTCGTCGCAGAAGCCCATGACGCGCTCCACGCCGGCGCGGTTGTACCAGCTGCGGTCGAACAGCACGATCTCGCCGGCCGCGGGCAGGTGCGGCACGTAGCGCTGGAAGTACCACTGCGTGCGCTCGCGCTCGTTGGGCGCGGGCAGCGCCACCACGCGGCACACGCGCGGGTTCAGCCGCTGCGTGATGCGCTTGATCACGCCGCCCTTGCCGGCCGCGTCGCGGCCCTCGAACACCACCACCAGCTTGTGGCCGGTGCTCACCACCCAATCCTGCAGCTTCACCAGCTCGGCCTGCAGCCGGAACAGTTCGCGGAAGTAGACCCGTCGCGCCTCCTTGCGCTGCGCGGCGGCTTCGGGGTCCGCGTCCTCCTTCAGGTCGCGGTCCTCGATTTCCATCTCGAGTTCCTCGTCGTAGCCGTCCATGAGGTCGTCACTCAGGCGGCGCATCAGGTCGTCGTTGTGGTTCATGAGCATGGCGCAGTCCTTCTTCTACCGAACAGGCCAGTATTGCCCCGGTGTGTGACGTTCACATGACAGTCACACGAAGCCCATGCGACGCCCTGCGCTATGCCCGCCAGCGCCACAGCGCGGCCAGCGCCGAACTCACCACGCCGATGGCCGCGATGGCCGGCCAACCCCAGTGCGCGTAGGCGAACGCACCCAGCACGGAGCCAGCGGCCATGCCCGCGAACATGGCCGTGATGAGCATGGCATTGAGGCGGCTGCGCGCCGCCGCGTCCAACCCGTAGACGGTGCTCTGGTGGGCGATCAGCGCCGACTGGAAGCCGAAATCGAAGCCGATGGCGCTGAGCACCAGCAGCAGGAGTTGGCCCGACACGGGCAGCCAGTCCATGCCCAGCATCAGCGCATAGGCCAGCGCGGCGACGCCGGCGCCCAGCACGGCCACGCGGCGCGGACCACGCCGGTCGGCCAGGCGGCCCGCCAGCTGCGCGGCCAGCGCACCCGCCGCCCCCGCCAGGCCGAAGGCGCCCGCCGCGCCGCTGCCCAGGTCGAAGCGGGCGTGCAGCATCACGGCCAGCGTGGACCAGAAGGCGCTGAAGCCCAGGCCGAGCAGTCCCTGCGCCAGCGCAGCGCGGCGCAGCGGCGGGTGCTGGCGCCACAGCCCCGCCATGGACCGCAGCAACTGGCCGTACCCCAGGCGCGTGGCGGCCGGGAACGAAGGCACGCGCCAGTACACCGCCACGGCCAGCAACACCAGGCTCGCGGCGGCCAACCCGAACATGGCGCGCCAGCCCAGCGCCTGCGTGACCAGGCCGCTCACCACGCGCGACAGCAGGATGCCCAGCAGCAGGCCCGTCATCACCGCGCCCACCGCCTTGCCGCGCTGGTGCTCGGGCGCCAGCGACACGGCCGCGGGCACGAAGTCCTGGGCCAGCGTGGCCGTGAGGCCCACGAACAGGCTCGCGGCCAGCAGCACGGCCATGCCGGGCGCCAGCGCGCTGGCCAGCAGCGCCAGCGCCAGCAGCCCGGCCTTCACCAGCATCACGCGGCGCCGGTCGTAGCGATCCCCCAGCGGCGCGAGCAGCAGGATGCCGGCCGCGTAGCCCAGTTGCGTGAGCATGGGCACGGCGCCGATGGCGCCCTCGCCGGCCTGCAGGCTGCGCGCCAGGTCGGGCAGCAGCGGCTGGCTGTAGTAGATGGCCGCGACGCTGAAGCCCGCGCCGGCCGCGAGCAGCGGGGCCAGCCCGGCCGGGACCGCCCGGGTCGCGAGCTGGTCATGCGTCATATGAATGGAAGACATGTCGAGATCTCTATGCGGTTTGTGGAATGGGGCGAATTCTTCCCAACAAAAGCCGCCCCGGATAGACTTCACCGCGAACACCCTTCATACGTCGAACGCATGAAAGAAGCCACACTCGCCATCGACCGCATCGAGTTGCTGCAGACCTTCGTGCGCATCGTCGAGAGCGGCAGCCTGTCGGCCGCGGCCGAGCGACTGAACACCACCCAGCCCACCGTGAGCCGCCGCCTGCAGGCGCTGGAGCGCCACTTCGGCGTGCGCCTGCTGCGCCGCTCCACCCACGCGGCCACGCTCACGCCCGACGGCGAACGCTGTCTGGCCATGGCGCGTTCGCTGATCGACGAGTGGGACGCCATGCAGGAAGAACTGCGTGGCTCGCGGCGCACCGCCAGCGGCACGCTCAAGGTGCAGGTGCCGCACGCGCTGGGGCAGGAGCACCTCATGGCGCCGCTGGCCGAGTACCTGCGCGCGCACCCCGAGGTGCGCGTGGAATGGCTGTTGGCCGACCGCCAGCCCGACTTTGCGGCCGAGGGCATCGACTGCGCGATCCAGGTCGGCGAGGTGCGCGACCCGAACCTGGTGGCCGTGCCGCTGTTCGAGTTGCCGCGCATCGTGATCGGCGCGCCCGTGCTGCTGGGCCGGCACAAGGCGCCGCGCACGCCCGATCAGCTGCGCGAACTGCCCTGGCTGGCCCTGCAGACCTTCTACCGGGACCGCGTGGTCCTGCACCCTGTGGGCGGCGGCAACGCGCAGCGCTTCGACATCCGCCCGCGCCTGCGCACCGACAGCCTGTACGCCCTGCGCAACGCCGTGCTCGCGGGTCTGGGGGTGGCCATCGTCTCGGCCTGGCTCGTGGCGCAGGACCTGCGCGACGGTCGACTCGTGCACCTGGTGCCCGACTGGCGCGCCGAGCCGCTGCCCGTGCAACTGGTCTACCCGCCGGCGCGTTTCCAGGCCGCGCGGCTGCGCCGTTTCCTGGAAATCGTGAAGGCGCACGGACAGTCGCTCGCGCGCTGATCGCGGGTCCTCTGCACGGGCCTGCGGAGACGGTCCCGTAGAATCGCCCGTCCATCATGCGCCGCTGGCTCATCGCGCTGTTCGCCTGCCATTTCCTGCTCGGGGTGGTGGGCTTCAGCATCCCGGACCACATCGTCGACGTGCCGCGCGCGGCCGACGCGCTGGCCACGTCCGCCACCAGCGACCCGCTCGCCAAGAGCCAGAAGGGCCTGGCCGACCTGGAGCACGCGCTGGGCGACGAGCTCCCCGACCTCCCCGACACGCTGCAGCGGCGCGCCGCACCGCTGCTGGCGCACGTGATGACGCCGGCCCGGGCGTCCACGAACGTGGGCCTGCCGAGCTGGCCCCTGCTGGACGGCCCGTTCCGCCCGCCCCGGCGCGCCTGACCCGGCCCCCGTTTCCCACGCCCCGTCCGCCTTCGAGCGCCGCCGCACCGCGCAGTGGCCGCGGACGGCCCGGCACTTGCTTCTCACACCCCCATGGAAATTGCCTTACTGATCGCGCTCATCCTCCTCAACGGCGTCTTCGCCATGTCGGAGCTGGCGCTCGTGACCGCGCGCAAGGCGCGCCTGCAGAAACTCATCGACGAAGGGGACGGCGCGGCCGCCGCGGCCGTCAAGCTCGGCGAGGACCCGAACCGCTTCCTCTCCACCATCCAGATCGGCATCACCTCCATCGGCGTGCTCAACGGCATCGTCGGCGAGGCGGCGCTGGCCGGCCCGCTGGCGCTGTGGCTGCAGACCCTGGGCGCGCCGGCGCAGGCCAGCCAATACGGCGCCACGGCGCTGGTGGTGGTGGTCATCACCTACTTCTCCATCGTGGTGGGTGAACTGGTGCCCAAGCGCCTGGGCCAGACCTACCCCGAGGCGCTCGCGCGCCTGGTGGCGCGGCCCATCGACTGGCTGTCCAAGGCCACCAAGCCCTTCGTGATCCTGCTGTCGGTGTCCACGCGCGCGCTGCTGCGCCTGCTGGGGGTGAAGGAAGGCAACGTCAACGCCGTGACCGAGGAAGAGATCCACGCCATGCTGGCCGAAGGCACGAGCGCGGGCGTGATCGAATCGCACGAGCACGCCATGGTGCGCAACGTGTTCCGCCTGGACGACCGCCAGATCGGCTCGCTCATGGTGCCGCGCAGCGACGTCGTGGTGCTCGACCTGGAAGAGTCCTTCGAGGTGAACATGGCGCGCGTGGAGAGCAGCGAGCATTCGCGCTTCCCCGTGGTCAAGGGCAACCTGGGCAACTTGCAGGGCGTGCTGAACGCGCGCCAGTGGATGGCGCAGGCCCTGCGCGGCGCGGCGCGCGAGCTGGCCGAGCAGCCGCTGCAGCCTCCGCTGTACGTGCCCGAGACCATCACGGGCATGGAGCTGCTGGACAACTTCCGCCTCTCCGACGTGCAGATGGCCTTCGTCATCGACGAGTACGGCGAGCTGCAGGGCATCGTCACGCTGCAGGACCTCATCGAGGCCATCACCGGCGAGTTCCAGCCGCGCGACCCGGAGACCGCCTGGGCCACGCAGCGCGAGGACGGCTCCTGGCTGCTGGATGGCCACATCCCCGTGCCCGAGTTGAAGGACCGGCTGGAGCTGGCGAGCGTGCCCGACGAGGAGCGCGGCCGCTACCACACGCTCAGCGGCATGCTGATGCTGCTGACGGGCCGCCTGCCGCGCGTGGGCGACTGCGCCACCTGGGAGGGCTGGCGCCTGGAGATCGTGGACATGGACGGGCGCACCATCGACAAGGTGATGGCGACGAAGTTGCCGATCGATCCGCCTTCGGTGGAGAGCAACCGTGCGGACGGCTGAGTAGTTGTTGGCCGGCGCTTGCTGGCCACTGCTTCTGCTGGCCCGAGGCCACTGGGTGGCCGACTCCGCGAATGTCCCCCGCCAAGGGCTGTGCCCTTGGCTCCTCCTTTATTTCGCTGCGTCGGCCACCCAGCGCCCTCGGGCAACGGAGAGCCAGGCACACCACCACCTGCGGCACGCCCACGTGGTTGGAGGATCGGGCGCCAGGGCGCTCTGTGTAGCGAAATAAAGGAGGAGGACCGGCGCAGCCGGTCCGGGGGACATTC
>NZ_WVZN01000006.1 GCF_011772445.1 Hydrogenophaga sp. | reverse complement strand
CGGCGCATGCAGTTGGTGGTGCCCGACTACTGGCGCGGCCATGGCGCCGCGCCCATTCCCGGCGACGTCTTCCGCGTCGGTGGGCGCCAGTTCACCATCCAGGGCCGGTTGTGGGAGCACGACCTGCAGGGCCCGGTGCTGCGCGTCTTCGTGGGCTCGGCGCACGCCGAGAGCGACTCGGTGTTCGCGGGCATGTGAGACCGCTCAGCGGAAGGCCCAGACCGAGGCGGCCACGGCGATGACCAGCCCGATGGACTGCCAGCGGTAGTCGCGCCAGCCGCGCGCCGGGGTGGCGGCGTCGGCGCGGTGCCAGAGCAGGTCCTCGCGGATGGCAGGGCCGGGGCGATCCCCCTCGCCATCATGGCGGCCGCCCGCCACGGTGGCGAGCCAGGCGATCGCGGCGCACAGCAGGGCCGTCAGGCCGGCCACGATGGTGAAGTGCGGCAGGCCGTCGTCCACACCCTGCCGAAGCGCCAAGACCCGCCACACCAGGACCGCCGCGCCGCCCGCGTGGCCGACGAGCAGGGCCACCAGCGCCGCGCGACCATCCATGCGCCGCCAGAGCATGCCCAGGAGCAGCACCGCCACCACGGGCGGCACCGCATAGGAAAACACCTGCTGGATGTAGTTGAAGAGGCCGGGGAAGTCGCGGATGACCAGCGGCCACAGCGCGGCGATGACGACGAAGGCGGCCGTGGCCAGGCGGCCCGCCCGCACGATGCGCCTGGGCGACCAGCCGCGTTCTTCGGCGCGCACGAAGTCCACCATCACCAGCGTCGATGAGGCGTTCAGCGTGGAGTCGATGGTGGACATGATGGCCGCGATGAGGCCTGCCACCACCAGGCCCGCCACGCCGGCGGGCAGGAAACGGGCGATCAGCGCGGGAAAGACCTGGTCGCCCTGGGCCAGCCCGGGCAGCAGCGAGAAGGCGAAGGCCGCGGGGATCGCCATCAGGAACAGCGGCAGCAGCTTGAGTGCCGCCGCCAGCAGGGCGCCGCCGCGCGCGTGGGGCAGCGAGCGCGCGCCCAGCACGCGCTGCATGATGTACTGGTTGGCTCCCCAGTAATAGAAGCCCAGCACCGGCAGGCCCAGCACCACGCCCAGCCAGGGCAGGTCCGGGTCGTCGAGCGGGCGCACCAGCGACAGGTGGTCGGCCGGGACCGAGGCGCTCGCCGCGGCCCAGGAAAAATCGAACTGCGCGAACACCTGGTGGCCGATGATGGCCGCGCCCACCAGCAGCACCAGGGCCTGCAGCACGTCGGTGTACACCACGGCGCGCAGGCCACCCGCCGCGGTGTACAAGCCGGCGAACACGGCCAGCGCGATGCAGGCCGGCAGGAAGGGCACGCCCGGCACCAGCACCTGCAGCACCAGCACACCGGCGTAGACGCTGCCCGCGGTGTCCACGAAGATCGACAGGAAGATGGTCAGCGCCGAGATGTAGCGGCACACGGCGGGACCGTGGCGCGGGCCGAAGCGGCGCTCCAGGTACTGCGGGATCGTGGTCACGCGCGCGCGCAGGAAGACCGGGATGGTGACCACCGCCATGAAGACCAGCACCAGCGCGGCCATGAGCTCGTAGTGCGCCACGCTGATGCCGCTGCTGTAGGCCGCGCCCGCCACGCCGATGAGCGTGGTGGACGAGATGTTGGAGGCGAACAGCGAGAGCCCCACGGCCACGCAGCCCAGGCTGCGGCCGGCGAGGAACAGGTCCTCGCCCGAGGCGCCCGCGCCGCGCGAGGCCCAGGCGCCGATGAGCAGAACGACCACCAGGTAGGCGATGACCACGGCCCAGTCCCAGAGGCCGAAGGCGAACGCCGGGCTCACTGGACGACCCCCCGTGCTGCGCACGGCGGGGCTGAGCGCCTTGGGAACGGCCCGGCGGCGCTCATGCCGGGGTCTCCACGGCGACGTCGGCCTGGGGCTCGGGCGCGCGGGGTGACTGCAAGGCCTTGAATTTGCCCAGTGTGTGCCGCGCCCAGTGCGTGGTGTCGTAGCGTTCCACGCTGCGCTGCATGCTCGCCATGCGCTGCTGCTGCTCCTCCTCGGGCATCACCAGCGCGCGGTCGATGGCCATGTCCATCTGTTGGTGGGAGTAGGGATTGGCCAGCAGCGCGCCGTCCAGCTCCACCGCCGCGCCGGTGAACTCGGACAGCACCAGCACGCCGCCGGGCTTGCCTTCGCCGGTGACCGATTGCCGCGCCGCGACGTATTCCTTGGCCACCAGGTTCAGGCCATCGCGCAGCGGGGTGATCCAGCACACGTCCGCGCAGCGGTAGTAGGCCACCAGCTCCTCGAAGGGGATGGCGGTGGTGGACAGCCACAGCGGCCGGTACGCCAGCGTGCTGTGGCGCGCGTTGATGCGCCCGGCGATCTGCTCGATCTCACGCTGCACGTTGCGGTAGACGCCCATGCCCGAGGCCGCGGCCACCGAGGTGACGAGCAACTGCACCTGGCCCACCAGCTCGGGTTGGCGTTCCAGCAGGCGCTCGTAGGCCAGCAGCATGTCGCGCGTGCCCTTGGTGTAGTCGGTGCGCCCCACGGACACGATCAGCTTGCGCTCGCCGTCCTCGCCCTTCTTCAGTTCGGCCCGGATGCGGGCCTCGCGTTCGCGCGTCACCTCGCGCGCGGCCAGCTCGCGGATGTGGGCCACGTTGGTGCCGACCGGGCAGGCGTCCACGTGGACCGTGCGCCCCAGGTAGCCCAGCTTGACCGGGTAGGAGGCCTGCGAGAGCGCCAGGCCGTGGTGGGACAGGCTGGCCGGCGCCGGCCCGTCCTCCAGCACGCTGGCGCCCTTGAGGTTGCGCGCCGCGGCCGCGAAGCCCGCCGCGTAGCGCGGGATGTGAAAGCCGACGAGATCGCAGTCGAGCAGGCTGCTCATGATCTCGTCGCGCCAGGGCAGGATGCTGAAGATGCTGGACGAGGGAAAGGGCGTGTGGTGAAAGAAGGCGATCTTCACGTCCGGGCGCAGGCGGCGCACGAAGTGCGGCGTGAGCCACAGGTTGTAGTCGTGGATCCAGATCACGGCGCCCGGCGCGGCCTGGGCCACGGCGGCCTCGGCGAACAGGCGGTTGACCTCGCGGAAGGTGGGCCAGTCCACCGCGTCGTAGTTGTAGCGCTCGGGGAAGGAGTGCAGGATGGGCCACAGCGCTTCCTTGGACGTGACGTGATAGAAGCTGCGCACCTGTTGCGCGGTCAGCGCCAGTCGCGAGACGCTGTAGCTGCCATAGGAGTCGGTGATGTTCACCACGCGCTCGAAGGGCTCGCGGGCTTCGGCCTTGCCCTTGCGATCGCCCGAGCGGCTTTCCACCTGCTTCCAGGCCACCCAGGCGCCGTGCTCCACCGCGCCGAAGAAGCTCTTGAGGGTCGGCACGATGCCGTTGGGGCTGGCGTGCTCCCGGTAGACCACCTGGCCGTTTTCCACGTGCTCTTCGTAGGGCTGGCGGTGGTACACGATCACCAGGTCGGAGAGTGGGGTTTGCTTGTCCATGTAGGGGGTCCTTTCTTTTCTTGAGATTCAGGCTTCGGTCGCCGAGCGGGTCGGCCGCGTCGCGAAGCCGTGGTGGCACACCGCATCGAGGATGCCGGCGGCGCCAGGGAAGGGGCTGCGGTAGGTGCGGGGCAAGGGCCTGGCGCGCAGGCGGCTCAGCAGCGCGGCTTCGGCGTTGCCGACCGCCACGCCGCGCAGGCCCGTTTCGAACAGCGACAGGTCGTTGAGGGTGTCGCCCGCGACCAGCACCTGGTCTGGTGCCAGGCGCAGGTGCGCGATGAGCTGGCGCAGCGTCGGACCCTTGGAGACGCCCCGCGGCAGCACGTCCAGGAAGGTGTCGGCCGACAGGAGGCCGTCGTAGCCGGCGGCCCTGATCTTGGCGAGCGTGCCCGACGAGAGCGTCGCCGGTTCGTACCAGTAGCTCAGGCGGTGGCGAAACGGTGTGTCCTGCTCGCGCAGGCCCGGCTCGTTCGCCAGCAGGGCGCGCAGGGCCGAGCGCGCGTGCTCGTCGGAGGGGGCGCCACGCCGCCAGCGCGCGGCGATCTCGCGCTCCAGCTCGGGCAGGGGCTCGATGTCGGAGCCGCCCGCGATGGTGGTGCCCACGTCGCCGATCACGTAGTCCGGCCGGGGCACGGGAACGCCCGCGACCTGCTGCCTCACGAGCCCGCGCACGAAGGGCAGGTCGCGCCCGGTCACGAAGATGAGGGTGAGGCACGCCGATTGCCGCTCGCGCACGGCGTGCAGCCAGCGGTACAGCGCTGCGCGCTCGGCCTCGCTGCCGCCGAGAAAGGTGCCGTCCAGATCGGTGGCGAGCACGAGCGGGCGCTCGAGGGCGAAGTGCGGGGCGGCGGGGGTGTCGGCCGGCGTGATCAGGCCGGCGGCGGTTCGGGCAATCGCTTGGGTCATGGGCTGCAGGTTCCGGATGCGAATGCGCCAGCGCCCGGGCGCTGCGACAAGGCAGGTCCGGGGGGGCGACGTCGGGGGGCTGGGCAGGCGAGCGCTGTCGTGCGCTCGGGTCACGAGGCGCTCAGCAGAGCGGAGGCTCGGATCGGCGGTTGGTGGCGTAGCGCAGCACGGCGAAGTGCTCGCCGGGCAGGGGTGGCGTCAGCGTGCTGCTGCTGGCGCGAACCATGCCCCGTGCGATGGCCCCACCCAGGCGCGTGTTCATGCGCGCGCTGTACCGCGCCGGCGGACGCGGCGTGTCGATGTGCGGTGGAGGAAAGGGCGTGGCTTGCATGAGGGGGCGGTGACGCCGGTGCGCCGCCAGCGAATCACCGGGGCCGGTGACTTGAATCAAGGGGTATCTTACCCGGGCCCCGTTTTTGCCCGGCTGCCGGCGGGACAGGCCGGCGCGTCACGCGCCTCAGGGGGCCGCCTCGTGGCCATCGCCATCGTCCATGTCCCATTCGAACGCGCAGCGCTGGCAGCACACCGGCACCAGGTGAGGGCGCTGCTCGCGGTCGCGGCGCGCCGGGCGCTCCGACAGGCGCAACTGGCCATAGGCGTGGCAGCGCGGGCAATTGGCCTGGTTGGCCAGTTCCTCCGCGTGCATCAGCAGATAGACGTAGCGGTTGAGTGCCCAGAGCGTGACGCCGCCCGTGAGCACCACGAAGGCGGTGTTCAGCAGCTTCTCGCTCGCGCTGGCGCCGTTGAAGGCTTCGAAGCTGGCCAGCATGGCCACCGCCGCCACCACCGCCAGCGCCATGTGGGCGTGGCTGGACAGCAGCTCGCGCTCGTACCACTTGCGAAAACCCAGGCGCCGGATGCCCTCGGCGAGCGGCGGGTTCAAGGGATTGGGTGAGGACATGGCGGCCTCCGGCGGTGGGGGCAGCCATGGTGGCACCGACGCGCCCGGCGGCCAACGCCGTCCGGAAATCCTGCGTGCGCCGCTCGGGCAATCCGGCGGGCGATCGACCCGCGCAGCGGCGCAGTGTGGGATCGGTCAGTGCTGCGCCACCTGCTGCAGGGGAAAGGCCGGCGCCTTGCCCGCCCGATCGACGCCCGCGTACACCGTCAGGTGCGGGTAGGGGATCTCGATGCCTTCGGCGTCGAAGGCGGACTTCAGGCGCCGCATGTACTCGCGGCGCACGCCCCACTGTTCCAGCGGCTGGGTGCGGAAGCGGCAGCGGATGATCACGGCCGAGTCGGCCCACTGGTCGACACCGGCGATGTCGAGGTCGTCGAGGATGCGCGGGCCGAAGCTCTCGTCCTGGCGCAACTGCTGGCCCACGCGGCGCATGACGGCCATCACCTCGTCCACGTCCTCGCGGTAGGCCACGCCGATGTCCATCACCGCCTGGCTGAAGCCGCGCGACATGTTGATGACCGTGGTGATCTCGCCGTTGGGCACGTAGTGGACGTTGCCGTCGTAGTCGCGCAGTTGCACGTAGCGCAGCGTCACCTCTTCCACCGCGCCGGCGTGCTCGCCGAGCTTGACCACATCGCCTTGGCGGATCTGGTTCTCCAGCAGGAGGAAGAAGCCGGTGATGACGTCCTTCACCAGGCTCTGCGCGCCGAAGCCGACGGCCAGACCGACCACACCCGCGGCGCCCAGAATGGGCGCGACCGACACGCCGAGTTCACCCAGCACCAGCATGCCGGCGATGAGGCTGACCACCACGGCGATCAGGTAGCGGATCACGCGGCCCAGGGTTTCGGCGCGTTTGGCGGCCTCGCGGTCGTCGAAGCGGCTGGCGATGCGCATGCGCAGGCTGCGCACGGCGCGCTGCAGGATGCCGATGGCGATCCAGGCGCCGATCAGGATGAGCACGATGCGCAGGCCGGTGGTGGCGAGGGTGCCGAGCCCTTCCCACCAACCGGTGGCGATGGCGATGAAGTTGTCGTTCATGCGGGTTTCTCCATTTCCTGTGTGTCCTGCAAGGCGCGCAGAAAGCTCTCGCGCCACCAGTGCACGTCCTGCGCGCGCAGCCGCGCCAGCAGGGCCTGGTGGCGCTGCTGGCGCTCGGCCAGGGGCATCTGCAGCGCGCGCTGGATGGTTTCGGCCGTGCGGGCCGTGTCGTAGGGGTTGACCAGCAGCGCCTCGCTCATCTGCTCGGCGGCACCCGCGAAACGCGAGAGCACCAGCACGCCCGGGTCGTCCGGGTCCTGCGCGGCCACGTACTCCTTGGCCACCAGGTTCATGCCGTCGCGCAGCGGCGTGACCAGCGCCACCGAGGCAGCCCGGTACAGGCCCGGCAGGCGCTTGCGCGCCACGTTGCGGTGGATGTAGCGCAGCGGCATCCAGTCGAGTTCGCCATGCTCGCCGTTGATGGCGCCCGAGAGGCTTTCCAGCTCCGCGCGCAGCGCGGCGTAGGCGTCCACCGACTCGCGGCTGGGCGAGGCGATCTGGATCAGCGTGGCGCTGCCCTGGTTCTCGGGGTAGTTCTGCAGCAGCGTGCGAAAGGCCTTGAGCCGCTGCGGCAGGCCCTTGGAGTAGTCCAGGCGCTCCACGCCCACCAGCAGCCGGCGGCGCGCGTAGTCGCTCCGCAGCTGCGCGAGCATGTCGCGCGCCTCCTTGCCTTCGGCCAGGGACTGGAACTCCTCCACATCGATGCCGATGGGAAAGGCGCGCACCTGCAAGGTCTTGCCGAAGGCGTGCCAGCCGTGCTGGCCCACCCACTGCGCCTGCAGCTCGTCGCTGGCGTAGCGCTCGAAATGCGTCACGTCGGCCTGGCTCTGAAAGCCGACGAGGTCGTAGGCAAAGAGCGAGCGCATGAGCCAGTCGTGCTCGGGCAGCGCGGCCAGCAGCAGGGGCGGTGGCAGCGGCACGTGCAGGAAGAAGCCGATGCGCTGGGCGCAGCCCATGGCGCGCAGCTCGGCCGCGAGCGGAAAGAGGTGGTAGTCGTGCACCCAGACGATGTCGTCGGGCCGCAGCAGCGCCTTGAGTTTCTGCGCGAACAACTGGTTCACGCGCCGGTAGCCGGCAATGCCGCCGCTGTCGAAGTCGGCCAGATCGAGCCGGTAGTGCAACACCGGCCACAGCACGCCGCTGCTGTAGTTCAGGTAGTAGCTGTCGTGGTCCTCGCGGCTGAGGTCCAGGGTGACCAGCTGCACCGCGCCGGCCTGCTGGTGGTTCACCTCGCCCTGGCCCGGTGTGCCGTCCTCGACGATGCGTCCGCTCCAGCCGAACCACAGTCCGCCGCTGGCTTCCAGCGCCTGGCCCAGCGCCACGGCCAGTCCGCCCGCCGCGGTCTTGCGAGGGTCGGCGATGCGGTTGGAGACCACAACCAGTCGGCTCATACGACGGAGTCCCAGTGGGCCGAGAGTCGCACGGCGGCGTTGATCAGGCCCACCATGGAATAGGTCTGCGGGAAATTGCCCCACATCTCGCCGGTGGTGGCGTGCGTGTCCTCCGACAGCAGACCGAGCGGGTTGCGCACCGCGAGCATGGCCTCGAAGACCTCGCGCGCTTCGCGCACGCGCCCGGTGCGCGCCAGCGCGTCGATGCGCCAGAAGGTGCAGATGTTGAAGGCCACCTCGGGCTTGCCGAAGTCGTCGGCGCTCTCGTAGCGGCGCATGTAGGGGCCGTCGCACAGGTGCGCTTCCAACGCCCGCAGCGTGGTCACGAAGCGCGGGTCCTTCGGGTCGATGAAGCCGATCTCGGCCATCAGCAGCACGCTGGCGTCCAGGTCGCGGCCGCCGAAGCTTTCGGCGAAGGCCTGGCGTTCCTCGCTCCAGGCTTCCTTCAGGATGCGCTCGCGCATGCCGCTGGCGTGTTCGCCCCAGTACGCCGCGCGCTCCGGCAGGTGCAGGGTGCGCGCGATCTTGGCCAGGCGGTCGCAGGCCGCCCAGCTCATCAGGGCGGAGGACGTGTGCACGCGCATGCGGGTGCGCAGCTCCCACATGCCCGCATCGGGCTGGTCGAAGACGCGCCGCGCTTCTTCTCCCATGGCCTCCAGCCGCTCGAACTCGGCCCGGCCGGGTGGGTGCAGCAGGCGGTGGTCGTGAAAGGCCTGGGAGGCGGCGAGAACGATGTTGCCGTACACGTCGTGCTGGAACTGTTCGTGCGCCTGGTTGCCCGCGCGCACCGGACCCATGCCGCGGTAGCCCGGCAGGGACGGAACCACGCGCTCCGGCAAATGGCGTTCCAGCCCCACGCCCAGCAGGGGCTGCAGATGCCCGCTGCCGCCGCGCGCGCTGCCGACCACGGCGTCCTGCAGCCAGCGCAGGTAGTCCTCCATGGTGCCGATCTCGGACAGGCTGTTGAGCGCGCGCACCACGAAGAAGGCGTCGCGCAGCCAGCAGTAGCGGTAGTCCCAGTTGCGCCCGGTGTGCGGCGCCTCGGGGATGCTGGTGGTCATGGCGGCGACGATGGCGCCGGTGTCCTCGAACAGCGAGAGCTTGAGCGTGATGGCCGCGCGGATGACCGCGTCCTGCCACTCCAGCGGCAGCGCCAGGCGCTGGCTCCAGGTGCGCCAGTAGGCGCGGGTTTCCTGCTCGAAATGGCGCGCCACGTCGCTCACGCTGCCGGCGATGGTTTCGTCCGGGCCGAGCAGGAAGTTGTGCTCGTGCACCAGCAGGAAGGGCTCGCCCGAGAGCACGTGGCTGATGGGCGCGTCGGTGTACAGCCGCAGCGTGAGGTGATCACCCACGTAGCGCACGTGGTTGCTGCCCGAGGTGATGGTCGGCGCCTGCGAACCCCATTCGAAGCGCGGCGCCAGGTGCACGCGGATGCGCGGCGTGCCCTTGAGCGCGCGCACGCGCCGCGTGATCTGCATCGGCCGGAAGAAGCGTCCACGGGAGGCGAAGCGCGGCGCGAAGTCGGTGACCTGCAGGCCCTGGCCGTGGCGGTCCCACAGCTCGGTCACGAGCACGGCGGTGTTGGGTTCGTAGCGCTGGCGCGTCTCGGCCAGGTCCTCGACTTCGATGGCCCAGGAGCCGCTGGCGCCATCGGCGCCGCCCAGCAGGGAGCAGAACACCGGGTCGGCGTCGAAGCGCGGCATGCAGCTCCACACGATGCGCGCGCGCGAGTCGATCAGCGCGCTGATCGTGCAGTTGCCGATCACGCCCATGTGCAGAGAGGCCGGCTCGGGTGATGCAAATCCGTCGGCGGGGGTCATGGCTTCACCTCTTCGGTTTGTTGTCGCAACCAATCGCGCAGCGCCTGCGGGCTGTCGCAGCGCAGGCGCGCGGCGCTCTGGCCATCGCCCACCTTCACGCCTTCGCCGCCGTGCGATTGCACGACCGCGAAACCGTCCTCGTCCGTCACGTCGTCGCCCGCGAACACGGGCCGGCGGCCCACGAACGGCGGCTCGCGCATGAAGCACTCGATGGCTGCGCCCTTGCTGGTGTGCGCGGCCTTCACCTCGACCACCGCCTTGCCGTGCAACAGGCGCAGGCCGGGGTGCTCGGCCACGGCCTGTTCCAACAGATCCACGCAGGCCGGGCCCAGTTCGGGCGCCAGGCGGTAGTGCAAGGCCAGGGCGGTCTGCTTGACCTCCAGCAGCAGCGCCGGGTAGCGGGCGGCGAAGGGCTGCACCGCCATCACCACCGGGCCCAGGTCGGGCGTCACGGCGAGACGGTCGATGCCGTCGGCGCCGACGCGCAGCGCGCCGTGCTCGAAGGCGCCGGGCCAGTGTTGCACCGGCAGCCAGCGCTGCAGGTCACCGCGCGCGCGACCCGTGATCAACGCGAGCGCACCACCCAGCCGCTCGTGCAGGGCGTCGAGCAGGTTCGGCAAATCGGGAGGGATCCGCACCGCATCGGGGCGGCTGGCCAGCTCGGCCAGGGTGCCGTCGAAGTCCAGAAACAGTGCCGACCCGTGGGCCGACAGAGTGGGCAGCGTCGTCATCAGCCCAACACCGTACCGCAGGCAGGGTCTTCGGGGCAAGCCGCGCGCCCCTTTGCCCCCGCCCGACGGTGTGGGACTGGCCCCGGGCTTGACGAGCGCGCCGTCAGTCGTTCCATATGTCGCAGTGCAGCAGATGCTGCAAGCGCGCGGTGTGCAGGCGCTCACCTATCTGCTCGCCCCGCGCGCCATCGGCCTGGGCCTGGCGCACCGCGCCGGCGGAATCGAAGTCCAGCAGGGCCTGCAGCGCCCGCTCCAGGCGCCGGGTGCTGCGGCGCACCGCCGCGCCGCCGTCGGCGTGGTTCAAGGCTTCGCCCTCGATCACCCGGAGCATGTCGCGGCAGCGCGCGGGTTTGCGCAGGGCGTCGCAGCGTTGCAGGCGCCGCAGTGCCTCGGCGGCGTCCAGCGCCTCGGGCGCGGGCCAGTCGGCGCGCTCGCGCTGCGCGACCTGCGCCAGTTCCTGCAGGGCGTTGGGCACGCGCCAGTGCGCGCCCAGGAGCTGCTGCGCCGCCCCGTCCAGCGCGCCCACGAGCCAGGCCCAGCGCACCGGCAGCGGGGCAGCGGTGAACAGCGCCTGGGCGCCCGCTTCGCCGGGCAGGCTGGAGGGGAGGGCATCCGCCTGCGCACGAACGGCCGGCGGCAGCAGACGGGCCAGGGCGCCGCAGTCGCGCAGCGTCTCGACCATGCGGCCCGGCCGCGCTTCCTGAAGGCCGCGCGAGAGTTCCTGCCACACGCGCTCGGGCACCAGGTGGTCGACCTCGCCGCGCTCGACCATGGCGCGCATCAGCGCCTCGGTCTCGGGCGCGATGCCGAAGCCCGGCCAGCGCGCGCGAAAGCGCGCCAGCCGCAGGATGCGCACCGGGTCCTCGGCGAAGGCCTCGGTGACGTGGCGCAGCGTGCGCGCGCGCAGGTCGGCCAGGCCGCCCCAGGGGTCGATCAGCGGGGCGCTTTCGGGGTGGCCGGCGTCCTCGGCGGCCACGGCCATGGCGTTGATGGTGAGGTCGCGGCGGGCCAGGTCCTGCTCGAGCGTGACGTCGGGCGCGGCGTGGAAGGCGAAGCCGTGGTAGCCGGGCGCGGTCTTGCGCTCGGTGCGCGCCAGCGCGTACTCCTCGTGCGTCTGCGGGTGCAGGAAGACCGGGAAGTCCCGCCCCACGGGCTCGTAGCCTGCTGCCACCATGGCTTCGGGCGTGGCGCCGACGACGACCCAGTCGCGGTCGGCCTGCGCGGGAGGCGGCAAGCCCAGTTCACGCGCCATCAGGGCGTCGCGCACCGCGCCGCCCACCAGATAGATCTGCATTTGGCGAGTGTAGGTGGCGGGGGGCGCCCGCCGCGCCGCGCGGGCGGCTGTTTCGTATCAGCGTGTCGCGGGGCGCAGGCGGTAGGGCTCGTCGAAGTCGATGAAGTCGCGCTCCGCGAGCGCGTCGCCGATCCAGGCCTTCACGCCGGGCAGCGCGAGCACACGATCGACGTAGGCGCGCACCGTGTCGGATACCGGCAATCCGTAGGTGCGAATGCGCGTGCACACCGGCGCGAAGAAGGCATCGGCGATGGTGAAACCGCCGAAGAGCAGGCCGTCGGCGGGCTGCGTGGCGAGCAGCTCGCCCCACATGGCCTCGATGCGGGCAACGTCGGCGCGCAGCCCGGCCTGGTCGCGCCAGAGCAGGGCGCCGGTGTCGGACAGCGAGGCCTCGATGTTCATGGGGCAGTGGTTGCGCAGGGCCGAGAAACCGCTGTGCATTTCGGCGCAAACGCTGCGCGCGCGGGCGCGCTGGCGGGCGTCGGCGGGCCAGAGCCCTTTGTCCGGGAAACGCTCGGCCAGGTACTCGGCGATGGCCAGGGAGTCCCATACCGCGAAGCCCTCGTCGACCAGGGCCGGCACCTTGCCGAGGGGGTTGACGGCCTTGGCCCTTCGCTTGAACTCCGAGTCGGCCTCGAACGAGTCGAAGCGGATCAGGACTTCGTCAAAGGGAATGCCCGCCTGGCGCATGAGCACCCATGGACGCATGGACCAGGACGAGTAATTCTTGTTGCCGATGAACAGTTGCAGGGGCATGCGGGTCTCCGTGAGAAGACCGCATCCTAGGGCCGCGCGGCGCCGCCATCGATGCGAAAAAAAGGCCCGATGGATGCGGGCCGGTCATGAATGCCCTGGGCGGGTCGCTCAGGCGTATTTTTCAAGGATGCGCGTGGAGCGCTCCACGTCGCGCATGGCCGAGCCTTCCACGTCGGATTCGGCCACGGCTTCCATCAGCGAACAGGCCATCATGCGATAGAAGGCCTTGTCCATGGCCTTGCGGGCGGCGGCCATCTGCTGGGCCACCTCCTCGCAGGAGCGCTCGGTCTGCACCATGTCGATGAGCCCGCGGATTTGCCCCTCGATGCGCTTGAGGCGGTTGACCACGTCGCGCTGGCTCTCGTTGCGCGGCAGGCTGGCGTGGCGGGAAGGTTGCGAAAAGCCGTCGTGCTGGTTCATGGTCCACCTATCAGTGAAAGGTACTCATTTCTGAGGCGCGAGTGTGCCCCGAAACACCACGCCCCGTACAGTTCGGCGGGTGCGATTGTGATCAAGATCCGATCAACGTCGTGCCTGCTTCCGCAAATGCAGTAGGCGGGTGCGCGCATTGCGCTCGCCCAGGTAGGTCGGCGCAATGGCATGAACGCTGGAGGGCGTGATGCCCAGGCTGTCCAAGCCGGGGAGGGTGCCGCTGGCCACGTTGGGCACCGACAGCGAGGCGACGTTGTCGCGGCTCATGAGCGGTTCGCCGGGGAGCAGCTCCAGCAGGGCGGCCTGCCAGCGGCCCACCGCCAGCGGCAGGCCGATCACGGGGCGCTCGGCGCCGCTGAGCCGTCCCGCCAGCTGCACCAGTTCGCGCAGGCTGAGCACCTCGGGCCCCGCGCACTCGATGGTGCGGCCGATGCTTGAGCGCCCGGTGGCGCCGCCGTCCAGGCAGACCGCGATCGCCTCGGCCACGTCTTCCACCCACACGGGTTGCAGGCGCGTGTCGGCGCCGGCCAGAGGCATCACGGGCGAGAACCGCTGCAGCCGGGCGAACAGGTTGAGGAAGTGGTCGCCCCGGCCAAAGACGACGCCGGGGCGCAGCAGGGTGAGTGCCAGGCCCGTGGCGCGCAGCACCTCTTCGCCGCGCGCCTTGCTCCGCTGGTAAAGGGAGGGGCCGTCAGCGGAAGCGCCCAGCGCGCTCACGTGCACCAGCCGGCAGGCCGCGTCGGCCAGGCAGGCCTCGGCGATGGCCAGGGGCAGCTCCACGTGCACGCGCTCGAAGGCCTCTTCATTGCCGTGCAGGATGGCCACCAGGTTGACCACCGCGTCCTGCCCTTCCATGAGGCGCAGCAACTGGCGCGTGTCGTGCACGTCGGCCTCCACCACCGTCACCCGCGGCAGGGGCAGCACGGCGTTGGCCTTGGTGAGCTGGCGCGTGGGCACCGTGATGTGCCAGCCGCGCCGCTGCAGCTTTTCACAGACGTGGCGGCCGACGAAGCCGGTGCCGCCGAGCACGAGGACCTTCTTCATGACGCACCTCCTGGAGCGCTGGCTCCCTAGGGTAGTTCGGTGTTTTCGGCCGGCGCAGCCACGCTGCGCGGGCCCACGCTGCCCAGCCGCTGGCGCAGCGACTGCGGCGCGCCGCTCATGAGCGCCGCGTAGTTCACGGTGTTGGTCAGCACGCGCTGCACGTAGTCGCGCGTTTCCTCGAAGGGGATGTTCTCGGCCCAGATCTCGCCCGGCAGCACGGGCCCGTTGCGCCAGGCACGGGCGCGCGAAGGGCCGGCGTTGTAGGCCGCGGCGGCCAGTGGCAGCGAGCCCTCGAAGTCGTCGAGCGCGAACTTGAGGTAGGCGGTGCCGATCTGGATGTTGGTGTCGCGCTCGTTGATGTGGTGGGGGCGGAAGTCGCTCAGACCGATCTTGCGCGCGGTCCAGCGCGCGGTCGCGGGCATCACCTGCATGAGGCCGGAGGCTCCCACGTGCGAGCGCGCCTCCACCACGAAGCGGCTTTCCTGGCGGATGAGGCCATAGACGTAGGCCGGGTCGAGGCCGATGTCGCGCGTGCGCGCCACCACCTGCTCACGGTGCGGGGTGGGGAAGCGTTGCTGCATGTCGATGGCCTCGCGCGTGCGTTGGCTGGTGTTGATGCATCGGTCCCACAACTGCTCGCGGCAGGCCAGGTCGGCGGCGGCGAGCAGCTCGCGGTCGGGCATGCCACCGGGCGTGTGCAGCGCCACCTGGTAGTTCCACTCGCGCACGCCTTCGCCGCGCAGGCCAAGTCGCATGGCCGCGAGCGCGCGCCGCAGGCCGGGGTTCTGCTCGGCGGCGCGGCGCTCCTCGGCCGTCAGTGGCGCAGGCGGCGTGGGCGCCACGATCGGCAGGCCCAGCGACTCCATGGCCAGCATGCCGTGGAAGTCGCGCGGCGAGGCGATGGCCTCGTAGATCTCGCGCGCCTGGGCGCGCGCCACGGCGGCGTCGGGTTCCTGCAGGGCCTCGATCGAGCGCGCGCGCCAGTAGGTCCAGCCGATCTCGCTGCGCTGCGCGGGGCTCATGGCGTAGATGGCGTCGCGCACCGCGTCCCAGCGGCCCAGGCGCAGGCCGGCGCGCGCCATCCAGCCCAGGTGGTCGTCGGTCATGAAGCGCAGCTCGCCCTTGGCGAAGTACGACAGCGCATCGGACTGCAGGCGCTGTGCGGACCGCTTGCCGATCACACCCCAGAGCCAGCCGCGCTCTTCGGCCGTGAGTTGTGCGCGCCACTTGAGGCTGTCGAGCTCGTCGGCCGCCAGCGCCGGGTCTTGCGAGGCCAGGCGGATGATGGCAAGCGTGACCAGTTCCTTGGTGCGCGGGCGGATGGCGGTGATCTTGTCGTCGAGGTACTTCGCGGGGTTGGCCGCGATGGCGTCCACCGTGGGCACGGCTTCGGGCTGCACCAGCCCCACGGCCTGGCTGGCTGCGCGGCCCCGCCCGACTTCCATCATCAGGCGCGCGCGCTGCCAGGCCACGGCGGGACGCAGGTGGCCGCTGGCCAGCAGGGCCTGCGCGGCGGTGGCGCAGCCGTCGTCCACGTCGCGCTGCGCCAGCCAGAGTTCGCGCACGCGTTCGGCCGCCACCTCGGGCGGCAGACGGCTGCCGGCGGCGTCCAGCATGACCGTGTAACAGGTGATCTGTCGGTCGTCGTTCATGCGGAACAGGGGCCGCTCGGCCTCGAAGCGCGCCCAGTCGCGGTTCTTGCCGAGCTGCAGCAGCCAGTCGTTGCGCAGGCGGTCTTCCCAGTAGCTGCCGGCCATGGCGTCGAGCGAGGCGCGGATCTCGGTGGCGGGTGCCGTGTCCAGGCGCGCGCGCATTTCCCAGTAGCGCGCCAGCGGTTCCAGCACGTGGCCGCGCGCAGCGGGCAGCAGTCGGGTGAGTTCGCTGGTCTGTCCGCGGCGGTAGGCCTCGCTCATGGACAGCAGCGTCTGGTCGGACGCGGTGTTCTGCGCCCACACCAGGGAAGGCAGCAGCAGCGCCGCCATAATGAGCCGCGCCCCGGGAGCGGGGCGGGCCGCGAAACGCGCCAAGCAGCGCTTGCGAAATCCCTGCATATCGACCTTCGTGACGTACAGCCGATTATGGACAGCAACGACGGCCAGAGTTCCCCTTCACCCACGAACAGGACAGCCGGCGGTTCGCCGGGCGAGCAGAAGGCGCAGTGGCGCAAGGCGCTGGTGGACAAGCGCCAGCGCCTGTCCGATCGCCTGTGGCGAAACGATCAGTTGCAACGGGTGATGCGCGTGTGGCTGGTGAACCGGCCCGACACCATCATTGGCGCCTACTGGCCCATCAAGGGCGAGTTCGACCCGCTGCCCGCGCTGTTCCGCTGGCAGGAGGCCGGGCTGGAGGAAGACGCGCAGGGCCAGCAGCAACACCGCCGCATCGGCCTGCCGGTGGTGAACAAGATCGACAAGACCCTGACCTTCTACACCTGGTATCCCGGCTGCCCGATGGAGGAGGACGCCTACGGCATTCCGAAACCGAAGGACACCGAGATCGTGCACCCCACGCTGATCTTCGTGCCCTGCGTGGGCTACGGGCCCGGTGGTTACCGGCTGGGCTACGGCGGGGGCTTCTACGACCGCACCCTGGCCACGCTGCGCCCCAAGCCCTTCACCGTGGGCCTGGGCTATGACTTCGCCTTCCTGCCCATGCTGCGGCCCGAGCCGCACGACGTGCCGCTGGACGCGGTGCTGTGCGACACCGGGGTTGCCTGGCCAGTGGAATGAGGCCCCCACGCTCCGCCGCTCAGGGGTGCTCCGCGCTGGCGTGCACCTCGCTGATGCGCCGCTCGCGCCGGATCAGGTAGAGCCCGCTGCCCACCACGACGGCGGCGCCCAGCCAGGTGTGCGGCCCCGGCAGCGCCTGCCAGATCAGCCAGTCCAGCCCCAGGCCCCAGGCGAGCGCGCTGTATTCGAACGGCGCCACGATGGACGCCTGGCCGTGGCGGAAGGCCTCGGTGATGGCGAGCTGGCCACAGAAGCCTGTAATGGCCAGCGCCAGCAGCAGCGGCAGGTCGGTGCGCTCGATGGGCAGCCAGTTCGGCAGCGCAAGCAGACCCGCGCCCACGGCCATGGACAGCATCATGGTGAGGATGAGCGACTCGCTGGTGTCGGTGCGGCTGGCCAGACGGCCCGCCACCGCGGCCACGGCGTAGCACAAGGCCGCGCCCAGAATGGCCAGGCCGCCAGCGGTGGCAACGCCGGACTGCAGATCGGCGCCACTGGGGCGCAGCGCGATGAGCACGCCCCCGAAGCCCACCGCAATGGCCCACCAGTGCGCGGCCGGCACGCGCTCCTTCAGCACCGGCACCGACAGCGCCGTGATCAGCAGCGGCGCGATGAAGAACAGCGTGTACGCGGCCGACAGGGGCAGCGTGCGCACGCCCATGGTGAACAACGTGAGCATGACGATGCCCAGCGCGCCGCGCAGCGCGTGCAGCGGCCAGCGCGCGCGCAGCACCGTGTGCCAGGTGCCGCGCCAGGCGATGTAGACCAGCACCAAGGGCAGCGCGGTGAGGCCGCGCAGTGCCGCGATCTGCAGCGCCGGGTAGCGCGTCGCCAGCGTCTTGAGCACCGCGTCCATGAGCGCGAAGAAGCCCACGGCGATGAGCATGGCGACGATGCTGCGGAGGTTGCCGCTGTGTTGAAGCGCCTTCATGTTCAATCGATCTGATCCAAGGTGTCGGGGTCCGGTACGTCGCCGATGGCCTCGCGCGTGGCGGCGGCCTGCCCCAGCAGCCAGTCGGCGAAGGCCTTCACCTCGGGCCGGTGCTCGCTGCGCGGCGCCATCACCAGCCAGTACACCAGCGGGGAGTCGATGCGCGCGTGGGGCAGGGGCTCCACCAGCGCGCCGCTGGCCAGGTTTTCGGCCACCAGCGGCAGGCGCGCCAGCGCCACGCCCTGGCCGATGACGGCGGCCTGCACGATCTGCTGCGCGTAGTTGAAGTACAGCCAGCGTTGGGGGTTCAGGCGCGGCTTGCTGCTGGCCGCCTTGCGCCCGCGTGGGGCGGTCTCGGGGCCCGCGAAGTGCTCGAGCCAGCGCTGCCAGGTGAGCCACTCCAGGTGGCGCGTGCGGTGCGCGTCGCCCGCCTCGATGAGCGAACAGCCCGCCAGGTCTTCGATGCGCTGGATCGGGTGGCTCTGCAGCAGCCAGGGGCTGGCCACGGGCGTGAGCTTCTCGCCGAACAGGCGGATGGCGCCAGGCGGCACCGCCTGTGGCACGGCATAGCGCAGCGCCATGTCCACGTCGGCCGTGGCCAGGTCCACCGCCGAGTCGGTGGCGTCGATGCGGATGTCGATGTCGGGGTGGTCGCGCTGGAAGGCCTCCAGGCGCGGGATCAGCCACATCGACGCGAACGAGGCCCAGGTGGTGATGGCCACGCTCTTGCGCCCCGCGCTCTGGCGGATCTGGCGCACCGTGTTGTCCACGCGCTCCAGCGCCGTGCCGGCGGCGCGCAGCAGCATGGAGCCCGCGCTGGTGAGTTCCACCGCGCGCGTGTGGCGCAGGAACAGCGAGGCGCCCACCTCGTCCTCCAGCGACTGGATCTGCCGGCTCACCGCGCTCTGGGTGAGCGACAGCTCCTCGGCCGCGGCGCGGAAGTTCAGGTGCCGCGCCACCGCTTCGAAGGCGCGCAGGTGGCCCATGCCGATGGGCCGGGTGCGGGGGTGGCGGGGTGTCAGGCTCATGACGATTGATGCGGTGGACGAATCAATAGCTTAGCCGGCTTTCATTGGACGTGTTGCGCTCCAGGCCCGACGATGACATCCGCGTCACTACCCCCTGGTGCATGGAGAAACCCCATGGAAACCCGTTCCGAATCGGCATCAACCTCGCATCGTCGCGGCTTCGTCGTCGGCGCCCACCGGGCCATCAGCCTGCGTCCCGCCGAAGACAGCCGCCTGATCGTCACCACCGGCCGCGCCTGGGTCACGCTCAACCTGCCGCACCAGCCCGACGGACTGGGCGACCACGTGCTGGGCACCGGCGAATCGCTGTTCGTGCCGGCCGGCGCGCACCTCGTGATGGAGCCCTGGACCCGAGGCGAGGCGCTGCGCTTCGACTGGTGCGTCATCCCGCAGGCGGACGCCCGCCCGCAGCGCTTCTCGCGCGAAGTGGTCGCGCCCTCGCGCGAACTCGCCACCGCGCTGGGTCAGGCCACGCTGGCTTTCGGGCGCCTGCTGCGCGGCGTGCTTGGTTACACCGAGTTCCTCGTCGCCGGCCGCGGCCGCGTGCTCTCGCGTTTCGAGTCAAACCCGCCTTGAGGTTTTCTTCGGGGCCTTCTTGCGCGGCGCGCGTGCGGCCACCGCGGCCTGTAGCGCCAGCCGCGCCCAAGGCTGCATGAGCGCGGGCGACTCCATCGCCTCCTCGGGCGCCGTGAAGTAGTTCAAGCGCATCGCCTTGCCCTTGGCTTCGTAGATGAAGGGGCGGCAACCCGCCGCCAGCCACTGCGGCTCGGTCTCGGCATTGGCTTTCAGGTACAGCGTGTTCCAGGCGATCAGCCCCAGGTTCATGCCGTCCACCGACAGCCCCCACCCCCCGAACATGCGCCTTGCCACCACGTGGCCCCGCGGCGACAGCAGTTCGCAGGCGTGTTCGACGAGAGGGTCGGGAGCGGCGGGCATGGGCGGAGGAAGAGGTGGGAGGCAGAATCCTGACATGGCCAGGCCCAAATCCGCTACCCACGATTTGAAACGCGACGAGATCCTCGACGTCGCCGCTCAGTGCTTCGCCCGCCAGAGCTTTCCGGCCGCGAGCATGAACGACATCGCCAAGGCCTGCGGCACCAGCAAGGCGCGGCTCTACCACTACTACGAGAGCAAGGAAGCGATCCTGTTCGACCTGCTGGACCGCTACACCCAGCGCCTGCTCGCCCTCATCGGCGAGGCCGAGGGCCGGGCGCAGCGCAAGAACCTGTCGGAGCGCGACGCGCTGAGCGAACTGGTGCGCGCCTTCCTGGCCGAATACGAAACCAGCGCCACGCGCCACGCGGCCCTGGTGTCCGACACCAAGTTCCTCGGCCCGGCACAGCGCGAGCAGGTGGTCAACCGCCAGCGCGACGTGGTGGCCGCCTTCACCCGCTTCATCAAGCGCGCCTACCCCGAGCGCGTGACCCCCACCAACCAGGCCGCGCTGACCATGATGCTGTTCGGCATGATCAACTGGACCTTCATCTGGCTCCGCCCGGGCGGGCCCATGAGCTACGCCAGCTTCGCCGAAGAGGTGGTGGCGGTGCTGGAAGGCGGCCTGGCCGGCCGTCGCCCCGAGTGAGTTGAAGGGGATTTCAGGCGTTTACGTATATGAAATGAATTTCGTTTAGTTAAAATTCTTGCTTCCCCACCGGAGACAGACCCCCATGAGCAAAGCCTTCGCTTCCCAAGCCGACCTGCAGGACAAGAAGATCACCTTCGAACAGCTCAGCCCGCACTGCTGGGCCTACACCGCCGAAGGCGACCCGAACTCGGGCGTGATCATTGGCGAGAAGTTCATCATGGTCAGCGACGCCACGGCCACGCCCGCCATGGCGCAGGACCTCATCGCGCGCATCCGCGAGGTCAGCGACAAGCCCATCAAGTACGTGCTGCTCACCCACTACCACGCCGTGCGCGTGCTGGGCGCCAGCGCCTACGTGGCCGAAGGCGCCACCGAGGTCATCGCCAGCCGCGGCACCTACGAGCTCATCGTCGAGCGCGGGGCCGAGGACATGCAGAGCGAAATGGAGCGCTTCCCGCGCCTGTTCCGCGGCGCCGACAGCGTGCCCGGCCTGACCTGGCCGACGATGGTCATCGGCGACGGCAAGCCCGGCCGCCAGGGCTCGCTCACCGTGGACCTGGGTGGCGTGAAGGTCGAGATCTGGCACCCCGGCCAGGGCCACACGCGCGGCGACACCATCGCCTGGGTGGAAGACGAGAAGGTGCTGTTCAGTGGCGACCTCGTCGAGTACGAGGCCGGCGTCTACACCGGCGACGCCCAGCTCGAGGAATGGCCCGCCACGCTCGAAGCCCTGCGCGCGCTGAACGCCGAAGCCATCGTGCCCGGCCGCGGCGAAGCCATGAAGGGCAGCGCCGACGTGAACAAGGCGCTGGACTACACCAAGCGCTGGGTCACCACCCTGTTCCAGGCCGGCAAGGAAGCCGTGGCCGGCAACATGGACCTCAAGGCCGCCATGGCCCACACCCGCAAGAGCATGGACCCGGTCTTCGGCCACGTCTTCATCTACGAACACTGCCTGCCCTTCGACGTGAGCCGCGCCTACGACGAAGCCAAGGGCATCAAGAACCCGCGCATCTGGACGGCCGAGCGCGACAAGGAGATGTGGGCCGCCTTGCAGGCCTGAACGCGAAGCGGGCAGGCCTACAAAGCGCACAGCGCGCTGCAGGCCTGAACGCGAAGCGGGCAGGCCTACAAAGCGCCCAGCGCGCTGCAGGCCTGAACGCGCCGCCCGTCTTCGGGCGTCGCCCTTCCGTAAGCCGCCTTCGGGCGGCTTTTTGCTGGCCACCGCTACGATGCGCGCCTGATGCCCTCTACCGATCCCCTGATCCACGCCGCCGCCGACTGGGCCGTCATCGTCGTCTTCGGCGTGGTCTACCTGGGCATGTTCCTCGGCGGCCTGCCGCGTCTGCGGCTCGACCGCTCGGGCGTGGCGCTGCTGGGCGCCGTGGCCGTGATCGCCATCTCGGGCATGGGCGTGGTCGAGGCGGCCGAGGCCGTCGACTTGCCCACCATCCTGCTGCTGTTCGCCTTCATGGTCATCTCGGCGCAAATGCGCCTGGGCGGCTTCTACGCCGCCGTCACGCGCCGCGTGGGCGAACTGCCACTGCCGGACGCCGCCCTGCTGGCCGCGCTGATCGCCGTGGCCGCCGTGCTGTCGGCGGTGTTTTCCAACGACGTCGTCTGCCTGGCCATGACGCCCATCGTGGCGCGCCTGTGCCTGCGCCGCGGCGCCAACCCCTTGCCCTTCCTCATCGGCCTGGCCTGCGCGGCCAACATCGGCTCGGCCGCCACGCTCATCGGCAACCCGCAGAACATGCTGATCGGCTCGGTCATGCGGCTCGACTTCGCCGGCTACGCGCGCGCGGCCCTGGTGCCGGTGCTCATCAGCCTGGTGCTGCTGTGGGGCTGGCTGGTGTGCGTGCCGCACGCGGCGGTGGAGCCGTACCCGGCCAGCGACCGGCGCTCGAACGACCCGCCGCTGGACCTGTGGCAAACCACCAAGGGCCTGGTGGTGGCGGGCGGGCTGATGGGCCTGTTCCTGTTCCGCGACGGCCCGCACGAGGTGATGGCGCTGGTGGGCGCGGCCCTGCTGCTGCTCAGCCGGCGGCTGGCCTCGGCCGAGTTCATGAAGCTGGTGGACTGGCCGCTGCTGATCCTGTTCATGGGCCTGTTCGTGGTGAACCACGCCTTCGAGCAGACCGGCCTGGCGACCGGGGCCGTGGCCTGGCTGGCCGCGCAAGGCGTGCACCTGGTGGAGCCAGGCCCGCTGATGGTGGTGGGCGTGGTGTTGTCCAACCTGGTGTCCAACGTGCCGGCGGTGATGCTGCTGCTGCCGCACCTGTCGGGCGAGCCGGGCGCGGGCGTGCTGCTGGCGCTGGTCACCACCTTTGCGGGCAACCTGCTGCTGGTGGGCTCCATCGCCAACCTCATCGTGGCCGATCTGGCGCGCGCCCAGGGCATCGTCATCGACTGGAAGCGCCACGCCACCGTGGGCGTGCCGGTCACGCTGCTGTCGCTGGGCGTGATCTGGATCTGGCTGCGTTGGGGCGGCTGATTCTTCAGTGCACCGAGGCCAGAAACTGCTGGAGTTCTGGCGTGGCCGGATGGCCGAACAGCTGCTCCGGCGGCCCCATCTCGTGCACGCGTCCCTGGTGCATGAAGATCACCCGGTCGCTCACCTTGCGCGCGAAGTTCATCTCGTGCGTCACCATCAGCAGGGTCATGCCCTCATTGGCCAGTGACTCCACCACCTGCAGCACCTCGCCCACCAGTTCGGGGTCCAGGGCGGACGTGATCTCGTCGCACAGGAGCACGCTGGGCTGCATCGCCAGGGCGCGCGCGATGGCCACGCGCTGTTGCTGGCCGCCCGAGAGTTGATCGGGGTAGGCGTCGAACTTGTCGGCCAGGCCCACGCGCGCCAGCAACTGCTTCGCGCGTTCGATGTTCGGGGCCTCCTGCGCCTTCTTCACCAGCGCGGGCGCCAGCATCACGTTGCGGCCCACGCTCAGGTGCGGGAACAGGTTGAAGTTCTGGAAGATCATGCCCACGTGCTGGCGCAACTCGCGCATGGCGGCGGCGTCCTGGTGGCGCAGCGGCTGACCGTCCACCGTCAGCGAGCCCGACTGGAACACCTCCAGCCCGTTGATGCAGCGCAGCAGCGTGCTCTTGCCCGAGCCGCTCTTGCCGATGATGGCGATCACCTCGCCGCGCTTGACTTTCAGGTCGATGCCCTTGAGCACCTCGTTGGCGCCATAGGCCTTGCGCAGCGCGCCGATGTCGACGATGGCGTGGGGTTCAGCGGCGGACATTCAGTTTCCTTTCGAGCGCACGCGCATACAGGCTCACGGGGAAGCACAGCGCGAAGTACATCAGCGCCACGCAGCTGTAGACGAGGAAGGGCGCGAAGGTGGCGTTGGTGATCATGGTGCCGGCCTTGGTGAGTTCGACGAAGCCGATCACCGAGGCCAGCGCCGTGCCCTTGATGACCTGCACGAGGAAGCCCACGGTGGGCGCGATGGCGATGCGCCGCGCCTGCGGCAGGATCACGTGGCGCAACTGCTCGCCAAAACTCAGCGCCAGGCTTTGCGCGGCCTCCCACTGGCCCTTGGGCACGGCCTCCACGCAGCCGCGCCAGATCTCCACAAGGAAGGCGCTGGTGTACAGCGTGAGCGCGAGCGAGGCCGCGACCCAGGCCGAGGTGTCGAAGCCGAACAGCGCCAGGCCGAAGTAGGCGAGGAACAGTTGCATCAGCAGCGGCGTGCCCTGGAAGAGCTGCACATAGCCCTTGACGAAGGCCGTGGCGCCAGGCCAGCGCGCGGTGCGCGCCACCAGCAGCAAGAGGCCCACGAGGCCACCGCCGACGAAGGCGATCAGGGAGAGCACGACGGTCCAGCGCGCGGCCAGCAGCAGGTTGCGCACGATGTCCCAGAGGGAAAAGTCAACCACGGCGGCCACCCCCGAAGATGAAGCGCGGCCCCAGCCAGTTGAGCAAGGCGCGCACGCCCATGGACAACAGCAGGTACAGCGCGGTGGCCACGATGAAGGCCTCGAAGGCGCGGAAGTTGCGGCTCTGGATCAGGTTGGCCGCGTAGCTCAGCTCCTCGGTGGCGATCTGCCCGCACACGGCCGAGCCCAGCATCACGATGATGATCTGGCTGGTGAGCGCGGGCCAGACCTTGCGCAGCGCCGGCGGCAGCACCACGTGCACGAAGGTCTGCGCGCGCGAGAGCGCCAGGCTGGCCGCGGCCTCGAACTGGCCGCGTGGCGTGGCCTCCACGCCGGCGCGCACGATCTCGGCCGCGTAGGCGCCGAGGTTGATCACCATGGCGATCACCGAGGCGAGTTCCGGCGTGAGCTTCACGCCCGCCGCCGGCAGGCCGAAGAACACGAAGAACAGTTGCACGATGAAGGGCGTGTTGCGGATCAGTTCCACGTAGGCGGCCGCGAGCCAGCCCAGCGCCGCCGGCCCTTCGGTGCGCGCCCAGGCGCAGGCCACGCCCAGCGCCACGCCCAGCACGGCCGATACGGCGGTGAGGCCGAGCGTCCAGGCCATGCCCTTGACCAGCAGCGGCCACTGCGCAAGCACGGCCCAGAAGTCGAGTTCGATGCCCATGGTGGCGAGGCCTCGGTGGTGGTGTCAGGCGCTCACTCGGGCAGCGTGCCGGCGGGGCGGCCCAGCCACTTCTTCGCCAGCGCGTCGAGCTCGCCCGCCTTCTTGGCCGCGAGCACGATCTCGTTCACCTTGGTGCGCAGCGCGTCCTCGCCCTTGGCCACGCCGATGAAGTTGGGGCTGTCTTTCAGCAGCAGCTTGTACTCGGCGCCCAGGGCCGGGTTGCGCTTGATCATGTTGTCGGCCACGGACACACCGGTGGCGATGAACTGCGTCTGCCCCGACACAAAGGCCGAGACCGTGGCGTTGTTGTCCTCGAAGCGCTTGATGTCGGTGTTGGCCGGTGCCACCTTGCTCAGTTCCTGGTCTTCGATGGCGCCGCGCGTGACGGCGATGCTCTTGCCGCCCAGGCCGTTGAAGTCGGCCAGCGCCGCGCCCTTGGGCCCGTATACGGCCTGGAAGAAGGGCGAGTAGGCGACGGTGAAGTCGATCACCTTCTCGCGCTCCGGGTTCTTGCCCAGGGTGGAGATCACCAGGTCGGCCTTCTTGGTCTGCAGGTAGGGAATGCGGTTGGCGCTGGTCACCGGCACCAGCTCCACCTTCACGCCGAGCTTGCTGGCGATCAGGTTGGCGGTGTCCACGTCCAGGCCCTGCGGTTTCAGGTCGATGCCGACGAAGCCGTAGGGCGGGAAGTCGGTGGGCACGGCAATCTTGATCAGCTTGGCCTTCATCACGCCGTCGAGTGCCGCCTGTGCCTGCGCGTGGCCGGCGGCGACGGTGGCGGCCAGGGCCGCGGAGAGGAGGACGAGGCGGCGTTTCGTGAAATTCATAACAAGGCTCCTAGGTAGGTTTCGCGGTCGGGTGAGGGGGGTTTGCGGGGCTTGCGCGTGCCGGTGGCGGGCGGTGCGGATTCGCCGACGGGGGCCAGCGCTTCGCGCAGATCGGCCAGCGGGTCGGCCGGCGCGCCCAGGCGCAGCGCGGCCTGCACCTGGCCGATGTGCGTTTCCATCAGACGCTCGGCGGCGGCCACGTCGCCGCGTTCCAGGGCCTCGACGATCTGCACGTGGTCGGCACAGGACTGCACGGCGTCGTGCGTGCTCTGGTAGAGCATGGCGATGAGGGTGGTGCGCGCGGTGAAGTCGCGCAGGGTCTCTGCCAGCAACTGGTTGCCCAGGCACTCGGCCAGGCACACGTGGAAATCGCCCAGCAGGTAGCTGCGCTGGCCCACGTCATCGCCCTGCAGGGCGGCCTGCTCCTGGCGAATGTGCTGGCGCAGGCGCTTGAGCGCGGCCTTGTCCACGCGCCCGTTGCTGCGGATCAGGCCGGTCTCGATCACGCGGCGCGCCTCGAAGGCCTCGCGCGCCTCGGCATGCGAGGGTTGCACCACGTACCAGCCGCGGCGCGAACTCACGGTGACGATGCCGCGCGCGGCCAGGCGCACCAGGGCCTCGCGCACCAGGGTGCGGCTGCAGTCGAACAGCATCGACAGGTTCTGTTCGCCCAGGCGCGTGCCGGGTGCCAGGCGCTGCGCCAGGATGGCGGCGACGATGCGTTGGGCGATGTCGGTTGGGCTGACCATGGCCGGTGCACATGCCAGATCCGTGCCATGGCCATATCAGTCTTGTATGCAAGGCTGGTGCACCGACGATGTGCACGCGCGTGTCATGGCGGTGCGCGGCGCGCACCAGAAGGTGATGGCCCGAGGCTCAGCGCTGCGCGCTGAGTGTTTCCATGTCGCGCTGGTAGCCCTGCAGCTCGCGCACGGCATATTGGCGCTGCGCGGGCGTGGTGCTGTTGTGCAAGGCGGCGAACTGCGCGCAGCCGTGGCGCACACTGGCCTCGCTCTGCGCCTGGTAACCCGGCGTGGGCGAGCGCTGCAGCCGCTCCAGATGGGCGCGCAGGGCGACCCGGGCCTGCGCGGGCTCGGCCTGGACGCGGCGCAGGGTCTGCAGCAGGTCGGCCTGGCGGCGCTGGCGCTCGGCCTGCGTGCGCTGCGGCTCCCAGGGCGATTCGCTCAGCCAGCGCCGCAGCAGCTCACGCTGCGGCGCGCTGAGCGTGCCGTAGAAGCGCTCGCTGCGCGACACCGCGGTGTCGAGCCGCCGCTGCAGGCGCTGTTCGGGCGTGCCGCGCAGGAAGTCGCGCTCGAACTCCTCGTTGCTGCGCGCCTGGCGGCGCTGCAGCTGCTCCAGTTGCGCGGGGCTCAGCCCGGGCGCCAGGCGCGCGAAGGGATCGATCAGGCGCTCGCCCGCGGCATTCAGGCGCGCCCGCACCACCTCGAACTGCGCACAGGCCTCGTCGGCCGTGAGGTCGCGCGTCGCCATGCCCTGCCATTGGCGCAACAGGTCCGCCACGGCGGGCAGCTCCTCGCGCCGGTGCCAGGCGAAGAAGGCGTCGATGTCGCCACGCACCTGCTCGGACTGCGCGTCGTCGAAGTCGAAGTGGCTGTCCAGCCACCAGTAGCTGAACTGGGGCGCCTGGTTGTAGGCGAAGCGCGCGGCGGTGCAGGCGGCCAGCAGCGCCGCCAGGGCGAGCACCAGCAAGGCGCGGGCGATAATCCGCCGCGTTCCGGCGCCGCCCCCCTGGCCGCGCTCGGTGTACGCGAAAGAGGTGTTCATGTCGTTACCGGTGGATGTGGTGGTGATGGCCGCGGGCAAGGGCACCCGCATGAAGAGCCAGCGGCCCAAAGTGTTGCACCGTCTGGGCGGCCGCGCGCTGGCGCAGCACGTGATCGATTGCGCCGCGGGGTTATCGGCCCGCTCGGTGGTGGTCATCACGGGGCACGGCGCGGCGCAGGTGGAAGTCGGGCTGAAGGCACCCGCCACCACGGCGCTGCGCTTCGTGCGCCAGGAGCCGCAACTGGGCACCGGTCACGCCGTGCAGCAGGCGGTGCCCGTGCTGGCCGACAACGGCCTAACCCTGGTGCTCTCGGGCGACGTGCCGCTCACGCGCCCCGACACCCTGCAGGCGCTCATCGACCTGAGCGCGGGCGAGCACCTGGCCCTGCTCACGCTGGACCTGCCCGACCCCACGGGCTATGGCCGCGTGGTGCGAGACGACGGTGGCGCCGTGCGCGCCATCGTCGAGCACAAGGACGCGAGTGAGGCGCAGCGCGGCATCACCGAGATCTACAGCGGCATCATGGCCGTTCCCACGCGCCTGCTGCGTGGCTGGCTCGCGCGCCTGGACAACCGCAACGCCCAGGCCGAGTACTACCTGACCGACGTGGTGAAGTTCGCCGTGGCCGATGGCTGCGCCGTCAGGGCCCACCGCATCGGCGACGCCGTGCAGGTGGCCGGCGTCAACAGCCCGCAGCAACTGGCCGAACTCGAGCGCGCCTACCAACTGCGGCTGGCGAACCAATTCATGGTGGACGGCGTGCGCCTGGCCGACCCGGCGCGCTTCGACGTGCGCGGCGAACTGGTCTGCGGTCAGGATGTCGAGATCGACGTCAACTGTGTCTTCGAGGGCCGCGTCGAGCTCGGCGATGGCGTGCGCATCGGCGCGAACTGCGTCATCGCCAACGCACGCATCGAAGCCGGCGCGGTGATCCACCCCTTCACCCACGTCGACGGTGAAGCGGCCGGCGTGCGCGTGGGCGCCGGTGCGCTGGTGGGCCCCTTCGCGCGCCTTCGCCCCGGCGCCGACCTGGGCGCCGAGGTGCACATCGGCAACTTCGTCGAGGTGAAGAACAGCACGATGGGCGCGGGCGCCAAGGCCAATCACCTGGCCTACCTGGGCGACGCCACCGTGGGCGAGCGCGTCAACTACGGCGCCGGCAGCATCACCGCCAACTACGATGGCGCCAACAAGCACCGCACCGTGATCGAGGCCGACGTGCACGTGGGCAGCAACTGCGTGCTGGTGGCGCCGGTCACCATCGGCGCGGGCGGCACCGTGGGCGCAGGCTCCACCATCACCAAGAGCACCGAGCCTGGCGCCCTGGCCGTGGCACGGGGACGCCAGGCCAGCATCGCGGGCTGGCAGCGGCCGCAGAAGGTGAAGAAGGCGCCTTGAGTGCGCCATATCTCTCACAGGGATAAACCAACTTTATTTCTGTGAAAGATAAACCTTGAATATCCATCAGGCTGATAAACTGGGGGTATCTGCATGACAGGTATCTGCCCATGTCGCTTTCCCAGCCCTTGTCCACGGCCCCCCAACTCGGGCAGTTGCTCAGGTCCGCGCGCAAGCTCAAGGGCCTGACGCAGGCCCAGGTGGCGGAACGACTGAACCTCAGCCAAAGCCGCGTTTCCACGCTCGAACTCGACCCCTCCAGCCTGAGCGCGTTGCAACTCATGGCCTGGTGCTCGATCGTGGGCCTGGAGTTGCTGGTGGGGGAGAAACCCGGCGCGGCGAGCGGCGACGGATCGGTGTGGTGATGGGCCGTCGTTCGCACACCCAGTCCCTTTCCATCTGGGCCAACGGCCTGCGCGTGGGCACGTGGTCGGTCGACGGCCGAGGCCTGCATGCCCTCAGATACGACCCCGACTGGGTCCAATCCCCTTCAGGACGTCCCCTGTCCTTGTCTCTGCCGTTCCTGCGGGGCGATCAGCCGCACACCGGCAGGACCGTGCGCAACTACTTCGACAACCTCCTTCCGGACAGCGAGGACATCCGCAAGCGTCTGGCGACCCGTTTCAGGACGGGGGGTGTGGATACCTTCGATCTGCTCAAGGCCATCGGTCGCGACTGCGTGGGTGCGGTCCAGTTGCTGGGCGAGGACGAGGTGCCGCAAGACACCGGCAGCGTCCGGGGCGTGCCGATGTCCGATCAGGGGATCGAGGCGCTGCTGTTGGCCGCCGTGTCTTCTTCACCGGTGGCGCGGCATCAGGACCTGGAGCCTGAGCTGCGCATCTCGCTGGCCGGCACGCAGGACAAGACGGCCTTGCTGCGTTGGGAGGGCCGATGGATGCTGCCTCGGGGATCCACGCCGACGACCCACATCCTCAAGCCGTCCCTGGGCCACGTCGGGTCGAGAAAGGTCGACTTCACGCGATCCGTCGACAACGAGTGGCTCTGCCTTCGCCTGCTGCGCGCCTTTGGCCTGCCGGCCGCGGTGGCCCGCATCGAAACCTTCGAATCCCAACGCGTGCTCGCTGTGGAGCGCTTCGATCGGCGCGCGAGTGCCGATGGCCGTCAACTGCTGCGTCTGCCACAAGAGGACTTTTGCCAGGTCGAAGGGCGCTCGTCGCTGGAGAAGTACGAAAGCGAGGGGGGCCCCGGACTGGTCGACATCGCACGCACGCTGCACGGTTCGATCGATGCGCGGGAAGACTTGCGCACCCTGCTGAAGGCCCAACTGCTGTTCTGGATGTTGCGCGCGCCCGATCAGCATGCCAAGAACTTCAGCCTCTTTCTGCTGCCCCGGGGCCGTTACCGGCTCACGCCGCTGTACGACGTGCTCTCGGCCTGGCCGGTGATGGGAGACGGCGCCAACCAATGGCACCGGCGGGACGTGAAGCTGGCCATGGCCCTGCAGGGCAAGAGCAAACATGACGGGATGGACCACATCCTGCGTCGGCACTTCAACAGCACGGCGCGCCAGCTTGGGTTTGGCAAGGACATGGAGCCTGTCATCGAGGAAGTCCTCGACCGGGTGCCGGGGGCCATCGATGAAACGCAAACGGACCTGCCGCCGGACCTGTCGCCGCCCGTGGTGGCCTGCATCTTCGAGGGTTTGCGTGTCAGCGCCGACGCCTTGCGTCAGCAGCCGCCCGATTGAAGCAGCGAGGGCTCAGCGCCCGCCCCGCACGTCGAAGGAACTGCCGTCGTAGCGGCTGTCGGGGCTGCTGCCGTTGCGGCGCTTCTGCTCGCGCGGCTTGAGCTCGTCTTCCAGGTCCATCAGGCCGCTCAGGCCCAGCACCTCGGAGTCGCGGTAGCCCGAGCGCGCGTACTGGTGGTCGAAACCCGACATCTGCGTTTCGAGTTGCTGCATGACGCTGTCGCGGTCGTCGGCGGGCTTGGCCGCCGGGGCCTTGGGCTTGGGCAGTTCCACCAGGTTGAGCTGCTCGCGGAATTCGGCCGGCGAGGGCATGCGGTGGATGCCGTTCTTCAGGAACACGAAGCGCACGCCGGCGGTCTTGAGAATGCGGTTCTTCACCTTCACGCGCTGGGCCTTGGCCTCGGCGTTGCTCAGGTGGTACTGCTCGATGTCGAAGGCGAAGATGGGGCGGCCGTCAGGGGCGCAGACCACGAAATCCACGCGGTGCTCGCGCAGGCGGTCCTTGGCGGCCTTCTTGCTCGCGGCCCGGCGCACCGACAGCATCTGGGCGAGGTTGATGTTGGGCAGCACCACCTGGCCAGGAAAGGTGTCCTGCAGGTAGTCGAGCATGGCCACCTGCTCGGTCGAGAGGATGCGCTCGGGCGCGAAGCGGTCGTCCCGCCCGTCGTCTTGCGATCGCATGAACCGCAGGTAGAGCCAGACACACAGCACCAGCACCACCGCGGCGATCACCGATCCGATCACCATCATGTCCATGAAACCTCCTGGAGAGCTGCCGCTTTTTTGAGCAAGCGGGCGATTGTATGAGGTTGTAACAGGCTCGGGGGCCCGTCAATACCGCGTCTCCCCAACGTTTGCAGAAGTGTGCGTTTTGCAATTCTGCGAAGGGGCTATTTAAGCCATTCGGTCACTGCGATCGACTGAGCGGCAGGCTGGGATGGAACTTGGCGCAACGGGTGCTGAAGAAGCCCTTGACGTTTCGCACGTTCGCGTCGCCGGTGAAGAGGCGCTGGGTGAGCGCGAGGTAGTCGGGCATGTCGGTGCAGCGCACGATCAGCACGAAATCGGGCCCGGGACTCACGCGGTAGCACTGCTGCACGCGCGGCTCGGCCACGGCGCGCGCCTCGAAGGCGTCCAGCGCGTCGGCGCCCTGGCGCTCCAGGCCGATCTCGACCACCGCGGTGAGGCCGTGGCCCAGCAGCGGCGCCAAGCGGTCGGCGTCCAGGAGCGCCACCTCGCGCGCGATGAATCCGCGCTCGCGCAGGCGCTTGACGCGGCGCAGGCAGGTGGGCGGCGAGAGGTGGGCGCGCTCGGCCAGGGCCTGGTTGCTGAGCGAGGCGTCCTCTTGCAGCAGATCGAGCAGGCGCAGATCGATGGCATCCAGTTCGAAAGATTCCATGAATCGATCTTACGTGAAATATTCAGTCAAATCGCAAGAAACATGATTAAAAAGATCAGATTTCGTTGAATTTTGACCATTCATTTCATCCTGGCTTCACTAGCATTCGCCCACTTTCACATTTCAGGAGCAATCACATGTGCGGCATCGTGGCGGGGGTTTCGGGGCGCGACATCGTGCCCGTGCTGGTTCAGGGCCTGCAGCGGCTGGAGTACCGCGGCTATGACTCCTGCGGCGTGGCCGTGCACAGCGACGGCCTCAAGCGCGCGCGCAGCACGGCCCGCGTGGCCGAACTGGGCCAGCAGGTGCAGGCCGAACACATCGCCAGCGGCACCGGCATCGCGCACACGCGCTGGGCCACGCACGGTGCGCCAGCGGTGCACAACGCACACCCGCACTTCAGCCACGGACCGGGGGCGCAGAGCGGTTCGGCCGGGCGCGTGGCGCTTGTGCACAACGGCATCATCGAAAACCACGACGAGTTGCGCGCCGCCTTGCAGGCCAAGGGCTACGTGTTCGAGAGCCAGACCGACACCGAAGTCATCGCCCACCTCATCGATTCGCTCTACGAGGGCGATGTCTTCGCGGCCCTCACCGCCGCCGTGGCGCAACTGCATGGCGCCTATGCGTTGGCGGTCTTCCACAAGGACGAACCGCACCGCGTGGTGGGCGCGCGCGCGGGCTCGCCACTGGTGCTGGGCGTGGGCGCAGAGGGCGGCGAGCACTTCCTGGCCAGCGACGCCATGGCGCTGGCGGGCGTGACCGACCAGATCGTGTACCTGGAAGAGGGTGACCTGGTGGACCTGCAGATGGGCCGCTACTGGATCACCGACGCCGGCGGCCGTTCGCTCGACGCCGCGCAGCGCCCTGTGCGCACCGTGCACGCGCACAGCGGCGCAGCCGAACTGGGCCCCTACCGCCACTACATGCAGAAGGAGATCTTCGAGCAGCCGCGCGCCATCGCCGACACGCTCGAAGGCGTGGCCGGCGTCACGCCGGAGCTCTTCGGCGACGGCGCGCACCGCGTGTTCAAGAACGTGGACCGCGTGCTCATCCTGGCCTGCGGCACCAGTTACTACAGCGGTTGCACGGCCAAGTACTGGCTGGAATCCATCGCGAAGATTCCCACGCAGGTGGAGGTGGCCAGCGAGTACCGCTACCGCACCAGCGTGCCCGATCCGCGCACGCTGGTGGTGACGATCAGCCAGAGCGGCGAGACCGCCGACACCCTGGCCGCGCTGCGCCACGCGCAAAGCCTGGGCATGCAGGAAACGCTGACCATCTGCAACGTCTCCACCAGCGCCATGGTGCGCGAGTGCAAGCTGGCCTACATCACGCGCGCGGGCGTCGAGATCGGCGTGGCCTCCACCAAGGCCTTCACCACCCAGCTCGCGGGCCTGTTCCTGCTGACGCTGGCGCTGGCCCAGGTGCGCGGGCACCTGAGCGAAGAAGAAGAGGGTGAGCACCTCAAGCGCATGCGTCACCTGCCCGTGGCCCTGCAGGCTGTGCTCGCGCTGGAGCCGCAGGTCATCAGCTGGGCCGAGGACTTCGCGCGCATGGACAACGCGCTGTTCCTCGGACGCGGATTGCACTACCCGATCGCTCTGGAGGGCGCGCTGAAGCTGAAGGAAATCAGCTACATCCACGCCGAGGCCTACCCGGCGGGCGAACTCAAGCACGGCCCGCTGGCCCTGGTGACGGCCGCCATGCCGGTGGTGACCGTGGCGCCCAACGACACCCTGCTGGAAAAGCTCAAAAGCAACATGCAGGAGGTGCGAGCCCGCGGCGGCGTGCTCTACGTGCTCGCCGACGCCGACACGCGCATCGCCAGCAGCGAGGGCATCCACGTCATCCGCATGCCCGAGCACTACGGTGCGCTCTCGCCCATCCTGCACGTGGTGCCGCTGCAATTGCTGGCGTACCACACGGCGCTGGCCAAGGGCACGGACGTCGACAAGCCGAGGAACCTGGCGAAGAGCGTGACGGTGGAGTGAGGGCCCGGGTCGCCGCTCACGCGTGCGGTCCGGAAACAGAAACTGAAATCTGCACCCTACCGTTCGCGAAATGGAGGGGCGTTGTCCCTCTGTAAGAGCCGAGTTCTTCGGCGCCCGCATCCTTGTAGAACGGAGCTGGCTACCCCCGTCCGAGTCCTTCAAATCTTCGTAACAAAACCGTAACAGAGCTTCGCGACCTTGGCATCAGTAGGAGCGTCAGAGCTGACGTGCCACCCGGGTGGGCAGGTCGCCCTCCAAGACGACGGCTCGCGAACGAACGCTTTTCCAGTAACGGCCTGCACTAGTCTCGGAGCGATGACCCGGCAGAACGCGTGGGAAGTACGCCTGAAAATTGCCGTGCCTCGTGTTCCAACACGAGGGGGCTAGGTGTTCGTTGACGGTGACCGCGGGGGGGGGGGTGCTGTTTCAAGCTTTCTCATCGCCATTGAGGATTCTCATTTCCCATGAGAAAGCGTGAAGCAGCGAGCCCCGAGCTACTTTAGGCGTTCCCAGTTGCTCCCATCGGGACTGATGACGGAGGCTTAGGGCGGTGTCAACTCAATCGGCAGCAGCCCGGTGTGGCGCATCGCGAGGTTCCACCGGTTTGAAGTCCCCTTGCGTTGAACTCGGTTCACCCATCAGTGAAGGGGTTGGCCCCCGTGTTGGGACCGGCTCCCCTCGCCAACGCCGCAGCAGGTAAATCAATAACGTAGCTGCACCCTCGACGTCGCTTACGGGCCTGCGACGCAACCAGATATCAGTCTGCAAGCCAAAAAGTACAACGTCGTTTCAAGCGCGCACGTTTTTGATTTCAAAAAGGAGCTTTTTGAGATGAGCCCGCTTCGCAGCCGACGCGCTGCACCAGGCCGGCGACCATCCGGGCTGACCTCTCTGTCACAGATGCGCAGAACTGACCCGACGCGTGGGGCCGCAGAGCGTGGTCGCGCGCCTATTGGGCTTCTCCTTTCAAGAGAAAGCGTATTTGACATTCTTGAGGCATATTGCGAATAATGGTATCTCTTAAATTGCACAGGACACTGACACTGTTTGCCCCTATAACAGAAATCATTATTGACAATACGGACGGCTATTGCTATAATGGTTACTGTTATGCCCGCCAAGGCGCCTACCCTTTACCCCTCGCAGTCGCGAATGACGGTCGCGCTGGGGCAGCGCCTGCGCGAAGCTCGCCTGCGTAGGCGGTTCACGGTCACGCAGGTGGCCGAGCGCGCCTCAGTGTCCCGGCCCACGCTCAACAAGGTCGAGCAAGGCGACCCCGCCGTGACGCTGGGCACCTACTTGCGCGTGCTGGCTGTGCTCGGGCTGGAACATGACCTGGACCAGGTAGCGGCGCACGACCCGGTGGGCCGTCGGCTGCAAGACGCTGAGCTGAACGTGCCTCGGCGCGCGCCCAAGCGCAAGAAACTCGACAGCCCGTCGGCCCCTCCTTCCGAAGGCGAAACGCCATGAGCCCCGCCGTCAAGAAGTCCGGCGCTCGCGCGAGGCATGCGCCCGAGGCCGCCCCCGCAACCCCTGAGGGCCTCGAAGTCTGGCTCGATGACCCGACGTTCGGCCCGCTCACTCACCTGGGCCGGCTGCACCGCTCGGGCCTGGAATCGGTCCGCTTCGAGTATTCGCCCCTGTGGCTGAAGAACGGGGCTGCTTTCGCGCTCGACCCGGAGCTGTCGCTGGCCAGTGGCAACTTCTATCCGAAGGACTCGAACTTCGGCATCTTCATGGACAGCTGCCCCGACCGCTGGGGCCAGACGCTGATGAAGCGCCGAGAACTGGTCGAGGCCAAGCAGCAAGCGCGCACCCGCCGCGAGATGCGCCCGTGGGACTTCTTCTTGGGCGTGCAGGACGTGACCCGCATGGGCGCCCTGCGTTTCTCCGCACTGCAAAGCGACAAGCAGCTCAAGCAAGGCCTTGCGCCGGAATTGCTCGAAGGCCAGGCCCTGGCCAATCAGGCGCTCGCAGCGCCAGCGCTGACCCACATCGGCGAGCTACAAGAGGTGGCGCTGGAGCTCACGCGCAAGAAGGTCGACGACCTCGACTTGCTGCAGCAGTGGCTGAAAGTGCTGGTGGCGCCCGGCGCGTCCCTGGGCGGCGCACGACCCAAGGCGAATCTGCAAGACGGCCTCGGGCAGCTGTGGATTGCCAAGTTCCCCGGTGCCGACGATGAACACGATTGGGCCCTGCGCGAGATGTTGGTGCACCAGCTGGCCGCAGAGTACGGGCTCAACGTTGCCCCGGCACGCCTGGAGCGAATCGGGCACGGCTTTCACACCTTCGTCACCCGACGCTTCGACCGCCACGCTGGCCGGCGACGGTTCTTCACCTCCGCGATGGCGGTGCTGGGCCGCAGCGACAGCGAAGAAGCGTCGTACCTGGACTTGGCGGAGTTCATCGCGTCCAAGCAAGGCGTCGAGGGCCGCATCGAAGCGGACCTGCGCGAGCTGTTTCGGCGGGTGTTGTTCAACGTGGCCGTCTCGAACCGGGATGACCACCTGCGCAACCACGGCTTCATGCGCGAGGCCACCGGTTGGCGCCTGGCGCCCGCCTACGACATGAACCCGTCGACCAAGAAAGACGGTCACGTGCTAGCGCTGGACGATGCCAGCACGGAGCCCGACCTGGACACAGTTGTGGCCACGGCGGAGCTCTATCGCGTCACGCCGAAGCAGGCGCAAGAGGACCTGGCCCGGCTAAGTCAGGTCATCGGCACCTGGCAAAACAAGGCGCAGCTGCTGGGACTCTCAGGGGAAGACCGGGCAGAGCTGAAGGACTGCTTCCTAGTCTGAGGCCAAGGGGCCCAGCGTCTGGGCGGCCTGAGAGTCCGTCGGCGGCGTTAGCTTGCAGCCGTTGGCAGGGTTAGCTCGCGAGGTTGGTAGTGGAAGCCAGTTTCGACACCCCGTGAAAACGTGTAGGGGCGGTGGTCCGCGTAACTACACTAGGCCCATGATGGGTGGGAGTCGGAGGGCTTGCGCGAGGCGCTAACACAGAGCTCAAACTGTCAGTCGCATCAGGGAGGCGTGCGTGGGTCGCATATCGCAGTTCAACTTTCTTGAAACCGTTTTTCCGCCGTTTACGAACCGCAACGTGAAGCTGTTGGTCGACAAGGCAAATCAGCACATCGCTAAACACCTCAGAGCCAGCAAGTTCTACATGATTGGTGCCCGAGCTGAGGCAAGCTTTGTCAACTACCGTGTGGACGGGGACAAGGCCTTAATCCACGTTGATGTGGAGGTGGGCGACGAAGTCGTCGATTCAGGTGTCATTCACGTGAGCAAATTCAAGGAAATCTCGAAGAACCCTGAGCTGCAGCTGACGCGCGAAGCAGTGTTGATGGGGGGGACCAAGAAGGGCACACATGTGAAGGTTTGGCTCACACCCGACTCGGTGTATTGGGAGGCAGCACGCGGTAGGACGTACCTTGAAGGCTTCAAGAGGCACGACCTTGTATGTTCCTACGACCTTCTATATGTCGGCATTGCAACGAAGCAGGACAGTTACCAAAGACTCATCAAGGACGCGCACCATGGCCGTTTGAAGGTGCTATCTGAGGAGCAGGCGAGAAAGACCGGTGCTCATCCGTCCGACGAAATCATTCTCTTCCTATTTGATATCGACCAGTTGGGGATTCAGACCATCAGCGCGGAGGACCCAGACATCAACCTCTTTCGAGGTTCAGAGCAGGCCCGGGTCGTTGCAGATGCAGAGAAGGCGTTTGTCAAACTGCTAGACCCTGGGTACAACACTGTCAAGTTTCGAAACTATCCCAAGGGCGAGGATGGCCTGTACGGCTTGGGCTTGACGAACTACGCCTACATGTTGAATGAGAATATTCGTTTCAACACCGCGCAGAGCATGTTCAAAGGTGCCTACAGCGAAGCAGGATTCGATAATCGTCAAGACACAATAGTTGTCGAAGGCGACAACGTTGAATTGATATTTGCAAAGGCTGGAGAGTAGTCAGAGGCTGCTGACTACAGCCTGCGACAGGACCAACCGCGTGTAGGGCATCCGGGAGCGCCGAAGCAGCTCTACCTCGAACAATCGAATCCACTCGGCGTTCGAGAAACCGGAGCAGCCCGGCCTGAGCATCGGGCCGTAGGGCCCAGTTCCAGTCAGCAGGTAGTCCCGTGCATTCACGATGTGTGAGGTGCTCATGGCTCCCAGGCGCACGGCTGTTCCGTCGGCGCACTCCCATTTGGGTGTCAGCATCTCGTGCCCTACCTGCTCAGCTGGTTGACCCAGGCAGACGCCGCGCATGTAGCACCCGTGCGAGCGACTCGCGTGTGATAACGAGTTCGACCAGGTCCCCGGGATTCAGCGCACTCCACTCGCCTTCAAACACTTTGCGGCGCACGGCGAACTGGTGCTCTCGGGCGTCCTCGGCCAACAGGAAGTCAGGGTCTATGTGCTGACCAATCACGGTGGCCACAATGGTCAGGGTGGGCTTCTCTTGCATGGGCATCATTTCGGAGGTTTCGGTTTAGGAACGCGGTGTCGGCACCTAAAGTCACGGCGCTTTAGAAGCGACGAGGCGTTTTAGGGCGGCGGCAATCCGCTCGGGCATGCCGGGCGCGGCGATGCCCAGGCGCTCGTCGGTGAGCAGCACTTGGTCGCGTACTTCAGGGGGCCACCCTTCGTCCGTGTCATCAAGGGCCAGCCAGCCGCGTGGCCGCCGGCGCGCCACGTCCTCTAGCACCTGCGTCCCTCGGGGCTTTGCCACGAACGCCTGTTCGTTCATCTCGCTGTGAAAAGTCGCACCCAGCACCCGGTCCCGCAGCCCTGCCGGCAAACGCTTAGCAGCACCATCGCAGCCATACGTACGGACCCAGCTTGTGCTCAGCACGATGAAGACTTCGGGGTACGGCGACAGCAGTTCGTCCAGCAGCGCGGCGTGCTCGAACAGGGTGAAGTGCGGCGGACCGGCGTAGGCTCCGCGCCGCGGGTGCCATAAGACGTTCTCGTGGTGGAGCACGCCGTCGAAGTCGAGATAGAGAGCGAGTTCGCCGCCACCCTTCGGCAGGCGAGACCCAGGATGTAGCCTGAGGCCAGTGTCGGTGCTGCTCAACCAGGCCGTAATGGCGGCTTGGGTTTTCGGTGCGGAAATCCCCAGCTGCGGGTCGCACAGCAGCACGTTGAGGCGGCCCGAGGTGAATTCACGACTGTCGTCGTCAAGGACGAGGTGCGCTGTGACCGCGCCTTTGTTGGCTTGCAGGACTGTCTCGATGGCGATTTCCCGAGGCATCCTTGGCGCGCTGCCAAGAATGCGACCGGAGAGCGGGCCCAGCAGTGCATGCAGCTCGGCATCGGTGTACGCGTACCGCCAGGTCGAATGCACGACGATGCTCACATCGGGCGCGTTGACCAAGAGTGCCTCGAGTGTGGGGAGCCACCGCATCCAGCCCGCCGGGTCAGCGCTCTCCGCTACTGGGTGCAGCACCCCGTCTATGTCCAGAAAAATGATTCGCACGATGGGCCTTTCAGACATGGCTCCGCCCGCGCGGCGCCTTCTGTGCCGCGAAAAGCGAAAGGGTTGATGAGGGTCGCGTTGGGCGCCGGGGCGTCAGTGGCGCAATCGCCTGACCGGCCCGACAACCACGCCCAGGACTTCGAGGGCGGAACGCGGGCGGATGCACTCGTATGCGGGGATGGCGGGTTCCAGATACCAGCGGCCCTGCGCGTCCATCCGCAAGGTCTTGACCGTGAGCTCGTTGTCGACACAGGCGAGCACGATGTCACCCGGCTTGGTCGGCGTGTTGTGCTCCACCGCCAGGACGTCGCCTTCGACGATGCCGGCATCCCGCATGGAGTCGCCCTTCACCCTGTGCATGGTGGTGCGGTTGGGCTCGTCGATGACGTAGTCGTCGACCGTGATGAGCTCAGGCTCCTCCTGCGAGGCGGGCTGGGCCAGGCCGGCGCGAACGAAGCCAAACACGGGGCGCGCGAAGAAGCGCTTGGTCGGTGCGATTCGGCAGTCGACCTTGGTGAGGTAGCCTGCCTCGCACAAGCGCTCGGCCAGGGCGTGGACGCTCGACGTAGAGGCCAGGCCCACGATTTCGGTGAGCTTGGCCATGGGTGGGAAGGCGGCCTCCAGCTTCCAGTGGGTCCGAAGCCTCGCCAAGTACTGCTCGTCCTGCATTTCGCTCTCCGAATGTTCATTCGATGAAAGAACTGTATGGGCGTCCAGTATTGGCGCGCAAGCACCGCCAAATACCCCTCTTCATGTGAGGTATTTAGTTTTAACAACTAGTGCATCTATGCAGCACTGGTGGTGTCTGAGTATCGGCGGGGTCCCGGGACGAAGCGCTCGAAGGCTGGCCACACCCGGAGCACGGCGAGTCGCAACTCACTATGACCTCGCGGACATAGCCGGTGGCTGCGAGCAATTCACCTACAAAAAGCAAAAAACGCATTTCGATAGGTGAATCCAAGAATTTCAAAGGCTTACGCGCGCCACGGGGCTAGAAATCGCGGTGTCGGAAGAGTGAGCTTTCACGGGGCTTCGACGCGCGGGAGCGCCTGCTGACAACCGCTAGCAGCTGGTTTTTTCACGTCTTGTCATCAGAAATGAAAATTATCAAAACCGATGACAAAACTTGAAAAGGCACCACCGCTCGTGCCCGTTTGGGCCCTTGGCTACTGTCAGGATTGCCTCTGTCGATGGCGGCTTGGCCAACTCGCTTGGTGATGAACTGCGCACTGACCTCGTCACCTTGCGCCAGGTCAGGAGGCAAGTGCTAGAGATTCGACCGAAGTGCTGTATGGTTTTGTAAGGGAGGCCGAACGGTTCGCCGGCTTGGCCAGGTTCTTCCAATTTGGCCAGCAGGCCCGGGGGTGTTGCGGATGGCACGCAAGCGCAAGGGGGACTCGGTAAGCGTCCTCGGGGTGGTCTTGGTTGGCCTGGTGGCACTGGTGGCGTCGGTACCCGTCGAGGTGTGGCTCTTTGTCGGTGGGGTGGTCCTTGCCTTCTTTGCCTACCGCTACTTCAAGGCAAAGCCCAGTAGCGAGCCACCCGAGACGCAGCCAATGCCTCAATCGAAAGCCACGCCACGACCCCGTGCCCGCGCGCTGAAGTCTTCTGACATGGACGAGCCGGTATCGGTCACCAGCACAGCTGCTGCATCGCCAAGCACTGACACCAGCGAGTACCGCCTTCCTGCAGCCCCGAAGGGGTTCGGCAACGCGACGTGGCTTGGTGCTGGCCAGCCGGTGAATGTTGCAGGCTTCTCCATACCGGGCGGCCTGATTTACGTGGGCACACGCCTGAAGACGCCTTCTGGCGACAACGACCCGTGCCTCATCGACCCCTCACTGAGTGTGTCCAAGAGCGGTGACTATACCGAGCGGCAAATGGGCTACTGGCCCAGCTACGGCGCCATCTCGAGCAGCGCGCGCGGCGCTTACCTGAAGTGGCTCGCGGGCGGCCGACAGGACCCCTCCGCCGACATCGGCTATGTGTTCCTGTTCTTCTACGGGCTGGAGCGACGCGCCATTCTTGATGCCTCTTCAGATGCTGCGGCTCGGGCCGAATGGCCGGTCATCGCGGAAGAACTGCGACGCCTACTTGACATCTACGGGCAAAAGTCAGGTTCGTTCCGGCGCTACGCCGTTGAACTGCTCAACTGGGTCTCTACCGTCGAGCACCCTGAGCGCTTGTACGAGAAGGCGGTTCCGAGCTTTCCCCGCTCCCTCGAGCTACCGCTGTACGTCCGTCATGCACTAGGTATTGCAGCCGTGGACGGTGTGCCGGTTCCAGCAGGACTTGCGCTTGCCTGGGCGCGTCTTGAGCCAGGTGTCGTGCTGCGCACCCCCGCGATTCGGTGTCCCGAACAGTTCGATGCCCTGTTCGTGCAGAAGTACGAGCAGCAGTTCGGCGCGGGCATGGTATTGCCACGTAATCGCACCAAGCTCAAGCTGGTATATCGCCCGGCATCAGCGGGCTTCCGTGGTTACAACGACCTAAGGCTCACCTTCGGGGAGGTGCCCGACGTGTCGGTACTCACGGGACCGGTGAAGAAGCTGCAGGACCTGGTCGATGCCACTTCGAAGGAGCTCGAGTCCTACAGCCGCTTCGTTGGCAAGAGTGTCACCGGAAAGAACTCGCTCGAAGGGCTGCTGCAGCTACCGCCCACGTTGTGGCCAGAACAGGCGCAGAAGGCATTGCAGCAGCTCAAAGCCCGGATGGGTGAAGGCATGGTCGCAATGCCGTTCCAGGACCTGCTGAACGCCCTGGGTGCTACGACGGCGTTCACCAAGGACAAGACGCTCTCGCTGGCTCGCACGCTGGAGTCTGCCAACGTGGGCTTCGAGCCGGACGTCCTGGCCGGGGCGAAGACGCCCAAGCCCGAGGAAAAGGTGGTTCTCTTCGCGTTGCCGCCGTCCGAGCAGCTGTCACGCACGAACGGGCCGTACCTAGCGGCGGCGCTGACGCTACAACTCGCATCGGCGGTTGCGACCTCCGACGGGGAGTTCGGCATCAAGGAGATGGGCCACCTTCGAGAGACTGTGCTCTCCTGGACGCACCTCACCCCAGGCCAGAAGCGACGACTGCTGGCGCACCTGCGCTTGCTGATGCAGGCGCCAGCGTCCCTGACTGCATTGAAGAAGAAGTTCGAACCCCTCGAACTCAACGTCAGGGAGACCATTGCTGCGTTCATGGCAACGGTTGCCCAGTCAGACGGTGAGGTGTCTCCTGGAGAAGTAAAGATGCTCGAGAAGGTCTACAAGGCCCTGGGCGTCGACTCAAAGAAGGTGTTCTCCGACGTCCACGCTGTCGCTGCGGGCACGAAGCCGACCGCGGCGGCCGTCGCCAAGGTCGAGGAGTCCGGCTTCAAGCTCGACCCGGCCCGTATCGCCGCGCTCCAGAAGGACACCGAGAAGGTCTCTGCGCTCCTCGCGAACATCTTCACCGACACCGACGAACCTGCTGTGGCAGTGGCCGAGCCCGTCGAGGCGGAAACCGAGGCCGAGCCAAGCGAAGCCTCTGCGGGTCTGCTGGGCCTGGACGAAGCCCACACCTCACTTGCCCGGATGATGCTCTCGCGCCCCGAGTGGAGCCGTGCCGAGCTGCTGGACGTGGCCGCCGACCTTGACCTCATGCTGGACGGCGCTCTGGAGCACATCAACGAGGCGGCGTTTGAGGCGCATGACATGGCGCTGTTCGAGGGCGAAGACCCTGTGACGGTGAACACTGAGATTCTGGACAAGGTGGAAGCATGACGACAACGATTCGCCCCAGGGACCGCGACGCGGTCATTCAGTCGCTGCGCGCCGGGGTGGTGCCTCGCACGGGCCAGCACCTGGTGCAGGTCGGTCGAACACGGGAAATCGAGACCCTGCTCACCGACATCGAGCGCATTGCGGACGGTGGCTCGGCCTTTCGGGTGGTCGTGGGCGAGTACGGCGCCGGCAAGACCTTCTTCCTGAACCTGGTGCGCGCGGTGGGCATGGAGAAGAAGCTGGTCGTGGCCAGCGCGGACCTGAACCCGGACCGGCGCCTGCACGCCAGTGGCGGCCAGGCGCGCTCGCTCTACGCCGAGCTGATGCGTAACCTCTCGACCCGCACCAAGCCGGAGGGCGGCGCCGTGAGCGGCATCGTCGAGAAGTTCATCGCAACGGCGAAGACCGAAGCCAAGGCATCTGGTCAGACCACCGAGGCCGTCTTGCGTCAGAAGCTCGACCACCTGACCGAATTGGTGAACGGCTACGACTTTGCCGACGTCATCGCCGCGTACTGCCGTGGCTTCGAAGAAGGCAATGAGCAGCTCAAGTCGGATGCGGTCCGCTGGCTGCGTGGTGAGTTCTCGACCAAGACCGACGCGAAGCAGGCGCTCGGTGTGCGGACCATCGTTGACGATGCCGCTGTCTACGACCAGCTGAAGCTGATGGCGCGCTTTGTCCGGCTGGCCGGGTTCTCCGGGCTGCTGGTGAGCCTGGATGAGTTGGTGAACCTCTACAAGCTGGCCAACACCCAGGCACGCAACGCGAACTACGAGCAGATTCTGCGCATCCTCAACGACTCCCTCCAGGGCACCGCTGTGGGCCTTGGCTTCGTGCTGGGTGGCACGCCCGAGTTCCTGCTGGACACGCGAAGGGGGCTCTACAGCTACCCCGCTCTGCAAAGCCGCCTGGCACAGAACACCTTCGCCTCCGGGGGACTGGTCGACTTCAGCGGGCCAGTCGTTCGCTTGTCCAGCCTGACCCCAGAGGACTTCTACGTGCTCCTGCAGAAGATTCGCCATGTGAACGCCAGTGGCGACCCGGTCAAGTACCTGCTGCCCGACCAAGGCATCTACAGTTTCATGGAGCACTGCTCCAAACGCATCGGTGACACCTACTTCCGTACACCCAGGACGACCATCACGGCCTTCATCAACCTGTTGGCTGTGCTGGAGCAAAACGCCGGGACTACCTGGCAGGAGCTGCTCGGGGGGCTGGAGGTGCTTCCTGACAACGGCGCCACCGGGGACCAGGTCGTCGAGGCCGAAGGAGACGATGAGTTCGCCTCGTTCAAGATGTGATGTAGATGGCTGAGACCCAGTCATCTGCATTCCACCTCCTCGATGAGCGCATCCAGCGCTTCATCTGGGCCGAGGGCTGGGAGTCCCTGCGAGACGCGCAAGAGGCTGTCATTCCCCTCATCGTGCCCGGCGACAAGGACGTCATCGTGGCTGCGGCCACCGCCGCAGGCAAGACCGAGGCCGCCTTCCTACCGGCACTGACCCACCTGTTGCAGCGGGAGAAGCCTGGGCTCATCGTCTACATCAGCCCCTTGAAGGCGCTCATCAACGACCAGTTCGGGCGATTGGACCGCCTCTGTGAGCAGCTCGAGGTTCCGGTTTGGCCGTGGCACGGAGACATCTCGTCTTCCAGCAAGACGCGGTTCTTGACCAAGCGCCAGGGCGTCCTGCTCATCACGCCAGAGTCGCTGGAAGCGCTACTCTGCAACCGCGGTACCGCTTTGAGCGCCGTCTTCGGCGAGGCGGCATTCTTTGTCGTCGATGAGCTGCACGCGTTCATCGGCAGCGAGAGAGGCAAGCAGCTGCAGTCGCTCATGCACAGAGTCCAGGTAGCCATAGAGCGCACGGTGCCACGCGTCGGGCTGTCAGCCACACTTGGGGACATGCGCCTCGCGGCCGACTTTCTGCGGCCCAGTGCGGGGGAGTGGGTTCAGATAGTTGAGTCCAAGGCTTCAGTTGCCGAGCTCAAGGTCCTGGTGAAGGGCTATGAGGAGCCCTCGGTGGTCCTGAGAGAAGGTGATGACGAGGTAGAGAGCGAAGACTCTGAGCCCACAACACCTGGCCTCATCGCAGCCCACCTGTTCAAGGTGCTGCGCGGCTCAAACAATCTCGTGTTCCCGAACTCTCGGCGCGAGGTAGAGCGCTACACGCACCTGCTCAACGAGATGTGCCTGAAGGAGCAGGTGCCCAACGAGTTCTGGCCGCACCACGGCAGCCTGTCCAAGGAGATTCGCACCGAGACCGAAGCGGCGCTAAAGCAGAAGGAGCAGCCGGCGTCGGCCATTTGCACCAACACGCTGGAGCTCGGCATCGACATCGGCGCAGTCAAAAGCGTCGTGCAAATTGGACCGCCTCCGCAGGTGGCCAGCTTGCGCCAACGGCTTGGGCGCTCTGGGCGCCGAAAGGGTGAGCCCGCCATCTTGCGCGGCTACTGCATCGAGGACGCCTTGGACCCCAGGTCGTCCCTGGACAGTCTGCTTCGCCTGGGCACTGTCCAGATGGCGGCCATGGTGTCGCTTCTCCTGCAGAAGTGGTTCGAGCCGCCGCGCGCTCACGGTGCCCACTTGTCAACGCTGGTGCAACAGGTCCTTTCGGTGGTTGCCCAGCGAGGAGGCGCGACCATCGGTCAGCTTTACGCGCTCCTGTGCGCACCCGGCACACCCTTTCAGGGGCTCTCCAAGGAGGAATTCGCGCAGCTGGTGCGGCAGCTAGGTGCCAAGGAGCTGCTGACCCAGGACTCGTCTGGACTGCTTCTGCATGGCAGGCTGGGCGAGAAGTTCGTGAACCACTACTCCTTCTATGCCGCGTTCGCTGCGGACGAGGAGTTCCGCATCGTCAGCGCGGGGCGCATGTTGGGCACGCTGCCGGTCTCTCAGATGCTCACCACCGGGCAGCGCATCCTATTTGCCGGAAAGACCTGGCTCGTGGAGAGCGTTGATGAGCCCCAGAAGACGATTTTTGTGGTCCGTGCTGGCGGCGGCGTTCCCCCGCTGTTCAACGGCGGGGCTGGCCGGGTTCACACGCGCGTAAGGCAGGAGATGCGCCGGCTGTTGGAGTCCAACGAGTCGCTGCCTTTCCTCGATGAGGTGGCTCAGCGCTTTCTCTCTGAGGGTCGCCAGCAGTACGCTGACCGAGCGCTTTCCACGGAGTTCGTGCTGAATCAGGGGCGAGAACTCATGCTTCTGACCTGGCTGGGGGACTCAGCCAATGAAGCGATTGCCGCACTGCTGATTCGACGGGGGTTTGTGGCCAGCCCGGCTGGCCCAGGAGTTGAAGTACGCCTAGATGGCCGCTCCGCGCAGGATGTCTTGGATGCGCTGAGCGACGCGGCTGTCGACGAACCCCCGTCGCTGGACATGCTGCTCCAAGACGTCAGCAACCTTCAGCGGGAGAAATGGGACTGGGCGCTGCCGGATGGTCTGCTTCGCAAGGCGTACGCGAGCCTGAACCTAGACTTGGACGAAGGCCTTGCTTGGGCTAGAGCCAGCACCGCGGAGTGAGCACTCCGCTAATGTTGCTCACCACCGCAGGCCGGGAGCGGACCTATGTTGGACCGACGTGAGTGCTCTACAGTCGGGCCAAGCGCAACATAAAGGGAGGCTAGCTGGTAATGTGGGCCGACAACGAAACGACTATTGACTACCTGAACTTTGGAGTCGTTGCAGACGCGTGCGCCAAGCTCCTGCAGCAGGCTCAGGGGGTGCCACTCTCTGTAGGCGTGTCCGGTGGCTGGGGTGTCGGCAAGACCTCACTGGTCCGGATGATTGAAGGCCGACTGAAGCAGGCTGACTCGCCAGGGAAGAACACCTATGTCGTTGTCACCTTCAACCCATGGCTCTATCAGGACTTCGAGGGCGCCCGCAGCGCATTGCTCCAACTCGTCGGCGATGAGGTTCTGCGGCTCGCCGCAAAGGATGAGGCCCTACTGAAGAAGGCGAAGAGGCTGCTAAAGCGAATCAACCTCCTCCGTCTGGCCCAACTGGGTGGAGAAGCGGCAGCGACGCTGTATACGGGCGTCCCCGTAGGCAGCATCGGCGCCGCCGTCATGAAGGTTGGAGGGTTTTTCGGACTCGGCGGAGGCGACGGTGAGCCCGGCGACGGCGAGGGCGAGAAGGGCAAGGACGACAAGGGGGCTGCTGACGGTCTGCTAAAGCCGGCCGAGCCCGTCTCGCTGCCCAGCGAGATTCAAGCGTTCCGCAACGCGCTCGAAGAGCTGCTCGAGGAGCTAAAGGTCACGCTGGTCGTGTTCGTGGACGACCTGGACCGCTGCCTGCCCAAGACTGCCATCTCCACGCTCGAGTCGATTCGGCTCCTTCTCTTCCTCAAGCGGAGTGCTTTCGTTGTCGCGGCTGACAACGAGTTCATCCGTGGGGCGGTGCGGGTGCACTTCGAGGGCACCAGTATCTCGGGTGAAGTTGCGACGAACTACTTCGACAAGCTCATCCAGGTGCCGCTTCATGTTCCGCGACTCGGCATCAACGAAGCCAAGGCGTACCTGGCACTGCTGCTGATGGAACGCGCCCACTCCGACGGCGACTTCGACAAGACCGGTTTCGAGGCTGCGAGGGAAGCCATTCCAAAGCGCCTGCAGACGAGTTGGAAGGGCGACGCTGTAACTTCGGAGTTCTTGCAGAGCCTCGTCGGCTTGGGCAACACACGCATGCTCGAGTTGATGAAGTTGGCCGAAGGCTTGGCTCCGCTGCTCACCCAGTCGAGCGCTGTCAATGCGAACCCTCGGCTCATGAAGCGGTTCCTCAACACGGTCTACCTTCGGTCAGCGTTGGCCACACCGCAAGGCATCGACCTTGACATCCCGTCCCTTGCAAAATGGCACCTCGTGGAGCGATGCGACGAGACGCTCGCAAATGCGCTGGCGGCAAGGGTGACCTCGGCCGCCGATGGGCGAGTGCCGGTCCTGCATGAGGCAGAAGCGGCTGCAGCAAGCGGCGCGGTGCTTCCCGAGCCGTTCAAGGATGACCGTTTCACGCGCGAATGGCTGCAGCTGCAGCCGCCGCTGGGCGAAACCGACCTTCGCCCTCTGCTGCACTTGAGCAGAGACACGGCGACTCGGGACTTTGGCGCCGACAACATGACTACCGAAGGGCGCGCCTTGCGAGACGCCTTGGTCAGCGCGACAGCGTCGAATGCGCCGCTGACCGAAGCCATCAGGGCCGCTGGAGCGATTCAGGCCGGCATGGCGATGGCCAAGGCATGGCAGCTCAAGGCGGCCAAGCGCACCTGGCGCTCAGGCGAAGATGTCGTCCCGCTCCTTGAGCCCTGCAAGGTCTACCCGGAGCTGGCCGCCCAAGCTTCTGCGCTTCTCGCCGAAGCACCGGTCGGCAAGGTTGGGCCCGGCATCATCCCGCCGCTATATGCACAGCTTTGGGCGCGGCCCATCGTTGACAAGTGGGAAGCGGACTCGTCAACTGAGCGGCCCACGAAGGCTGCCATCGTGCAGGCGAAGAAGGGAGCCCGGTAGTGGGAACTTCTACTTCAAGCTCGGGCGGTAAGGCGGGCTCACCATTCGACCCAGAGTGGCTATCGTCTGACACCTCGGGCGCGGGAGTTGCAGGCGACGACGGTCATGCCGAGCCTGGCCAAGATGGGGGCGACGAATCCGGCGAGGCATCCGACGCGGGCATTGCCGACATCCAAGCGGGTAAGGCTGCAGCCGTCGACGGGGCGCTCGCGCCTAGTCGCAGGTTTGCCGACGCTCGCACCAAGATGTCGACCTTCCTCGGGGGTGGCGGGAGTGAGTCGCTCCGCTCTGCGGCCAAAAGTATGGTCACAAAGGGCATGGGTGGTTCGCGCCGCGCCGCCTCGACCATGCGAGGCACTGCCCAAGGCGCGGGCGCGCTCGGCCAGTTCTTGGCGTCTGCCCGCGACCGTTCAGACCCTCGCGTTGCCAACTGGGTTGACCGAACTCGGCAGGCGAACCTCGCTGCCGACGACCTCATCTTGGAACTGGTCAAGGAGGTCATGCCCGATACCGGCAGCGTGGACGACGAGTCATTGCGCAATGCCGCTGCTGAAGCGCTGGGCCTGCTCTATGAGCTCAACCCCGACATTGATATCTTTAATCTCAGCGATGCGCAAATTCACGACGTAATGGCCATCACGATTGCCAACGATGTTTGCAACCGCATGGACCTGCAGCTCGGTCAGGCATACGAGAAGCTGAAGTACGACGCACAACAGATTCAGGTTTATCGGAAGGACGTGAAGGAGTACGTTCAATCGGAAGTTCGGGTCGTGATGGAACGACTCGGTACAACGGGGCTCGACCCCAAGCGTCTCGCTCGAGACGTACTGCAGTCGGCGATGGAGGTGTTTGCATCATGATGAAAGTGCTATGCACGTCCGTTGACCATTTGCCATCCACGCTCGCCGAGGAAGAACGCGCCTTCACGCTTTTTAGGAGCGCTAAGCGCGCTGGCATCGGCACCGTAGCCCAAGGTTGGCGCGGGTCCTTAAAGCGAAAGGGGTTCGCACCGACCGTGCAGGCCTGGGACTTCGTGCAGTTCTGCCTGTCGGTTTGCGCGGCCGACCTCTGTTGCCCGCGGAACACGAGCGCGGACGGCTGGACGCGAATGATTGAGCTCACGGTCGCGCTGAATGAGCCGTTGCGTTGGGCACCCTGGAAGGCGCATGCCGAGCGACTGCTGAAGGTTCTGACCGGTGACTACTGGACGCTGAATTTCGTTGACGGGGGAGTCACCCCGCCCAATGGCAAACCTCAACCTTGGGCGCAGGACTGCGTATGTCTGCTATCGGGCGGCCTTGACAGCCTCATCGGCGGCATCAATCTGGTGACAGAGGGGCGTCAGCCGGTCTTCGTGTCGCAGCTGGCGCACGAGGACTCAGACCGCCAGCGGCGATACGCGGCTCTGCTTGGGGGCGGCGCTACCCACATGCAGTGGAGCCACGGTATCAGCTTCTCAGGCAACCGTGAGGCCTCGACGCGGGGCCGGTCGTTGGCGTTCTATGGGTTTGCGGTTATGGCTGCCTCAAGGATTGCTGGCGCCCCAGTGCAGGTCTTCATCCCCGAGAACGGATTCATCTGCATCAACCCTCCACTGGTTCCCGGCCGGGTAGCCAGCCTCAGCACACGGACAACACACCCGTTGTTCATTGCTGAGTTGCAAGAGCTCCTCGAAGGCCTGGGCATCGCAGTACGGCTTGAGTTGCCCTATCGATTCAAGACGAAGGGCGAGATGCTTCGCGAGTGCGCGGACCAGGCCCTGCTCGAGTCGGTCGCCTCCGACTCAACGAGCTGTGGTCGGTTCCGGACGTACAACCGCACCCACTGCGGCCGTTGCGTGCCTTGCCTGATTCGCAGGGCGGCGTTCTTGGCATGGGGACCAGGGCGCGACACGACAAGGTACGCGTACCCATCCGTGGTTGGCTCCGACAAGTCCAGCGGCCCGGACGACCCTATGGCCGCGGCGCTGGCTGTGCTCTCGGTCCGGGAAAAGGGGCTGGACCGCTTCTTGGGCGCCACCCTTGCCTTTGCGTCGCCCGCCGAGCGAGCCGGGTATCGGCAGGTCCTTCAATCGGGGTTCAACGAGCTTGAGGCGCTGCTCCAGGCAGATGGGCTGCTGTGATGGACTTCCACTGCCACCTAGACCTCTACCCTGGGGCACGGGAGGTCTACCGCGAAGCGGCCAAGCGCAATGAGTTCACTTGGTTGGTGACCACAAGCCCTAAGGCGTTCGCAGCCACGTCGCGTGCGCTAGAGCCTTTGCCGACAGTGCTCATGACACCGGGGTTGCATCCGGAGATTGCACACGAGCGTGCAGCAGAGCTGGACTTGCTGTTGGAGCAGATTGCCGGGGCGAAGGCAGTTGGTGAAGTAGGCCTGGACGGGTCCCCTCGGTTTCGGGCTCACTACCAGGTTCAGCGCCGCATCTTCAGCGCAGTCATTGCGCGCTGCGTCGAGGTGGGCGGTCGCACGCTCAGTATTCACTCCCGCCGCGCTGTCAGGGATGTGCTGGGAGAGTTGGGGCGGAACCCGAACTTTGGGACAGCGGTGTTGCACTGGTTCTCGGGGACCCCTGCTGAGCTAAGGGCGGCTGCGGCTCTCGGTTGTTGGTTCAGCATCGGCCCGGCGATGTTCGACTCTGCAAGCGGCAAAGCTTTGGCCGCCGCGATGCCCCGCGACCGAGTCGTGCCTGAGAGCGACGGCCCCTTTGCGAAGATTGAAGGCAAGCCGGTGATGCCTTGGAGCGAGAGTCAGACGGCCGAGGGGTTGGCGCCTCTGTGGCGTCTATCGACCGAGGAGACTACTAGTGCGCTCGCTCAGAACGGGCGCGCGCTTCTCAAGCTGATAGGGTGGTAGCGTTACCAGGGTTTGATGCGCTTGCCGAAGTCGCGTCCAGCTTCTATGCCGCGGCCGCTCTGATTCGACATAAGCTTTTATTACAAATGAGTGTGGTTGTCAGCTCAATAGCACTCAACAAGACGCAATAGAACGCCTGCACTCGATTGCCTTCAGGGAGTCAACTTCAGCATGCACGTCACCTTTGGCCTATTCCTGGACGCCCGCCAGGGCCCGTCACCGACGAACTTCTTCAACAGCCCTCTTGTCGGTCGGCTGGGCTTCCTCTCCCTGCTGGAAACCTACCTTGGCTTGTCGGCACCCGAGGCCTCGTTCGCGAAGCGAGTAGCGGTCTACTCCGGCCTCCTTCGCGCGCACGACAATGGCTCCCGCTTCTACAGCGAGTCCCTGCAGGCAGACAGCATCGGTACCGCCGCACGCCTCCTGGCCTGGCGAGACGAGTGGCGCCTCGGCGGCTGGGACGGCAGTGCAAAGCCTACGCATCCAGCGCGGATTCAGGAGCTTTCCGCCATCGAGACGGCCGCTGCCGGCAAGCTCCCGCCCGGGGAGGCCGAGCGCTTGCACCTGGTAGTGCAAGCCCTTCGCGAGTCCGGCCCTGGCCCCATCAAGTCGGTTCACCTCGTTGACCCGCCCGAAGACTTCCCTCTCCTTTGGCGGCAAGTGCTCGACCTCCTGCCTGCCGTTGAGGTCCGTCTCCCCGAACCACAGGGCACAGGGTATCTCCGCGCGGTGCAGGAGCAGGCGCTGGCCGTTCTGGCCGGCCACCCTGCTGGCAAGTTGGGCGCGCCGCCCGACGGCAGCGTCCTGTTGGTGCACGCCCTCGCGGCCACAACCGCGGCGCACTGGCTGAGCGCCCATAACTCGTACGAGCCGGGCGACCGGCTGGTCCTTGCCGAGGACGCCGGAGATGGCCTCGACGTGACCCTGTCCGCAACTGGCGGGGTCAACTGTGGGTTCGAACACCCGAGCCAGCTCCGCCCTGCCCTTCAGGCACTACCTCTTGCCCTCGAGCTGTGCTGGACGCCCCTCGACATCAACCGGCTGCTGGACTTCCTCACCCACCCGGTGGGCCCGTTCAGCCGCCGCGCGAGGAGCACCCTCGCCCGCGCTGTGTCTAAACAGCCCGGGATTGGCGGGGAGGCATGGACCGCAGCCAAGGCCAAGCTCGCCACGGGAGAGGACGCCCAGGAAGTCGCCGACGAAATTGCCTTCTGGCTGGAATCCGAGCGCTGGACGCGCACCAACGGAGTGCCCGTCGACGTACTCATCGCCCGGGTTGACCGACTGAAAGAAGCGATGCGGCGGCGTCTCACAGGTGAGTCCGCTGATGTGGCGATTTTCCTGGCTGCGCATCGCCAGTGCGCAGCCGTCCAGGACGCGCTGACCGAACTCGCCAGCCAGGGTCTGGCGACGGTGCTGCCTCGGCAAGTCGAGCAGCTGGTCGCGCACGCCACGCCTGCAGGGGCGACCAACCCTGCCGCGGTTTCGCATGTCGGCTGCATGCGTTCTGCCAGCACTCCAGCCGCCTGTGTCGAAGCCGCCGACGAAGTGGTCTGGTGGATGCCGTCCACCCCCGCACTGCCGTCGCCGCTTCCTTGGTCGCTATCCGAAGTTGAAGCTCTCACCCAGCTGGGTGTCCAGCTGCGAGACCCGGCACGCGAGCTGGTATCGCTGGCAGCGCAGTGGCTTCGCCCGCTGCTTGCAGCGCGCAAGCGCTTTGTCCTCGTCTGCCCGCCCCCTGGCGCCGAGGTACATCCGATTCGTCTGCTGCTCAAGAAGCTACTGCCCGCAATCGAAAACACCGCCATCGACCTTGATGCGGCGATAGGTTCCACTTTCATCGCTTCCACAGCCGCAGCACTGGCACCACAGCCTTTGCCGAGGCCACCTCGACTCGTTCAACTCCCGCAGCCCGTAAAGCTCAGTGACTCCGCGCAGTCGTTCACCACACTCAACGAACTCTTCAACGACCCTGCCCTTTTCGTGCTCAAGCGAGTGGCGGACCTGGAGCCCACCTCGGCCCTGACCGTGGAGGAAGACAACCGCCTGCTCGGCATCCTTGCGCACCGTGTGTTCGAGAAACTCTTCGAGCACGCGGCCGCGCTGACTTGGTCGAACCCCGATGCTGTCGCCCGGTTCCGCGCCGAGGCCGACACCCTCCTGCAGACAGAAGGTGCCGTCCTGCTGATGCAGGGCGCGGGCGTCAGCCAGCAGCACTTCCGAAAGGTCTGCGAGGGCGCCATATGCAGCCTGCTCGACCATCTGAGGTCGGCCGGGGCTACTCAAGTTCAGACCGAGGTCGCGTTCTCTGGAACCCTGGGTGCAGTACCGCTGGCCGGCAAGATTGACCTGCTGGTCACGCTCGATGACAAGCGAACCGTCGCCCTCGACATGAAGTGGCGGAGCGACAACTACTACGCTGGGCTGCTTCGCTCGGGCGAGCACCTGCAACTCGCGCTCTACTCCAGTCTCGTCGAGCAAAAGAACGGTGCCGCACCTGCCGCGCTCGGCTATTTCATCTTGGAGAGCGGTGCGCTCTACATCACAGCAGCAGACATCTTCCCGAAGGCGCAGGTCAGGCGGCCGCCAGAAGGGGTAACCGTCGCCACCCTGCTGGACCAGGCACGCGCGACTTGGAACTGGCGTAAGCAACAGCTGGACGACGGGGTCATCGATGTAGTTCCGGTAGACCCACCAGATGACTTCAAGGGGCCCGACGGAACACTTCCAGTAAAGGGCCCCAACAGCCGCTTCGACGGAGACCACCTCGTCTTGCTCGGAGGCTGGGAACAATGAACAACATCGAGTTCATCAGCGCAGGCGCTGGCAGCGGCAAGACCTACAAGCTGACCGAGACCCTCGCCCAAGCGCTCGAGTCTGGTGCGGCACGCCCTCACGCCATTCTGGCCACAACCTTTACGGTGAAGGCCGCCACCGAACTGCGAGAGCGCGCCCGTTCCTGGCTTCTTGAGAAGGGACGCATCGACCTGGCCACCGCCATTGGCCAAGCCCGGCTGGGCACCGTCAATAGCGTTTGCGGCCAGATGCTTAAGCGGTTCTGCTTCGAGCTGGGCCTGTCGCCTGACCAGACCGTCCTGGGTGAAGGGCAATCCAAGCGACTGCTCAAATCCACCCTGGCCGAGTCCATGGATGCCGCCGCGCAAGCGGAACTGGTGGGGCTGACCGAGCGGTTCGGAATCGAGCAGGCGGACTGGTCCAAGACCGTCGAGGCTGTCGTCAAGGCCGCGCTCGACAATGACATTGCGCCTGCGGCGCTTCGCGCGATGGGCGCGCAGAACGCGGACGCGATGCTTGCGAACTGGCCTGCTCCGAGTACAGGCCCAGACCCCACCGCAGTGCTGAGCGCCGCGCTTAGCAAGGCGCACCAGGAAGTTGCCGCTTTCGTCGAGCAGCGAATGGCTGCAGGCGAACAAGTGCCCCAGAACCTTACAAAGGGCCTGGACGCGCTGCAGAAGCTGGAGCGCGCATTCCGTGAGGACCGCTGGTGCTGGCCCGACTGGATAGGCGCGGCAGGTATCGACGTTGGCGCCAAGGCCAAGAACATCGTGGAGCAAGTCAAGGCCGCCGCTCAAGCCCACGAGTCTCATCCCGCCTTTCATGCCGAGGTCCGCCAGTACCTGGAGCTGGTGTTCAACCTGGCCGCCGACGTTCTCGACGCCTACGAGCAGGCCAAGAAAGCACTGGGTGCCGTCGACTTCAGCGACCAGGAGGTCCTGCTGCTGCGGGCGTTGAGGACAAAGCCCAGCGTCCGCGAGGCCCTGGCGGCCGAGCTGGACCTCGTCATGGTCGACGAGTTCCAGGACACCAGCCCCCTTCAGTTGGCGCTTTTCGTGGAGTTGGCCAAGCTAGCCAAGCGGTCAGTGTGGGTCGGCGACCCCAAGCAGGCCATCTATGGGTTCCGCGGCACGGACGCGAGCCTCATCGCTGGCGTCCTGGGCGCCATCAAGGATTGGGGTGGAACCATTGGGAAGGCCCTCGACACCTCCAGGCGTTCCGTCGAGGGTCTCGTTGCGCTCACCAACGGCGTGTTCGGGTCTGCGTTCGAGCCCGAACTGACGCCAGCGCAGGTTCAGCTGCAACCGCTGCGAAAGGACATCCCGGACCAAGCAGTACTCCTGAATTGGAGCTTCGAGAGCAGCCGAAACGACTCGGACTACCTGGGGCTTGGACAAGCCGTCCGCGAACTGCTGGCTTCCGGGGTAATGGTCGAAGACAAGGACACCAAGCAGCTGCGACCGATTCAAGCCGGCGATGTCGGGGTGCTGTGCCGTTACAACGACCAAGTCGAGTTTGCCGTCACGTCGCTCACCCGCTGGGGAATCCCTTCAGCCAGCCCACGCTCCGGCCTGCTGGGGACTGCCGAGGCCACCTACGTGATGGCATGCCTGCGGCGCCTGAACGACCCGACCGACACGGTCGCGACGGCGCTGGTTCTCACCCTGGCCGAAGGTATGCCGGTCGAGACATGGCTTCAAGACCGGCTGCAGCACCTTGCCACCGCGGGAGCCAAATCCCATGAGTGGAAGACGACCGGCGACAACGCCCATCCGCTGCTGGCCCGATTGGAAGAGCTGCGTCCAACGCTCAACGCCTTGACTCCCCAGGAAGCCCTCCGACTTGCCGCTGCTGAGTCCCAGGTCGCGCGCCTGGTCGGCCAATGGTCGGCCTCTCCTCACGAGAGCCGCAATCGGCTGGCCAACGTCGAAGCGCTGGTCGAGTTCGGCAAGACTTTCGAGGACGAGTGCGTTGCCGCGAAGCGGCCGGCAACCGTCAGCGGCATGCTGCGCTGGCTGGACGAACTCGCCAGCGCAGAAGACGACAACCGGGCGACCTCGGCAGACAACTCGGTCACGGTCCTGACCTACCACGGTGCCAAGGGCCTGGAGTGGCCCGTCGTCGTGCTGACAAGCCTCGATGCGACGGCGCGCAGCTCACTCTGGGGCGTCCGCGCCAGGACAGTCGACGCCTTCGACCCACAGCAGCCGCTGGCCAACCGCTTCGTCCACTGCTGGCTGAAGACCTGGGGCAAGCGGTCCCAGCCCCAAGCGGCCCTGAATGCGGAAGGTAGCGACATTGGCAAAGCCATGCAGGCCGAAGCCCTGGCGGAGAACAGGCGCCTGCTCTACGTCGGCCTGACCCGCGCGCGCGACATGAACGTGGCCGTGTCCTTCGTTCGTTCGCGAGGACCTGGGCGTGCCTGGGTTGGCGAGATTCAAGGCGCAACCGAGCTGTTGTTCGGCGACTCGGGCGCCGTGGCGCTACCTTGCGGCCGGCAGCTCTCCCGCCTGACAAAGTCATGGAGCAAGGACGAATGCGCTGTCGAGCCACCGGCCAAAGCGCCCGAGACGTGCCACTGGTTCACCCCGCGGCCACGGATGCAAGGCGAACCCCTATGGCATCGTCCAAGCGCCGCCTCGGGCGGGGCCTTCAAGGTCGCTGAGACAGACGCCGTCGGTGTGCGGCTGAGCCTGGCGGGCAAGCCGGACATGGCGTCGCTGGGCACGGCGCTCCACCTGTGCATCGCGCGCGCCGGAGTGCTTGGCGGCGTTTCAGCCCCGGATGTCGAACGCATCTTGAAGACCTGGACCGTCGCTCACTGCGTGGACAAGGATGCTGTTTGCGCCCAGGTCGCTGCATTCCAGGCGTGGATTGGTGCTCGCTGGCCCGGTTGCCCGGTCCATGTCGAAGTTCCCGTGGAGGCCGATGGCCCGAACGGGACCCGCATCCGTGGCCGCATTGACTTGCTGGTCGAAGCGCACGACGGGTGGGTCCTCCTGGACCACAAGTCGAACCCCGGTGGGGCTGCCCGAGACGAGGACTTGGTGGCTGAGCATGGTCCTCAGCTCGAGTCCTACGGCCACGCCCTCCTAGCCGCGACCGGCAAGCCCGTGAGCCAGCGGTGGCTCTACCTGCCGGTGGCTGCACGAGCCGTTCGCTTGGCTTGACGGTCTCGTACAGAGCTACTTGCCATCCTGCCTTTGTGGACTGCAACCTACCTCTGATTTGACCAGCCTATGAGCAGTGACCGAACTGCGTTCTGGAGCATTCAGCCGGGAAGTCCCAATCCCAGGCAGCAGTTGAGCGAGCTCGTCCTGGCGTGGGGGAAGGACGTTCACACCGGAGAGGCACGGTACATCTTCGAGCTCGATGAAACGCATCGCGGCTCGAAATGCAACTGCGTCTGCTACTGCTGCGGCGAGCCGCTGACGGCCGTGAATGCCGCCAAAGCCGAGTGGAGGAAGCGACCGCACTTCAGGCACCCCGACGGCACTGACCGGCACTCCTGCCTCGTGTTGACAGCCCGCGCCGCGGCTCTCGAACTGCTAGAGATGCAGGACCGCGTAGTGCTCCCCGCTCGACGAGTGTCTGCCCAGGTTGTCGGGTTGAGCGGTGCCGCGTACTCCGCATGGATTTCTCAGCCGGCGGAGGCGGTGAACATACGGAGCTTCAAGCCACTTGACCAAGTACGCGCCCTGTTGACGCTCGAGGACGGCAGGACTGTCGTCGTTCAGCTCACGGGCTCCCTGTCTGAAGAACTCGACGGCGCCTTACATCCTGTCGTCCAGGTCGTGATGGACGACCCCACCCTGGCCGCGCTAGACCCCAACGAGCTCAAGGGGCGACTGCATCTCTTGGTGGAGGCCGGGAGTTGGCATGGGCAGCACTGGTCGGACGCCTCCCTGGCCGAGCAAGCGCATGCGCTCGCCACCGCAAAGGCTGTTGCCGCTCTTGACTGGCTTCCTGACGAAGCGTTGCAGGACCTTGGCCCAACAGCCGGCAGGGAGTCGTTGCTGCATTGGCTAACGAAGGACGTCCTCAGGCGAGAGGAGCGCCTGCGCGTACCGGAACTTGTTCTCCGAGAGCATCTCGGCGGCGCCGGCTCAAAGCTGCACCATGAAGTTGCTCGGCGCGACGAGAGCCTGCTTGAGCTCTCGAACGTCCGGCTGGAAGAGAAGGTCGGCCAGATTCGTCCCGACCTCATCGCGCAGTTTGTTGACCCCGTAGACGGCGCGCGGGGGACCTTGCTCATAGAGGTCACGGTCACTAACGCAATCACGGCCGAGCGACTTGACCGAATCCGCGCGGAAGGCTTCGCGGCTCTCGAAATCAATGTCGGGAGTCTCGGGGGAACGCTGTCCCGAGCCGAGTTCACAGCTTTGGTGGTTCATGAACTGGCCGCGAAGCGGTGGCTTGCCCATCCTTGGCTCGACGAAAAAGCGGCGACCAGAGCAGCGCAGCTGGAGCTAGAACTTCAGGCTGATGAGCAGGAATTGGCGCGGCTGCGGAGCGAGTACCTGGCGGCTGTGAAGAGTCTCGCTGCTCTTCGTGCAGAGGATGCCCAAACCCAAGAAGCCAGGCAACTCCAGGAGTCGACTTGCGAGCACATCGCACAGCTTGGGAAAGAGCTTGCGTTGTACGGCCTGGTTCAAGGAGATGACCCAGTCCTGTACGCGTGGCAAGGAAGCGTCCTCGACCGGCTGCTCTCGATTCAGGAGAACGCGGCCTGGGGGTATCGCGTAGAGACGCTGTGGCAGGTGTTGAACACAGCCCTTGTAGAGAAGGCAGAGGACAAGCTTTGTTGGCACACCCTCTACCTCATGGCGCTCAGGGCGTACAAGCCGACCTTGGAACCCCAGCACCGTGCGCGCGTCACCCAGTGGCGTGAGAAGGTTCGGCAAGACCTTGAAAGCTGCAGTCAGCGAGGTGTCGAGTCGGTGTACAAACGGAGCCGACGTTTCGACCCGCTCTTGGGTTTTCTATTCCCTGAGATGCGGGAGTTACTGGCTCGCCCTCTGCCTGGCGAAGGGACGGGCAGGCGTCCTGGTCGTGCACCCTCACAACCCCGAGACGTAAACCGGAGGCCAACGAACAGCAGTGCGCCGATGCACTGGAGCCGCGAGCCAGACTGGCTAAAGGGTGCAGAACTCGAGGACTGGAAGCGAAAGAATCCTGAGGCGGCAGTGGCTTGGGACGACTGGCTCAAGCGCAGAGCACGCTGATACCACCCGACTTTCGCAGCCCATGAAATGTGTCCTGGCCGGGGTAAAGTGACACAGCCAGGCGAGTTGAGGGGGAGCCGAGTCTTCGAGCCGGCTGCAAATGCAACGCAATAGTCTTGTGATGGCAAAGCACAATAGTCTTGCAATCGCAAAGCACAATAGTCTTGCAATCGTAGCGGGCTACGCTAGCCCGGATATTTCACGCATGTAGCCAACGGCGTGCGCAGCGGGGCATCGCGGCGCGG
>NZ_WVZN01000034.1:71601-85922 GCF_011772445.1 Hydrogenophaga sp. | reverse complement strand
CGGCCTGCTGGTGCTGGCGGCGGCGCTGGCCCTGCCGGCCGCGCTGGTGCTGCGTGGCCCGCCTTCGCCATGGGGCGCCGAGTTGCGCACCGCCACCGGCGAGCGGCGCGAGCAGGTGCTGGACGACGGCTCGCGCCTGACCCTGGGCTCGGCCACCGCGGTGAACACGCGCTGGTCCGCCGAGCTGCGCCAGGTCGACCTGCTCGCGGGTGAGATCCTGGTGGACGTGGCAAAAGACGCCGCGCGGCCCTTCGTGGTGGAGACGGCGCACGGCCGCATCCGCGCGCTGGGCACGCGCTTCATCGTGCGGCGCGACGAACACGCCACGCTGCTGACCATGATCGAGTCGCGCACGGCCGTGCGGGCCGAGACCGGCGCGGACGAGCTCACGGTCGCGGCGGGCGAACGCGCCCGACTGAGCTCGCAGGGCGTGGAGCGCCTGGACGGGGTGGACCCGCGCGCCACGCAGGACGCCTTCCAGGCCCGTCGCCTGCTGGTGCAGGACCGCCCGCTGCCCGAGGTGCTCGACGAAATCGCGCGCCACCGGCGCGGCCTCGTTCGCTACGAACCTGAGGCTCTGCAAGACATCCGCGTGTCCGCCGTGCTGCCCCTGGACGACACCGACCGCGCCCTGCAGCTGCTGGTAGACAACTTCCCCGGGCTGCGCGTGCGCACCGTGACGCCCTGGCTGGTGCTGGTGGACGCGGCGCCCTGAGCGCGCCGCTTCACCGCCTCAGAACACCGACAGCCCCGTCTTCGCCACGAACAGCTCCAGCGCCTGCCGTCCCAGCCAGGAGTTGCCCGTCTCGTCCAGCGCGGGCGACCACACGCACAGCGTGAGCTGGTCCGGCACCACGGCCACGATGCCGCCGCCCACGCCGCTCTTGCACGGCAACCCGATGCGAAAGGCGAACTCGCCCGCCGCGTCATAAGTGCCGCAGGTCAGCATCAGCGCGTTCACGCGGCGCGTCTGCGCCTCGCTGAGCAGCGGCACGCCGGCCAGCGGGTGGCGGCCGTCGCGGCACAGGTAGCCGGCCGCGCAGGCCATCTGCTCGCAGCTCATGGCGATGGCGCACTGGTTGAAGTACACGTCCAGCACCGTGGCCACGTCGTTGTCCAGCGTGCCGAAGCCCTTCATGAAGTTGGCCAGCGCCGCGTTGCGAAACCCCGTCTCGGCCTCGGAGCGCGCCACCTCGTCGTCGATGTGCACCGCCTCGCCGCACAGCCGGGCCAGCAGCGCCAGCAGCTCGGCCTTGCCGTCGCCCAGCGAGACCAGCCGGTCCGCCACGGCGATGGCCCCGGCGTTGATGAAGGGATTGCGCGGGATGCCGCGCTCGGTCTCCAGTTGCACCAGCGAGTTGAACGGGCTGCCCGAGGGCTCGCGGCCGATGCGCTGCCACAGCGCCTCGCCCTGCGCGCGGATGGCCAGCGTCAGCGAGAACACCTTCGAGATGCTCTGGATGGAGAAGGGCACGGCGCTGTCACCGGCCTGCGCCACCTCGCCCGCGCAGGTGCGCAGGGCGATGCCGAACTGGTGCGGCGACACGCGCGCCAGCGCCGGGATGTAGCGGGCCACCTGGCCGCCCTGGCCCAGGCGCGGGCGCAGCTCGGTGTGGATCTCGTCGAGGATGGTCTGGAAATTCATGGGCCGATTCTGGCCCTGCTGTCTGGCCCCGAGAATGCCGGCCCATGCAAGCCCTGTTCGACGCCATCGCGGCGATGCCCCGCCACACCGACGCCCGGCGGATCTTCCACGGCCGCGGCGGCCTTTACCCCGGCTGCGAGCACCTGGCCCTGGACGCCTTCCCGCCCGTGCTCTTGCTCACGTCTTTCCAACCCTTGAACGAAGCCACGCTGGCCGCCGTGGGCGAGGCGCTGACCGCACGCTGGCGCGAGCTCTCGGACGTACCCCTGTGCTGGATCTACCAGTGCCGCGGCGAAGGCGCCGGCACGCGGCTGATGGCCGGGCAACTGCCCGAGCCGCATGTCGTCACCGAGGCCGGCACGCGCTATCTCGTGCACCTGCTGCGCGGGCAGAACCACGGCCTGTTCCTCGACATGGCCGAGGGCCGGCGCTGGGTGCGAGAACACGTGGATCGCGGCGACACGGTGCTGAACCTGTTCGCCTACAGCTGCGCCTTCTCGGTCGTCGCACTGCAGGCCGGGGCCCGCGAGGTGGTCAACGTGGACATGGCCTCGGGTGCGCTGGCCACGGGCCGCACCAACCACGAACTCAATGGCCTGAAGTCGGGCGCGCGCTTCCTGGCCCACGACATCTTCAGCTCCTGGGGCAAGCTCACGCGCGGCGGGCCGTACGAGCTGGTCATCTGCGACCCACCCAGTTTCCAGAAGGGCAGCTTCGTGGCCACCAAGGACTGGGCCCGGCTGGCCCGCCGCCTGCCGGCGCTGCTGGCCCCGGACGGCCACGCGCTGGTGTGCCTGAACGCGCCCGAGCTGGGGGTGGACTTTCTGCGCGAGGCCGTCGAGTCGAACGCGCCCGAGCTGGCGTTCGTGGAGCGCGTGGCCAACCCGCTGGCGTTCCCGGATGTGTCGCCCGAGCGGGGCCTGAAGGTGCTGGCTTATCGCCGGGCCTGAGCCTTGTCTCTCTCTTTTTTCGGGTGAGCGGTTCCGCTTTCGCGGCGCCGTTCGTCAATGGGGATGAAGGCGGCGAACGCGCCGACCGCGGCGATGCCGCCGCCGCTGACCGACCACCCAAGGATCACCCCGATGCAAGACCCCCAAGCCCCGCGCCGCCCGCGCACCCTCAAGGCGTTGAAGCCCGCCCGCCCACTGGCGCTGGCCGTTCACCTGGCCTGTGCCGCCATGCTGGCCACCGGCGCCGCCGCGGCACAGGCCCAGACCGCGTCAGCCGCCGCCAGCGTGCGGGCCGACGTGCCCGCCGGCCCGCTGGGTGAGGCCCTGAACCGCTTCGCCTTGCAAGCGGGCGCCGCCCTGGTGGTGGACGCGGCCCAGGTGCGCGGCAAGACCAGCCCCGGCCTGCAAGGCACGGTGACGGTGGAGGAGGGCTTCCAGCGCCTGCTGCAGGGCAGCGGGCTGCAACTGGGCCGCACGGCGGCGGGCTATGTTCTGGTGGCCCAGACACCCGCCGCACCAGCCCAGACGCCCCCGCCAGCCACCGGCCAGGCCACGCTGCCCACGGTCACCGTCACGGGCGCTGCCTTCAGCGAGCGGGCCAAGGGCCCGGTGGCGGGCTACGTCGCGCGCCGCTCGGCCACGGCCACCAAGACCGACACGCCGCTGATCGAAACACCGCAATCGGTCTCGGTCATCACCGCCGAAGAGATCGGCGACCGCAAGGCCACGACGCTGGACGAGACCCTGCGCTACACCGCGGGCGTCACCTCCAACTCCAAGCCCTGGGCCTCGGACCAGATGTCGCTGGTGCGCGGCTTCGCGCTGGAGAGCGCCAGCGTGTTCCTCGACGGCCTGCAGAACCCCAGCACCGCTGCCATGGGCTCCATCGAGCCCTACGGCATGGAGCGCATCGAGGTGCTGCGCGGCCCGGCCTCGGTGCTGTACGGGCAGGTGGCGCCCGGTGGCGTCATCAACGCCGTGAGCAAGCGGCCCACCACCGAGCCGGTGCGCGAGATCGGCATCGAATACGGCACCTACGACCGCAAGACCCTCAAGGCCGACGTCGGGGGCGCCATCGGTGAATCGGGCACCCTGAGCTACCGCCTGGTCGGCCTGGTGCGCCGCGCCGACACGCGCCTGGACCACGACCGCGACGACCGCGTGTACCTGGCGCCGTCGCTCACCTGGCAGCCCAGCGCAGCCACGAAGTTCACGCTGCTCGCCAGCTACCAGGAGGACGACCAGTCCTACGCCTGGGGCAACCAGTTGCGCAACCCCGGCGCCTTGGGTCAGCCCGATCCGTCCGTGAACATCGGCGGCCTGGACAACCGCTGGAAGCGCACGAACACCACTGTCGGCTACGAGCTCGAGCACCGCTTCAACGACACCTGGCAACTGCGCCAGAACCTGCGCTACGGCGACCTCGACCGAGAGGGCACGGATGTGTTCAACCTGGGCCTGCGCGCCGACGGCCGCCACATCGGGCGCGCCGTCTCGCCGCGCGTGGCCGAGTGGCGTGGCGTCGCCGTGGACACGCACGCCCAGGCCGACTTCAGCACCGGCGCGGTGGTGCACACGGCCCTGTTGGGCGTGGACTACTCGCGCTCCAAACTGAGCTTCACGCGCCGCAACGCCAACGCGGTCATGCCCGACCTGGACCTGTTCAACCCCGTGGTCGCGCCGCAGCCCCTGACGCCGCACGCCGCGCCCTTCGAAGACGAGTCGCCCAGCAAGCAGCTTGGCTTCTACCTGCAGGACCAGCTCAAGTGGAAGCGCTGGGTGCTCACGGCCGGCCTGCGCCACGACAAGGCCGACCAGTCCAGCCGCCGCATCAACCTGCTCAACGGCGTGGTGACGCCCACCGCCGACCTGTCCACCAGCGACACCACCGGCCGCGTCGGTGTGGTGCACCTGTTCGACAACGGCTGGGCGCCGTACCTGAGCTACGCCACTTCGTTCGCGCCGGAGACCGGGCTGGACGTGGCGGGCCGCTCGCTCGAGCCCTCGCGCGGCAAGCAACTGGAGGCCGGCGTGCGCTACCAGCCCGCAGGCGAGGCCTTCAGCTTCATCGCCTCGGTGTTCGACCTGACACGCGAGAACGTGAAGACCTCGGTCCCGGGCATGGCGGGTGTGTTCCAGCAGACGGGCGAGATCGAGGCCCGGGGCCTGGAGCTGGAACTGCGCGCGCGCGTGGCCAAGGGCCTGAGCGTGATCGGCCAGTACACCAACCTGGACGCGCGCATCACGCGCAGCAACAACGGCGACCAGGGCCTCACGCCCATGGCCGTGCCGCGCCACAACGCCAGCGTGTGGGGCAAGGTCGAGTTCACCGCCTTCGGCGAGCAGCCGGCGTTTGCCGCGCTGGGCGTGCGCTACGTGGGCAAGGCCCGCTCGGGGCAGGATTTCGGCAACGCCGACCTGCGCAACCCGAGCCTCACGCTGGTGGACGCGGCCCTGGGGCTGGACGTGGGCGCCTGGCGCTACACGTTCAACGTCGACAACCTGTTCGACACGCAGAAGCTGATCGACTGCGACGCCACCTTCTGCTACCGCAGCCCCGAGCGCACGCTGCGCGTCGGCGCCAGCTACCGCTTCTGAACGGCGGCCCCGACCGTGAGGCCTGAACGTGGGCCCTGAACATGGGCCGTAAAGCGCAGCGCGCCTGGACCGCCCGCGTCACCCTGGCCGTGCTGGGCGGCTACGGCCTGGCCGCACTGGCCAGCGTGGCAGGCCTGGCGTTCCCCTGGCGCGCCATTGACGGTGTGGTCGCCGGCATGCTGACCAGCTTTGCGGTGGCCACCGCCGTGGCGGTGCTGGTGTTCGCCGTGAAGGCCGGTGCGCGCGGCGGTGTGCGCCCGCGCGTGACCTGGCTGCACACCTGGGCCGGTCTGCTGGCCGCCTGGGTGCTCTACGCCGTGTTCTGGACGGGCAGCCTGGCCTTCTACCGCGAAGAGCTCACGACCTGGATGCAAGCCGAAGCGCCACCGCAGGCCCGCGAGGTGGACGTGGCCGCGCTGAGCGACCGCCTCGCCGCGCACCTGGCCAGCGCCGCGCCCGGCGCCACGCGCTGGAGCATCGAGCTGCCCGACGCGCGCCGCCTCACGCCCACCGCCTACTGGAGCGGCCCCGCCGGCGCGGGGCAGCAGGCCTTCGACAGCGCCACGGGCGAGCCGCGCACCGCCCGCGCCACCGCCGGAGGCGAGTTCTTCTACCGCTTCCACTACCAGTTGCACCACATCCCTTACCTGTGGGGCCGCTGGATCGTGGGCATCGCCGCGCTGCTGGGTCTGGTGGCCATGGTCAGCGGCGTGGTGGTGCACAAGAAGCTGTTCGCCGACTTCTTCACCTTCCGCGCCGGCAAGGGGCGGCGCAGCTGGCTGGACGCGCACAACGCGCTGTCGGTGCTGCCGCTGCCTTTTCATTTCATGATCGTCTACAGCGGCCTGGTGATCCTGGGTTTCCAGTACATGCCCTGGGGGGCGCTGGCCGCGTTCGACGGCGCGGGCGAACGCCGCGCGGCCATCGCGGCCGAAACCGTGGCCGCCTGGCCGGTCGGTGCGCCCAGCGGCCAGGCCGCGCCATTGGCCGCGCTGGCGCCCCTGCTGCGGCAGGCGCAGGCGCGCTGGGGCGCACAGGGCATCGACCGCGTGGTGGTGCATCACCCGGGCGACGCCGCCGCGCGCGTGCTGGTGGTGCGCGGGCCGGCGGGACGGGTGACGCATCGGCGCGAGTTCCTGCTGTTCGACGGGGCCAGCGGCGCGCTGCTGCGCGAAAGCGGCCCGGTGGGCGCCCCGGCCGCTGTACTTGGCGGCCTGTACGCGCTGCACCTGGGGCGCTTCGCCGACCCGGTGCTGCAGGGCATCTGCTTCCTGCTCGGCCTGGCGGGAACGGCCATGGTGGGCACGGGGCTGGTGTTGTGGACGGCGGCGCGGGGACCGGGCGGTGCGGCGGGCGGGGTGGGGCGCATCAACGTGGCCGTGGTCGCCGGGCTGCCGCTGGCCACCGCAGCCTACCTGTGGGCCAACCGCCTGCTGCCAGCGAACCTGCCGCTGCGGCCCGAGGCCGAGATCCAGACTTTCTTCGCTGCCTGGGCCCTGGCCCTGGCCGTGGCGGGTGTGCTTCGCCCGGCGCGCGCCTGGCCGCTGCAGTGGGGTGCGGGTGCGCTGCTGTTCGGCGCGCTGCCGCTGCTCAACGCGCTCACCACGCAGCGACCGCTGTGGCGCGGCTTGGCCAGTGGCGACGCCGTCTTCATCGGCATGGACCTGGCGTGCCCGGCGCTGGCGCTGGGCCTGGGCGCGATGGCCTGGCGCGCGCGCCGCGCGCAGGGACGGGTGCGCGAAGGGCGGCATGAACAGGAGCGCGGCGCGTGATGCACCTGCTGCTGTCGGGCCTGTGCGCGATCGGCTTCGCGGCGCTGGCTCTGGGCATGGCGCGCCACCAGCACGAGCTGCTCGGCCGGCCCTTGCCGCGCGCGGCGGGCCTGGCCTGGCGCGCGCTCGGCGCGCTCACGCTGGCGCTGGCCTGGGGTGTGGCATGGGGCGGGTGGGGCGCGGCGCTGGGCGCGGTGATGTTCTGGGCGCATGCCATGCTGGCCGCGGGCGTGGTTTACCTGGGACTCATGGTTCACCGGCGGACGCTTTGAAACGGCGCGCGACCATGGCCTTCTCGACAGCGTCCAACTGCTTGACATGGAGGGGCGCGATGGGCCGCAAGGCATCCAGGTCCAGGGCGTCGAGCAATTCGATGCCATGCTCCGAGAGAAGGCGTCGGCCCACCTGGCTGCGCGCCAACGTGTAAATGCGCTGGATCCGGGTGCCCAGTCGATCCGACGATCCCGGGTCGGCCGCCAAACGCAGCAAGGCCGCACGCGCCACGTCGACCGCCCACGCCGCCTGGGTGACGACATGGGGCCCTTTCTCATCCAGCAGGCCCACGGCGTTCTGTGCCCGGGACTCCAGCACGTCGAACGGATCCATGACCCGGATGAAGCGGCCCGGCCGCCACTCCACCTCGACGCTGTCGTCGATGACCCGCCGGGTGAACGCCGAGGATTTCTTCAACCCGGCCACGGTGTAGAGCAGGTGCAGCACGTCGATGTTGCGCACCTTCCCGTCTGGCGCGGGCAAACGCAGTTGCGCGACGATGGCCGTGCGGCTGGTCTTCTCGGGCAGTTCGATGCGCGCCTTCAAGGCCTGGGCCAGTTGGATGGCATGGGCCACTTTGCCAAGCGCATCGCCGTCGTTCGAAATGGCCACGCCATCCGGCTCGATGCCGAAGCGGCTCATCCAGAAACCCAGGGCCTGACCACCCACCAGCACCATCTCCGTCCCCATGTTGGACAGGAACCGATCGATGGTGGCCCCATCCAGGGGCGCCGCTGGCGAGGGCAGAACAGGCCGGGTGGCCATGGCCGCTTCAGTACGGCGAGTTGATGAGCTTGAGCTTGCGGGCCTTGCCGCCGGAGAACCAGCTCAATTGGTCCTGGGTGATGCGGCCCGAGCGGGCGTGTGCCAGGTCCGCCCGTTGCCGCTCGCGCTTGAACGCCCACAGCTTCGCATCACCCGCCTCGGCCTGGCTCTTCAGCAGCGAGGCGGCCTGGGCCACCGTCAGACCGCTGGCTTCCAGTGCGGCGCCCATGCGGGCCCAGTGCTCGATCTGCTGGGCCGCGGAACGCGACATCAGTGCACCTTCTTCGCGGGCGCTGTCGAAGAGCGCCGTGCCGATGCGGATGGAATTCGAGGACATGGTGTGTGTGGCAATTTGTGGCAGATTACCACAATGCATCGGCCAGACACAATGCGCTTGCGCCACCAGGGTGGTGTTCGTGTCACCCCAGCGCGGGCCTGGCAGCCGATACAGTGGTGCGATGAAGACGCCGCGCATGCGCTGGACAAGCACGCTGGGCCTGCTGCGCTCGCTGCTGATCTACCGCGCCATTCCCTGGCGCGGCGCGCAGTTGCGGCGCTTCTACCGCCGCTTCGTGCCGGCGGGCGGGCTGGCCGTCGACGTGGGCGCGCACGCGGGCAATCGGGTGGCTGCGTTTCGCCAACTGGGGGCGCGCGTGGTGGCGCTGGAGCCACAGCCGGATTTCGCGCGGATGCTGAGGCGGCGCTTCGCAGGCGATGCGTCGATCGTGGTGCTCGAACAGGCGCTGGGTCGCGGGCGCGGGCAGGCGCAGCTGATGGCGAGCCCGCGCACGCCCACGGTGGCCACGTTGTCGAGCGACTTCGTGGTGCGGGCAGGGGAAGCGCCGTCGTTCCAGGGCGTGCGCTGGGAGCCCGGGCCGCTGGTGGAGGTGAACACCCTTGACGCGCTCATCGCGCAACACGGCCTGCCCGACTTCGTGAAGATCGACGTGGAGGGTTTCGAGCTGGAGGTGCTGCTGGGCCTGAGCCAGCCCCTGCCGGCGCTGTCCTTCGAGTTCGTGCCGGCCGTGCGCGACGTCGCGCTGGGGTGCATCGACCGGCTGGAGGCGCTGGCGGGTGAGGGCGGGTATTGCTACGCGGTGTCGCTGGGCGAGCGGCAGCGGCTGCTGCGGCCGGAGGGAGAAACCGCCGGGGCGATGCGTGAATGGCTTCGGGCCTTGGCGCCAGACGCGCCGTCGGGGGACGTGCACGTCTGGCGCGTGGGGTAGGCGCGGGTGGGGATTGCCGGGGCTACACGCGCTGTTCCCAGTACCCGGGTTCTCGGTGCTGGTGCGCGATGGCAAGGCTGGCGTGCTCGGCGTAGTAAACGGCGGCTTCGCCGAGCTCTGCCTCAGCGTCCGGGTGCAGCCAGTAGCTCACGAAAGTCGAGCACGAACGCGGGCAAGGGCTTCGTCGCCCGGGACCATGTTCATCTCGCCCGCGCGAACGCCATCGCGCCGGCTGCTGGCCAGCTTGAGCCACGCGGCTTGAGCGGGCGATTTCGGCTCGAAACTGGCGATCAGACGCTCGATCAGCTTCGCGCGATCTTCCGGCGGCAAATCGAGCGCCTGCGCTGCAATGTCTTCAACGGGAGTGGTCATGGCCGAACCTGCGACTGGAAGGGATAGAGGATGCCACAGGCGCCGCAGCATGGGGCATTGACATCTTCCGCACCGACGGTTGCCGGGCCTGTCTCAATGCGGTTCGGCGCGTCCGTCAAACGCCAGCAGCAACCAGCGGGTGAGCTCGTGCATGGCGCCCAGCGCCGGCCCGACGGGTTCAAGCCCCGGCGTGAAGCCGATGGCCTCAAAACGGCGGGTCAGTGCCGGGTCGCTGCTGATGACGTGCACCGGCACGTCCCATGAGGCATTGCGCCCCGCCACGCCACCGGGCGGCTGGTGGTCGCCCACCACGACCAGCACCTGGCGGCTATCGGCCGTGCGTTCGAGGTAGCGCGCGAGCCAATCGAACTGGTAGCGCAGGCTGGCGGCGTATCCCTTCTCGGGCGAGTGGCCCGAGGCCTCGGTGGCCAGCGGCCCAAGCGGCTCGTCCAGCAACAGCGGCAAGGGCTCGAAGGGCGCGTGCGTGCTGACCGTGGGAAACACCGCGAACACAGGCCGGCGCTCGGCCTTCGAAGCGCTCAGTTCCTGCTCGTGCAGCAGCGCCATCGCCACCTGGTCGGGGATGCGCCAGTAGCCGACGTCCGGGCCCCGGTAGCCCAGGCGCGGGTCGTCGGCGAAGCGCTCGAAGCCGTAGAACGCCCCCTCGGGCCAGGGGCGCTTGATGCCGGGCATCCAGCCCACCGTGCGGTAGCCGTGCCGCGCGAAATGACCCACCAGCGTGGGGCGTTCGCTGGTCAGCAGCAGCTGGTGGCGCGCCGGATCGGTGACGGCGAGGCCCGTCAGCAGGCTGGCGTGCGAGAGCCACGAGGCACCGCCGAAGGTGGCCGCGCGCACGCGGGCCGACACCACCTGGCGACCACTGGCGGCGAGGGCACGCCGCAGCCGCTCGCGCGACGGCGCCAGCGCCGCGGACAGCCCCCTGTCGTCGAGCGCGACGGCGCCATAGGACTCGGCGAACATCAGCACCACATCGGCCGGGCCTTGCGGGCCATGCAGGGATTGCAGGTCCGTGTCGAACGCCGGGCCATGGCCCAGGGTGGCCTCGCCATGCGCGGGCCACAGCACCTGAGCGAGCAGCGTGGCCTGGTTCCCCACCGTGGGCGCCAGCGGCAGCGAGAAGAACCATCGCGTGTCGCGTTGATCGGGGACGTAGGCCGCGAAGCACAGGGTCAGCGCGGCGGCCGACGCCCCGCTGGCGCGCCGCCATGCGGCGCTGTCCAGCGCGCGCGCCAGCTCCTGGATCGCCCAGCGCGCCACGACCACCAGCGCCACCGCCCCGAGCAGCAGCGCCAGCACCGCGGCCGCCACATGCCACCACGACCAGGACCGCGCCGCGACCTCGATCAGCTCGAGCGCGTGCCGACCGTCCCAGTACAGGTTCACCGGCCGCCCCATCAGCGCGGGCGCGGTCACGTCCGCGTATCGCACCACCACCAGGGCCAGAAAAGCCAGCGCCAGCCCGGTGGCCGCGCGCGCCGACAACGCGCCGCGCCAGGCCACCCAGCCCGCCAGCAGGGCCAGGCCCAGACACAGCTCGTAGGACAGGCGCGGCATGTACAGCACGCCCAGCCCGGGCCAGCGGTTCTCGAAGCTCAGCAGGGTGTTGAGGGCGAAGAACGCCAGGCCGATGCGCAGCCCGCCAGCCAGGCTCAAGGGGCTGCCCTCCGTGCTGCGCACTGCGGTGCCGAGCGCCTTGGGAACGGCCCGGCGGCGCTCACTGGCGCACCGCCTCGAACTCGATGATGAGGTCGACCGTGTCGCCCACCCAGCCGTTGTCCAGCGCGTAGTTCATGCCATAGGCGCCGCGCCGGAAGCTGCCGCGCGCGGACACGCCCATCACGTAGGGCTTGCGCCCGATGCCGCCCAGCGGCGACTCGGCGCTCTTGTTCCAGGTGGCCGTCAGCGTGAGCGGCTGCGACCTGCCGAGCAGCTCGAGCTGGCCGGCGATCTCGAAGCGCCGCTCGGCCAGGCGCTTGGCGCCGTTGGCCGTGAACACCATGCGCGGGAATTCGCCGCTGTTGAGGAAGTCCGGCCCCTTGAGGTGCTCGTCGCGCTTGCGCTGATTGGTGAACACGCTGGCGGTGTCCACCTCGATGCGCACCTCCGACAGCGTGCCGCTGGCCTCGTCGAAGCGGTAGCTGCCGCGCGCCGCGCGAAACGTGCCCAGCACCTTGGCGTAGCCGATGTGGTCGACCAGGAAAGCCACCGTGAAGTGGTCGGGGTCGATCTCATAGCGCGCCGCCTGCGCCTGGGCCAGCAGGGGCGTGCCGAACAGGCCGGCGGCCATGGCGGCGCCCGCGACAAGTCCACGGCGGCGAAGCGTTGGGGTGTTCATGCGCGGGTCTCCTGGGGGTGGCGTTGGCGCGCGACGTGGCGCTGAAGGTGGCGGATGTCGATGGCGAACGAGCTGGCCAGCAGCAGCAGGCTCAGCGCCGCGATGCCCGAGGCCAGCGGCGCGGGCACGATGGGCCCCAGGCAGACGATGAGGGCGGTGATCTGCACCACGCACACCGCCTGCCGGCGCACGCTGGGCGGCAGCGGGCCGGCCAGCCAGGGCAGGAAGGCGGCGGCCGCCACGAAGGCGTAGCGCATCAGGCCCGAGGCCAGCACCCACGGCCCCGCCTGCCCGGCCTGCCACACCAGCGCGCACAGCACCAGCATGAAGGCGGCGTCGGTTTCCATGTCGAAGCGCGCGCCGAAGCGGCTGGCCAGCCCCTGGCGGCGGGCGAGGGCGCCGTCGGCGGCGTCGAGCACGGCCACCACGGTGGCAAAGACGACCAAGGCCCAGCCGCCCGCCGGCTGCGCGGACGGTGGCGCGGCGGGCACGGCTTCGCCCAACAGCGCGGCCACCAGGGCCATGCCGGCCAGGCGCCCCAGCGTGACGCGGTTGGCCGTGCCGAAGCGCGCGTGCGGGTGCCCGCCCAGCCCCAGGCCGCGCCACACCAGCGCGGCGCCCAGGGCGTACGCCAGCAGGGCTTTCAGGGGGTAGTCCGTGCCCAGGCCAGCCGCCAGGGCAAGGCCAGCGGCCGCGCACACGAGCACCAGCGCCGTGCCGGCCAGGGCGCGCCCGGCGTCGAGCCGCAGGGCCTGGGCCGATGCCGGGGTGGTCGCTGCAGCGGGGTTCATGGCGGTGGTGCGGTGGGCCATCTAAGATGAACGGACAACCGCGAGGTTCCTCGCGATGGCGCGCGGACGCAAGCCCTGTTTCCGCGGACCGCCGATCGAGCCGTCCACCTCACCTTGACCGAAGCCGCCCTCACCACCACCGCCCAGGCCTGCTGGGTCACCGGGCCCTCGCGGGCCGAGATCCGCACCGAAACCCTTCCGCCCCTGCGCGAGGACGAGGTGCGCGTGCGCTGCCTGCACAGCGGCGTGAGCCGCGGCACCGAGACCCTGGTGTTCCGCGGCGAGGTGCCCGCGAGCGAGGCGCAACGCATGCGCGCGCCGTTCCAGGCCGGGGACTTCCCCGCGCCCGTGAAGTACGGCTACGTGGCGGTAGGCGTGGTGGAGGCCGGCCCGGCGCACCTGCTCGGGCGCCCGGTGTTCTGCCTGCACCCGCACCAGACCGTCTTCCAGGTGCCGATCGACGCGGTGACCCCCGTGCCCCCCGGCGTGCCACCCGCGCGTGCCGTGCTGGCCGCCAACCTCGAGACCGCCATCAACGCCCTGTGGGACGCCGCGCCGCGCCTGGGCGAGCGCATCGCCGTGGTGGGCGGCGGCACCCTGGGTCTGCTGGTGGCCTGGCTGGCCGCGCGCCTGCCGGGCACCGAGGTGCAGGTGGTGGACCCGGTGGCGGCCCGCGCGGGCATCGCGCAGGCGCTCGGTGCGGGCTTCGCACTGCCGGGCGAGGCGCGGCCCGAAGCCGACCTGGTCATCCACGCCAGCGGGCAAGCGGCCGGGCTGGTCACCGCCCTGCAACTGGCAGGCTTCGAGGCCACGGTGCTGGAGCTGAGCTGGTATGGCACACGCCAGGTGGCGCTGCCGCTGGGCGAAGCCTTCCACGCACGCCGCCTCACGCTGCGCAGCTCGCAGGTGGGGCAGGTGGCCGGCGCGCAACGCGCGCGCTGGAGCCATGCGCGCCGGCTGTCGCTGGCGCTCTCGCTGCTCACCGACCCGGCGCTCGACGCCCTCATCACCCACCGCGCGCCCTTCGACGAGTTGCCTCGCGTGCTGGCGCGCCTGGCCGGCGGGGACACCGAGACCCTGTGCCAGCGCATCGACTACCCCACCTGAGAGCCACGCCACCCCCATGTTCAGCATCACCGTCCGCGACCACTTCATGATCGCCCACAGCTTCCGGGGCGAGGTGTTCGGCCCCGCACAGCGCCTGCACGGCGCCACCTACATGGTCGATCTGGAGCTGCGCCGCCCCGCGCTCGATCCCGACGGCATCGTGGCCGACATCGGCCTGGCCACGCAGGTGCTGCGCGAGGAGCTCGCCCGGCTCAACTTCCGCAACCTCGACGAGCTGCCCGAGTTCGCGGGCCGCAACACCACCACCGAATTCCTGGCGCATGCGCTGTTCCAGCGCCTGGCGGCGCGAATCGCCGCCGGTGAATTGGGCCCGCACGCGGTGCCGGGCAGTGCCTCGGGCGGCCTGGCGGCCATGCGGGTGAGCCTGCAGGAATCGCACGTGGCCTGGGCCGCTTACGAAGCCGCGCTGGTGGCGGGCTGAGCCGGTGCGCGCACCCTGCGTGAT